>VBIQ01000004.1 GCA_005880985.1 Chloroflexota bacterium
CCGCTGCTCAGCCACGCTTAGTTCCCTCATGTGAGGGAGTGTCAAGCGTCAGCCGAAGTAGCTGTAAACCCTCACCCGAAGCTGCGTAAAGCTTCAGCCGAAGGTCGTTTGTCCAGCGTCAGCCGGATTAGCACAGCTGAGTTTGGTACCCGCTACAGGACTCGAACCTGTGACCAAGGGATTAAGAGTCCCCTGCTCTACCAACTGAGCTAAGCGGGCCCGGCTCCGGAGTCTACCCCCGCGGGCCGGCGCCTCCGGCCGCGCTCGCCGCCCGCGCCTCGCCGTCTCGACGCGGGCCCACGCCACGGCCGACCCGTCCGGCGCGGCGCTCACCGGGGAGCCACAGCAAGGCGCGACGCTGCTGTGCCAGACGCATCCCAAGCGTCGGCGGTGCGGGCTGGACCCCGCGCAGCGGGGCGGTGCTGCGCTCCTCGATGGCATGACGCAGATCGGCGGCGGTGCGGCCCGGGAAGGTGGTCACCAGCCGCCCCAGGTCGCGGGTGCCGAAATGGCTGTCGCCCGCCCCCAGCGCGGCCCCGACGCGTTCTCGGTTGCCGGCGTAGAAGCGGTCGAGTTGGTCGCGGCCCCGCGGGGTCAGCCACTGCGTGTGCCGCAGCTCGATGCCGTCGACGGAGCGGCGGTCGATGAGGCGCAGCGCGCGACGGGGCGACACCGATGCGAAGAGGGTGGGCATGAATGGGTGGGCGAGGATCACCAGGCCGCCGTGATCGTGGATGGCGTCGACGGTGTCCTCGAGCGACATCCCCATGCGCACCGGTCGTTCCAGGAACAGGCCGACCACGTGGATGCCGAGGGGAAGGGAGGTGGTGACCTCCTCGCCTGCCACCACCTCGACCCCGAGGCGGGCGCCCGTCTCGCGGGCCTGGTCGATCGAGGGAATGGTGTCGTGGTCGGTGATGCAGATCACCGAGAGCCCGATGGCGGCGGCGGCGGTCACCAGTTCGGCGGCCGTCACCATGCCGTCGCTCGCGGTGGTGTGGGCATGCATCTCGGCTGCCCCGAGACCGGCGAGCAGTCGCAACTGGTCGCGGTCGCGCGCTTCAGGCAACCGCGATGCTCTCGGCCCCCGCCTCGGCGGGGCTCGGCGGTGCGGTCGTGGCGGGCTCCGACCCCAGGGCGGGCACCCGCGGCACCACCAGTCGCATCAGCACCGTCCACGCCAGCGCTGCCATCAACACTCCCGCGAAGACGTCGATGGCCCAGTGCTCGCCGAGGTAGACGACGCTGAACCACACCGCGAGCGACCACCCCAACGCCGCCCAGGCGCCGCGGGGGAAGACAGGACGCAGCGCCAGGAAGGCCAGGAAGGGGAAGGCGGCGTGCAGCGATGGCAGCGCCGCCACCGGGTTGGGATTGAGCGAGTTGTAGTAGGGACTGACCGCGCTGGGCAGGGTTGTCCCGATGATGGTGTGGAAACCTGACACGTAGGCGTGGTTGCAGACGGCGAGGCTGCGTCCCGATGCCGGTCCCGCGGCACACCACGGCGGCGCTGTCGGCACCAGCAGGAAGACGATGAAGGCGACCAGGGCCATGCCCAGCAGCGCGGTCGTGTAGCGCAGGAACTGGCGCCGGTTCACCAACCACAGGACCATCCCGACCGTCAGCGGAAAGACGAAGTGGGAGAAGTAGAGAACGGTGGCGAGATAGTCGAAGGCGCCGCGCAGCGCGGTGGCGTGCACCGCCTGCTGCAGCACCGCGCTCGGGACATGGCCGCCGAAGACCCAGGTCTCCGCCGAGGCGAGGTCGCCGATGTGGGGTGCGATGCCGGTCTTGGGGGCGATCCCCCGCATCGCCTCCCAGCCGAGAAAGATGGCGACGAACGGCACCCAGTCGCCGAGGAAGCGGAGGAAGCGGCCGCTGAGCAGCGCGATCGGCACCATCAGCAGCAGCAGGTAGTCGGGTGACACCGAGATGCCGCGCCAGATCATCACTCCCGACGCCGCCGTCAGGTAGGCGAAGGCGATGGCGACCAGCGGTCCCGGGCGCCGGACCGCGAGGGTCCTCACAAGGTCAACCCCACGATGTCGGGGCAGTCTACCGGGCCCCGGTTGCGCGATCCCCCAGCCGGGCGTGGGGCTGGCCGGGAGGCGGCCGACGACCCGTTTGACGCGACCGCCCTGGGTCGGGTACCCTCCGCCGGATCATTCTGGCGCGGGGGGCCGGCGGGACGTCTCCGCGCCGGTGGCCCCACGCCCTGGCGGTCATCAGCTCCAAGGACAATGGAGGTGGTGTATTGCGGGGTACCGCAAAGCTCACCTTGCTCGTGACGTCGGCCGGCCTCCTGGCCGCCGCCGTCGCCCCCCAGTCGTCATCGGCTCAATCGGCGCCTCCCCCCTCCGACCCCCGCGCCGGCCTGGTCAGCCAGCTCTCCTCCCTCAATACGGGCCGCGCGGGCGCCATGTCCCAGTTCCTCGCCAGCGAGCAGGCCCTGGCCAACCTCCAGCAGCAGCTGGCCGACGCCCGCCGTCGCCTGGCCGCCGCCAACGCCCAGCTCCAGTCGCTCTCGCGGCACATCGCCGATGACCAGCAGACCATGCTCACCGCCCGCAGCCAGCTGGCGTCGATGCTCCGGGCCACGTACGAGACCGGAGGCCAGGACGGCTTCGCCGGGGCGATCATCTCCTCGGAGAGCTTCAGCCAGGCGGTCGACCGGCTGCAGGCCACGCAGCGGATCGCCAGCGAGCTGACCCAGCTGCAGCACACCGTCGCCGACCGCGAGGCCGCGCTCGTCCGCGAGCGAGCCGCGCTGCAGACCCAGTTCGCCGCCGCGCAGGCCCAGGAAGCGCGGCTCAGCCAGCAGAACAACCAGCTGATGGCGGCGGTTGCCCAGCGCGACGCAAGCATGCGTTCGCTCAACTGGCAGGCCCGCGGCGTGGCCACCCAGCTGGCCAGCCTCGACCAGGGGTCGAGCGGGCCCGCCGACCATTCCGGCCCGTGCGGCAACCACTTCTCCTACGGTCAGTGCACGTACTACGTTGCCACCCGCCGCTGCATCCCCTGGTTCGGCAACGCCGGCCAGTGGCTCTCGGCCGCGCGCTCCTACGGCTACGCCGAGGGCCACTACCCCCAGGTCGGCGCGGTCGCGGTGTGGCATCCCGGTGCCGGGGGAGCGAGCTCGTACGGCCATGTCGCCTACGTCGAGGCGGTCGGTCCCGACGGTGGTGTGCCCGCCGGTTCCTTCCTGATCTCGGAGATGAACTGGGGCGGCTGGAACCGGGTCAGCCGGCGCGTGCTCAGCGACAACGATCCCGCCATCGCCGGCTTCATCTACGGCAAGGCCGACTAGCAGGGCGCTCGCCGCATGGCTGTCGCCGTCGTCGCCGACCGGCTGATCGACGGCAGCGGCCGGGACCCCATCAACGACGCCGCCGTTGTCTGTGACGGCGCGCGGATCGTCGCCGCCGGCAGCCGCCGCGAGGTGTCCATCCCGGCCGGCATCGAGGTGATCGAGGGCGACGACCTGACGGTGCTGCCCGGGCTGATGGACATGCACGTCCACGTCGGCATGCAGTCGGGGATGAACCTGACGCGCATCCTGATGACCCCACCGACCCTCGACCTGCTGCACTGCGTTCCCAACGCCGGCGACACCCTGCGCGCTGGCGTCACCACCATCCGCGACGCGGGCCTCACCCCGGCTGGCGTCAAGCTCGCGGTGGAGCGCGGCTTCTTCCCCGGCCCACGCATGGCGGTGTCGGTCCAGATCATCAGCCAGACCGGTGGTCATGCCGATCCCTACATGCCCTGCGGCATGCATCTTCCGCTGGGCGGGGACGGCCTGCCCGATGTGCCTCCGGGCGTCGTCGACAGCCCGGACGCGATGCGCCACACGGTGCGCGCCATCCTTCGTGCCGGCGCCGACTGGATCAAGCTCTGCACCAGCGGCGGCGTGCTCTCGCCGGGTGACCTCCCCGACACCCCGCAGCTGACCGTCGAGGAGATCGCGGTCGCCGTCCACGAGGCGGGGATCCACGGCAAGGGCTGCATGGCCCACGCGATGTCGGCGCAAGGCATCAAGAACGCGCTGCGCGCGGGGGTGATCAGCATCGAGCACGGCTGCCTGCTCGACGAGGAGGCGATCGCCATGATGCGCGAGCGCGGCGCCTACCTCGTCCCCACCCTGGTGGCCCCCCACGATGTCATCGCCACGGTGCAGGACGATCCCGGCGCCATCCCGGAGGCGATGATCGACAAGGCCCGCCGGCTGATCGAGCGCCACCGGCAGTCGTTCCGGGCGGCGGTCGAGGGCGGCGTTCGCATCGCCATGGGCACCGACAGCGGGGTCGGCTCTCACGGCCGCAACCTGCGCGAGCTGCGCCTGATGGTGGAGAACGGGATGACGCCGATGCAGGCGATCGTCGCCACCACCCGCACCGCCGCCGAGCTGCTGAAGCGCGACACCCAGCTGGGGACTCTCGAGCCCGGCAGAGTAGCCGACCTGGTCGCGGTCGCCGGCGATCCGCTGGCGGACATCGGCATACTCGCCGAACCGGCGCGCATCCGCCTGGTGATCAAGGACGGTGCGGTGGTCCACGAGGCGCCGGCCGCGGGAGTGCCGGCGGGCGTCCAGAGCGCGGCGCAGCGACGAGATTGAGAAGCCGCTGAGAAGTTCGTCACGCGGGGTCTGGGTTCGGCAGGACCGACCCTATACTCGGCCGGTGGGCGAGCCCGCCAGAGTGCTCGTGGTCGACGACGAGCAGAGCATCACCGACTTCATCGCCCTCGGCCTGCGGCACGAGGGCTTCGACGTGCGCACCGCCGGGGACGGCCGCGCCGCCCTGCGCGCTGTCGACGAGTTCAAGCCGCAGCTGGTGGTGCTCGACCTGATGATGCCGCGCATGGACGGCTGGGAGCTGTGCCGAGCGCTCGCCGGCGACCGCAACCGCGGCGTCATCATCCTCTCCGCCCGCGACGAGACAACCGACCGGATCCAGGGGCTCGAGCTCGGCGCCGACGACTATCTGGTCAAGCCCTTCGAGTTCAACGAGCTGCTGGCGCGCATCCGTGCCGTGCTCCGCCGCCGCCAACCCGACCTGACCCGGGTGGTCAGCGCCGGCGAGCTCTCCATCGACACCGCCACCCGCGAGGTGCGTCTGGGCGACCGGCTGGTGGAGCTCAGCGTCCGCGAGTACGACCTGCTGCACTTCCTCGCCCTCAACGCCGACCAGGTGCTGCCACGCCAGCGCATCCTCGACGAGGTCTGGGGCTACAACTTCTTCGGCGACGAGAACAACGTCGAGGTCTACATCCGCTACCTCCGGCAGAAGCTCGGCGACACCGCCCATCAGCGCATCCAGACGGTGCGCGGTGTCGGCTACCGGCTGCGCTGCCGGGCTGCGGCGGCCACGGAGGCGTAGTCCACGGGCGCACGACTCGCGGCCCTGCGCGGCGCCCTGGGCACGCTGCGCTGGCGGCTGACACTCACCTTCCTCGTCCTGCTGGCGTTGCTGCTCGCGGCCCTGGGCGCCTTTCAGTACGAGTCGCTGCAGCGCAGCCTCCTCGGCAACCGCGTCGACACCCTGCGCGGTGACATCGGCGAGGGCGAGCGGCTGCTGGTGCGCACCCTGAGCGTGGGGGCGACGGCGCCGAGCCCCACCGCGCCGCGCCAGCCGGCCAACGAGTTCCGCGCCGCCCAGACCCTCTGCGTCCGCGACACCAACGTGGTGCTGCGTGGTGGCACCCGCCCGGTCCTGCTCGCCCAGTCGCTCGCCTGCGCGGTGTCGGTGGCCTCGGGACACACCGTGGCCGTCGTCGTCTACAACCGCGGACTCAATCCCATCGCCTTCGCCGGCGGGGTGCCGTCGGGCAGCATCCCGCGGCTCGACCCGGCCAGTCTCAGCGGCGTTGCCGGCGGTGCGTCACCGCCGGAGCAGGTGCTGGACAGCACCGCCGGTCCCCAACTGGTCACCGCGCTGCCGGTTCACAGCAACGGCACCTCCGCCTCGGGTCCGGTGACCGCTGTCGCCCAGGTGTCGGCGTCCACCCGCTCGATCGATGACGTCCTCGCCAGCGAGCGGCGCCGGCTCGCGCTCGGCGACGTGGCGGTGCTGGTGGCGGCGCTGCTTGCAGGACTGCTGCTGACCGGCCGTGCGCTGCAACCGCTCCGCCGTCTCACCCAGACGGCCCGCGCCCTGGCCGGGGGGGATTTGCGCGCCCGCAGCCGCCTGGCTCCGCGCGACGACGAGGTCGGCACCCTGGCCCAGGCCTTCGACGACATGGCGGACCGCATCGAAGCCGCCTTCGCCGCCCGGGCCGACTCCGAGGGCCGCATGCGCCGATTCGTCGCCGACGCCTCCCACGAACTGCGCACCCCGGTGACCGGCATCAAGGGCTTCATCGACGTCATCCGTCGCGGCGCGGTCAGCGACCCCGCGGCCCTCGACGCCGCCCTGGAGGCGATGGGGCGCGAGGCGGATCGGATGCGCCTTCTCGTCCTCGACCTGCTGACGCTGGCGCGCATCGACGCCCAGCGCGCGCTCAGCCGCGAGCCCGTCGACCTCGGCGAGGTGGTCTCGTCGGTGCTCGACGACGGCGTCGCCGGGATGCCGGATCAGCTGAGCCGCAGCCTGCCGGCGGCACCGCTGCTGGTCCGCGCCGACCACGAGGCGCTGACCACCATCCTCCGCAACATCCTGAGCAACGCGTGCAAGTACGCCCCGGGCGCAGCCCAGACCTGGGCGACCGCGCGGGAGGACGGACGCGGTGTGGTTCGTGTCCGTGATGAGGGCCCGGGCATCCCGGCCACCGACCTGCCCCACGTCTTCGAGCGCTTCTACCGCGGCGAGAAGACCCGGGCTCGCGAGGAGGGCGGCAGCGGGCTGGGCCTCAGCATCGTCCAGGGCCTGGCCCAGGCGATGGACGGCGAGGTCGCCATCGAGAGTGTCGAGGGCAAGGGCACCACCGTCACGGTGTCCCTACCGCTTGCCGCAGCGGACACGGTTACTCTCCCCGGGACACGATGACGCGCACGAAGCCGGCGGGGTCGCGCTCGACCAGCTGCACCGGGTGTCCGTCCTCGACGCACGAACGGGGCACGTTCTCCTCCGGCTCGCCGGTGTCGATCCAGACCTCGATCGTCTGACCGACCTCGACCGCGTCCAGCGCCACCCGCGTCTTGACATAGTTGAGCGGACAGCCGACGCCGCGGAGATCGATGGTGCGGACGGGCGGGCTCACAGGTCGAACGGCGATTGCGCCGCGAAGCGGTTGAAGAAGGTGAAGTGGTTGGTGATCAGCAGTACTCCGAAGACCAGCAGCAGGGCACCGGCGACAAGGTTGATGACGCGGAGGTGGCGGTTGACCGCGCGGATCACCCCTTGCAACCGGTCGGCCAGCGCCGCCATCAGCAGGAAGGGCACCGCCAGTCCCAGGCAGTAGACGATCATCACCGGCAGCCCGCTGAAGTCGCCTCCCGAGGCGACGGTGAGGATGGCACTCAGTTGGGGTCCGATGCAGGGGGTCCACCCGGCGGCGAAGGTGACGCCGAGCAGGAAGGATGGAAGGAGCCCGGCGCCGGGCGGCGAGAGGTGCAACCGCTGCTCGCGCATCAGCAGTCCGATGCGGAGGAGCCCGAGGGTCTGCAGCGCCAGCAGGATGATGATCAGCCCGGCAACCAGGTTGACGGTCTGCTGGTGGTGGATGAGCAGGGTGACCCGGAGCGCGACCAGGACATAGAAGAAGGCGATGAAGATGCAGCTGAAGCCGAGCACGAAGGCCACCCCGTTGCCGAGCAGCGACACGCGCGGGTCGACCCCGCCGGGCCCGCGGCGCACCACCGCCACCCCGCCCCCGCCACTGGATTCGATGGCCGTCGCGCCGCCGCCGGCGCGGCCGCCGAGGTAGGCGAGATAGGCCGGCGCCAGCGGAAACACGCAGGGTGAGAGGAAGGAGGCCAGCCCGGCAGCCAGGGCGAGCGGATAGCTCAGGTGGGTTCCCAGGTCGGCCAGCACGGAGCCAGGGTACTAGTGGAGCGCCGCCGGGTCGCCGGCGGAACCGGCGGCTCAGCCGGCCGGAGCGGTGGTCTCGGCGGTGCGCGCGACCGGCTGGGAGGGCACCGGTCGGGCCACCAGGTCGCGGAAGACGCGGAAGACGGCGCTCACCTCGACCGCGGCGCCGAGCGGCAGATCGCTGGTGCCCAGGGCGGTGCGGGTGTGGCGGCCGCGCTCGCCGAAGACCTGGAAGAGCAGGTCCGACGCGGCGTTGAGAACCTTCGGCTGCTGCCCGAATCCGGGCGCGCTGCGCACGAACCCGGTCAGCTGAACCACCTGGCGGATGGCATCCAGCGAGCCGATGTGATGCCGCAGCAGCGCCAGCAGGTTGAGCACGCACAGCCGCGCCGCCTCGGCTCCGTCGGCGACGTTGAGGTCGTCGCCCACGACGCCGGCGTAGCGGAGCTCGCCGTTCCACACCGGCAGGACGCCGCTGGTGTACAGCATGTCGCCAACCACCGTCACCGGCTGATAGGCGCCCACCGCAGCCGGTGGAGCCGGCAGTTCGATGCGGAGCTCGCGGACCCGAAGATCGGGGCTGCTCATGAAAAAACCAATGCCCGCTGCAGAGGCCTACCGGCCGCCGCCGGGCGACCGAACGTACTGATCGAGCCTAACTGACCCGCTGCCGAGCATCGAGTGGGACCACGCGAAAAGGTTGTAAAGGAAAGCCTTTGGTATTGAAAGCTGCCCGGTGGATCCGCCTGTGGATTCGGCTCACCGTTGCGGCGGGGTGACCATGGCGTCGATGGCCGCCTCGAGCTGCGCCAGGGTGCGCACCTCGGCTGCCTGGGTGCAGAACGGCAGGTAGTCCGGCATCGACGAGTCGCCCAGTCCCCAGCTCAGTCGCGACTCGGGGTTGAACCAGACCAGCCGGCGCGCGCGGCTGGACAGCGTCTCGAGCAGCTCGGCGCGCGCCGGCGTGTAGTTCCCCCGACCGTCGCCGAGCACGAGCACGATGGTTCGCGACGTCACCGCGTCGGGGTAGACGCGCAGGAAGCGCTCCAGGCTGCGGCCGTAATTGGTCGACGAGTAGTAGGCGATTCCGCTCGGCTGAAGCGCTCGGCTGATGGCGCTGTCGACGTCGCTGGTGACGAACTCCTCGGTCACCTCGACGACGTCACTGACGAAGACGAAGCTGCGCACCCGGCTGAAGCGGTCCTGCAGCCGGTAGAGAAAGTGCAGCATGAAGCGCACCGTCGCCTGCACGGAGTTGCTGATGTCGCACAGCGCCACCACCTGAGGCCGGCGCCGCCGGTGATGCTGCCAGCGGATCTTGAACGGCACCCCGCCGCTGGAGAGGTTGGCACGCCAGGTCCGCTGCATGTCGAGGGCTCCTCGCCGCATCGGCCGGCGCCGCAGCTCGGGGAGCGAGTCGAGCTTGTGTCCCAAGCGCTCGACCAGCCTGGTCATCTCGGCGGTCTCCTGTGCCGAGGCGGCGCCCAGCTCCGAGGCGGCCAGCAGGGAGCGCCGACGCCGCTGCCGGTTCTCGATGTCGATGCGCTCGAACTCGTCGCGCACCACCCCGCGCACGGTGGTGCGCAGGCGGTCGAGCTGCTCGCGCATCCGGTCGCGCCAGGCACGCACCTGGTGGTCGGTGAAGCCGGCATCTCGAAGCGCGGCGGCGAAGCGGTCGAGCGCATCGTCGGCATTGCCACCGGCTCCCAGCGCGGCGAGGATGGTGCGCCCCATCATCCCCTGCTGGAGAAGGCTCTCCATCGAGTCGATCCCGGCTTCAGCCGCCGCCTGCCGCACCAGCATCACGAGCTCCAGGTCGCCGGCGGCGAGGAGGCGGTCGAGCAACTCCTGCAGCTCGGCGCCGAGGGAGTCGAGCACCTCCGCCGGAAGTGGCGGCAGGGCGCTCTCCGCGGCGGAGACCGCGGGCACGTCGCCGTGGTGGCTGCCGTAGGGCGAGAAGTGGCGTGCGAACAGCTCCTCGAACAGCTCGATGTCGAGGTCGCGCTTCACCAGGGTGCCGCGCAGCGCTGCCCGGAAGCTGTCGCGATCGTCGACCTCGACCGCTGCCGCCGCCCGCAGCGCGTCACCCGCCTCGGGCGGCGACACCCGCACCCCGGCCGCGCGCAGGGCGCGGACGAAGCCGAGGATGTGCTCGTCCATCTAGCTGAGCAGCTCGGTCACGTTGTCGCGGCCCTTGCGCACGTCACCCTCGTACTTGAGCACCAGCGAGAGGGTGGAGGTGACCACCTCGGGGTCGAGCCGGTCGACGTTCAGCAGGACCAGCGCCCGCACCCAGTCGATCGACTCCGAGATCGACGGCAGCTTGCGCAGGCCGAGGGCACGCAACCGCACCATCGCCGCCGCCACCGCCTGTGCCAGCTCATCCGGCGCCTCCGGCACCCGCCGCCGCAGGATCGCGCGTTCGCGCTCGACGTCGGGGAAGTCGAGGTGGAGGTGGAGGCAGCGGCGCCGCAGGGCGTCGCTCAGCTCGCGGGCGTTGTTGCTGGTGAGCACCACCAGCGGGCGGGTATGTGCCGTGAGTGTCCCCAACTCGGGGACCGTCACCTGGAAGTCGCTGAGCACCTCGAGCAGGAAGGCCTCGAACTCGGCGTCGGCCTTGTCGATCTCATCGACGAGGAGCACGCAGGCCTGGTCGGAGAGGATGGCGCGCAGCAGCGGGCGGGGCAGCAGGAAGCGGTCGCTGAAGAAGACGTCGTCCTGGCTGGCGATGCGCTCCACCGCGTCCCGCAGCGTGGTGGCGTCGCCGACCGTCTCGCCGATCTTGTCACGGAGGATCTGAGTGTAGAGCAGCTGCTTGGCGTACTCCCACTCGTAGAGCGCCTTGGCCTCGTCCAGACCCTCGTAGCACTGCAGCCGTACCAGCTCGCGCCCCAGCGCCCCGGCCAGGGCCCGCGCCAGCTCGGTCTTGCCCACCCCCGCCGGTCCCTCGACCAGCACCGGCTTCTCCATCCGCGCCGCCAGGTAGGTGACGGTGGCCGCGTCGCGGTCGATCAGGTAGTCGACCGCGTCGAGCCGCGCCACGCAGTCGGCGACGGAGACGAACTCGTCGCTGCTCATCAGGGAGGACCCTCGATGTCGAGATAGCGCTGGCGCCAACGCAGCAGGATGTAGGCGACCACCACCACCAGCAGCAACTCCGGCGCCAGGGGAAATGGCCATTGGACCAGGTAGCGGAGCGCGCGCAGGGCGAGCGACGAGGAGGCGGACGGGGCCGTGGTGGTCGGCCTGGCCACCGGCGTCGGAACCGGTGTCGGCGTCGCCGGCACCGGGGTGGCGACGGCTGTCTCGGCACCGAGCGCCGGCGGCGCCGGGGCACTGGCGTCGAGCTCGCGGTAGACGGCACCGCCCTTGCCCGGCGGGTTGACCCCCACCAGTACGGCCGGCGGCCGCCCGCCGGCCACCGACACCGCGATGCAGGTGACGTTGCGCCGCGCGTCGGGGAGTCCCTGGTCGGCGGGGGCGAAGGTGGCGCCACCGTCGGTGGAGCGGAACAGCGCCCCCCCGGTGCTGCCGCCGGCGTCGCTTCCCCCGTAGAGGAGGTTGGGGTCGGCCGGGCTGAAGGCGGCGGTTGTCAGCGTCACCTGGTCCGACGGGAGCCCGGTGCTTGCGGTCCAGGTGCTGCCGCCGTCCCCGCTGCGGAAGGTGCCCTTGGTGGTGGTGGCCGCCAGGGGGCGCACCGGGCCTCCCTGGGGCAGCGGCCCGGCGCTCACCGCGGAGACGATCGCCGAGCTCGGAAGCCCCTGCTGCAGCACCTCCCAGGACGCGCCGGCGCCGCTGTTGCGGAAGAGGAAGCCCTGGTTGAGGTTGCCCCCGTCGGCCCCGGCGACCAGGGTGAACTGCGGCTCGTTGGCGGATAGCGCCAGGGCGCTGACGTCGTAGCCGTGCAGGCCGCCCGGATGCCACTGCTTTCCGTCGGCACTGACCGCGATCCCGTTGCTGGTCCCCGCCGCCAGCCCTCCGAGGCCGAGGGCGAGGACGCGGACGTTGAGGTTGCCCAAGCCCGCCGACGCGTCGGCCCAGCTGACGCCGCCGTCGTCGGTGCGCTGGACGCCGCGGCCGGACAGCCCGGCGAAGGCGGCGTTGGGTGCCCCCGGTGCGAAGCCCACGCTCCAGGCGCGGATGCCCCGCAGCGAGGTCGTCTGCCAGCTCGCTCCGAGGTCGACGGAGCGGTAGACGCCGCCGTCGGTGCCGGCCAGCACCACCGCCGGGTTGGCGGGGTCGACCGCGAGGCTCCAGACGCGGCCGCCGCCGAGGCCGGGGAAGCTGGACGCGGCCCAAGGGCTGTCGGCGGCCGAGGGAGCGGCCGGCCGAAGACCCGCCAGAATGGCGAGAAGGGTCGCCCCAGCGGCGGCCGAGGCGGTCCAGCGTCGGGACCGGGGACGGTGGCGTCGCGGGGCGCCGGGCGGTGGCCCCGGCGAGGTCGAGCGACGGGGAGGGGTCACAACCGCCGGGGAGGATAGCAGCGGTGCCTCGGCGACCGGCCCTGAGAACTCGGTCGCCGGGCCGCCGCGACCGCGGCGGACGGGGTCACCGGTTGCCGACAATGGCCCGGCCACGCAGCCGACCGCGTGTGGAGGGCTGGCGGTGATCATCGACGCCCACTACCACCTCGTCGAGGACGGCTTCTTCCACGACGCCTGGTGGGAGGGCATCGGGCGGACCTACCAGGGGATCATGCGCGCCGGCGGGTCCGAGCTCCCCGGCCAGCCGCTGGAGATCGGCAAGGGCGTCGCGGCGGCCTCGGTGTACGACCCCGGAGGCGCGCGCATGCTCGCCGACATGGAGGCCGCGGGCATCGACGGCACCGTCTTCCTCGCCCTCGACTACGGTCTGCGCACCGGTGAGAGCGCGGTGCCCGTCATCGAGCAGAACCGGCGGGTCGCCGACGTCGCCCGCGCCAACCCGGGCAGGGTCATCCCTCTCTTCACCATCGACCCGCGCCGCGACGGCGCTCTCGACGCATTCCGCCAGGCGGTCGAGGACTGGGGGATGAAGGGGCTGAAGCTGCACTGCTCGGCCGGCTTCTTCCCGCACGACGAGGTGTGCCATCCGCTGTACGCCTACTGTCAGGAGCGCGGGCTGCCGGTCCTGCTCCACACCGGCAATCAGCCATCGCCGATGAAGGCGCGCTACACCATGCCCGAGCATGTCGACGACGTCGCCGCCGACTACGGCGATCTCACCATCGTCTGCGCCCACCTCGCCTTTGCCTGGCATCCTCAGCTGCTGTCGCTGGCAGCGGTCAAGCCGAACATCTACATGGACTTCTCCGGCTGGCAGCCGTCGTTCAGCCGTCACCCCGAGGAGCTGCTGGCCATCCTGCGACGCATCGTCGACGAGATCGGCGCTCACCGCGTGCTCTGGGGTTCCGACGGCCCCTACCTCAACGTGCTCATGCCGGTGGCGGAGTGGCGGCGCAACTTCGAGAGGGCGGCGCGCGCGCGCGGCTTCTCGGAGGCCGAGCTCGGCCAGCTGATGGGCGACGCGGCGGCGGCGGTGTACGGCGCCGCCCGTCCGGCGTGATCCGGACAGAACCATGCGGGCGATGGTGCTGGAGGCGCAGCGCACCCCCTTGCGCTTGATGGAGTGTGGCGCGCCGTCGCCCGGCAGCGGTGAGGTCCTCATCGATGTCAGCGTCTGCGCGGTGTGCCGCACCGACCTGCATGTCGCTGATGGAGAGCTTCCCGACCCCAAGCTGCCGCTGATCCTGGGGCATCAGATCGTCGGCCGGGTGTCGGCGACCGGCACCGGCGTCGACGATCTCTCGCCCGGCGCGCGCATCGGGGTTCCCTGGCTGGGCTGGGCGTGTGGCGCCTGCCGGTACTGCCTCAGCGGGCGCGAGAACCTCTGCGAGTTCGCCCGCTTCACCGGCTATCAGATCGACGGCGGCTACGCCGCTCAGACCGTCGCCGACCGGCGCTTCTGCCTGCCCATCCCCGCCGGCTATTCCGACCTGCAGGCGGCGCCCCTGCTCTGCGCCGGCCTCATCGGCTACCGCGCCCTGCGGCGGACCGGGGATGCGGAGCGGCTCGGCCTCTACGGCTTCGGCGCCTCCGCCCACATCGTCATCCAGCTCGCCCGCCACCAGGGGCGCCGGGTGTTCGCCTTCACCCGTCGCGACGATGCGGCGGCACAGCGGTTCGCCCTGCAGCTGGGCGCCGAGTGGGCCGGTGACTCGCTGGAACCGGCACCCGAGGAGCTCGACGCCGCCATCATCTTCGCTCCCGCCGGCGAGCTGGTTCCGGCGGCGCTCCGCGCCGTCACTCGCGGCGGCACAGTGGTCTGCGCCGGGATCCACATGAGCGACATTCCCGGCTTTCCCTATGAGTTGCTGTGGGAGGAGCGCACCCTGACCTCGATCGCCAATCTGACCCGGCGGGACGGGGAGGAGTTCCTGACCCTGGCGCCGCTGGTTCCGGTGCGGACGGAGGTGGAGACGCATCCCCTCGAGGACGCGAACGCGGCGCTGGCGCGGCTGCGCACCGGTGAGGTGCGTGGCGCCGCGGTGCTGACGGTGGAGTGAGCGCATGACCCGACCCTTTCGCTTCATGGGCCCCGTCCCAGAACCGCAGCCGAAAGGTCGATGGCAGGACGCGCTGCGACGCATGGAGGACCTGGGCTTCAGCAGCGCCCGCGTCGTCGACCACTTCACCGAGACCAGCGCCCTCGAACCGATCACCGCCATGACCGCGGCGGTGGCGGTGACCAGGCGGCTGCGCGTGGTCTCGCTGGTGGCCTGCAACGACTACCGCCACCCGGTGATGACTCATCGCATGGCGGCCTTCATCGACGTGCTCTCCGAGGGACGGCTCGAGCTCGGTCTCGGCGCGGGCTGGATGCGCAGTGACTACGACGCCGCCGGCATCGGCTACGACACCGCCGCGGTCCGCATCGCCCGTCTCGGGGAGGCGGTGTCGGTGATCAAGCGTCTCTTCGGTGACGCGCCGGTCGATCACCATGGCGAGCATTACCGGATCAGCGGACTCAACGGGCTCCCCAAGCCGGTGCAGCGTCCGCATCCGCCGCTGTTGATCGGTGGCGGAGGACGGCGCATCCTCTCCCTCGCTGCGCGCGAGGCCGACATCGTGGGCATCAACGCCAACATGCGCGCCGGTGCGGTGACCAGCGAGGCGGCGGCGGATCTGGGACCGGACTCGATCGCCGAGAAGGTGCTCTGGGTTCGCGAGGCGGCCCTCGCCGCCGGGCGGCAGCCGGACAGCTACGAGCTGCAGATCAGCTGCTTCGTGACCAACGTGACCAAGACCACCGAAGCGGCGCGGCAGGCGCTCGAGGGCGTCGCCGGCTACTTCGGCATGAGCGGAGCGGACGAGGTCGCCACCTCGCCGGGGGTGCTGGTGGGCACCGTCGAGCAGTGCGTCGAGACGCTGCAGGAGCGGCGTGAGCGCTATGGCTTCAGCTATTTCGACCTGCGCGCCGATCCCGAGACCACCGCCCCCATCGTCGCCCGCCTGAGCGGGACCTGACCGTGCCGCCGGCCGAGCGCTGCTCGACTCGGGCTCAGATCAGCGGCCGGCGGATGATCGTCTGCTCGCGATCGGGACCGACCGAGATTGCGTCGATCGAGGCCCCGCATCGCTCCGCCAGCTGCTCGACATAGTCGCGGCACGGCGCCGGCAGCTCCGCGAAGGACCGGCACTGCCGCGTCGGGGTCATCCATCCCGGCAGCTCGGTGTACTCCGGCTCGGCATGCTTCAGGTGAGAGATGTTGGCCATGGGATGGTCCCACCTCTCGCCCTTGCTCGTATATCCGGTGCAGATCTTGATCGTCTCCAGGGTGTCGAGCACGTCGAGCTTGGTGAGCACGATCGACTCGATGCCGTTGGTGTTGACGGCATAACGTGCCACCGCGGCGTCGAACCAGCCCACCCGGCGGGCCCGTCCGGTGGTGGTGCCGAACTCGGCACCGACCTCGCGGATGTACTCGCCGAGCTCACCCGTCAGCTCGGTGGGAAAGGGTCCGTACCCGACCCGCGTGGTGTATGCCTTGAACACGCCCACCGTGTTGGTGACCCGTGACGGTGGGATACCGCTTCCCGTCAGTGCTCCCCCGGCTGTCGGCGCCGACGAGGTCACGTAGGGATAGGTTCCCAGGTCGAGATCGAGCATCACTCCCTGGGCGCCTTCGAGGAGGATGCGGCGGCCTTCCACCATCGCTCCCTGCACCAGCGGATAGATGTCGCGGATGTAGGGATCGAGCAGCTCGCCGTAGCCGATGTACTCGTCGAGAATCGCCTGCTCGTCGAAGGGCTCGGCGCCGTAGAGCCTGGTGAGGGTCTCGTTCTTCAGGCGCAGCACGAAGCGCAGCTTCTTCTCGAGGAACTTGGGCTTCTGCAGGTCACCGATGCGGAAGCCGATGCGGCGCACCTTGTCCTCGTAGGTCGGCCCGACGCCTCGCCGGGTGGTCCCCAGGCGGTCGTCGCCGCGCTGCTGCTCGCCCAGCTGGTCGAACACCGGGTGGTAGGGCATCACCATGTGGGCTCGGTCGCTGATCACCAGGTTGCGAGTGTCGACCCCCTGGGCCTGGATGTGCGCCAGCTCGGCCAGGAAGGCCTTGGGATCGACCACCACGCCGTGGCCGATCACGCACACCGTGTCGGGGCAGAGGATGCCGCTGGGGATGAGGTGGAAGCGAAACTCGCGACCCTCGCTGACCACGGTGTGCCCTGCGTTGTTGCCGCCCTGCGAGCGCACCACCACGTCGACGCGATCGGCGAGCAGGTCGACGACCTTTCCCTTGCCTTCGTCGCCCCACTGGCCGCCCACCAGGATGGTCACGCTCATGGCGCGGGCAAGCCTAGCAGGCGCCCCGCCGACACCAGCCGCGGGCCGTGCACTGCCCGCCACCGCTGGACTACCGTGGGCGCATGGCCAACCGGCTGGCCCTGGAGACGAGTCCGTACCTGCTGCAGCATCAGCACAACCCGGTCGACTGGTTTGCCTGGGGCGATGAGGCGTTCGCCGAGGCCCGCCGCCTCGACAAGCCCATCCTGCTCAGCGTCGGCTACAGCGCCTGTCACTGGTGCCACGTGATGGAGCGGGAGTCCTTCGAAGACCCCGCGATCGCCGCCCTGATGAATGAGCTCTTCGTCTGCATCAAGGTGGACCGCGAGGAGCGCCCCGACGTCGACTCCATCTACATGCAGGCGGTGCAGGCGATGACCGGCCAGGGCGGCTGGCCGATGACCGTGTTCTGCACCCCCAGGGGTGTTCCCTATTTCGGCGGCACCTACTTCCCGCCCGAGGACCGGATGAACACGCGCGGCCTGCCCTATGTGCTGCGGGCAGCGGAGCAGGCCTACCGCGAGCGGCGCGATGCCGTCGACGCCACCGGAGAGCAGCTGCGGGCGGTGCTCACCCCACCCCGGCTGCGCGACGAGGGGGAGATCGCGGTGGCCCAGCTGGAGGAGGCCTGCCGGCACCTGGTCGAGCAGACCGACCGTCGCTCCGGTGGGTTCGGGCGGGCACCCAAGTTCCCCCATCCGGCCGCGCTCGACCTGCTGCTCCGCCGCTATCACGCCACCGGTGACCGGGCTCTGTGGGACGCGGTCGAGATCACCCTCGACCGCATGGCCCGGGGCGGCGTCTACGACCAGCTCGGCGGCGGCTTCCACCGCTACAGCGTCGACGGCGGGTGGGCGGTGCCGCACTTCGAGAAGATGCTCTACGACAACGCCCAGCTGGCCCCGGTGTACCTCCACGCCTTCCAGCTCAGCGGCGAGGAGCGCTGGCGCCACGTCTGTGTCGAGACCCTCGACTGGGCGTTGCGGGAGATGCGTCTGCCCGAGGGAGGCTTCGCCTCCGCCCAGGACGCCGACAGCGAGGGTGAGGAGGGGCGTTTCTTCGTCTGGACCCCCGAGCAGCTCCATGATGTTCTCGACGAGGCTGACGCAAACTTCGCAGCCCGGCTCTTCGGGGTGGTGCCCGGCGGCAACTTCGAGCACGGCGCCACCGTGCTCTCGCTGCCCTACCCCCTCGAGCAGGTGGCGGAAGCCCTCGGTCTCGACGCCGCCGCCCTGCGGGAGCGTCTCGACGGCATCCGCCACCGGCTGCTCCAGGCCCGCGACCGTCGCGTCCATCCCGCGCGCGACGGCAAGGTGGTCACCTCGTGGAACGCGTTGATGCTGCGCGCTCTGGCCGAGTCGGGCGCCGTCCTCGAGCGCGACGACTATCTCGATGCGGCTCGGCACTGCGCCGCTTTTCTGCTCGAGCACCTGGTCGTCGATGGGGTGTTGCATCGCACCTGGAAGGACGGCCGTGCCAAGGTCACCGGCTTTCTCGAGGACGTCGCCGCTCTCGCCGACGCGCTGCTGACCCTCTACGAGGCGGGTGGGGAGGCGCCCTTCTTCCGTGAGGCCGAGCACCTCTGCGGCGAGATGCTCGCGCGATTCCACGACCCCGTCTCGGGCTTCTACGACACCGCCGTCGACGCCGAGCCGCTGCTGGTGCGTCCCCGCACCCTCGACGACAACGCCGTTCCCGCCGGTCAGTCGATGGCGGCGCTGGCGATGCTGCGGCTGCATGTCTTCACCGGCGAGGAGCGATGGCACAATGCCGCCCTGGAGGTGGTGCGCCCGCTCGCCCCGGCGATGGCGCGCTCGCCACTGGGACTGGCCAACCTCGGCTGGGCACTCGACCTCGCTCTCGCCGACCCGCGTGAGGTTGCCATCGTCGGCGACCCCGCCGACGCCGCCACCCACGCCCTGCTGCGGGCGGTGCGGGAGAGCTTCGACCCCGCTCGCGTCCTCGCCTGGGGCGCCGCCGACGGGGTTCCCCTGATGCAGGACCGTGGCACCGTCGACGGCCGGCCCGCCGCCTACGTCTGCCGGCACTTCACCTGCGAGGCGCCGGTCACCGACGTCGAGGCGCTGCGCGCCCAGCTGAGTGCCGGCGGACCCGGGCTCACGGGGGCGAGCACGCCGGTCTGATCGCGGCGACCCGGCTACGCAGTCACCGGCGCGGGACCGACCATCCTGCCCCCGCGGATCACCGCCGCGACCACCGGGCCGCCCAGGTGATAGGCGATGTCGAGCCAGCGCGAAGTGGAGAGCAGCGCCAGGTCGCAGCGCATCCCGGCGCGAAGCACGCCACGGTCGTCCAGGGCGAGGCCGGCGGCGCCCCCACGGGTGGCCGCCAGCAACGCCTGCGCCGGGGTGAGACCGGAGGTGGCCACCGCCAGCGACACCATCAGCGGCATCGACTCGCTCCAGCAGGTGCCCGGGTTGCAGTCGGTGGCGATCGCCACCGTCGCTCCCGCCTCCAGCAGCCTGCGTCCCGGAGGCGGTGGTCCGCCGAGCACGAGGGCGGCGCCGGGAAGGAGCACGCCGACCGTCCCCGCGGCCGCGAGAGCCTGCAGGTCGGCATCGGTGGCGTGCTCGAGGTGGTCGGCGCTGACCGCGTGGTGACGTGCCGCGAGCATCGCCCCGCCGCTGTGACTGCGCTGGTCGGCGTGCAGCTTGGGGCGCAGCCCGTGGCTGGCCGCGGCCGTGAGCATCCGCTCGCATTCGGCCACCGTCCAGGCGCCCGCCTCGCAGAAGGCGTCGACGAAGCGGGCGCGAGCGCCGGCCTGGCGAAGGCCGACGTCGCACACCTCGTCGAGAAAGCTGCGACGGTCGCCCGGTGGCACCCCATGCAGCGGCAGGTAGGTCGCCACCGTCGCCGGCAGCGAGGGGTCGTCGCCCAGCGCCGCGGTGGCGTCGAGCTGGCGCAGCTCCGCGTCGAGGGCGAGGCCGTAGCCGGTCTTGATCTCAACCGTGGTGGTGCCGGCGGCGATCATCCGCGCCAGACGTGGGCGTGCCGCCGCCACCAGGGTGGCGGTGTCGGCCGGGGCGGTGGCGGCGATGGTGGCGGCGATGCCACCGCCAGCGGCGGCGATCTCCTCGTAGCCTGCCCCGGCGGCCCGGCGCGCGTACTCCTCGGCACGGTCGCCCAGCCACACCGCATGGGTGTGGCAGTCGACGAAGCCGGGCACCACCGCCATGCCGGCGGCGTCGACCTCGACCACGCCATCCGCCATTGCGAGCCCGCGCAGCCCCGATTCGTCGCCGGCGTACGCGATGCGCTCGCCCGCCGCCGCGACCGCCGCACCTCGAACCACCCCGGGCGCCTCGCCGCGCGCCGGGTCGCAGGTGACCAGCTCGCCGACGTTGCGGACCAGCAGGGTGATGGCGTCGGGGCTCATTCCTCGGAGCCGGGTTGGCTGTGCCTGCGCCGCACCACCCCGGCGCAGAAGGCGAGCAGCACCGAGGCCATGGCCCGCAGGGTGATGCCGTTGAGATCGGCCTCGGCGTCCACCTCGCAGAGATCGAGTCCCTGCACGCGGCGGTCACTGCCGAGCTGATAGGCCGCCTCCTGCAGCTGGGCGGGGAGCAGCCCGCCGGGCATGCTGGCGGGACAGCCGGGTGCGCAGGAGCGTTCGAGCACGTCGAGATCGACGTCCACGTAGAGGCGCGTCATCCCTGCGGCGTCGAGCGCGTCGAGGGCGTCGCCGATCACCGCCGCCATTCCCCGGGCACGCACCTGCCCGGCGCGCACGGCGTGGACGCCGTGCTCGCTCGCCCAGGCGGCGTGCTCGGGGGCGTTGGCGAATCCGTGCAGCCCGATCTGGGCGACCCGGCTGCCGGGCAGTCCACCCTCGATCAGCTCGCGCACCGGGGTGCCGTTGCGGGGCCCGTGGTCGAGCGGGCGGACATCGTGATGGGCGTCGAAGGTCAGCAGCCCCCAGTCCCGGCCAAGCACCCCGTCGCAGAGTCCGCGCATCGCCGGCGCGGTCAACGAGTTGTCGCCACCGATGACAACAAGGACCGGGGCTCTGCCGCGGCGGGCGGCGGCGACGGCCTGCTCGATGCGCAGGTGGGCAGCGGTGGCGTCGGGGTCGGCGGCATCGCCCTCGACGTCGCCGAGGTCGCGGACGCGCAGCTCCTCGAGGCTGACACCGTGATCGCCGTCCCAGGTGGTGAAGCGCTCCAGGGTCCGGCGCAGCGCCGCCGGAGTGGTGTGAGCGCGCGAGGGGCTGATCGAGGCGCGTGAGATGGGGGCGCCGAGCACGACCACGTCGGCGCCCCCGGACAATCCGGTCGCCAGCCACTCGCTGGCGTTCACCCGGCGCTGTCCCGCATCATGGGGATGCGCACCCCGCGCTCGCGTGCCGCCTGACGGGCCTCGTCATAGCCGGCGTCGGCATGGCGCATCACCCCGCTCGCCGGGTCGTTGCTCAGCACCAGCTCGGCCCGCTGCGCCGCCAGCGCAGTGCCGTCGACCACCACCTGGGCGCCGGCGTGGATCGAGCGCCCGATGCCGACGCCGCCACCGTGATGCACCGCCACCCAGGTGGCGCCGCTGGCGCAGTTGAGCAGGGCGTTGAGTACCGGCCAGTCGGCGATGGCGTCGCTGCCGTCGCGCATCGACTCGGTCTCGCGCAACGGCGACGCGACACTGCCGCTGTCCAGGTGATCGCGGCCGATCACCAGCGGGGCGCGCACCTGTCCGCGGGCAACCAGGTCGTTGAAGCGCAGTCCGGCCAGGTGCCGCTCGCCCGCCCCCAGCCAGCAGATCCGGGCCGGCAGACCCTGATAGCGCACCCGCTCCCCCGCCAGCCGCAGCCAACGCTGCAACCGCTGATCGCCGGGGAAGAGCTCCGCGATGGCGGCGTCGGTGACGGCGATGTCGCCGGCGTCACCGCTCAGCGCCACCCAGCGGAACGGCCCCTTGCCCTCGCAGAAGAGCGGGCGGATGTAGGCGGGAACGAAACCGGGGTAGGCGAAGGCGTCGGCGAAGCCACCCAGGCGAGCCTCTTCGCGGAGACTGTTGCCGTAGTCGAAGACGGTGGCACCGCGGTGCTGGTACTCGACCATGGCAGCGCAGTGGCCGGCCATCGAGGCGCGGGCCCGGGCCACATAGCCCTCGGGGTCGCGAGCGCGCAGGGTGGTCGCGGTGGCCGGGTCGAGGCCCTCGGGGATGTATCCACCGAGGGGATCGTGGGCGCTGGTCTGGTCGGTGATCACATCGGCGGCGAGCCCCGCCGCCAGCAGCGCCGGCAGCGCCACCGCCGCGTTGTCGACAACTCCGACGGAAACGGGACGTCCCTGCTCGCGGGCGAGGTCACAGCGGCGCACCGCGTCCTCGAGGTCGTCGGCGACCTCGTCGAGCCAGCCCCCGGCGAGCCGGCGCCGCAGGCGGCTGGCGTCGACCTCGATGCACAGCGCCACCCCCTCGTTCATGGTGATCGCCAGCGGCTGGGCGCCTCCCATCCCGCCCAGTCCGGCGGTGATCACCAGCCGGCCGCGAAGGCTGCCGCCGAAGTGCCGCTCGGCGACCGCGGCGAAGGTCTCGCAGGTGCCCTGCAGGATGCCCTGGGTGCCGATGTAGATCCACGACCCGGCGGTCATCTGACCGTACATCGTCAGCCCCGCCGCCTCGAGCCGTCGGAACTCCTCCCAGGTCGCCCACTGCGGGACCAGCAGCGAGTTGGCGATGAGCACGCGTGGCGCCAACTGGTGGGTCCGCGTCACCCCCACCGGTTTGCCCGACTGCACCAGCAGCGTCTCGTCGTCGCCCAGCTCGCGCAGGGCGGCGACGATGGCATCGAAGCACTCCCAGCTGCGTGCCGCGCGGCCGGTCCCGCCGTAGACCACCAGGTTGTCCGGGTCCTCGGCGACCTCGGGGTCGAGGTTGTTCATCAGGCACCGCAGCGCTCCCTCCGTCTGCCAGGAGCGGCAGCTCAGCTCGGTGCCGCGGGCAGCGCGAACCGGTCGAGCGGAAGCGCTCACCGCAGCTCTCCGATGACCTGCACCACCGCGTTGCGCCACTCGTCCGATGCCAGCCACGCGTCAGCGGCAGCGAGGTCGGCTGCGAGGAAGCGGTCTTCGGCCAGCGGCGCCACCCGAGCGCGCAGCGAGCCGGCCAGGGCGGCGGTGGCGGCACCGGGGCGCAGCGGGGCGCGCTGTTCCAGCGCCTGGGCGGCGGCCACCGCCTCCACCGCCAGCACCCGCCGCAGCTCGGCCACCGAGCGCCGGGTGCGGAGCGCAGCGGTCCATCCCATCGAGACGTGATCCTCCTGGCCGGCGCTGGCGGCAACGCTCTGCACCGCCAGCGGCGTGGCGGCGGCGCGCAACCCGACCACGCAGGCGGCGGCGGTGTACTGGGCGATCATCAGCCCGCTGTTGACCCCCGGTGCCGGAGAGAGAAACGCCGGCAGGCCGCGGGAGCGCGCCGGATCCATCATCCGGTCGATGCGGCGTTCGCTGATGGAGGCGATGTCGGCGCAGATGGAGGCGCACATGTCGGCGGCGTAGGCGAGGCCCTGCCCGTGGAAATTGCCGCTGCTGACCACGGTCCCGCGCTCCGCCAGCACCAAGGGGTTGTCGACGATACTGGCCAATTCTCGCTCGACGGTGAGGCGGGCGGCGTCGAGCAGATCGCGGGCGGCACCGTGGACCTGGGGTGCGCAGCGCAGCGAGTAGGCGTCCTGCACCGCGTGGTGCGAGGTGCGGTGCGAGGCCACCAGCGGGCTGCCGGCGAGCAGCTTCCTGAGGTTGGCGGCGGACGCCCCCTGTCCCGGCGCCGGCCGCAACGCCACCACCTCGGCGTCGAAGGCGGCGTCGGTGCCCAGCAGCGCTTCGACGGTGAGCGCACAGACGCAGTCGGCGGCGGCGAGAAGGGCGCCGAGGTCGTGCACCGCCAGGGCCAGGGCCGCCGCCATCCCGTCGGTACCGTTGATCAGGGCCAACCCCTCCTTGGGCCCGATCTCGAGAGGGCTCAGACCGTGCTCCTCCAGGGCGCGCGGTGCCGCGAGCGGCCGATCGTCCGCACCGCGCACCCATCCCTCGCCGATCAGGCAGGCGGCGGCGTGCGCCAGTGGCGCCAGGTCGCCGGACGCGCCCAGCGAGCCGTGTTCCGGGACGTAGGGGCAGAGACCGGCGTTGAGCAGGGCGGCGATGGCATCGACCAGCTCGGGACGGGCTCCGGAGAGTCCGGCACAGAGGGTGCGAGCGCGAAGCAGCATCATGCCGCGCACCACCTCGACGTCGACCGGCGGTCCCATCCCCGCGGCGTGGCTCCGCACCACCGCGCGCTGCAGGGTGGACCGGTCGGCGCGCCCGATGGCCCGCTCCGCCAGCGCGCCGAACCCGGTGGTCACCCCGTAGACCACCTCGTCGGCGGCGTCGAGGCGCTCGACCAGAGCGCGTGCCGGAGCCATCCGTTGCCGTGCCGCCGGGCTGATCTCGATCCGGGCGCTGCGGCGAGCCACCGCGACGACGTCGTCGATGCCGAGCGGTGTGCCGTCGAGCACCACGACCATCGCCGGAGGGTACCCCGCGTTCGGGCGCGCCGGTCAGACGACGCGGCGTCGCGATACGGTGACGCCACCGATCCGCGGCGGGTTGCCCGCCTACCGTCGCCGGGATGTCTGGTGGTGCCCGTGGCGGGCGAGCCCGTCTCCGGTCGTGGCTCGTGGTTGCTGCCATCATGTCCGGGCTGACCGCCTGCGGCGGATCCGCCGCTCCCTCCGCCGACCCTTCGACGGCGCGAGCTCGGAGCGCCGACGCCGGCGCTGTTCAAGGCGCCTATCGCTTCTCGCTGACGGTCGGCTTCAGCGTCGACCTCTCCGCCGCCGCCAACCTACCGTTGCCCGCGCGTCACTACTTCAACGAGCTCCAGGGCGCCAGCGTCGTGACCGGCAGCGGTGAGCAGCAGGGCCAGGGCCGCGACCGCTTCACCATCAGCTACCGCGACGTGCCCGGCAGCGTGACCGTGGTGCAGGCCGGCGGACGTGCCTTCGCCTCCGCCGACGGCAAGCGCTTTCACGACCTGCCGGATGCCACCGAGGCAACCGGTGGTCTGGGCGTCACCCCGGCGGATCTTGCCGGGTACGCGCAGGAGGCCGGCGGCGCCCAGAGCATGGGCTACGAGGTGGTCGGCGGGCGACTGGCCGACCACCTGCGGCTGCGCCTGGCGTCGGCGGCGGTGGAGCGTCTGGTGACCGGCTTCCGGCATCGCCTCGGGCGGGGGGCAGGGACGACCGCCTCGGCCGGGTCCCATCCCGCCCAGGCGCAGCTCGCCGACGCCGGGCCGGCCCCGACCGCGACTCCGGACCAGGGCGTTGACGTCGAGCCCCACGTCCACACCGGGGATGCGCAGATCGACCTCGAGGTCGCGACCGACGGCGGCCGGCTGCTGCAGGCGACCGAGAGCTTTCACAGCGTTCTCGATCTCGACGGACTGGCCCGCGCCGTCGCCGCGTCGGATCACCTCTCGGTCGGAGACCTGCCACGCGGCAGCATCGACGTCGCCGCCGTGGTCGACGTCCGTCTCAGTGACCAGGGCGCGCGCATCAGCGTCGACCCGCCGCCCGTCGATCCCAACGCCCCAGCGCTTCCCGGCGATCCGCTGACCACCTGACGGCGCGTCCGGCCCGATTGCTACGGTTCCGGCATGGCATCGACGACTCCCTTCGCCGGGGCACGGCTCGCCATCATCGGTACCGGCGCGATGGCCGAGGCGATGCTCGCCGGCATGCTGCACCGCGGCGTCGTCCAACCCGGCCAGGTCATCTGCAGCCATCCGCGCGCCCAGCGACGCGAGGAACTCCAGCGTGAGCACGGTGTCGCCACCACCCCGGCCAACGCCGAGGCCGCGGCCGGCGCCGACGTGGTCCTGCTGGCGATCAAGCCACAGATGCTCCCCGAGGTGATGCCGGAGCTGCGCACCACCCTGGACGGCGAGCAGCTGCTGGTGAGCATCATCGCCGGCGCCAGCACTCGCGCCCTGCGTGCCGGGCTCGATCACCCGGCCATCGTTCGCTGCATGCCCAACACCCCGGCGCAGATCGGACAGGGCGTCACCGTGTGGTACGCGACCGCGGAGGTGACGGGCGAGGGCAAGGGGCGTACTCGCAGCATGCTCGGGGCCCTCGGACGCGAGTTCGAGGTGCATGACGAGCGCCAGGTGGCGATGGCCACGGCTGTGAGCGGCACCGGACCCACCTACATCTTCCTGTTCATCGAGGCGTTGGTCGACGCTGCCGTCCACCTCGGGTTTCCTCGGCATGTCGCTCGCGAGCTGGTGCTCGACACCATGCAGGGCTCGGCGGCGTTCGCCCTCTCCAGCGGTCATCACGTCGCTCAGCTGCGGGACATGGTGACCTCGCCGGGCGGGACCTCCGCCGAAGCTCTCTATCAGCTGGAACGCGGTCGGCTCCGCACCGTCGTCAGTGATGCTGTCTGGGCCGCGTTCGAGCGGACCGAGCAGCTGGAGAGACTGCTCGAAGAAGGTCCCGCCCCGCCGCCTTCGCAACGCCGCACCACCAACGGGGAGCGAGGTCGCAACCGGTAGCGGGGCCACGGAGACTGGTGATGAACACGCCGTCGGCGGCGCGGCGCGTCCGCGTCGCCGCGCTGCTGCTGGTGGTGGCGGCCTTCTCGCTGGAACTGGGGGCGCTGGCGGCGGTGCATGGAGCGCGCTCCTGGGCGGCGTCGCTGGGCTCGCGGGGCGACTTCGCCGGCGCTGTCGCGGTCGACCGGGTGGTGGCGGCACGCTCCGGCGCGCTGTATCTGCTGGCGGGCCGGGTGGGCGCGACCGGCATCCAGGTTGGCCCGACCCAGCTGGATTGGGCCCGGTCGCTGGCAGCGCGGGGCCAGGTCGAGGCCGCCCTGGCCGTCCTCGACGGCGCCGAACCGACGGTGCAACCCCAGGCACGCCGGCTGCGAGCCGAGATCGCCCTTGACGGAGCCCGAGCCGCCGACTCCCGCGGGGCCTTCGACGTCGCTCTTCGCCGCCTCGACCTACTGGCCCAGGGCGACGCTCCGGCCGACCTCGCCACCCGGGCGGCATCGCTGCGGCCGGTCTACGTCCTCGCCGCCGCCAGGGCGCTGCTCGGCCGGGGCAGGGCGGCCGACGCCGTTGCCGCCATCGACGGTGAGATCAGTCGGGCCGGCGCCGGGGCCGGGTCGCCGCTTCCCGGCCTGCTGCCCGCGGCGCTGCTGGCGGCCGGACGCGCGGCGCTGGCGGCCAACGACGAGCAGACGGCGCGCCTCTACCTCCCGCGCCTGGTCGACAGCTTCCCGGGGAGGCCGGAGAGCCAGCCGGCACGGGTTCTGCTGGCGACGCCGCAACCGGTGGCAGGTACCCTCGTTCAGGCTGACGGCACTCCGGTGAGCGGTACCGCGGTGCGCCTCGGCAGCCATTTCCGTCAGGTCGGGAACGGCTACATCACCAGCCAGCCCTACTACACCGCCGGCACCGATGGCGGCGGTGACTTCACCGTCGGCGCCGTGCCGCTGGGCGGTCCCTACGTCCTCGAGGTGCTCGAGCCGCAGGGATGGACCACCATCGTCGACGGTTCCGGCCATCCCGCCCACCCGGTGACCGTCGACCCGCTGACGCCCGTCGACCTGACCTTTGTCGTCGTGCCCCGGTAGACACGGGGGAAGGGGGCACAACACGTGCCCCCTACGGAGGGGGCTGCCGCCCCCTGCGCCACTTCGCTTCGCGCAGCAGCGCACCCCCGCTACGGCGCGACTCCGCGCCGGCGCGGGCTTTGCCCGCACTGTGGCTGAGGTGGGCACTCGCGGCGGCCGAGGGACGAGTGGTGGAACTCGGTGGGTACACTCCGCGAACCGTGAGCCTCGACGACGACGCGCTGGCGTATCACTCTGCCCGCAGGGGGAAGATCGCCGTCGCCGCCAAGGTCTCGCTGCGCGATACCCGCGACCTGTCGCTCGCCTACACCCCGCACGTCGCCGCGCCGTGCCGGGCCATCTTTCGCGACCCTGACCTGGTCGACCGCTACACGGCTCGCAACAACCTCGTCGCGGTGGTGAGCGACGGCAGTGCCGTCCTCGGCCTGGGCAACATCGGCCCGCGCGCCGCCATGCCGGTGATGGAGGGCAAGGCGCTGCTCTTCAAGGCCTTTGCCGACGTCGATGCATTTCCCATCTGCGTCGAGTCGCAGGAGCCCGAGGCGATCGCGATGGTGGTGCGCAACCTGGTGCCGACCTTCGGTGGCATCAATCTCGAGGACATCGCCGCCCCCAAGTGCTTCGCCTTGGAGGAGAGGCTGCAGGAGGAGTGCGACATCCCCATCTTCCACGACGACCAGCACGGTACCGCCGTGGTGCTGCTGGCCGCGCTGGAGAACGCGTCGCGGGCACTGGGTCGCGACATCACCACCCTGCGAGTGGTGATCAGCGGCGCCGGAGCAGCGGGAATCGCCTGCGCCAACATTCTTCTCGATCGCGGACTCGAGGACATCGTGCTGCTCGACAGCAAGGGTGTCATCGGTCTGCACCGGACCTCCCTGCCACCGCACAAGCAGGCGATGGCGACCCGCAGCAATCCCCGCGATGTCTCGGGTGGGCTGGCCGAGGCCCTGGTCGACGCCGACGTGTTCGTCGGCCTGAGCGGCGCCGACCTGGTGACCACCGACATGGTCCGCACCATGCGCGACGACTGCATCGTCTTCGCCATGGCCAATCCCAATCCCGAGATCCTGCCCGACGACGCGCGCGCCGGGGGCGCCGCCATCGTCGCCACCGGACGGAGCGACTATCCCAACCAGATCAACAACGTCCTCGGATTTCCCGGCATCTTCCGGGGAGCGCTGGACGTGCGTGCCCGGCGCATCAGCGAAGGCATGAAGCGGGCAGCCGCCAAGGCGCTGGCCGACCTGGTCACGCCGGACCGGCTTCGCGTCGGCACGGTGGTGCCGTCGCCGCTCGACCCGGGCGTGGCCCCGGCGGTGGCGCTGGCGGTGGCCTGGGCCGCCATGCAGGAGGGTCTGGCTCGAAGCCCGCGCGACCTCGAGGAGCTGCGCGTCGAGCTGCAGCGCCTGAGCGCTCCTCCGGTGGTTGCATAGGCGACAATGGCGGGCCGTGGCCCAGGACACCTCCGACCTCGCCGCCGGCATTCGCAGCGGCATCGAGGCGATGCCCTTCAACCGCCTGCTCGGGATCCGCATCAAGAGCATGCAGGGCGGTCGCGCCCAGGGAGTGCTGGAGGAACGCGCCGACCTCGCCAACCACGTCGGCACGGTTCACGTGGGCGCCCAGTACGCGCTCATCGAGGCCGCCGGCGGAGCGGCGGTGAGCAGCGCCCTGCTCGACCTGCTGGACAGCGCGGTCCCGCTCGAGGTCGGCGCCGAGGTCGCCTACCGCCGGCCGGCTCGCGGCACGGTGGTGGCCGAGGCCGCGGTCGCCGAGGGTGACGCCGAGCGGGTCCGTCAGGAGCTCGAGGCGCAGGGCTCGAGCCGTCTCCAGGTGGCGGTCACGCTCACCGATGCGCAGGGCGCGATGGCCATGGACGCCACCCTTCGCTGGACGGTCAAGAAGCGCTGACGCTCAGCCCGGCGGGATGACCGCCAGGGCGGCCCGCGCCAGGCGGGCATGTCCCGCCACCGTCGGGTGGACGTCGAGGTGAGCGCAGTCGACGTAGAGGCAGAGGTCGGGGTCGGGTGCGCTCGGGGTGTTGATGGCGGCGAAGAAGTCGGCCAGCGCGGCGTGGGCGCCGGCCGCGATGCTGGCCACCAGGCGGTTGACCAGCTGCAGCTGAGGCACCGTCTTCGGCGCGGCGTTCTCGAGCGGGTCATAGTAATTGGCAACAACGACTGGAACTCCGGGAGCCGCGGCCTCCAGATCGCCCACGATGGTGGTCAGGTTGACGCGCAAAGTGTTCGCCACCTGGTCGACGGAGGAACCAGCCCGCTGGGCACGGAGCAGGTCGTTGCTGCCCAGGTCGACGAGGATGAGGCGGAGGTCGGCGCGATGGGCGCTGACCGCCGCGAGGGCCACCTGGCGCTGCGAGGCGTCGGCCAGGAAGGGCACCTGGTCGCGTCGCGGACAGCGGGAGCTGTAGGTGACGGTGGTCTCCCCGGGGCAGGCGGTGTCGACGAGCTGCCAGCGCTGACCGCGCGCCGCCAGCAGCGCCTGCAACTGCACCGGCCAGGAGTCGTTGTGTCCGGCGCGGGCGGGATCGGCGCTGGTGCCGAAGGTGACGGAGTCGCCGACGGCGAGGAACCACGGCTTCCCGTTGACCGGCGGCCCGCCGGCGACCGGGATCCCGGTCGGCAACGCCGCCTCGGAGGGGGCGGTGCTCGACGGCGTCGCTGACGGATGGGGCGGCGCCATGGGGTTGGCGCTGCCGGGGGCGCCCGAGCCGCAGCCGGCGAGGAGCGCGGCGAGCACGAGGACGAGGAGACGGGCTGCAGCCATCTCCCGATCGTAGGCGTGGCCCGACGAGCAGCGCGGCTGCGATCATGGCGTCGTGCGCTGGATCGGCCACGCCGGGCTGGCCGGGACCCGCCCCGGCGGCGCGCCAAGCCGGACCACCCTGGACGGGGCGGTCGGCCTCGGTCTCGATCTTCTCGAGATCGATGTCTGCGTCACCGCCGATGGCGCCCTGGCGCTGCGCCACGACGACGCGCTGCCCTCGGGACGGCCGGTCTCGACCGTGACGCTGGCGGAGCTTCGCGCCGTCGACGCCGATCTGCTGACCATCGACGACGCGGTCGAACACCTGGCGGGCAGGCTGCCGCTGCTGCTGGACCTCAAGGGCAGCGCGGCGGTCACGGTCCTGGCCGGCTGGCTGGCCGAGCGCTCGCCAGGCCCCGGATTTGCCGTCTGCACCGACGAGCGGGCGGCGCTGCAGCACTTTCGCGAACGGGTCCCCGGGGTGGCCCGCTGGCGCACCCTGCCCGAGGTGGGCGAGGGCCGAGGCTCCCGCCGCCGCCGGGTCGTCGCCGGCCTGCTGCGCCGGTGGCTCCCCGCGCGGGTGCGGGCGCTGGCGGCAGAGGTTGGTGCGGTCGCGCTCTCGGTCGACCACTGGGCGCTGAGCGCACAACTGTGTCGGGCCGCCCATGACGCCGACCTGTCGGTGGCGGCCTGGACCGTGAACCGGACCGAACATGCGCGCCGCGCGCAACGCTGCGGCGCCGACCTGATCACCAGCGATCGTGTCGCCGAGATGCGCGCTGCCCTCGCCCACCTGAGCGGCTGACAGCGCCCGCCTCAGGCGTCCACGAGGGCAAAGGCGGCATCGCGGCCGGTGACGGCCCCGGTACGGAACCACCACCCCGCACGATCCGGCGGCGATCCGTCGTTAAGGTCAGTGCCGTGAACCACGCCGTGCGACGGTCGTTCGCCATCGCGATGCGCAGCCCCCTGCTCCGCATCGTCGGCACCGTCCTCGGGGTGGTCATCCTCCTGCACAGCGTCAACATGGGGCGCGTCGCCCACGGTCTGCGGGACGCCAACGCGGGCTGGGCGGTCGCCGGGTTGATCCTCACCGGCCTGTCGCTGCTCGCCAGCATCCTCGAGTGGGGTGTGCTGCTGCGTGGCACCGGCCACGCGCTGTCCTGGCGAGCCCTCGCCTCCTGGTACTTCCAGGGCCTGTTCGTCGGGCAGGTGCTCCCGGCCGGAGTCGGCGGTGACGCCCTGCGCGCGGTCGAGGTCGGGCGGGTCACCGGAGCGGGAAGCGCTCTCGCCTCGCTGGCCGGCAGCCGGATGGCCGGCACCCTGGGGATGGCCCTCTGGGGAGTGGCCGGCGCGGTGCTGCTACGCGCCTCACTGGGGCCCGCCGGTGTGGCCGGGGCCTGCATCTTCGTGGTGGTGATGGGGGTGGCGTGGTTCCTGGCACTGGCCGCCGACCAGGTCGTCCGCCGCATGCGCGGTCACCGCTGCCCGGTGCGCCGGCGCATCTTCGCCGTCCTCAACCCGTTCACCGGCGCCTTCCGCGCCTACCGCCGCCGCCCCCACGTCCTGGTCCAGTCGATCCTCGTCGGCGCCGCCGGCTGGGGGGTCAACCTCTGCGCCCTCGGCTTCTTCGCCCGGGCGCTCGGGATCGAGGCCAACTGGAGCCTCTTCGCGGTGGCCATCCCGGTGACCCTGCTGGCGACCCTGGCGCCCTTCTCGCTCAACGGTCTCGGTCTGCGCGAGGGGGTGCTGGTCGGGCTGCTGGCCCACGCCGGTGTCAGCAGCAGTCACGCCGGGGCGCTGGCGATCTTCGTCGACCTGCAGATGGTGCCCTTCGCCCTCTTCGGGGCCGTGCTCTGGATGCGCCGGCGTCAGCGCCGCGCCCAGACCGCCGCCACCACGACGGCGCCGGGCATGGCGACCGCCGCCACCTGACTCCCGAGCCCCGCCCTTCGGGGTGGGTGGTCTCCCGACGGCCTCTATCGAGCCGCCGGTGGCATCTCGTCCGATGGCTTCGTCCGCCCGTGCGGCGCATCATGAGCCCGTCCGACAGCACCGGGGGTCCTTCCATGTCCGATTCGCCCATCCGTGGCGTGCATCACCTCGCCATGGTCACCAACGACCTCGACCGCACCACCCGCTTCTACTGCGACGCGCTCGGGCTCGAGCTGGTGGCCACCACGGGTAACCGCTCCGACCTCTACCCCTTCCGCCACTACTTCTTCCGGCTCGGCCCGCAGACCACCATCGCCTTCTTCGAGTGGCCCGGGATGGTGGAGGAGTTCGCCAAGCCCGCCGGTCAGCCGGTGCGCGGTCGCATCCAGTTCGACCACCTGTCGCTTCAGGTCGAGGACGAGAGCCAGCTGCTCGCCCTGCGCGAGCGACTGATCGCCCACGGCGTCGACACCACCGAGGTGGTCGATCACCAGTTCCTGCGAAGCGTCTACTTCACAGATCCGAACGGCATCGCGCTGGAGGCGTCCTACTGGGTGCGCGACCCCACCACCGGCGAGGTCGACTATCGGGATCCGGGCCTCTTCTACGACCCCAAGCCGGTGCCCGCGCTGGCGGAGCTGGCCAGCACCGGCCACGTGACCCCCGGCACGCCGACGCACCTGGTCGCGGTCCCGTCGGAGGCCGACCCGGCCCCGCTGGCCAGGCGATAACGGGGGCTCAGCTTGTAGTCATCTCCGTCCAGAACTCGGGGAAGTAGCGGGCGATATCCTCGAGGGCGAAGCTGCGCAGGATCGATCCCGGTGGCTCGCGTTCGAGGAGGAACACGAAGGCGCGCTCGACGGTGCCTGCGGGAAGCTCGCCCGGGCGCGCCACCCGGGACAGAACCACAGGCGACGCGCGCACCGTGTGCTCGCCGCCGGTGGCGATGCGGACGCGAAACAGACCGCCACCCTGATCCTGCACCTCGATGCGTGCGTGGCGGCCGCCGGCGCCGCTCATCCCGCCCGCACCGCTTCCACCGCGGCGATGGCGCTGCGGTTCTCGAGGGACGAGAGGTCGCCGGGATCGTTGCCGAGATAGACGGCGCGAACCACCCGCCGCAGCACCTTGGCGTTGCGCGTCTTGGGCAGCTCGGCGACCACCTCCACCGCCCGTGGCTGGAGGGCTCTGCCGAGCTCGTCGGTGATGCGCCGGGCCAGGGTGAGACGGAGCTCGGGGCTGTCCTCGGCCCCCGGCTTCAGCACCACGAAGGCGACCAGTGCCTCGCCCTTGATGGGGTCGGGCACCCCCACCGCGGCCGCCTCGGCGACGGCGGGATGAGCGACCAGGGCCGACTCGACCTCCGCCGGCCCGAGGCGCTTGCCGGCCACCTTGATGGTGTCGTCGCTGCGTCCGCGGATGTACCAGAGGCCGTCACCGTCGATCTCCGCCCAGTCGCCGTGGACCCAGACGCCCGGCCAGCGCGACCAGTAGGTGGCGAGGTAGCGCTGGGGGTCACGCCAGAAGCCGCGGGTCATCCCCGGCCAGGGCCGCCGCACCACCAGCTCGCCCACCCGGCCGCGCACCGGGTTTCCGTCGTCGTCGACCACATCTGCGTCCATTCCCGGACAGGGGCCGGCGAAGGAGCATGGCTTCGATGCGGTCAGCAGGTTGCCGCCGACGATGCCGCCGCTCACCTCGGTGCCGCCGGAGTAGTTGATGATCGGGCAGCGATCCCCGCCCACCTCGGTCTGAAACCAGCGCCAGGGATCGGGGTTCCAGGGCTCACCGCTGGAGCCGAGGACCCGCAGCCGCGAGAGGTCGTGGCTGCGCACCGGCTCCACGCCGTGGCGCATCAGGGAGCGCACCACCGTCGGGGCGACGCCGAGGACGCTGACCTGATGCCGCTGCGTCACCGCCCACAGCCGGTCGGGTCCGGGATGGTCGGGGACGCCCTCGAAGATCACCAGCGTCGCGCCCAGGGTCAGCGTCCCGCAGATCGCCCAGGGACCCATCATCCAGCCGATGTCGGTCACCCAGAGCAGGCGGTCGCCGGCACCGACATCGAAGCAGTGCGCCATGTCCTGGGTGGCCTTGATGGGAAAACCACCCTGCACGTGGACGGTTCCCTTGGGCCGGCCGGTGGTGCCGCTGGTGTAGATCAGCATGAAGGGATCGTCGGCGGCGGTGTCGTACGTCTCCGCCTGCGACGGCATCGAGGCGGCAAGCTCCTGATACCAGGCGTCGCGTCCCGGTCGCATCGACACCGCCGCCTCGCCGAGCCGCCGCACCACCAGGAGATGCCGCAACGAGGGCACGCTCGCCGCGACCTCGTCTGCCACCGGCTTGAGCGGCACCGGGGAGCCGCGCCGGAGGAACCCGTCGGTGATGCAGAGCACCCGTGCCTCGCAGTCGGCGAGCCGGGCGCTGATGGCGCCCGCCCCATAGCCGCTGAAGAGGGGGCAGACGACGGCTCCGACCTTGGCGCAGGCGAGGAAGAGCGCCACCGTCTCCGGCACCATCGGCATGCACAGGCCGACCGCATCCCCGGGTTGCACCCCCAGGGAGCGAAGCACTCCCGCCGCCCGTGCGGTCTCCGCCGCCAGTTGCCCGAAGGTCAAGGTGCGGACGGCGCCGTCGTCACCCTCCCAGCTCAGCGCCGGGCGCTCGCGGTCGGTGCCCGCATGACGATCGACCGCGTTGGTGGCGAGGTTGAGCCGGCCCCCGACCCACCATCGCGTCCAGGGGATGCCGTCGGAGCTGTCATGAACGCGCTCGAAGCGACGTGTCCAGGCGATGCCGATGTCGTCGACGGCGGCCTCCCAGAACCAGTCGAGGCGGTCACGCGACCGGGCCTGCAACTCGTCGAGGTCGCCGCAGCCGAGGGTTGCCAGCAGGCGTCCGAGGCGGCTGCGGCTCGCCACCTCCGGCGACGGCGTCCAGGTGTAGGGCTCGGGCACGGTCTCTCTCTCCGGTGGCGGCGCCGCGCAGATCCTAGTGCAGCGGGGGTCGGGGCCCCTGACCGTCGTACAGCGCGTCGCGCCCGCGGCGAGGCGCGATGACGAGGCCGTGGCGGCGGCAGGAATCGCATCCAGGCCATTCCTATACTCGCCGCGTGAACACCGCCGTGAGCCTGCCGCTGGTGCTGGTGGGTCTGGTGGTGCTGTGCTTCTCGATCGCGGCCATCGTCGATCTGGTCGGCGCCGACGACCTCAGCCACGCCCGGCGCCTGGGACTCGGCGCCCTGCTGGTGGTGCTGCTGCCGGTCGGATTGGTGGTCTGGGCCGTCGTCCGGGGCCCGCGCGTGAGCCGGCTGCTCACCGCCGCGGTCGCCGTCGCCGTGCTGGCGCTGCTCACCCTGATCGTCGTCGCCGGCGCCACCGCACACGACCCGTCGACGGTGGTCAGCGGCGGGTAGCCGTCGGCCCGCCGGGCCGGCGGGCGCACCCTGCTAGCCTCCCGCCGTGAGCCCCGAGCCGTCCGAGACGCCCCTGCCCGGGAGCGAGCGGCGTCCGCTGGCGGGTGCGCGCGTGGTCGGCGCTCCCAACGCCGGCGAGCGACTGGAGGTGACCGTCGTCCTCCGCCCCGCCGCCGCCACGACCGCCCCGGCACAGCCGCTGTCGCGGCAGCAGCTGGGGGCTGCGCGCGGCGCCGACCCGGCGGTGGTGGAGCGGCTGCGCGCCTTCGCCATCCGGAACGGGCTCGAGGTGGTCGACGCGAGTCCCGATCGGCGCACCGTCGTGCTGGCGGGGACGGTCGCAACTCTCAGCGACGCCTTCGCGGTGGAGCTGGCCACCTACGAGCGGGAGGGGGTGCGCTATCGCGGTCGCACCGGCCCGGTGCATGTGCCCGCCGACCTCGCCGGCGAGATCGAGGGGGTCTTCGGCTTCGACGACCGGCCGCAGGCGCAGCCGCACTTCCGCCGGGCCGCCGCCGGACCGCGCGCCGGCGTGACCGGCTTCAGCCCGCTGCAGGTCGCTGCCCTCTACGACTTTCCCCAGGGACTCGACGGCACCGGAGAGGTGGTGGCGCTGATCGAGCTCGGCGGCGGCTATCGCCAGGCGGATCTCGACGCCTACTTCCGCGGCCTGGGCCTACCGGTTCCGGCGGTGAGCGCGGTGGCCGTGCGGGGCGTTGGCAACGCGCCCACCGGCAGCCCCAACGGACCCGATGCCGAGGTGCTGCTGGATATCGAGGTCGCCGGCGCCATGGCCCCGGGAGCGCGCCTGGTCGCCTACTTCGCTCCCAACACCGAGCAGGGATTCCTGGAGGCGGTGACCGCCGCCGTGCACGACCGCGCCAACGCGCCGTCGGTGATCTCGATCAGCTGGGGTGGGGCCGAGGGGAGCTGGACGGTGCAGGCGCTGCGCGCCTTCGATGCCGTCTTCGCCGACGCCGGCGCGGTCGGGGTGACCGTCTGCTGCGCCTCCGGCGACGCCGGGTCCGGGGACGGCGTCGGTGACGGCCGCGCCCATGTGGACTTCCCCGCCTCGTCGCCCCACGTGCTCGCCTGTGGCGGCACGCGGCTGTCGGTCGCCGCCGCCGGCCGCCCGGAGGAGACCGTGTGGAATGACGGTCCGGGGGGCGGCGCCACCGGTGGGGGCATCAGCGCGGTGTTCGCGCCGCCCGGCTGGCAGGCGGGGGCCGGGCTGCCGCCATCCGCCAATCCCGGCGGCGGACCGGGCCGTGGCGTCCCCGACGTCTGCGGCGACGCCGACCCCGCCACCGGGTACCAGGTGCTCGTCGACGGTGTGGCCACGGTGATCGGCGGCACCAGTGCGGTTGCGCCGCTGTGGGCGGCGCTGGTCGCCCGCCTCAACCAGCGTCGCGGCGCGCCGCTGGGCTTCGTCAATCCCGAGCTGTATCGGCGGGCCGCCTCTGCCGGCGCCGTGCGTGACATCGTGGCCGGCAGCAACGGCGCCTACTCGGCGCGGCCGGGTTGGGACGCCTGCACCGGGCTGGGGAGCCCGATCGGGTCGCGGCTGCTCGACCTGCTGGCCGCATCCCCGGCGGGCGGGCCGGCGGCTCCCTAGACGTAGTTCCCACCACCGCCGGGCGGTCCGTGGGTCGCGGGCGGCGCGGGAGGCCCTCGCCCGGGCCGGCGCCGGAATGGGCCCGGCGGCAATCACGCCGCCGGGCCCGTCGAGTCAGCCGGTCGATCGCTCTACAGGAAGCCGTTCTGCTGCAGCCAGGTCCTGGCCACGTCGTCAAGCTTCTGGTTGTCGATCTCCACCGCCTTGTTGAGCTTGGTGATCTCGGCAGAGGTGAGCTTCGCCGCCACCGGTGCCATCAGCGCGGCGATCGCCGGGTGTGCCTTGAGAACCTCGGAGCGCACCACCAGCCCGACGTTGTCGGGCGGGAAGAGGTTCTTGTTGTCCTGCAGCACGTACAGGTTGTTGGCCGCGATCGGCGAGTCGGTGGTGAACACCTCACCGGCCGCGCAGTCACCGTTGGCGATGTTCTTCTCGGCCGTGCCGCTGAGGTCGGTGTAGCTGGCGTTGGCGTACGACTGGTTGTAGGTCTGTTCCAGTCCCGGCAGCCCGTCGGGGCGGGTGCGGAACTCGGACATGATGCAGATCTTGGTATTGGGGTGGCTCGCCAGATAATTGCCGAAGTCCGACAGCGTCGAGCCGTAGGTCCCCTTGTCCGACGCCTTGATGGCCAGACCGTTGGTGTCGTTCAGCGGCGCCTCCGACGTCCAGCACAGGCCACGCGGCTCATCCTGCTTCTTGACGAATTCGAAGGCCTGATGCAGATCGCGGGGGAAGTTGGTGAGCTTGAGGTACACGGACAGCTCGGTCCCGGTGTACTGCCAGAGCATGTCGATCTGACCGGAGCTGAGCGCGTTGCCGATGGCGGTGTCCTTTGCCTCCAGGCTGTGGCTCGCCGAGAAGCCGTGCTTGTTGAGTACCTGCACGGTCATGCTGGCGAGTAGCTGCTCCTCGGCGAAGCCTTTGCTGCCGACGGAGACGCTGGCACCCCCTCCGCTGGAGCCGGAACCGGCGGGACAGGCGGTGCTCCCGCCGCCGCCACTGCTGCTGCTTGTGCTGGAGGTGTTGCCACCGCCGCACCCGGCCAGGGCGGCCGCCCAGAGAGTGAGCATGATTGCCAGGCTGATCCGTTTCACTGCAGTGTCCTCCGTCGGTGGTGCGTCACTCAGACGCGCGGGGTCAGTACACGCTCGACGAGGCCGAGCGCCCAATCGGCGAGAAGCGCGAGCGATGCCACCATCACAGCGCCCACGAAGACGATGCGGTCACTCTGGTTGATCCCTGAGGCGATGACATCCCCCAGCCCTCCGCCGCCGACAAAGTTGCCCAGGGTAGCAGTGCCTACGATGAGCACGAGCGCGGTGCGCAGGCCGGCGAAGATCACCGGAGCCGCCAGCGGCAGTTGCACCCGGGCGAGAGCCTGCAGCCGCGTCATCCCCATCCCCCTGCCTGCCTCGACGGCAGCGGCATCGACCCCCTGCACTCCGACCATGGTGTTGCGCAGGACGGGCAGTAGCGCATAGAGCACCAGTGCGGCGATGGTCGGCCGTACCCCGAGGCCGAAGGCGGCGTAGAAGAGCACCAGGATGCCGATGCTGGGCACCGCCTGGCCCAGGTTGGCGACCAGGAAGACGGGGATGCGCAGCAGCCGGCCACTCTGCGCCAGCAGCACACCGACTGGCACCCCGACCGCGGTGGCAACCAGGAAGGAGATCAGCACCAGCTGCACGTGCCCGACAAAGCGATCCTGGAGGAAGGCGCGGTTGAGGATGAAGGAGTCGGTCGACTGCGCCGACAGACCGAAGAAGATCACGATCGACACGCCGATCCCAACGAGGACGAGCGCCGGGGTGAGCAACAGGCGCAATCGCCCGTGTCGGGGCATTACCGTCATTGCGCCGCCCGCCGAATGGCCTCGGTGTCGAGGACGCCGACCATCCGTCCTGCGTCGGTGACGGCAGCGCGGCCATCAGGGGCGCGGAGCACGGCGTCGAGAGCCTCGCGCAGGGTGGCGCCGATGTCGACCGCGACGGTGGGCGACACGCCTCCGTCGGCGGTCAGCGCCAGGCCACGAAGCTGAACCAGGCCGAGCCGCCGGACCATCCGGCTGCCACCGAGAAAGCTCTCCACGAACGGCGACGCCGGGTGTGCAAGGAGATCCGCAGGAGCCGCATGCTGCGCCAGCACGCCTCCGACGTTGAGCAGGACGATGCGGTCACCGAGCTTGATGGCTTCGTCGATGTCGTGAGTGACGAAGACGATGGTCTTGCGTACCACGCCCTGCAGCCGCCGTAGCTCGTCCTGGAGGCGTTCCCGGCTGATGGGGTCGACGGCGCCGAAGGGCTCGTCCATCAGCAGGATGGGGGGGTCGGCGCCGAGCGCACGCGCCACCCCGACGCGCTGCTGCTGGCCACCACTGAGCTCGCCCGGGAGCCGCTGGGCGAATTCGGCGGCGGGAAGTTCGACCAGCTCCAGCAGCTCGTCGACACGTGCTCGTGCCCGCCGGCGATCCCAGTGGAGCAGGCGCGGCACCGTGGCGACGTTCTCGGCGACGGTCAGGTGCGGGAACAGTCCTATCTGCTGAATGACGTAGCCGATGCCCCGCCGCAGGACGTCCACATCGACGGTGGCGGTGTCACGTCCGTCGATGCGGATGGTCCCCGAGGTTGGCTCGACCAGACGGTTGATCATCTTCAGGCTGGTGGTCTTCCCACAGCCGGAGGGACCGACCAGCACGCAGATCTCCCCGTCCGACACCTCGAATGAGAGGTCGCCCACCGCCGGAGGTCCGGCGCCGTACCGCTTGCCCACGTGCTCGAAGCTGATCACAGGGCTGCCGTGGTGATGCGTCCGCGTGAGAGCGCGCGCTCCGCGCCGGCGAGGATGAGATCGGCGAGGATGCCGATCGCGGCGACGGGTAGGACTCCACTGAGTAGCCGTTCGTAGCTGCCGGTGCTTCGTCCGACGGCGGCGAGAATGGGGCGGCCGAGGTCGTCGGCACCGACCGTGGCACCGACGGTGGCGATGGCCACCACCATCACCGTCGCCTGGCGCAGACCGGCGAGGATCACCGGCACCGCCAGGGGAATCTCGACTCGCAACAGCACCTGCAGCGGACTCATGCCCATCCCCCGGGCGGCCTCGATGACGGCGGGACGGACGGCCCGGATGCCGGTCCGCGTGTTGCGGACGATGGGCAGCAGGGCATAGAGGATCAGTCCGGCGATCACGGGGGCGCTGCCCAGCCCCAGCCAGATGGTGAAGAGCCCGAAGAGGGCGAAGCTGGGGATGGTCAGGATGGTCGAGGTGATGGCGATGGCCACCGCGGCGACGCGGTCGGAGCGCGCCGCTGCGACACCGAGGGCGAGACCCACTGCCGCCGACACCCCCATGCAGATGCCGACGATGACCAGCTGGTTGCGTACCTCGGGACCCAACGTGTCCCAGTTGTCCGCGATGTAGCGCAGCGTGCTCATCGACGCTATCCCCGCCGGTCGCCGGTGCGGCTGCCAACTATAGCGGCGATCTCGGGGCGTGGATCGCAGCGCTGTCGATCTTGGTCAGGCGTGCTGCTGATGCGAGGCCGCCGCCACCGTGCTCCAGGTGTCGGGCTGGCCGGCATTGCGGTCGAGCCAGCGGCGCGACCAGACGACGCCGAGCAGGGTCATCAGCAGGGCGGTGGCGCCGGCGACGATGAAGGCGAGCTCGGTGCCGCCGCGGGCGCTCAGCCAGCCGGCCAAGAGCCCACCGAGTGGCGCCGTCCCGAAGAAGACATAGGAGTACAGCGAGAGCACCCGGCCTCGCAGGTGATCCGGTGTGCTCAGCTGGACGGCGGAGTTGCTGTTCGAGGTGTAGAGCGAGAAGCAGCTGCCGGCAAAGACCAGCAGGACGCAGGCCACCGCGACGCCGTGCACCGGGGCCAGCACCAGTTCGGCGATACCGAAGCCTCCGGCCGCGACCAGCAACACCCGCATGTCCGCGCGCGCCAGCGACGCCGACAGCAATGCCCCCACCAGCGCTCCCCCACCGAAGCACGCGGAGATCAAGCCGAACACCGCCGGGCCCGCATTGAGGGTGCGCGAAGCGAGTATCGGGAGGACGACGTTGAAGTTGATGCTGATGGTGGCGACGACGAGCATCAGCAGGATCACCAGCCGCACCACCGGGGTGTGTCGCGCATAGGCCAGCCCCTCGACCAGTCCACGGAAGAGGGTCGGACGCTGTTCGGCTCGCCGCACGCGGTGCAGCCGGCTCTCGTCCATCAGCAGCAGCCCGGCGAGCACCGCCAGGTAGCTGGCGCCATTGACGGCGAAGCACACGCCCACGCCGGCGCCGGCGATGATCAGCCCTCCCAGCCCGGGCCCCATCACTCGTGAGGCGTTGAAGATGCTGGAGTTGAGCGCGATGGCATTGGGGAGCTCGTCGCGTCCCACCATCTGGATGGTGAACGCCTGCCGCGCCGGGGTGTCGAAGACCAGCGACATTCCATTGGCGGCGGCCAGGGCGAAGACCTCCCATTCCTGCACCACGTGGCTGAGGGTCAGCACCGCGAGCGCTCCGGCGAAGACCATCGACGCCGACTGGGTGGCCATCAGGGTGCGACGATTGTCGAGGCGATCGGAGACGACACCACCAAGCAGCCCGAAGAGGGCGAAGGGACCGAACTGACAGAGGGCGAGAAAGCCGACCGCAACCGGCGAATGGGTCAGCTCGATGATCAACCATGCCTGGGCGACGCTCTGCACCCAGGTGCCGGTGATCGACACGATCTGGCCGGCGAAGTACAGCCGGTAGTTGTGGTGCTTGCGCAGGCTGTCGAAGGTGCGGGCGTGGCGAAGGTGCGCGACCGCGCTCATTTCTCGGAGTCCAGCAGACGCGCCAGCGGGTCCACCGCGGCGTCCACGGCGGCGCGCTCGGCCGGGCTGAGGGCTCGCAGCCGCTTCGCCAGCCAGGCGGTGCGACGCGACTTCACCGCGCGCAGCACCCGCAGCCCGTCGGCGGTCGCCGTCAGGCCCACCCGGCGGCGGTCGGTGGCCTGCTCCCGGCTGCGGGTCACCAGACCGGCTGCCTCGAGCCGGTCGATGGTGGCGCTCATGCTGGGCGGCGACACCCGCTCGCGCGCCGCCAGCTCACCGACCCCGATCCCGGGGCGGTCGCGGATGGTGGCCAGCAGGGTGACCTGGCCGCCGCTCACCCCGAGGGCATGGGTTTCCCCCCGCAGGTGGCGATTGAGGAGGAGCAGGATCGGTCGCAGCCGGTTGGCCACCGCCACCGGCTCCTCGGATCCGGGTGCCGCGCCCCGCGCCGCTGCCGATGCTGTGGTCGCCGTGGTTGCCATGATGTTTAGGTAGCCTAACTATATAGTAGCCGGGCCGAGTGGACAACAGGCTGCGGTGGCGGGCTGCTGGCGGCGGTCGCCCCAACCACGGCGCGGACTCGGCGCCGGACACAGCGTTGCCGCGCGGCAGGGCGCGCTATGCGCCGAGGGGCGCCGGGGTCAGCTGGAGCAGGGGGGCGGGTTGTTCGCGTAGATCGAGGTCGACGGACCCTGGCTGGTGCAGAGCGTGTCGTCGGCGACCCAGCCGCGCTCCTGGGTGCGCAGCACCGCGACGTCGATGCGGATGCTGGTCGAGTACCCGCCCGGCTGGCATCCGTTGGAGCCGCAGAACAGCAGCACCACGTGGGCCACCCCGCCGGTGCCCTGCGGCGTCACCGTGATCTGCCGCTGCGACCACGTCTGCTGGCAGCGGCAGAGCGGCTCGGCGTGAGGGACGGGGTTCGACTGCAGCCGGGCCACCAGCCGGTCGCTGGCGGGACAGCTCGAGTACCCGCCGGCCCGGCCGACTCCGCAGGCCGAGGCGTTGGGGCCCTGTGGGTAGAGGAGGGCGGCCACGTCGTTGGCGCCGTTCTCATCGGTGTTGGGCACCAGGCTGCCGCCCGGGCTCGCGGTCACCGCTGTCGACGTGGGCGCCGTCGTCGCCGAGGGGGTCGGGGTGGAGTTCGGGGTTGGCGAGGCGGTGGCGCCGGGGGTGTCGGTGATGCCGCCTCCCGGGGGTGCCGTGGCCACCCCGGTGGGCGTGGCGCTCCCGCAGGCGGCGATCAGGGTGGTGGCCGCTGCCATGAGAAGGACGTAGAGGGGACGGCGTCGCCGGTCCACCGGGCGACCATACCGCGACTCGCCGCCATCGGTGGCGCCGAACAGCGCGTTCGCATCGCCGTTGACCGGTTACCATCGGCCCCGATGGCGGTGTTGCCGCCCAGGGACGGGCGCGCCGAGCCGCCCCAACACCACGGTCACACCGCGCAGGGAGCAGCATGCGACTCTTCCGCCGCGGCGAGCCGGCTCAGCCGGCGGCCGCTGCTCAGTTGGGAACGCTCCCCTGCTCGCAGTGGCAGTGTCACGAGGCGACCGGGCTTCCCTGCACTTACGTCGACCGCCGCCGCCGGCGCTGCAGCACCGCCTGGTGCCCCGAGCACCGCGACGTGGTCGATGACCGCGTCTACTGCCGGCGTCATGCCGGCATCGTCCGTGCCCTCAGTCCCATTCAGGAGAGCACCCCGCTGCCCAACATCGACAACCGGGCGCCTTCGCTGGTCGACTGGATCGCTCGCGATATCGACGACGACGTGCGCGCCGCTCTGCGGGCCACCCCCTTCGCCAGCGAGGCCTCCGAGCTGGTCACCGATCCGGTCCGGCTCGTCTTCGTCGGCGGCGAGCGTCAGCGCGCCTGGGAGCGGAGCTGGAGGCTGGCCGACCACATGGGCGTCGCCATCAAGGTGACCGTGAGCGTCGAGGAGCGCAATGACACCGAGGTGCTGATCCGGGTGGGCCAGAACCTCGCCGCTCGCATGGTGCCACCCTGGATCGAGCAGCGACAGCGCGGCGAGCAGCTCAGTCCCGAGGAGGACGCGGCCGCGCGGCGGCGCTTCCGCGAGAGCATCGCCACCGCGGTCATCGAGGCGCTTGCCCGCGAGCACCGGGTGCGCGAGGAGCAAGGCCTGGTCTGACGGCCCCGAGCACCGGGGCGGCCCTCGTCAGGGGCGAGGGACGCGAGCGGACTCCGGTGGTTGGGGCTCAGACGGTGGGTACGCGGCGGAACACCTCGGCAAGACGTCCCTCGGGCAGCCCGCCGGCCTTCGCCGTGAACGACATCCACCCACGCATCATCTGATCGAGATCGTCGCGCTCTCCGACCTGGCTGCGGTGGCAGCGCAGCGCGGCCAGCTTGCGGTCGTAACTGTCAGTAACGTCGACGTAGGTGTCGCCGTCCGGCCCGCCCATCAGCCACGTCTCGATGACGGTATGGGCGGCCAGCCGCTCCTCGGTGATCAGCTCGGGATGAGCGAAGGGATTGCGCGCGTCCGGGTAGATGGCGCAGAGCGCCGCCTCTCCAGCGGCGAGGTGATCGGGGTGGCTGGGATAGATGCGCTCGAAGTTGCGCAGCGGCGATGGGGACACGACCCGTTGGGGTCGGACGCGGCGGATGACGCGGGTGAGGTCGCGCCGCAGCTCCAGGCTCACCAGCAGGCGCCCGTCGGGGTATGCGAGAAAGGTGAGGTCGGTGACTCCGATGGTGGCCGCCGCCGCGGTCTGCTCGACCCGCCGCGTCTCGCGCATCTGCTCGCGGGTCACCGCCTCGTCGAACCCCCCGGCGTCGCCGTCGGTGACGACGCAGTAGGAGACTTCGACGCCGTCCTCGACCCATCCCGCCACCGAACCGGCGGCGCCGAAGTCGACGTCATCGGGATGGGCGGTGACGACCAGGATCCGCTCGACAGGCTCCCCGTTGAAGGTCAGCTCGGGCACGGTCCGGATGCTAGCCGATGCCTGGCTTCCTGCCGGTCGAGGATCGAGCCTACCCCACTACCTCCAGCTCGGATCGGCGATGGCGCAGGACGGTACCGCTGAGCATCGTTGCTCTGAGCAGATGGCGCGTGACGTCACCGTCCGGCGTGCTCGAGCGGCCCTGGCGCTGCTCCTCACTCCCGTGGTCGTGGGCGGCCTGGCCTTCCAGGGCGGCAGCTCGAGCCGCGGTCCGGCGCGCATTCCGGATCCGATACGGCAGCAGCGCCCGCTGGCCCACTTCGACACCCAGCAGCAGAACGTCCCGCTCGCCCTGCCGCCGGCAGCGGCGCCGCCCGACCCGGCCCCGGCCGCGGTGCTGAGCGCGCCCCTTCGCCGCCACGAGGTGCTGGGGTTCGCCCCCTACTGGACCCTCGACCGGTCGCCGACCTTCGACGTGCGGTCGCTCTCCACCATCGCCTATTTCGGGGTCGACCTCGCCGGGGACGGATCGCTGGTCCAGTCCGGCGACGGCTGGACCGGATATCGCAGCCAGGCGCTCGCGTCGCTGATCAGCCGGGCTCACCGCGCCGGTGACCGGGTGGTGCTGGTGGCCAAGTGCTTCGACGACGCCACCCTGCACGCCCTGGTCAGCGACCCGCAGGCTCCGTCGCACCTCGCGTCCAACCTGGCCGCCGCCATCCGCGACCGGAGCATGGACGGGGCCAACCTCGACCTGGAGGGAACCGGCTCGACCGACCGCGCCGCCTTCACCCGATTCGTCGTGGCTGCCGCCCAGGCGCTGCACGGCGCCGACCCACGCTGGCAGGTGAGCGTCGACACCTACGCCGGTTCCGCGTCCAACTCCGACGGCTTCTTCGACGTCGCTGGCTTCGCATCCGCGGTCGATGCCCTGTTCGTGATGGCCTATGACATGTACTCGGGCGACACGGCGTCGCCGAATGCACCGCTCACCGGATACAGCTCGAACGACACCGACAGCATGGCCGCGTACACGTCGCGCGTGCCGGCGGGCAAGCTGCTGCTGGGGGTGCCGTTCTATGGCTACGATTGGCAGACCGCCGACGGCAATGCCGGAGCTCGCACCGCCGGAGGTCCGACCGCGATGACCTATGCGGCCGTCGTCGCCGCCGCCCATCAGCCGCAGTGGGACAGCCGCGGATCGGTGCCCTGGGCCGCCTACCAGGACGACCATCAGCGCTGGCACCAGACCTGGTTCGACGATCCCCACTCGCTCGCCTTGAAGGCGCAGTTGGTCAACCAGTTCCGCCTGCGCGGTGTGGGCGCCTGGGCGCTCGGCATGGACGGCGGCGACCCCGCGATGATGGCCGCGCTGACCGGGCGTTCGGCCCCCGTCAAGGCTCCGTCGAGCCAGCTCGGGACGACGCCCACGCCGACGCCGGGCCCGCCGTCACCCGGGCCCGCGGCGCCCCCGCCGTCCAGACCGACGCCCAGGCCGACACCGTCGCCCAGCCCGTCGCCGCCACCGCCGCCGCCGCCGACGGCGCCCCCGCAGCCGCCCCCACCGACGCCCCCACCGCCGCCGACCCCGCCACCGATCCCGACACCGCCGTCCGTCCCCTAGCCCGGCGGTCTGCCGGGCCCGTTGCTAGCCCGCCCGCCGGGTGGGGGTGGTCCCCGTGCCCCCGCGACGGGGCTGGCCGCGCCGGGCGGCGAGGAACTCTTCGAGCATGGCCCCGACGACGTCCGGCAGCTCCAGCTGGGGACAGTGGCCGCAATCCTCGATGACGTGGAGCCGCGACCGGTGGAGCAATCGCTGCAGGGCGAGGGCGTGGTCCACCGGAACGAAGCGGTCCTGGCGGCCCCAGAGCAGCAGGGTCGGCATCCGCAGCTCGCCGACGAGGTCGAGCAGCCGGCCGTCGAGCTCGGCCACCAGGTCGCGGGCCAGCGCGAAGAGACGGACCACGTCGTCGCGGTTGCGATAGAAGCGGCTGAACCCGGCGACCGAGTCGGGGTCGACCCGGCTGGCGTCGTGAAAGGCGAGGGTGGAGTAGACGCGGGCGACGATGAGCTCGACCAGACCCGGTGGTGCCAACCCGGCGGCGGGGCTGAGGATCATCTGGAGGGGCGCCGGCGTGGTGAGCACCCGCCACCAGAGTGGGACGCCACGCGCGAGGCCGGCGCAGCCGATCAACACCAGCCGGTCGACAGCGTCGGGATGGGTGACCGCGTAGTGGAGCGCGACCGCGCCGCCCATCGAGTTGCCCACCAGGGTCACCGGCTCGCCATGGGCACGGCGCCGGACCAGTTCCGAGACCGCGGCGACGTGCGACGGCAGCATCGGTCGGCGCGCGGTGGCTGCCGATTCGCCGAACCCGGGCAGGTCGAGGGCGATGACGTGATGGCGCGCTGCCAGTCGGGGCATCAGCAGCCGCCAGGTATTGAGGCTGTCGGCAAACCCGTGGAGGAAGAGGACGGTCGGTCCGGTGCCGCCCTCGACCAGGCGGACGGGACCGCCTCGGAGAAGCAGGCGTCGCTCGACGAGATCGCCACCCCCGCCCGCCGCAGGTCCTACCGACCGCGCCGCGATCGCCACGTGGGCTGCTTCTCCTGCCGCCATCTGCGCCGGCGGCATGTCTGTTCGGTGTGATGGTACGCGTGTAACCCGGCCGGTGACCGGATTCGATCGTGTCGCGGTGCGCTCTCAGCGAGCCGTGGCCCGGTAGAGCAGCTGCCAGTTCCCCCCGGTCCACCCCGCGATCTCGGTGAACGGCTCGCTGCGCAGCTCGCCGCCGAAGAGCAGAACCCCGTCGTCGGTGGTGACCATCGCCGTTGCCGTCGCCGGCGCCGAGGTCGGACTCAGCTCCGACCAGACGCCGCCGCGCCAGCGCCAGGTCTGAGAGCTCGCCCCGCCGCCGACGAAGAGCAGCACCCCGTGGTCGCCCGGGTCCGCGGCGAGCGTGGCGCCCGGATCGAAGGGAGGCGCGGCCGTCGACACTCTCTCCGTCCACTGCGAGCCCGACCAGGTCCAGGTGCTCGAACTCTGTCCCGACGGCTGTCCCGGTGGGGTCAGCATCAGCACCGCACCGGTGCCGGGGTCGTAGGCGAGGGGACCCAGCACCGGTGGCACTCTCCGGGCGGTGGCCCGGTGCCAGTCCACCCCATCCCAGGTCCAGGTCTGCACCGGGAGCAGTGAGCCGTCGGGGGCGACCGGGGCGTCGACCATCAGCATCACCCGGTCTCGCTCGTCCCAGACCATCCCCGCCTCCCCGGCCGGAGGCGAGTGGGCCGGGTGCAACCGTTGCCAGTGCCCGTCCCACTGCCAGGTGTCGGCGCCGGGCGGGGCGGTGTCGGAACCTCCGAGCCCACCGAAGAGGATCACCGCCACCTGGACGGGGCTGTAGGCCATCCCGGCGAACCCACGCGGCGGCGGTGCCCCGGTGTCGGCGGAGGACCCCCAGCCGTGGACCGCGTCCCAGGTCCAGGTGTCTCCCAGGGCGACGCCCGCCGGACTCTCGCTGTTGCGGGGCGGCCCGTTGGCCACGCCTCCGAAGACGAGCACGGCGCGGCCGAAAACGGCGATGCCCGCTCCCTGCCGGGAACGCGGCAACTGGGCCGCCGGGATGGAGAGGTACCGACGCGGAGCGGTGCTCGCCGGGGTGGGCGCGATCGCGGCCGCTGTCGCTGCGGCCGTCACTCTCGGCGGGGTGGCGGCGGGTCGGAGCCGGACCGCTCCCACCGTCGCCACCCCCGTCAGCCCGACGGCGAGCAGCGCGGCAGCGATGCGCCGGCGGCGGACGCCCACGGTGCCGCCGGGGGCCGCCCTCCCGGGCTGCGGCTGGCTCCAGGCGCCCGGCGGGGGTGGCTCCACCCCCGGTCGCCGCGTCAAGCCCGCGCGTCCCTGTCCGGGGCTGAGCACCACGGCCATCCTCGCGGCGGCCACCGCCTGGCCGAGCTCGTCGCGTTCGAGCAGCGCGGCGACCCCGTCGACTCCGCCGGCATCGCTCAGCGCCAGCAGCAGGACGTGGTCGCTGTCCCCGCTGTCGACCAACGCCGCCAGCCTCGGGTCGCCTCCGGGCAGACGCAGCACCGGGGAGGCGGCACCGGCAACCGCCATCAGGTAGCGCACCGCGGCCGGCGGCCCCGCCAGCCGCGCCACCCACCAGACCCCCGGCGTCGAGCAGCGGTCGACCAGCGCCAGCACCCGCCTGGCCAGCTGGGGGCCGTCGCCGGTCAGCTCGTCCCAGACCACCCCCGGCGCGCGGTACGGCCCCAGGATGGCGTCCGCGGCGGGGTGGCGTGACATCTCAGAGTTGGAGCGACTTGACCTCGAGGTACTCCTCGAGCCCGTAGCGGCCGAGCTCACGGCCGAGGCCCGACTGCTTGTAGCCGCCGAACGGGGCCAACGGGTTGAAGGCACCGCCGTTGACGTCCACCTGCCCGGCCCGCATTCCCCGGGCGAAGGCGAGCGCCGTCTCACGATCGCCCGCCCACACGCCGCCGGCGAGGCCATAGACGGTGCCGTTGGCGATCTCCAGCGCCTGCTCGGGCGTGTCGTAGGGAATGATCGAGAGCACCGGTCCGAAGATCTCCTCCTGGGCGATGGTCATCTCGGGCCGCACGTCGGCGAAGACCGTCGGCCGCACGAAGTACCCGCGCTCCAGACCTTCCGGCTTGCCGGGACCGCCGCAGACCAGCCGCGCTCCCTCGTCGATGCCCTTGCGGATGTAGCCCTGGACGCGCTCGTACTGCGCCTGCGAGATCAGCGGGCCGAGCCGGGTGCCCTCGGCGAAGGGGTCGCCGGGGCTGAACGACTGCGCCGTCTCGCCGGCGATGGCGATCGCCTCCTCCTGGTGCGCCCGCGGCACCAGCATCCGCGTCCAGGCGTTGCAGGTCTGGCCGGAGTTGAGGAAGGCGTTGCTGACGCCGCCGCTCACCGCGCGACGCAGGTCGGCACCCTCGAGGATCACGTTGGCCGACTTGCCGCCTAGCTCCAAGGCGACGCGCTTGACCGTCTGCGCCGCCAGCTCGGCCACCCGGCGACCTGCCCGGGTGGAACCGGTGAACGACACCATGTCGACCAGGCCGTGCGCCGCCATCGCCTCGCCGACCACCGGCCCGTAGCCGGTTACGAGGTTGAAGACCCCGGCGGGGAGCTCCGCCTCCTCCATGACCTCCGCGAACACGAAGGCGTTGAGCGGCGCGACCTCGCTCGGCTTGAGCACCACGGTGCAGCCGGCGGCCAGCGCCGGCGCCACCTTGGCGACGATCTGATGCAGCGGGTAGTTCCAGGGGGTGATGGCGGCAACGACACCGACCGGCTCGCGCACCACCAGTGAGTTGCCGATCTCCTCCTCGAACGAGTAGTCGGTGATCAGCTGGGCGTAGATCCCGCTGACGATCGTCGGCAGGCCGGCCTGGATCATGGTGGAGAGCGGCAGCGGCATCCCCACCTCGCCGCTGATCAGCTTGGCGATGCGTTCGCTGCGGGCCGCCAGCCCCTGCTGGATGCGCAGCAGGTACTGGGCGCGCCCGCCAGGAGAGAGCGCCGACCAGCCGGGCAGGGCGGCGGCGGCGGCCTGCACCGCTCGCTCGACGTCCGCAGGGGTGCCCTCGGGAACGCTGCCGATCACCTCTTCGGTGGAGGCGCTGATCACGTCGATGCGTCCGCTGCCGGAGCTCGGCACCCACCGTCCCCCGATGTAGAGCCGGTCGCGATGATCGGATGGCGGCGCCGCCGCCGCCGGACCGGTCTTCAGTTCAGTCACGTCTCGTCCTCCAGGCCCCCTCGGCGCATGCCAACCATGGCCGGCTCATTGTGGCGCTGCCGGGACCTACCCTGTGCAGCCGTGAGAGCCGGTTGCGCGGCCGTCGTCACCGGGCTGCTGGCGCTGTCGGCCGCCGCCTGCGGTGACCCGAGCGTGGACAACGGCGCGGTCGCCTCGGCGATCGCTGCTCGCAGCCCGGCCGAGGTGACGCTGCGCGGACCGGTGCGCACGGTGCTGACCGACTCGTTCGGTGCGGACGGCCGGCACCAGCGCTTCACCGTCGACCTGGGCGGCGGCGTTGTCGTCGAGATCGACCACAACCTGTCGCTCGCGCCACGGGTGCCGGTGACCGCCGGCACCACGGTGACGGTACACGGTCAGTTCGAGCCCGATCCGGGCCACCCGGTGATCCACTTCACCCATCACGCCACCGGGCGTCACGAGGGCGGTTGGATCGACCTCAGCGGGACGCGCTACCAGTGAGGCTGCGTGGCTGCGGTGGTTTGGGCCGATTGCCCGCGGCGTCGATAGGTGAGATTGAGCAAGCGCTCGCCGGCGGTGGCACCGACGCCACGGCGGGTGATCACCACGTAGAACACGGCGACGGTGGCGAGCACCGCCAGCACCTCGACCCAACCCGCTCCCTCGCCGACACCGGCGATGCCTCGCGCCAGCGCTCCCAGACCCACGACGATGCAGGCGACGATCACCAGGTCGATGGCCACCGCCATGGCGAAGCGCCACACCCCGGGGGTGTCGAGCAGGATGTGGTCCTCGCGGCTGATCGGAGGCACGCGACGCACCGCGACCCACGCGCCGACTCCGGCGACAATGAGCAGGGCACCGCGCAGCGCGAGCTTCTCGATGTTGGTGAAGAAGTGCTCGGCCGGGATGCCCACCACCGCGCCGAGCACGGTGAAGATCACCACCCACACCGCCATCGCCGGCAGGGCGCCGAGGAGGAACTGGCGCCGGTCGACGCGGACCGCGCCGGCGGCCAGGGTGGTGTAGATGCGCAGCCCGGGGATGAGCCGGGAGACGGCGATCCCCATCGGCCCCGCTGCTCGCAGCCGGTCCTCCACACGCCGAAGCGACCTGCCGGCGCCGAGCCGCTCGGCCAGCGCCTCCAGTCCCGGCGCCCCGAGTGCCCGCGCCCACTCGTAGCCGATGGCGGCTCCGCCTCCGCAGGCCACCCACGCCAGGGGGACGAAGAGCCACCAGGTGAGCGACCCGCTGGCGATCAGCAGGCCGGCGGCGATCAGTACCAGCTCCCCCGGCGCGAAGGGCAGCGGCACCCCCGCTTCCTCGGAAAAGAGGAGAAAGCAGAGCAGAAGGAGGGCGACCGTCCCCGAGAAGCCGGCGAGAAAGGTCATCGCCCTCGGGTTTCCGAGGCGACGATGCTGCGCCGCGCTCCGCGGTCGCCTCCGGGGTCCCAGTCGACGGCCATGGCCCAGTTGTATCAGGAGGACCTCGTCACCCCGGTGGCGCCGGGGTGCCGACCTGAGCGAACCCGCAGCCCGTCCTCAGTCGGTGTCGACCCTCACCGAGCCCATCATCGCGGCGAGCGGCGGCGCCATCCCCTCCGCTCCGGGGGTACGCGGACCGGGCACCCTGCCGAAGTGGAAGTCGACGGGTTCGCGGCCCGGCTGCACCGCCCAGCATGACCCGGTGCGGCCGCTGTTGAGCGCCAGCATCACGACGTCGGCGACCTCGTCGGGCTGGAGCAGCGGGAAGCCGGCGGCGCGAAGGTTGGCCACGCCCTCGCCGACCAGTGGGGTCTCGACGATGCCCGGACACACCGCGTTGATGGTGATGCGGCGCGGCTCCAACACCGGCGCCAGCGAGCGCACCAGCCCGACGACCGCGTGCTTGCTGGCGGTGTACACGGGGTCGATGGCAAACGCGGTCAGACCGGCGAGCGAGGCGGTGGCGACGATCGCGCCGCCGCCTCGCCGCTCCAGCGCGGGCAGCACGGCGCGGATGCCGAGGAAGACTCCGTCGACGTTCACCCGCATGATGTGCCGGTACTGCTCGACCGACAGTTGGGCGGGATCGGCGACGTTGAGGGCGACCCCGGCGTTGAGGTGGACGACGTCGAGCCCTCCCAGCCGTTCCTCGATCAGTCGGACCGCCGCCTCCCAGGCCGTGGCGTCGCCCACGTCGACGTCGAGATAGAGCTCCCCGGCGCCCTCGGGCGGGGGCTGGATGTCGGCGATCACCGTTCGCGCGCCCTCGCGCGTCAGCCGGCGCGCCGTGGCCAGGCCGATGCCGGAGGAGCCTCCGGTGATGAGCGCGATGCGACCGTCGAGCGCAGTCACTTCTCAGTCCTCCTGGTCTGCGGGGTGACAGCATCGCAGGACCGAGCCCCTCATCGTCGCGCCACCGGCGGTGGGCCGGCGGCGTCGGCGCGGATCCGCACCGGAAAGCGCTTGATCAGCGTGTAGACCTGAAGCAGCACCGGCTGGTGGTCGTCGACGTGCAGCACGTACGAGGTCGCGGGGTGGCCGGCAATGACCCGGTCGGTGGTGAGCATCGGCCCGGTCAGCGGCACCTTGCCGGTGAGCAGCAGGCGCCCGATCCGCTGTCGCAGGTCGTCGGGCAGTGCCTGAACGTTGCTGATCAGGAAGATGCCACCCGAGGTCATGGCGCGGACCAGGCCACCAGGGTTCCACTCAACACCGTCCCACCAGCCGCGTACCAACCGGTCGAAGGGCTGGGTGGTGAGCCCGCGGGCGTCGACCCAGTCGAGCGACCGCCCGGACCGGGCCGCGGCGCTCTTCACCAGCGCCACCGGGTTGCGATCGCCCAGCAGGGCCAGCGGCCCGCCTGCTGCCAGGGCCTCGAGCAGAGCCTGCTCGGGATCGACGGGGGCAGCGGGCTCGGGCATGCGGCCGGAGCATAGAGCCGTCGCGCCGGCAGCCTCCTTGCCACGCGCTCAGGCGGTGCGCTCCCGACGGGTACGATCGCGCGGCGATGACCACACCGCCCTCCCTACGCCCGCTCGACGGGCGCTACTCGCTGGCCGGCGAGCCGCGCCCGCCGGTCCCCGAGGCCACCCTCGAGGTTTGCTCGCCGGTCGACGGCTCGGTGGTCGGCAGGGTGCACGAGTACACCCACTCCGAGATCGACGCGGTCGTCGACGCCTGCGCCAGCGCCCAGCCCGCCTGGGCCGACGCGCCGCTCGACGAGCGGGCCCGGCTGCTCCATCGATTCGCCGACCTCCTCGAGGCCCATGCCGACGAGCTCGCCGAGCTGCTGGTGATGGAGATCGCCAAGGCCCGCAAGGATTCCCGCGACGAGGTGATTCGCTCCGCCGACTTCGTCCGCTTCACCGCCGAGGAGGCCAAGCGGATCATCGGCGACGCCCAGTTCTCCGATGCCTTTCCCAAGCAGCATCGCAACAAGCTGGCGATCAGCTACCGCGTCCCGATGGGGACGGTGCTCGCCATCCCGCCCTTCAACTACCCGATCAACCTCGGTGTCTCCAAGATCGCGCCGGCGCTGGCCTCCGGTAACGCGGTGGTGCTCAAGCCGCCGACTCAGGGAGCGCTCGCGGGAACGCTGATGGGCGATCTGCTGCACGACGCCGGCATCCCGCCCGGGGTGATGCACGTCGTCACCGGGCGCGGCTCGCGCATCGGTGACCACCTGGTGCAGCACCCCCGCATCAACATGATCACCTTCACCGGGTCGTCGGAGACGGGGCGGGCACTGGCGCGCAAGGCGGGGATGGTTCCGCTGCTGCTCGAGCTCGGCGGCAAGGACGCCGCCATCGTTCTCGGCGATGCGGACCTCGAAGTGGCGGCGGGTGACATCGTCAGCGGGGCCTTCGCCTACAGCGGCCAGCGCTGCACCGCGGTCAAGCGGGTGCTGGTGGTCAGGTCGGTCGCCGGCGAGCTGGTATCACTGCTGGCGGAACGCATCGGCCGGCTGTCGGTGGGCGATCCCCGCGACGACTGCGTGGTGACTCCGCTGGTGGATCCCGAGTCGGCGGTGCGAGCCGAGCAGATGGTTCGCCAGGCCACCGAGCTCGGGGCCAGCCTGGTCTGCGGCGGTGGCCGGCGGGACAACCTGGTCGAACCGACCCTGCTCGACCAGGTGACCGAGGCGATGGACGTCGCCTGGGTGGAGCCCTTCGCCCCGCTCCTGCCGGTGATCCGGGTGGGCAGTGCCGCCGAGGCGGTCGAGCTCTCCAATCGCTCCGAGTACGGCCTGCAGGCGGCGATCTTCTCGCGCGACGTCGACGTGGCCACCCAGATCGCTCTGCGACTCGACGTGGGCACCGTGCAGGTGAACGGTCGCACCGCGCGCGGGCCGGACCACTTTCCCTTCATCGGCACCAAGTCCTCAGGCATGGGAACGCAGGGCGTGCGCTATTCGATCGAGGCGATGACCCGCATGAAGTCGATGGTGCTCAACATGCGTCCGCTCGACCTCGAAGCGGTCCGCTAGCCGAAGGACGCTCCCGGCGGCTGACTCTCATACCAACGGGCGATTGACCCGCCGGGGCGATCCGTGGGAGGCTCCCCCGGCGCCTGGGTGTTTCGCGGCGGCGCTGCCCGGCTGGTAGTGGGATACTCAGGGGGCCGTACATGGGGAGTGCGGGAGCGGGCCGCCGGTCGGCGGTGGCGGCGGCTGGGGGGTCGAGGTGACGCTGCTCGAGGTGTCCGGATTGACGGTCACCTACGGCGGTGCGGTGCTCGCCTGCGAAGGCGTTTCGCTGAGCGTCGACGAGGGCGGCTCGGTGTGCCTCCTCGGCGCCAATGGCGCCGGCAAGACCAGCGTGCTGCGCGCCATCACCGGTCTGCTGCGCTACCACAACGGCGCGGTCGTCCACGGCTCGATCACGTTCGACGGCCGTTCGATCATCGGCGCAGACACGTCGAAACTGGTGGCATCGGGGATCGCCCAGGCGCTGGAAGGGCGTCGCATCTTTCGCGACCTCACGGTCAGCGACAACCTCCGCGCGGGCGCCTTCTCGGCACGCGACCGGTCTCGCGAAAAGCGCGTCCGCGACGAGGTGCTGCAGCTGTTCCCCCCGCTCGCGGCGCGGCTCGGTCAGGCTGCAGGCTATCTCTCCGGCGGCGAGCAGCAGATGCTGGCCATCGCTCGCGCCATGATGGCGCAGCCGCGCCTGCTCATCCTCGACGAACCCTCGCTGGGCCTAGCCCCGCTGGTGGTCGAGCAGATCGGCGCGTCGTTGCGCGAGATCGTCGCCGGGGGCTGCTCCCTGATGATGGTCGAGCAGAGCACCGCCTTGGCGCTGGCGACGACCAGCTATGCGTACCTGCTGGAGAACGGTTGCGTCACCCATCACGACCGGACCGCGCACCTGTTGGCGGATGAGAGGGTGCGGGCGTCCTACCTGGGGACGAGCGCCGGTCAGGCGGAGGTCGCGGCGGTGACCGGCGAGAAGGCGCGATGAGCGCCACTCCGGTGCTCGAGACCGACGGCCTCACCCTTTTCTTCAACTCCGTCGCCGCGTTCAGCGATGTCAGCCTCTCGGTCGACGAGGGCGAGATCTTCGCGGTCATCGGTCCCAACGGCGCGGGCAAGACCTCGCTCTTCAACGTGATCTCGCGGGTCTACCGCCCAGCCAGGGGCACGATCCGCTACCTGGGGGCCGACCTGCTCCGGCTGCGTCGTGCGCAGATCGCGGGCGCCGGCATCGCCCGCACCTTCCAGAACCTGGGTCTGTTCGGCAACCTGAGTGTGCTCGAGAACGTGCTCATCGGCCGCCACCATCTGATGCGCTCCGGCACGCTGCGCGGCGGGCTCTACCTCGGCTTCGCCCAGCTCGAGGAACGCAGCCATCGCGCCGCAGCGATGGAGGCGCTCGAGTTCGTCGGCATCGCCGGCGTCGCCCACCGGCCAGTGCACATCCTCCCGTACGGCATCCAGAAGCGGGTCGAGCTGGCCCGGGCGCTGGCCATGCAACCGCGGTTGCTGCTACTCGACGAACCGGTGGCGGGGATGAGCACGGCCGAGCGCGGCGAGATCACGACGCTGATCCGCCGCATGCACGAGCGCGGCTACTCCATCGTCCTGGTGGAGCATGACATGGGCATGGTGATGCAGGTTGCCCAGCGCGTTCTGGTGCTCGATTTCGGCAGGGTGATCGCCCTGGGCACGCCTGGCGAGGTGCAACGTGACCCGCGGGTGATCAAGGCCTACCTCGGCGCGCAGCTGGAGGAGGAGGCCGCCGTATGACCACCTTCTATCAGCTGCTCTTCTCTGGATTCGCTCTGGGCTGCGTCTACGCCCTGGTCGCGCTGGGCTTCACCGTGATCTACCGCTCGAGCCAGGTGATCAACTTCGCCCAGGGGAGCCTGTTGGCGTTGGGCGCCTACATGGTGTCCTGGTTCGCAATCGACAAGAGCCTGCCCTTCGGGCTGGCGGTCCTGGCCGCGATCGGCGTGTGCGTCCTGGTGGGGGTGGTGTTCCAGCGGCTGGTACTGCGCTGGGTGGCAGGGCAGCCGGTCTTCGTCATCGTCATGATCACCATCGGGTTGAGCATCGTCATCGACGCCTCGGTTTCCGCCAAGTTCGGCGCCAATCCGCGGCTGCTGGGCGATCCGTGGAGCTCCTCGGCGGTCCACCCCGGAGGCGTGACCCTGATCTGGGCAAAGATCTGGACCATCGTCACCGTCTTCGGGGTGCTGCTCGGGTTCTTCCTCTTCGACCGCTACTCGCGTTACGGGCTGGCGATGCGCGCCACCGCCGCCGACGAGGAGGCGGCGATGGCGGTGGGGGTGCCCACCCGGCGGGTGTTCGCCCTCGCCTGGGGCGTCGCCGGGGCGGTGGCCACCGTGGGAGGCTTCTTCCTCGCCACCTTCCCCAACCAGCTCGATCCCAGCATCAGCGCCGTCGCCCTGCTCGCCTTCCCGGCGATCATCCTGGGTGGGCTCGACTCCCCGGCGGGGGCGGTGGTCGGCGGTGTCACCATCGGCTTGGTCGAGGAGCTGACCAAGGGGTACCAGCCAGCTCACGCCTCCTGGTTGGGGACCAACTTCTATGTCATCGCGCCCTACGTGGTGATGATCCTGGTGCTGATGGTCAAGCCATATGGGCTCTTCGGGCGCGCCCCCGTGGAACGCATATGAGCAGCGAGGTGCGGGTGCTGGGGCGGACCGTCTCAGCGGCCGGGCTGATCGCTGCCGGGAGCGTGGTGGCGGCAGCAGCCCTCACTGTCGCTCTGCCCTTCATGCTCAATGCGTTCTGGTTGAGCACGCTCGTCTTCATCCTCATCTACGCCATCGCAGCGCTCGGCCTCAACGTCCTCACCGGTTACACCGGGCAAGTGTCGCTGGGCCATGCCTTCTTCCTCGCGGTGGGCGCCTACACCGCCAAGGTGCTGGGTGGCGACCACCAGCTGATGGCGCTCATCTGGATCCCCGCCGCCGGCGTGGTGGCGGGGCTGTGCGGTCTGATCGTCGGCCCCGTGGCGCTGCGCCTGCGCGGGCTCTACCTGGCCATCGTCACCATCGGCATCGTCTTCATCGGCCAGCACATCTTTCTCAACGTCGATTCGCTCTCTGGTGGACCGCAGGGCACCGCCATCCCCTCGGTGCAGATCGGGGCCGGGGCGCAGTGCCAGCCGTCGTGCAGCGTCGACTTCTCCCAGGGCACCAGCCTGGGCGGCGCCACCATCGACCACAACGCCCTCTACTACTACCTGAGCCTGTTCATCCTGGTGCTCGGCATGCTCTTCGTTCGCAACCTGGTGCGGACACGAACGGGTCGGGCGCTGCAGGCGGTGCGCGAGCGCGAGGTCGCCGCCTCGCTGATGGGCATCAACCTGGTCCGCACCAAGCTCGCCGCCTTCGTGATCTCTTCATTTCTCGCCGGCGTCGGTGGCGCGCTGTTCGGCTCTTATCTCAGTTTTGTGCGTCCCCAGAGCTGGGACCTCATCCTCTCCATCTCGTTCGTCGCCATGATCATCGTCGGCGGCATCGGCACGGTGTGGGGGCCGCTATTGGGAGCCATCTTCGTGGCCGGCACGCCCACGGTGCTCAACCACTATGCCGACTCGGTGCCCTTCCTGCAGCACGGGAGCAGCAGCGGAGGTCTCTCCATCAACGAGTTCAGCTCCATCTTCTACGGGGCGCTGATCATCCTCTTCCTTGTGCTCGAACCCCGTGGCGTGGTCGGCCTGGCGGGCCGCGCCATCGCCTTGGCGCAACGCCTGGCGCGTGGCCCTGCCATACCCCCATCGACCCCTCTTCCATCGCAGCAATCGGCCTAGGACATGGAGGTAACAACTCAAGTGGGAACCGCTCATCGGACCAGACTGGCGGCGATCAGCGCCGCCGGATTGCTCGCCGCGCTGGCGGCATGTGGGAGCAGTAGTACCAGTGGTGGCGGCGCGACCTCGGGTGCCATCAAGACCGGCCCCGGGGTCGACGCCTCCACCAAGACCATCACCACCGCGATCATCACTCCGCTCTCTGGCCAGGTGGCAATCATCGGCAAGCCACTCACCGCCGGCCAGGAGGCGTACTTCCAGGCGGTCAATGCCAAGGGTGGGGTGGACGGTTGGAAGATCAACTACGTCGAGAAGGACGATCAGTACAACCCACAGACACACGTGCAGCTGTACAACGAGGTGGTCGGAAGCAGCGCCTTCATCGCCCAGTCGTTGGGAAGTCCCACCACCAAGGCGATTGAGCCGTTGGCTGACCAGGCCCATGTGCTCACCGCCGCTGTCGCGCAGTCGTCGAGCTTCACCACTGACCCGGTGATGATCGTCATCGGTACGCCCTATTCCATCGATGTCGCCAACAGCCTGTCCTACATCGTCGACAAGTTGGGAAAGAGGGACGCCAAGATCGGGATCATCTATCAGAACGACGAATATGGCCAGGACGGCCTGCGCGGATACACCGCCGCCCACGACGCCAGCCACTTCAACGATGTCGCGCGAGCGACATACAACGTCACCGACACCGACTTCACCGCCCAGGTGGTGCAGATGAAGAATGCCGGTGCGCAGTACGTCATCGTCAACGCCGTACCCAAACCGGCAGCGACGATCGTCGGCACCGGCGCCGCCATCGGCTACTTCCCACAGTGGGTGTTCCTGGGGCCTGCCTGGTCGGAATACCTGATGACCGACAACGGGACGCTCACCGGTAAGCCCACCCAGGTCAACCAGGTCCTGGCGAAGACCGTCTGGGTGATGGGTTACCAGCCAGACTGGGGCGACACCACCGCCGCCGGCATGACCCCGTTCCTCGCCGACCAGCAGAAGTACTCGCCGGCCCAGGCACCCGACTACTACTTCATGTACGGCTACACCATGGCGCAGGTCGAGGTCGCCATCCTCAAGAAGGCGATCGAAAGCGGCGATCTGACCCGGGATGGACTGCTCAACGCCCGCAAGAACCTCGGCCACTTCTCCTTCGGCGGGCTGCTGCCCGATCTGACCTACACGCCGTCGCTGGGACCGGCCGACCGCCAGACGCTGATCAAGAAGGTGGATGTGACCGTCCCTGCATTCCTGAAGACCATCCAGCCTTTGTTCGAGAGCAACGCGGCCAAGACCCTCAAGTAATTCGTACCTGCAGCGGGAGCGTCGTTCGCGGCGCTCCCACCCTGCGGGTTGCGGACGCCGGACATCCCTGACCGCCGCCGGCTCAGCCGGGTGGTGCCGCCGCCTCGACGCGCATGACGACACGACCACCGCCGTCCACCATGCGATGGAGCGCCTCGACGGTGGTCGCTCCCGCCATGTCCCAGCGCTCGACGATCAGCGGCGCCACCGCGGCGAGCCCCTCGCCCTCGACCACCCGCGCGAGGCCCTCGACCGTGGGCCCGCCGCGGACGTGCAAGCGGACCCAGGGGTCGCGCCGCCAGCGCACCGCCTTCTTCGAGTACGACTCGACGAACAGGTAGACGACCCCTGGCGGCCCCACCGCGAACCACACCGGCACGGTGCCGGTGCGGCCCGGCTCGCGCGAGGAGACGAGCACCTCCTCCTGTCCCTGCAGGGCGTCCAGGAAGGCGGCAGGCAGGGGTCGGACGGTGTCCGTCACTACGCAGTGGCGGAGGTCAGAACCTCATCCAGCTCGGCGCGGATCACCGGTGCATGGCGGTAGCCCACGATGCGTGAGACCACCTGGCCGCGGTCGAGGATCAGCAGGGTGGGTACGTTCACCACCGCGAAGAGCGCCGGCGTCCGCGGGTTGGCATCGACGTCCAGCTTGGCGACCTTCACCCGTTCCGCGTAGTCCTCGGCCAGGGCGGTGATGGTCGGGGCGAGCGCCTTGCAGGTCGAGTTCCAATCCGCCCACATGAAGACCAGCACCGGCAGCTCGGAATCGACCACCTCGCTGGGGAAGGTGGTGTCGGTGACGGTGACCGGTCGCACGGCGGAGAGCATAGGACGGCGGCGCTCAGCTCGTCATCGACCCGGCCGGCTCGATGACGAGGGCCTCGCCGAAGACGCGACGAAAGCGGTCGGCCACGCCCGCGGGCTGCCATTGGTGGGTCATCGGCACCGAGAGCACGAGCGCTCGTTTGCGACGGCGGTGCTGCAGGGTGGGAAGGCGGCGCGGTGGCAGCCGCCGCTCCAGCTCGTCGGCCAGGGCGAGCACCACCGCGGCCCGACCGATCGCCCGCCGGTCGTCGGCGGAGAGCAGCACCGAGCCGCCGGGGAGGCTGGCGCGGTCGCGCCCGGCGCGCTCGATCAGCGAGGCGAGCATGGCGATGGTGCGGTGGGAGAAGCCGCGCAGGTCGGCGGCGAGAACGATGGTCGCGGCGTGTTCCCAGCGGTGGTAGTAGTCGACGCTGCGGCCGACGTCGAGAAGGGTGGCGGCGTGATCGAGCGCCTCGCGCAGCTCGGGGAGCGTCTCCGGGTCGAGCATGTCGATGAGCGCCGCCACCATGCGCCGGCGCCGCTGGGCGCGGGCGCTGTCGCAGGTGGTGAAGCGCGACACCAACGCCGACACCGAGGCCTCGCGTACGGCGGAGCTGCTGGGTAGCCGTCCGCCGAGCCGGGCGAGGGCGACTCCCTCCCGCAATCCTTGTCCGGAGACCACCAGGTCGGAGGCTCCCAACATCTCCATGACCACCTGCACCGCCAGCGCTCCACCGGTGATCGAATCGGCCCGGTCACTGCTGAGCCCGGCGAGCGCGGCCCGACGGGAGAGACGGCGGGAGCAGACGCGGGAGGCGATGTCGCGCACCTCGCGACGTCCCAGCACGTATCCGTGCAGCCGCGGGATGGGATAGGTGAGGGTGGCGTGGTGCATCTTGGCGATGTTGCGAATGGTGCCGCCACTACCGACCATCCGCTGCTCGCCGGTGAGCGGCGGGACCTTGTCATCGGCAAGCGTCGTCGCGGTGTGCTGGCAGAGCTGAGAGATCTCGGACGCGCGCGGCGGATCGGCGACGAGGAATCGCCCGGTCAGACGCAGCGCGCCCAGCGGTAGCGTCCAGCTGCGACTCAGGCGGCGTTCGCGGAACTGCGAGATCTCCAGGCTGCCGCCGCCGACGTCGACCAGCAGGCCGTCCTCGACTGGCAGGCCGTGCACGGCGCCGAGAAACGCGAGCCGTGCCTCCTCCTCGCCATCGATCACGGTGATCTCGAGGCCGGTGTCGCGCCGTACCCGCTCGACCACCCGAGCTCCGTTGACCGCCTCGCGCACTGCCGCCGTGGCCACGCCGACGGTGCGCACCGCCCGAGCGGCGACGGCGATCGATTGAAAGTCGCGCACCGCCGCGACGATGCGTTCCACCGCCGCCGACCCGAGCCGTCCTTCGCTGTCGATCTCGCCGACAAGCCGCAGCGGGGTGCGCGCGTCGGAGATGATCTCGAGGCACCCGGCAGTGCTCAGCCTGACCACGATCATCCGTCCGGAGTTGGACCCGATGTCGACGACGGCGAGCGGCGGCTCCGGCACACGCGGCCTCCCGGCAGGCTGCTGAGGGAATGGCGGGGGAGTATACGGGCGCTCCGCGGCAACGACCGTGCCGTTCGCAGTGTAGATTCGTCGGGCTGCCCATGATGGGCGGACCGGAGGTGGCGATGGCGGGGCGTGGGGGTCACGGTCGGTGACGGTGACGCGCGAGCGCGAGGTGAAGCTGCCGGCGCCGGAGCAGCTCAGGCTGCCGAACCTCGACGGCGTGCTGCCCGGCGTGGTGACCGCCGACCGTGGACGGAAACGGCTCCAGGCCGTGTACTACGACACCCCCGACCTTCGCCTGGCGCGCTGGGGATCGCAGCTGCGCTTTCGTGGCGCTGAGGGTTGGACGGTCAAGCTGCCCGCTCCCTCCGAGGGCGTGCTGCTGGAGCGGGACGAACATGTCTTCGTGGCTCCCGCCGGCCCACCTCCCGCCGAGGCTCTCGACCTGGTGCGGGGAATGCTTCGCGGTCAGACGCCGCGGCCCGTCGTCATCCTGCGCACCGGTCGTCACACCGTGGAGCTCTGCGCCACCGACGGGACGCTCCTCGCCGAGCTCGTCGATGACCGAGTCGCGGTGATCGAGGACGGTGGTGCCAGCCGCCGCTTTCGCGAACTGGAGGTGGAGCTCCGTGCCGGCAGTCCGGCGCTGCTCGACGCCGTGGTCGCCCGGATGCGCGCCGCCGGCGCCGGGGCGCCCGACCCGACACCCAAGCTGGTGCGCGCGCTCGGGCGGACCGCCTCCGGCCCTCCCGATGTTGCCGCGGGAGCGCTGCCGCGACATCCCAGCGCCGGCGCCGCCGTGGCCCGGGCGCTGGCCGCCTCGGTGGCACGGTTGATCTGCCACGACCCGGTGGTCCGGTTGGGAAGCGATCCCGAGGGCGTGCACCAGGCGCGGGTGGCGACCCGCCGGCTTCGCTCCGACCTGCGCACCTTCGCGCCGCTGCTCGACGCCGCCTGGGTCGAGGACCTCCGTGCCGCGCTCAGCGAGCTGGCCGCGGAGTTGGGCGAGGTGCGAGACGCGGACGTGATGCTGCAGCGGCTCTCGGCGCGGGCCGCCGGTCTCGCGGACGACGACCGCGCCGGCGCCAGCCGCCTGCTCGCCCGCCTCGCCGAGCGGCGCGACGCGGCCCGGGCGCGGCTGCTCGCGACCATGCGGGACCGCCCGTACGACGCTTTGCTCGACCGCCTGGTCGAAGCCGTGCGCGCGCCGGCGCTGACGCCCGACGCAGACGTCCCCGCGGCCGACGTCCTGCCGGGCCTGGTGGGCAAACCGTGGAGGAAACTGCGCGCCGCCGTGCGCGCGCTTCCCGAGTCACCCGCCGACGGGCAACTGCACCGGATCCGCATCCTGACGAAGCGCGCGCGCTACGCGGCAGAGGCGGCGGCGCCGGTGATGGGGACGCGGGCGGCGCGCCTGGCGCGGGCGCTGGCCAGGCTGCAGGAGGTGCTTGGCGAGCACCAGGACGCGGTGGTGGCGCAGGCCTGGCTCCGCGAGGCGGCGTCGGCGCACCCCGGCGCGGCCTTTGTCGCCGGCGAGCTGGCCGGCCTGGAGCACGCTGATGCCAGCGCGGCGCGCGCCGCGTGGGCGCGCGCCTGGCGAGCGGCGAGCAGGCCCGGGCTGCGCGCCTGGCTGCGGCCGCGTCACCATGTCCACGGTTCCTGATCACGGGTACGGGAGGCTGACGTGGGGAAGACCGGGCCTGACGACGATCGCGGCGGCGACTTCTCGCCGGTGACAGCACCCCAGCGTGCCGGCGAGCGATCGGTGTTCGCCTGCGTCTCCGAGGTGCGTCCCTATCGACTGATGCAGGGTATCGTCGCCCGCGCCGTGCACGGCGAGCACGTCACCGTCTCTGTCGTCGACCTGGAGGCGAACCTGAGCATGCCGGAGCACCGGCACCTCAACGAGCAGGTCGGGGTGGTGCTGCGCGGCGAGCTCACCTTCACCATCGGCGGCGAGACGCGACGGCGCAGGGCGGGAGACATGTGGGTGATCCCCCCCGGTGTTCCGCACCATGTCGTGGTCGGCGCCGAGGGCTGCACGGTGGTGGAGTCGTTCGCGCCGCCACGCACAGACTGGGAGGACCTCGAACGCCTCGAGCCCGGCGCCGGTGCCTGGCCGGGATGACGCGGTTCCGCGCTTGACCCGCCTGCCGGCACGGTTCACCATGGGCTCGGACCGGTGGGCAGCCGGCACGGCTGATGAGGGGTATGACGATGGCGCAATACCTGCTGCAGGTCGCCTACACGCCGGAGGCGTGGGCCTCGATGGTCGAGAATCCGCAGAACCGCCAGGAGCTGGTGCGGCCGGCGGTGGAGAGTCTCGGCGGTCGCTTCCTGCACTCCTGGATGTGCTTCGGCGATTACGACCTGGTCGGCATCATCGACATGCCGAGCAACGTCGACGCCGCGGCCTTCTCCATCGGTGTCGCCGCCAAGGGGGCGATCAAGGCCTTCAAGACGACCGCGCTGCTGACCATGGACGAGAGCGTCCAGGCGATGCGCCGCGCGCAGCAGGTCGCCTACACGCCACCACAGCGAGCGGCAGCCGGCATCCGCTGATCCGCCGCGTCGCGATCGACGGCGGGTCGGCGGCATGACCCCGCCGGCCGGCCGCCCGCCCGCCTCGCCGGCGGTTCTCGTCACCGGCGCCTCGACCGGTGTGGGGCGCGCCTGCGCGCTGCACCTCGACAGCCGGGAGTTCCGCGTCTTCGCCGCGGTGCGCCGCGATGAAGACGCCGACGCCCTGCGCGGGGCCGCGTCCTCCCGGCTGACCCCGCTGCTGATGGACGTCACCGATGCCGAAGCCATCAGCTCGGCGGCGGCCACGGTCGGTGCGGCTGCCGGCGACGCGGGCCTGCAGGGCCTGGTGAACAACGCCGGGATCGCGCTCGGTGACCCGCTGGAGTTCGTCCGCCTCGACGACGTGCGCCGGGTGCTCGAGGTCAACCTGGTCGGGGCCATCGCCGTCACCCAGGCGTTCCTCCCGCTCCTCCGTCGCGGGCACGGCCGTGTCGTCTGCATCGGGTCCATCGGCGGGCGCTTTCCGGCACCGTTCACCGGTGCCTACGGGGCGTCGAAGGCGGCGCTGGCTGCGATCTGCGACAGCCTGCGAGTCGAGCTCAGGCCGTGGAGGATCGACGTCGTTCTCATCGAGCCGGGCTCGGTGAGCACCCCGATCTGGGAGAAGGGTCTGCGCGAGTTCGACAGCAGGATGCCCGACTATCCACCGGCGGCACTCGAGCTGTACGGTCGTGCCATCGGGCCGGTGCGCAGCATGACCGAGAAGCTCGCCGCGGCCGGCATCCCGCCGCTCAGCGTCGCTCGGGTGGTGGAGCAGGCGTTGCGGGCGCGGCGGCCGCGAACCCGCTACCTGGTGGGCAGGGATGCCCGGGTGCAGGCGCTGCTGAGGCATCTGCCCGACCGCGCCCGCGACCGGCTGATGGCGTCGTTCATGCGTCTGCCCAAGGAGGCGTGACGGTGTCGATGCCGCGATGACAGCGGAGCCACCGCAGGGCGCCACCGCCCTGCTCGCCACCATGCCCTTCGCGGTGGCGCTCGGCATCCAGCTCACCGTGGCCGATTCCACCGAGGTCAGGGCAACCCTCGCCTGGGCCGCGGATCGCTGCACCGCCGCGGGCGTCCTCCATGGGGGCGCGCTGATGAGCCTTGCCGACAGCGTCGGTGCTGTGTGCGCCTTCCTCAACCTCCCCTCCGGGGCCAGCACCAGCACCATCGAGTCGAAGACGAACTTCTTCCGCGCGGTCCGCGACGGTCACGTCGAGGCCATCGCCCGTCCGCTGCACGTCGGCCGTACGGTGATCGTGGTGCAGACCGACCTCGTCGATCCCGGTGGGCGGAGGGTGGGCCAGACGACCCAGACCCAGGCGGTCCTGGCGCGCTGAGTTCGCGGGATCGTCCGCTCCCACCCGGGCGACATCACAATGACGCGCTGTGAGCGCTGGGGGGTTCGAGACGGGCACGGCGCCGGGACCTGAGGCAGCGGTGATGCGCGAGGAGCGCAAGGTCGTCACCGCCGTCTTCGCCGATCTGGTCGGCTCCACCCAGCTGGGGGAGCGGCTCGACCCCGAGGAGGCGCGGCTGGTGGTCGCCGAGGCGGTGGCGCGGATGGTGAACACCGTCGAGGCCTTCGGCGGAACCGTGAAGGACATCGCCGGCGATGGCGTGCTGGCGCTGTTCGGCGCCCCGGTCACCCACGAGGACGACGTGGAGCGTGCCGTTCGTGCCTCGCTGCGCATCGTTCACGAGGTCGCCGCCTACGGAGCGGAGGTTGCCGGCGCCTGGGGCGTCGAGCAGCTCTCGGTGCGGGTGGGCGTGGACACCGGGCCGGTGGTGCTGGGCTCGATCGCCGCCGGCAGCCGGCTCGAATACGCCGCCTTCGGTGACACCGTCAACACCGCCGCGCGGTTGCAGGGCGCAGCCGACCCTGGGACGGTGCTGATCAGCCTGGCAACCCGCGAGCCGGTCGAGTGGCTTTTCGAGTGGGGCGCGTCGCGCCCACTCCAGCTCAAGGGCAAGACCGAGCCCGTGCGTGCCTGCGAGGTCACCGCCCCGCGGGCGGGCGGCGGGCGCGCCCGCGCCGATACCGCGGTCCAGGCGCCCGTGGTCGGTCGCGAACGCGAGCTGTCGGCCGCGCGCCGGGCGGTCGACGGTGTGCTCGCCGGCTCGGGAGCCATCCTGTTCCTGACCGGTGACGCCGGCATCGGCAAGAGCCGCCTGGTCGGCGAGTTGCGCGCCCACGTCGAGCGCTCGCAGCCGGACTACGGGCGCGCCGCGTGGATCGAGGGCCGCTGCGTGTCCTACGGCGAAGCCATGCCCTACTGGCCGTTTCGCGATCTTCTGCGCGAGTGGCTCGCCGTCTCGGCGGACGAACCGGAGCTGCGCGTGCGAGTGGCGCTGCGCCGCCGGCTGGAGCGGCTGTTTGGCGATCGCGCCGGCGACGTCTATGCCTATCTCGGAGCCACCCTGTCGCTCGCGCTGGAGCGGGAGGCGGCCGCGCGCGTGGCCGAGCTGTCACCCGAGGCGCAGCAGTACCGCACCTTCGAGGTCATCGGTGAATGGCTGACGCGCCTTGCCGAGGACGGCCCGGTGGTGGTTGCCCTGGAGGACCTCCACTGGGCGGACGGAACATCGCTGCAGCTCACCGAGCGGCTGCTGCGACTCACCGAAGAGGCGGCCATCCTCTTCGTGATCACCGCTCGTCCGGAGCACGATCACCCGTCGTGGCCCCTCAAGCAGGCGGCGATGCGCGAGCTTCCCCATCGCAGCACCGAGATCGTGCTGGAAGCGCTGTCGGGGAATGCCGACCGCGAGCTGCTCTCGGCGCTGGTCGGAGGCGCCACCCTTCCCGTCGAGCTCGAGCGCCGCATCCTCGAGCACGCCGAGGGCAATCCCTTCTATCTCGAGGAACTGGTCCGCTCGCTCGCCGATGCCGGCGCGCTGCGCCGCGAGGACGGCGCCTGGCAGTTCGACCACGCCGTCGATGTCGAGGTACCGGCCACCATCGAGAAGGTGATCCTGGCCCGCATCGACCGGCTGTCGCCCGCCTGCCACGACGTGCTGGTCTCTTCGGCGGTGCTGGGCCGCCAGTTCGGCCTTCCCTGGCTCGAGGGTGTCGCCGATCGAGGTCCGGCACTGCGGCCGCTGATCCACGAGCTGCAGCGTCTCGACCTGCTGCGTGAGGGCAGGCGATGGCCAGAGCCCGAATACCGCTTCAAGCACGTCCTCATCCAGGAGGCGGTCTACCGGACGATCCTCACCGGCGAGCGAACCCGGCTTCACCGCCGGGCCGCGGAATGGCTCGAGCGTCGCTTCGGCGACAACGAGGCCGAGGTGTTCGGGCTGCTGGCCCATCACTGGCTGGCCTGCGCCGATGAGGAGAAGGCCACCGCCTATCTGGCACGCGCCGGCGACAAGGCGCTCGAGGAGTACGCCCTTGACGAGGCGGTGGGACACTACCGCGCGCTGCTCCCCCTGCTGGAGAGGCGCGGTCGTGAACGCGACGTCGCCGTGGTGCTCTTCAAGCTCGCGCTCGCGCTGCACACGGCGCTGCGTTTCGCCGAGGCAAATCGCACCTACCAGCAGGCCTTCGATCACTGGCAGCGACCACGTCCCTGGTCGGACAGTCCCACCGCCACCCTGCGGATGGCGACCAGCTTCGTTCCCGACGACGCCGATCCCAAGTCAGCGATCGCCTGGCCCAACATCCAGCTCTGCATGCAGCTCTTCGACCGTCTGGTCGAGGCATGGCCGGGGCGCGCCATCGTGCCCTCCCTCGCCGAGCGGTGGGAGATCGCCGACGACGGGCTTCGCTATGTGTTCCACCTCCGGGACGGCCTGCGGTGGTCGGACGGAACCCCACTCACCGCCCACGACGTCGAGTATGGGATCAAGCGCGTGCTGGATCCGCAGAGTCCAGGCTCCTCGGTGGCGATCTACTTCGTGCTCGAGAACGGCCAGGATTACTACCTGGGCCACAACCGCGACGTCGATCGCATCGGGGTGCGGGCGCTGGACGACCGCACCGTCGAGTTCCGCCTGGTCGCTCCCGCGCCGTACTTCATGAGCGTGATGAACCGTCCCGACAGCGGACCGCAGCCGCGTCACGCCATCGAGCAGCGTGGGGCGGCGTGGACGCAACCGGACAGCCAGGTCGTCAGTGGACCGTTCCGCCGGTCCGAACCCATGGTGGATGGGCTGAGCCTGGTTCGCAACCAGCAGTACAGCGGGGTGTGTCCCGGCAACGTCGCCCGGGTGGAGCTCATCGGGTCGAGCGTGGCCCGAGGTCTCGACGGCTACCGGCGCGACGAGCTCGACATGGTCACGGTGCGCTACACGCCGCGACTGGCCGACCGCGTCGACGATCCCGGTGCCGAGGCGAGCATCGGGCCGGCGGCCTGGACCGGGTACATCGCCTTTGACCACTCCAACCCGCTCACCGCGAACGTCGACGTGCGCCGTGCCCTCGCCCATGCGATCGACCGTGCCGCGTTGGCACGATTGATGCCCGCCAACCTGGTTGTCGCCAACGGCGGCCTCGTGCCGCCCGCGCTGCAGGGACACACTCCCGACATCGCTCCGCAATTCGATCCGGAGCGCGCGCGCGAGTGTCTGGCCCGCGCCGCTCCAGCCGGCGAGCTGGCGCTGGCCTGCCTGGATGAGTGGGCGACGATCACCGGCCAGCTGGTGCTCGACTGGGAACGCGTCCTCGGGGTCAAGGTCACGGTGACGACCTGGAGTGCGGCCGAGGCAGCCAGGCTGCGCCGCCCCTGGGAGCTGGCGCCGATGGCGATCGCCGGATGGCTGCCGGGATATCCCGATCCCGAGTACTACCTCCGGCTCCTGCTGCACTCGGACAGCCGGACCAACGAAGGAGGGTTCGCCGATCCGGCTTTCGACGAGCTGATCGAGCAGGCCCGCCGCGAACGCAGCGGCCGCTCGCGGTTGGCCCTGTTCCACCAGGCTGACCGGCTCGCGGTGGCCGAGCGGGTGGCCCTGATACCCGTGGTCTACGGCCGTAGCATGGCGTTCGTGAAACCATGGGTGCGCGGCTGGTGGGAGTTCGGCAAGTCGTCGAGCTCATTTGCCGATCTGGTGGTCGACGCCATCTCACCGCGTGCGTGAGGAGCCGCTCGATCGCCGATCACAGGAGGTGGACGAGGACATGGATGCCGCCCGGCTGAGATCGATTCCCCTGTTCGCTGCGCTCGACGACAAGCAGCGCAAGGTGCTGGCCGCCTGGATGGACGAGGTCGACCTGCCGGCGGGCAAGCGGCTGATGGGCGAGGGGACGTTCGCCTACGAGTTCGCCATCCTCGAGAGCGGGACCGCCAGCGTCGTCGCCGGTGATCGCAAGCTGCGCGACCTCGGTCCCGGCGACTTCTTCGGCGAGATCGGCCTGCTGGCGTCGGAGCGGCGCACCGCGTCGGTGGAGACCACCTCTCCCGCCCGCGCCATCGTGATGACCGGTGCGAACTTCCGGGCGATGGTGCGCGAGCTGCCGCAGGTGGCCGAGCGCGTTCAGCGAGCGATCGAGGAGCGCATCGGTCGAACGGCCTGAACCAAGGCCGCGCTTGGTCTACCCGGCGGGCGGCCCGGCGGTGGGCTCGCCGACCACCACCGTGACCCGCTGCACCTCGTTGTTGGCGTAGCCGCCGGTGTTCCACCGGGATTGGACCGGTTGCTGGTTTCCCGCAGCGTCGGAGGCACGGCAGCAGAGCTCGTACACGCCAGGCCCACGCGGATGCCACGCATGTGACCACCCACACCACGCGTGCTGGCCGATCTGTGCTTCGAGGTCGGCGGCGTTCCAGGTGTGACCGCCATCGGTGCTGACCTCGACCCGATCGACGGGAGCGCAGCCGGACCAGGCCCGACCTTCGAGACGGCACGGGCCCAGCGGCAGGAAGCGTTGCCGGGTGAGGAAGTCGGGGAATCCCGGCGGCACCATCAGCGATCGCGGCGGCATCCTGGTCACCGGCACGCCGGGTTCGTCCGGGTCCTGGCGGTAACGGTAGGCACGCATCTGCTGAAATCCGTCGAACGGCTCGGCGAGCAGGGTGATGCGCCCCAGCCACTTCACGTTGGTCATCCCGAACCAGCCGGGGACGATCAGCCGCAGGGGGAACCCGTGCTGCGGTGGGAGGGGCTGCCCGTTGATCTCGTAGGCGAGGATGGGGCCCTCGGCGCGCGCGTCAGCGATCGACAGGCTGCGGCGGTAATCCTGCTCCACGCCACCCTCGGCACCGTGATCGAGACCGGTGAAGACCACGTCGACGGCGCCGTCGAGCGGCGCCGCCTCGTCGAGGAGCAGTCCCACCGGCGTGCCTGTCCACTCCGCGGTTCCCACCGCCTCGATCAACCACGGCTGGCTCAGGGGCCGGGGCGACAGCCGCGCGCGCCCGTTGCCGGCGCACTCCATGGTCACTGGCGTTCTCACCGCAGGACGGGCGCGGATCTGGTCGAGTGACAGGCGGAGCGGCCGGCCGACGTGGCCGTCGACCTCGAGCGTCCAGGTGGCCGGGTCGACCGCGGGAATGTCGTAATGGGTCAGCAGGTAGTGCAACCCCACCGGGGTCAGTGGGTAGCGCAGCGCCTCCAGCGGCATTCCGTGGTTGCGCAGTGCGAGCTGAAGCTCCTCTGCCGTGATCGGCTCCGCCGGGGTCGTTGCGCGAGCTGCGTCCGACGACGGCGAGCCGGTCATGGCGCGCACTCTACGCTGCCGAGCCGACCGGTCAAGCTCCGGCGCATGGCGCAGCTCAACGGTCACCCCCTACCCTGTCGGGCGGCGATGTGCCGCGAGGGTGAACCATGATCGCAGCCTGGGTCGTGCGAAAGCTGCGCCGGCGCGCGGCGAGGGCGCGGATGGAAACGCAGCCCCGTCCTGCCGCGCAGCCGGGCCCCGTCGCCGCCGGCGCGGTGATCACCGCCCGCAGTTTGATCAAGCGATACGGACCGGTGGTGGCTGTCGACGGCGTCAGCTTCGAGGTCGTCGCCGGAGAGATCTTCGGCATCCTGGGTCCCAACGGCGCGGGCAAGACGACCACCTTGGACATCCTCGAAGGTCTGCGGGACTCCGAGGCCGGCGAGGCGCGCGTCCTCGATGTGCGCATGAGCACCGCCGCCCGCGCTGTCAAGGCGCGCATCGGCGTGCAACTGCAGGCGACCGCGCTCCCCATGTTCACCACCGTGCGGGAGGCCATCGACCTCTTCGGCGCCTTCTACGCGTCGAGGCGGCCAACCGACGAGCTCCTCGCCGAGTTCGACCTCGGGGAGAAGGCAGCGGCGTACTGCACCACCCTGTCCGGTGGTCAGCTGCAGCGACTCTCGCTGGCCCTGGCGCTGGTCAACGACCCCGACCTGGTGTTCCTCGACGAGCCCACCACCGGGCTCGACCCCGCGGCGCGACTCTCACTCTGGGCGGTCATCGAGGCGGTACGTGGCAGGGGCAAGACGGTGGTGATGACGACCCACTACATGGAGGAGGCCGAGCGGCTCTGCGACCGCATCGCGGTGATGGACCAGGGGCGCATCGTCGCCCTGGACACACCGGCGGCGCTGATCGCGCGATACGCGCCGGGGAGCAGCATCGACTTCGAGGTCGCCCGTCCCATCGGGGAGTCGGTGTTCGCCACCATCCCCGGTGTCGACCGGGCCGAGGTCGAGGGGACCAGGGTGCGGCTGTCCACCACCCAGCCGGAGCTGGTGCTGACCCGGGTCTTCGATCCGTCCACCTTCTCCGCGTGGGCACCGGCCGCCGGCGGCGGGGTGGGCGTCGCCGCCGGGGCCGCCGTCCATGATCTGCGGGTGCGCACCGGGACCCTGGAGGACGTCTTCGTCGCCATCACCGGCAGGAGGCTGCGCGAGTGACCGCCTTCCGTGCCATCGCTCGCAACGTGGTCCGCTCCAGCTTCCGCAACCGCACCGCGCTGCTCTTCACCATCGGTCTCGCCGTCTTCTTCATGGTCATTTTTGGCGTGCTCTTCGGCGGCAACGGGCCGTCGGTCCGCGTCGGTGTCGTGGATCAGGACCGGAGCGCGCTATCGCGGAGCTTCGTTCAGCAGCTGCAGCGGACCAAGGGACTGGAGATCGAGACCGGGTCCCGCGCCGACGAGCAGGACCGCCTGCAGCACGGCAAGGTGGCTTTCCTCGCCGTGCTGGAACGCGGCTTCGCCGCAGCCGGTCCCGACCACCCCGCCACCATCACCGCCTACCAGAGCAGCACCGATACCGCCGAGACCGGAGCAATCGCGGGCGAGGTGGTGGCCAGCACTGCGGTGGGCTTCGCCGTCCAGCACCACCTGGTGGGCACACCGGGGATCGTCATCCGTCCACCCCAGGGCGTGGCCACCAACAACGTACGCGCCATCGACTTCCTGCTCCCCTCGATGATTGCCTACCTGGTGCTCCAGTCGGGGATCAACTTCGTCGCCATCGGCCTGGTCGACCAGCGCGCGCGCAAGGTGTTGCGGCGCTTTTTAGCCACTCCGCTGCGGCCGGCCCAGATCCTTGGCGCCAACATCGTCGGCGGTGCCCTGACCGTGTTCATCCAGATCGTTGTTCTCGTCGCAGTCGGCTTGGTCGTCTTCGGGGCGCGCACCCACGGCAGCTGGGCGATCGCCGCGCTGGCTGTGCTCTGCGGCACCGCGACCTTCGTCGGCATCGGCTTCCTGCTCACCAGCGCCGTTCGAACCAGCGAGGCGGCCCGCGGCCTGGCGGCGCTGGTCGCCTTCCCGATGATGTTCCTGTCAGGGATCTTCTTCCCCATCGACACCGCTCCCAAAGTCTTTCAGGACATCGTCCATGCGCTGCCGCTCACCTACCTCAGCGATGCGCTCCACTCGGTGCTCAACGACGGCGCGGGGCTGCGGACCGTCGGTGTCGACCTGGTGGTGCTGCTCGCCTGGGCGGTGGGTTGTTTCGCGATCGCCACCGCGCGGTTCCGCTGGGAATGAACCGCCCGCGGCAACCCGGCCGGTGCCGCGCGCGGCAGACCTAGGTGAGACGCTCGTCGGCGATCACCCGCGTATCGCGTGCCGGGGTGAGCGTCACCGATCGTTTGCGGATCGCCTCGCGCTTTGGCGACGCGGACCTGAGCCGTACCCGGCGGAGGATCTCGGGAACAACCACCCGCATCTCGTAGCTGGCGAACGACGCGCCGAGGCAGCGGCGGATCCCTCCACCGAAGGGCAACCAGCTCAGGGTGTCGGTCCGTCCGTCGAGGAATCGCTCCGGCCGGAGCTGCTCGGGCTCGGGGTAGATGTCGGCGCGGTGGTGGGTCAGGTAGATACTCGGCACCAGCACCATCCCGGCGGGGATGCGATAGCTGCCGATCTGCACCGGCTCGGTCAGCCGCCGAGCGATGAAGGGGACCACCGGTCGCAGCCGCATCGTCTCCTTGATGGTCGCCTCCAGGTAGCGCGTCGAGCCCTCGGCCAGGTCGCGGTGGAGGCGCTGCTCGACCGCCGGCTCGTGCAGCACCAGGTCGAAGAACCAGGCCAGCGAGGTCGCCGTCGTCTCGTGCCCCGCAAGCAGGAGGGTCATCAGCTGATCGCGGAGCTCGACGTCGGTCATCGCCTCTCCCTGCTCGTCTCGGGCCAGCAGCAGCAGGGAGAGGACATCGTCGCGCTCGGCGAGATCGGGAGCGGCGCGGCGCCGGCGGATCTCGCCGTAGAGCGCCTCGTCGACCACACCGCGAAGCTCGAGCCAGCGGCTCCAGGTTCGGATCGGACCGAAGTCGCGGTGCAGCTGCGGGATCAGGCTGAGGCGGCTCGCCTGTCCGAGCTCGAGCAGGCGGCTGATCCGGTCGCGAAGCTGGGTGAGTACGGCACCCTCCCGAAGTCCGAAGACGGCTCGGAGGATCACCTGCAAGGTGATCGCCTGCATCGACGGCCGCAACGGGAAGGCGCGGTGCAGCGGCCATCGATCCACCTCGTGCGCGGTGATGTCCGTCATCAGCGTCGAGTAGCGCTGCATCCGATCGCCGCGGAACGAGGGAAGCATCAGCCTGCGCTGGCGCATGTGCTCGGTGCCATCGAGCAGGAGGACCGAATGGCTGCCGAGCGCCGGCTCCAGCACATGGTTGGCCTCGCCGGCGTGCATCCGGTCGCCGTGGTCGGCGAACACCGTCCGGATCAGATCGGGGTCGCAGATACTCACCACCTTGCCGCTGACCGGAAGGTTGACGATGAAGGTGTCGCCGTAGCGCTGCCGGCACCGCTCGACAAACTGGGGAAAGCGGAACTCCCACAGCAACGCCTGCAGGGGCATCGGCAGCCGCGGACCGGGCGGCAGCCCATCCGGCGGTGCCGCCGCGCGCGGCGATCGCGTCAGCACGCTGCTCACCGGTCGGCGCGCTCACGGCCGGCAACCACGCCGGCGGTCAGAATCCGTCGCATCTCGAGCCCTTCCCGGATGGAAGGACGAAGGGTACCAGCCTGCGTACCATCCGGCGGATGTCCCCACCGGCAGCGCTGGTGTCGTTCCCGGAGCATAGTGTGGGAATGACCGACAGCTGCCAGGTGTGCGGTGCTCCGCTGCCCGGCGACGCGCGCTTCTGCCCGCGCTGCGGTGCGCTGACCGCCCTCGCGCCCACCGAGGAGCGCAAGCTGGTCACCGTTCTCTTCGCCGACCTCGTCGGGTCGACCGAGCTGAGCCGGCACCTCGATCCCGAGCGTGCCCGCGAGGTGCAGAGCGGCTTCCTCGAGACGCTCGCCGCCGAGGTCGCCTCGGCACGAGGGCAGGTCGAGAAGTTCATCGGCGACGCGGTGCTGGCGGTGTTCGGCATGCCCCGGGTGCACGAGGACGATGCGGTGCGGGCGGTGCACGCAGGCCTCGCCATCGTCGACGCCGTCGACCGCCTCGGACAGCGCGCCGGGCTGGAGTCCTCGCTGTCTGTGCGTGTCGGCATCGAGACCGGCGAGGTCGCCGCCGGTCAGGGCCCGGCCGGTCAGCTGCTGGTGACCGGCACCGCCGTCAACGCGGCGGCGCGACTCCAGGAGGCCGCGAAACCTGGCGAGGTTCTCATCGGCGAGACCACCCGGGCACTGATCGGCGAGGCGGCGGTGCTCGGCCCAGTCCGCTCGATCGAGGCAAGGGGCTTCAACGCTGGGCTCACCTGCCATCCCGTCACCGGGCTGGCGCGCCGCTCGGTGCGGCGAACGATCCCGATCGTGGGCAGAGACCCCGAGCTGACACTGCTCCACGACGCCCTCGAGCGGGCCGCGCGCACCGGCCGTCCTCATCTCTTCACCGTGATCGGCGAGGCGGGGATGGGCAAGTCGCGCCTCGTCGACGAGTTCGCGGCGCGGCTTCCCCAGGACCTGCTGACCTTGATCGGCCGCGCCGAGAGCCACGGCGCCACCACTCTCGGCCCCGTCGCCGACATGCTGCGGCGGCTGACCGGCCTCGCCGAGGGCGAGCACGGAGAACGGATTCGACGGCGTCTGAGCGAGGTGATCAGCGCCCGCTGCGACATCGACGACGCTCAGGGGCTGGCCGAGAGGCTCGCCTTCATCCTCGGTGTGCCCGGCCGGGAGCACCGTGACGAGGCGGTGCTGCTGCAGGAGGCACAGCGCGCCTTCGCCACCCTGATCGAAGCGCTCTCGGCGCACACGCCCCTGGTCCTGGTGCTCGACGACATCCATCTCGCCCGTGCCCCGGTGCTCGACCTGATGGAGCGATTCGTGGCCCGCAAGCGTCATGCGTCGACGCGAGCGCTGGTGGTTGTCAGCGGCCGGCAGGACCTGCTCGACGAGCGGCCTGCATGGGGGAGCACGGCGTGGAACCACACCCTGGTGCGCCTGGAGCCGCTCGACGCCGACGAGAGCGGGGACCTGGTCCGCCGCGCCGCGGGTGGTCGGGTCCCGGAGGAGACCGCCCGGCAGGTGGTCGAACGGTCGGGTGGCAATCCGTTCTTCATCGTCGAGACCACAGGAATGCTGCTCGACGCCGCCGGCGCCGCCACCGATCGCCCGCCCCTGCCCCCGACGGTGCAGGCGGTGGTCGCGGCGCGCCTCGACCATCTGCCCATCGAGCTTCGCGACCTCGCTCGACGGACGTCGGTGTTCCTCGACTCCTTCGACCTCGACGAGCTGGCGCTCATCGACCAGCCGGATCGCGATGCCCTCACCGCCCTCGAGGAGGCGGAGGTCCTCAGCGTCGAGGATGGCCCCGTGCGCTGGCGCTTCTGCCACCAGATCCTCCACGACGTCGCCTACGCGGGTCTGCCCAAACGTCAGCGGCTGCAGCTTCATCTCGCCGTCGCCGACGGCCTCGACCGTGCCGGCCGGCCGGGAGTCGCCGACCACCTCGAGCGCGCCGCGCTCGCCTCGCTCGATCTCGAGCCCGCCGACCGCACCGTTCCCGACCGCGCCGCCGCCGCCCTGCTCCTGGCCGGCGATCGCGCCCGCCGTCGCATGGAACCACGCCGGGCGGTGGACCGCTACCGCAGAGCCCTGGCACTTGCCGGACCGCCGGCGATGTGGGGCGTCCGCGAAGCGCGCGCGCTTGCCGGGATCGGCGAAGCGCGGTACTGGCTGGCGGAGTACACCCAGGCTTCCGACGCCCTTGCCGAGGCGGAGCGGTTGGGCCTCCAGACCGGCGACACCTGGACGCTCGCCCATGCGCTCCGCTTCCTCGGTGACGTGGTGCTCAACGTCGATGCCGACGTCGACCGGGCGGAGGTGCTCTTCGCCCGCTCGCTGGCGGCCGCCGAGGACCTGGGGGATCCGCAGGCCATCAGCCGTAGCCTGCTGTTCTCCGGTTGGGTCCCCTGGACTCGCGACCGCTTCGCCGAGGCGGATGTGATCTGGCAGCGAGCCCTGTCGATCGCCACCGAGACGGGCGACCGATGGGTCCAGGCACGCACCCTGACCGCGCTCTCGGTCGCCCGCGCCGAGGTCGATGACCTCGACGCCGAGGCCGCCTACGCGGAGCGGGCGCTCTCCGTCGCTCGCGACCTCGGCGACCAGTTCAGCATCGCCGTCGCCATGGTGCAGATGGGTCGCAGCCTCCGCGCCCGCCAGCGGCAGACCGAGGCGATCCCCCACTTCACCGAGGCGGCCGCGATCTTCGAAGAGAGCGGGGTCCGCTGGGAGCTCGCCGACGCGCTCTACGCGCGGGGCTCCGCCTACGAGGAACTCGGCCGCCTGGATGAGGCGGAGAACGATCTCCGCGCCGCGGTGCGCCTCTGCGAGGAGCTGGGAGCGCGGGCGCTGGCCCGGTGGACCACCCGAGCGCTGGCACGCGTGCGCGCGCGGCGAGACGACCGGCAGGCGGCGGCCGCGCCGGCCGAGGCAGACGACGCGGCGGTGCGCTGACCGCTTCCCGACGCGGTCCGGAACGCCTCCGAGGCCGGCACCGTGCGGCGTGGATCTGCATTCAGCGACGGACTCACTCGGTGGCGTCCGGGGGAAACCGCAGCGTCACGCGGGTTCCCTGGCCCGCGACGCTGGCGACCTCGACGCTGCCTCCATGAGCCTCCACCACGTCGCGGACGATGGCGAGGCCGAGCCCCGAGCCGGGGGAGTTCTCACCTTTGACGAATCGCTCGAGCACGTGGGCAAGCAACTCCGGCGGGATGCCCTCGCCGTCGTCGACAACGCGCAACTCGACGCCCCGGGAGTCGGACGCCGGCCGGGCCTCCACCCGGACGGTTCCCCCCGGCGGGGTGTGGCGCAGCGCGTTGCTGACGAGGTTGGCTAGAACATTGTGGAGGCGCGCGGGGTCGGCGTCGATCGGGGGGAGGTCGGGCGGGACGTCGGCGAGCAGCGCCACGCCCGACGCCTCGGCGGCAGCGCGATGCGCCACGAGCGTGTCCTGGACGAGGTCGGAGGTCTCCACCGGCTCGCGCCGAAGGCGAAGGCTGCCGGCCTCGGCCAGCCCCAGGGTGGCGAGGTCGTCGACGAGAACTTCAAGGGTGTGGACGGCGGCGAGGATGGGCGTCATCCGCACCGGATCGCCGGGGTAGACACCGTCGGCAATGGCCTCGGCCTGGCCGCGGATGATCGACAGCGGACTGCGCAGCTCGTGCGCCACCTCGGCCACCACCGAACGCCGGCGGGCCTCGGTGGCCTCGAGCCGGCTGCTCATCGCGTTGAAGGCACGCGCCAGGCTGCGCAGCTCGGCCGGACCGCGCACGGGAACGCGGGCGCTGAGGTCGCCCGCCTCGATCTGACGCGACGCCTCCACCAGCCGCTCCGCGGGCGCGGCGAGGCGGCGGGTGGCGGCGACGGCGGCGACAAGTGCCAGCACCCCGAGGAGAAGGCCTCCAGCCGACAGCACCCGCGCCACCGTCCCGGTGCTGACGATGCCGAGGGCGCTGGCGACGAGCCACACCGCCGCGGTCCCGCTGATGCCGAGGACGAGGAGCAGGAGCCCGAGCGCGCAGCCGGCTCGCCGCATCATCCGGCGGGCGCCGGGACTGCGCCACGCCTGGGGCCCGCGTGGTGGCCACGCCTCGCCATCGGGCCACCACGGCGGCCGGCGGCGGCTACCGGGCCGCCGGTTCCAGCCGCCGCGGTGGCCCATCAGCCGGGGTCCGCGATGCGATAACCCACTCCGAAGACGGTCGTCAGGTAGCGCGGTGCGTGCGGGTCGGGTTCGATCTTGCGGCGGATGTTCTTGATATGGGCGTCGACCGCCCGCTCGTAGGAGTCGACGGCGACGCCGTGGATCGCGTCGAGCAGCTGCACCCGGGTGAAGACGCGACCTGGCTGGCGCGCCATCGTCATCAGCAGGTCGAACTCGGTCGACGTCAGCTCGACGCGTCGGCCCGCCACCGTGACCTCCATGCGGTCGGCATCGAGGGTGATGTCGCCCCCGACCCGAACCACGGCGGCGTGATGCGCGGCGCTCTCGGTGCGTCGCAGCACTGCGCGCACCCGGGCGACCAGCTCCTTGGGGCTGAACGGTTTGGTCAGGTAGTCGTCGGCACCCAGCTCGAGCCCCACCAGCTTGTCGGACTCGTCGCCTCGGGCGCTGAGCATGACGATCGGCACGGTGCCGTTGCGACGCAGCTCGCGGGTGACGTCGAGCCCGTCGAGGCCGGGAAGCCCGAGGTCGAGAACCACCAGGTCGGGCCGGCGCGTGCGGGCCGTCTGGAGCGCGGCCGGGCCGTCGGACGCCGTCACCACCGTGAAGCCGCTGTGCTCGAGATAGTCACGGACCAGCCTGACAATCTCGGGCTCGTCATCGACGACGAGGATGGTCTTCACGGCCAGATCGTAGTGGCCCCCGCCGGCCGGCACTGCTCGCTGCCGCGGCGCCGGCTACCCGGTCACGTGGCCGCCGTCTGGCTTCCCGGATCGCCGTGCGCCTGGCGGTGCCATTCCTCGAGCCGCTGCTGAAGCGGCCCCGGCATATCCCGCTCGGCGTGACGCCGGCCGTGCCCGCATCCTCCGTACCAGTGGCCCCGTCCGCGCAGGCCGAGCAGGCGTGGCAGCCACAGTCCGCCGAGGAGGGTGATGACGACGAAGCCGGGCTCCCTGGTGGTGAAACCGACGGCCGTCGCGCCGCCGATCACCGCCAGTCGCCAGGCGGCGCCGACGAGGGGTCTGGGTTGCATCGCTGTTCTCTCCTGGAGTGGACGTTGTCGAGGTTCACCATGCTGGCAGCCACATATGAGGATGGTGTGAACGCGCTCCGGAGATCTCCGTGGACTGGCACCGACGGCTACGCCGGGCGGCCATTGGGAGGCGCTCACGAGTCCGTCTGCGAGAGTTCTGCCGGATGGATCACGAGCTGATCGATCATCCGCAAGGCATCGACCGATCGCGAACCGGCGCCGTGGCTCGAGTCCACGCCGGAGGCTGATTCGGCGCTGACGTGGCGACCCCGATCGGATTCGAACCGACGATCTCCACCTTGACAGGGTGGCGTGTTAGGCCAGGCTACACCACGGGGCCGCGCGAGCCGGGCGATGATAGCACCGCGCTCTCGGGCACCCTGAGTGGCTACGCTGGATCCATGCCCACCTCCCGCCGTCCCAGTGAGGTCAGTGCCGGTGGCGTCGTCGTCCGCTCCGGCGACACGGGTTGGGAGGTCTGCTTGATCCGCGTCGGCCAGCGCTGGTCACTGCCCAAGGGCAATCTCGACCGTGGCGAAACTCCGCAGCAGGCGGCGCTGCGCGAGGTGTCGGAGGAGACCGGGTTGCCGCTCGACCGCCTCAGGGTGCGGAGCGATCTGGCCCCGGCGGAGTACGCGTACCGTCGCGGCGGCCGGCTCATCTTCAAGCTCGTGCATCACTTTCTCATCGAGGCTCCGCCGGATGCACCGTTGCGCCCCCAGGCCGGCGAGGTGGAGGAGGTGCGTTGGCTGCCGTTCGAGGAGGCGCTGAAGCGGGTCAGTTACCGCGACCTGGTCCACCCCTTGGAGGACGCTCGCCGGTTGCTCGGCGGCGCGCCCCGCTGACGCACCGTCGCCTGCTACCGCGCGGGCCTTCGTAGAATCGCCCAGGATGCTGCTCTACGACACCGCCACCCGGGACGTCCATGGCTTCGAGCCGGCGGGCGACCCGATCAGCCTGTACGTATGCGGCATCACTCCGTACGACGCCGCGCATCTCGGCCACGCCTTCACCTATCACGTCTTCGATGTCATCACCCGGCGGCTGCACCGGGCGGGCCGCCGTGTCCGCAGCGTGCGCAACATCACCGATGTCGACGACGACATCCTCCGCACCGCGCGCCGTCGGGGGATGGACTTCCGGATGCTGGCAGCCGAGCAGGTGAGCCGCTTCGACCGCGAGATGAACGCGGTCGGCATCATGCCGCCGAGCAGCACGCCACCGGCGACCGACCACGTCGCCGAGATGGTGCGGTGGATCGCTGACCTGGAACGCCTCGGCTTCGCATACGCCCGGGACGGATGGGTGTATTTCGAGGTGACCCGCTTCGACCGCTACGGCTCGCTCAGCCGCCTGAGCCGCGAGCAGATGATCGCCCTCTCCCGTGACGGCGGCGCCGACCCTGATGACCCGCGCAAGCGAGACCCGCTCGACTTCGTGCTCTGGCAGCCCTCGCTCGAGGACGAGCCGCGCTGGCCGAGTCCCTGGGGGGACGGCCGGCCAGGCTGGCACATCGAGTGTTCGGTGCTGGCGACCGGCCAGCTCGGGCCGACCGTCGACCTCCACGGTGGCGGTGACGACCTCATCTATCCCCACCATGAGTCGGAGATCGCACAGGTGGAGGCCACCGGGGTGCATCCCTTCGTGCGCCACTGGGTTCATGTCGCGATGGTCAGGCTCGACGGCGTGAAGATGAGCAAGTCGCTCGGAAATCTCGTCTTCGTCGGCGACCTGTTGAGGTCGACACCGGGGGCGGTGGTGCGCTTGATGCTCGGCCAGCATCACTATCGCAGCGCATGGGACTACCAGGCTGGCGAGCTGCCGGCGGCCGAGGCCCGTCATCGCCGCTACCAGGACTGCGTCGCCGGTGGTGGATGGTTCGAGGCCGGACAGGCCCGGCTGATCGAGCGAGACTTCGACGACCGGCTCGACGACGACCTCGACACCGCGGGCGCGCTGGCGGTGATCGACGCTGCCGTCGGCGAGTGCTCCAGCGCGTCACGCCTCCGGCCAGCGCAGTCGATCGCGGCCGAGATGCTGCTGCCGCGGCTGCTCGCTGTCCTGGGAGTCGAGCTGCCGGTGGTGGTCGCCGGATCCTGACCCGGCGGGTTAGGAGAGATCGACGGCGCCGGCTGCCGCCATGGTGCGGCGCACCGCGGGAGCAACCGCGCGCAGCTCGTCCATCAGCTCCGAGAACTGGTCGAGCGTCAGCGACTGCGGCCCGTCGCTCAAGGCCTCATCGGGGTCGGGGTGGACCTCGATCAGCAGGGCATCCGCACCCGCAGCCAGCGCGGCACGAGCCATCGCCGGCACCAGTTGTCGATGACCGGTGGCATGCGACGGGTCGATGGCGACCGGCAGATGCGAGAGTGACTTCACCAGCGGGACCACGGACAGGTCGAGGGTGTTGCGGGTGGCGGTGTCGAAGCTGCGGATGCCGCGCTCGCAGAGCACGACGTCATGATTGCCCTGCGAGACCACGTACTCGGCACTCAGCAGCCATTCCTCGACGGTGTTGCTGAGTCCTCGCTTGAGCAGCACCGGGCGTCGCAACTGTCCCACCGCCTCGAGCAGCGAGAAGTTCTGCGCGTTGCGGGTTCCCACCTGGAGCATGTCCGCCCAGTCGGCCACCAGCTCCACGTCGCCCGGCGTCAGCACCTCGGTGACCACCGGCAGCCCGGTCTCGGCGCGGGCCTTGGCGAGCAACTCGAGGCCGGCGATGCCGAGTCCCCGGAAGGAGTAGGGCGACGTTCGCGGCTTGAACGCACCGCCGCGCAGCATCGTCGCCCCGGCGGCACGCACGCCTCGGGCCGCGCCCAACAGCTGCTCCTGGCTCTCCACCGCGCAGGGGCCGGCGGCGACCACGAATTCGCTGCCGCCGATACGCACCCCGCTCACCTCCACCACCGTGTGGTCGGGATGCCACTCCCGCCCCACCAGCTTGTACGGCTTGTTGACGGGGATGGCATCCATCACCCCGGGGAGCCCCTCGACCGCGTCGCGAATCGAGGCGGGATGGGTACCGAGGACGCCGATGGCGATGCGATCGGTTCCAGGAAGCTCGATCGGCTCGTAGCCGCGGTCGCGCACGTGCCGCAGGACGTTGTCGATGTCGGCCCGGCTGGCGTGCGCGTGCATGAGGATGAGCATCGCGCCATCATCCTCGCAGATCGCTGGAGACGGCGGACGGCTCGGCACCCGCGCCGCCTACGATCGGCGCCGATGCCCTCCTCCGTCCGCCGTCTCGGAGCGCACGACGCCGGCGCCGTCGACCGACTGCTGCAGTCCGATCCGGTCGTCAACGTCTACCTGCGCAGTGAGCTCCGCCTCGGCGGTCTCGACCACGGCGAGCGAGGGACCGCTGGCCCCGGTCCCTGGTGGGGGCTCGACGACGCCGGCGAGCTGCGCGCTGTGGTCGCCGGCGGTCCGTTGGTGGTTCCCTGGGCACCGCGTCGCGGCGACGTCGAGACGCTGGCGGCAACGCTGGCGCGCCAGGCGCGGCCGCGCATGATCGTGGGCCTGCGCGACCAGGTGCTCGCCCTGCACGCTGCCTGGCAACCGGCACTGCAGGCGCGGGAGATCCGCGATCCCCAGCCGCTGCTGGTCCTCCGCCGCGATGCGCTGTGCCTCGAGGCGGCCGCGGAGGTGCGTCGCGCGGCGCGAACCGATCTGGACCGCCTCGTCGTCGCCGCCGCGCACATGCATCGCGAGGAGATGGGCATCGATCCGCTGACCCTCGACCCGAGCGGCTGGCGCGGCCGTATGGGTCTGCTGATCGAGCGGGGATGGAGCTGGGTCTGGGTGCAGGGGGACGACATCGTGTTCAAGGCGGAGCTGAGCGCCTGGACGCCGGAGTCGGTTCAGGTCCAGGGCGTCTGGACTGCTCCGCTCCTCCGCGGTCGGGGTCTCGCCACCGCCGGCCTGGCGGCGGTGTGCCGGGAGGTGCTGAGCACCACCGCTGCCTGCCAGTTGTACGTCAACCATTACAACGCGCCCGCGCTCGCCGTGTACCGGCGCCTGGGCTTCGAGCAGCTGGCGGACTACGCCACCGTCATCTACTGACGCTGCGCTTGCGCGTGTCGTCACCACCCCGTGACCCCTCCACCAGCGCGCGCCCGCAGCGACGGGTTCACGATGGGGCTGTCGCTGTGATGACTGGGTCGACCGGGCATTCGGCGAGCGGCTGGGAACGAGCCCCGTCCTGTGACGACAAGCCAGCCGGCGGTGTGGGAGCACCCGCCCCGCCGCCGGCGGCACCCCCTGCTTGGCCGGCTGGTGCCGGTGTACCGTGGACCGCCGTGATCGAGGCGCGTGCCGACGCCACCCTGCCCACCGGCCGCGACGAGGTCTTCACCGAGGTCACCACCCTCGAGAACGCCGACTGGTTGCCGGCGGTGCGCCGCATCCGGCGCCTGCCAGGTCCCGCCACCGGGCTGGGGGCGCGCTACGAGGTCGAGGTCGGATTGCTCGGCCGCCACCTCGGAGGCGTGCTCGTCTGTCGCGAGTGGTCACCGCCGGCTCGCGCCATCTACGCGCTCGAGCAGGGCATGGACCTCACCATCACCGTCAGCGTCGACGAGGTGGGACGAGGTTGCCGCCTGGAGCTGGTGGCCAGGTATTCGGTGGGCGGAGGCCTGCTCGGCTCCGGTGTGGAGCGAGCCAGCAGCGGACCAGCCCGGCGCGAGGTGGCCCGAGCCGTCGAGGCCTTCGCGGCCAGGTTCGCGCGCACCGGCTGAGCCACCGCACCGAGTTGCCGTCCGGCGCCCGACAGGAGGGGCGGCGGACAATGGAATCGCCCATGGACGGCCCTCGCGACACCACCCTCGACGCCATCGCCTCCCAGGTGCGTTCCCATCCACCGCTGTCCCTCGACGAGGTCGCCGATCTCCTGCAGGCGGCCCACGGCGACCCCCGAGGTCCCGCCGAGGCGCGATTGATCCGGCATCACCTGGGCATCGCCCTCGACGCCGCGCTGGCCCGTCGCGACACCCTGATCGAGGTCGGCGACCTGTTCCAGGAGGGGTCGGTGGCGGTGGTGACCGCCGTCGAGGAGTACGCGGCGCGCGCCGGCGATGCCGCCGGGCTGCGGCGCTACGTCGCGCGTGTCGTCGACCTCCATCTCGACGCCGCGGTGGCGCGGGACACGGCGCAGCGGGAGGCCGACGAGGCCGTCGTCCGTGACAGCCGGCTCTACGAGACCGCCGAGGTCGGGCTGCGGCGCCAGCTCGGCCGGCCCGCGACAACCCTGGAGCTGGCGGCGGCGCTCGGGTGGCCGGAGCAACGGGTGGCACTGGTGGGGGCGATGCTCGCCGGCGCGCGCACCCTCCACGATGAGGAGATCCTCGACTACCTCGACGACCTCGAGGCGGACGACGACGGCGAGGGACATTGACGTGCGCATCCCCGGCCAGGTGCCGCACCCTGAGCTGCTCGACACCGAATCGCTGCGTGTGGGTGCTGACGGCGGTGTCGAGGCCTACCTCGCGGCGCCGCGCGATCCCGGCGCCAGGCCGGGGATCGTCGTCATCCACGACGCCTCCGGCCTCAGCGACCACAACCGCGACGTCACCCGTCGCCTCGCCGCCCAGGGATACCTGGTCATCGCCGCCAACCTCTTCGACCGCGTCGGCGGCTCGCCGCCGCCCGGCGATATGAAGGAGGTGATGGCGCGACTGCAACGCGTCGACGACCGCGTTGCCATCGCCGACCTCCGTGCCGCCGTCGAACGTCTGCGCGGCGACGAGCGCTGCGATGGTCGGATCGGAGCCGTCGGCTTCTGCATGGGTGGACGGCTGACGCTGCTCCTGGCCACCGAAGGCGGCGTGCTCGATGCCGCCGTCGACTGCTGGGGCGGGCGCATCACCCGGCGCAGCGCCCCGCTGGACCGGTCACACCCCGAGGTGCCGGTCGAGCGCGTCGACCGTCTCGACTGTCCCCTGCTGGCGATCTTCGGCGAGAGCGACGGCGATCCGAGCGCCGCCGACCGCGCCGAGCTGCAGCACGCCCTGGAGGCACGCGGCGCCGAACACCGCATCGTGGTGCTTCCCGGCGTCGGCCATGCGCCCTTCGCCGATCACCGGCCGAGCTACAACGAGACCGCGGCATTCGCCGTCTGGGACGAGACGCTCCGCTGGTTCGCCGCGCACCTGGGTGGGGTTCCGGCATCGCGGTAGCGCGCCGCCACCTCCGAGCTCCGGAGAGTCAGCGCTCGTCGGCGCTGTGCTGACCGAGCCCGCGCAGGTCGTCGCCGCGGAAGTCCAGGTCGCGCAGGGTGGTGGCGGCACCGCGTCGCGGAGCGCTGTGACCGAACCGTCCATGAAGCTGGTCGAGCATGTGGTCGACCCTGGTGTCACGGTCGACGCGCCGGGCGAAGAGGTCGAGCTGCGACGCGTCCTCGAGGCCGCTGACGCCGACGCCCAGCAGTCGCAACGGCGACCCGGTCCAGCAGTTCTCCAGCAACCCGCGAGCAGCCCCCGCGATGGCGAGGTCGGCCTCGGTCGGTGCCGGCAGCGACAGCTGTCGCGTCAGGGTGGTGAAATCGCTGTAGCGCATCCGCAGAGTCACCGTTCGGGCGCACCAGCCTCCCTGGCGAAGCCGGCGACCGACATCGGCGGCGAGCTCCTGCAGGCGCGCGTTGAGCGCGTCGTCGTCGTCGAGGTCGTGGGCGAATGTCTCCTCGCGGGAGATGCTCTTGGGACGGCCGGGAACGCTGACCGCCGAGTCGTCGTCACCGCGGGCCCGCTCCCAGAGCATGCGTCCGGCCGCCTGACCGAGGCGGCGCTGCAGCACGTCGAGCGGCAGTGCCGCCAGCTGGCCGAGAGTGCTGACCCCCAGACCCTGCAGCGCCCGCTCGGCGGCCGGGCCGAGACCAGGCAGCGTCCGCAGCGCCAGCGGCGCCAGGAATGCCGCCTCCTCGCCGGGCTCGACCACCACCAGGCCCCGCGGCTTGCGCAGGTCGGAGGCCACCTTGGCCACGACCTTGGCGGTGGCGACGCCGAATGAGGCATGCAGCCGGGTGGTGTCGAGGATGCGGTCGCGAAGCTCGGCGGCGATCGACCGCGGAGCTCCGAAGCGCCGCTGCGAGGCGGTGACGTCGAGGTAGGCCTCGTCGAGCGACAGGGGCTCAACCACGGGCGTGTACGTGCGCGCCAGCGCGAAGACCTGCGTCGACGCGGCCCGGTAGGCGCCGAAATCGACGGGCACCACCCGCGCCTGCGGGCAGAGACGCAGCGCGGTCGCCAGCGGCATGGCGGAACGCACCCCCCATCGCCGCGCCTCGTACGACGCCGCGCTGACAACGCCGCGGGCGGTCTGCAGGCGGCCGGACTCGTCGCTCCAGCCGCCCACGATCACCGGCTGGCCCCGCAGCTCGGGACGGCGGAGCTGCTCGACGGACGCGTAGAACGCGTCGAGGTCGAGATGGATGATGGCGCGGGTCCAGTCCCCGCCGGTCATCAGCGTGCCGCGGTGCGCTCGCCTGCCGGGGGCGCGGCCTGGTTACCCTCGCCCCGCCGCCGGCGCTGCTGCCAGTCGGCGATGTCCTCCTCACGCAGGTAGCCGGCGGCCATCAGCAGCTCGACATAGGTGACGCCCAGGTGTGGCGCGGCTCGGCGCAGCACCCATGGCGGCGGGTTCTCCTTGTTCTTGTTGACGGCCTGATAGAAGTAGATCTGGTTCAGGTCGCAGAGCAAGGCCAGCCGGTGCAGCGAGATGCTGCGTTGCCGGCACTTCTCTTTCAGGTAGTCGCGAAAGTCCACTGCGCGTCTCTCTGGGACAGGGCGGCTGGGCCGCTTTCTGCGCCGCTCCGGTCAGCCTGAGTATAGCGGCCGCCAAATCAACTGAACAGATGTTCGTACCATACCTCAGGGCGGTGGCGCCACCCCCAGGAGGCCGGGAAGGTCGAGCAGCCGGTCGATCACGGCGTCCGCGGCGGGACCGGAGGCCGGGTCGTCGACGTGCTCGCGCAGCCGCACCGTGCGCAGCCCGGCCGCGCGCGCGCCGGCGATGTCGGTGGCCACACTGTCCCCCACCATGATCGTGCTCTGCGGCCCTGCTCCGAGGTCGCGGAGCGCCCGCTCGAAGATGGCGGGGGAGGGCTTGCGCCAGCCGACCTCCCCTGAGAAGGTGGCGCTGTCGAGCAGCCGGGCCAGGCCGAGATGGGCGAGCTGGCCGTGCATGCTGGGGGACAGGTAGGCCGCGTTGGAGATCAGGCCGACGCGAAGACCGGCCCGGCGGAGCACCGTCAGCGTGGCAACCACATCGTCGCCCACGGTCGCACCTCGCCACCACGCCTGCTGCTCGACCCCCATCAGCTGCTCGACGAGCTCGTCGGCGGGATGGAGACCGAGATCGCGATAGGCGGCGCGGTGCTCCTCGACGATGTCGATCTCCTCGAGTGCGCCGCTCTGCTGGTGAGCGGCGACGGCGCCGTCCACGCGGTCATGAACGGCGATCAGCAAGTCGGCGGCCGAGGGCACCGCGAGATGCAGCGCGGCTGCCAACCGCTCCGCGATCTCCTCGTAGGCGCGCTGCAGCGCCTCGACCGGGCGATGATGGGTGACCAGCGTGTCCCCGTAGTCGAAGAGAATGGCGCGCACGGGATCGCCGTCCAGGCGAGGGGAGCTCACGGAGCCGCGGATGTCCTCGCCGCTTCGGAACGCCGCACCGCGATCTGCGCTGCCGCTGCCCCGGCTCCGACGCCATTGTCAATGTTGACCACAACAAGTCCCGGCGCGCAGCTCTGCAACATGGCCAGCAGCGCCGCTTCACCGCCGCCGCCGGCGCCGTAACCGGTGGAGGTCGGAAGACCGATGACCGGAACGGCGACGATTCCCGCGACCACCGAGGGGAGGGCGCCGTCCATCCCCGCCGCCACCACGATGGCGTCGACGCCGGCGCGAACCATCCCGGTGAGCGGCTCGAATAGGCGGTGCAGCCCGGCGACTCCGACGTCGACCACTCGCACCGTGGCGCAGCCCACCGCCTCGGACACCATGCGCGCCTCCTCCAGCGGTTCGATGTCGCTGGTGCCGGCCGCGATCAGCCCCACCAGCCCGGTGGGAGCGACAGGCGTGGGGCCGGCGCCGATGACGCGCGCGCTGCGACGGCCATAGCGGACGACCGTCGCCCCCGCCTGCGCGGCTGCGGCGTCGACCGCCGCCCGGTGGCCGGCGCGCATGCGGCTGATGCACGCCGACCCGGTGCCGGCCAGCAGGGCGGTGACCATGCCGGCCACGTCCGCGGGTCGCTTCGGACTCGCCAGGATCACCTCCGGGATGCCGGTACGACGCTGGCGATCGACATCCAGGGCGATCCGCTCCGCCAGCCGCACGGTCTGCCGGGAGCGCAGACACCGTTCCGCCTCGACCGGCGTCATCCGTCCCGCGGCCACCTCGCCAAGGATCTCCAGCACGTCGGCGGAGTGTAGCCGCGGTTGAGCGGACAGCCCTGCCTCAGCCGGCCGGGGCTGCACCCCCGCCGCGTCCGCCGCGCCCGCGCCCGCGTGACCGCCGGCGGCGACGGCCACCCGATCGGGGCGCGGTGGTGGGGCCTGCGTCAGCGGCGGCGGCCGCAGGCGGCTGTTGCGAGCGGGCCGGACCGCGGCCGCCGTCCCGGCGTCGCCGTCCCCGCCGCCGGCCATGCTCGTCCGGGGTCCGGCGGGGGGCGCCGAACCGGTCGAAGAAGGCGGCGGCAGGATGGCGCTCGGTGGGGCTGCCGGCGACCGCATCGGGACAGGCCTCGACCCGCGCGCCCAGCTCGGCGAGGAGCTCCTCCAGCGGCCGCTTGTTCTTCCCCGCCGGCACGGCGGTGTCGGCCCAGGGTTGGTAGCGCACCGACGTCTCGAGAGCGTCGGGGTCGTCGCCGGCCGGCAGCTGCTCGAGGACGCTGCCGATGGCGCGCTCGGCGATGGCCTCGGCCGCTTCATCGAGAGACGCCGGTTCGGGCTCGTCATTGCCGCCCTCAGTCGGGGCGGGCGGGTCGATCATCGCCGTGCCGCCGGCCGCAGCCGCCCCGCCAGGGCGATGCCGGCGATCGTCTTGAGATCGGTGTCGCCGTCGGCCACCAGCCCCGCCACCGCAGCATCGGTGAAGGTCTGCACGTCGAGCCGCTCGTCGGGATCCGCCGTCGCGGTGCCGCCGCTCAGGCCCTCGGCGAGGTAGAGCCACATGCGCTCGCCGCTGTATCCCGGCGAGACGAAACCCGATCCCAGCGAGGTCCAGCGGGCAGCGGTGTATCCCGTCTCCTCGGCAAGCTCGCGGCGCGCCGTGAGCCCCGGATCCTCGTCGGGGTCGCGGGTGCCCGCCGGCAGCTCCCACAGGGCGTCGGCGACGGCGTGCCGCCACTGGCGAACCAGCACCACCCCGTCACCGTCGACGGCCACCACCGCCACCGCTCCGGGGTGGTCGACCACCTCGCGGCGGGTGAGGCCGCCATCGGGCAGCTCGACCTCGTCCTCCTGGACGCGCAGCAGGCGTCCCTCGAAGACGGTGCGGCGCGACCGCAGCGTCTCGCGCAGGTGGGCCAGGTCGGCAGTCGCGTCCCGCGTCATGCGGGCAGTGTGCCCGATCGTCGCGCAGAGCGCGGGAGGGTGGTGCCCCTCCCGCACTCCGCAGTGCTCAGCCGCTCAGGCGCAGCCCCAGGCGTGCGACTGGCCATTCGCCAGCATGGTGGCGGTGATGTTGCTCTGCTGCACGGGATCGTAGATATCGGTGCCGCCATGGGCACGGAAGGTGGACGGCAGGAACTGGAAGAGGCCGATGTACGGCCCCGCCGGGTTGTAGGCGCGAGGGTTGAATCCGGACTCGCAGCGGGCGATCTTCAGCATCCACGAAGCCGACACGCCGTGCGCGTTGGCGGCGTCGATGATGATCTGCTGGATGCTCCCCGCCGGGTAGTTGGGAACCGAGGTGTCGACCGGAGCCGCGACTCGGGCCGGCTTCGGGGGCGGGGCTGGCGGCGGCGGCGGTGGTGGTGGTGGTGGCGCCGGGATCGATGTCGGCACCACGGTCGCCGTCACCAGGCCGGGGACCTGGGCGGAGATGTTGCGGACGCTGGCCGGTGCGGTGCGGTGAGCGGTACCCACGCCCACGTGACGGGCGCCGGCGACGACGATGGGGCTGAGGGTGAGGATGGCCAAGCCCGCGGCCACCCCTCGGATGCGTGTCGGCAACCGCAAATAGAAACTCCCTTGCCTGTGCGATTGGCCCCCGGCGCTTGCTCATATCCCCCCACGAGGGCTACCGGGCTGCGCTCGGTCTGTCCACCGCGGATCGGGGGGCGGTGGGTCGCGATTGCCCGCAGCCTGTACTGGGCCGACAGGATGCGGGCTCGATGCTGCGACGGAGGAGTGGGTCCGGAGCCGCGACCGGGGCACCCTAACACACGCCGCGGCGCTTGCGTGGGATCGGTGCGGGCCGGCCGCGGCGCGTCTCAGCGAGAGCTCAGCGAGCTCTCAGGCCCGGCTCAGGCGCGGTCCTCCGGGCACCGAGCAGACTGGGACGGTAGCAATCGACAATCGCGGTCGCCGGAGGTGCGACCACCCCAGGGAGACCTCACCATGATCCCCGTCCTCAGCCGGCGACGCATCGCCGTCGGCGCTGCCGTCCTCGCGGTCGCCGGCGCCGGAGCCGGTACCGCGGCGGTGCGCGCCTCGTCGGGCTCGAGCAGCCAGCTCGCCGCCAGCTCATCGACGAGCACCCCCACCGCGACCCCCGCCGCGCCTTCGACCGCGCCCCGCAAGCACCGCGTCGGGGGCGAACGCCGGGTGGGCAAGGTGGTCACCGAGACGGCGACCACGCTGACCATCGTCGACGCCAAGGGCACGCAGACCCAGTTCACGGTGGGGCCGCGGACCCATGTCACCGGTCCCGGGGGGGCCAAGGAGGATCTCTCCGCGCTCAAGAGCGGCGAGGTCGTCGTCGTCGCCGCCCGTGACGCCCGGCTCGGCACCGGCAGAGCGGGGGCGGGGACGTCGCCGTCGCAGACGCCCTCGACGTCCACCGGCAGCGTCAGCCCGCCGGTGGCGGTGCTCGTGGTCGACACCGGCTTCGTCGCCGCCGGCTGATCCGGCTCCGGGGCTGTCGCTCCGGATGAGCGGCGGGCCCCGGCCGCCAGCCCCACGATTCCCTGGCGGGCGGCACGCCCCTGCCGGAATGGCAGAATTTGACGCCGTCGTCAAAACGCCGCCCTCTTGCCGGCGGCGCCCCGGAGCCGCCCCGATGCCCTTCACCGCCGAGCACGACGCTCTGCGCGAGTCGATCCGCGCCTTTGTCACCAAGGAGCTGCGGCCACACGCGGAGCAGTGGGAGCACGACGAGTGGTTCGCCGACTGGGTCTTTCCCCGCATGGGCGAACTGGGCCTGCTCGGCCTCCGCTATCCCGAGCAGTACGGGGGCCAGGGAGGCGACTACTTCTCCGCCCTGGTGCTCTCCGAGGAGATGGCCGGCTGCGGCAGCGGCGGGGTCGGGATGGCGGTCGCGGTGCAGACCGAGATGGCCACGCCGCCGATCTTCAAGTTCGGCACCGAGGCGCAGAAGCAGCAGTACCTGGTGCCGGCCATTGCCGGCAGGAAGGTGGCCGCCCTCGGCATCACCGAGCCTGACGCGGGCAGTGACGTCGCCGGCATCCGCACCCGTGCCGACAGGGTCGATGGCGGCTGGCGCATCAACGGCGCGAAGACGTTCATCACCAATGGCGTCCGCGCCGACTTCATCGTGCTCGTCTGCCGAACCGGCGCGCAGGAGGACGGCGCCCGAGCGATCACCCTGTTCCTCGTCGACAAGGGCCTGCCCGGCTTCGCGGTGTCACGCAAGCTCAAGAAGATGGGGATGCATGCCAGTGACACCGCCGAGCTCTCCTTCACCGACGTCGAGATTTCCGACGGCGCTGTCCTGGGTGAGGTGAATGCGGGCTTCTATCACCTGATGTGGGAGTTGCAGGGGGAGCGGCTCATCGGCGCTGCCGGGGCGGTTGCCGGCGCCGACCTGTGTCTGCAGGAGACGCTGCGATACGTCAAGGAGCGTCACGCCTTCGGGCGGCCGATCGCCGGGTTCCAGGTGACCAGGCACAAGCTGGTCGACATGGCCACCGACATCGCCCTGGTGAAGAGCTTCATCTACCAGCTCGCCGAGAGGTGGGATCGCGGCGACTACCCGGTCGCGGAGATCAGCATGGCCAAGCTCGCCGCCGGCCAGATGGCCACCCGGGTCGCCGACGGCTGCCTGCAGCTGTTCGGCGGCATGGGATACATGGACGAGGTGCCGGTGTCGCGCCACTACCGCGACTCCCGGCTGATCCGTATCGGCGCGGGCACCGACGAGGTGATGAAGGAGATCATCGCCAAGACGGCGCTCGGCCTCTGACCGCGTAGCCGCCCCACCGCGGCAAGTGCAGATAAACTCAGCCCCATGACCGACCGGCGCGGCCGGCGCTCCCGCTCACAACCCACCTGGCGCCGCGTTTCGGGCCTCGTCGCCCTGCTGATCCTCACCGCGCTGGGCGTCGGGGCGGTGGTCGCCTTCCCGGCGCTGACGCGTCGCACCGCGACGGTTCCGGTGGTCGCCGGCCGGGTCACGCTGCGGGCTCCCGCCACCCTGGCGCCGGCCGACGTTCTCAACGAGGTGGACGGCGCCGCCGGCCAGCTGCTGCCCACACCCGCGCCCGGACCCACTCTCAACATCGGTCCGCTGCGCGGTCATCCGGTGACGGTGCCGGTGCTCCTCTACCACTACGTGAGGGTCAATCCACACACCGGCGATCGTCTCGGCTACCTGTTGTCGGTGACGCCGCGGGCGTTCGCCGCGCAGATGACACTGCTCCGGCAATCGGATGTGCACCCGGTCTCGCTCGGCGACGTGGTGGGTGCCATGCAGGGAGCCCCGCCGCTTCCGCCGCACCCGGTGGTGATCACCTTCGACGACGGCTACGAGGATTTCTTCACCGAGGCGCTCCCGGTTCTCCGCGAGAACGGTTTCCCCGCCACCCTGTTCGTGGTGCCGGCCTTCCTGGAGCGCGATGGCTACATGACCACCCGGCAGGTCCAGCAGACCGCGCGGATGGGCATCACCATCGGGGCTCACACGGTCGACCACCTCGATCTGACCAAGCTGCCGCTCAGCGCCGCCCGCACCGAGATCGAGGCATCGCGGGTGGAGCTGCGCGACCTCACCGGACAGCCGGTCGACGACTTCGCCTACCCCTACGGTCGCTTCAATTCGCCGATCGAGGCGCTGGTCCAGGCCGCCGGATTCCGCGATGCCGTCACCACCCACGACGGCCGGACGCAGACGCCACAGCTCCGCTACGCGATGTTCCGGTACGGCGTCACCGGCCGGGACACCCTGCTCACCTTCGCCGCCCAGGTGGGAGCGAAGCTCAGCCTCGCCTCGTCTCTGCAGGGCTCGGCCGGGCCCTCGAGCTCGGAGCGCATGACCGGATCACGGGTGCAGTGACAACCGGCGCCCGCGAGACGGTCTGCGTGGTCGGTGCGGGGTACGTCGGCCTGACGACGGCGGTCTGCCTCGCCGAGACCGGCCACGATGTGCGCCTGGTGGAGATCGACGCGGCCCGGCTCGCGGTGCTGGGCGCGGGGCGCGCGCCGATCCACGAGCCCGGGGTCGACGAGCTGCTGACCGCGGCGCTGCGCTGCGGCCGGCTGCGCGTGGGCGCCGACCTCATCGAGGCGATGGCCGGCGCGTCGATTGCGGTGATCGCGGTGGGCACGCCGCCCGAAGCAGGGGGCGACGCCGACCTGAGCCAGGTGCGCAGCGCTCTCGCCGGGGTGGCCGGGGCCGCGGAGAGCGGAACCATCGTGGTGATCAAGAGCAGTGTCCCGCCGGGGACGACGGTGCGATTGCAGCCGCTGGTTCGCCGCGGACGGCGCCGCCTGCTGCTGGTCACCTGTCCCGAGTTTCTTCGCGAGGGGGAGGCGCTACGAGACTTCCACCACCCCGCCCGCGTGGTCGTCGGCGGTGATGATCCCGCCGCCTGCCGGCGTGTGGCGGCGCTCTTCGCCGCGCCCGATTCCAAGGTGATCCTGACCGACTTCACCAGCGCCGAGCTGATCAAGTACGGCGCCAACGCCTTTCTCGCGCTCAAGATCTCCTTCATCAACGAGCTGGCGCAGCTCTGCGAATCGACCGGGGCCGATGTCGAGGCGGTCGCCGACGGGGTCGGCAGCGATCCCCGCATCGGCCGTGCCTTCCTCAGCGCCGGCCTCGGCTTTGGAGGCTCATGCTTTCCCAAGGACGTCCGTGCCCTCGAGGAGACCGCCTCGTACCACGGTCACAGCTTCTGGCTCCTCAAGGCCGCGGTCGAGGTCAACGCGCAGCAGCGGCGGCGCTTCGTCGCCAAGATCGCCGCCGCGCTGCACGGGCGGCTGGCGGGACGGCGGGTCGCCGTGCTCGGTCTCGCCTTCAAGCCCGGCACCGACGACATGCGCCAGGCGGCGTCGATCGACATCGTCCGCCATCTCGTCGACCTCGGCGCCACGGTCTGCGCCACCGACCCGGTTGCTCTGGAGCGCGCCCGGGCAGCGTTACCCGGGGTGGAGATGGTCGAGGACCCCTACGCCTGCGTGCAGGGGGCGGACGCCATCGCCGTGATCACCGAGTGGCCCCAGTACCGCGACCTCGACTGGACGAGGATTGCCCAGGTGGTGCGCCGCCCGCTGGTGATCGACGGGCGCAACTGCCTCGACGGCGAAGCCCTGGGCCGGCTCGGCTTCACCTACGTCAGCGTCGGACGTCGATCGGTGACGCCACCCCGTGGCGCGCCATCGCCGGTCAGTGCGGCCTGACCCGCGGTTCCTCCTTGGGAAGGGGCGGCAGCACGGTGACGCCGTGCCGGCGGAGCAGCTGGTCGACCGCCTCCAGCCAGCGCAGCCGCGTCTGCGCGCGGGCGTGCGTCGCCTGGATGTAGCCGTAGGTGTCCGCGCGCTCCGGCATGGCGGGCAGGTCCGGCTGGGGTGGTGCCTCGCCGCTGGCGACGAGGCCACGCTCGGACAGCTCCTCGAGCGCGAGCGCGACCGCCGACGTCGCGTCGTTGACCAGCTCGGCGTGGTCCATCTTGGCGCTGAGCACCGCCACCGAGTCGCGTCCGTCGGTCCGCGGCGTGGCGGCACCTCCGGTGACCGCGGCGACATAGCCGCGCAGCTCCTCGAGCATGCCGACGCCGCCCGGGGCAGTGCCGATCACAACGCGGTGGTCGTGGACGCCGACGATGAACTGCGGCGGCGGCGTGCGCTCAGGCCGGCGGAAGAGGGGCACTACGCCGGAGCGAAGCGGTACAGGACGATCGCCAGCACCACCACCGCGACGACGATCGCCACTCCGGTGAGCACCGCGCGGGAGGGACGGCCGCTGATCCGCACATGCGAACCGGGGGGCAGATCGGCGACGGTACGGAAGCTGATCCGGCGCGGCACGTCGGGCGTCGGCAGGTCGTCGTCCTCGAGGTCCTGCCATACCGAGCGGATCGCACCGAGGGGCCGCCGTTGACCGTTGGCCGGCGGCGTCACCGACTCCGGCCGCGCCAGCTGTCGCGGCAGCGATCCGCCCGGCATCCGCCGCCGGGGAGGCTCAGCCTCTGCCATCGCCGCTCGCGTCAGGCTCTCGCGGGAGCCGGGAAATCGCTCCGGCGGAAGAGCGACTGCAGCTCGAGGCCGCGGGCCGCCAGCGCCTCGGCCCCGCCCTCCTCACGATCGACCACCGCGATCGCCGCGACCACGGCGGCACCGGTCTCGAGGACTCGCTCGGCCGCGGTGAGGAAGGCGCTGCCGCTGGTGATCACGTCGTCGACGATGACGGTGCGGTCGGCGGCGCCGAGCGGCGGTCCTTCGATGGCGCGACCGGTGCCGTGGGCCTTCACCTCCTTGCGGACGATGAAGGCCCGCAACGGCCGCCCGTCCACGGCGCTGAGAGCCGCGACTCCGGCGGCGATGGGGTCGGCGCCGAGGGTGAGGCCACCGACCGCGGTGGCGGCCAGGCTGCGGCAGCGTGCCAGCACCAGACGGCTCACCAGGTAGAGGCCGCGGCCCTCGAGGGTCACCTGCTTGCCATCGAAGTAGACGTCGCTCCGCCGGCCGCTGCTGAGGACGAAGTCGCCGAAACGGAAGGACCGCTGCCGCAGCAGCTCGTGGAGTTCGGCGTGCAGCGCCCCGGGGTCCTCGCTCATCGCCCCGACCATCGCAGCACCGGCCGGCGGGCCGCCTCCACCTCGTCGACCCGAGTCACCGGCCCATTGTGCGGCGCCGACTGGACGAAGCCGAGGTCGCGCTCGGCCTCGTCCATCACCGCCGCGCAGGCGTCGCCCAGGTAGTCCAGCGACTGCCGCGACTCCGTCTCGGTCGGCTCGAACATCAGCGCCTCCGGAACCGTGGTGGGGAAGTACACCGTCGGCGGGTACACACCGTAATCGATCAGCCGCTTGGCAACATCCATCGCTCGCAGTCCGGGGACCCGTGCGGCCCTGGTGGTGGCGACGAACTCGTGCATGCAGGGGGTGTCGACGGCCATGGCGAACCCCGCGGCGCGCAGCCGCGCCTGCAGGTACCGGGCGTTGAGCACCGCGTCGCGAGCCACCTGCGGCAGGGTGTCGCCGTAGGCGCGGATGTACGCGTAGGCGCGCACCAGCATGCCGAAGTTTCCGAAATACGAGCGCACCTTGCCGATGCTTCGCGGCCGGTGCTGGTCGAGGGCGAAGTGATCGCCCTGCCGCTCCACCGTGGGGACGGGGAGGAAGTCGATCAGCCCCGGCGCCACGCCCACCGGTCCCGCTCCCGGGCCACCGCCGCCGTGGGGAGTCGAGAACGTCTTGTGCAGGTTGAGATGGACGACGTCGAAACCCATGTCGCCCGGGCGGGCGACGCCCACCAGCGCGTTGAGGTTGGCGCCGTCGTAGTAGAGCAGCGATCCTGCTTGGTGAGCCAGACCGGCGATCTCGAGGATGTTGCGCTCGAACACCCCGAGTGTGTTGGGGTTGGTCATCATGATCGCCGCCACGCGATCATCGAGGTGGGCGGCGATGTCGGCGACGTCGACGGTGCCGTCGGCGGCGCTCTTCACGGTGACCACCTCGAGCCCGGCCAGCGCCGCCGAGGCGGGATTGGTGCCGTGCGCGCTGTCGGGGACCAGCACCCTCGTCCGGTTCTCGTCACCGCGCCCGGCGTGATACGCCTGGATCATGCGCAGCCCGGTCCATTCGCCGTGCGCGCCGGCGGCCGGCTGCAGGGACATCCGTGCCATGCCGGTGATCGCGCACAGCAGCCGCTCCAGCTCCCACATCAGCGCCAGCGCACCCTGGACGTCGCCCTCTTCCTGGTAGGGATGAAGCGCGGCGAAGCCGTCGAGCCCGGCCAGCTGCTCGTCGACCACCGGGTTGTACTTCATGGTGCAGGAGCCCAGCGGGTAGCTGCCGTGGTGCAGGTGGTGGTTGCGCCGCGCCAGGCGGCCCACATGCCGGGCCAGCACCGGCTCCGGCACCACGGGCACCGCCGGGGTGTGCCGGCGCAGCGCCGCGGGGGGCAACAGCGTGTCGAGGCCGCCGCCCGGAACCCCTGCCGCCGGCATCCGCGGCGGTGCCGAGGTGCCGCCCGCGAGCTCGAAGACCAGCGGCTCGGCGCCGGCCCACGCAGGCCTGACAGCCCTCGTGTTCTCGCCACTCATGGCTGCAACCCCGTCGCCGCCGGCGATCACGCGCGCACCTCCTCGGGGTGGGTCACCAGCGCGCGCATCGCGTCGACGTAGGCATCGATGGCGGCGGGCGGGGTCATCTCCGTGCAGCACACCAGCAGCTGGTCGTCACGATCCGGGTCGAACCGTCCAAGCGCAAGTCCGGCGAGGATGCCACGCCGGCGCAGCCCTGCCACCAGCTGCTCGACGTTGCCGGCGATGCGCAGCGCGAACTCCCAGAGGAAGGGCGCCTCCGGATGGGCCAGGGCCACCCCGGGCAGCTCGGTCAGGCGACCGGCGAGGTGATGGGCTCGCTGGGCGCTCAGCTCGGCGACGGCGCGCATCCCGGCGCCCCCCATCCGGGCCATGTAGACGGTCGCCGCCAGCGCCATCAGGGCGTGGTTGGTGCAGATGTTGGAGGTTGCCGCCTCGCGACGGATGTGCTGCTCTCGGGTCTGCAGGGTGAGCGTGTAGGCGCGCTCCCCCGCGGCGTCACGGGTCATCCCGACCAGGCGCCCGGGAAGGCGGCGGAGCAGCTCCTGCCGGAGCGCCATGAAACCGACGTGGGGCCCGCCGAAGGACGGTGGCAGGCCCAGCGGCTGTCCGTCACCGACGGCGACGTCGAACCCGGCGTCGCCGGGAGGCGCCAGGGCGGCGCAGGCGATGGGATCCACGGCGGCCACCGCCAGCGCGCCGGCAGCGTGCGCTGCCTCCGCCAGCGGCTCCAGGCTCTCGATCGCTCCCAGGAAGTTGGGCTGTGCCACCACCAGCGCGGCGTGCTGCTTGCCGAGCACCGCCCGCGCCGCTCGCTCGAGCGTCAGTCCGTCGCCGAGCGGAATGCGATCGATGGTCACGCCGCGTCCGCGTCGGTAGGTGTCGAGCACCTGAAGGGTTTCCGGATGCAGGCCGGCCGATACCGCGACCCGGGTGCGCCCGGTGTGGGCAACCGCGAGCAGCGCCGCCTCCGCGGTGGCGGTCGCGCCGTCGTAGAGCGACGCGTTGGCGACATCCAGCGCCGTCAGCGCGCAGATCATCGACTGAAATTCGAAGATGCTCTGCAGGGTTCCCTGCGACGCCTCCGCCTGGTACGGCGTGTACGCGGTGTAGAACTCCGGGCGGGAGACGGTCGCACGCACGATGGCGGGGATGAAGCGGTGGTAGACACCGGCTCCCAGGAAGCTGTGCCAGCCGGACAGTGGGCGGTTGCGGGCGGCGAGCCCCTCCAGCTCGGCGACGAGGTCCTGCTCGCCGAGAGGTGCAGGCAGCTCCAGTGCCGGGTCGAGGAGCGCGCGCGGAACCGACGCGAAGAGGTCCTCCACCGACCCGGCACCGACGGCGGCCAGCATGCTGCGCCGATCGGCGTCGGTGTGAGGAAGGTAGGCCATCGCCCTCAAGTATGAGCGCGGCGGTGCCGACCTCCGGGGTTGGCTGAGCCGTGAGCGGGTACACTCGTCATCGAGCCATGGCGAAGCGCGGTACACCGGTCCACATCGACGACGTCATCACCGCCATCGAGACGGCGCGCGACAAGGTGATGGCCGACGAGGTGAAGTCCCTCGTCAAGCTCGGTCTGCCCAAGAACGTCGCCTGGAAGATGGTGGCGGAGCGTTTCCGGCAGCGGGGAGAGGAGGGCGAGGAGACCGTCGGCGAGGGCACCCAGACGCCCTGGCCGGACATGTCCTGACCCGGGACAGCCTGGCCTCCCTCGGCGTCGCTTCGTAGCTCGCGACCGCTCTCGCGCGCCTGGGATATCCGGCTTGCCCGAACCTCGGTTCGGCAGATCCGCGGCGGGGCCTCCTGGCTCGGGTGACGCTCCCCGCGTCAGCGCCGGCATCTCCCGGCGCGTGGCCGGGCCGCCCTCCGGGGCGGTTGACTTTCCGCCTTGCTGTGTAATCATGTAATCCATGACACACAACGCCGATGCCGACGAGATCAAGGGCTGGTTCGCCGGCCGCATCCCTGACAGCTGGTTCACCGAGGCTCCCGAGGTCACCGCCGACGGCGACGAGATCCTGGTGGTGGGCCGGTTGAGCCCGGCCTCGCTTCCCGACGACGCGACCGCCGCGGTCCGCACCGTCGCCGAGCGCTCCCGGATCGACGGCTTCCGGGAGGAGACCCGCCAGGCGCGCGTCCGCATCGCCCAGGACGCCCAGCACCGCTTCCGACGCCGGGTGAGCTGGGGCGCCGTCTGCGGTGACACGCGCGTTCTCTTCACCACCGTGGGCACTCCGGTGATGACCCGGCTGCGGATGCCCGAGCGCGCCGTGCTCGACACCCTGATCGACGCCGGCGTCGCCCGCAGCCGCAGCGAGGCGCTTGCTTGGTGTGTGCGGCTGGTGGGGAAGAATCAAGGAGAGTGGATCAGCAGCCTTCGTGAGGCACTGACCCACGTCGAGAAGGTTCGTGCCGAGGGTCCGGATTCCGCCTGAGGCGCCACCGGGACCCCCACGATGACCGACACCGACACCGACACTCGTCCTGACACCCTGCTGCTGACCCCGCCGCCGGTCGACGGCGTCGACGACACCGAGGCGCTCGACGCCTACTCGGTTGCCGTCAGCGCGGTCGCCGAGAAGCTCATCCCCGCCGTCGCCAGCCTGCGCGTCGAGTCCCAGAGAGGGCGCGGCCAGCAGCGGCAGGGCAGCGGCTCCGCCGTCGTCCTCAGCCCCGACGGCTACATGCTCACCTCCGCTCACGTCGTCGACGGGGCGACCGGTGGGCGGGCCGTCTTCGCGGACGGCGGCGAGGCCCCCATCACCGTGGTCGGCGCCGACCGGCTCTCCGACCTGGCGGTGGTGCGCGCTGCGGTCACCGACCTTCCGAGCGCGCGGGTCGGTGACGCCGACCGGCTGCGCGTCGGCCAGCTGGTGATCGCCGTCGGCAACCCGATGGGGTTCGCCGGCAGCGTGACCGCCGGCGTGGTCAGCGCCCTGGGACGGTCGCTGCCGGTGCGCGCCGGCACCCACACCCGGGTGGTCGAGAACGTGATCCAGACCGATGCCGCACTCAACCCCGGCAACTCCGGCGGTGCGCTCGCCGACTCGCGCGCTCGCGTCGTCGGCATCAATACCGCGGTGGCCGGCATGGGTCTGGGACTGGCGGTGCCGGTCAACGCCACCACCCTGCGGATCGTCGGCACCCTACTTGCCGAAGGCCGGGTGCGGCGCGCCTTTCTGGGCATCGCCGGCGGCAGCCGCCCGCTGCCGCCGGCGACCGCGCACCGCGTCGGCCACGACGCCGGCGTCGAGGTGGTCGAGGTCGTCAGCGGCAGCCCGGCGGAATGGGGTGGCCTGCGCCGCGGCGACGTCATCCTCGACGTCGACGGCTACCCGGTCACCGGCTCCGGCGACCTCCAACAGCTGATGACCGGCGACCGCATCGGCCGTCCGGTGATGATCCGCGCTCTCCGCAACGGCACCGTGGAGGGCGTCGTCGTCACCCCGGTCGAGCTACACGAATAGGGTCGGCGACCAGCGCCTCCACGGCTCGAGGCTTGGTTGCGTCGGGGCGGGGGAGGCGGCATCGCTGCGGAGGCACGCGGCCGACGCCTACCGGCGTCGACTCGCTCGGTGCGGACGCGGCTGCACGCCGCGCCGCAACGGCCTCCTCCGCGACGGCACCTCCCCCGCCTTCGCATCGGCGCCACCGCTGCGGGCTGACGGCCTCCGGAGGCAAGAGACGCGCAGCGCCGTTACGTCGACGGGTGGCGCTTCGCCCTCTTGCCCATGCGGAGCGCTTGGCCGAAGCGCACCTGTGCGACAAGAGAGTGCCTCGCAGTGCGAGGGTGGAGGGGGCACGTCGCGGAGGAGACCGTCGCGCAGGCGAGCTGAGCGAGCCGAGCGCAGCGGGCCGACGGCAAAGCCGTCGGAACCGCGGGTCTCCGCAGCGACGTGCCCCCTCCGCCCCCACGGAGGCGACGCAGACCCGAACCCGTCACCCACATGCAGCGCGGCGGTGCCGTTGCCGTAGTGTGTCAACGCATGCTGAGCGTCGCCGAGGCCCAGGCACGCATCATCGCGGCCCTGCGCCCGCTTCCCATCGAGTCGGTCGGGCTCGACGAGGCGCTGGGGCGGGTGCTGGCCGAGACGGTTGTCAGCCAGCGGGTGCTGCCGCCGTTCGACAACTCGGCGATGGACGGGTACGCGGTGCGCGCCGGCGATGTCGCCGGAGCCACCGATGCGACACCGGTGATCCTGCCCGTCAGCGGTGAGTCCCGCGCTGGCGGCTCTCCGGACCTGTCGCTGCCGGCGGGAACGGCGATGCTGGTGATGACCGGCGCCCCGGTACCGCGCGGCGCCGACGCCGTCGTCCGCGATGAGGACACCGACCGCGGCCGCGAGCAGGTCGCCGTTCGCGTCGCCGCCTCACCGGGGACCAGCATGCGTTACGCAGGCGAGGACATGGCTCCGGGAGACGAGATCCTCACCGCCGGACGCCGTTTGCGAGCTGCCGACCTGGCGGCTTGCGCCGCCCTCGGTGTCGCTCTGCTTCCGGTCCGGCGCCGACCCCGGGTCGCGGTCCTCTCCACCGGCGACGAGCTGGTCGAGGCTGGCGAGGTCCCGGGCCCCGGACAGGTGGCGGACAGCAACGGCCCGGCGCTTGCCGCCGCCATCGTCGAAGCCGGCGGCATCCCGGTGCGCATGGGCATCGCCCGCGACACCGCTGCCGATGTGCGCGAGCACCTCCTCGGCGCCGAGGGATGCGACCTGATCGTCAGCAGCGCCGGAGTCAGCGTCGGCGATCACGACCACGTTCGCGACGTCGTCGAGGCGCTCGGCTCCCTCGACTTCTGGCGGGTGGCGATGCGTCCCGGCAAGCCGCTAGCCGTGGGTGAGGTGCGCGGAGTCCCGTTCATCGGCCTTCCCGGCAACCCGGTCAGCAGCCAGGTGACCTTCGAGCTCTTCACCCGGCCGGCACTGCTGGCGCTGCAGGGCGCCGCCGAGATTCATCGCCGCCGCTGGCCGGCCCGCGTGCTCGACGACATGGCCAAGCCGGACGGGCTCGAGACCTATCACCGCGGCGTCCTCGTTCCCGACGACGGTGACGGCGTCCCTGGAGTGCGTCTCACCGGGTCCCAGAGCTCGGGAGTGATCCGCTCGCTGGTGCTCGCCGACTGCCTGGTCGTCCTGCCCGCCGCCGGGTCGAGCGTTCGCGCCGGGTCTCTGGTCGAGGTGATCCCGTTCGGCCAGTAGGCCCTCGCATCGCGGCGCGGCGGAGCGCTGCCGGCTCAGGATCCGCTTGCGGTCGCGCTGCGCCTGCCCCGGACAACCCAGCCGGCGAGCAGGAGGACGATGACCACCGCCAGGGCGATGGCGACCTTCTCGATGGGTCCCGAGATCCGGTCGTAGTTGGCACCAATCGCGTAGCCTCCCGCCGCCAGGGCGGCGCACCAGGGCAGCGCGCCGACGAAGGTGAGCACCGAGAAGCGGACCAGCTCCACCCGGGCGAGGCCGGCGGGGAACGAGATGTAGGTGCGCACCACCGGCAGCACGCGCGACACCAGCACCGTGGCCAGCCCGTAGCGGTCGAACCAGCGCTGGGCCAGCTGCAGGTGGCGGGCGGAGAAGCCGACCCGCCGCCCGGGACCGAGCAGCAGCCGCTCACCGAAGAGCGCGGCGAGCGCGTAGGCGACCAGCGATCCGGCGAGATTGCCGGCGGCGCCGAGGACGATCGCCCAGCCCAGGGACAGATGAACGCCGGCGACCGCACCCGCGGCCAGCGCCCCGGCCAGCGGCATGATCACCTCGCTGGGAAACGGCACCCCCGCGCTCTCTGCCGCCATCAGCACGAACACCGCGAACAGCCCGTGCTGGGTTGTGAACGAGGTCACCGCAGATCCCATCGCCGGGGCATTGTCGACGACGAGTGCGGCGGCATGCAGCCGGCAATTCAGCTGCGGTGCTCGACCACCTCGATCCTCCAGCCCCGCTCACCACGCAGTGTCAGCGTCGCCTCGCGGGCCCGCCGCCGCTGTTCGTGGCGCACGAGGAGCACGGCGACGATGAGCGCAGCCGGCCCCAGCGTCGCCGGCTCACCGGTGGCCAGCGCCACTCCCGCCGGTATGCCGACGACCACCGCGGCTCGATACCCACCGGCGCGGCGTCCGAGGAACGCTGCGGCGAGGAGTGCGAACGCGGCGACGATGACGAAGACCTGGGGCAGGGCGGCGAGCAGTCCGGCCATCAGCGGCACCATGCCGCGACCGCCTCGCCGGAACCCGATGGGGAAGGCGTCGCCGGCGACGCATCCCGCCAGGGCCAGCAGCACGAACCATGCCCGGTTGTCATAGGTGCGTGCTCCCGCCGCGACCACCACTCCCTTGACCAGCTCCAACGATGTGGCGGCCGCGGCAGCGCGCGGTCCGACCGCGACCATTGCATCGACGGCTCCGCTTCCCCCGCGGCCAACTCGCCGCAGGTCGATGCCGTGTCCGAGTCGCACCAGCAACCACGCTGCCGGAAGGGCCCCGATCAGGTAGCCACCGGCGAGGGCGCCGGCCACGCGCGCGACGGTGGTCGTCATCACCCCGAGCGTACTCTGCGCCGTCATGGGCACCGGACGGTTGCGGCCGTCGGCCATCCCCGAGTGGCCTCGGGCCTTCGACCGACGCCTCGAGCTCGACTGGAGTGACGCGGTGGTGAGTCGCCGCGTGCTCCTCGAGCACCTCGACCAGGACCACGATGGCGCCAGCCGTCGCCTGCCGGTGATCGAACAGCAGGTCCGGCGGCTGCTCCGACTGCTGCCCCCGCCGCCGGCCGACGTGCTCGATGCCGCCTGTGGCCCCGGGCTGTACGCCGTCCGTCTCGCGCGGCGCGGTCATCGCGTGGTCGGCGTCGATGTGGGCCCGGCGGTGCTGCGGCACGCGCGAGGTCTCGCCCGCGAGTCCGGTGTCGACGTCGCCTTCGTGCACACCGACCTGCGCCAGCTCGAGCTCGTCGAGGCCTTTGATGCCGCGGTGCTCATCTATTACGTGCTCGAGGGGTTTCCCCGCGCTGCCCAGGAGCGCGTGCTCCGCCGTCTGGCGCGAGCCCTCCGTCCCGGAGGCCGGCTGATCGCCGAGCTGCGGGTGCGCCCCGATCAACCGCCAGGACGGGTCACCGCCTGGGATGTGGTCGAGCGGTCGCTGCTCTCCGACCGTCCGCACCTGCTGCTCACCGACACCACCTACGACGACCGGCGCCAGACCTACGTTCTGCGCGAGGTCGCCGTCCTCGACGACGGCACCGTCCGCGCGCAGCAGACCACCGGCCGGCTGATCCGCCTCGCCGACGTCACGCCGCTGTGCCGGCGCGCCGGTCTGGCTGTGCGCGCGGTGTACGACGGTTGGACGCGCTTTCGGGCCACGGCGCTTTCGGAGTCGCTGCTGGTGGTGGCCGAACGCACTAGCAGCCGGACGGCTGGGCGAGCACGACGGCGAGCATCAGCGGCTGCTGGTCACCGAGGGTGAGGACGGCGTGGTAGAGGCCGCCGGGGAGGGTGGGGTCGGGCGCCCAGCGAACCGAGTACTCCGCCACCGAACCGCCGCCGAGGACGACATTGCCGCAGGGGATGCCGCGCGGCGCCGCCGGCGCGTCCGAGTAGACGTGGAGGTCGGCCCGGTCGACGACGATCAACTGCAGCGGTCCCGGGCAGGCGGCGCTGTAGCGGGCCGGACCGGTCACGGTCATGGTGAAGGTCACCGCGCCACCGCTTGCCACCTGCTCGCGGTCGGCCTGGGCCCGGAGCGCGCCGGAGACGGTTACCGGCGGTGGTGGTGGCGACGCCCGGCGGCAGCTGGTGCTGCTCGAGCTCGGCGCCCCACCGCCACAAGCCAGCAGCGCCGCGCAGGCGGCACAGCCGAAGGCGGACGAGGCCCGGATCATGCAGCGGCCACAGGGTAGCTACCATTGGCGGCCGGCGGTGCCGGCCCGGTTCCGCCGTCCCGGTTGGACGCCGCCTGGCAGGGAGAGGTGACCCGATGCCGACGCCCGATCGCATCCGCAGTGTGGCCGTCCTCGGTCACAGCCACGACGGCAAGACCACGCTGTGCGAGGCGCTTCTCAACACCGCCGCGGCCACGCCGCGGATGGGTTCCACCGACCAGGGGACATCGATCCTCGACTTCGACCCCGAGGAGCAGCGCCGCTCGATCAGCATCTCGACCGCGGTGGCGCACTGCGACTGGAACGACGTGCGCATCAATCTCCTGGACACTCCCGGGTTCCAGGATTTCGTCGGCGAGGTGGCCGAGGCGCTGGTGGCCTCCGAGGGAGCGGTGCTGGTGGTGAGCGCCACCGGCTCGGTGCCGGTCGGCGCCGAGCTCGCCTGGGAGCAGATGACCTCCGCGCAGGTTCCTGCGATCATCGTCGTCAACCGTATGGACAAGGAGCACGCGGCGTACGAGGCAACCGTCGATGCGCTCCGTGAGACCTTCGGGCGCAAGCCGATCGCGGTGGCCGTGCCCATCGGCGCCGCCGAGGCGTTCATCGGCTTCGTCGACCTGGTTGACGACCGTGCCTACGAGTTCGACGACCGCGGCGGAGCCCGCGAGGTCCCGCTGCCCGATGCCATGCGCAACGAGATCGAGCGTGCTCACACTGCCCTGGTGGATGCCGCCGCCGAGACCGACGACGCGCTGCTCGAGAAGTATCTCGAGGGCACCGAGCTGACCGACGACGAGGTGCGCGGCGCCCTCCACACGGCCGCGCTGCAGGGCACCCTGCTCCCCGTGGTTCCCGCCGCGGGCCTCCTGCGCAAGGGTGCCGGCCTGGTGCTCGACTCCATCAACCGATACCTGCCGTCGCCGAAGGAGCGAGTGCGTCGCGGACGGGATGCCAAGGAGCAGGAGGTGGAGATCCCGTGCGATCCCGACGGCCCTCTCTGCGCCCACGTCTTCAAGACCACTGCCGACCCCTTCGGCAAGATCAGCTTCATCAAAGTGCTCCGCGGCACGCTGCGCGCTGATATGCATCCGCTCAACGTGCGCAGCGGTCAGGAGGAACGGCTCGCGCAGCTTGGACAGCCGATAGGCAAGCAGATCGTCACCGCGCCGACCATCGTCGCCGGTGACATCGGAGTCGCCACCAAGCTTGCCACCACCGCCACCGGAGACAGCCTGTGCGCCAAGGAGGCGCCCCTCGCCCTGCCGGCGATCCCGCTGCCGGCCGCCGCCTACACCATGGCGATTCACGCCAAGAGCAAGGGCGACGAGGACAAGATTCACAGCGCGCTCGTCCGCCAGAGCGAAGAGGATCTGACCTTCACGGTCGACCGCGATCCGGTCACCGCCGAGGAGCTGGTGCACGGCCTCGGTGACACCCACCTCGACGTCACCCTGGAGAAGATCAAGCGCAAGTTCGGCTGCGAGGGGCGGCTGTCGGTGCCACGGATTCCCTATCGCGAGACCATCACCGGGACCGCCCGCGTTCACGAGCGCTACAAGAAGCAGTCCGGTGGTGCCGGTCTGTTCGGTGACTGCACCATCGAGGTGGAGCCGCTCCCGCGGGGTGGCGGCTACGAGTGGCAGGACAAGATCTTCGGGGGCTCGATCCCGCAGCAGTTCCGTCCTTCGGTGGAGAAGGGCGTGAAGCAGACCATCGAACAGGGGGCGATGGCGGGTTATCCCATCGTCGACGTGCGTGTGCGCCTGGTCGACGGCGCCACCCACCCGGTCGACGGCAAGGACATCGCCTTCCAGCTGGCCGGCGCGATGGCGATGCGCAAGGCGGTGGTCGAGGCGGGGCCGGTGCTGCTCGAGCCGATCATGAACGTCCGGGTCACCGTTCCCGACACCCTGATGGGGGACGTGATCAGCCTGCTCAACGGCAGGCGAGGCAAGGTGGCCGGGATGAATCCCACCGGGGACGGCCGCACCGAGGTCAGCGCATCGGTGCCGCTGGCGGAGATGTTCACCTTTCCCATCGACCTGCGCGCCGCCAGCCAGGGGCGCGGCCGCTACGCGATGGAGTTCTCCCATTACGAGGAGGTCCCCGCGCAGCTGGCGCAGCCATTGGTCGACAGCTTCCGCAAGGAGCACGCCGCAGCGGCATCGTGACCCCGCGCGTCTGCCCATCCGCCCAGGAGGCATGAGCATGCCCGTCCCTCACCCCGGCCAGGAGGCACCCGACTTCGATCTTCCCACCAGCGGTGGCGGCCGCCTGCGGCTCCGCGACCTGCGCGGCAGGCGGGTGGTTCTCTGGTTCTTCCCCAAGGCCGACACCCCTGGTTGAACGCGTGAGGCTGAGGGATTCCGTGACGAATCTCACGCGCTGAACACCAGCGGCGCGGTCATCGTCGGGATGAGCGAGGACGACACCGCCACCCTCGACGCCTGGATCCGTAAGCTCGATTATCCCTACGTGCTTGTCTCGGACACCGACCACTCGACCCTGGAGGCCTATGGCGTCTGGGGAGAACGCGAGTGGCAGGAACACCGGTACATGGGAATCCTGCGCACCAGCTTCCTCATCGGTCCCGAGGGCGTCATCGAGCGTGTCTGGGAGAACGTCAAGCCGGGAGACCATGCGCGCGAGGTGGTCGAGGCGCTGCGTGCGGCCTGACACCACCGATCAGGCACGTTGACCATCCAGCCCTCTATCCTCGAGCGCCGATCGCAGAATGTTCGGAGGGACCACCGTGGGTGAGATGGTCGAGTTCCCCAGCAACGGCCAGAAGGCATCCGGGTACCTCGCCACCCCGTCGAGCGGCGCCGGTCCCGGCGTCGTCGTCATCCAGGAGTACTGGGGGCTGATGCCGGAGATCAAGGCCTACTGTGACCAGCTGGCCGGTGAGGGCTTCACCGCGCTGGCGGTCGACCTGTACCACGGTGAGACCACCCGTGAGCCCGATGAGGCTGGCAAGAAGATGATGGCCCTTCAGCTGGACCGCGCCCGCAAGGAGATGTCCGGTGCGGTGTCGTGGCTGCTGCAGGGCGACCGGGCCCGCGGAGACGGCGTCGGCGTGGTCGGCTTCTGCATGGGCGGCGGCCTCGCCTACCTGCTGGCCACCGACCGGCCCGAGGTCCGCGCCTGCGTGGCCTACTACGGCGTGATTGCGTGGCCCGGCGTCAAGGCGGACTTCGGCCGGTCGCGGGCCGCCTTCCTGGCCCACTACGGCGACAAGGACGCGTTCTGCTCGCGAGAGATGGTCGATGCGCTCGAGCAGCAGATCGCAAGCGCGGGGCGCAGGGTGGAGTTCCATCACTACCCCGGCCTCGATCACGCCTTTGCCAACGAGGTCCGGCCCGAGGTGTACAACGCCGAGGCGGCGCAGCTCGCCTGGGACCGGACCCGTGCCTTTCTCCGGCAGCACCTCGCCGAATGACGGGGTCGAGAGCGGCGGCTAACGATTGGTCGCGATCACTCGGGTGCCCCGCGCCGGTACGAAGGTGACGGCCTCCCGCCTCACCCGCTCCAATTCGGGTGAGGCGGGCCGCAGCCGGACCTGGCGCAACACCGTGGGGATGACGGTGCGCATCTCGAAGATGGCGAAGCTCGCACCCAGGCAGCGACGGATGCCGCCGCCGAACGGCAACCAGCCGTACGGCTCCGGCGCCTGCTCCAGGAAGCGCTCGGGACGAAACGCATCGGGGTCGGGGTAGATGTCGTCCCGGTGGTGGGTCAGCCAGATGTTGGGGGCCACCACCGTGCCCGGCGGCAGGTGATAGCCGGCGATCTCGAAGGGGGCGGTGAGGCGTCGCGCCACCGCCAGGATCACCGGACGGACACGCATCGTCTCGCGAATGACGGCGTCGAGCCAGGCGGTCTCGCCACGCTCCAGCTCGTGCTCGAGCCGCCGCAGCGCGTCCGGATGATGGAGCAGCAGGTCGAAACACCACGCCAGCGAGGTCGCGGTGGTCTCGTGGCCGGCGAGGAGCAGCGTCATCAGCTCGTCGCGCAGCTCGACGTCGCTGAGCTGGTTGCCCTGCTCGTCGCGAGCCTGGAGCAGCAGGGCCAGGATGTCGCTCCGTTCCGCCAGCCGCGGGTCGCGCCGGCGGGCGGCGATGAGTGCGTAGATCGCCTCGTTGACCCGCGCGTTTCGCTGCACGAAGCGTCCCCACGGAGAGTGTCCGCCGAGCTCATGGCGGAGCCATGGCAGCAGCATCAGCGGGGAGTTGGCCACCGCCAGCATGTCGGTGATCAGGTCGCGCAGCGCCGTCACCTCGTCGCTGACGTCGACGCCGAAGACGGCGCGGATGATCACCTCGAGGGTGATCGCCTGCATCGACCGGCGCAGGGCGAAGACGCGGTTGCGCGGCCACCCGGCCACGGTCTCTCGGGTGACCGTCTCCATGATGCCGGCGTACCCCTGCATGCGCTCGCCGTGGAAGGGCGGCAGCATCAGCCGTCGCTGGCGCAGGTGCTCCTGGCCGTCGAGGAGCAGCACCGAGTGGCGCCCCAGCACCGGCTCGAGGATGGCGTTGGCCTCACCGGCGTGGAGTACGTCGCTGTCGCCGGTGAACACCGTCTTGATCAGGTCGGGGTGGGCGAGGTTGACGATGGGCCCGTCGACGGGGAGGTTGACGGTGAAGATGTCGCCGAAGCGGCGCTGGCAGCTGGCCATGAACTGGGTCGGCCAGCGCACCCAGAGGACCACCTGCGCGGCCCGCGGGAGCCTCGATCCCGGCGGCCGAACTCCCGCGGCTCGTCGCGGCAGGGTGGAGACGGACGCCATGGCGGAAATGGTGACGGAACCGTCCCCGGGGTCGCGGGGCCCCAGCCGACCGCCGAGCTGGCAGGCCCCGCCGGCCGGGCTTCCCGAGCCCCGCCGGCACCCCGCCCACCCGCCGAACTCGGCTCCAATTCGGGGGAGCCTGGTTGCAATTCGGGGTCCGGTTCGTAGAATACGGCCGATCGTGGCGGGAGGCCGCCCGCGAATTCAGCCCGAATTGGAGGAGAACCCGAATGGCGGTCACCGGCTACTGCCTCAAATGCAAGAAGACGGTCGAGATCAAGGACGCCCAGCCGATCACCATGAAGAACGGCAAACCAGCGACCACCGGCGTCTGCCCGACCTGCGGGACCAAGATCTACAAGATCGGCAAGGCGGCCTGATCTCGGCCAGACGGCGCGGGGCCGGACCCGCGTCGCAGTGAGCCCCGGCACCTCCCGACGCCGGGGCTCACTGCTGTTCGACCGGCCGGGCCGCTCTCGGGTACGAGCCGAGCACCCGCAGCCCGACCGTCAGCGCCCGGACCTCGTCGAGGGCGGCCGCCACCGCCGAGTCCAGCTCGTGACCCTCGCAGTCGATCAGGAAGTAGTAGTGGCCGAGGGCGGCCTTGGTCGGGCGTGACTCGATCTTGGTCAGGTTGATGCCGCGATCGGCGAACGGCCGCAGCGAGGCCAGCAGCGCCCCGGGACGGTCGGCGGCGAAGGCGTAGACGATCGAGGTGCGGTCGGTCCCGGTCGGCGCCGGGCGGCTCCGGCCCAGGGCGACGAAGCGGGTGGCGTTGTCGGCGAAGTCCTGGATGTCCGCCGCCACCACCTCCATCCCGTAGAGGCGCGCGGCTGCCTCGGTGCCGATGGCGGCGAGCCGGTTGGAGTGCACGCAGGCGGCCACCGCGGCGGCGGTGCTCACCGCGGGAAAGACCTGGGCGGCGGGGAGACGCTGTCGCAGCCAGCCGCGGCACTGCGCCACCGCCTGGCCGATGGAGATCACCTGCTCCACGTCTTGCAGCCGGGTGCCGGGACGCGCGATCAACTGATGACGGACGGACAGCACCGTCTCACCGACGATCGGCGGCGAGCCGTCGCCGATGAGCAGATCGAGGGTGATCGGCACGCTGCCCTCGGTGCTGTTCTCGATCGGTACCAGCGCCTCGTCGACCAGTTGCTCGGTGACCGCGCCGACGGCCTCGGGGATGTCGGGAAGGGGCACCAGCACCGCGTCCGGATAGCGCTGCTGGGCGGCCTCATGGGAGTACGTCCCCTCCGGCCCCAGGTAGGCGACCCGCACCGGCTACCGGCCCCCGGTCGGCTGTGGGCGCATCACCTCGACCCGACAGCCAGTCAGTGGGAGACGGACTCGCGCACGGACTCGACGTCCAGGGTCTGCGAGTAGATGATCAGCTCGTCGCCGCGGTCGACCACCAGGTCGGGCAGTGGGATGACGGGCCGGCCGCCGCGGACGATGCACACCAGCATCTCCCCGTCGGGCAGGTTGATCTGGTCGACGCGCTTGCCCACCAGCGAAGAGAGCTCGGGGAGGGCGACGTCGACGAGATTGGCGCCTGATGCCTTGACGGCGATTCCGCGAACCAGCTCGCTGCCGCTCAGCTCGGATTCGATCAGCCCCATCAGCAGCTCGGTCGCCGACACCGGGGCGTCGATCCCAAGAGCGCGGAAGAGCTTGACGTTGTTGGGGTTGTTGACCCTGGCGATGGTGCGCGGCACGTTGAATTTGCGCTTGGCCAGCTGGCAGGCGACCAGGTTGTCCTCGTCGTCACCGGTGGCGCCGACCACGACATCGGCACGCTCGATGCCGGTGGTGGCGAGGAAGGCCATCTCGTCACCGTCACCGCGCATGACGGAGGCGGGTCCAAGATCGTGCTCGATGTTGGCCGCGCGGGTGGGATCCTTCTCCACCACGGTGACCTCGTAATCGCGTTCGAGGAGATGGCGGGCGAGGAAATAGCCGACCTTCCCGCCACCAATGACCAGTACATAACGACGAGCGCGCTGCATCAGACGGTGGTCCGCCAGAGTGCCGTGGAGAGCTGGTCTGGGGTCATGCGGTGGCCTTGGTGCCGGTGGGCTCGGAATGGGCTCGGTTGGTTCCCGTGGTGAAGAAGTCGTAGATGATCCCGGCGCCGATGGTGGTCGAGCAGTAGGTCTCCAGCCCCAGCTCGTGGTACACCTGCTCGCGAATGGGGTCGTAGATGCGGGTGATGACGCGGGCCACCATGAAGATGTCTTTGGCCATCTGCGCGATCATCAGGTTGCGGTTGTCTCCGGGAGTCACGGTGCAGAGCGCATCGGCGCTCTCGATCCCCGCGCGGCGCAGCACCTCTTCGTCGAGAGCGTTGCCGTGAACCATCTCGCCCGCAAAGTCGGATCCCAATCGGTCGAAGGAAGCCTGGTTGAGGTCGACCACGGTGACATGGTGGCCGTCGCTGAGCAGTCTCTTTGCCAGCTCGGCGCCGACGCGCCCGCAGCCCACGATGATGGCCCTCACGTCGGCTGCATTCTACGAACCGGGACAGGCGCCGGCTCAACGTCGGGCGGTGGTTGACGCATCAAGTAGCATCCTGCCGCCATGCATGGGTTCACTCCTCGGCGAATCCTGGTGCCCGTCAACGGTAGTCCCACCGACGACGAGGCGGTGCTGCTCGCCTGCCGCCTGGCTCGCCGGACGCGGGCCAAGGTCTACGTGGTGACGATTCTCGAGGTGCGACGCAGCCTGGCCCTCGACGCCATCATGGACAGCGACGTGGAGCGTGCCGAGAGGATGCTCGACCACGCCGAGGCGGTGGGGGCGGAGCTCGACGTCGAGGTCGACACCGAGCTGCTTCAGGCACGCGAGGCTGGGCCGGCCATCGTCGACGAGATCCGCGAGTGGCAGGCCGACCTGGTGGTGCTGGGCATGCCCTTCCGGCAGCGCTTCGGTGAGTTCTACCTCGGCAAGACGGCGCCGTACGTGCTCAGGCACGCGCCCTGCCGCACCCTCCTCTTTCGCGAGCCGACCGGCTGAGGCGGCCACGCTTCGTCCTTATAGGCGACGGCGAAACCACTTCCTGGTTGACAGTGCCAAGCCGGGGCCCTACAGTGCTGGCCATGGCAAAACTACAAGACGGAGAAACAGCCTCGGTTCCGCGTCGTCTGCCGCCGTCCGAGGCCCGGAGGCGCCGAGGGCGGCGACAGCTTGGAGCCCAGTCGCTCGAGTGGATCGGTCTGGGCGCCTTCGTGACCACCGCCATGCTGGGTGCGACCGAATACGCGCGCACCCATGGCAGTGACATCGGTGGGCTGCTTCTCGGCCACCTCAAGAGCCTGCTCGGCCAGCCGTGATCCGGCCGCGGCGCCAGCGCGGCTCGCAGACGCTGGAGCTGGTGGCCGGGCTTCCGTTGCTGGCGATGGCGCTGCTCGCCGCGCTCCAAGGCATCGTCCTGGCGCGGCAGCAGCTGGAGGCGCAGACCGACGCCGCCTTCCTCGCGCGCCACGCGGCGCTGTGCGACGCGGCTGAGCCCGCTCCCACGCTGGCCGGGATCGATCCGGCGGCGGGACCGCAGGCGACGGTGGCGCCGGCGCCGGTCCGCTGGCCGCTGGTCGGGGTGACGGTGCGTCTTCCGCCGCGCTCGATCGTCCCGGGCGTCGCTCTGGCGGGTGGCCCGTGGATCCCTTCCGGCACCGCCGTCTTCCGCCGTGAGCCCTGCCGCTCGTCGCCCTGACCCGCCACACCGGCGGCAGGCGGGGGCGGTCGGGGTGCTGCTGGTCGCCGCCTCTGCCGCGGTCCTCATCGCGGGGGTCGCCGCCGGAGACGTGGCGGCCGTCGTCGCCTCCGGGCACCGGGCTCAGCTGGCCGCCGACGCCGTCGCCCATGCGGCCGCCGGGGCGCTGGCCGCCGACCCGGATCGCGCCGGTCTGAGCATCGAGGTCCAGGCCGGACGGACCGTCTGCTCACGCACCGGCCCGGGGGCTTCCGGCGACGAGCCGGTCGCCTGCGCCGCCGCCTGGGCCGCGGCCGGCCAGGCGTCGACGGCGTCCGGCGCGGTGATCCTCGACCTGGCCGTCGGCCCCGATCTCCGCGACATGCGTCCCGGCTCCGGCCCCGGCCGGCTGACCGTGCTGGCGCACGTGGCCGTCGCCCGCCGGCTGATCGCGCCGGGACGCTGCCGGCCCACGCCGCCGGGCCCGCGACCGGACCGCCTCTGCTGGGCGGAGGCCTGGTCGGGCGCTCAGGAGGCGGGGTGAGACGGCCGGGCTGGCTGCCGCTGGTGGCGGCGGTGCTGGTCGCGCTCGCGGCGGCCGCGACGATGGTGGCGCTGCGCGCCGAGCCGGCAGTGGCGATGACCCAGGCGCGCCTGAGCGCTGCGGGTCGGGCGCTCAGACCGGTCGTGCACGGCGATCGACTCGCCGGTGCCCGGCCCGACTGGGCCTTGGTGATCGACGCCTGGAGGCGCGCCGGCGTCGACGTCGACGGTCTCGACGGGTTCGCGACGCTTGGTCGGTACTGCGTCCTCGAGTCGGGCGACCGACCGGGTCTCGCGGGCGGACCCGCCCCCGCCGACTACGCGATGTATCAGGACCAGGCCGGCGACTGGCGTCTTGGCATGTTCGTCTCGTCCAGCGAGGTTGTCGTCTGGGACGAGGCCCGCCAGCGAGCGGTCAGGGTGGAGCGTCCGGCCCTGGATGGCAGCGTGCCCCTGCCACCAGGCGACGCCGCTCCGGTGCGCCGCGGTGCGCATGAGCTCTTGCTTTGCCGGCTTCCCTCGTGGCGATGGCCGGGAAGGGTCGACGACCTCGACACCGCCGCCGTCGGCCGCGTCGCGCTGGTCGATCCGGCGACTGTCGCGGAACGGCTCCGCTGGGCGGTGCGGCATCCACGCGACGCCGACACGTCGTGGTGGCACGCGCCGGTGACCATGGTGGGGTTCGCGCTGGCCGCAGCCAGCGAGCTCGTCAGCGGCGCCATCGACGGGCTGCTGCACCTCGGCATCGATGCCGTCCGCGCCGCGGGCGGCGGCGCCGTGCTCGCAGCGGTGGCGCTGCTCGGGCGTCGCTTCGACGGCCACGTGCTCCATCTCGTGCTCCGCGGTGTGCTGATCGCCGGCGCCCTGGTCGTGGAGCCGTGGCTCGTCGGCGCCCTGCTTGCGGTGGGCGTCGGCGGGCCGCTGCTCGGCCGCGCCGATGTTCCCGTCCTGGGCGTGATCGGCGATCGGGTGTCGGCGCTGCTGGTGGCGAGCGCGTCGTTCATCACTGGACTGCTGACCGGTGTCGACGACCGCGGCGACGTGTGCGCCGGCAGCGTCGTCTTCGCCCTGCTCGCCGACACCGTCCTGTGGGCCAAGCCTCTGCGTCTGCTCCGGTTTGCGGGCACCCTCAGCGACGTGGTGTCGATGCGGCCGCGCGCGGTCGCCGCCGCCGCCCGCATGGTCGCCCGCCTACCGCTGCTGGCCGGACGCCGGCTGCCCGCGCTGCCCGGGGCGGTGACCGTGGCGGGAAAGGCGGCGGCGGTGCGAGAGCCGCTCGACGGTATCGGGGTGCTCAGCGCCGGCGCCGGTCATACCCCCGACCTGCTCAGCCTTCTCTGGCGCCCGTCCTCGCTGCGCAGCGACCTCGCCGGCCATACCGCTGCCCTGCTTGACTTCGCGACGCGCGACCTCGCGGGCGGCGATCCCTCATGGGGACTGCGCCACCTTCGCGACGCCGTGGACTCGCTGCAGCCGGAGCAGCAGCAGCGCGTCCTGGCGGTGGCGCGGCGGGCTCAGGGCACCTGGGTCCCGCGGGCACTGCGTGCCGCCGAACTGTCCCGCCTGCACTCCGGAGCCCGGGTGCTCGCCAACGCCGCCGCCGGCCGCGCACCGGCGGGGCTGGCGATGCCGTCCATGCCGCATCCGGGGACGCTGCCGCCTGGCCTCGCGCCACCGCCGCTGACCGGGGAGCCCTGATCAGCGGCGCTACGGTTCGAAGCTCTCGGCGGTGCCGACGCCGGCGATCGAGCCGATCATGTCGCCTTCGGCCATCCGCATGATGATCACACCCCTGGTCTGACGCCCGGAGATGCGCACCTGCTCGAGGGGGATGCGGATCACCTGCCCCATGGTGCTGATCACCATCAGCTCCTCGGAGAGGTCCTCGACGATGCGCATGCCGACGATCTGCCCGATCCGGGGGATGGCGTTCTGGTCCACGGTGTACACACCCTGGATGTTGCGGCTCTTCACCGGATAGTCCGACATCGGGGTCAGCTTGCCGAAGCCCTGCTGGGTCACCACCAGCACATATCCGTTGGGTTTGACGATGTCGAACCCGGCGACCTCGTCGCCCTTCCGCAGGCGGATCGCCGACACCCCCATGGTGTCACGGCCCATCGGCCGCACCTCCTTCTCGGAGAAGCGCGATCCCTTGCCGTCGCGGGTGACGATGAGAACCTGGTCGCCGCCGCTGGAGACGCGCACCCAGTTGAGCTCGTCGCCCTCCTGGAGGTTGATGGCGATCAGGCCGTTGCGCCGCACCGAGGCATACGCGGCGGCGGGCGTCTTCTTGATCTGTGCCAGCTTGGTGACCATCACCAGGTACTCCTCTTCGGAGAACCCACCCATGCTGATCAGCGCCGTCACCTTCTCGTGAGGGTGCTCGAGGTCGATCAGCGCCTGCACCGGCGTCCCCTTCGCCTGCCGCTTGACGTCCGGGATCTCGTGGGTGCGCAGCCGGAACACGCGGCCGCGGTTGGTGAAGAAGAGCATGTCGGTGTGGGTGTTCGCCGTGGTCGAGTGCTCGACGTAGTCCTCATCGGTGGACCGCTTGGCGCCGACCACCCCCTTGCCGCCGCGGTGCTGGGCTCGATAGGCATCGAGGGGGATGCGCTTGATGTAGCCGCGGTGGGTCAGAGTGATGAAGACCTGCTCGCGGGGGATCAGGTCCTCCTCGGTCATCTCGGGATCGCCGGGGCGGATCTCGGTGCGGCGGTCGTCGGCGAACTTCTTGCGCAGCTCGCGTAGCTCGTCCTTGACGATGCCGTCGACCTTGCGGGCGTCGGCGAGGACATCCTCCAGCCAGGCGATCCGCTTGATGATCTCCTCGTACTCCTCACGGATCTTGCCCGACTCCAGCCGGGTGAGGCGGCCGAGGCGGAGATCGACGATCGCCTTGCTCTGCCGCTCGCTCAGCTCGAAGCGTTGCTCCAGGGCCTGCTGCGCGGATCGCTCGTCCGACGCCGCCCGGATGATCGCGATCACCTCATCGAGGTGTTCCAGGGCCTTCATCAGGCCCTCGAGGATGTGGGCGCGGTTGCGGGCCTCGGCGAGCAGGAAGCGGGTCCGCCGGGTCACCGTCTCCCGGCGGAAGTCGAGGTACTCCTGGACCATCGCCTTCAGCCCCAGCACCTGGGGCCGGCCGTCCACCAGCGCCAGCATGATGGTGCCGAAGGTGGTCTGCAGCTGGGTGTGCTTGTAGAGGTTGTTGAGCACTGTGTGCGGCCGTGCGTTGGCCTTGAGCTCGATGACGATGCGGGTGGTCTCGCGGCGCCCGGACTCGTCGCGCAGGTCGCTGATGCCCTCGATCTTGCGCTCGTTCACCAGCTCGGCGATGGTGGCCATCAGCCGCGCCTTGTTCACCTGGTAGGGGAGCTCGCGGACGATGATCTGCTCGCGCCCGTTCTTGCTCTCCTCGAAGTCCACCTGGGCACGGATCACCACCCGCCCGTGCCCGGTGCCGTAGACCTGGGCGATGTCGCGGCTGTAGATGATCCCGCCGGTGGGGAAGTCGGGACCGCGAACGAAACGCATCAAGTCCTCGGTGGTCGCCTCGGGATTGTCGACGAGGTGCTCGATCCCCTCGCAGATCTCCCGCAGGTTGTGGGGCGGAATGTTGGTGGCCATGCCGACGGCGATCCCGCTGGCGCCGTTGATCAGCAGGTTGGGGGCCAGAGCGGGGAGCACCGCCGGCTCCTTGACCTCGTTGGAGTAGTTGTCGACGAAATCGACGGTGTCCTTGTCGATGTCCTCGACCAGCTGCATCGCCATCGCCGACATCCGCGCCTCGGTGTAGCGCTCCGCCGCGGGGGGGTCGCCGTCGACCGAGCCGAAATTCCCCTGGCCGTCGACCAGCGGGTACCGCATCACCCAGGGCTGGGCAAGCCGCACCAGGGTGTCGTAGATGGGTTGGTTGCCGTGGGGGTGATAGTTCTTCATCACCTCGCCCACGATGGCGGCGCACTTGCGGTGGCGTGACCCGGCGGTCATGCCCTCCTGCAGCATGGCGTACAGGATGCGGCGCTGCACCGGTTTGAGGCCGTCGCGCACGTCGGGGAGCGCGCGCGAGATGATGACGCTCATCGCGTAGTCCATGTAGGACGCGCGCATCTCCTGCTCGATGTCGATGGTGCGGATGTCCCCTCCGGCGGGTGGGAGGTTGATGCTCATTCGATGTCCTCAGCGCCGGCGACGCCGGCGGCGATGGGAGCAAGCTGGGTCATGGAACCGGCGACGGTGCCGTGGACGTCGCGCTGGGCCGCGTCGGCGGCGACGCGCACCGCGCTGATCACCGCTTCGGCGTCGGAGCGGCCGTGGGCGATGACCACCTCGCCGTCGACGCCGAGCAGCAGCGCCCCGCCCGTCTTGCGGTAGTCGACCCGGTCGCGGATCGGCCGCAGCTTGGGTTTGAGCAGAGCCCCGCCGAGCATCCCCTGCAGCGACTTGTGCGCCTGCTCGGAGATGGCGCCGAGCAGGAACTCTCCGACGCCCTCGGCGGTCTTGAGCACGACGTTGCCGGTGAAGCCGTCGCAGACCGCGACATCGCAGGCACCGGCGAACAGCTCTCGCCCCTCGACGTTGCCGGTGAAGTGCACCGGCGCGGACTGCAGCAGGGGGAACGCGGCCTGCACCAGCTGCGAGCCCTTGCCCGGCTCCTCGCCGTTGCTGAGCAGGGCGACGCGTGGCTCGCTGACGCCGAGCATCCGCTTGGCGAAGACGCTGCCCATGATCGCGAACTGGGCCAGCCACTCGGGACGGCAATCGGTGTTGGCGCCGACATCGAGAACGAAGACCTGTCCCCGGCTGCTGGGGAACACCGCTCCGATGGCGGGCCGGCTGACCCCGCGGATGCGACCGACCGTGAACAGGGCGGCGGCGAGCACGGCACCACTGTTGCCGGCGCTGACCGCGGCGGCGGCGCGCCCCTCGGCAACCTCCCGGCAGACGCGGACGATCGAGGAGTCGCGCTTTGCCCGCACCGCGTTGGCGGGATGCTCGTCCATCCCCACCACCTCGGTTGCCTCGACGACCTGCAGGTGCTGCCGCGCGGCCGCGTCACCGGCGGGAAGCTCCGCCAGCTCGCGCTCGACGTCGGCGCGGCGTCCCACCAGGGCGACGTCGACCTCCAGCCGCCGCACCGCCGCGGCAGCGCCGCGAACCATCTCGCGAGGCGCATGGTCGCCGCCCATGGCGTCGACCGCGATCAGCACCCGCTGCAACTTTACCAAGCCGACCACTGACGGCGATGCGCCGCCTGGGCCGCCGAGATCAAGGAAGCGACGAGCACGTGAGGGAGCGGGCTTGCGCCCGTGACCGAGCGCGCGGAGGAGCTGACGCAGAGATCGGCGAGTCCAGGTGGATGCAGCGCCATCTAGATGTCCAGGTTCCGGACAGACTTGGCGTGCGTCTGGATGAAACGCTTGCGTGGCTCGACATCGGTGCCCATCAGCCGGTCGAAGATGTCGTCGGCCTTGAGCGCGTCATCCACCGACACCCGGAGCAGCACCCGCTTGGACGGGTCCATGGTGGTGTCCCAGAGCTCCTCGGCGTCCATCTCGCCCAGGCCCTTGAAGCGCTGCACCTCGACCTTGCCGCCGATCTCCTTGGCCTTGGTGTCGCGCTCGCCGTCGGAGTAGGCGTATTCCCGCCGTTTGCCCTTCTCGAGGCGGTACAGCGGTGGCTGGGCCAGATACAGGAAGCCGTCGCGCACCACCGGCTGCAGGTGTCGCCAGAAGAAGGTGAGCAGCAGGGTGCGGATGTGCGAGCCGTCGACGTCGGCATCGACCATCAGCACGATGCGGTGGTAGCGGAGCCGTTCGACGTTGAAGTTGTCGCCGAATCCCGTTCCCAGCGCGGTGATCAGGTTCTTGATCTCCTCGCTGGTGAGGATCTTGTCGGCGCGCGCCTTCTCGACGTTGAGGATCTTGCCACGCAGCGGGAGAATCGCCTGGAAGCGTCGCTCCCGGCCCTGCTTGGCCGAGCCGCCCGCCGAGTCACCCTCGACGATGAAGATCTCGCACAGCGAGGGATCGCGCTCGCTGCAGTCGGCCAGCTTGCCCGGCAGCGTCGCCGATTCCAGCAGCGACTTCCGCTGCACCAGCTCGCGGGCTCGGGCGGCGGCATGACGCGCCCGGGCGGCGGTCAGCGACTGCTCGACGATCCGCTTGGCATCGCCAGGGTTCTCGTCGAGATACTGCATCAACGCATCGCTGAGCACGGCCGACACCTGGCCGGCGACCTCGCTGTTGCCCAGCTTGGTCTTGGTCTGCCCCTCGAACTGTGGTTCCTGCAGCTTGACGCTGATCACCGCGGTCAGGCCGTCGCGGACGTCATCGCCGGTGAGGTTGGGATCCTGCTCCTTGAGGATGCCCGCCTTGCGTGCGTACTTGTTGAGGGTGGCCGTCAGGGCGCTGCGGAAACCGGTGAGGTGAGAGCCACCCTCCTCGGTGTTGATGTTGTTGGCGTAGGCCAGGACGTGCTCGGTGAAGGTCGTGTTCTGGTACTGCACGGCGATCTCGATGGCGGTGCCCTCGATCTCGCGCTCGACATACATGGGGGTCGTGTTGACCACGTTGCGCCCGGCGTTGAGGTGGCGCACGAAAGCGCGGATGCCGCCCTCGAAGTGGAAGGCGTAGTCGCCTCGGCCAGCCTCCTCGCGCAGGATGATGGTGATCCCCTTGTTGAGGAAGGCGAGCTCGCGCAGCCGGTTGGCGACGATCTCCCAGGAGAACTCGATGACCGGGAAGACCTGCGGGTCGGCCCAGAAACGCACGTAGGTGCCCTGCCTGTCGGTGTTCCCGGTCTTCTCGACCGGGGCCTGGGGGACTCCGCGCGCGTACGACTGGCGGTGGACTGTCCCGTCCTTGTAGACCTCGACCTCGAGACGCTCCGAGAGAGCGTTCACCACCGAGAGGCCGACGCCGTGGAGGCCTCCCGAGACCTTGTAACCGCCGCCGCCGAACTTGCCGCCGGCGTGGAGCTTGGTGAGGACGACCTCCAGCGCCGAGCGCTTCTCGGTGGGATGCATATCGACCGGGATGCCACGCCCGTTGTCGAGCACAGACACCGAGAGATCGCTGTGCAGGGTCACCACGATCTGGTCGCACCAGCCCGCCAGGGCCTCGTCGATGCTGTTGTCGACGATCTCGTCGATCAGGTGGTTGAGCCCGCGGGTGTCGGTCGAGCCGATGTACATGCCGGGGCGGCGGCGGACCGGGTCGAGGCCCTCGAGAACCTGGATCTGTTCGGCTCGATAGGCGTCGCGGGTGCGGCCGCGGCCGGTGCGGGTGGGGCGGTTGTCACCGGCCACGGCGGCGGTGGTGGGGTCGGCGGAGGTCAGGTCCTCAGGGCGTGCGTTGTCGTCTGTCAGGGGTGGCTCCCAAGCGCGGTGTGGCGCGAGGCGGACAGCGCCGCCCGGTGACGTAAACCGAGATCAGTGCGGCACTGCTCGACACATCAAATTGTACCAGCCCACGCCCGGATTTCCGACCCTGGCGAGCCGCTGTCGGCAGCCTTGTGGACGGTGGTCGCGACGCCGGTCGCCGCCACCCCGGAGAGCTGCGAGGCGGCCCCGCCGAGCGGGCGCCGCCGTCGCCTCAGGCGGAGGTGACGCGTCCCCTCGGGGTGGTGATGATGCGGATCCCCCTGGTCACCAGGTAGGCGAACACCATGTAGACGAACATGGCGACGAGCGCTCCGAGATCCAGGGGATGGAGGCCGCCCGAGGTGAGGTTGATGTAGCCGTGGATCGGCTCCCACGGCGCCACCAGCGGTGCGCTGATGGTGTAGATGAAGCTGACCACCCCGGCGTGCTCGGCGGCGACCGCCAGGAAGGTCACCCGCAGTGCGAGGATGAGCTCGGTGAAGCCGAGCAACAGGAGCACCGTCTGGACGGCGCGATAGGCGGGATCGAATCCAGGGGCGAGGGCGGCGTCGGGGCGACGGGTGGTGGCCATCCGAGGACGGACGGCCCGTCCGGTCAGGGTGGTGGCGCCGTCGACGGTCTCGGCGACGGTGGGTGGCGTCTCGGTCATGAGGATTGAGACCTCCGCTGGGGGTGAAAGCCGAGTGTACCGGCTATCTTGATAGCGTGTCTATCAAATCTGGCCCACCAATGAAAACGCTCCGGAGCCGGCCGTCTTGCGCTGTGACTGTCCGCCCGGTATGGGGGACGGCCGTCGATGCCGCTTGACGAGTACCGGCGCAAGCGCGATTTCACCCGCACCCCGGAACCGCGAGGCGGTGCTGGTGATGGGCCCGGGCCGCCGGCATCCGCCGGACCCACCGCCGCCTTCGCCGGCTGGGACGTTCTGCCCCAGGGACGGCGCTTCTGCGTGCAGATGCACCGGGCCACCCGGCTCCACTTCGACCTCCGCCTCGAGCACGCCGGGGTGCTGCTCTCCTGGGCGGTGCCGCGAGGACCATCGCTGGACCCGGCTCGCAAGCGTCTCGCGGTGCACGTGGAGGACCACCCGATCGAGTACGGCGAATTCGAAGGGGTGATCCCCGAGGGGTACGGAGCGGGCACGGTGATGCTCTGGGACGCCGGTGGCTTCCAGTGGACGGGGCAGGCCGCCGAGGACGTCGACGCGGCTCTCGCCAAGGGTCACATCCGCTTCATCCTCGACGGCATCAAGCTGCACGGCGAGTTCGACCTCTTTCAGACCGGCCGCCCCGCAGGCGGCGCCGACGGCGGGGACCCGGCGCGCAACTGGTTGCTGGTCAAGCGTGCCGATGCCGCGGTGGTGCCAGGCATGGAGGCGGTGGCCCTCGACGTTTCGGTCAAGACCGGCCGCAGCCTGGCGGCCATCGCCGCCGCGGTGGGAGGGGATCGCAAACATCCCGAGCTTGCCGTCGCTGCCGCGCGCGAGAGCGTGGAGCAGCTGGTCGCGGGCGCGCCACCGGCACCGTTTCCAGAGGATCCCGAGGTCATGCTGGCCACTCCGCTGGACCGGCCATTCAGTCGGCCCGGCTGGTTCTTCGAGCTCAAATACGACGGCGTGCGGATCCTCGCTTTGGTGCGGGACGGCAGGCTCGTGCTGCGAAGCCGCAAGCGGCGCGACGAGACCGTTCGCTATCCCGAGGCGCGCGCCCTGGTCGACACCCTGTCGGTGGGTGACGCCGTCGTCGACGGCGAGATCGTCGCGCTCGACACGGAGGGGCGGCCCTCCTTCGAACGCCTGCAGAGCCGCATCAATCTGGGCTCCGACGAGGTCGAACGGGTCCGACGGCGGGTGCCCGTCACCCTGGTCGCCTTCGACGTCCTCTATGCCATGGGGCGGGACCTGCGCGGGCTGCCGCTGGAGCGGCGGAAGCGGATCCTGCGAGCGATGATCCGTCCCTCGCCACTGGTGCTCGTCGCCGATCACGTCGAGGCCGACGGAGTTGCGCTGTTCGCGGTGCTGCGCACACGTGGTCTGGAGGGCATGGTCGGCAAGCGGGCCGACTCGCGCTACGAGTCGGGGCGGCGTTCTCCGGCGTGGGTCAAGGTCAAGGCATGGAACACCCAGGATTGCGTCATCTGTGGCTACACCGCCGGTCGCAAGGGCCGCGGGCCGCTGGGAGCGCTGGTACTCGGCGTCTTCGATCAGGACGGTGTGCTCCGTCATGCCGGACAGGTCGGCTCGGGGTTTGACGAGCCCACCCTGCGCTGGCTGCGCGAGCAGCTCGACGCCGTCACCACCGCGAAGAGCCCATTGCATCCGGTGCCCGCCACCGACCAGAGGGTGACCTGGGTCCGGCCCGAGCTGGTCTGCGAGGTGCGATACAGCGAATGGACCGCGGCGGGAACGCTGCGTCAGTCGAGCTTTCGTGGCTTGCGTCCCGACGTGGCCCCCGAGGACTGCGTGCGCGAGCAGCCCGCCGCGGCGAACGAGACCGGTGCCGATGCGAGCGACGCGGCAGGCGACATCGGCGACCCAACGGGCGAGGTGAGCGAGGCGGCGACCGCGGCGGCGCGCGAGCCTGTGAAGCCGCCGTCTCCGTCCGCCGGCTCGACCGGCTACCGGACTCCGCCGGAGCTCGAGGAGGCGCTGCGCCTGCTGCCGTCGGTGGGCGACGGCGGCTGGTGGGAGGTCGCTGGCCGCAGGGTCAAGCTCACCAATCCGGACAAGCTGCTGTGGCCCGACGACGGCATCAGCAAGCGCGACATGGTCGGCCACTACGTGCGACTCGCTCCGCTGATCCTTCCCTACCTGGGCCAGCGTCCGCTCAGCACCCAGGTCTTTCCCGATGGCATCGACGGCAAGTCCTTCTGGCGCAAGGACAAACCCTCGCACGCGCCGGCGTGGATCAACTCCTGGACCTATCACGGAGAGGAGGGCGTCAAGACCTACATCGTCGCCGAGGAGCCGGCCACCCTGGCGTGGCTCGCCAACGCGGGGGTGATCGACCTGCATCCCTGGCACTCGCGCATCGACGAGCCCGATCAGCCCGACTGGGCGGTGTTCGATCTCGACCCGTTCGAGCCCGCGACCTTCGACGACGTGCGCGACGTCGCGCGGATGGTCAAGACGGCGCTCGACCACTACCAGCTCGTCAGCGTGGTGAAGACCAGCGGCCAGACGGGATTGCAGATCTACGTGCCGCTGCGCCGGGGACCGGACTACAGCGCCGTCCGCGGGTGGGTGGAGGAAGTGGCCCGCGCCATCGGCAGGCTGATGCCCGACCGCATCAGCTGGGAGTGGACGGTGTCACGCCGCAGCGGCCGCATCCGCATCGACTACACCCAGAACATCATCAACAAGACGTTGACCGCGCCCTACACGCTGCGGCCGGTGCCGCGCGCGCCGGTGTCGACGCCGATCCACTGGGAGGAGCTCGACGACCCGCGGCTGCGGCCCGACGGCTGGACTATCGCCAGCATCGGCCAGCGGGTGGCCGAGGTGGGCGACCTCTTCGCTCCCCTGCTGACGGTCCAGCAGGACCTGCCGTGACCAGCCTCGCCTGTCCCGTCTGCCGTGTCCACCTCCCCGCGGGCGGCACCCACTGTCCCCGGTGTGGCCTGCGGGTCGCGGCGCTGCCGCGACGCGGTCCGGTCGCCGCCGCGGACGGCGACGCGGATCCTGCCGCCGCCGGCGGGGCGGTCGACTGGCACTGGGTGGGGGCGCGTGGGGGCGCGGCGGGTGCCGCGATCGTCCTCGCCGCGGTGGTCGTCGGCCTTGCGGTGGGGGTGCCACGGCGACAGTTCCTGACCGTCGTCGACAACGCGGCCACCGCGGCGGGCATGGCTGCGGTGGTGCTGGCGGTCATCCTCGGCGGGGTGCGCATCAGCCGCTGGGCCGGCGGTGTCCACCGGTTGCGCGGCGACCCCGGTGGCTGCGCCAGGGTCGAGATCCGGCTTGCTGCCGGACTGGCGGGGATCATCCCGCTGGCCCTGGCCGTCGCGCTGACGGTCGTCACAATCCGCTGATCGCGCGTGCCGCTCCGCCACCGCTGCCTCGTACAATCCGTGAGGCCATGTCGGTGCTGCTGCTGAGTGCCTCACTACAGCCGGTCAACGTGATCAGCCGGCGCCGGCTGATCATCCTCCTCAGCAAGCAGCGCGTGGCCCTCATGGATACCGAGGCGGAGCTGGAGGCGCTGGCCGCTCTCGAGGGTCGACGCTTCACCGAAGGGGTGATGGTGGTCAGACTGCTGCGCAACATCCACGTGCCCCGGCGCATGCTCCGTCCCAACCGTCGCAACCTGCTGCTCCGCGACGACCACACCTGCCAATACTGCGGCCACGTCGGTCCGGCCTCGGACCTGACCATCGACCACGTTGTCCCGGTGTCGCGGGGCGGTGAGGCGGACAGCTGGGAGAACCAGGTGGTTGCCTGCCGCCATTGCAACTGGCGTAAGGCCAACCGGCGCCCCGAGGAGGTCGGGCTGCGATTGCGACGGCGACCCACGCCGCTGACCCAGGAATACGCGCACATCCTCTTTCTGCGGTACCCGGAGCTGAAGGCCGCCTACGACGCCCTGCTCGCCGCATAGCCCGCTCGATCTTGCGCGGCGCCACCTCCCCCAAAGGGGTGTTCCGGCCGGATGTGGCAGGAGCTGACAGGCCCCGACCGGGACATCCGCAATCGCCTTTCTGAGCCGGACGCGCCTATACTCGGCCGTATGCCACGCTCCATGTGGCGGGGCGCCATCAGCTTCGGAATGGTGGCGATTCCCGTGCGGATGTACTTGGCGACGGAGTCGAAGAGCGTCTCCTTTCGCCTGCTCTGCCCCAACGACGGCCATCCCATCAAGAACCGTCGCTGGTGCCCGGAGGAGGACAAGGAGGTCCCCTGGAGCGAGGTCAAACGCGGCTGGGAGGTGGCCAAGGACGAGTACGTGGTCATCGAGGACTCCGACCTCGACCGCCTGCCGCTGCCCTCAACCCAGACCATCGAGATCCTCGAGTTCGTCGCCGACAGCGACATCGAGTCGGGGGTGTACGTCAAGGGCGCCTACTACCTGGAACCGGAGTCGGTCGGGGTCAAGCCCTACTACCTGCTCAAGCAGGCGCTGGACCGGAGCGGCAAGGTGGCCATCGGCAAGATCGCCCTGCGCGATCGTGAGCACCTCTGCCGGCTCGCCCTCCACGACCACGGCCTGCTGCTGAACACCCTGCACTGGCCGGATGAGATCCGCGACACCGGTGAGCTCACGCTTCCCGAGGAGCGGGTCGAGATTCACGAGCGTGAGCTGGAGATGGCCCAGCTGCTGATCGACAACCTCACCGCCAGCTTCGACCCGAGCCGCTACCACGACCACTACCGAGAGGCGCTCACGGCGCTGGTCGAGGAGAAGCTGGGAACCCGTCCCGCCCAGCCTCGCGAGGTTCCGCAGCCGCCCCAGGTGATGGACCTGATGGCGGCGCTGAAGGCGTCCCTCGAAGCGTCCAGGCCACGCGCCGAGGCGGGGGAGAAGACGGCGAGCAAATCGTCGCGCCGCAAGGACGAGGCGGTCGCCGCGCCCACACGTCGACGAAAGGCCTCGTAACGCCCTCATGGGCGAGGCGCCCATCTCCGCCGCGCGCGTGCGCCGGCGTTCCCCCGGCGGTCCGCCACTTCCGCTGAGCCTGCCTCCCGCCCAGACCCTGCCGCAGGGGCTGCGGCCGGAGATCGCCGTCCCCTGCTCCGCCGCCTTCGACGCGCCCGGTTGGCGCTTCTCCATCGACTGGGACGGGATGCGGTGCCTGCTTCTCTCCGACGGCGCCGGTGGGCTGCGCATCCAGGACGAGCGGATGCGTGACGTCACCGCTCTCTTTCCCGACCTAGTCGAGCCGTGCGCCGCTGCGCTTGCCGGGCGGCGCGTTGTGCTCGACGGAGTGATCGCCGTTCTCGATCGCGAGGGCCGGCCGGATCTGCCGACGCTCGCCGTCCGGGTGTGCCTGCCACTGCGGACGGGCCGGCGCGCCGCCGCCGTGTTCATCGCCACCGATCTGCTCCATCTCGAGGGCACCGCGCTGCTCTCGCGTCCGCTGACCTTCCGCCGCCAGACGCTGAGCCAGCTGGCTGGGGCAGAGACGCGGTTGCAGGTGCCCGACGACATCGCCGAGGAGGGCACTGCCCTGGCCGAAGCGGCGGAGGAGCGCGGCCTGGTCGCGATCGTGGCCCGGCGGGCGGACGCACCCTACCGGCCCGGGGTGGCTTCCACCGACCGGCTGCGCGTCTCCCTCGAGGAGCGGGTCGACGTGGTCGCCACCGCGGTGCTCGGACCGGTGGCGCAACCGGCGGGGATGCTGATCGCCGAGTACCTCGAGGGCCGGCTGGTCCCCGCGGGCCGCATCGAGGCGGCCTGGCCGGCCGAGCAGCAGGAGTGGCTCCGCGGCATCGTCGCCGGGCTTCGCTGCAGCGAGTCGGCGATCGACGCACCGCCCCCGGCAGGTCCGGTGACCTGGTTGCGGCCGGGATTGACCGTCACCATCCGCCATGGCGGGCGCGCGGCCGACGGCACCCTCCGCTTTCCCGTCGCCGTCGCCCTGCGCGAGGACCGCGACCCGGCGTGGTGCATCCGACGTGACCCGCTGCCTCCGCCCGGCGAGAGCCGCCCCCCACGCGGCTTCCGTCCCACCGTCCTGCAGAGCCTGCCACTCGAGGTGCCGCCGCCTCCGTCGTGAGCGTCCGTCTCCTCGCCGTCGACCTCGACGGCACCCTGGTGAGAGGTGATCGCACCGTCTCCGACCGCACGCGGGCCGCGCTGACAGGGTGCGACGACGCCGGAATTCGCGTGGTGGTGGTGACCGCGCGACGCTGGCTGGCGGCGGCACCGGTGCTCCGCAATCTCGGGTTGCAGGGCATGGCGATCGTCGCCGGAGGCGGCGCCGTGCGTGACATCGCCAGCGGCCGCGTCACCATGAGCGGCGTGCTGCGCGGCGACGCGCTCGCCGGTGCCGTCGACGCCATTCTCGCCAGCGGTCTGCAGCCCATGGTCGCGGTCGATCACGGGGAGCACTATCTGGCCGGCCATCCCCGCCACGACAGCAGCGCCACCGCTCGTCAGTTCGCCCGGGGACGGGTGACCCGCACCACCGTCGACGCGATGCGCCGCGCGGTGGCCGCGCGAGTACTGGCGATGGGTCCGGCGTCGCGCATCGCCGCCGCGGCTCGCCGCTGCGTGGGACTCCCCTGCCACCTGATCATCCAGGACTGCATCCACCGCGTCGGTGGCGGAGGCGAGCGCGTGCTCGAGCTGCACGCCGCGGCCGAGAACAAGGGGACCTCGCTGCGACGCCTGTGCCGTCAGCTGCGCGTCCCGATGGGCGCGGTGGCCGCCGTCGGCGACGCGCCCAGCGACCTGCCGATGCTCGAGGCGGTGGGCACCGCCGTGCTGATGGGACAGGCGGAAGCCGGCCTGCGGCGCCGCGGCATGGCCATCGCCCCGGCGGTCGATGCCGACGGCGCGGCATGGGCGATCGAACGCCTGGTTCTGTGCGCTGCCGCGCCTCAGGCCGCCTAGACCTGCCCTGATTCGCGGTTTGGCGACGGTCTGGAGAAGCGTCGTTTGCCCCGCCGCGGGTTGTGGCATCATCAGTGATGCCGCGGCGCGGGAGTCCCCGTACCGGATGCGATCGGCCCGTCCCGGCAGCATGTGGAGGACGGCGATGGCCATCCTCATGTGCCGGCCCGAGCACTTCGGGATCGAGTACGAGATCAATCCGTGGATGCATGTCGAGGTCGCCGTCGACCGGCAGCGCGCCCTGCAGCAGTGGCGGGCGTTGGAGCGCACCTATGCGGAGCTCGGTGTCACCGTCGACTTCGTCGAACCGGTCTCCGGGCAGCCCGACATGGTGTTCACCGCCAACGCGGCCGTGCTCTGGAACGGTCGCGCCGTGCTCAGCCACTTCCGCCATCCGGAGCGGCAGGGCGAGGAACCCCACTGGCGGGCAGCTCTCGAGCGGCGTGGCTTCGAGGTGCAGGTCACGCCGCCGGGCATCGCCTTCGAGGGCGCCGGTGACGCGCTCTTCGTCGGCGAGCGCCTCTTTGCCGGGTATGGCTTCCGCACCGACCGCGAGGCGCACCGCCATCTCGCTCGCGCGCTCGGCGTCGAGGTGGTGTCGCTGGAGCTGGTGGATCCGCGCTTCTACCACCTCGACACCTGTTTCTGTCCGCTGGACGAACGCACCGTGATGTTCGCTCCCGAGGCGTTTGCGCCGCGCTCGGCACGCTTGATCCGGCGCCTGGTTCCGCACGTGATCGAGGTCCCGGTCGACGTTGCTGCCGGCTTTGCCTGCAACGCCATCGCCGTCGGCCATCGCGTGGTCTCCTCGCTGGCGGCCGAGCGGCTCGAGGGGCCACTTCATGACGCCGGGTTCGACACGGTGGTGGCGCTCCCGATGAGCGAGTTCATGAAGTCCGGCGGCGGCGTGCGCTGTCTGTCGCTTCCCCTCGACACCGGACGCGCAGTGGCATAGGTCGGCCGGCGACGGCCGAGCCCGGTGGGGTGGAGCTACACCAGCAGCCGGATCGCGACCGCCGTGCCGAAGAGGATCACCAGGACGCGGAGCAGGCGCTCACCCAGCCGGCGGGCCACGCCCACTCCCAACGAGCCTCCGGCGAGGGCCGCCGGCGCCATGATGGCGACCGGTCGCCACGCCACCGGACCGAGGCCGATGAAGTACGCGGCGGCCACCCCGTTGATCACCAGCGAGAGCAGCCCCTTGAGGGCGTTGAGCCGCTGCAGGGTGTCGCTGAGGAAGATGCCCAGCATCGCCAGCACCAGCACCCCCAGGCCGGCTCCGAAATAGGCGCCGTAGGCACCGCACACCAGGTCGGCCAGCAGCAGCGGCGGCGAGCGATGGTCGGGTCGGTCGCGGCGATGCCGTCCGCGAACGGCGGCCTGCAGGGGTGACTGCAGCGCCATCAGGGCGCAGCCGAGCAGGATGAGCCAGGGAACGATGCGGCTGAACAGGGTCGCCGGGCCCGCCACCAGGCCGGCCGCGCCGGCCACCGCCCCGGCGGCGCCGACCAGCCCCAGGTAGCGCACCCGGATCGCCTGCCCGTTGAGCTCGGGACGGTACGCGAGCGAGCCTCCCAGATACCCGGGCAGCAGCGCCACCGTGTTGGTGACGTTGGCGGCGAGCGCTCCGTATCCCGCGAGCAGCAGCGCCGGAAACGAGATCAGCGAGCCACCCCCGGCCACGGCGTTCACCGCTCCAGCGAGGAACGCCGCCACCAACAGAACAGCGACGTGCGGCGCTCCCAGGTCGGGCACGGCGCCAATTGTGCGGAGCCGGATCCATCGATGGATCCGGGGCTGCCGCCCCCCAACCCCGTGTCCCGCCTCGGTCGCGCCCGTGCAACGGGTGGCCTGGCGGCCACGGGCGGGCCCTAGTCTCCGGGCTGGAACCAGGCACAGAGGAGTCGGTGTGGACGAGTTGCCGGGCACTCCCAAGCCGCCCCGCGGCTGGGGAACCCGCGAGCAGCGCAAGCCGGACTCCGCCGGGGTGGAAGTCCCTCCTCTGCAGCCGGCGCCGCCGCTCGAGCCGGTCGCGCTCGGCGCCGTGCCGCCGCCGTACCGCGCCGCCGGCGCCGGCGCCGGGTTCGTGCCCGCGGTGTACGCGCCGCCCTCGCCGGCGCCGGCGGCGTCGGGCGCGGGAATGCATGCGCCCGGGTGGCGGGTCTCATCGTCCGCGGCGCGCCGCAGGGGCCTGCGGCTGGCTCCGGTGCTCGGGGTGCTGGGCGGGCTCGGCTACCTGGTGGTGAAGGTGTTCCTGCTCCACTTCCTGACCGGCAGCGGTCTCGCGGACATCTCCCACCCGCGCACCCTGAACATCGACGACGCCGGGAAATGCGTGCTCCTCGACGGCAACCGGATGACCGGGATCGTGGACTGCTCGCAGCCGCACCAGGGGCTGATCGTCAACGTCGTCGCCTCTGGCTCGGAGTGCCGGACCGGGCCCGGCGTTGTCGCCTTCGTCCGCTCCGACCTCTCCGGCGCCGCTGCCTGCGTCGACACCCGCCAGTAGCGGTTACTCGCGTCGCATCAGGGCGCCGACCACGCGCTGGTACTGGTGCGTGTCCTCGAAGAGTCCATGGCGGGCGATGCTGGCGTCACCCTGGTAGTACGCCGCCAGCGCTGAATCGATGGCGCCCTCGTGAAGGCTGACCAGGTGATGCAGCAGCAGCGCGCCAGCAAGGACGTTGTCGCCGGCGACCCGCAGGTCCAGCGGGCGACCGGCGAGATAACGGCTGATCCAGTCACCGGTGTAGGGCTCGATCTGCATGATCCCCAACGCACCGGTGGGCGAGACCACCTCCTGCTGCCAGCCGCTCTCCATCCAGGCGACAGCACGTACCAGTCGGGGATTGACGCCGACCACCTGGGAGGTGTGGGTGAGCAGCGCATTGACTCGTGCCAGCCGGCCGGGGATCTGCAGCACGACGCCGCGCAGAAGCGGCGCATTGACCCCGAAGCCGTTGGCGCGGGCCAGCGCGGTGGGATCGACGCCGAACATGCGAGCCACCTTGAAGAGGCCTTCGCCGGGTTGCACGGTATATCGTTCGACATCGACGGCCCCGGTGGTGTAGCCGGGCAATCCCATCGATGAGTCGGGAATGCGCAACAGCTGGCCGACGCGGATGACGCTGGGATTGGCGATCCCGTTGGCCGCGGCGAGCGCCGCCACGGTGGTGCCGTGGCGCACGGCGATAGCCGAGAGGGTGTCGCCGGGGCGGACCACGTAGCTGGTCGCGGCGACGAGGGTGGGGGTGGCGGCGGCGGCGGTAGCGCCAACTGCGGCGGCGGCCAGGCGGCTGCGAGACGTCATGTGGGTGCTCTGGTGAGACGTGGAGTGAGACGAGTGGACCCCGAGCGGGGGAGCCGTGTGCCAGAGCGTAGGTGAGCGCACCGGGGCCGTCAAGTCGCGTCAAAGCTTCGTGACAAGTCAGACCTGAACAGCCGGAGAAGGCCGAGGCTTAACCGGCGCTTCAGAGGTGATACGCTCAGCCTCCGATGAGCCGTCACCACGTCACCGTCCCCGCCGCCGTCCTGGCACTCCTCTGCGGTGCCGTGCTTGGACTGCTCAGCTTCGCCGCCAGCGCCACCCTCTGGCGTGCCGGCGACCACGCCGCCGCCGGGCTGGCCGCTGACGCCATCCTGCTCGCCGCTCTCACCGGGGTGGCGGCGGTCACCCTGCTGGCGCAGCCGGCCCGCCAGCGCCGGGCTCGTGTCCCGGTCGGCCGGGCCCTGCCGATCGCCTGGTGGCCCACCGCCGCCGACCCGCTGCCGGGGCTCGCCCTCGGCGTCGGAGCACCGCTCGCTGCCGGGGCGGCGGCCGCCGCCTACCTGTTCCGCTGAGCAGCACCCCCACCGTCCTTGCGGCCCGGCCAACCAGCTTCGCGGGCCTGTCGGCCCGGGCGGTGGTCTGGGACTACGACGGCACGCTGGTCGAGACGCGTTTTGCCGATGAGGCGGCGGTGGCCGAGCTCGTCGCCCGCCACCCGGCCAGCCGCGCCGGGGCCGAGCTCTTCTGGGCGACCGACGGCCAGCCGCTGCTGCAACGCATCGAGCTCGCCTGGCCGGGTCGCACCGAGGAGATCCTGCCGCTCTTCTCTCAGCCGGTGCGGCCGCGGCGGCTGCGCGGGGTCACCCCGGTCCTGACCGAGCTGCATCACCGCGGCTATCGCATGGCCGTGGTCTCCTCGCGCCGCCATGCGGCCCTGGAGTGGGGACTGCGGGCCTGCGGCCTGCGGCGCTTCTTCCGGGCGGTGGTCGGACTCGAGGACGTCACCCAGCCCAAGCCCGACCCGGAGGGCCTGCTGCTGGCGCTCCGGCTGCTCACCGTCGCTGCGAGCAACGCGGTGTACATCGGTGACAACGAGGTCGACGTCGACGCCGGCAGACGCGCCGGGGTGATCACCTGGCGAGCGCTCTGGGCCCACCCCGACGCGGCGGCAGCGATCCCCGGGCCGTTCGCTCTCCGCCGCCCGCGCGAGGTGTTGGAACGGCTCAGCGCCCCGCCACTCGCGGCCGTGGGGGGCTGACGCTCACCGGCCGGCCCGCCGCTACCATCGCCTCCCATGTCTGAGCGAAGCATCGCGGTGGTCGGTCCGACCGGGTTCACCGGAGGGCTGGTGGTCGACGCCCTGCTCCGTCGCGGGATGGCGGTGCGGCTGGTGGGCCGCAGCCTCGACCGGCTGACGTCGGTCGCGGCGCGCCACCGCAACGCCAACCCGGAACTGTGCCCGGTCCTCGAGTGGGAGCGCGAGCGGATCGCCGAGGTCCTCGTCGGCTGCGCCGCGGTGGTCTCCTGCGCCGGACCGTTCGTCGAGGCCGGGCGTCCGGTCGTCGAGGGAGCCATTGCCGCTCGCGTTCCCTACTGCGACTCGGCGGGAGAGCAACCCTTCATCCGCTGGGTGTACGAGCAGCAGAACGACGCTGCGCAGTCAGCGGGCGTCGCCGTGGTTCCCGCCTTCGGGTTCGACTACGTCCCCGGGGACCTCGGCGCGGCCATCGCCGTCGACGGTCTCGGGCCGCTGCGCCGTGTCGATGTTGTGTACGCGGTGCAGGCGGTCGGCACCAGCGTGGGAACGCGTCGCTCCGCCCTGGGCATGCTGCGCGCACCGTGTCTGCAGCGCGTCGACGGACGCCTGGTGGTCGAGCGGCTCGGCGCCCGCCGGCGGCAGGTCGACGCCGGTTTCGCCACCGTGATCGCGGGCAGCTTTCCCGGAGGTGAGTCACTGATGCTGCCGCGTCACCTGCAGGTGGACACGGTGATCACCCACGTCGGGTTGCCGGGAATGCTGAGCCCCGCCGGCCGCTGGGCCTCGGTGCTGCCACGAGTGCTGAGCCTGCCTGGGCTGGCCCCGACGCTCGACCGGCTCGTCGGACGCGGCGCTGCCGGTCCAGGCGCGCGGGCGCGCGCCGGCCGTGTCGCCTGTCACGTGGAAGTAGAGGCAGAGGACGGGCGGCGGCGGGCGGTGCTGGTCGAGGGGACCGATCCGTACGGCTTCACCGCCGCCGCCCTCGCCGAGCTCGCCACCCGCATGGCCCGCGGCAACGTCGACGCCACTGGCAGCTGCGCTCCGGCCCAGGTGGTCGACGCGCGTGGCTTCCTGAGCGCCACCGGCTATACGGTGCGCGAGGTGACTCCCGCGGGCTGAGCCACTGTGCTCTAGCCGGCCACGGTGGGCGAAGTCGCGGGTTGCGCATCGGAGGCGATGAGGCGGCGCACCGCCCCCACCCCGGCGTCGATCAGCGGCTGCAGCGGCAGCGAGGTCGCCTCGGGCATGCCGGCGGCGCGCACCGGTGTCTCGTTGACCACCAGCACCGCCGCGCCGGCGCGGATGCCGCGCACCGCCGCCACCGTGAACAGGGAGGCGCACTCCATCTCCGATGCGATCACCCCGGCGCGAATCCACGCCGCCCAGCGCGCCTCCAGTTCGGAGGACACCGGCATCCGTTCGGGCTCCATCTCTCCATAGAACGAGTCCTTGGACTGCACCACGCCGACGTGGTGGCGGAGTCCCCGTGCCCGCGCCTCCTCGCGGAGGGCCAGGACGATGTCGAGGTTGGCGGTGGCGGGGAACCCGGCGGGCACGTACTGCGCGGTGGTGCCCTCGTCACGGACCGCAGCCTGGACGATGACCAGGTCACCGAGCTGGGCTTGCGGCTGCATCCCGCCGCAGGTGCCCAGCCTCACCAGGGTGTGCGCACCGAGGTTGGCCAGCTCCTCGACGGCGATAGCGGTCGACGGTCCGCCGATCCCGGTCGAGGTGACACTCACCGTGGTGCCCGCAACCGTGCCGGTGTAGGTCGTGTACTCGCGGTTGCTCGCCACCAGCTGGGCACTGTCGAACGCGGACGCGATCAGCCCACTGCGGCCGGGGTCACCGGGGAGCAGCACGTAGCCACCGATGTCGCCGGGCCGGCACTGCAGGTGGTACTGCAGCCTCGTGTCGTTCATCCGAGAACCAGGGGAAGCAGGTGGCGCATGTCGGGGACATCGATGACGGCATCGGCCGCGTCCTCCACCTCGAAGCTGAGCGGGCAGAAGGCCACGCCCAACCCGGCGAGGCGGAACATGTCGGCGTCACCGGTTCCGTCGCCGACCGCGACCACGGTCTCGAAGGGCACGTCCAGCGAGGTCACCGTCTCGCGGAAGGCCGGTCCCTTGTCGCCGACGGGGACGTGCAGCGTCGCCTCGCCGGTGAAGCGACCGCCGTCGACATGCAGCTCGTTGGCGCGATGGAGCTCGACGTCGAGATCGATGGCGACGCGCTCTGCCAGGGCCGACAGCCCGGAGCTGACGATCGCCAGCCTGACGCCCGCCGCCCGCAGCGCCGCGCAGGTCGCCGCCACGCCCTCGTGGTACTCGAGCTCGGCGACCAGCTCGTCGAGCACCGCGACCTCGCGCCCGCGAAATTCCGCCACCTGCTCGCGAAGGAAACGCTCCCGTGAGATCAGGCCGGCGCGAAAGCGGCGCCAGCGGTCGCGCGCGGTGCGATGGCCGTCCGGTCCCAGCTTGCGCTGCACCACCGCCCAGGAGTTGGCCTCGCGCACCAGGGTTCCGTCGAGGTCGAAGACGACCGCCCGATAGGTGCCGGGACGGGGTGGCCGCCGCCTCGGGCGATCGAGCTGGGTCGCCATCGCCGTCATTATCGCCAGCGGCGGCCCGCACTCCGGCCACGTCGCCCGGGCCGCCATAATCGCTGCATCCGGGTACAACTGGCACCCTGGGAGGAGCAGGCGTGGCGACCGTCGTCGAACCACAGGTCACGACCTATCAGCAGTACATCGACGGCGCCTGGGTCGGCGCCGCGAGCGGCGACACCTATGAGGTGATCAACCCGTCGACCGAGGAGGTCATCGCCCGGGTGCCGAGTGGGGGCCGGGCCGACGCTGCCCGCGCCGTGGCGGCCGCGCGGAGATCGTTCGAAGCCGGCGACTGGCGGAACAAGACCCAGGCACAGCGAACCGAGATCATGTACCAGATCGCACGTCACCTCCAGGAGGTGTCGGGCGACTGGGCGATGGTCGAGTCACAGAACTCCGGCGGCACCATCCGCAAGACCTCGGTCGCCGACGTGCCGCTGGCGATCGAGCACTTCCGCAGCCTGGCGGAGCAGGCGCTGCAGATCCCCTGGTACGAACCGCTGCCGTGGATCGACATCCCCAACGTGTCGTGGAACTTTGTGCAGCGCGAGCCGGTCGGGGTGTGCACCGGCATCGTCCCCTGGAACTTCCCGATCATGATGGCGGTCTGGAAGATCGCGCCCGCCATCGCGATGGGCAACAGCGCGGTGCTCAAGCCCTCGCCGCTCACCCCCTTGACGGCGTTGCTGCTGGCCCGCGCCATCGACGAGACCGGGCTGCTTCCCCGCGGCGTGGTCAACGTGATCACCGGTCCCGGCACCGACATCGGCGAGGAGCTGGTCGGCAATCCCGACGTCGACAAGGTGGCGTTCACCGGTTCGACCGCCACCGGTCGTCGCATCCTGGAGATGGCGGCGCAGACCATCAAGAAGGTCACCCTCGAGCTGGGCGGGAAGTCGGCCAACATCGTCTGCGCCGACGCCGACGTCGACCTCGCCGTCGACGGCTCGCTGTTCGCGACCTTCTTCCACCAGGGACAGGTGTGCGAGTCGGGGACGCGCGTCTATGTCCACGAGAGCATCTACGACGGGTTCCTCGCCAAGATGGTGGACAAGGCCAAGAGCCTGGTGGTCGGCGACCCCACCGACTTCTCCTCCCAGGTGGGGCCGGTGATCAGCCGGGCCCAGTACGACAAGATCATGGCCGCCATCGAGCGGGCCCGGGGTGACGGCGGGGTCATCGAGTGCGGCGGAGGTCGTCCTGCCGGCGCCGGCGACAAGGGCTTCTACATCGCCCCCACCGTGATCACCGGACTGCCGGACGGCTCGGCCGCGTCCTGCGACGAGATCTTCGGGCCGGTGGTGGTGGTGCACCGCTTCAGCGATGAGGGTGAGGTGGTCGCGCGGGCCAACGGCAGCATGTACGGCCTCGCCGGCGGCGTCTGGTCGCGCGACACCCGGCGAGCCATCGGCATCGCCAAGCAGCTGCGCACCGGCACGGTGTGGGTCAACGACTGGCACATGATCAACGTTCTGGCCCCCTTTGGCGGATACAAGCAGAGCGGGCTGGGCCGCGAGCTGGGTACCTACGGGCTCAAGGAGTACACCGAGGTCAAGCACATCCACGTGGACCAGGGCGTCCCCCGCGCCGAGCGCTTCTTCTACGACGTCGTGCTGAGCTAACCGGCTCGGTCGCCGGACGGTCCACGGCGGGCCGTCGCCGTCTCGATGAAGCCGGCGATCGCCGCCGCCACCTGGGCGGGCCGCTGCACCGGGAGGTCGTGGACGCCGTCGATCCAGCTCACCGTGCCGCGTCCGTCGAGCGAACCGAGCGCGGTCTCGGCGGCGGTCCGCTTGGCCGTCTCCCATCGCGGGTCTCCGCCGCTGGCGAAGACCATCAGCACCGGCACGCGCACCGTGCGCAGCAGCGCGGTGGCGTCGAGCTCGTAGATGTGGCGAGCTATCTCCATGTGGCGGTGCCGCGCGAGGCGCGGCCGGTAGCGGCCCGGCTCGATCTCCTCGAAGTTGCCGAGCAGGATCTCCGCGGCGGTCTGCGGGTCCGACCCTTCCGCCAGCGGCGACCGCTCCGCCCAGCCACGGATCGCTGCCAGCTCGACGCCGTCGAGACGGGGCGGGCTCATCGCCGCCTCCGCCTGCTCCCAGGTCGCGCCGAAGACCGACCTGGCATCGACGGGACCGCCGTCGACGCAGACGACGCCGAGGGCCCCGGCCGGCTCCCCCGCGGCGGCGGCGAGCGCCACGCTGGCGCCCCAGCTGTGCCCGACCCACACCGCGGCGGGCAGGCGCAGCGCCGCCAGCAGGCCCCGGAGGTCACCCACCACCGCGTCGAAGGAGTATCCGGTGTCCGGCTTGTCGCTCTCTCCGTGGCCGCGAAGGTCGGGCGCCACCACCCGCCAGCGCGGGGCCAGCCGCGCGGCGACGAGGTCCCACCAGCGGGCGTTGCTGCTGAGCCCGTGCAGGCACACCAGTGGGGGATCGCCGCCCGGGTGGTCGCGCGCCGCGAGGCGGAGCGCACCGACGTCGACCAGGGTCTGGTGCACCTGTGCATTGTGCTGCCCGAGCGGTAACTTGACGCGTTATGACGCATCGCAATAAGGTGGAAACGGTCCCGGAAGGGCCGCCGGTGAGAGCAGCCGGCACCGTCCGTCCAGGAGGAGTTGTGACCTATGGCCGACACCATCATCGACACTGTCGGCGACGCCGGTGAGGATGCCCTCGACACCGTCGTCGGCGGCGGCGCCCTGGTTCTCGATGCCGCCCGCCGCCCCGGGCGCACCGCCCGCCGCGTGCGCGGTCGTGGCGCTCGGGCGAGCGACGCCATCGCCGAGCAGATCCAGGAGCCCTTCGACGACGCGGTGGCGCTGCCCGAGCGTCTCCTGCATGCCTACCTGCGCGGGGTGAGGGCGCGGGCGCGACGGCACGATCGCATCGGCGCGGCGTCCCAGGCGCTGCTGCGGGCGGTGCATGCCCCCGCCCTCGAGGCAGCGCGCTTCTTCGCCCGGCTCGAGCGGGAGACCGCCGTGCCGGCTGGGGCACGCGGCGGACGCGGGCGCGCAACCGCCGCGCGGCGCAAGCGCGGCCGGACGGCGAGGCTGGTCGCCTCGCCGGCGGGGCGCGGCCGCCGTCGTGGCGCCGCGCGAGGCTCGAGCAGCAGGACCCGCCGCTCCGCCTGACCCGGTCGGGCGCGTCCAGCGATGGGCGCGCCCCAACCGCCGCGGGTCAGCCGGCCGAGTCGCTCCTGACCCGGACCGCGGACCGCCCCGACGGTCGTGGCGAGGCGCCGCTGCGATCCGCCGACGATCCGCGGCGCACGATGGTGCGAGCGCAGGCGGTGTCGGCCAGGGTGGCGACGGCGCGCTGCAGCTCGGCCTCGAGGTTGCGCAGCATCAGGCGGGGGAACAGCGGTCCCAGCAGTTGCAGCCGTCGCGACACGGTGACGTCGGCGACCAGGCGGGTCCGGCAGCCGTCACGCCGGGGGACGAAGAACTGGCCCACGGCGACGTGCAGTCCGCCCCCCGTCCAGACGTAGGTCAGCGATGAGCCGGCGCGGTTGGCGATCACCGCGCAGGTGGCGCTGATCACCAACCCTCCCGGCAAGCGGTAGCGAACCCGATAGAGCGCGTCGCGGCTGCGATGGGCGTGTTCGGTGACCTCGACGCTGAGGTGCTCGATCCACCACGAGGGCAGGTTGCGCAGGTCCGCGGCGATCGCGTACAGCTCCGACGGCCGCACGTCGACGTCGGCACTGGCTTCAACGCGCACGGGAGCCGATGCTACGGGAGGACGAGGCCGCCGGGGGTGCGGCGGGCGGTCTTCGTTGGCGGCTCCAGCAGCTCGGCCACCGCGGGCTCGACCGGCTCCCCAGGAGGCAGGACCTCGCGCACGCGATCGACCAGACGCCGGCGGACCCGGTCCAGCTGGCGCTCGAGCGCCGGTGTCGGCACCGCGCGCCCGCTGTAGCGTCGCTGCTTGCCGAGAAGGCGCTCCAGCTCCGCTCGGTCGGCCTCGGTCGCGATCTCGATCCGGCAGCGGCGGCACCGCCCCTCACGCAGCTCGCTCGTCTCCGTCTGCCGGCCGCAGCGTGCGCAGGGAAGGACCAGGCTTGACACCTGGCCGAGTATAGAAGCGGTCCGGACCGCTACCCGGCGAGGGCCTCCGCCGTGGCGGGGTGCGCGGGCGCCGGCTCGATCCGTTCCTGGATCCGCTCCTGGACGTCGAAGAGGACGTCGAGCACCCGGGTGGTGTCGCCCTCTCTCGCGCCCAGCCGAGCCTGCCGGGCCAGCCGGCGGCTGTAGGGGTGGACGAAACGGGCGATCTCGGTCACCAGCGACTCCGGCAGCGGCTGGGCGCGGTCCTCGAGCGTGTCCTCGACGCACCAGAGGTACTCATCCGACCGCCGCAGGGCCTCCTTCTGGTGGAGCCGGCGGCGCCGTGCCGCCTCCTCCCGGCTGACCGCCTGCCTGATGTCGGCAACCGCGTCTCGAAGCACCGCGTCCTCCCGTCGCGCCCCGCGGGGTGGCACCCGCTGACCCTGGGCCTTTTTCTTATAGCACAACTAGCCTATAACACCCGTACCCTGATGTGGCACAGGGGGAGGGGGCAGCCGGGCGGCCGGGGTCGCGCCTGCACCTGTTGGTGCGGTCCGCAGTTGCTAGCATGGTCATGGATACCTGTGTGGCCGCATAACCACTTATTCAGCGGCCATCCGGTCCGAGGAGTTGCGTCCTGCTCGCCATCGAGGCGTACACACGCCGCCTGCTGCACCAGGTCCAGCCGATCATCGTCGCCAACCGGGCGCCGCTGACCCTGCAGCGCGCCGATCCCATCCGGGGCACACCCGAACGCCTGGTTCGCGGGACCGGCGGCCTGGTCACCGCGCTCAGCTCGCTGGCCGCCGCCACCGATGCCGTCTGGGTGGCGGCGACCCGGACCGACGACGACCGCGAGCTGGCCGCCCGCTCCGACCCCGCGCTGCCCGCCGTCCTCGAGACCGAGGACGGCACCCGCTATCGCGTCGCCTTCATCGAGCCCGACCCCGAGGCCTACGACCTCTACTACAACCAGATCAGCAACCCGCTGCTCTGGTTCATCCAGCACTATCTGTGGGACCTCGGTCGCGAGCCGGTGCTCGACGCCGGCACCGAACGCGCCTGGCGCGACGGCTATCAGCACGTCAACCGACTCTTCGCGGAACGGGTTGCGATCGAGGCACAGCGAACCACGCGGCCGCCGCTGGTGCTGGTCCAGGACTACCAGCTGTACTGCGTTCCCGCGATGGTGCGTGAGACCGTCTCCAACGCACGCCTGCAGCAGTTCGTCCATATCCCCTGGCCCACGGCGCAGTACTGGAAGATCCTTCCTCGCCGGATGCGCGATGCCATCGTCCAGGGGATTCTCGGCAACGACATCATCGGCTTCCAGACCAGTCGCGACGTTCGCAACTTCCTGCTCACCTGCGACGAGAACATGGGGCTGTCCATCGATTTCCGTGAGCGCACCGTCTTCTACCAGGGCAGGGCGGTGTGGGTGCGCCACTATCCGATCGGGGTCGACCTCTCCGAGTTCCAGCACCTGACCGAGCATCCCGAGACCCTCGCGCAGGAGCGGCTCATCGACTCATGGCGTCCCGAATTCCTCATCCTCCGCGTCGACCGCACCGATCTCTCGAAGAACATCGTGCGCGGGTTTCTCGCCTACGAGCGCCTGCTCGAGGCGCACATGGAGCTGCACGGGCGCGTCCAGTTCTGGGCCTATCTTCAGGAGTCGCGGCAGGACATCGACGACTATCGCGCCTACCTCGGCAATATCGTCGGGGTCGCGGCCCGCGTCAACCGGCGCTTCGGCGCGCGCGGGTGGATGCCCATCCGTCTCGAGATCGACGAGAACATCCACAAGGCGGTGGCTGCGTACAAGTGCTTCGATGTGCTCCTCGTCAACTCCATCTACGACGGCATGAACCTGGTGGCGAAGGAGGGGCCACTCTGCAACAAGCGCAACGGCGTGCTGGTGCTGAGCGAGAACGCCGGGTCCTACGAGGAGCTCGGCGATCTGGTGGTGTCGATCAATCCCTTCGACGTCGACCAGACGGCGGAGGCGCTCTACCTGGCCCTGATCATGGACGAGCGCGAGCGGGTGGCCCGGGCCGAGCGGGTGCGCGAGGCGATCCGGGCCAACGACATCACCCGGTGGATCACCTCCCAGCTCCAGGATCTCCGCGAGCTGATCGGGTGACCGGGGGCGCCCCCGGGCGGCCGGAGACGATCGACCCGTCGCGGCTGGCCCGGCTGGTGGTGGAGGCGACGGCCGCGGCAGGCGCCCTGCTGCTCTGCTCCGACTTCGACGGGTCGCTGGCGCCGATCACCGATTGGCCGGCGGAGGCAATGGCACTCCCCGAGGCGGGGCGCGCCCTGGCCTGGCTCTCCCGAGCCGGTGCCGCCCAGGGCCGCGGGGCTCGCTGGCCGACCCGGGTGGCCGTCATCACCGGTCGCAACAGCGACGACGTCCTCCACCGGGCGGCGCTCGGCCCGGAGGCGGTGGTGGTGGGCAACTACGGTCTCGAGTGCTCATCGGCCGGGCGGGTGCGGGTCGACCGGGTGGTCGCCCGCCTGTTGCCGCGGCTCGAGGGAGCCGCCTCCGAGCTGGCCGAGCGGCTCGCCGGCGGACGGTGCCCCGGCGTCCGGCTGGAACGCAAACGAGGTGGGGTGGTGCTCCACACCCGCGGCATCGATCGCCCCGGGGTCGACGCCGAGGCGCTGGCGCTCGGGGAGGAGGTGGCCGCGCGATGGCGCCTGGAGGTGGTCACCGCCAAGTGCGCGGTCGAGCTGCGGCCGCCGTTGCACCGGGACAAGGGGACCTCCCTGCGCTCGCTCCGCCGGGGGCGGTGGGCACCGGCGGCGGTGTGCGTTGCAGGTGACGACTACGGCGACATCCCGATGCTCCGCCTGGCCGGTGAACTGCCCGTGCCCACGGTCACCGTCGCCGTCGCCGACCCCGAGACCCCGGAGGCGGTGTTTCAGTGGGCGCGGTGGCGGCTGGGCGGTCCCGAGGCGTGGGCCACGACCCTCACCGCCCTTGTCGACCTGGTGAAGGGCTGAGCGAAGTGCGGAGGCCGTCTACTCGACGGCTCAGTGGCCCAGGCCGGCGAAGCCGGCGATCGAGAGCCAGGCGGCGACCGTTCCGAGCCCGATCCAGAGGACGGCGGTTCCCCGATCGCCGAGGCGCGCCGCCCGCCGGCGGCGTCGGAGGTAGCGCTGGCGCACCGCCAGCGAATCCCGACCGTCGGGATGGATCATCGTGGTCCTCCGGGCTCGACTGCCAACCCAGAAGCCCGAGCCGGTGGCCGGGCGAGGCGTGGAACGGCCCGAGTCGGAGGGGGGTTACGGCCGGCCGGCCACCGAATTCGCCGACGTGTGTCATGTCAGGAATCTCGACCTATACTGTCGCCAATTCATGACTTGGCCACTGTTGGCGAAGCCATCCGCCTCGGGGGGGTCCGGGGATGGGTGAGGAGGTTCGAGTGACCGTCGTGGCCCATGCCCCCGCCCCGGTGGGGCTGGACAAGCCCATCTACACCATCAGCGTGGCGGCGGAGATCCTGGAGACCCATCCACGGACGCTGATGATGTACGAGCACCTCCAGCTGGTGGTGCCCTACCGGACCGCCACCAACCGGCGGCGGTACTCGCAGCGGGACATCCTCACCCTGCAGGCGATCCAGCGCCTCACCCGGCACCACGGGCTCAACCTCAACGGGGCCAAGTACGTCATCCAGTGCCTTCGGTTGCTCGACCAGCACCGCGTCGACCGACCCGACTTTCTCCAGGACATCGACGTCAGCCACGTCCGGCTGTAGATCCGGCCGGCCGGCACGCCCGTCTCCGTGCGCGCCATCCCGGGTCGGCATGTGGTAGCTCGAGCGGGCCTTGCCTGCAGGTATCGCTAGAACATAAGCTGTAGGCGCTGCTAGCAGCGGTTCCCCTTTTTCGGCTGTGGCCTTCGGTGCGACCGCGCCGGTATACTGCCGTGGCGCGCTCCCCCCAGCGCCGGCAGCCCCAAGCGGAGGTACCCGTGGACGACGAAGTCATCGACGTTCTCCTCATCGAGGACGATCCCGCCGTTCTCGAGATGTACCGGATGAAGCTCGAACTGGACGGCTACCGCGTCAACGTCGCGGTCGACGGCGAAGAGGGCCTCGACCGGGCCCTCGAGCTCAAGCCGGACATCATCTTCCTCGACATCCGGCTGCCCAAGAAAGATGGCTTCGAGGTTCTCCAGTCGCTCCGTCAGAACCAGGAGACGGCTGACATCCCGGTGATCATGCTCAGCAACTACGGAGAGAAGGAGCTGGTCGATCGCGGCCTCAAGCTGGGCGCGCACGAGTTCCTGATCAAGGCGCACACCACCCCGAGCTCACTGTCCGAAGGGATCGGGGAGTGGCTGAAAGAGTAGGCGGGGGGAGCGACCGGACCGACCGGCAACCACGCGAGTTGCAGCTCTCCCTCGACAAGCCGATCTACACCATCAGCGTCGCTTCGGAGATCCTGGAGACCCATCCGCGCACGCTGATGATGTACGAGAACATGGGGCTGGTCGTTCCCCAGCGGACGACCACCAACCGGCGCCGCTTCTCGCAGCGCGACATCCAGAAACTGCAGACGATTCAGAACCTGACCCGAAATCACGGCGTCAATCTGAACGGCGTGCGCTATGTGCTGCAGCTGATGAAGCTGCTCCACGAGAACGGCATCGAGGCGCCCGCCGCCCTGCGGGAAATCGACGTCTCCCAGCTCAACGTGTAGCAGCCTGGGAATCGGGCTCGATGTCGTCGCAAACCTCGCCGGAGCAGGAGTCCTTTGGCAACCTGGGCCGCCAGCTGGCAGACGATGCCGCCCGGCTGCTGCGCAGCGAGTTGGAGCTGGTCAAGGCAGAGGCCAAGGCGAGCGTCACCCGCGCCGCCCTCGCCACCGGCCTCTTCGCCGGAGCCGGCCTGTTCCTTCTGCTGATGCTGATCTTCGCGCTGGCGATGATCACGGTGTATTACGGTCCCAGCCTCTTCGGCCCCGGCGGGGAGTGGAAGGGGTGGGGGATGTTCGCCGCGGTGCTGCTGGTGACCGCGCTGGCCCTCGGCGCTCTCGGTGGCCACTTTCTGCGCCGCGCCCTGCGGACCGGCAAGCAGGCGGCTGCGGGGATCAAGGAGGACGTTGAGTGGGCGAGGCAACTGCCGAAGCGAAACGACAGGTCGAGCTGACCCGGGTCGCCCTCGAGAGCGACATCGACCGGATCGTCGCCAAGGCCCGGCACGAGCTCGACTGGAGGGCCCGGTTGCGTCGTGACGGCTTCCGCATCGTCCTCGTCGCCGGCGTGGTGGTGGTCGTCGTCGGCGGCAGCCTGGCCCTGCGCAGCGCCCTCGGCCGCCCCGCGGAGGGAGCGACCAGGCGCAACCGTGACCTCGATAGCAACGACCTCGCCAAGCAGATCAAGGCGCTGCGCCACGAGGTGGCCGAGTTGCGGGACAGCGACAACGCCCAGCCCACCTGGATGAAGCTCGCCATCCGTGCCGCCACCGCCGCTGCCGCGGCCGCCGGAACCGCCGCCGCGCGGCAGATGCTGGAGCGCTCACCGGCGACCGCCGCGGACGGCGCCTACCCCATCCCCGCGGCCGGGTCCGAAGCCAAACGGGGGCACTGACCGTTTACCGCGGCGTCATGGTGTCTTCTGCCGTCCTCTCCTGCTCGGAGGGTGGGTGAACCGGTTGCGCCGCCGTCGCGCCGGGCTCGAGAGCGCGGAGCGGGGACCGCGGTTCTGGCGGCGTCTCCCACGGCGCTGGCGCAGGGTGATCGCCGTCGGGCTGGCCACCTTCGCCGCCGTCTGCCTGATCCTCGGCGCCCTCGTCGCCTATGCGGCGGCGACGCTTCCCAACCTCGACGACATCGGCAAGGCGACCGGCACCATCACCGTGCTCGACGTCAAGGGACGGGTGATCGCCCAGGTGGGTCACAACAATCGCGCCCACAAGAACGTTCAGCTCACCGAGATCACCCCGGTGATGCAGAAGGCGCAGCTCGCCGCCGAGGATCGCAACTTCTACAACGAGGGCGCCTTCAACTTCGGCCGCATCGTCAAGGCACTCTTCGTCGACGTCATCGCCCGACGACCGCAGCAGGGCGCCAGCACCATCACCCAGCAACTCGCCAAGCTCGCCTTCTTCACCCAGAACGGCACCGATGTCGCCTCCAAGAGTCCCTTGCGGAAGTTGCGCGAGGCGCTGGTCGCCAACCAGCTCGACCAGCGCTATTCGAAGGACCAGATCCTCGACATGTATCTCAACCTGGTCTACTACGGGCACGGCGCCTACGGCATCGAGGACGCGGCTCAGACGTTCTTCGGCAAGAACGCCTCGCAACTGAACCTGCCGGAGGCGAGCATGCTCGCCGGGCTGCCCCAGGCGCCGTCGTTCTACGACCCCTACCAGAATCCCCAGGCCGCCTTCGCTCGCCAGCACTACGTGCTCGCCGGCATGGTCGACATGGGCGCGATCAGCCGCAGCGAGGCTGACGCCGTCGACCCCCTGGCCGGGCCGGGCAATGCGGTCACGGCGGCAGATCAGCAGCAACATCAGCAGGCGCTGATCGCCGATCTCAACAACGGCAAGCAGTCGGCGGCGGTGGGCCCGGCGCCACACTTTGTCGAGTACGTGCGCGAGCAGCTGCAGCAGCGGTTCGCCGACGATCCCGCGGTGACCGCCGGCAACCTCACCGTCACCACCACCCTCAACCTCGATGACCAGAACCTCGCCAACACCAGCGTGAGCAAGGGGGTTGCGGCGATCGGGCACAAGGCCAACAACGGGGCCGTGGTGATGCTCGATTCCCACACCGGGGGCATCGTGGCAATGGTGGGCTCGGCCGACTTCAACAACGCCACCATCGGCGGTCAGTACAACATCGCCACCGCCGATCGCCAACCGGGATCCTCGTTCAAGCCCTACGTGTACACCGAGGCGTTTCGGGAGGGAAAGCTGCGGCCCAGCTCCATCCTCGACGACACCGCTGCCGAGTCGGCCAAGCTGGGCGGCGTCAAGGACTTCGACCACAACTTCGAAGGGCGGATCACCGCGGCCAGGGCCCTGCTCGACTCTCGCAACGTGCCGGCGGAGCAGGCCATGACGATCGCCGGCATCCCCCAGGTGATCGACTTCGCCGGCTCGCTGGGGATCAACCCGAACAAGCTGCAGCCGGTGGTCGGCACCGCGATCGGGGTGTCCGGGGTCACCATGCTCGAGCATGCCGCCGGGTATGCCGCCTTCTCCAACGGCGGCCACAAGGTGACCCCGCGGAGCATCCTCAAGGTGGTCGACGGCCACGGCAGCGTGCTCGTCGACGACACCAACTCCTCCCCCCAGCTGGAACAGGTGGTGAACCGTTCCGACGTGGACACCACCACCAAGATCCTGCTCGGCTACGCGAACCGCTGGGGTCTGCGCTTCAATCGCCAGACGGCCGGCAAGTCGGGAACCACCGACAACTTCGTCGACGCCTGGTACATGACGTACACCCCGCAGTTCGTGATCGCCAGCTGGGCCGGGCACACGGAGAGCAACCATCCCGGCGAGCTGGGCATGGACGGCGTCTTCGGCACCACCGGCCCGGGAATGCACATCGCGGTGCCGTTCATCAACGGCCTCCGCGATTCGAAGTACCCACCGGTCCAGTTCCAGCTCTCGCCGGGGCAGACCTGCGCCAGCGGCGGGTCCGACGCGGCGGCGAGCGGATGTCCCACCACGACCCCGTCGCCCAGCCCGACGCCCTCGCCCTCGCCCAGCCCCTCCGAGTCCCCGACGCCGCTGCTGAGCCCGCCCCCGCCGCCGACGGTGCGCATCATCCCGGGGACTCCGACGCCGAGCCCGAGCTCGGTGATCCCGTAGTCGGCGGCGAGCCCAGTCCTCCTGGGCTGCCGGCCCTGCCGGTGACCACCCGCGGGCCCCACGAGGTGTCCGCCCGGGTTTGAACCAGGGGTCAGGCCCGGCGAAGAAGCTCCCGGAAGCCGCCCTCGTGGCCGTCCAGCATCAGGTGGAGATCGAGCAGCTCGTCGGCGCTGATCGGCTCCGGCGCCTCAGGGACGCCCTCGTCGACTCCGGCGGGGCGGCGGGCCGCCTTGGCGCCGGCCTCTCCTTCCGTCTGGAAGACGATCTGGAGCAGGTTTTCGTCGTTGCAACTGGTGCAGGTCACCCGCACCAGGGCGCGGTTGCCCTGCTGGGCAAGAATGGTGATTCCACAGTCGGCCATGCTCTTGCCGCACACCGGGCAGCGATATCGCTTGGCTTGCGATCGGAGCAGTTCCAGGAGGTCCATACCGCCACCCAGTATAGGCGTGGGGGAGTGTGGTCAAACCTCGCCCCGACGCGGGGCCAGCGTGCGGCGATCGCACACGCGTTGGGGGGTCGCGAAGCCTTGGGATAGACTCGTCAACCGCACCGCTGGGGAGTGGCCAAGTGGTAAGGCAGCTGACTCTGGATCAGCCAATCAGAGGTTCGAATCCTCTCTCCCCAGCCATCCCATAGTTCGAGTTCCTGCGTCGTTTTTCGGCCGTCTCCGAGCTGTGGATAAGCACACCACCTATCACCCGCTCAGTCGATGCTGAGCATGGTTTTGGGGAGTCAGATGATCACACTGGCCGCTGTCCGCCTGCCATCGCAGACACCCTCTCATGGCCCTCCGCCTCCTCGAGTCTCACGCCTCGTCGCCCCTGGAGCGACTAGTTGACGACTACCTCGCCAACTGCCGTGCCCGCGGCCTCTCACCGCGCACCGACAGGCAGTACACCTACGCGCTGCGAGCGGTCTTCTTACAGTGGTGTGCTGCGCGCAGATCACCGAGTGCCTCATCGCGATCTTCCTCGACGCGCGCCAGCGCGTCATCGGCTACGCTGAGATCGCCCGTGGCACCCGGGTTGGCGGATCCGGGTTTCGTCTGGCGACGGACCAGCGTCGCGTCAGCCGATTCGCTCGGCCAGGGCGACGATGATTCCCTCCGGCCCCCGCACGTAAGCCATGCTCCAGGTGTGCTCGTACTCGCCGACGCCGCCGATCAGGCCGTAGCCGTCCGCGACCAGTCGATCGAGGACCGCCTGAAGGTCATTCACTTCGAACATCACGTTGCGCAACCCGAGCTCGTTGGCCATGGCGGCGGGCGATCCCGGCTCGTGGTTTGGTCGGATGAAGCTCGACAACTCCAGCCCGGTACCACCGTCGGGCGGGCGCAGCATGACGATCTCGGTACGGGACTCGGGTATGCCACACACGGTGTCCAGGAACTCACCTTCCATGACCATCCTGCCCTCAACCTCGAAACCCAGCCCGACGAAGAACGCCGACACTGTGTCGAGGTCGTCAACCGTGATGCCGACGTGGTCGAAACGTCGAACGCTCGACATTTGGTGCATCCCTCCGTGCTCGGTCTGGCTCTCCGCGCATTCTTTCCGATACACCAGGTCTCGCGACCTTGTGTAGGTGCGACCGCACGCCCCACTCGTCCCAATCGCACCGCCCTCTACCCTTGGCACACATTCCTGAAGGGCGCCTCCGCGTCAAGTCCCGCCCGTCCGCCCTCCTCGTTCGTCCCCCACTCCCTGGCGCCGCGCGTCGTGCGACGCCGAGCTCTCTGAGACGGTTGACGATCAAGTGCTGCTCACCGTCGATAATGTCCTCGATCCAGGCGCGCGCGGGCTGGCCGAGCGGGCCGGCCGCCGGTCGCGACGGTCACGATGCGGCGAAGTCAGGAGGCGTGACATGCCCGCGGCGAACGACTGGAACGAGAAGATCATCGCTGAGTTTCGTGCCAACGAGGGCCGAGTCGGGGGTCGTTTCGAGGGTGCTCCGATCGTCCTGGTGCATCACCGAGGCCGCAACAGCGGGCGCGAATACGTCAATCCGATTATGTACCTGCCCGACGACAGCGACGGGGACACCATCTATGTATTTGCGACCAAGGCTGGCGCCCCGTCAAATCCGGACTGGTACCACAACCTGATCGCTGCAGGCGCAGGCACCGTCGAAAGAGGAGCCGAGACCTACCATGTAATAGTGCGCGAGGTGACCGGCGATTCGCGCGACCGTGTCTACGACGAGCAGGCCCGACGTTACCCTGGCTTCGCCGATTACGCCCAGCGTACGGCGGGCATACGAACGATCCCTGTCCTAGAGATGAGACGATCCTAGCCATCTCGAGGTCGCAGTCTCCGAACGCGCAAGGTGTGTGTTCGTTCGCTGCTTGCTTGCGCGAGAGCCTTCGAGTATCGTCGAGAGGCTGATCAGCCGCTCTGGGCTTTCCAGACGGCACCGAATCAACTCATGCAAAACGCTACAGGCTCAGGGTTAGCTCGCCGCAGCGGGCAACGCCTTCACGCGTTCTCCTGATGCCGCGGACCTCTCGATGGCGGCGATGACTTCGTGGCGCCGGACCGCGTCCGCGAAGTCCGGCACAGTGCGAGTTCCGTTGCCGATGTCTGCGGCGAACGCGGCGTAGGCACGCCCGACGTTATAGGCGGGCGCTCCTTCCAGGCTTGTGAGCGCGGGCCATGTCTGGGTCAGCGCGGCCGGGACAGCAAGCTCGGCGGGCTCGTTCCGCCCGGGTGCTCCCCAGACGGTCAGGGGATAGATCTCGGGGTATGCGGCGTCAGCGGTGATCCGGAGCGTTCCGTCGGTTCCGTTGATCTCCCACAGGAACCCGGTACCGCCCGCCACCGCCTCACGGACGTGAACGCTGGCGATGGCTCCGCACGCGAGGGTGCCGATCAGTGCGATCTGGTCGGCCGCCGTTTTCACGATCCTCTCCCCGGTCTCCTCGATGGTGATCAGCGGCCTCCGAAGATCGGACACGGCCGACAGGTCGGCGAACTCGCCCAGTACGTAATTGAGGACGTCCAGGCTGTGGCCGACGGCGATCGTGAGCACATTGGCCCCGTTTGTCCTGTCGAGCATGTAGGCGTTGGGCTGGACTACGACGTCGCCCGGGATCGACAGACCGACCATGGTCGTTGACAGGACCTCGCCGACGTACCCGTCGCTGAGCAGCGCCCGGACAAGCTCGATCGCCGGGGCCTGGCGGGCCTGCAATCCGACGACGGTGTGGACCCCCTGCTCGGCGGCGAGCGCGGCCATCACTCGCGCGTCGCCGAGGTCGCGGCCAAGTGGCCACTCGCAGTAGACGGCCTTGCCGGCGGCAAGCGCGGCGGAGACGAGCTCTCGATGGTGCGGGACCTTGACCGTGACAGCGACCACGTCGACGTCCGGTTGGGTCACCAGCTGCTCGTGGTCTGAGAACACCGCGCTGACCTCGAACACCTCGCCTGCTGCCCGCGCCGATTCAGCGCTGTTCGCGCTCAGTGCTCGGATCTCGTAGTTCGGCAACGCGCGCAGTGCGGGGATGTGGGCGGTGGCGGCCCAGCCTCGGACGGGGCTGACCCCGATGATCCCGACACCCAGCGTCGACCGAAGCCGTGCTGTGTCGACCTGCGTGGCCATGGCGCGTTGCTCCCGTTCCCTGTACTAGAAACCAAGCGCCTCGTCGACGAGGACGACGGTGGTGCGGCCGGGCATCCATTCCCGGTTGATGATGAGAACCTTGTTCACGCCGCTGTGCATGCCATACGCCGCCTGGGCACGCGCGTCCTCGAGCGGGAAGGCGTATTCGTCGATGCGGAGGAGCGCCTCCTCGAGGTCGGACACGATCTTCTGCGTCCCCACCACAAGGATGACCTTTCCGGCACCGGCGACGTACGGGCCGAGCTGGCTGCCACTCGCCGAGGCGGTGACCAGCGATCCCGTCTCGGTGACCGCGTGCACGCTACCAAGCATCACGTCCGGTGACGATGTCAGGCGGCGAATCTCGTCGGCCTGCGTCTCGCGGTCCATGCTCGAGATCCGCGGGCGGAGGGCCTGGTACCGACCGGGCCTCTCGAGCTCCTCGGCAATGCGCGACACCTCAAGCGTCTGCGAGGCGCCATGATGGACCTGCGATCCGGCGGGGATGAGACCCAGGACGATCCGCTTCGCCTCCGCGGCATTCGCGGCGCGGAGCACGCTGATTCCGTTCGCCTCGAGAGCGGCAGCGGTCCGCGTCACACGGGCATCGCCCGCCACGGCCGCGAACCGACTGGTGAGTGACCGATCGACGTCCGGGTGGAGTTGGCTGCTCATCGATTTCCTTTCCTGACGGGACCTGGTATATATTTGCGCGCGCAAGCAGCTTACACCCGGGTGGTTGCACATGCAAGTAGATTCGGAGCGCGACCTCCCCGGCCTCCTGGACCCGCCCGTGGCGAACGGGCTGCCGGGAAGCCGCGGGATGGAGGCCTGGCGCTCCCTGCTCCGGGCCCACGCCACGCTCCTGCGCCGGCTCGAGGTGGATCTCGAGAGGGAGACCGGTATGGCGCTGGCCGACTTCGACGTGCTCGCTCAGCTGGCACTGGCGGGCGGCGAGCTGCGCATGACGGAGCTTGCGGCGCGGGCGCTGATCTCACGCTCGGGCATGACCCGCCGTGTGTCCCGGTTGGTTGATGAGGGTCTCGTCCGTCGAGCCACCGCCAATGCCGACGGGCGTGGCGTCGTGGTCGCGCTGACCGACGTCGGCGTGGTCCGCCTCACCGAGACCGCTCCGGCCCATGTGCGTGGCGTCTCGGAACTGTTCGTCGCGCAGCTCGATGATCAGGAGCTCGCCGCTCTCAAGAGCGCTCTGGACAAGGTCAGCGTCGACTGTGCGTTTGGCTGAGACCCTGTTGCATCACGCCGCGGCCGTGTTCCACAGCGCACCGTCGTACCGCGCACCCAACCGTCTTGCGGCCGGCGTCAAGCGTCGATTGGCCGCACGAAGGTGGACGGTCTCGGACCCACCGTCGGCGGGAGGGCGGCTCGTAGGAAAATATGTAGCCAAATAGCGCTGACCCAGACCGGTTGGCGCCGCGTATCGCCGGGACTCAGCCGAATACAGGAGGGCCGCCCCGGGTCGCCCTGGGTCGGTCAGCGTCTAACCCTGGATCAGCCAATCCGAGGCTCGAGTCCCCTCGACCTGGAGGTGTTCCTAGACGTCTCGGAGACGTCCGATACGCACATGGTCACGTCCACCGGACGTCCACCAGTTCCATGCCGGAGCAGCGCCCGAATGGACGTCAGCGCTGTGCTTGCACCACCGCTTTGATGCGCTCCAGGGTGGCGCGCATCCCCTGCTCGCGCTGCCTGTCGCGGCCGCGCATCACGATGTCTTCGAAGAACCTCACGTCGAGCGGCCACCAGACCGCCTCGAACGACTCGGTGACGTCGGTTCCGCCGTTCGACGGCTGGAGCATGTAGCGCCAGCGCGTGACCTCGCGTCCCTTTCTCACGGTCGCGAAGGTGTACTCGCGTCCCGGGTCGGCTGCCTTGACTTCACACTGCATCGACCATCTGAGCAGGCCCGACTTGTTCCACCCCTTGAAACGGGCACCGACCGAGGCTGGTGAACTGGCGCCGCCGAGCATTTGGACTCGGTAGCACTCTGGACTCCATTCACCCATCCTCTCGATGTCCGCCAGAACAGACCAGACCCGCTCCGGCGGCGCGTCGAAGTGGACCTTGACCTCACCTGTGCGCGAGCTCGCCATGGCCGTCCTCCTCCTGCCCCGGTCGGTCAATTCGGCATTCTGCCACCGATACATGCGGCTGCTCGGCCCCGAAATGGGTCCGGAGGTGTCGGCCATGACCTTGAGCGCCCGCCGTCGTCCCGCCGGTGTCAGCCAATCCATTCAGCCAATCGATCTCATCGGGCGGCACGTCGCCTGGCCGTCCGGCAGTACCCACCACGGTCCGTGCCCATCGAGCACCACGCCGAGGTCGTCTTCGTGATGGGCGACCCGCCTCGGGCCGGCGCATTCGCGCTCTTCGATCTAGTCCCGTGACCTACCTGGACGCGTCGCGTCCGCGGCATCCCGCTCATCGCCGTGGCCGGCGCCGCTAGGCTGGTGGCATGCCAGCCGTCACCGTCCGCGACCTGGCCAGGAATACCGCCGCCGTCATCCAGGACGTCGAGTTCTCCGGCCGCCTGGCGCCCGTCACGCGCAATGGCAAGCCGGTCGCCGCGCTTATCCCGGTCGACAAGGCGGCGCTGGAGGACTGGCTCCTCACCCATGCGGCCGAGTTCGCCCGCGCCGCGGCCGCGGCTGACGCTGACCTGGCCGCAGGGCGAGCCCGGAGCGCCGAGTGGCAGCGGGCTCGCAGGCCGGCCGAGGACGCCACGGGTGATGGCGCGGGGGCAGGATCGGAGTCGTCGCCGAAGCATCCGCGCGGACCCATCGCATCGACTGATCCCGCGACGTTGCCCGCACCCCGCACGGCCATCCGATGAGCCTGTTCCCAGCGATTCGCGATGCCATGACGCGCTCACGGCGGAGCATTCAGGGACGCCCGTCCTCAGGCGCTCCGCTGACACTCGAGGCTGACCCAACGGTTCCTGGGGAGGGCAGCAAGCACAGCACCCTCTGTCGATCCTGCGCTGAGAGACGAGTCGCAGAGGTGGACGGTGGGTCGCCGCTCGCGGCACCATGAGCCCCAGCCGCATCGCGTTCGTCTCCTCGGCGATCCCTCGCCGCTGTGGGATCGCGACGTTTACCGGGGACCTCATCGCGGCGGTGCGCGCCATCGATCCGGCATCGACGTGCCGCCTGGCTGCCATCGACGAGCCCACGGTGCTCCGACCGTACGGATCCGAGGTGCGGTGGCGCATCCGTCAGCGCGACGTGGAGAGTTATCGCGCCGCGGCTCGTTCGATCAATGCCTCGAACGCCGATGCCGTCAGCGTGCAGCATGAGTTCGGGTTGTACGGCACCTGGACCGAGCCGACGTTCGCCGCTGGCCGATGGACGGAGAGCGTGTACACCGACCATCTCCGCCCGTTCCTCGAGGAGTTGCGCAAACCGGTGGTGACGACCATGCACACCGTGCTCCCCCGGCCGTCACCGTCGATGCGGGAGACGGTGCGCGCCATCAGCGAACTCAGCAGCGAGGTCATCGTGATGGCCTCGACGGCGGTCGACATCCTCGCCGCGGAGTACGGCGCCACCGGAGTGCCGCGGGTCATCCCCCACGGAATGCCGGCCATCGAGCCGCACGGCCGCCAACGTCTCAAGGAGAAGCTCGGCGTCGAAGGGCGGACGATCATCTCGACCTTTGGCCTGGTCGACCCGCGCAAGGGGCTCCAGTACATGATCGAGGCGATGCCCGGTGTCGTTTCGCGGCATCCGGACGCCCTCTACCTCATCGCGGGTCAGACGCATCCCGACCTGCTGCGAGCACAGGGCGAGGACTATCGCAAGAGCCTGGTAGCGCAGATGCACTCGCTGGGGATGGACGACCACGTCGCATTCATCGATCACTACATGTCACAGCGCGACATCATCGAACTCCTCCTCGCGACCGATGTCTACGTGACTCCGTATCTCGATCCCAACCAGATCACCAGCGGCACGCTCTCGTACGCACTCGGAGCCGGCAAGGCCGTGGTGTCCACCAAGTACCTCCATGCCTCAGAGGCACTCAGCGATGGTCGCGGCGTGCTCGTCGAGTTTCGCGACCCCGGTCAGCTCTCGCGCGCGGTCGTCGCCATCCTCGATGACCCCACGGCGAAACGGTCACTGGAGCAGGCCGCCTTCGCCTACGCGCGTGACGCGACGTGGCCTCGATCGGCACAAGCCTTTCTCGACGTCGTGAGCGCGATGACCACGAAGGCGGCGACAAAGCGGAACCACCGGCGCCCGTCCGCGTCGGCACCCACAGTGGACCTGGGGCGCCGGTTGGCGGAGAACCCAATCATCACCGCGGCGGACGTGACGCCGTCGCTCCCAGGGCTCGAGGTCGTCTCAGTCTTCAACGCCGCTGCGGCGAAGGTGGATGGCGAGGTGATCCTCCTGCTGCGCGTCGGTGAGAGACCTCGCCTCGGTGCGATTCCACCGCCGGACGCGCTCACGCTCGACCTCACCGGGCCAGAGCCGCAGCTGCAGCGGCTGGCCCCTGGCTATCGCGGCGAAGACCTCATCAGCCTGGCATTCCTCGACACGGCGCGCACGCCAGCCCGCGTCGTCGAGGTCTTCCTCCCCCGCAACCTCATCGGCTTGGACCTCAGCGACCCTCGCACCATCCGCTACCACAATCCCACCGGCGGCTTCAGCGCGGCTGCAGACGACTTCAGCGACTTCCTCACCCAGATGTCGCACCTGCGCGTTGCACGCAGCCGCGACGGCATCCACTTCGACGTCGACGATGTGCCATCCGTTGTCCCGGCAAACCGCTTCGAGGAATACGGTTGCGAGGATCCCAGAGCAACGCTCATCGAGGGCGTCTGGCATATCACCTATGTCTCAGTCAGCCGCATCGGTGTCACCACCAGCCGTCTGACCAGCACGGATTTTCGCCGCTTCGAGCGCCAGGGCATCATGTTCCTGCCCGACCACAAGGACGTCGTCCTCTTCCCGCAGCGCTTGGGCGGTCGCTACGTGGCGCTGACCCGTCCCATGCCCCAGTCCTTCGGCCGCGTGCTCGGAATCTGGATCGCATTCTCGGACGACCTCGTCCACTGGGGCGATCACCGGCCGCTCGCCCTGCCCCGCTCCGGTATGTGGGACGAGCTCCGGACCGGCGCCAGCGCCGTTCCCTTCCGCGTTGCCGACGGATGGCTGGAGATCTATCACGGCGTGGACCACAACACGCGCTACGCGATGGGCGGCCTCCTCCTGGACGCCGAAGACCCCAGCCGCGTCATCGCGCGGTCTCCGGAGCCGATCCTCGTCCCGTCCGCGCCATACGAGCGCGTGGGGTTGTTCAACGACGCCGTCTTCTCCTGCGGCCACGTTGCCCTCGACCCGGGGGGCGAGGCAATTCGCCTCTACTACGGCGCCGCAGACACCTGCTTGGCTGCTGCCGACCTTCGCGTTCGAGACATCCTTGACCAGATGCACCCGTGCTGAGGCAGATCGCGCGTCTCGGCCGGGCCGTGCCCTCAGCGGGAAACCGGGCGCTCGCCATCGCCGTCTATGCTGATGCGGCAGGCGACCCCGTGCCTGCCCGGGAAGCCGGCTACGAGGGTGTCGCCTGCGTCGATGATGCCGCCCGCGCGCTCGAGCTGTACTGCGATCTGTGGCAGGTGACACGGCTCCCGTGGGCGCTGCGTTGGTGTCAGGGCCTTCTCGAGTTCGTCCTCGCGATGCAGGACGACGACGGGCGCTGGGTCAACTTCATCCTCGACTGGGAGGGCACACAAAATCGCGAGGGTCGGACCTCGGTCCCAGGCGGCGACTTTTGGCAGGCGCGCGCTCTTCAGGCCCTCGCCCACTCATCAGACATTCTTGGGGACAAGCGCATCGACGCCGCGATTCGACGCGGTCTGCGTCACATCGTCGGAGCAACCGATGTCCCGGCTGACGTACGCGCGCTGCACGTCATGACCGCGCTGGCGCTGCTCGACGACACCGAGGATCACGAGTTGCGGGGAGTGGTGGCGACGTGGTGCGACGAGATCGTCGGCTGTCGCGACGGAGACATGCTGATGAACTCCCCCTTCGAACGCGGGCGACCGCACCTGTGGGGGCACATCCAGGAGGCCGTCCTCGCCGACGCCGGTGTCCGGCTCGGCCGCGCCGACCTCGTTGTCGTAGCCCGGAAGAGTGCCGACATCTTGTTCGCCGAGGTCGTGCGGGGATGCTTCAATCTGCCGCGAACTCAACCCTATGACGTGGCGTCCGCTGTGTATGTGCTTGCCCGACTCGCAGACGTCACCGGCGCATCAGAGTACGGCGCGCTCGCTACTGCAGCCCGCGCCTGGTTCGATGGTCGGAACGCGGCCGGCCAACCAGTCTACAGTCGAAGCGAGGGACGTGTCGGCGATGGGGTCGACGGCCATCGCGTGAGCACGGAGTCGGGCGCAGAGGCGAACATCGTCAGCGCCCAAGCGCTCTTCGATGACGTCGTGACGCTCGCTCGGGAGCTCAGCAGTTCGGAGGCCCTGCCCGTGTCCGTCGGCTGACCCCTATTTCAGCCAGCCGGCGATTCACCCGCTGGGCTGTTCACCGGCGTGAACAGCTCGCAGGTGACGGATGTGGGCCTCTCAGCCCGTTGTCGATCCGCAGTATTTGACTACATGAATACGAGAATTCAGCTGCCGCTGTGCCGAATGGGCTCACGACGTGGCGGCGGTCGGTCGCGGACGAAGCTGTAGCCAAATAGGTAGTCAAATAGTCTCCCGGTGCCGATGAACGCCGGGTCCGACAGAAACGTCTAGGAACGCGCTGAGACTCTCCATGTCGACGCAATCAGCCAATCAGATCAGCCAATCCGCCCCGAGCATCGCTGGACAGCCTCTCGCCCCCTGGTGTCGTCCGACGCGGCGTGGCCGAACGTCGCAGTTGTCGTACGTTTCTTGCGTCGTTTCCCACGGTAAGCCAAAGCGGTGTCACCGTGTCGGGCGACGCCGGCAAGCGACAGTTGATATGTGCCGCTGCGTGGCGGCGGGCGCGCCTGACCCTCAGTCGTGGCAGCTCGTGGCCGGGACGAGGCTTGGCGTTGGAGGCCTTCGGCTGATGACCGGGCGTATATCGGAGCCGTCGCTAACGACGGCGCGGCAATCGCGTCGATGAGCTATGCATGATGCGCACGTTCGTTCGGGCGCAGTATCGCGTTGGCGGCGGTGGCGGTGCCGACAGTGGAGCGTGGGTCGGCACCCATCCGCTGCTCGTCGACGATGATCGCGGTCGTCAGCCCTTCGAGGACGTCGAACTCGGGCCGCGCCAGCGTCGGCATGAAGCTCACAAAGGCGCTGTACGTCTCGTTGATCAGCCGCTGCCACTCCGCGGCACATCGACGGTCTGATCTCCCGGCCATCTATGGGCGGGTGAACGTGAGATGAGTGACGCCGCTGGGGGACCCGGCCGACTCGACATTGAAGCGCTGCTCGAGATCCTCCAACCCGTCCCACAGGCGTTCCCCGCGTCCGAGAACGATGGGCACGATCGCTACGTGCATGTCGTCGATTAGGTCGGCGGCGAGAAACTGGCGGATTGTTGCTGGTCCTCCGCCGATGCGGACATCCAAGCCGCCGGTGGCCTCCCGGGCGACCTTCAGGGCCTCGGCGGGGCTGGCGTCGATGAAATGGAACGTCGTCCCGCCCGTCATCTCGATCGAGGGCCTGGAGTGATGCGTGAGGACGAACACCGGGGTGTGAAACGGTGGGTTATCGCCCCACCAGCCCTTCCAGTTCTCGTCCGCCCACGGGCCGCGCTGAGGTCCGAACTTGTTGCGTCCCATGATCTCGGCACCGATGCCCGGACCCCAGTTGCTGGCGAAGGCGTCGTCGATGCCGGTGCTTCCCCCTGGCTCACCCTGCATCTCGTGGAAGCTGCGGGTCGGGAAGAACCATTCATGGAGCCTGCTACCGGCGTGTCCGAAGGGTGCTTCGAGACTTTGGCCCTCGCCGGTGCCGAAACCGTCGAGCGAAACCGAGAAGTTGTGGACCCGAACGCGTGACATGGCGAGTCTCCTTACCAGATGGGCCGGCCGAACGCCAGCTCCGATGTTCTCGCGCGATTCCTCGACGATCCGTGCACTCTCGTTCACCTCGCCGCCCTGCTCGCCGTGGACTTGGCGCCAGGCGGCCAGTGAAACCACCCACTCATGGAGCCGCTCGCCGCCCTCGCCGAGCGGGTTCTCCGCGCTCTGGTTCGGGCCGGCGACGAACCCGTCCAGCGAGATCGAGAGCCCATCCGCCTGGCTGCCCCGGCTGGCACGCTAATCGCCGAGGATGGTGACCTTGAGCCGGCGTAGGCGTTCGGGGTCGGCGAGGATGTCCATCTCGACGATCCTCCCGCCTCTGACCGTGAGGCCCATGACCGAGAACAGCTCTCCGTCGCGCGTGGCGACCAGTCCGGCGGCGCCGTTGATCAGCGCATGGTGCATGGTCAGATTGACTCGCGACCATTTCGTCGCCTGGCCGGCGACGGTCTCGGCACCCTGGACGCGGCGCGAGCGGCCGGTCGTTCCGCCGTCGGCTCTGAGCACCACGTCGGGGTCGAGCACGGCTACCAGCGCGTCGAAGTCGCCGTCGCGCGCGGCGGCGAGGAACGCATCGACTACCTCCCGTTGTGCACTGAGGTCGGCGTCCGAGACTGCGGCAGTTCCGCGTACACGGCGGCGGGCGCGGCTGGCGAGCTGGCGTGCGGCCTCCGGGCTGCGCTCCAGGATCGTTGCGATCTCCTCGAACGGCAGCGCGAACATGTCGTGCAGCACGAAGGCGAGCCGCTCGGGCGGGGTGAGCGTCTCCAACACGACAAACAGCGCCAGCCCGACCGACTCGGCAAGCAGGGCTTCGTGCTCTGGGTCGGTCCCGTCAGGGGGGTCGATGATCGGGTCAGGGACGTACACGTCGAGCGGCTGCTCGCGGCGCGTCTTCCGCGAGCGCAGCATGTTCAGCGCCACGCGCGCGACGACGGTCGTCAGCCATCCGCCAAGGTTCTGGACCTCGCTGGTGTCGGTACGGCTGAGGCGCAGCCAGGCGTCTTGGACGGCGTCGTCGGCCTCGCTGAGCGAGCCGAGCATCCGGTAGGCCACCGCCCGCAGATGCGGCCGCTGCTCCTCGAATTGCCGGGCGAGCCATTCCTGATTCAATGTCACGTTCCTCCTTCGGGTCGTGTCATGGGGGTAGACCCGACAGATCCGACGGATGTGACTTGAGGAGTGACCATGACCGACTCTTCCACCCAGGGATTCAAGACCGTGCTGCATCCCGTGTCCGACCTGGCGAAGGCCAAGGCGGTGTACGCCGCCCTGCTCGGCGTCCCGCCGCAGACCGACGGGCCCTACTACGTCGGCTTCGAGGCCGAGGGCCAGCATATCGGGCTGGTGCCGGGCGGTGGACCGCAGGGCATGACCTCGCCGGTGGCCTACTGGCACGTGCCGGACATCGAGGCGAAGCTGGCCGAGGTGACCGCTGCCGGTGCCACCGTGAAGGAGCCGGTGCGCGACGTCGGTGGCGGCCGCCTGGTGGCCACCGTCACCGACCCCGATGGCAACGTCCTCGGGCTGCTTCAGGACCGATGAGTGCCGACCCCTCGCTCCCGCTCCCAGCGTCGTCGCGACACCGAGCATCGGCTTGTCCGGCCCTGCAGCGGGCGCGATCCTCTGCCAGACGCAGAGGTGCTGCGCTTCGTGTGCGCCATCCGCCGCGCGTTCGATGTCCCGCGGCGTGGGGCCTGACGCAGCCGTTATCGCTTGCGAAGGTCGGTGAGGGTTTGTCGAATCCAGCGGAGATAGGCACGTTCGACTTCGATACCGAGTTGAACGGCGTAAAGCTGGCCGGGGATGACGCCAGCGAAGTCGACCGCACTGAGCACGGTCTGGATGCGTTCGAATTCAGTGAGCAGCTCTGCGTGGTGGTGCTGTTGGTCCTGCAAGAGCTCGGCGGTAGCGGCGTGCCCCGCGAGGTTGGCGAAGTAGAGCTTTGCGAGCGATTCGTCGTAGATGCGGTATGGCGCCCCCGGCTCTTCAAGCCATCGATCCACTGCCCGCGAGCCCTCCTCGGTGAGGCCGAGCAGCTGACGGTTCCTGGCTGACGCAGGCCCCCGGGGCTCGATGTGGCGGTCGCGGCGGAGACGGTTCGGCCAGCTGATCCGCTCGCTGCTGCCCACCGGCTCATCGACGAGTACCTCCTGATGATCCACCCGCTCGTGCTCGGCTCCGGCCAGCGGCTGTTCGAGCCCGACGACCACGTCACTGAGCTGCGGCTCGTCGACAGCACCGCAACCACCAAGGGCGTGATCCTGGCGACCTACCAGCCGGCCTAGGCACCCCGTGAGGCCCCACGGAGTGCTGCCGGGCTGGGAAAGGCCGATGCGGCCTCCTGGTCCGGCGCGCCCGGGCCGCTTGGGGTGGCGGTTGACGGGCCCAGCCCGCCAACGCGAGAATCGCGGCCGAATCCCTCTTTCCTTTTGAGGAGTTGCCATGTCGTGGAAGCTCGCGGGGTCGTATTTTGAGACGTGCTCGTGTGATGTGGTGTGCCCTTGCACCGCATCTCTGGCGCTTGGCGCCACGCATGACCGATGCAAGGTCGTGTTGGTGTTTCGGGTCCGCAGCGGTGAGGTGGAGGGGACCGACGTGAGTGGCCTGACGGTCGCTGCGATCGTGGATTCGCCCAAGGTGATGAGTAAGGGCAACTGGCGCATTGGCGTGTTCATCGACTCGGCGGCCTCCACCGAACAGGCGGACAAGCTCGGCGCGGTGTTCTCGGGTTCGCTGGGCGGCCCGATGGAAGCCCTTGGGCCGCTGGTGTCGGAGAACCTGGGTGTCGAGCGCGCGCCGATCAAGGTGCAGGAGGACGGCCTGCGCCACTCGATCCGAATCGGCGACGCGGTGGACTTCGAGATCGAGGATGTGGTGCCCTTCGGGGTGGAGACGGGAAAGCCTGCGAAGCTCACCGGCATCTTCCATCCCGCCGGCTCCGAGCTGACCGTGGCGCGCGCGACACGGTCCAAGATCAACGCCTTTGGCATCCAATACGAGGGCAAGGCCGCGTTCTCGACATCGCAGTTCTCGTGGGCGGCGTGAGCGCGGCCGGATCCGCTGCGCTCGACAGCGATGGCCGGGTCTGGGGCGAGCTCACCGATGCTTTACCCGCTGCGCGCTCGCGGCTCGGAGTCGTCGCACTTCTGGTCGCCTTGGCCGGTCTCGCGTGGTGGTTGACGGCCGAGCGGATGGCCGGGATGGACACCGGGCCCGGCACCGATCTCGGGGCGCTTGCCTGGTTCGTCGGGGTGTGGGTGGTGATGATGGCGGCGATGATGTTCCCGTCGGTCTCACCGACGGTTGCGCTGTATGCACGGATGACGAGCCGACGCGGGCTGAGTCACCCGCTGCTCTTCACCGGCGCCTACCTGCTGGTATGGGCTGCGGCGGGAGTGGCAGCCTACGGCCTGTTCCAATTGGGCCGGAGCGCTTTCGGCCGCGAACTGGCCTGGGACGCCGCCGGCCGCTGGTTCGCGGGAGGTGTGCTGGCCGCCGCTGCGATTTATGAGCTCACGCCGCTCAAGGACGTCTGCCTGGCGAAGTGCCGAAGCCCGCTGGGATTTCTTCTTGGCGTCTGGCACAAGGGAAGGCGCGGTGCACTGGAGATGGGGGCCCGGCACGCCGCTTGGTGCGTGGGCTGCTGCTGGGCGCTGATGGCTGCCCTCTTCGCCCTGGGCGTGATGAGCCTGGTGTGGATGGCGCTGGTCGCTGCATTGATCACGATCGAGAAGACCCTTCCGTGGCGAAGGGTCTTGACCTGGACCACCGCAGCAGTCTTGGTGGCCCTCGCGGTTGCACTCATGGCCGCGCCCCGCGCCGTTCCCGGACTGGTGGTCCCTGCCGGCGCTCACGACATGACCATGAAGCAGTAAGCGGCGCGAACTCGACAGCCGGCCTCATCTCCAAGCAGCACCGCCGCGATCGGCTCGCAAGGCCACGGCCTGGGGTCCAGGCGCGTGCGCCGGTGACTATCCGAAATCGATAGGAGCCAGCCTGGATGCAACGAGGAGAACGAGGTCGCCCACAACCGCGGCTCCGAAGGCGACCTGGTAGGCGAAGGCTGCAAGCGAGGCAGGTGAGTCTGGCGGCAATTCCGAGAACCCGAGGGCGAAACCTGACCAGGCGCCTCCAATGAAGATGAACGGCAGCCCGATTGCGGAGGCATAAGGCAGCCTGACGACAGCCCTCCGGTTGTTGTCCCGCTTCAGGGTGGCGATGCCGATGACACTGGCGGTTGCAAGGCCGGGGATCGCCCCGACCAGGACAACGAACCAGAACCTTCCAATATCCGTCCCTGCATGGAGCACATACGCCAGTGTCTCGCTGACAGCCGCAGCCACCATGAGCAGGGCCGCAAGTAGCGCAAGCACCATCAACCATTTCGTGCGCTACTTCGTGCTCAATCCGGGAGGCAAAGGCGCCTGGGTCCGTCGGATACCAGTCACCGGCCACCAGAGTCGTTGAGCGGCGGTTTGGCGAGCACCACCGAGGCGTCGATCTGGCGGTCTGGAATGGTCCAGTAGGTCTTGAGGAGCATCGTCTTGCGCTCCTCCGAGACCAACTCGAAGCCGTTCTGGCGATAGAAGCGGATCGCCCAGTCGGCAGCGGCCCACGTGCCGACGAGCGTGCGTCGCCTGCTCATGCTCTCCAGATGCCCGAGCAAGGCGGCACCGATGCCGCGGCGCTGACTTCCTGGCAAGACGTACGCGTGGCGGATTAGGTCAACATCGAGGACGGGTTGGATGCCCATGACGCCGACCAGCGCGCCGTCGGTCTCATAGCCCCAGAACGCGACGCCGGCGTCGATTTCGGTCTCGAGTTCGCGCCGGGGCATGTAGGGCTCGTGCCAGCGATCGGCCGGAATCACGCTTCGGTAGGCCTCGGCGGCGGCATTGACGATCGCGTGGATCGCCGCCCTATCTTCGTCAAGGCAAGGTCGGACGGTGCTCACGAGCGCACTCTAGGGCGCGTCGGCTCCGTGCTGGCGTGTCAGGCCAGCGCCGCGTACGCTGTAGCTTGAAGGTCGCGGTGCACCTGGGGTGGCTCTGGCGTCTCGAACATCCGCTGTGTCAGCACGATCACGGTCAGGTCGTAGTTCGGGTCGACCAGCCACGACGAGCCGAAGCCTCCATCCCACCCGTACGCGCCGCTGTCCAGCACCGCCTGACAGAACCCCCATGACCGCCCGACGAAGAAGTCGGGGCCGAGCCCGCCGTGCGCCTTCTGCGCCGGCGTCAGCTGATCGCTGGTCATGGCGCGCGCGGCGTCGGTCGAAAGGACCGGGGTGCCGCCCCGCAACAGCATCCTCGCGAAGGCAAGCAGATCGTCGACGGTGGAAACCAGACCGCCGGCGCCGTCGCCGAAGGCCGGGGGACGGCTCCACGTCCCGCCGGGCTCGTCCCACGCGACCAGCCCGTCTGGCGTGGGCCGGTAGGCGGTGGCGAGGCGATCGCTGTGGCTCGTCCAAAAGCCGGTGTCACGCATGCCGAGCGGCTCGAAGATCCGCGTGCGCAGGACGTCGGCGAACGGCTCGCGTGTCGCCCGGGCAAGCAGTACCCCCAACACCGAGGCGCCGGTGTTGTACAGCCAGCGCTCCCCCGGCTGGGCCAGCAGGGGGAGCGTGCCGAGGTTGGTGATCCAGGTGTCCGGATCGGGCTGCACCTCGGGGTTCGGCGGCCCGATGGTCGACAGGTGCAGCGCTTCGGCGGCCTCGACCACCGGCCACGGCGTGGGCGAGGTGAACATCTCCATCACCATGCCGAAGCCGAAGGTGAAGGTCAGCAGGTCGCGAGTTGTCACTGCCCGCATCGCCGGCACGGTGTCGTCCAGCGGCCCGTCCATCCGGCGCAACACCCGACGCGCGGCTAACTCCGGCAACAGGCGGTCAACGGGCTCGTCGAGGCCGATCAGCCCCTCGGCGACCAGGGCGAGGGTCGCCGCCGCGGTGATCGGCTTGGTGGTCGAGGCGATCCGGAAGATCGAGTCTCGGGTCACCGGCCGACCCCTCACGGCCAGGGTCCCGAGCGCCTCCGCATGCACCTCGTCGCCCCGCGCGACGAGAACCACGAGGCCCGGAACGCGGACCTCGCCGACGTGCTGCTCAGCCACCGCGCGCAGCCGCTCAAGCCCCGAAGCCGTCAGTCCACCAGTCATGGCACACCCCCACCGTCGACACCCCGTCGGGACGCACTCCCGGAGGCGGATAGTGCCCGGCCGACCTGCTCATCCGCCCGGGACTCCTCCCGGTCACCCGCGATCGAGCGGTGGGAGGTGCTGCTCGGCCAGCCTCGCTGACCCGAGACTCAGGCTGTCAACCTGTCACCGCCGGCGGCGGCGAGCACTCCCGATTCGTCGATGGTCACGAGGACTCGCCTTTGAATGCCGCGCCGAGCTCCTGGGCGAGCTCATCAAAATCGTGAGCGATGCGGACTCGACTCCGTCGAGCGCCGCGGCGTCGCGTGGCGCGGTCGCTGCGAAACGTGACGAGGCGCGCAATCGGACGGCCGGCACGGGAGATGACGATCTCCTGACCGGCTTCCACACGATCAAGAAGTTGCTCGAGGTCGGTGGCAGCGTCGGCAGCGGTGACGTGACTCATGGACGAGGAAGTCTAGCCGACCGCGAGGCGTACCGCGACGAGCGCGGTGTACAAAACGATGAGCAGGGTTGCTGTACGCCTGGTCAGTCAGGGGCAACGAGCGCGGCGCCACGCAATCGCCGGTCGCGCTGTGGGCCGCCGGTTACATGCCGTGGCAAGTCCCACCTCGGTCGACCGGATCACCGCAGCAGCCCGGTGATGAAGGGCTGCACCTCCGGTGAGCCGGTGACCTCGAGGATCACCTCACCGGCCACCTCGATGCGGAAGTCGAGGAAGGGGCAGCAGACCTGCTCCCGAGCGACGAGGTCACGGACACGGTTCTCGGCATCGGGCCGGAAGCGGAAGCGTAGTCCATTCTTGACCTGTTGTCGCTCGACGAGGGCGTCGCCGACGAGGCCCGCGATCTCCTGTCGGCGGACGGCGAGAGCGGCGCCATCGAGAGAGCACGCAGGGCCCTGCTCCATGTTGTCCACCGTCTGCTGTGACTGCCGCCGGGCGCTCACGCGCGCGCGAGCTGCCGGCCCGTCTCCTCGGGATGCGCCGCCTCCCACTCTGCGACACGCTCGGTGTCGAGGAAGACCCGCTGGGAGGAGATCCTTCCCCAGCGCCCGGTGGCGTAGACCATGGCCTCGTTGGTGTAGTGCGCGCCGATCCGGTCTGACAGGCGCCAGGCGACGCGCATGTTCCAGGGTGGACCGGACACCAGGACATCGTGGATGTTGTATTCGGGGTTGAGCGAGACGAAGCGCTCAAGCCAGGCCTCGATCTCGGGCCGCGTCCGGAAGCGGCCGGCGAAGGAGGTTCGCCCGGGGAAGACGAACTCGGCGTCCGCGGTCATCCGTCGCACCGCGCCCCGCACGTCCCCGGCGAGCATCCTCGCGATCTGCCGGCGGATGAACCGCCCGACCAGCCAGCTGTACATCGGTGGCCTCCTATGATGCGCGTCCGGCAAGGTCGCCCGCCGGCTCGCCCGATCCGACCCGGCAGGAGGCGGCAAACCCCTGGGGGGCGATGCCGAGGGCGGCGTTGAACCGGGCGCGATGATTCTCCCAGGCGATCGCCGCGGTCAGCTCGACGATCTGCTCGTCGTCGAGGTGGCTGCGAAGCGCGTCGACCAGGTCGTCGTCGACCGCGACCGGCGTGCTGGTCATCGCCTCCGCGTATCGGAGGACGAGGTGCTCGACGCCGGTGAGCGCTGTCGCGGCGGCTGCGCGTCCTGGCTGCGTCAGTCCCCGGCGCGGTGCTGCGCGAGCGGCTCATGGATGCGCCTGCCGACGCGGTCTGGGCGCTGGCCTCCGACCTGGAGCACGGGGTGCCGCGGTTCGAGCCGCTGGTCGCCTCGGCCCGCATCCTGCGCCGCGACGGCGACAGGCTGCTGCTCGAGACGCGATCGCCGCTGCGTTGGCGGACGATCTTCGACGTGGTCCTGCGCGAGCGCTTCTGCTGGATGCAGGCGCGTGGTCGTCTCTACGTCGTCGGGATGGCGACCGAGGAGGCGCCCGATGGCAGGACCCTGTTCGCCCACGTCGAGGGCGTGCCCCGCCTGGGCGGCGGGCTGCTCCGGCCCCTCATCGGACTGGCCGTCGCGCACGATCTGCGTTCGATCGAGCGTCTGGCGCGCGCCGACCTGGCTGGCGGGCGATGACGCGCCTCAGGCCGCGTTCATGGCGAAGCTGAACATCTTCTCCGCATCGATCCGCGCGTATGCCGGCCCGGCGTCGAGAAACGACGATTCCCACTCGGGGCCGTAGCGCGGGACATACACGTCCAGCAGCGCCGCTCGGAAGCCGGCCTGCTCGGGAGCGGCGAGATCGATCGGCACGGCGCGCCCGTGCACGGTGACCGCGAACTCCTCTCCGGGCAGATGGGTCGCGCTGACCGCAGGTCGCCTACGAATGTGCCGAAAGCGCACCGAGTCCGGAGACGAGCCGAAGTGGAAGGCGCCCCGGTAGAAGATGCCATCGACCGGCCCCACCATCGGGCGGCCATCCTCGGTGGCGGTGGCGAGCACGAGCAGGCACATCCCCTGCAGCCGCGCCGCCAGCTCGCCGGCGGCGACCCGCCGCTCGGGCGTGATGATGCTCCGCAGATGATCACCCGCAACCAGATAGCTCCGGTCGAGCAGGGCTTGCAGCGCCTGCAGGTCCTCGGCGGTCTCGTGCACTGCGCTACCCCCGCTGCTGGGTCCGCTCGATGGGCGCCGATGGCGTCCTCTCCGTCCATCCTGCCGGGTCTGGGTGAGGCGCGCCTCACCCTTCCAGCTAGGCTACCCGCCGCACCAACACAGGCTCCACGGAGCAGGCAACCCGGAGTGTCACGATGACGACCGCGGCGCGGCGAGGCTCCGCCGTCACCATTTCGTTCGAGGTCCTCAGCGAGGCCGGCGGCCTTCCCGCCTACGACCTGCCGGCCACGCTCGCGACGATCTACGGGGGGACGCTCGGCTTCACCACGCCGTGCCTCTACGCGAACTTCGTCTCGTCGGTGGACGGGGTGGTGTCACTCGGCCACGAGCATCCCTCGTCGGGCGGCGTGATCAGCGGGGGATCGCTGGCGGATCGATTCGTCATGGGTCTGCTCCGCGTCTGCGCCGATGCGGTGCTCATCGGCGCTGGGACACTTCGCGGGAGCCCCGGTCATGTCTGGACCCCGGGACACGTGTACCCGCCCGGTGCCGACGACTTCACCGAAGTCCGCCGCCATCTCGGGCGATCGCTTGATCCGGTGCTCTTCGTGGTGACGGCAAGCGGCGACCTGGACGTCACCCATCCCGGCCTGCGAGCCGGCTCGGTCATCCTCACCGGTGACGCCGGCGCGAAACGGATGCGTGGCCGCCTTCCGGACGGCGTGGTGGTCCGCTCGCTGGGAGACCTCTCGCACCTGCCGATCGAGCTGGTCGTGGATGCCGTGCACGAGCAGGCCGGCGAGGTCGTGCTGACCGAGGGAGGGCCGCGTCTGATCGGTGCGCTGCTCGGGGCCAACCTGCTGGACGAGATCTTCCTCACCCTGTCACCAGTGGTCTTCGGCAGGTCCGCCGGCGACCTGCGTCAAGGGTTGGTGGATGGGGTTGGATTCGCCGGTGGTGCGGCGCCCCAGCTCGAGGTCCAGAGCGTGCGCCGGCATGGGTCACACCTGTTTCTCCGGTACCGAGTGAGGAGTCAGGCAGAGCGGTGAACAGCGGCCGGCTGACGGTGGTCTGCGGAGCCAGCGGTGGGCTGGGCCCGGCGGTGCTGGCGGCCTTCGCCACCGCGGGCGATCGCGTGGTGGCGGTGGCCGGACCGGACCATGACCCCGGCCAGCTCGCGGCGATTCATCCCGACGTCCTCTGGGAGCGGGCCGATCTCGGCGATCCCGCCGCGGTGGATGCACTCTGGACCCGCATCGACGACCGCGGCGGAGAGGTCGAGCGGCTGATCAACGTGGTCGGCGGCTTTCGCGGCGGGACGGTCCTGGCGTCGGCTCCCGGCGAGCTCTCCGCCATGCTGCGCCTCAACCTGGAGACAGTTTGGTGGTCGTGCCGCGCCGCGGGGTCGCGTATGACGCGGTCGGGTCGCGGGTCGATCGTCAACGTCGGCTCGCGGGCGGCGCTGGTCATCGCCGGAGGATCGGCGGCGTACACCGTGGCCAAGGCCGGCGTGCTCGCCTTGACCCAGGTGCTGGCGACCGAGCTCAAGGGATCCGGCGTGCGCGTCAACGCCGTGGTCCCGGCGGTAATCGACACACCGGCCAATCGCGAATGGATGAGCGAGAAGGACCTGGCCAGCGCGGTTGCCCCCGAGCTGATTGCCAGCGTGATCGCGTTCCTCTGCAGCGAAGCGGCCGGCGCCGTGACCGGCGCCATCGTGCCGGTCTACGGATCGTTCTGACCGGCCATCGAGTTCGCGCGCGACCTCGGGCCGGCGCTCTCCGGTACGATCCTGCACCGGGTGGGATGTGCCGGCCACGCCGTGCCGTCATCTCTCACCGAAGATGTGCTGCCGGGAGGGGCAAGCGCGGGAAGGGTCTCTGCGGATGTGCGACAACTCGGCCGGTGCATGGGGGACGATGTCTGGCGCCGTCACCCGCCGTCATGAAGCCGAAGGGCCTTCGCCCGCAGCTTCACTGCGGTGACCGATTCCGATGGTGTGGCGCCGCTGAGCCGCGGATCGGCGGCCGAGACGCCACCTCGCGTCTGGGAGGTCGCCGCCCCGCCTGCGGCCGATCGCTGGTGGCGCCGCTACGAGTATCTCGGCGCCGGCGTCTTCGCCATCCTGTTGCTGGCTCTCGGTGCGCTGACCATCAACGGCCACTATCGCTTCGACGATGTCAACCTCTACCACCGCTACGCGCTGAGCTTCTGGAACGGCGCCCCAAGGTTCCATCAGCTGCCGCTCGAGTATCCACCGCTGGCGATCGTGCCCATGACCCTGGTGTTCCTGCCGCCACTCAACTACGTCTGGGTCTACGGGTTGTGGATGAGTGTCGCGGCCCTGGCCGGCTTCCTCCTGGTCGCGCGGCTCACCTCATGGCGCAACGCGGCGGTGTACGGCGCCTACCTGCTGGTGGGAGCGACCGGCACCCTGCTGGGACGGTATGACATCGTGCCCGCGGTGGCCACGGTGGCCGCGCTGTGGGCGGTCAGGCGCGGACGCTTCCGCTGGGCATACTCGGCGCTCGCTGCGGGCGTGCTGCTCAAGCTCTATCCGCTCCTCCTGCTCCCGGTGATCCTGATCGAGCACCGACGGCAGCTCGCCCAGTGGTCCACCTCCGGCGACGAGTCGCGCCGTCCGCCATGGAGCGGCATGGCAAGGCCGGTCCGTCTCGCGGCCACCAGCTTCGGGGCGGTCATCGCCTCTGGCCTGCTTGTGCCAGCCCTCCTCGCCCCCGGCGGTTGGACGTCACCGTACGCTTTCGCGCTGCAACGGCCCATCCAGGTGGAGTCGGTGCCCGCGTCGGTGCTCTGGCTGGTGTCCTTCCTCGGGTTCCCGGTCCATCCCGACCACTCGTTCCACTCCTTCAACCTGGTCGGCGGGCTGGACACGGAGTTGAAGGTGCTGTCGCTGGTGGCGCTGGCCGCCGGCTGCGTGTGGGTGTACTTCCGGCAGGCGAGTGGTCGGCTGAGTGTTGGGCGGGCGGCATTCGCCTGCGTCTGCGTCGTCATCGCCACCAGCAAGGTGTTCAGTCCCCAGTACATCATGTGGGTGCTGCCCCTGGCGGCGATGGAGGAGGGCCCCGACCTGCAATGGCTGGCGATCGCCGCCCTCACCACCGCGGTGTTCCCCGTCACCTATCTCCACGACAATCTGCGGGGACCGGCTCCCGCCGCCTACAGCGCGCTGCTGCTCGCCCTGGTGACGGCGCGCAACGCCCTCTTCGTCCAAGCGACCTGGCGGGCCATCGTGCGCAGCGCGCCGGCGCCACCGATCGCGATCACGGTGGCGGGGCGCGCCCTCAGGCAGCGGCGGATGCCAGCGTGACCGACGCCGTTCGCTGCTGACCCGCCTGGTTGATCCAGCCGAGGCTGGTGTGGTCGCCGGGATGGTGAGCGCGGATGGCTGCGGTCAGCGCCGAGGCGGAGTCGACGCTCTGCCCCCCGAGGCTGACGATGAGGTCGCCGGCGGTCAGACCCGCGGAGGCGGCGGGACTGCCGGACTGCACGCCGACGACGTAGGCCCCGGATGTGCCCTGAGCGCTGGCGTCCTGGACCTCCACGCCGAGCAACGCCCGCTGCGCGGTCGAAGCGTTGGATCCCGCGCCGGACCGGAGATGCGTGGCGATCGACATCGCCGAGTTGATCGGGATCGCGAACCCGGTCGACGCCCCGGTGCGGAAGCGGAATCGCCGCGTCGAGGCGGCCGTGTCCATGCCGATCACCTTTGCAGACGAGTCGACCAGCGGGCCGCCGGAGTCACCCGGAAGGACGTTGGCGTTGACCTGGATCAGGCCGCTGAGGGTCTCGGCGTTGCCGCCACTCTGATCGGTGGCGGTGATGGTGCGGTTGAGCGCGGTCACCTGGCCCTGGGCGGCGCTCGGCGGACCCTGTCTGCCCAGCGCGTTGCCGATGGCGATCACGGTGTCACCGACGGACAGCTTGGAGGAGTCGCCGACGCTGACCGTCTTCAATCCCGACGCGCCCTCGATCTGCACCAGGGCCACGTCGTCCGCCGCGTCGGTTCCGATCACGTGCGCGCTGTGGCTCGGCCCGGTGCCCGCGACCCGCACCGCGATGCTGCTGGCGCCGTCGATGACGTGGTTGTTGGTGAGCACCTGCCCCGACGCGGTGATCACCATCCCGCTGCCGGCGGCCACGCCGTCGGGAAAGGTCGAGGTGATGTCGACCACCGCCGGATCGACCTGCGCCTCGATCGACGGCACATCCGCTGAGCCACCGCTCGGCAGGGCGCCGGCCGACCCCGGCGCGGCGGCGGGCGGGGGCAGGACCGCGGTCGAGGGGGTGGGCTGCGAGGAGCCGGTGATCTTGGCGCCGATGACGGCGCCGCCGACACCGCTGACCAGGAGGAGCCCCATCGCGATCGCGGCTGTGCGCAGCCGGCGGCGCCGTCGCGGGGGTGGGGCGGGCTCCCACGGGGTCGGATCCCATTGGCCCGGGGGCGGAGGCGACGACCATGGGTCGACCTCGGGGCCGGGCTGCGGAGTCCACGGATCGTGCGTGGTCGGGCCGCTCATCGCCGAGGAGGATGACAGCTGCGGTCTTGCGGATCGGTTACAGAGGGGCGGCAGCCCCGGCCTTGCGATGCCTTTGCGCCCTTCGGTGCAGCCGCCCCGGCTGCCTCACAATCTGCTCGATGCCGTCATCGACCTCGGCCCGCAGCATTCGTGTCCTGCTCGGTCTGGCACCATCCTCGGGAGTCGCCGGCGGGACCGGCGACGGAGTGCGGATCCGCGACCACCTGGCGGCGGTGCGCACGCTGCTCGCCTGGCAGCGAGCCGCGGTCACCCTCTGCGGCGTCGCCGCGATCGTGAGCCGGCTCCGCCAGCACCGCCTCCTGATCGAGCGGATCTCCGCCACCGGCCTGGTCCTCGTGGCGGTGGTGCTGGTGCTGCTCGCAGGACTGCGGTTGCTGACCACCGGCGACGAGCTGGTTCCCGGCGCGGTGGAACGGCGTCCGCTGGTCGCCGCCCTGCCGCTCGTGCTGGTCGCCGTGGCGGCGGCGTTGCTCACCATCCTCGCTGCCCAGCCCTGGAGTTGAACGTGGACTCCACGAGTACCCGCGACGCCGGCGATCCAACCTCGGCAGCGGCCCGCGATCGCCGCGCCCGCGAGCACCTCGCCAACGAGCGCACCCTGCTGGCGTGGACGCGAACCTCGCTCACCCTGGTGGCGCTCGGGTTTGTGGTCGCGCGCTTCGGTCTGTTCGTTCGCGAGCTGAATGGCCAGGGTCTCGGTCATGACGCCGCCACCGCTCTCGGCATCGTCCTCATCGCCGGCGGGCTGGTCGCCGGAGCCGCCGGGCTGGTGCGCTTCCTTCGGGTCCGCCAGCAGATCGACCGCGACGACTTCCGCGCCGAGGTGTGGGCCGAGATGCTCCTGGTGGGCATGACCGGCGCCATGGCGGTCGGGCTGGCGATCTACCTCGCGGTGACCGGCTGACCGATCCTCAGGGTCAGCTCCTGGATGGCGTTGTTGCCGTACCCCAGGCGGTTCCACGGCGGCTCGTCGGGCTGGGTGCGACCGGCCAGGTCGGTCGCTCTCGCGCGCACCGTGGTGGTGCCGGCCCGCTCGATGCGGGTGATCAGCTCCCACCACTGCCAGCTGTGCCGGTTGCGGTCGCCGACCAGCCGGCTCTCCTGCCAGGGCCCGCCGTCGACGCTCACCTCGACCCGAGCGATCGGAGACGCGCCCGACCAGGCCACCCCGCGAATGGCCAGGTCGCCCGGCTCGAGGCTGTCGGCCGCCCTCGGCTCGGTGATCAGGGCACGGACCCGCTGCAGCGTCGCCGGCTCGCGCACCACCTGCCCGTCGCGTTCGTACTCGAAGAAGTACGCGTCGCTCTGATAGTGGCCCGCGAAGCTCTCGCCGATCACCTCGATGCCGGAGAGCCATTTTACCGAGCTGACCGCATACCAGCGGGGAACGATGACCCGCAGCGGATAGCCGTGCTGGACGGGCAGTGGCTCACCGTTCATCGCGTAGGCGAGCAGCACCTCCGAGTCCTGGGCGTCGGCGAGGCCGAGGCTTCGCTCGAAATGGATGGTGCCGCTGCGCTCGCCGACCGACCCGCTGTCGGCGCCGCGGAAGACGACCTCGCGCCCGCCCGGCTTGACGCCGGCCCGGTCCAGCACCTCGACCAGGGGAACGCCGGTCCACTCCGCGGTGCTGACCGCTCCCAGGTCCCACTTCTCGCCCTCGACGGGCGGGCTGAGGCGGGCGCGGCCGTTGCCGGCGCATTCGAGGGTGACGACCAGGGTCTGGGAGCGCATGGTGTGGAGGTCGCGCAGACCGAGGCTCAGCGGACGTTCAACCAGCCCGCCCACCTCCAGCCGCCAGGTCGCCGGGTCGAGCCGCGGGATCTGGAAATGGTTGCGCACGTAGAAGTGCGCGTTCGGCATCACCACGCCACCGATGAGGGCCGGAATCGACGTTTCGCAGTTGAGCGGATGTGCGCGATGCACCACCAACCCCGACTCGATGGCGCGCTGGCACGCCTCCTCGGGATCGACGGCGTCGACGCCGGACTCGATCACCGGCATCGGCGCTCCGCAGCCGCCGCTGGCCACCACTCGGGCGCAGGTCGATGCGGGATACACGTCGAGGCTTCCCGCCATCGCGAACGGTTGCATGAACTCGCGCACCTGGCCCTCGTCCCCGGCCTCGACGATCAGGAAGAGCGTGTGCTCGTCCCGGACCACGGCCTCGCCCTGGATCAGCACGCCGTGGCGGCTGACGTTGGGGCGGCTGAGGTGGTTCAGCAGCATCGCCCCCGTCTCCGGGTTGCCGGCCGGACATCGCTCGGCGTCGTGCTGGTGGCGGACGACGAAGAGAGCCATCGATTCCCCCAAAAGTCGCGGCGACGGAATCATCGCTCCCTTCCGGCGGGCCGCCAACCCTTGAGCGGGCCGCCACCGCGTCCGAGATGGTCGGCTGGCAGAGCCCTGCCCCCGCATCGGACGATAACCGGCAGGCGGCTGCCACGCCGCCCGGCAGGGAGGTAGACACCGTGGCCGAATCGTGGGTCGATCGACTGGTTCGCCGGCAGGGCTGGCTCGAACCCGTTGCCGATGCCGCCCAGGGTGCGGTCGGCGGCTTCTACCGCGCCCTCGGCCGGCCGGGGCAGTCCCTCAAGAACGTCATGCACGGGACCGTCCCGCTCGGCCATCCGCTCCATCCCGCCGTCACCGACGTCCCCGTCGGGGCCTGGACCGTGGGCGTGGTCGCCGACTACGTCGCCCACTTCACCGACCGCCTGCCCACCGAGGCCGGCGACGTCGCGCTGGCGGTCGGTCTGGCGGCCGCCCTGCTCGCCGTCCTCACCGGGCTCACCGACTACCACGACACCTTCGCCCACGAGCGCCGCATGGCCACCGCCCACGGTCTGACGATGACGGTGGTCATCGCCGTCGACGCGCTGTCGCTGGCGCTGCGCTGGTGGTCGGGCGACGGGTTGCATCCGCTCGCGGTCGGCCTCTCGACCGCCGGGTACGCGGTGCTGATCGGCGGGGCGTACCTCGGCGGCCACCTCGTCTTCGGCATCGGCACCATGGTCAACCGCAACGCCTTCGCCGAGGGGCCGGAGGACTACGTGGTCGTCGGCACCGATGCGGACTTTCCTGAGGGCCAGCTGCGTCGCGTCGACGCCAGCGGCATGGCCGCCCTGGTGGTGCGACTGAGTGGACGGCTGCATGCCATCGCCGCCGTCTGTTCCCATGCCGGCGGCCCGCTGGACGAGGGAACGCTCGACGGCACGGTGGTGACCTGCCCCTGGCACGGCTCGACGTTCTGCGTCCTCGACGGTCGGGTGCGCGGCGGACCTGCGAGCTTCGGCCAGCCGCTGTTCAACGTGCGCGTCGAGGACGGACGCGTCCAGGTCAAGCTGGCCCAGCCGCTCCACTGAGCCGGAGGTCGCCGGCTCAGTCGCGCCGGAGAGAGCTCTCGTACACGCGCCGCAGTCCGAGCCGGAAGAGCGGCGGGGTGACGTGGCGAACCAGGCTGGTGACGCCGAGGGTGCGCGGAATGCTGGCGCCGGGTCGCTCGTGCTCGATCACGTCGAGGATGCCGGCAGCCAGCCGTTCCGGCGTCAGCCACGAGCGGCGCGCGATCGCCGGTAGGTGGCGCAGCGACTCCTCGGTGAAGATCTCGGTGCGCACCAGGCCCGGGTTCACCCAGGCGACGTGGATGCCCTTGCGAGCCAGCTCGGGCGCGGTTGCCTCGCTGAGCGCGATCAGCGCCGCCTTGGACGCCGAGTAGACGGCCTCCCAGGTGTAGGGCATGGCCCCCGCCGCCGAGGCGACGTTGACGATGCTGCCGCTGCCCGTGCGGGTCATCGCCGGCAGCACCGCTTTCATCCAGTACACCGCGCCCATGAAGTTCACCTGCATGCACCGCTCGATCTCGTCGAGGCTGCAGTCGGCGAAGGCGCGATGCAGGCCGATGCCCGCGTTGTTGACCAGCACGTCGACGCGGCCATGCTCGGCCAGCACCTTGGCGCTGGCGGACGCGACCGCCTCGCGGTCGGCGACGTCGGCGACGATGTACTCGGCCGCCAGGGAGCGGCCGTGGAGCTCCTCGACCAGCGCCTGCAGCTGGGGCTCGCGGCGCGCCACCGCGACCACCGTCGCGCCCTCGGCGGCGAGGCGCGCCGCCGTGGCCCGGCCGATCCCCGATGACGCGCCGGTGACCACCGCGATCCGGCCTGCGACTCTCATCGTCACCTCCTCGAGCCCGCCGCTTCCGGCCGCGTCCCGAGCGGCGGCCGGGCAGGCCCGTCATTGTGGCGATCGGACCGCATGGAGTGGCGGGGATCGTCGACAAGATCGCCAATCGGTACCTTGGCCTGACCCGCAACCGACCGCGCGCGAGCCGAGCTCAGGCGGTGAAGGCGCGCTCCCCGCGGACCCAGTAGGGCATCGCACCGAGCAGGGCATCAGGCCGCGTGTTCGACTTGACCAGGTATTCGAGCGCACCCAGCTCCAGGGCCGCCCTGAGCAGGTCGGGCTCCTTGAAGTTCGAGAGCACGATCACCGGGATATCGCGCCCGGACTCGGCCCGGCGCAGATGCTGGAGGAAGGTCAGTCCGTCCATGCGCGGCATCATCATGTCGAGCAGGATCAGGTCGGGACGCTGGTCCGCGACCTGCTCGAGCGCGATGATGCCGTCCGCGGCGGTGCGCACCGTGTAGCCGCGGCCTCGAAGCAGCAGCCGGTAGAGCCGGCAGATCTTCTCCTCATCCTCGACCAGCAGGACGTCGCAGGTGGCGACGGCGTTCTCGTCCGGCCAGAGGCTCGTGGTCCGCGGCCGGTTGGCGGTGCCGGTGAGGTCGCCGCCGTGCGCGGGCGCCGCGACGGCCGGCGGAGCCGTGACCGGCGCTGCCGCCGGTCCGATACTCGCCGCCGGGGCGGTGATGGCCGCGACATCACTCGCACTGTTGGCACCGTTCGACGCAGCGAGCATGGCAGCTTCCCAAACAAAGGTGACGCGGAGGGCCGCGAGCGGCCTGGGGGACCGCGCCAAAGACCGTATCACCGCCACGCCCGGTCGGCCGCACGTCGGGAAGCTGTGACACCCATGTCCGGTGCACCGTGACAGCAGAGCGCCGCCTGCGCTTCGATCAGTCCGAGGCGACGCCCGCCACGAGCTCCTCGGCGTCGTCCGCTCCGGCTGACTCCATCGCCTCCGTGGCAGCGTCCCGGCGGCTGAGCAGGCGCATGGAATCGACCACCACCTCGGTCGTGACCCGGTGTACTCCATCAGCGCCGTCGTACTCACGAGTACGCAGGTGACCCTCGACGTACAGACGCTTGCCGCGGGTCCCGTAGAGGGCGCACACCTCCGCCAACCGGCCGAACGCCACCAGAGTGTGATACTCAGTGCTCTCCTGGCGTTCACCTGACGCATCGCGCCACACACGGTTCGTGGCGAGTCGCATGCGCGTGATCGGGCCGCGCGTTGAGGTCAGTGGTTCCGAGTCGCGAGTCAAGTTACCAATCAGCAGGGTCTTGTTGATCAACGCCAGGCACTCCTTGCAAGGTTGGTCGTTGGTTCAGGGAAGCGAGACATCGAGAAGCGGGTCCTCTGGTAGGCCGTCGCGGCGAACCTCGAAGTGCAGATGCGGGCCACTCGAATTGCCGCTGGACCCGACGGCGCCGATGACGTCGCCCGCTGAAACGCCAGCATCGTTGGCGACGGTGACTGCCGAGAGGTGGGCGTAGAGGGTGCTCAGCCCCTGGCCATCGTCCAAGATGACGTGAAGCCCGTACCCGTTGGTGCTGGCGAGCACGTGGGCGACGCCGTCGCTAACCGAGCGGACCGGGGTGCCCATCGGGGCGGCGAGATCGATGCCGCTGTGGCGGTGTCCCCCGGGACAGGCCCGATCCACCGGCTCCGCCTGGTAGGCCGTGCAGCCAAAGCCCTGGGTGATTACGGCGCCCAGCACGGGACGTTCCAGCGCGTGCGAGCTTGCGGTGGCCGTATCACTACCGCCATTGACGACGGCTGTTCCCGCGGCCACCGGCAGCAACGTCACAGCACCGGCACCCAAGGTACTCGCCACAACGGCTCGGATCATGCCGTCGACCGCGAGACTCGCCGATGAGTCGGATGAACCGCTTTGATGACAGCGCGTTCGAGGTGATGGCCCATCGTTTTCGCCTTGGTTTCGAGGTGGGAAGCGGTATTGAGAGCACCCGGCACCTTGAGCAGGAGAAACAGCGTCGCGAGCCCGTACAGTGTCTGCACCAGGCCGCCGCCGTTATCGATCGACATCACGGATGCGACGCGCAGCACTGTGAGTTGGACGAACTGCATGAAGACGGTCACCATGAACAATCGAAGCCAGCTTCGTGCGTAGTTGCGCGTCTCCGGCAAGACGGTGCACAGTCCCGCGACTGGAGCCATCACGACCAACACGCCAAGCAAGGCATAGCGGATCACGTAGGCCAGGATCAGGATGACGACCGCGACCACCGTCGCCACCGCGAAGACGGCGTGAAACAGGTCCTGCGAAACACCCAGGCGTTGCACTGCTTCGGGCCCCATCGCGGCCGACCACGGAAGGCCGTCCACTCGCAAGTCGGCACCCAGGGTCAGGGCGGCGTTGCTCAGCGCGTTGTTGAGGTCGATCCCCATCTGCATCAATGGCAGAGAGAAGTGCACCAGCACCAGCGCCAGGAGGACTCGTGGCAGGGCGACCTTCAGGGTGTACCTGGCTCTGAAGGAGCGCTCGAACATGCTGCGAAGGCATGTGAAGAGCACCACAGCGCCGAGGAGAATGTCCATCGCCACCGCCATGCCGAGGTTCATTCGTCGCAGTGAGGGGTTGCCGGTAAAGGCGCGCTGACCCGCGCTCGAGGTATCGACCGTGGTGAACAGGTAGCGAGTCAGCGCGCGCTCGATCTCGCTACGTGCTCCATCGACGAAGTGAGCGAGAGCGCTGACCAGGAGATGGAGAAAGGTGCCAGCGGGGTCACGCACCGCGTCCAGGAATGCCAGCGTATGCACCGCGATCGGCTCAGTGCAGACCTGAGGGAATGGTCGAGATCAGTGCATGAGTCAGCGTTCCGGCAACCTCGACACCGATGGTGCCGAAGACGATGCGGCCAATCCACCGCTTGGCCTCCATCACGCTGCGGGGCTCGATCGCAATGATCTTGTACATGAACGCGACAAGGAACGCGAGGGCGCCGACGCTGCCGATCAACCCCTGTGCGACGAGGATCCAGTTGTCGATGAGGGTCTTCAGCGCCTGCACGATCAACCTCCCGAGTGACGCGTCGCCAGTATCTGCGCAATCTGATCAGCAACGGCGACTTCCATCTGTCGAAGAAGTGCGTATTCACCTACCGCCGTGGCGGCGGTGTCCTGGTTGAGGCGTCGAAAGAGAAAGGGTGTGATGCGCACCGCCTGGCCGAGTGGAAGTGCCACGCGAGGTGGTGCGGTCGGGACCGGAACGCTGACTGAGGGGCGTGCCGCGGGCGGGTGCAACCCTCGGGCCCAGCCGGCGACGTCACCGACGGTGTGAGCCCCGTCGGCCGTGAGGTGAACGGCCATAACGACAAGAACGCCGAGACCGGCGATTTGCGCGGCCAACAGGGCGCGGAACCAGCGGGGCAGCATCGGGCGGACTCCCTTGGTGGATGTCCGGCCGCCCCTCCGGCCGTCGGCAGTGTCGTGCTCCGGCGAGGAGCCTATACTGATTTGTGTAGGTCGTCAAGGTCCAGCAGGAGGCCCTCGGCGAGAGCGAACGGCCTGCCAGCATCCGCCGCGCCCGGCCAGTACGTGGGCCACTCGCCGAGATGCGCCAGACGCCCCACAGGTGAGGCGCCCGAGCTGGCCCTCCCCGGCGCCTCGAACCCTGGAAGCGGCTTCAGAGTTTCCATCGGGTGGCCCTCGACGGTGCCAGACGGATCGACAGCGGTATGGCGGCGGACGTCCCTCCTCCTCTCGGGGGTCCCGGGTGCTGGCACCGAGCATGGCACCGCGCCGATCAACCTCGGGCAATGCGCCGCTTAAGGTCTGGGCGACAGCGTCCGAATGAAGCGGTGATGGGCCGGCGGCGAAGATCCGGTTAAGGGATTGAGAGCCCGGCCGCAGCCCAGGCGAGATCGTTTCGGCGCCACGCGCAGCGGCACCAACACCAGCGACGAGGGCCGGCTTTATCAGCTGATAACCGGCCGCTAAAGCGCCGACAAGAGATCCGCGGGCAGCATGTGTGACCGTGGATTGGCGTATCCGGGGGTACCTCATGCGTCTGCATCGCCTTGCCGTTCCCATCGCCACGTGCGGTCTGCTCCTGGCCGCCTGCGGCAGCAGCAACGACTCCGCCGGCTCGTCCGGAACGTGGAGCTCGTCATCGAGCAGCTCCGGCGCGGCAGCCTGTGCCACCGGCAGCATCACCGCCAGCGGTTCGACGGCGCTCCAGCCGCTCGTCCAGCAGGCATCCACGGCCTACCAGGCGAAGTGTCCCGGCGCCACCATCACCGTCAGTGGCGGCGGGTCGTCGACCGGCCTCTCCAATGTGTCCACCGGGGCTTCGGACATCGGCGATTCAGACGTCCCCGTCAGCAATGCCCCCTCCATCGACGCCAGCGCTCTGGCCGATCACCGGGTCGCGATCGTCGTCTTCGCGGTCGCGGTCAATCCTCGAACCGGGGTCACCGGGCTGACAACCCCGCAGGTGCGCGACGTCTTCAGCGGCAAGGTGAGCAACTGGAGCCAGGTGGGGGGCAAGAGCGTGCCGATCTCGCTGATCGAGCGCAAGCCCGGATCCGGGACCCGCCTGTCCTTCGACAAGGACATCATGCAGGGCACCACCGAGTCGGCCACCCCGGCCTCCACCCAGGACTCCACCCAGCTGGTGCTGCAGGGGGTCGCCGCGAGCCAGGGCGGGGTCTCCTACCTGAACGTCGCGTCGATCAAGGACAGCAGCGTTCTCGCCGTCACCATTGACGGAACCTCGGCCAACGCCAGTGGCGTGCAGAGCGGTTCCTACAAGTTCTTCGCCCACGAGCACATGTACACCAAGGCAGCGGCGCCCCCGCTGGCCACCGCGTTCATCAAGTACATCGCCTCCAGCGAGTTCCAGGCCACGGTGAGCGGCCTCGGCTTCCTGCCGCCGAACGCGACGACTCTGCAGTCAGCGGCCGACAAGTAGGCGGCTCTCCGAATCAGGTGCAGGGGGAGATGAGCGGGGACGTGGCCGGGAGCGGCGGAAGCAGCAGCGCCCTCCTGGTCCGCCGCGCGGTCCCCGGAAGGGCGCGGACGATCGATCGCGCCTCGCGGGCGCTGCTGCTCGGTGCCGCCGGGGTGAGCATCGTCATCGTCCTGCTGGTGGTGATCTTCATCACCGTCCGGGCATGGCCGGTGGTGTCGCAGATCGGCCTCGGTTCGTTCTTCCTCTCGACGGTGTGGGAGCCCGACTCCGGCATCGCGTTCGGCGGCACGGTCGCCCACTTCGGCGCTCTCACTCCCATCCTGGGATCGGTCGTCGCCGTGGGCCTGGCGTTGCTGCTCGCGGTTCCCATCGCCGTCGCGGTGGCGGTGGTGCTGGCCGAAACCGATCGCAACCTCGGTGAACGCATCCTCCGGCCGGCCATCGAGGTCTTCGTCGGGATCCCCTCGGTGGTCTACGGATATGTCGGCTTCGTGGTGCTGCTGCCGATCCTGGCGCGCATCGCACCCGCCGGTGACAACGGCTCCGGCTACCTCGCCGCCGGTGTGGTGCTGGCGATCATGATCATCCCCACCATCGCCACCCTCTCCGCCGACGCGCTGATCACGCAACCAGCGGCGCTGCGCGAGGGGTCCTACGCGCTGGGCGCGACCGAGTGGCAGACCATCAACCGCGTGGTCCTGCCGGCGGCGCGTGGCGGGATCATCAGCGGGGTGGTGCTGGGTCTGGCGCGGGCGATGGGCGAGGCGCTCGCGGTGGCCCTGGTGATCGGCGACGTGCAGCGGCTGCCCGACTTCCTCCACCAGGGGTTCCAGGCCTTCGTCCAGCCGGGCACCACCATGACCGTGACCATCACCGACGGGGTCAACAACCTGGCCATCAATCCCCAGGGGACCGCGGCCCGCTACATGCTCGCTCTGGTGCTGCTGGTGGTTGTCTTCATCAGCATCAGCGTGGTCCGTCTGGTCAACCGCCGCGGTCGGGTGGTGGTGTGAACCCGCGCGCCCGCGCCACCAGCACCGTCGCCATCAGCGCGATGCGCGCCACCGCGGTGCTGCTGCTGGCGCTGCTGGTCTGGGCAATCGTCTACCTGGTCGTCAACGGCTGGGGCGAGCTCACCAGACCAGGCTTCTACACCAAGGCACCCAACATCGGCGGCCCCGGCAGCGGCGCCGGTCCGCAGCTGTTCAACACCGCCTACATCCTGGTGCTGTCGATGGCGATGACCATCCCCGTCGGCTTGGGCGCCGGCATCTACTTCGCCGAGTACGCTGGCACCGGAAGGATCACCAACCTGGCGCGGCGGGCCACCGAAACGCTCGCGACCCTGCCGTCGATCGTGGTGGGACTCTTCGGCTTCTCTCTCTTCATCGACGCGACTCACAGCCATCCCAGCCGCCTGGCCGCGTCGCTCTCACTGGTGGTGATCAACCTGCCCTACGCGGTGCGCGTCTCCGAGGATGCGATTCGCGGGCTGCCCTCCTCGCTCCGAGAGGGAAGCCTGGCACTGGGTGCGACGCGTTGGCAGACGGTGGTGCGAACGCTGTTGCCCGCAGCGCTTCCCAGTCTGATCACCGGGATCATCCTGGTGGCGGGACGGACCTTCGGCGAGGCGGCGGCGATCCTCTTCACCGGATCAGCGGGAGCGATCACCGAGAACTCCAACTTCAGCCTCGACCCGTTTCAGAAGGGGGACACCCTGGCGGTGGATCTCTACGTCTTCCGCACCCAGGCCGAGCCCAGCGCCGTTCCCGATGCGCGTCAGTACGCCGACGGCGTCGCGGCGCTGCTGGTGGTCCTGGTGCTCGGATTCAACCTGGGGGCGCGCTTCCTCGGGCGCTCGCTGGTGCGCCGGCTGCAGGCCCTTCCATCATGACAGCCGGGCCGATCCGGTCCGCTTCCTCGCTCTGGCCGATGCCCCCGCGTCGGCCACCGAGCCGGTGCCGGCCGCCAAGCTGTCGACTCGCGGACTGCGCGCCTGGTATGGCGATTCCTGGCTCTCCGCGACGTGAATATCGCCGCGCCGCGGGGCAGGATCACCGCCATCGTCGGACCCAGTGGCTGCGGGAAGAGCACGCTGCGACTCTGCCCCAGCCGTCGATGGAAGAAGGGCCCGGCCACACGACGCGACCGAGCCCTTCCGACCAGAGGGGGGTGAGAATTTCGGATGGGGTGGGTTTAGCTACATCCGCTGGTTGCACCGCAGTTGAGGCACTTGTAGCAGGCACCGCTGCGGACCATCAGGCTGCCGCAGTCGGAGCACGAGGGCGCGTCCTCCTGGTTGAGGAATGCCGCCGGTGCAGAGCGGCTGACCACGGGAAGCTCGGTTGTCGTCGGCAGCGCTGGGGGCGCCGACGCGCTCAGACGGGTGTCACGTTGGGGCTCTTCACCCGCCTCGGTGCCGTCGCGGCGGATGATCCCGAGCGCGTCGCGATCCTCCCAGGGAAGGAAGCGCGACGCCAGCCAGCGGAAGATGTAGTCCATGATCGACTTGGCGATCGGAACCTCCGGGTTGCCGGTGAAACCCGAGGGCTCGAAGCGGGCGTGCGAGAACTTGTCGACCAGCGCCTTCAGGGGAACGCCGTACTGCAGCGCCAGGGAGATCGCGGTGGCGAAGGAGTCCATCAGGCCGCTGATGGTCGATCCCTCCTTGGCCATCTTGAGGAAGATCTCCCCGGGTGTCCCGTCCTGGTAGAGCCCGACGGTGATGTACCCCTCATGCCCCGAGATCTCGAACTTGTGGGTGACCGCCTGCCGCTCCGCCGGCAGCCGCTTGCGCAGCGGGCGTTCGACCAGCTGCGTCCTGGCGACCACGCCGGTCGTCTTGTCCATGGTGGTGGCCATCGGCTGGCTGCGCTTGCTGCCGTCGCGGTAGATGGCGAGCGCCTTGAGTCCCAGCTTCCAGCCGTCGATGTAGGCCTGCTCGACCTCGTCGACGCTGGCGTCGGGCGGCATGTTCACCGTCTTCGAGATGGCGCCGCTGAGGAACGGCTGCACCGCGCTCATCATCCGGATGTGCCCCTGCCAGGCGATGCTGCGCATACCGCTGGCGGGCTTGAAGGCGCAGTCGAAGACCGCCAGGTCGTCCTCCCGAAGATGGGGGGCGCCTTCGATGGTGTCGTTCGCGTCGATGTAGGCGACGATGTCGTTGACCGCCGCCTCGCCATATCCCAGCCGGTGTAGCGCCTGTGGCACGGTCTGGTTGACGATCTTGAGCATGCCACCGCCGACCAGCTTCTTGTACTTCACCAGGGCGATGTCGGGCTCGACCCCGGTGGTGTCGCAGTCGAGCATGAAGCCGATGGTCCCGGTGGGCGCGAGCACGGTCGCCTGGCCGTTGCGGTAGCCGTGGACCGCGCCGAGCTCGTGCGCCTCGTCCCACGCCCGCCGCGCCGCGGTGATCAGGTCGGCCTCGACGTTGTCGGTGCCGATCCGGTAGGCGGCCTCGCGGTGCTTGCCGATCACTCGAAGCATCGGCTGGCGGTTGACGGCGTATCCGTTGAAGGGTCCGATCTCTCGGGCCATCCGGGCTGACTGCGCGTAGGCCTCACCGGTCATGATCGCGGTGAGGCAGCTGGCCACGTCTCGCCCCTGTGGCGAGTCGTAGGGGACGCCCCGCGCCATCAGCAGGGCGCCGAGATTGGCGTAGCCCAGCCCCAGCGGCCGGAAGTCCTCGCTGTTCTTGGCGATCTTGGGCGTCGGGTAGGAGGCGTTGCTGACCAGGATCTCCTGGGCGGTGATGGTGATCTGCACCGCGTGCCGGAAGCCTTCGACGTCGACGCTGCCGTCCTCGCGCAGGAACTTCATCAGGTTGAGCGAGGCGAGGTTGCAGGCGGTGTCGTCGAGAAACACGAATTCGCTGCAAGGGTTGCTGGCGTTGATGCGACCGCTGTTCGCCGAGGTGTGCCAGTCGTTGATGGTGGTGTCGTACTGGATCCCCGGATCCCCACACTGCCACGCCGACTCCGCCATGCTGCGCAGCAGCTGGCGCGCCGGCAGCGCCTTGAGCAGCCGGCTGCGGTCGGTGACCGCCCGCAGCTGCCACTCCTTGTCCTCGAGTACCGCCCGCATGAAGTCGTCGGTGACCCGCACCGAGTTGTTGCTGTTCTGGAAGAAGATCGAGCCGTAGGCCTCACCGGTGAAGACGCCGTCGTAGCCGGCATCGATCAGCGCCCAGGCCTTCCGCTCCTCGGTCACCTTGCAGGTGATGAACTCCTCGACGTCGGGGTGATCGACGTTGAGGATCACCATCTTGGCGGCGCGCCGGGTGGTTCCTCCGCTCTTGATCACCCCGGCGAAGGCGTCGAAGCCCTTCATGAACGACACCGGCCCGCTGGCGATGCCGCCGCCGGCGAGCGCCTCCATCGAGGAGCGGATGGGAGACAGATTGGTGCCTGTGCCACTGCCGTACTTGAAGAGCATGCCCTCGGTGTGGGCCAGCGTGAGGATCGAGTCCATCGTGTCCTCGACGCTGTTGATGAAGCACGCCGAGGCCTGCGGGCGCGTGCCCGGCACGCCGACGTTGAACCACACCGGGCTGTTGAAGCTCATCATCTGGTGGAGCACCAGGTGGGTGAGCTCGTCCTGGAACGACTGGGCGTCGGCCTCGGTGGCGAAGTAGCCGCCCTCGCGGCCCCAGCGGGCCACGGTGTCGCAGACGCGGGAGATCACCTGACGGACGCTGGTCTCGCGTCGAGGCGATCCCAGCGGGCCGCGGAAGTACTTGCTGACCACCACGTTGGTCGCCATCTGCGACCAGGCGGTGGGCACCTCGCACTCGCGCTGCTCGAAGACGGTCTCGCCCTTCTCGTTGGCGATGGTGGCGCTGCGCGGTTCCCAGGTCACCTCGTCGAAGGGGTGCACCCCGGCCCGGGTGAAGCGGCGCTCGATGGGCAGGCCGCGGCCGGGGGCGGCCCGGCCGGGGACGCTGATCTGGCCGGCCGCGGCCCGCCGCCGGGATCGCTTGCCGTTGCCTCCGGCCGAGGCGGCGTCCGAGGGATCGTCCGTTGGAGACGTGAAGGGGACTGGACTATCCACAGGTGGGCCTCACTCCGCAGAGAGTGGGTGACGGGCGGCGTCGATCTCCGCCCCCCGGCCATCCACAGGATTTTCCCCATTTTCCCACATCTTGGGGTGCTCGGGGCCTGAAGCCCCTACATCTTGGGACCGGACCCAGCCCTCGTCAAGGGCCTCTGCCCAGACGTGTGCGGCCCGGTCCGGCCGAGGGGGGCGAGCGCTCGCCCTCCGCCGCCGCACCCGACGCGGGGACCGCCGACGTTCGAGATGAACGCGGCCGCCCGGCCGGGATCAGGCTTGGCGGGCGGGGGTCTCGGTGCGGCGGGCCGGCTCGCCGGCCGGGGTGCCGCGGAGGGCTCGCTGCTCGGCCGGTGCCGCCGCCACAGGGCGCCGGTCGACCACCGCCGCGCGGCGCACCAGTGCCATGCCCATCACGATGCCGCCGAAGGCGGTCAGCAGCAGCCCCGGACCAAGGCTGTAGCCGGCGACGTGGGCGAGCCGCATCAGCGGCGACGCGGAGTCGACGGTGGTGGTGCCCCGCAGCGCGTCCCAGGCAGCCGCCCCCAGCACCAGCCAGGCACCCGCGGCGACCATCACCACGGAGGCCGCCAGCAGCACCAGACGGGCGCCGACGCCCTCGCGCCGCCAGCCGAGCCCGATGAGCATGACCACCAGCCCGGCGACGGCGGCGGCGCAGCCGGGGAGCAGGCCGAGGAAGGCGCTCCGGTCGGTCCAGTGCCAGGACGCCGAATCGATGAACCCGAAGCCGAAGGACGGCCCCGCGTAGGCGACCACCGCGGCCCAGGCGCCGATCAGCAGCGCCGCTGCTCCGATGATCACCGCCATGGTCCGGCGGACGGCGCCGGCGGGCGGGATGATGAAGTCCGGTTGTCCGCGAACGACCCGGGTGGGAACTGCCTCGACCATGGCTTGCTCTCCCTTCCAGTTGATGCCGTCCCTTGACTCTATTGGTATAGCGATGCGTACCGGTCCCGTCAATCCGGCCACTGCCCTGGGGCGGGGTCGCCGGCGCCACCCGGGTGCGTCATGCTGTGCCCATGAAGGCCCCGGTGCTGTGCCTCGACTGCTGCCAGCAGTACATGGAGCTCGACCTGCTGGCCGACCATCAGCACCTGGCCTGCCCCGGGTGCGAGCGGGTGTGGTGCGCCGTCTGCATCGCTCGCATCGAGGTGCCGATCAGCGAGGAGTGGCGGCGCCGCCGGCGGGTGGCGCACCTCAACTGACCGCCGCGCGGCTGCCCTGGGTCGCGCCGGTGGTGCGACCATTAGAAGCGTGAGCCCGGCCCCCGCGGACACCGTCACCGTCACCCTGCCGGAGATGGGGGAGTCGGTGACGGAGGGGATCGTCGTCGAGTGGCGCAAGCGCGCCGGCGACCGGGTCGCCGCCGGCGAGGTGATCGCCGAGGTCAGCACCGACAAGGTCGACGTCGAGGTCACCGCACCCGCCGCCGGGACCCTCTCGCGCATCGCCGTCGAGGCCGGGCAGACCGCCGGGGTCGGCGCCGTCCTGGCGGAGATCACTCCCGGACCACCCCCGGAAGACGGGTCCGGCCGCGCTGGCGAGACCACCGCGGACGCGCCCCCCGCGGCGCCCCCCACCCGGGCTGCGCCGCCCGTCCAGCCCGAGACACCCGTCACCGCTCGCACGCCGCCCGCCGCCCCCACCCCGGCGGCGGAGTCGCCGCCGGCCGCGCCCGCGCCCGCGGCCGCCCCGCCGGCGCGGCCCGAGGTGGCTGCGTCGCCGCTGGCCCGTCGCGCCGCCGCGCTCAGCGGGGTGGACCTGGCGACGGTGCGCGGGACCGGCCCCGGGGGGATGGTCACCCGGGCAGACGTCCTGGCGGCGGCGGCCTCGGGCAACGGCCGCGCCCAGGCCCGCGTTCCGCCGGCGCCGCCCGCCGCCGAGGCGGGCCGGCCGGCCGTGGTGAACCGCCCTCCGGCGGCGCCCCCGGCCGAGGGCACCACTCCGCTGCGCGGCCCGGCGGCGGCGCTGGCGGCGGCGATGGAGCAGAGCCGGGAGATCCCGACGGCGACCTCGTTCCGCACCGTCGAGGTCGACAGCCTCGCCGACCGGCGGCGGCAGCTCAACGACGCGCTGCGGCGCGCCGGCAGTCCCGAAAAGGTGTCGTTCACCCACCTGATCGGCTACGCGATCGTCCGCGCCGCTCTCGACGTTCCCAGCATGTCGGCACACTTCGAGCGCGACGCCGACGGCAAGCCGGCGCGGGCGCAGCCGGGCATCCACCTCGGACTGGCGGTCGACATCACCCGCAAGGACGGCAGCCGCTTCCTGGTGGTCCCGGTCATCCGCAACGCCGCCGAGCTCGACTTCGCCGCGTTCCGCAACGAGTACGAGCGGCTGGTGGCCAAGGCACGCAACAACACGCTCACCGTCGACGAGCTGCGCGGTGCCAGCATCACCCTGACCAACCCCGGCGGTCTCGGCACGGTGGCCTCGGTGCCGCGGTTGATGCCGGGCCAGGGAACCATCGTCGCGGTCGGATCGATCGACTATCCGCCCGGACTCCGTTCGGTCGGTGAGGCACGCCTGCGCGACATGGGTGCGGCGCGGGTGATGACCATGACCAGCACCTACGACCACCGCGTCATCCAGGGGGCCGAGTCGGGCGAGTTCCTGGGCCGAATCGAGCAGCTGCTCGGGGGCGCCGACGGCTTCTACAGCTCCGTCTTCGAGTCGCTGGGACTGCCTGCCCCCAGCGGCGCCGCGCCGGTGCCGCAGCTGACCGGCGAGGCGGCGGCCCGGGTGCGTGACGCCGCTGCCGCAACGGGAGCGGCATCGCACGAGCTGCTCGCCGCCGTCGGTGCCGGCATGTCGCTGGTCAAGGCGCATCGCACCCACGGTCATCTGGGCGCTCATCTCGACCCGCTCGGAGCACCGCCGATCGGCGACCCGGCAATGGAGCCCTCGACGGTCGGCCTGACCCCAGCATTGATGGAGGCGGTTCCCGCCGACGTGCTTCGCGTCTACGTGTCTGGCCGCAACCTCGCCGAGGTGCTCCCCAACCTGCGGGCGACCTACTGCGGCACCATCGCCTACGAGCTCGAGCACCTCTCCAGCCACGAGCAGCGCGTCTGGCTGCGCGAGCACATCGAGTCCGGCGCCCACAGCACTCCCCTGTCGCCCGAGCGGCGTCTGGTGCTGCTGCAGCGGTTGACCAAGGTCGAGGCGATGGAGCGCTACCTGCGGCGCACGTTCCTGGGGCAGAAGACCTTCTCCATCGAAGGCCTCGACGCGATGGTGCCGATGCTCGAGGAGCTGCTCTCCCTGGTTGCCGACGACGGCATCGACTCGGTGGTGATGGGCATGGCCCATCGCGGGCGGTTGGCGATTGTCGCCCATGTCGTCAACCGGCCCTATGAGTCCATCCTCGTCGCCTTCGAGCAGGGGGAACAGAAACGCCAACTGGGCGAGGGCGCCGACGACCCCACCGGTGACGTCAAGTACCACCTCGGCGCCACCGGCACCTACGTCACCGAGGCCGGCAGGCCGGTCACCGTGCGTCTGCTCAACAACCCCAGCCACCTCGAGGCCATCGACCCGGTGGTCGAGGGCTGGACCCGGGCCGAGCAGACACGCCGCAGCGCCGCCGAGCTGCACGTCGATCCCAAGGCGGCGATGCCGGTGCTCATCCACGGGGACGCCGCCTTTCCCGGCCAGGGCATCGTCGCCGAGGTGCTCAATCTGCAGGCGCTGCAGGGCTACAGCACCGGCGGCACCGTGCACATCATCGCCAACAACCAGGTCGGCTTCACCACCGAGGCGTGGGAGGCGCGCTCGACCCGCTACGCCAGCGACCTGGCGAAGGGTTTCGACAGCCCGATCATCCACGTCAACGCGGACGACATCGAGGCCTGCATCCACGCCATGCGGCTGGCCTACGACTACCGCCGCACCTACCATCGCGACGTCGTCGTCGACCTGGTCGGCTACCGGCGCTTCGGCCACAACGAGACCGACGAGCCCGCGTACACCCAGCCCTTGATGTACGCCAAGATCCGCGAGCACCCGACTGCGCGGGACCTCTTCGCCGCCAAGCTGGTCACCGAGGGGCTGCTCAGCCGGGAGCAGGCCGACCGCCGCGCCCAGGAGGCGTTCGACCGCGTCGGCCAGGCGCATCAGCGGGTCAAGGCGTCGCTGGCCGCCGTCCCCAGCGAGCCGGGTGAACAGCAGATCCTGCTGCACGACATCGACGTGCGCACCGAGGTGGCGGCGGAGACCCTGGTCACCCTCAACGAGCAGCTGCTCAGCGTCCCCGAGGACTTCCACCTCAACCCCAAGCTGGGCCGGCAGATGGAGCGCCGCCGTGAGGCGGTGAAGGGTGGCGAGATCGACTGGTCGACGGCGGAGTCGCTGGCGTTCGCCTCGCTGCTGCTGCAGGGGAGGCCGATCCGGCTGACCGGCCAGGACACCGAGCGCGGCACCTTCAGCCAGCGCCATCTCACCTTCCACGACGTCGAGAACGGCCGGGGCTACACTCCGATGCAGCACCTGGTGGGCGCCGCCGCCGCCTTCGAGCTGCACAACAGCCCGCTGAGCGAGGCGGGGGCGTTGGGTTTCGAGTACGGCTACAGCACCGCGACTCCCGAGACCCTGGTGCTGTGGGAGGCGCAGTACGGCGACTTCGTCAACAACGCCGAGGTCGTCGTCGACCAGTTCATCGCCTCGGGTCAGGCGAAATGGGGGGTCCGTTCACGGCTGACGCTGCTGCTCCCTCACGGCTTCGAGGGCTCGGGGCCCGAGCATTCCAGCGCGCGCCTGGAGCGCTTCCTGCAGCTCTCCGCCCAGGGCAACATGCGGGTCGCCAACCCCTCGACCGCGGCCCAGTACTTCCATCTGCTGCGTCAGCAGGCGCTGGTCAACGAGGCCCGGCCGCTGGTGATCATGACCCCCAAGAGCATGCTGCGGTCGCGCGATGCCGCCTCGCCGATGAGCGACCTGGCCGGTGGGCGCTTCCAGCCGGTGATCGACGACCCGGTCGCGGGGCGCGAGCGCAAGGCGATCACCACCATGCTGCTCTGCAGCGGCAAGATCTACTACGAGCTGCAGAACCACTCGCTGCGCAAGGAGCTCGACAACCTGGCCATCGCCCGGATCGAGTGCCTCGATCCCATCCCCATCGAGCCGGTGCTCAACCTGATCAAGAGCTACCCGAACCTGCGCCAGGTTTTCTGGGTGCAGGAGGAGCCCAAGAACATGGGCGCCTGGCCGCACCTGGCGCGGCCGATCGGCAAGCGCCGGCCATACGAGATCCACTGGGACTACGTCGGCCGGCCGCGCCGGGCCAGTCCCAGTGAAGGCTTCCGCGGCGCCCACCTGGTCGAGCAGGAGCGGATCATCACCACCGCGCTGACCATCGCCAAGGCGGGCAGCGACGCCATCGCCGACGCGCTGGTGGCCAGCCTCAGCAAATCGCTGTGAGCGAGGCTCAGGCGGACGGCGCGTCCTCGCGGCCCAGGGTGGTGGTGCTCGGCGGCGGTCCCGCCGGGGATGTCGCCGCCCTGCGCGGGGCGCAGCTGGGCGCCCGGGTCACCCTGATCGAGCGCGCCGAGCTCGGCGGCACCTGTCTCAACTGGGGATGCATCCCCACCAAATCGCTGCTCGCCGCCGCCGACCTGCTGCGCAGGATCAAGCTGAGCGACGAGTTCGGGATCGAGGTCGGGGAGGTGAAGGTCAATTTCCCGCGCATGATGGAGCGCAAGGAGGAGGTGGTCCTCGCCATGCGGCGCGGCGTCGAGGCCGCCTGCAAGCGCAAGAAGGTCGAGGTGCTCAGGGAGCACGGCGTCATCGAAGATGGCGCGGTGGTCGCCGGCGGTCGCAGCCTTGCCTACGACCATCTGGTGGTCTGCGTCGGCACCGAGGCGTACGGGCTCCCCGGCGTCGACATGGACCACCCCAGCGTGGTCACCTCCAACGGCATCCTCCGGCTGGAGCGCATCCCCGAGCGGCTGCTGATCATCGGTGGTGGCGTCATCGGCTGCGAGTTCGCCAGCCTCTTTGCTCCGCTGGGGACGCGGACCACGGTGGTGGAGGTGCTGCCGCAGATCCTCGCCGGGGTCGACTCCCGCATCGTCGCCCAGTTCCGCAAGCTGATGGAGGCGCAGGGCATCACCTTCCTCACCGGCCGCACGCTGGCGAAGGTCACCGAGTACCGTGCCGACGACCTCAGCGTCGAGCTCGACGACGGCACCGCGATCGACTGCGACGTGATGCTGATCAGCATCGGCCGCCAGGCGCAGACCCGTGGCATCGGACTGGAGTCGATCGGGGTGGAGCTCACCGAGCAGGGGCACATCGTGGTCGACGACATGCTGCAGACCGCAAACCCGCGGATCTGGGCGGCCGGCGACTGTATCGGCGGGCACCAGCTCGCCCATCTCGCCAGCAAGGAGGCGGAACGCGCGGTCGAGAACGCGCTCGGACATCACCCCCGGGCCATCGACCGGACGGTGGTGCCGTCGTGCATCTACACCCACCCGGAAATTGCCATGGTCGGCCTCAACAGCGAGACCGCGAAGCAGGTCGCCGGCGAGGTCAAGACCGGGCAGGCGCGCTTCCTCGGCAACGGCAAGGCGCTCGGTGAGGGGGAGCCCGACGGGGTGGCCCTGCTGGTGGCCGACAAGCAGACCGATCAGCTGCTCGGCGCGACCATCATGGGAGCGCACGCGGTGGAGATCATCCACGAGATCGGCGTCGCCATCTCCGACGGGCTGACCATGGCCGAGCTGGGCGACATCATCCACGCCCACCCCACCGTCAGCGAGCTGGTGATGGACGCCAACCAGCAGGGCGAAGGCATCGCCCCGTATCTGTCGTAGCGGCTGACCCCGCCCTCAGCTCGGGATCTGGCGGAGGCGGTCCTGGGCCCGGCGGCGGCGGCGGGCGGTGACCATGCGCCGGGCGATCCGTACCTCGCGGATGGTGAACACCGCGATCACCAAGGCCAGGCCGAGCAGGACTCCCCCCACCCAGCGTGGGGTGAGCACGGCGCTGGTGGTGCCGGCGGTCACCAGCACGGTGACGGCGGCACCCAGCACCACCACCTCGAAGAGGCGGAGCATCACCAGTGCCACCTCGGTGGGCCCGGCCAGCCGGGCGCGGACGGCAGCACGCACCTGGTCGGCGGCGGCCCCCGGCGAGGACGGGGGTGCCGACGCCGGGCCTGTCCCCGGCGTCCGCCAGGGAGGCGGCGCGCCCGGGGTGGTGCGCCGGCGCAGGGCACCAAGCGCGCCGAGCATGAGCAGGCGCGTCAGCAACCGGGCGAGGACTCCGAAGGGCATCGCCCCACCATCTTCGCGCAAAGCCCCGAACCGGGCACGTCGCGCATCTCGCTCAGCCGGAGCTGGACACCAGAGCGGGCGAACCGTTGCCGGTCCGCCCGCCAGGAAGGGGTGAAAAGCAAGGGGGTGCGGCCGGGCTGGGCCGCGGCGCTGTCTCCCGCGCCGGGAGAAGCGTTATCCCTATTCTGCACCATCGCCCGGAAACGGCCGCCGCCAGGTGTTACAGTCCGGCCGCGTCGAGGGCTCAAGGAGAGGACAGAGTGCGTGCGTACATCCTCATCAGCGCGTCCGCCGGCAAGGCGATGGACGTGGCCTCGCACCTCAAGGGTCAGCGCGGCGTGATCCAGGCAGACGCCATCACCGGTGAGTACGACGTCATCGCCCAGGTGGAGGCGGATGACATCGCCGGCATCGGCAGTCTCATCGTCGAGAAGGTGCAGCGCCTCGACGGCGTCTTCAAGACGATCACCTGCCTCGCCGTCGAGTAGCTCGAGCCCGCCGATGTCCGGCGGCGGACCCGGACCTGTCTACGTCGAGGGCAGGATCGGCTTGCGCGGCCTCGCCGGTCTGTACGCGGAGGCGTTCGGGCGGCTGCGCCGGAGCGCCCACCTGCGCGCGTCGTACCTCTTCTGGATCGCCCTGGGCCTGGTCCTCACCGAGGCCTTCAGCGTCTCGGTTGCGCATCTGCAGTCGACCGACACGGAACGCTGGGCCGCCGCCGCGGCGCTGGGATGGTGGCTGTTCCCGAGCCTGGTGCTCGCCGGTGGCGCGGCCCTGCTGGTCACGCCCGCGGGCGAGCGCATCGACTACATCGGTGTTCCCAACGGCCTCACCGCGCTTCGCGCGTACAGCTGCCTTCCGCTGCTGCTCACCGCGACGCTGAGCACTCCCGGACGAAGCGGTTTCGTCATCTGGTCGACGACCGGCGGGCTGATCGGCCTGCTCGACTTCGCCGACGGCTTCATCGCCCGCCGGGTGGGCCCGCTCACCGAGCTGGGGCGCGCCCTCGATCCCGCCATGGACTCGCTCTTCTTCGGCACCGCGGCGATCGGCAACGTGCTGCTGGGCATCATCCCGCGCTGGCTGATGGCGCTGCTGCTGTTCCGCTACCTGGCTCCGCTACTGGCCACACCGGTCGTCTTTCTCGCCGGCCGGCGTCCGGAGCTTGTCTACACGGTGTGGGGCCGCCGCAACACCGCGTTCACCGGAGTTGTCCTCTTCGTCCTGATGCTGGTGCGCGCCTTCTATGGACCGGTGGACGCGGTGGCCATCGCCATCGGCGTGCCGCTGCTCGGCACCACCACGGTGCTGCATTTCATCGCCCTGGCGGAGCGCACCTACCACGCCCCGGTGGTTCGCGAGAGGCGGCGCCCGGACTAGACGCTGCATTGGCGTGTCACGCCGCGCACACGGCACCGGGAGCTTCGCCGCACCGAGCGCATAATCGATGCGTGCATGCCGTCATCAAGTCGACTCCCGGGCCCGGCTTCATCGTCGCCGACGTGGCCGAGCCCACCCCGGCTCCGGGCGAGGTGGTTCTCGAGGTGGAGGCGGCCTCGGTCTGTGGTACCGACGTGCACCTCTACGACTGGAACCGCTGGGCGGCGGAGCGGGTGCATCCCCCGCGGGTGGTGGGGCACGAGATGTGCGGACGCGTCGCCGCGCTCGGCCCCGATGTCGACGGCGTGCAGATCGGCGACCGGGTCGCGGTCGAGACCCACCTCGTCTGCGGGCACTGTCCGGAATGCCTCCGCGGCGACTTCCACGTCTGCGCCAACACGCGCATCCTCGGTGTCGACGTCGACGGCGCGTTCGCCGAGTACGTCGCCGTACCCCGGCGCAACCTGTGGCCCGTGGTGCCCGGTCTGGCTCCCGAGCTGGCGGCGCTGATGGAGCCCTTCGGCAACGCGGTGCATGCTTGCTCCGCCGGACGCCTGCGCGGTCAGGTCGTCGCCGTCTTCGGATGCGGCCCCATCGGATGCGCCGCGGTGGCCATCGCCCGCGCCGAGAACGCCGCGCGCGTCGTCGCCGTCGACCCCAATCGGTACCGCCTCGAGCTGGCCGAGCGCATGGGTGCCGACGCGCTGGTTGCTGCCGGCGACGACCTCGAGCCGGCGGTGACCCGCGCCGCCGGCGGACCGCTCGACTGCGCCTTGGAGATGAGTGGAGCGCCGCCTGCGGTCGTCGCTTCGGTGCGACTGGTGCGGCCCGGGGGCTGGATCAGCGTGCTCGGCATCGGCGACGCCGCGACCACTCTCGACGTCGGCCGCGACGTGGTGATGAAGGGACTCACCCTGTTCGGCGTCGTCGGACGCAGGATGTTCTCCACCTGGGAGCAGACCACCGCCTATCTCTCGGGACCGATCGACCCGGCACCACTGCTCACCCACCGCTTCGCCCTGGACGAGGTGGACGGGGCGATGGAGCTGATCAAGTCGGGCCGCTGCGGCAAGGTGGTGTTGCTTCCCGACGGCCGCGCCGGACATTGATGACGGAGACGGCATGATCACCGATCCCCCGGCGGCCTCGGCCGCGGTCAGCGGACTCGACGCCTCGTTGCGCGCCGACCTCGACGCGCTCCGCGCCGAGGGTCTCTACCGTCCGCTGCGAGTCCTGGAGACGGCTCAGGGACCAGAGGTGGTCATCGGCGGGCGCCGGCTGATCAATCTCTCCTCCAACAACTATCTCGGGCTCAACACCCACCCGCGCCTGCTCCAGGCGGCGACCGCCGCCATCACACGGTGGGGTGCCGGCAGCGGAGCGGTCCGCACCATCGCGGGAACGCAGAGCGTCCACGAGGAGCTGGAACGACGCCTCGCCGCCTTCAAGCGCACCGAGGCGGCGCTCACCTTTCAGAGCGGCTACACGGTCAACGTCGGCGTCCTCGGGTCGATGCTCGAGGAGGGCGACTGCGTGGTCAGCGACCGGCTCAACCACGCCAGCATCATCGACGGCATCCGCCTCACCCGGGCGGATCGCATCCTCTACGACCACATCGACGTCGACGACGCCGAGCGGGCGCTGAACGAGGCAAGGCAGAAGGGCTACCGACGGATCCTGCTGGTCACCGACGGCGTCTTCAGCATGGACGGCGACATCGCCCCGCTGCCGGCGCTGGTCGAGCGGGCCGAGGCGGTGGGCGCGTCGATCATGGTCGACGACGCGCATGCCTCGGGAGTGCTCGGCAGCAACGGTCGCGGCACCACCGACCACTTCGGGCTGCATGGCCGTATCGCCCTCAACATCGGCACCCTGAGCAAGGCGCTGGGCGTCGTGGGCGGCTATGTCGCGGCCTCGCAGGCGGTGCGCGACCACCTGATCCACAAGGCCCGGCCCTTCCTGTTCTCGTCGTCGCATCCCGGGTCGGTGGCCGCGTCGTGCATCGCCGCCGTCGATGTGCTGGAGCAGGAGCCCGAGCTGATCGAGCGTCTCTGGGAGAACACCCGCCGCTTCAAGCAGGGTCTTCGCGAGCTCGGCTTCGACATCGGCACCAGCGAGACCCCGATCACCCCGGTGATGTGTGGCGAGGCGCCCTCGGCGATGGCGCTCAGCGACGCGCTGCTGGAGCGCGGCGTCTTCGCCCAGGGGATCGGCTTCCCGACCGTGCCGCGGGGACAGGCCCGGGTGCGCACCATCGTCACAGCCACCCACACCGCGGCCCAGCTGGACGCCGCGCTGGAGGCCTTCGCCGATGCCGGGCGCGCCGGCGACCTGCGGCGTCGCTAGGCTGACGGGTGATGCAGCGGTCCCGGCAACGGCAGTCGATCAGGCGCGCCCATCCGGCCACTCGTAACGTCCCGGCCGGGATGGACTTTCCCTCGGTGGGTCGTGCCCGACCCAGGCTCGGCTGAGATGCCACATCGTGGCGAGGCCGAGCTGGAGGCCGAGCGCGAGCTGATCGTCGCCGCGCAGCGCAACCGAGCGGACTTCGCCCCGCTCTACGAACGCTACGTGGACCAGATCTTCGCCTACGCCTACACCCTGACCGGGGACCGGGAGCTCGCCCAGGACGTGACCGCCGCCACCTTCGCCAAGGCCATCGAGGAGCTGCCGCGCTTCCAGTGGCGTGGCGTGCCCTACTCCGCCTGGCTCTACCGCGTCGCCGGCAACCTGGTGGCGCGGCATCGCCGCCGGCCCGGCTGGCTGGAGCTCCAACCGAACCTGATCGACGAGGGCATCGGCCCCGAGGACGCGGCGATCGCCTCGGACCGCCACGCCGAGGTGCGGCGCGCCGTCGCCGAGCTGCCGGTGGACCAGCGCCAGGCGATCGTGCTCCGCTTCTCGGGCCAGCTCGCCAACCGCGAGATCGCCGCGCTGATGGGCCGCAGTGAGGGGGCGGTCAAGCTGCTGACCTTCCGCGCCCTGACCCGACTGCGCCGGCGCCTGGGAGCGCCGCTTCCGGCCGAGCGGCTGGCGGCGGCCGCCGGAGACGAGCATGCCGGCTGATCGCGGCCTCTTCGACTCGCCGCCGCCGGCGCTGACCGACGAGCTCGACACCGTCCTCGAGAGCGGCGCCGCGGCGGCGCGCACCCGGTCCGAGCTGCTGCTCCCGCTGCTGGAAACGGCGTGGGAGCTCAGCGAGGTGCTCACCCTTCCCTGGTTGGACGAGGCGGAACGGCGCCGGCTGTACAGCCGCAGCCTGGAGCTGGCGGCGGGCTGGCCGCGCCGCACCCTGCGTCGCCTCCGCCTCGACCGGCCGGCGGTGGTCGGCGCGGCCGCCGGCGGCGCGCTGGTCACCGTGGCGGCGGCGGTGATGGTGGCGCGCCACGGGCGATCGCGGGCACCTCTGCCTGCCTGACGCGGGTCGGGGCTACCCTGGGGTGATGATCCCGCCCTCCGACCAGCGACCCGAGGACGGCGCCGAGCTCACTCCCCGCGAGCGCGCCCACCTGCGCTCTCGCGACCGCAAGCGGGTCACCAGGATGGTGATGGACAACGCCGCGGTCCGCCGGTTGGTGCTCCTGCGCGGGCAGAAGAAGGCTGCGCCGCCTCGCGACGAGGACGCTGGCCGGCGCTGAACGGCCGCCGCCGGCCCGGCTCGGTGACGGGATCGGCACGGCGGATCGATGGTCCGGAAGCTGGGGTCACAATGGCCCGCGATGGACAGCGCCGATCCGCCGCCGCCCTCCTGGCAACCCGGTCCGCCGCCACCTCCCGGCGCGTGGGTGCCGCCGCCGGCGGCACCGCCGCAATGGAATCCCTGGGGTGCTCCGCCGCCCCCCGCGGGCGGGGGGCCAGGTGCCCCGGGTGCCATCCCCGGCTGGGATCCGCGGCCCGTCCGCGCGCCCACTGCCGTCGGCAGCGGCAGCTTCCGGGCTCGCGGCGTCGGCGAGCTCCTGGACGGGGCCTTCACCCTCTATCGCCGCAACTTCCTGCTGATCGTCGCCATCGCTGCGGCGGTCCAGGTTCCCTTCGCCCTGATCCAGCTCGCCCTCTACCGCGCCGCGGACCTGAGCGGACACCTCAGCTCGATCAACACCACCCTGCAGCAGATCAACGCTCGCACCCAGAGCGGTCTCTACGCCAGCAGCGACCAGATCGACACGCTCAAGGGTGACGCCGGTGCGCTGATCGGCACCTTCGTTCTCGTCTTCGCCATCCAGTACCTGGTGGTGCGCCCGCTCGCCGAAGCCGCCACCACCAGGGCGGTCAGTGATCGCTACCTCGACCGCCCGTCGTCGGTGGGCAGCTCGTACGGCGCCGCCCTGCGGCGACTCCCCGCGCTGATCGCGATGACGCTGCTGCTGACCCTCGGTGCGACCGCGCTGGCCGCGGTGGTGATCGTGGCAGCCGTGGTCGCGGGGGCAGGGGGTGCGGTGCTGGTCGGCCTGCTGGCACTGGTGGCGATGGCCGTCGGCTACGTGCGGGTTCGGGTTGCGGCGCAGGCGATCGTCCTCGAGGGTGTTTCCGGAGTGCGCGGTCTGCGCCGCAGCTGGTCACTGCTTCGCGGCGCCTTCTGGCGAACCTTCGGCATCCTCGGGCTGCTGGCGCTGATCGAGCTGATCGTCAGCGGCATCGTCACCCTCCCGGTCACCGCCGCCACCAGCGGCCTGGACAGCGGCTCGCGCCAGCTGCTGCAGACCGCGCTGGGTGCGGTGGCGACCGTCTTCGTCGCTCCCATCACCCTGATCACCCTGACGCTCTACTACTACGACGCCCGCATCCGCCGAGAGGCGTTCGACATCGAGATGCTCGCCGCCTCGCTGTGAGCTCCTGCTCAGCCTGGCGACGGTGGGCGGCGATCGCTGTCTTGCCGGCGGCGGTGGCGGCACCGGTGGTCGCGCGGGCAGAGACCATCCTCCCCGCCGGCAGCGGCGCCAGAGACAGCCTGCAGCGCGTCTACCAGTCGCCGGCATTCCGCGACCTCGACCGCTCCCCGGACCGCGGGCCGCTCGCCGCCCTCGGCGACGCCATCCTCCGGCTGCTCCGCGCCGTGCTCGACACCCTCGGGGCTCCGGTGTCGCTGCTGCTCGGCGCGCTGGTGCTGGCGGTGGCGATCGCCCTGGCCGTCCTCCGCCTTCGCGGCGTGCTCGGCGGCCGCCAGCTCCACGTCGAGGACGAGCCGGCGGCGGCGGGGGATGATCCCGATCAGGAGTGGGACGCCGCCGAGAAGGCGGCGGCGGTGGGCGACTTTCGCGAGGCGGTTCGCCGCGCCTTCCGCAGCGCGCTGCTCAGCATCGGTCTGCGCGGCCGGCTTCCGCTGCAGGCCAGCTGGACAACCCGCGACCTGCTCCGCCACGCCGCCGGTGACGCCGACCTGCTGGCGGCGCTGGCCCCGGCCGCCGAGGCCTTCGACCGCGCCTGGTACGGAGGCATGCCGGTGGACGCGGCCGACTGGTCGGTGGCCCGGGGACGCTGCCAGGCGGTGCGGCGGCTCGCCGGACGCCGGGTGACCGCATGAGCAACCGCTCGCTCCGCCCAGCCGCGATCGCGGTGGTGGCCCTGGCGCTGGTCGGCGTCATCGCGGTGCTCTCGTCCACTCCGGCGGTCGAGAGCACCGATCCCTCGTCGCGCAGCGCCGGCCGAGCCGGCACCCTGGCGCTCTACACCTGGCTCGACCGGCTGGGACTGCCCGTCCACCGCGTCAGCGGCAGCTTCGACGTCGACGGCAGCGATGTGCTCTTCATGGTGCAGCCCGAGCGCGGCTTCAGCGCCGACGAGCAGGTGGCGCTCGTCGATCATCTCCGCGGCGGCGGCGAGGCGGTGCTCGCCGTCGATCCCGCCGGCCTGTCCTCCGCCGCCGGACTGCTCGCCTCGGTCGGAGTCGTGCCGACCGGGGTGACCAGCGACGGCACCGCGTTTCCGGCCGAGCCATCGCTGGCCCGGGGCCGGCTGCGCCGCGTGCCGCTCGGTCCCGCCACGCTCACCCTGCGGACCACCGGCGCCGGTGCCGGCACCGTCCTCGACGACGGCGGGGGGCGGACCGTGGCGGTGATGCAGCCCGTCGGCGCCGGGCGCATCTACGTCATCGGCTCGCCTCATCCACTCAGCAACGAGGGCCTGCAGCCGCGGTTGGGCGACTCCTGGGGGCTGGTGCTGGCGGTGCTCGAGCGCTCCCGCGGTGGCCGGATCGCCTTCGACGAGGTCCATCACGGCGAGACCGGGGCCTCGGGGGCGGCCGGCGTCATCGCCTGGCCGGTGTGGCTGGGCGGGGTCCTGGCGGGACTGGTCGGGCTGGGCTATCTGACCCTCTCGGGGCGGCGCCTGGGGCGGCCGCTGCCCTCCGGCGAGGCGACGGCGGTGCCGAGCGCGACCGCGCTGGTCGGCGCCGTGGCCCAGCTGGTCGAGCGCTCCCGCCGCCGTGGCGCCGTCGCCGAGCGCTACGCCGAGGAGCTCAAGCAGCGGCTGAGCGCCGCCACCGGAATCGACCCCGGCGTCGATGACGCCACCTTCGTGGCGCGGCTTGCGGGCTTCGGCGCGGGCGTGGCAGACGAGACGGCGGAGGTCCTGCGGCAGGCCCGGGCGCTGTCCGCCGCCGATCCCTCCGAGACCGCGCTGGTGGCGCTGGCCGGCCGGGTCGACGCGCTGGAGCGCTCGCTGGGGGCGGGAGCGCCGACGGCCGGGGTCCCGCGGTGAAGCGCGACGGGCGACCGGCAGAATGGCGCCCGTGACCCGGGCCGCCGAGCTGCGCACCGCCCTGAACCAGACGCTCCGCCGGGTGATCGTCGGCCAGGAGGCGGTGCTCGACGGTCTGCTCCTGGCGCTGCTGGTCGGCGGTCACGTCCTCCTCGAGGGCGTGCCGGGCACCGCCAAGACGCTGATGGCACGGGCCCTGGCGGCGGCCACCGAGGGACGCTTCCGCCGCATCCAGTTCACTCCCGACCTGCTTCCCTCCGACATCCTCGGCACCAGCGTCTGGCGCGCCGAAGCCGGCGTCTTCGAATTCCGCGAAGGGCCGATCTTCACCGACATGCTGCTCGCCGACGAGATCAATCGCGCCCCCGCCAAGACGCAGGCGGCGCTGCTCGAGGCGATGGAGGAGCGGCAGGTGACCAGCGACGGCGTCCGCCGTCCGCTCGGTGACCGCTTCCTGGTGCTGGCAACCCAGAACCCGGTGGAGTACGAGGGGACGTATCCGCTTCCCGAGGCGCAGCTCGACCGCTTCCTGCTCAAGCTCGAGGTGCCGCTGCCGGCGCCACCGGCCGAGGGTGAGCTGCTGCGGCGCGTCGACCGCGGTTTCGACCATCTCGACCTCGCCGGCGCCGGTGTGGTGGCCGTGGTCGACGCCGCCGGGTTGCACGCGGCACGAGAGGAGGTGCGCGCGGTGCGCGTCGCCGACGCGGTGGTCGACTACATCACCGCCATCGTCGCCACCACCCGCAGCTCGCCGGATCTCTCGCTGGGGGCCAGCCCGCGGGGGTCGATCGCCCTGCTGATGGGAGCCAAGGCGGCGGCCGCCATCAGCGGCCGCGACTACGTCGTTCCCGACGACGTCAAAGACCTGTGCGTTCCGGCGCTTCGCCACCGCATGGTGCGGCGTCCCGAGGCCGAGATCCAGGGGGTGAGCGAGGCCGCAGCCGTCGAGCGTGCCGTCGCCAAGGTGCCGGTGCCTCGGTGACCCGGCGCGGGGCGGTGCTGCTGCTGGCGCCGCTGCCGCTGGTGGGGTTGGGCGCCGCCTTCTCTCCCCTGCTGGTACTGGGACTGGCGCTCGAGGGCCTTGGCGTTGTCGCCATCATCGTCGATTACTCGCGCGCCCCCGGTCGCTCCCGGCTGCGGGTGGTTCGGAGCCACGACGACGTGCTCGCCGCCGGCCGTGCCAACCTCATCCAGCTGCAGGTCTCGGTCGATGGGGGGCCGCTCGGCGCCGTCATCCGCGACGAGTATCCGCCAGTCATGGCAGCATCAGCGACGCTGCTGCGAGCCCGCCTGCCCGCCTCGGTCGCGTACGCGCTGACGCCGCCGGCGCGCGGCACCTGGCGGTTCGGGGGAACGGTGGTGCGGGTCGCCGGTCCCTGGCGGCTGGCGGAGCGGCAGACGCGCCTCCCCACCGAAGCCGAGGTGCGCGTCGACCCCGACCTCTCGGCGGTGCGGGTCTACGAGGCGCTGTCGCGGCGGGGCCAGCTGGCCGAGCTGGGGGTTCGAGCCCTCCGCCGTGCCGGAGAGGGCACCGAGTTCGAGCGCGTCCGCGACGCAGTTCCCGACGACCCGCTCCGCTCCATCAACTGGCGGGCCACCGCCCGCACCGGCCGGCTGATGGCCACCGAGCTGATCCCCGAGCGCGCCCAGCCGGTGATCGTCTGCCTCGACCACGGCCGGCTGATGGGCGTGGGCGCCGGCGCGCTCACCAAGCTCGACCACGCCATCACCGCCGCCCTGCTGCTGGTCCACGTGGCACTTCGCTCCGGCGACCGCGCCGGCCTGCTCAGCTTCGACGACCACGTCACCTCGCTGGTGCGGCCGCGTCCGGGACGCGCCCAGCTGCGCGTGGTGCTCGACGCGATGGCGCCACTGCGGGCCGGCGAGACCGAGGCCGACTACGGCGCCGCCCTGGGACAGCTGTCGACCTGGCAGCGCCGGCGCGCGCTGCTGGCGATCTTCACCGACGTGCTCGATCCCGACCAGGGCGCCGAGCTGGTGCGCCAGTGCGCCCGCCTGCGGCGACGCCACCTCCCCCTGGTGGTGACGGTGCGCGATCCCGGGCTGGACGATGTCAGCCGTCAGCCACCGGTCGATCCTGCCGCGACCTATGCCCGCGCCGTCGCCGGGCGCCTGCTGCGCGAGCGCGAGGACACCCTGCGGGTGCTGCGCCGCAGCGGCGTGGAGACCATCGACGCCGACGCGCGCACCCTCTCGCCCCGGCTGGTGAACCGCTACCTCGAGCTCAAGCGACGCGCCGTGTTGTGAGGGCGGCGGGCTACAGCTCGCGCACCACCAGGGTGTTCGCCAGCCGGTCGTGAATCCCCTGCTTGCGCTGGTCGATCGCGGTGCTGACGGCGATGAGCAGTGCCACCACCAGCCCGATGAGAGGCAGCAGGATGACGGCAAACGGCAGGAATCGCACCAGCGCCGTGCTGGCATCGATGGGCTGTCCCGTGTCGACGCGAACGACGCGCAGCCGCAGCAGCATCATTCCCGGCGTCTGTCCGCGCGCCGCCCAGAAGCCGACGAAGTAGGCGGCGTGGATCAGCAGGCTGACGACCGTGACCCAGGCCCGCGCCGCGCCCCATTCGTTGGCCCCCTGACCGAAGAACACCGCTGAGCCGATGGCGGCGCCGACCACGGCCTCCGGGATGAGCAGGAAGAGGCCGTCGATGATGTAGGCGACGAGGCGCACCCAGAAGCCGCCATAGGCGACACCGGGAGCCGGTCCCTGATGGGCGTACCAGGGACCACCCTGCCATGTCGGCGGTGGCGGCGCCTGCGGCGCACCCGCGGCGGGGGGCGGGTCGGGCGGACGGGGCGGTGTCTCCACTGCGGTGGCCTCCTGCAGGGCCGAGGTGAGGGCATCCGCGAGGCCGCGAGTGTAGCCGCGCCGTCGTGGCTCCCGAGGACGCGCCCGGCGGCGTCAGCCCGTGGCCGCGGTTGCCTCCGCCGGGATGGCCTCGATGGCCGCGATCACCGCCCGGGTGATCTGTGTCGGCGTCGACGCCCCCGCGGTCACGCCCACCCTGCGCATCCCCACGAACCAATTGGGGTTGAGCTCGCCGGGGTTGTCCACCAGGAACCCCGGCTTGCCGCCGAGCTGCTCGACGACCTGGACCAGCCGCTGACTGTTGCTGCTGCGCTGGCTGCCGACCACCACCACGCAGTCGACGTCCTTGGCGGCGAGCACCGCCGCCTCCTGCCGTTCCTGGGTGGCGCGGCAGATCTCGTTGTGGGCCTCGATCGCCGGGAACCGCTGGATCAGCCGCTCGATGATCGCCGCCGTGTCCCACATGCTCAGCGTGGTCTGGCAGGTCACCGCGAGCTTGGTTCCCTGCGGATAGTCGAGCTCGTCGACCTCGTCGATCGTCTCGATCAGCCGTACGTGGCCGGGGGCGACGCCGAGCACTCCCGCCGGCTCGGGATGACCGCGCTTGCCGATGTAGACGACCTCGTAGCCGTCGTCGATCAGCCGGCGCACCAGGTCATGGGTGCGGGTGACGTCGCTGCAGGTCGCGTCGACCACGTCGAGACCACGTCGCCGTGCCTCGTCGACCACCTGCGGCGACACGCCGTGCGCGGTGAAGATCACCGTGCCGGCGTCGACCTGTTCGAGCCCCACCAGCCGGTCGGCGGTGGGAACCAGCCGCACCCCGCTCTCCTCGAGCTCTCGGGTGACGTGCTCGTTGTGAACCAGGTAGCCCAGCATTGTCACCGGCCGGCCGTGCCGTTCGCGGCCCACCTGCTTGGCCATGCGGATGGCCTCGACCACGCCGTGGCAGTAGCCGCGCGGGGTGATCCGTACGACTTCCATCCGCCCCAGTCTAACTGCCGGCCGGCAATCGCTCAGACGCGTCGAGCCGGAGCCTGGCTCGCGGTCGGGGCTTCCGCCCGGACAGCAGCAGCCAGGAGTAGAGCAGGACCCCGGTCCCAACGGCCACCGCGTACTTGCCGACGTCGGGCATGGCGCTCGGGGTGACGAAGGCCTCGATACAGCCGGCGATGATCAGCAGCGCCGCGATGCCGGAGGCGATGACCGCCGCCGTGCGCGCCGCCTCGACGAGCGCGTCGCTCCGCCGTCGCAGCCCGGGGCGGAGAATCGCGTCGCCGATCATCAGCCCGGTCCCGCCGGCGATGACGATGACGCTGAGCTCGAGCACTCCGTGGGGAACGATCAGCGCCCAGAAGGCGCCGTCGTCACCGCCGGCGTGCACCGCGGCGCCCAGCATGCCCAGGGTCCAGCCGTTGAGAAAGAGAATGGCAGCGGTGGGGATGCCGAGCAGGATGCCGCCGGCGAAGCACACCAGGGCGACGCGGACGTTGTTCTGGATGATGAACGAGGCCAGCAGCGGGGCCGCCTGGATACTGGCGTGCACACCCTCGCGGTTGAGCCGGTTGGAGAAGCCGGCCGGAAGCAGCGCGTCTCCCAGGTCGGGCCGGTGGGCGATGGTGATCCATCCGGCGAGCGCCCCCACCAGCAGGAAGGCGGCACTGGCGAGCATGTAGGGCGCGGCGCCGCGCACCGCGCGCGGCAGTCCGGTGGCGAAGAATCCGCCCAGCGACCACAGCCGCATCGGCGCGCCGCGATACAGCAGCGGATGGGCTCGGGCGCAGAGCGCGTTGAGGTACTCGGTCACCCCCTGGCCGGGGAAGTCGCGCAGCGCGATCGCCAGGTCGCTGGAGGCGCGCCGGTAGAGCAACGCGAACCGCTCGATATCGGAGGCGGCGAGGCGGCGCAGCGATCCCCGGCGGGCAGAGCGGACGCACGCCTCGAGCTCGCGCCAGCTCTCCTGCCGGGTGGCGGCGAAGCTCTCGGGAGTCACTCGCCCTGGAGCCGATCGCTCAACTGGAGGTAGAGCCGCTCGAGGAACAGCTCCGGCGGCCACTGCCGCTCGGGTGCGTCGGGTGCGAGTTGCAGCCGGTCCTGCAGCCGGCGGCTGATGTCGGCAGCCAGACCGGTCCGCAGACGTGGCTCCATCCCCGACCGCGTCAGGAATGTCCGCACCACCACCAGCTCGTTGGCGCCGAGCCGGTCGAGGCCGTCGACCTCGGGACCGGCGTCGGGGGTGCGCCTGATCACCGGGGCGACAACCTGTTGCAGTGCCGTCGCCGAGGTGCGCTCGCGCACCACCATCGTCCCCGCGGCGATGTCGCCAAGACGTCGCGAGCGGGAGTTGGCAAACATCACGAACAGCCCGACTCCCAGCACGAACACGTCCACGATGCGCAGCAGGTTGCGCACCAACGCGTCCGACAGGGTGGGAGCCGAACCATCGATCCGGATGACGCGCAGGCCGAGCGCTCGCTTGCCCGGCGTCCGACCAGCCGTGGTCGCCTCGGCGATGGTGAAGTAGCCGAAGAAGGCGAGCAGCGCGACCAGGGCGAAGATGATGAGCCCGGCCGCCTGCACGGCGCCGCCGGTGAACCCTCCCGCCGAGGTCAGCGCCAGCCAGGCAAGGGCGGCGAAGAACACCACCATCCCGCTGAGCAGCAGGTCGATGAGGAAGGCCAGCAGCCGGGTGGCGATGCCGGCCACCTCGTAGCCGAGGCCGACGTTCTCGGCAGTGCGGACGCGGACGGTGTCGTACTGCACCCTGCCATCCTGCCACCGACGGCCGCGGGTGACCGCCGTGTGATGCCCCTGCTACTCGACGATGGCGACCGTCTGGCCCTCCTGGACCACGTCCCCCTCCTTGACCAGGATCTCCTTGACGGTGCCGTTGACCGGGCTGGTCACCGGGATCTCCATCTTCATCGACTCGAGGATCATCAGCGTGTCGTCCTCCTCCACCTGCTGGCCGACCACGGTCACGATCTTCCACAGGTTGCCGACAAGTTCCGCCTTGACCTCGGTCATGCGCCTCCTCCTCCGGCCTCAGACGGGGCTGACCCCGTGCTTGCGCCACGGCCGCTGGAGTTGCTTGCTGTCCGCCGCCTCCAGCGCGTCGATGATCACCCGCCGGGTGTCGGCGGGATCGATCACGTCGTCGACCATGGCCCACGACGCCGCCACGTAGGGGTCGATGGTGGCACGGATCGTCTCCACGTACTTGGCCCGTTCCGCCTCCGGGTCCTCGGCGGCAGCGATCTGCTTGTTGAAGATGATGTTGACCGCTCCCTCGGGCCCCATCACCGAGATCTCCGCGGTCGGCCAGGCGACCAGGGTGTCGGGCTGGTAGCCGCGGCCGCACATCACGAAATATCCAGCGCCGTACGCCTTGCGCATTACCACCGTCACCTTGGGCACGGTGGCCTCGCTGACGGCGTAGAGCATCTTGGCGCCGTGGCGGATGATCCCCTGTCTCTCCACCTCGGTGCCGACGATGAAGCCCGGCACGTCCTGCAGAAACAGCAGGGGGACGTTGAAGGCGTCGCAGAAGGTGATGAAGCGAGCCGCCTTGTCGGCGGCGTCGACGTCGAGGGCGCCTCCCTTGACCATCGGCTGGCTGGCGACCATGCCGCATGAACGACCGCCCAGGTGGCCGAAGCCGGTGACCAGGTTGCGGGCCCAGGTCGGTTTGATCTCGAACCAGTGGCCGTCGTCGACCAACCGCTTGATCACCTTGCGCATGTCGTAGGCGGCCCGCGGGTTGGCGGGGACGATCTTGGCGATATCGTCGATGCGGCGGTCGCGGGGGTCCTCGGTGGGGCGGAGCGGCGGCTTCTCGCTGTTGTTGAGCGGGATGTAGGAGAGGAAATCGCGCACCGACCGCAGGCAAGCCTCGTCATCCTCGACCTCGAGGTCGCCGACGCCCGAGACGTAGCAGTGGATCTGGCTGCCACCCATCTCGTGGTCGGTGGTGTCCTCGCCGGTGGCAGCCTTGACCAGGCGGGCACCGCCCAGTGACATGCTGCTGGTGCCCTTCACCATGGGAACGAAGTCGGCCAGTCCGGGGATGTACGCCGTGCCCGCGGCGCATGGTCCCATCATTGCCGCGATTTGCGGCACCACCCCGCTCATCAGCACCTGCTCGTAGAAGAGAGCACCACTTCCCGCGAAGGTGCTCCCCGCCGCCTCCTGGATGCGCGCTCCGGCGGAGTCCAGCAGCCAGATCATCGGCCGGCGATTGAGCAACGCCTTGTGACGCAGGCGGGCGACCTTCTGCTCACCGATCATCCCCATCGACCCGGCCATCACGGTGAAGTCGTACGCGGCGCAGTAGACGCGCCGGCCGTCGATCAACCCCTCACCCGTGATCACGCCGTCGGCGGGCGTGCGATCCGGTTGGGTCTCGGCGACATGCAGCGAGTGCTGATGCGCCAGTAGGCCGAACTCGAGAAAACTGCCGGGATCGAAGAGGCGTTCGATCCGCTCGCGGGCGGTGAGCTTGCTCCGCGAGTGCTGCTTGGCGATCGGCTCCTCACCGCCCATGGCGAGGTACTTCTCTCGCCGCCGTTGCAACTGCTCGGTGAGCTCGGGCAGGGTGGTGCTGCTCGCGGCGGGCGGCGCTCCGGCGGCCGCGGTCCCGGGGCTGTAGGTCGCCGCCGGCTTGGCCCCTGACGGCGGCGCCTGGGGCGCCGCCGGCGGGTGCGTGGAGCTGTCGTCGGCCATCGGGTCACCGTCCTTTGAAGTGAGGGTCGCGCTTCTGGAGGAAGGCCGTCACGCCCTCGACCGCGTCCTCGGTCAGGGTCACCAGGGTGAGCTGCGTCTGCAGGTAACGCAAGGCCGTCTCGTACCCGAGGGAGTCGATGGCGAAGAAGGCATCGCGTCCCAGACGTGTGATCAGCGGGCTCTTGGTGGTGAGCGTACGCGCCAGGGCCTGCGCCGTCGCGCGCACCTCGTCCTGCGGCACCACCCGGTTGACCAGTCCCCAGGCGTGGGCGGTGTCGGCGTCGATGCGATCGCCGAGGAGCATCAGCTCCATCGCCCGTTTGCGCGAGAGGTTGCGGGTGATCAGGGCCATGATCATCATCGGCCACAACCCGACGTTGATCTCCGGGGTGCCGAAGGTCGCGTTCTCGGCGGCCACCAGCAGATCGCAGGCGAGGGCCAGCCCGAAGCCCCCGGCGAGGGCATGGCCGTTGACGCACCCCACCACCGGTTTGCCCAGCCGCTGGATGGCGAGGAACATGTCGACGAACCCGCCGCGCCCGAGGTGCTTCTCCACCTCGGTGGCCTCGCCGCCGAAGCCGCCGAGGTCGGCACCGGCGCAGAACGCCTTGTCGCCGGCACCGGTGATCACCGCCACCCGCACCGCGTCGTCGGCCCGGGCCGTCTCCAACCCGGCGAGAATGCCGCGGAGCATGTCAGCGCTGAGCGGGTTGCGTTGCTCGGGCCGGTTGAGGGTGATCCAGGCCACCTGCTCGCGCACCTCGTAGAGCGCGTGGGCCGGTTGCTGGTCGCTCATGCGCTCGTCGCTTGCTGGGCGCGTGGGGGCGGCCCGATCTCCGCCAGGAGTGCGGTGGTGTACTCGCCGCTGGTGAACGGCTCCGAGGCGAGCACGTGGCGGTGCAGCGTCAGGTTGGTCTTCACGCCCTCGATGCGGAAGCCGTCGAGCGCCGCCAGGGCGCGGCCGATGGCGGTGGGCCGGTCCGATCCGTGCACCACCAGCTTGGCGAGCAGCGGGTCGTAGAAGTGGGGCACGGCGCTGCCGGCAGCCACCCCCGCGTCGACGCGAACGCCTTCGCCCTCGGGCTCCTGGTATTCGGTGATCGTCCCCGGCGACGGGAGCATCCGCACCGGGTCCTCGGCGTAGATACGCATCTCGATGGCATGTCCGCGGCTGATGACGTCGCGCTGCTCCATGTCGAGGGGTTGACCGGCGGCGATCCGCAGCTGCTGCCGGACCAGATCGACACCGGTGCAGAGCTCGGTGATCGGATGCTCCACCTGGAGGCGGGTGTTCATCTCCAGGAAATAGAAGTTGCGCCTCGCATCGACGATGAACTCCACTGTGCCGGCACTGATGTAGCCGATCGACCGCGCCGCCAGCACCGCGGCGGCGGTCATCCGCCGCCGCAGGATGGCATCGAGTGCGCAGGAAGGCGTCTCCTCGAGCAGCTTCTGGTGGCGGCGTTGCACGCTGCACTCGCGCTCGCCGAGGTGGATCACCGAGCCGTCGGAGTCGGCGAGCACCTGCACCTCGACGTGCCGCGGACCGTCGAGAAAGCGCTCCAGGAAGACGGTGCCATCACCGAAGGCGGCCTGGGCGCGCTGGCGAGCGGTGGCCACCGCTGTCCGCAACGTCTCGGGGTCGTCGACGCGCTGCATGCCGATGCCGCCGCCGCCGGCACTGGCCTTGACCATCAGCGGGAAGCCGAGCGCCTCCCCCTCGGCCACCGAGTCGCCGTCATCGGCGAGCGGACCGTCGGTGCCGGGGACCACCGGGACGCCGAGCTCCGCCATCATCGTCCGCGCGCTCAGCTTGCTGCCCATCGCCTCGATGACATCGGAGGGAGGGCCGATCCAGGCCAATCCCTCTTCCTCCACGGCGCGGGCGAAGGCTGCGTTCTCGGAGAGAAACCCGTAGCCGGGATGGAGGGAGTCGGCACCACTGTCACGCGCCGCCTGCAACAGTGCCTCGACGCTGAGGTACGAGTCCGCCGCCGGCCCCGGGCCGATCAGCAGCGCCGTGTCGGCTTCGGCGACGAACGGGGCGGCTGCGTCGACGTCGGAATGGACCGCGATGGCTTCAATGCCCTCGTCGTGACACGCGCGGATCACCCTCCGAGCGATCTCACCGCGGTTCGCCACCAGCACACGGCGCAGCGGCATACGACGCGGCTACGCGATCGGTGGCCGGCGGTCGGCCCAGGGGCGCGCCTCCTCCAGTTGCGCGCAGAGGCGGTAGAGGATGCTCTCGCCGGCAGGACGGCCGATTGCCTGCACTCCGATCGGCAGTCCGTCGTGCCAGCTGAGCGGCAACGACGCGGCCGGCTGACCGCTGACGTTGATCTGCGCGGTGAAGGGGGTGAACACCCCCGCCATCGTCATCGGCGCCATGGGGTCGGCCTCGGAACCCTGGAACATCCATCCCAGCGGCACCGGCGGCAGGGCAAGAGTCGGGGTGAGGATGACGTCGTAGGTCTCCCAGCTCGTCAGGATCTGCCGCACGAACAGCTGCAGCTTGGCGATGGCCAGCCCGAGGCTGGTGGCGGGGAGCGCCCTGCCCTGCTCCCACAGCGCCCGGTTGTGGGGCTCGGCCAGGGACGGGTCGCCACCCAGCGAGGCCCAGAACTCGACGTCGGTGCCGACCAGCGACGCCCACACCTGCATGAACAGCGGCAGCAGCTCGTCGTTGCGCCACGCCGGGGTGTGCTCCTCCACCTGGTGACCGAGCGACTCGCACAGCGCGGCCGCGTCGCGCACCGCCGCGCCGCAGGCGGGATCGATGGGGACGTCGATGGGAGCGACGTCCGTCCAGCCGATCCGCAGCCGTCCGGACGACGCGCCGACCTCATCGACGAAGGGACGCTGCGGTGGCGGCGCCCAGTAGGGGTCACCGAGGGCAGGGCCGGAGACGACGTCCATGAGCAGCGCGTTGTCGCGCACCGTGCGGGTGAGGAAACCGTCGATGACGAAGCCCGCCGGGTCGTTGCCGGGCAGCGGGCCGCGGGAGACGCGTCCCCGCGACGGCTTGATCGAGAAGACGCCGCAGCAGGACGCCGGAATGCGCAGACTGCCGCCCCCGTCGTTGCCGTGCGCCGCCGGAGCCAGGCCCGCGGCCACCGCCGCCGCGGCGCCGCCACTCGAGCCCCCGGGCGTGCGTGAGAGGTCCCAGGGGTTGTGCGCGGCACCGAAGCGGTCGCCCTCGGTGCTGGGAATGGTGCCGAACTCGGGGAGGTTGGTCTTGCCGGTGAACACCGCCCCGGCGTTGCGCAGCCGGGCCACCAACTCGGTGTCCATCGGCGCCGGCATGTCGGGCGCCATCCGCGAGCCCTCGAACATCGGCACTCCCGCCAGCAGGACGTTGTCCTTGATGGGGATGGGCACGCCCTCGAGCGGGCGCGCCGCGCCGCGCTGGATCCGGCCCTCGCTCTCCCGCGCCTGGGCGCGCGCCTGCTCGGCGAGCACCGCCACGAAGGCATTGAGCTTGGGGTTGAGCTCCTCGGTCCGCTCCAGGTAGTGGTCGACGACCTCGACCGGGGAGATCTCCTTCTCCCGAATTGCGGCGGCGAGGTCGGTCACCGAGATGGAGGTCAGGTCCTTGGTGATCTGCACGGCGGTTCTCCGGGTGGGGGGAGGCGCGGATGGAGCGGCGCCCCCGTATGGTGAGCGGTTCGTGGTCCCTCGCGCTTCGGGCGAGCGGACGGGCGCCCGGCTCCGGCATGGTTGGGGAGTGGCCGCCCCGACCGTCGACGAGGTGCTCGGCTTCGCCCGCGAGCACAAGCTGGCCGTTCTCGCCACCCACCGCGGCGACGGCGGTGTCCAGATGTCCCCGGTGATGGTCGGCGTCGACGATGGCGCCCTGGTGATCAGCTCGCGCGAGACGGCCTACAAGACCCACAACCTGCGCCGCGACCCGAGGGGCTGGGTGTGCCTGATAACCCGGGGCTTCTTCGGGGAGTGGCACCAGGCCGAGGGGCGGGTCACCATCGAGTCGCTCCCTGAGGCGATGGACGCCCTGGTGCGGTACTACCGCGCCGTGTCCGGCGAGCACCCCGACTGGGAGGACTACCGCGCCGCCATGCTGCGCGAGCAGCGCGTGATCCTGCGGATGGCCATCGAGCGCGTCGGCCCCACCCGGCAGGGCTGAAGGACTACGACCAGGACACGCCGCCGTCGTGGGTGAAGACGGCGCCCGTGGGAGTCGGTGGGGCGGGTCCACTCCCACTGCCGGCCCCCGGTCCAGCGAGTCCCGACACGCTCACGCAGTCGCTCGGCGTCCAGCACGACACGGCGTCGAGCTCGACCAGTGAACCCGGCACCGCGGCCTGCAACCAGGAGGCCCCGCCGTCCGCGCTGAACAGCGCCATCCCGACGCCGCTCGCGCTCCCGACGACCACGCAGCGGCTGGCCGAAGGACACGACACCGCGTCGAGTTGGGCGGCGAGACCGCTCGGCAACGTGGTCTCTCCCCACGATGCGCCACCATCGGTGCTGTACAGCAGCAGGGTCTTGGGCCGGCTCCCGAGACTCGACGAGCCGCCGGCGGCGACGCAGCGACTGGTCGTGGGGCAGGAGATGCTGCTGACGATGAGCTCATTTGGCCTGCTGCCGGGAAGGGCGCCGGTGGCCCATGAGTCATCGGAGTCGTTGTCGGGCTCCGCGTCGCCGGGGAGCGCCGTCGCCGACCAGGAGTGTCCACCGTCGGTGGTCAACAGGGTCTTCTGAGCTCGCAGTCCGAGATCGATGGCGATGGTCACGCAGCGGCTCGACGACGGGCACGACAGAGCGATCAGCTCGCCGCTCGTCGGCAGGCTGCCCCGGGACCACGTTGATCCGCCGTCCTCGGTGAAGACCGCCGCTCCGATCGAGAATTGGGGGTGGAGGAAGAAACCGATGGCGACGCAGCTGGTCGGCGTCGCGCACGTCACGTTGCCCAGACCGGTCACCCCCTCGGGCAAGGCGCCGCCGGACCAGGTGGAACCCCCGTCGTTGCTCACGATCGCTTCAGGGTGTTGGTTGCCTCCAGCCTGCCACGCGTAGCCGACCGCGACGCAATGACGAGCCGTGGGGCAGGACACGGCAGAGAGCGGAAGCAGGCCGGTCGGCAACGTGGCCGGGGACCACCCCGTACCGCCATTCGTGGTCAGGAACGCAACCGCCGCACCAACGGCGCCACCGACGGCCACGCACTCGGTCGCGGTGGGACAGGACACGCCTTGGATGGGGCCCAGCTCGCGTGACAGCAGACCGGGTGTCGGAGTGGGAGCGGGCGTCGGCGTCGGCACGACCGCAGTGCCAGTCGGTGTCGAGGCGACCTTCGGAGACGCGGTCCCACATGCGGTCACGCCTGCCGACAGGGTGATCGCCCCGGCAAGTAGCAGCAGTCTTCCCATCGTCCAGGTTCCCGAGATGCGCAGACCGCGCCGTCCTTCCTCGGTCCTAGTCGACGCCCGCGAACGCGGTCGGCAGCCAGGCGGGATGGGCGAGCACCAGCACCGCCCACGACAGCAGCACGACCCCGACCACCGGCACGGCGCGGTCGCCGCTGTGGCCGGTCTTCTCGTACACCATCACCGCGGTGAGCGCCGCCATCCACCAGAGGTTGGCGACGCCGGCGGCGAACATCACCAGCATCAGCGCCCAGCAGCAGCCGACGCAGAACAGGCCGTGTCCGCGCCCCAGGCGGAAGGCTCCCGCGACGCCGCTGCGGTAGTGGTGAGCCAGATAGAGGCCGGGGAGCCGGCATTTGCGCAGGCAGCGGTCCTTGAGATCGGAGAACTGGAAGGCGCCAGCCAGCGCCAGCACCCCGCCCGAGATCAGCCAGGGACGCGCGCTGAGCCAGGGCGTCCGGTCGACGGTGTGATGCAGGGCGTCGTCGCCGAGAAAACCGGCGACGCCGAAGATGGTCCAGATGAGCGCATAACCGCCGAGGAACGCGGCGATGAGAGTGCGCTGCCTCGGCTGCGACACCGACACCACCAGGTAGTTCCGCAGCAAGGGGATGACGGTCGGCAGCATCATCGCCGCCACCATCGCCTGCCAGGCGACGATGAACAGGCCGAGGGCGACCCACAGCGGTGGGCCGCCCTCCAGCAGCGCGTCGTGATGCAGTGCCCGGCCGCGGCCGCTCGCCTGGGCCAGCACGGCCAGCAGCCAGGCGGCGGCGATCGCCGCCGGGATCACCGCGGGAATGCGGGCCCGGCGGACGGCGGTGGTCACCCGGTGTGTTTCATGTCGTAGACGCCCTGGATGGCGTTGCGGCCGTCGAACGACCACTCGAAGCCGTACTTCGACAGCTTCACCGTGGTGTTGTCCGCTTTGGAGACCCACGCGGGCGAGCCGGGAATGGTCGAGAAGACAGAGTTGACCAGCAGCGTGGTGCTGCCGTCCGGGCCGCGGTAGGGCTCCATGGTCGAGCTGATCAGGCCGTCGCCGACGCGCAGCGTCCCCTTACCCTCGTGGAGCTCGTGGACGATGGGCGCCCGCTCCACCGCCACCACCTCACCGATCAGCTTGGCCAGGTCCTCGAGCGGTCCGCCGAGCTTGCCGGTGTAGGCGTCGAGAAGGGCGTTCACCTGATCATCGGAGGCCTTCTCGTCGATGAACATGACCATGCGCCAGTTGCCGGCCAGAACGTTGCCGGGAATGAAGGCGGCGGCCGCCATGTCCACGCCGCTCACGTCGACGCCCCGGATCTCACCCTTGTCGAAGTGGTAGGCGATCACCGCCGAGCAGGTGCCCAGGTCGGGATCCTCGCCGATCCAGCAGGGACAGAGGGTGCCGCACGAGCAGGCCTCCAGCAGGGTTCCCTGCAGGTGGTAGACGACGTCCGCTTTTGCCGGTGTCTCTTGCGCCAATACCATCGCCAGTCCCCCAAGTCCGCCTCTCTGACGTGCTGCTGCGAGGGCGGACCGGCAGGCGGTCCCGGCAATCCCCCTCGTCGCTCAGGTGCGCTACCGCACCAGGCGGGATAAGGGTGCATCCGCCCGGCTGAGCGGGCTAGAGAGAGCAGTAACGTTGCCGTCACATAATGGTGACGGTTTAGTAACGAGAGAGGGTTCCTAGAACTCGCGGTGGACCAGCGTCGCCGAGGCCTGGTCACGGGGCCGGACCACGATCTCGTCGACGTTGACGTGCGGCGGCCGGGTGACCGCCCAGAGGATGCAGTCGGCGACGTCCGCCGCGGTCAGCGGGGTCATCCCGGCGTAGACCTGGGCGGCGCGGGTGGCGTCTCCCGCGAACCTCACCGTGCTGAACTCGGTCTCGACCAGGCCGGGGTTGACCTCGGTGACCCGCACCGGCCGTCCCAGCAGCTCGAGGCGGAGGGTCCTGGTCACCGCCCGGGCGGCGTGCTTGGCGGCGGTGTACCCGGCTCCGCTGGGATAGACCTCGAACCCGGCGATGGAGCCGACGTCGACGATGTGGCCCTTGCCTCCCCGTTCGAGCAGGGGCAGCACCGCGCGGGTCATCCGCATCAGGCCGAGCACATTGCTCTGGTACATCGAGAGCCACTGCTCATCATCGGCGTCGCTCACCGGCTCGAAGCCCAGCGCACCACCGGCGTTGTTGACGATAATGGCACATTCATCGAGGCCGTGCACGAAGGCGCTGACGCTGCCCGGATCGGTGACGTCGAGCCTCGCCCAGCTGGCGCCGACCGCCTCGCACACCTCGCGCAGCCGGTCCTCGCGACGCGCTCCGCCGATCACCCGGAAGCCGGCGCCGGCGAGGGCGCGGACGGTGGCGGCGCCGATGCCACTGCTGGCTCCGGTGACGACGGCGGCGCGATCCTCGCTCATGCGGCCAGTCCCTCGGTCAACCCGCCAGAGGTTCGGGTTCGTGAGTCGCGGGGGGATCGGTGCGGAACTGGCGCCGGTACAATGCCGAGTACAGTCCCCCCTGGGCGAGCAGCGACGGGTGGGTGCCTCGCTCGACGATCCGACCGGCATCGAGCACCAGGATCTCGTCGGCCCGCAGCACGGTCGACAGCCGGTGGGCGATCACCAGCGAGGTGCGACCACGCATCAGCGTCGCCAGCGCGTCCTGGACCAGCCGCTCCGACTCGCTGTCGAGCGAGGAGGTGGCCTCGTCGAGCACCAGGATGCGGGGATCCTTGAGGATCACCCGGGCGATGGCGAGGCGCTGCTTCTCGCCTCCCGACAGACGGTAGCCGCGCTCGCCCACGATGCTGTCATAACCCTCGGGAAGCCGGACGATGACCTCGTGGATGTTGGCGGCGCGGCAGGCCTGCTCGAGCTGGAGATCGGTGGCGTCCTCCCGCGCGTAGCGGAGGTTGGCGGCGACGCTGGTGTGGAAGAGGAAGTTCTCCTGGGTGACCATGCCGATGTGCGCGCCCAGTACCTTGGGATCGAGGTCGCGCACGTCGACGCCGTCGATCAGGATGCGGCCCACCTGCGGGTCGTAGAGGCGTGGCAGCAGGTAGGTGATCGTCGTCTTGCCGGCACCGCTCGGTCCCACCAGCGCCATCAGACGGCCGGACTCGACCTCGAAGGAGATGTCGCGCAGCGCCCAGCGTGACGGCGCCGGCCGGGGAGAGCCGGGCGGATCGTAGCGGCCGGGGAGATAGGCGAAGGAGACGCCCTCGAAGGTCACTCTGCCGTCCAGCCGCGAGGTCGGCGCCGGCTCGGCGGGGGCGCTGATCTCCGGCTCGAGCTCGAGGTACTCGAAGAGCCGGGCGAAGAGCGCCAGCGAGCCCTGCACGGTGACGTGGGTGCTGGCGAGCTGAGTGACCGGCTGATAGAGCCGGGTCAGGTAGGTGGCGAAGGCGACGATGATGCCCAGCGACAGCTGGTGACGGATCACCAGGGTGCCGCCGACGAAGTACAGCAGGGCCGGCCCAGCCCCGGTGACCAGGCCGACGAGCATGAAGAACCAGCGGCCGATCATCGCGCTGCGCACCTGCAGGTCCATCACCCGGCGGCTGCCCTCGGCGAAACGGCGGCCCTCGCGGTCCTCGGTCTGGAAGGTCTTCACCAGCAGCACGCCGCTGATCTGCAGCGTCTCCTGCATGTGCGCCGCCAGCGCGCCCATCTGCTCCTGCAGCCGCTGCCGCACCCGGTAGGTCGCGAGGCCGACCCGACGCGTCGGCAGGATGAAGAGCGGCACCAGCGCCACCGACAACGTCGCCAGCTGCCAGGAGAGCAGGTACATCACCACCAGCGTCAGCACCACCGTGATGAGGTTGCTCACCAGCGAGACGAAGGTGTCGGTGACCACCGCCTGGACGCCGCCGACATCGCTGGTCAGTCGCGACATCACCTCCCCGGTCTGGGTGCCGGTAAACCATCGCAGCGGCATCGACAGCAGCCGTGCGTAGAGCCGTCTGCGCAGCTCGAACATGACCCGCTGCCCGACCAGGGTGGTGAGATAGGTCTGCAACACCGACACCAGGCCACTGGCGACCAGGGCTCCCAGCATCCCCAGGACCAGCAGCTTGAGCAGACCGCTGTCACCGTGCGGCAGGGCCTGGTCGATCACCTCCTTGACCAGGAGCGGCGGCACCAGGCCAAGGGCGCTGCCGACGCCGACGCAGAGCAGCGCCGCCGCGATCAGCCGGTGGTGCGGCCGGAAGAGCCGCGCCACCTTGCGCAGCGGCGCGCGCGGCGCCTCGGCCAGCGAATCGGGGTCGAACTGCATGAAGCGGTGAAGCACGGCCTTTGATGATAGAAGGGGGCACAACACGTGCCCCCTGATGAGGGGGGAGCTTCCCCCCTGCGCCACTCCGCTTCGCGCAGCAGCGCACCCCCCTTCCGGCGCGACTCCGCGCCGGGCGCCGCTTTGCGGCGCTAACGGCGCTAACGACCCTCAGCTGGGGAGGTGGGCGCGGGCTCGGCGCAGCCGTGGCAGCGTGGCCTCGGCGCCGAGAAACCGCATGGCGTCGAACACCGGCACCCCCGCCGGCGCGCCGAGCACCGCGACATAGAGCACCCGGAAGCCGTCGCGCGCCTTGAGGCCGCGTTGCTCCAGCATCGCGGTCAGCTGTTCGCGCAACGCGGTGATGTCCTCGAGGCCGCCGGCCTCGACCGCGGCGGCGCAGGCATCGAGCAGGTCGGCCGCGGTGGCGGCGTCGACCTTGCGAGGCGGGAACTCGACGGTCTCGTCCCACGCGACCTCGCCGAGAAGCGGCGCCGCCAGCGTGGTGGCATCGGAGAGCCGGGTGATTCGCTCCTGCAGCAGCGGCGCCAGGGAGAGTCGCTGCTCGTCGCTCGCCGCCGGCAACCACGGGGCGAGCAGCTCCGCCAGGCGCGTCAGCGGCAACATGCGGATGTGCAGCCCGTTCAGCTTGTCGAGACGCTGCTCATCGAAGACCGCCGGCGACGGCTGCACCCGGTCGAGGCTGAACCGGGCCACGATCTGGTCCGGCGCGAGCACCTCCTCGCCGTCGGGTGACGACCATCCCAGCAGCGCCATCGCGTTGACCAGCGCCACGGGGAGGTAGCCGAGGTCGCGGTACTCGAGCACGGACCGGGCGCCGCGACGCTTGCTGAGCTTCTGGCGGTCCTCGGAGAGCACCACCGGCACATGGGCGAAGCGCGGCGGTGCCCATCCGAGGGCGGCGTAGAGAGCGAGGTGCTTGGGAGTCGATGGAATCCATTCGTCTGCCCGCACCACGTCGGTGATCTCCATCAGGTGGTCGTCGACGACGTTGGCGAGGTGATAGGTGGGGAAGCCGTCACTCTTGAGCAGCACCTGGTCGTCGAGCTCGGCGTTGTCGAAGGCCACGGGGCCGCGGATCGCGTCGACCCACTCCGTCCGCCCCTCGGGGATGCGCTGGCGCAGCACCGCCGGCGTGCCCCCGGCGCGCTCGCGGGCGACCTCCTCCGGCCGGCCCAGGCAGCGCCGGTCGTAGCGGCTGGGCTGGTGGGCCGCTCGCTGCGCCGCCCGCATCTGCGCCAGCCGCTCGGCGGTGCAGGTGCACCAGTAGGCGGCGCCGCTCGCGACCAGCTCCTCGGCGACGCCGCGATAGGTCTCGACCCGCAGCGACTGGACGTACGGCGCATGGGGACCCCCCACCTCCGGCCCCTCGTCCCATTCGAGCCCGAGCCATCGGAGCGACTCGAGGATCTGGACCTCGCTGCCCTCGACGTGGCGGCCCTGGTCGGTGTCCTCGATTCGCAGGATGAAGGCGCCGGCGCCGGAGCGGGCCAGTAGCCAGTTGAAGAGCGCTGTCCGGATGGAGCCGACGTGAAGCGCCCCGGTCGGGGAGGGGGCGAACCGAACCCGGGGCGGCGCCCTCACCGGCGGCTCAGACAAGCGGGCGGGGCGAACGTTGCAGGTCCGCGCAAGTTTCCAAGCAGGGCGAACGTTCCACAGCTGCAGCAGCCCACGGGGGCAAGAGTGTGCGTCACCGGCCCGGCACGACGCCCCCAGTTCGCGCCCGGGTTGGTGGCCTTTGGCGGGAGAGGAGCACGTGAAAGGTTCGCGGGTACTGACGGCCGCCGGGATCCTCGGCATCACCGGCCTGGCACTTCTCCCAGCCACCTCGAGGGCGTCCGGCGAGACTCCCCACGGCAGCGCCACCGCGGCCACCCTCAAGCTGGCGGTCGCGGCCCGCGCCCTGCTCTCGACCACCAACGGTGCGCTCGCGCAGCTGAGCAGCGTCCCCGGTGTCGGTGGCGCGCTCGACCAGGTGACCAGCGACGTCGTCGTCCAGCTCGACCGCGCCAGCGCCAGCGGGGCGCTGACCCAGGGAGCCACCGACATCGCCTCCGGTGAGGCGATGTCGACGCCGCTGTCGATCGACTACCGGCCGATCAACGGCGTGCTCGCCGCGCTGCAGCAGGACCTGAAGGCGCTGAGCGCGCCGGCCCTGAGCAGCCTTCCCGCCACGGTCACCGGGCAGCTCAGCCAGCTGACATCGGTGACGCAGCAGCTGGCCGGGCTCAACTCCCAGCTCGCCAACCTGATGAGCGGCCTGGCCCTCAACCTCTCCGACAGCTCGATCGCTCAACTGCACATCCCCGGCAAGCCCGACATCCCGTATCAGGCGAAGAGCGGGATCACGGTTCCCCAGGGTCAGCTCGCCGGGATCGGCACCCAGCTCAGCCTGGCGCCCTTCACCGCCACCGCCGTCGACGCCGCCCACGCCCTCGCGTATCAACTCAGCGCGCCCACCGTCGAGGCCGCCAACACCACCGAGGCGCTCAGCGTCGGCCCGCAGCTCAACCTTGCCGCGCTCAACGGTCTCGATCAGGCGCTGCAGTCCCTGATGGGTCAGCTGACCTCGATCCTCGCCACCCTGCAGCAGGCGCTGTCGCCGGCGGGCGCGGCGTCGGCACCGAGCCTCTCCGCGGTCACCGGCGCGCTCCAGGCCAACCCGCTCACGGCACCGCTCGCGGGCGCCCTGTCGGCCGCCGCCGGGGCCACGGGCAGTGGTTCCGGCCTGCCCGCAGCCGACCTCTCCGGCCTGCAGGCGCTGGCGGGACAGGTGCAGGGCGCGATCAATGCGCTGACCGGGCTGGCCGGCCTCAACAAGGTGCTCGGCCAGATCGGTCTCAGCGAGATCCTGAGCACCAGCGGCGTCACCGCCACCGCGCGTCTCCATCCCACCGGCAACGGCGGCTCCGAGGCGCTGGCGACCGCGCAGTTCGTCGATGCCAAGGTGCTGTCGCTCGGATCGCAGGTGGCTTCGCAGCTTGGCGTCGCCGCCAACACCGCGCTGCTCGACGTCAAGGGCGTGCAGTCGAGCTCGCAGGCGGCATTCGGCAACGGCGCCGGCGATCCGGTCGCCAGCAGCAAGCTGGCCGAGATCGATGTTCTCGGCAAGCCCGTTCTCAACGCCGACGACGTGGTGTCCAAGCTCGGAATCGGCCAGGAATTCCGCCAGCCGGTGAGCACTCCGCTCGGCACGCTGACGCTGGCGGTGACCCGCGGCGCCCCACACGTCATCTCCAACACCCCCACCAACAAGTCGGTGGAGATCGCCGCGCTCGACATCCAGCTGATCAACGGCGCCGCCGCCAACGGCGCCAACCCGTTGAACCTGCCCGCGCTCGGAAGCGGCAGCGGCCCCGCCGGCGACCACATCGCCGCCCTCGGCGGCACCGGCGGCACGCTCGTCGACCTCGCCCTCGCTCCCACCGCCGCCGACGTCACCACCAACCCCGGACCTACCGCTGCACCGACCTCGTGCACCGGCCAGGCCTGCCTGCCGCAGACCGGGATGTTCGGAGCACCGGTGCTCACCGCCGCCGCTTTGCTCGGTGGCGTCGGTGTCGCGCTCCGGGTGATCGGCGGCCGCCGGCGGCGGGCCGGCCAGCGTTAGCAGGCGGATCCGGTGATCCGAGTCGACCCGGGCCCGACGACCGCGGCGCCCGGGCCGCTCGATCACGGGCGCGCGCCACGCTCGAGTCTGTCCGGCGCCACCCGGCGCCGCCTGCGCCGGGCCAGTTGGGCGCTGATGAGCGTCGCGGTGGTGCTGGTCGGCTACGTCGGACTGCTGATCGCCTACGAGGGCTACCAGCAGCACCGCCTGTCATCAGACTGGGATCGCGCTCATCCCGCCGGCAGCATCGTCGACCGGACGCAGGCACCGGGCGCCGACCTGACCTCGCAGCGTCCCCATCTCGCCGACGGCCAGCCGCTGGCGCGGCTGCGTCTGTCCAGTGTCGGCTTCGACGCCATCGTCACCGAAGGCTCCGAGAGCGGCATTCTCAGCAGCGGTCCCGGTCACGAGGATCACACCGCCTATCCCGGTGAAGGCGGCCTGGTGCTCTTCAGCAACCACAACGGCTTCTCGCTGAGCTGGGGCGACCTGAGGGTCGGTGACGCGGTGGTGGTGGAGATGTCGTACGGCCGCTACCGCTACACCATCACCGACCGCAGCATCGTCAGCGGCGGCGACTCGTCGATCCTGCACCGGTCCCACAACGGTGATGTCCTGTACCTGTCGACCTGCTGGCCGCTCTGGCAGGGAGCGCTCGCTCGCGACCGGCTGGTGTTCCAGGCTGTTCCCGCGGCCGCGCCGGGAGCGAAGGCATGAAGCGCGCCTGGCAGGTGATGCTCGCTGCCGCGCTGGCAGCGGCTCCACTGATCGGCATCGGTCAGTTCCACCGAGTCGAGGGTTCCTCGCAGTTGTGTCCGCAACCCGGCATTGGCTCGGTCTCGCCGCAGGTTGCATCGGTGGGGTCCACGGTCACGCTCGGAGGGTCGGGTTTCAGCACCGGCGGGGCAGGCAAGTGCCAGGTGGCGGTGAGCATCGCCGGCGTTGGGCAGCAGGCGGTCCAGGTCGCCGGCGACAGCACCCTGAGCTTTCAGGTCACCAGCAGCAGCCCCGGGGCTCCGATCTACGGGCCGGTGGTGGTGACCTCGACCGACGCGCTGGGGAACACCAACAGCAGCAGCAGCGGAGACGATCCCGAGTTCATCACCGCTCCCACTCTCGGCAACGCCCCCGCCGCACCTGCGGAGCGACAGGGGTTCACTCTCTCCGGTACGGGTCTGCTCGCCGGTGGCCTGCTGAGTGGGACGACGGTCTCGTACTCCACGGCGCGGGGAAGTTGCCCTGCCTCGTATCAGCTGAGCAGCGCGGCGATGAGCGACGACGCGGTGCACGTCGCCGGCATCCCCGAGTGGTGCGACGGATCACTCTCCCTTGCGCTCGCCGTCTTCGCCGACTCGCAGCGCCGCAGCACCATGGTCGTCGGCCTGGGCCCGGTTCCCGTCGACGTGGCGTTGGTAACCAGCGGCGGACCGCCGGCCGCGGTGCCGGCCGGGTCTCCGGCGGTCGTGCTCCGTGGCAGCGGTTTCGGCACTCCCGACCCGAACACCGGTGGCGACTTCGGCGTCGCGTCGTGGAGCGACAGCGCGATCAGCGTTGCCGTTCCCGATTCGGCCGTCTCCGGAACGCTCAGCCTCCGCCGCGCCGATGGTTCGGTGCTGGTGTCGCAACCGTTGCAGGTGCAGGCGCGGATCACCGGTGTCTCACCGACCAGCGCCGGCACCGGCGATGCCGTGACCATCTCCGGCACCGGATTCGGGCCGAGCGGCGGCCGGGTGTCGCTGGGATCGACCACGCTCCCGGTCCGGTCGTGGTCACCGACCACCGTGGTGGTGACCATCGCGGACGGCGCCGTCAGCGGAGCTCTGTCGGTGGCTCCCGGCGCATTCAACCTGGCTCCCGCCGCCACACCGGCGATCACCGTGCTGCCGCGGGTGACCGCAGTCAATCCCACCCACGCGGGCCCGGGGGCTGTGGTGGAGGTGGTGGGCACCGGTTTCGGCAGCCAGCCGGGTGCGGTGCGCATCGGTGGCAAGCCGGCACAGATCACGCTCTGGGGAGAGCATCAGATCGTGGTCGGCGTGCCCGCGGGCGCAGCGCCTGGTGCGACCACGCTGACGGTGTCGGTCCCCGGCGCACCCGGGCCCGTCTCGATCGTCCTGGTTGTCGACGCGGCCCCGGCGGCCACCTCGGGGCCACAGCCCGGTCACGGCCTCATCCCACCGAGCCCCGGCGGCCCGGTGATCACCACCAAGCCGGTCCCCTTCTCCAAGCCCCCCAAGCCGGCGAGCCCGGTCGACCTCGGCTTGAGCGCCAACCGAGCCACCGCGGACCCGGGGAGCGAGGTGCCGGTCACCATCACCCTCACCGCCTTTGGCAAGCCGGTCGCCGGCTCGGCGGTGACGCTGCTGATGGTGGTCGAGCCGGGGAGCGACGCCAGCATCACGCCGGACCATGGCGTCACCGACGACCATGGCCAGCTTCACGGTGTGCTCCGCCTCAGCCGCCGCGCCGGCGACCACATCGTCCTCGCCCGCTCGGGCATCTATTCCGATGAGATCCGCGTCGTCGGCCGCGCGACCACCGTGGCCAGCCTGGTGCATGACAATCCCGCGAGCGGCAGCGGCCTGGGCGGACTGCCACGCAATCTGATCCTTTTCCTGCTGTACAGCGTCGCCGTGCTGTTCGGATTGGGCTTCGCGATGAACCTGGCGACCCTTCGGCATGCCGCCGGCACCGGCTCGGTGTCCGGCACGAGCGTCTCCAACCGGGGCTCCGGACCGCTGCAGGCGTTGGCCGCGATCACCCAGTTCGCGGCAGCCGTCCTGGTGATCGTCGCCGGCCAGCTGGTTGCCCGCCTGCGCCGGCGCTGAGCTGGGTCCGTCGGGTCAGCGCGGCGCCAGCCAGATCAGGAAGACGATCGTCCACACCACCAGAGCGCCGATCAAGAGCGGCGCGTCGATGTTGTTGACGGCAACGCTCATCACCCTCGGCCCGCCGCCCCCGCGCGGCCTGGCCTCGGGCTCGCCGACGCGGACCACACCGCCGCGATCCGGCCGGCCGACGTCCGCCATCCCCCACGGCGGAGGCGGCGCGTACGGCCCCGGGCGCGGGGTGACGTGGATCTGCTCCTCCCGTTCCTGCAACCGCGCGTCGGCGATGATGCCGAAGACCAGCAGCCCGCCGACCCCGCCGATCCCGACGCCGAGCACGATGAGGAAGAGGGCCAGCCAGAACTGGACGTAGTCGTTGTAGGCGTGGGGGTAGATCAGCAGGAGGATCCCGCCGATCACCGACGTCGCGGCGGTCAGACCGAAGCCGACGGACTTGGCGATGATCTCGCGGAGAGGCATGAGGGCTGTCTCTTCGTGGAGGAGGCGGCGACCGGGCGAGTATAGCGGCGAGCACCGCGATCCTCTGATGCGGGCGGCGCCGTAGCATCCGCGGTGCGCCCGCATCGTCTAGCGGTCAGGACTCCACCCTTTCAAGGTGGCAACCGGGGTTCGACTCCCCGTGCGGGTAGTTCTTGTCAGAACCCGAACCCGTCGAGGCCGCACCACGCACCCGGGTCGGGGTCACCACGCATGAGAAGAGGAGAGGAGGCGATGGCGGATAGCCAGCCCCGGTTGCGCACCGGCAAGCTCTGCCACGTCGAGATGCCTGCCATCGACGTCGCTCGCTCCGCAGAGTTCTACCGGCGGGTCTTCGGTTGGGCAGTCCGTCACCGTGGAGACGGATCGGTGTCGTTTGACGACTCCGTCGGTGAGGTGAGCGGCGCCTTCGTCACCGGCCGCGCACCTGCCGGCGACCCCGGCTTCCTCGTCTACGTCATGGTGGCGGACGCCACCACCGCGTTGGATGCCGTGGTCGCCGCAGGTGGGGAGGTCGTGCGACCGGTGGGCCCGTCGGGTGGTGAGATATTCGCCTGGTTCAAGGATCCGACGGGCAACGTCCTGGGCGTCTACCAGCAGCCCGGCCTGGCGCAGATGGAGCAGCTCGACGAGACGGCAGCCCACCGTGGCTGAGCATTCCGGAGAGGGCGGCGACGGCCTCCCCGGTCCATGGCGCCCACCGCGGACCGAAGAGTTTGACGCCATGTACGCGGCGACTCCGCCGTGGGACATCGGACGACCGCAGCCGGCATTCCTCGAACTGGCCGAGGCGGGCACACTCCGCGGCCGCGTCCTGGACGTCGGCTGTGGGACCGGCGAGCACGTCCTCATGTGTGCCGGACTGGGCCTGGAGGTGACGGGGGTCGACGCCGCCCCCGCGGCCATCGCCAGGGCCGAAGCCAAGGCCCGCGATCGGGGACTGACCGCCCGCTTCCTGGTGTGGGATGCCCTGCAGCTGGCGTCCCTCGATGACCGGTTCGATACCGTGTTGGACTGTGGCCTGTTTCACATCTTCGCGGACGATGACCGTCCGCGGTTCGTCGAGAGCCTCCGAACGGTGATCCCGCCGGGCGGTCGCTACCACATGCTGTGCTTCAGCGACCGACAGCCTGGCGACTGGGGTCCGAGGCGGGTGACGCAGGGCGAAATCAGGGCCAGCTTCGGGCCGGGGTGGCGAGTCGACTCCATCGAAGCAGCCAGACTCGACATCACCATCGACCCGAACGGCGCCCTGGCCTGGCGGACGGCCCTCACCCGAGTCTGACCGCGACCCGGCGAGGGATCCGCGCACGCTGACGGACGTTGCGGCCTGTCGTGTACGTTGATCCAGCCTGAGCTGTGATCGATTTCTCGCTGACCGACGACATCGGGGCACTGGAGGCGGAGCTGCTGCGCTTTGCCTCGAACCAGTTGAGAGATCGCGCACGCGGCTTCGAGGCAGGTGGCGGGTGGGACGCGGCGACGCTGAAGACCTTTCGCGCCTTCGGGGTGGCCGGAGTTGACGCGCCGGAGAGCTGGGGTGGAGTCGACCTCGGGGCGCTGGCCAAGGTGGTCGCGCTCGAGGCGATCTCCCGTGGCGACGCCGGCGGGATCGTCGCCGCCGACACAGCCGGTCCGGCGACTGCCGCCGCTCTCGTCTGCCCTGACCAGACCCTGGCGGCACGAGTTGTGACCGCCGCGCTGGCCGGCGAGAACCGGGCAGCGCTGGTCCTCGCCGACCAGGCGGACGAGGCGTGGATGCCCGGGTCCACGGCTCCCGCCTGGACCTGGACCAGCCATTCCGGCGGACTCCGGCTGCTCGACACCGCGGGCTGCGCCGCGACGTTGGCGGATGCCGGCGCCCTGCACGCCTCGGGCGGAGTCGCCGTGGACCTGAGCGGCGCCGAGACGGTCGCTGAATGGACCCTGGACCCGGAGACCGTCGCGCTGTTGCGCGGGCGCGCCCGCCTCTGGCCGGCCGCGGTGCTGCTCGGTGTCGCCACGGCGTCGCTCGACTACGGCATGGCATACGCCCGCGAGCGGGTGGTCATGGGCATCCCCGTCGCCCACCATCAGGGCAACGCCTTCGCCATCGCCGAGGCGGCGGGGATGATCGAGGCGGCACGCGCCTCGGTCCGGGCCGCCGCGGTTCGCATCGACCAGGCAATGTCGTGGGCCGGGGTCTGGGCGACGCTGGCCTACCTCGATGCCGTCGACGCGGCGCTCCATGCGACCGACCTCGGCGTCCAGTTGCTCGGCGGCCACGGCTACGTCGAGGACCATCCCGCGGAGAAGTGGTTTCGCGAGGCGCGCGCCCTGACGCAACTGCTCGGTGGCCGTCAGTCAGCCATCGCCGACGCCGCAGAGTACGTGCTCGACCTTCCCGATCCACTCCTGGCATGAAGACCATCGAGTCCACCCTGGAGCTCGACCAGCGCACCCGCGCGGTGCTCGAGCAGGTCCGCAATCTCGGCGCATCGCATCTGCGCCCTCTCGGTCTGCAGGCCGACCGCGCCGGGGCGCCGCTGCCTCCGGATCATCCGTTCTTCGAGATGGTCTGGCGCTCCGGTCTGGCGGGCGGGGCGCTGGCGGCGCCGGAGGAGGAAGAGGGCGGCGACGGCGCCCCCAACTATCGCCATGTCCGCGGGTGCGTTCTCGCCGAAGAGGCGTCGTACTGGGACCGCGGGGTGGCGGTGTCGCTGCCCGGCCCCGGTCTCGGCGGACCTCCGGTGCAGCTGATGGGCACTCCCGCGCAGCGCGAGCAATTCCTCAGCATCTTCCGCGATCGGACCGGTCCGCCCCTCTGGGCCGCGTTCGCCATGACCGAGCCGGGCGCGGGCAGCGACGTGGCCCGCATCGAGACGCGCTGCACCAAGGATGGCGACCACTGGGTGCTCAATGGCACCAAGATGTTCTCCTCCAACTCCAAGCGCGCCCGCTGGGTCGCGGTGTTCGCCACCGCCGATCGTGCCCAGGGCAGGGCCGGCCACCGCGCCTTCGTGGTCGAGTCCGGCACCCCCGGATTCGAGGTGATCCGGGTCGAGAAGAAGATGGGGGTGCGCGCCTATGAGACGTGCACCTTCGTCCTTCAGGACTGTCGCGTCCCCGCCGGCAACCTTCTCGGCGGCGAGGAGTACTACGGCGAGCGCCGTGGCTTCAAGGGGGCGATGGCGTCGTTCAACGCGACCCGTCCGGTGATCGCCGCCAACGCCGTGGGGATCGCGCGCGCGGCCGCCGACATCGCCCGGGACTTCATCCACGACGAATATCCCCGGACCGGGACGCGCCGAGCTCTGGCGCTCGAGCGGATGGTCGACATGCGACGGGCGATCGAGCGGTCGCGGTTGCTGTGCCTGCGGGCGGCGTGGCGTCTCGACCGGGGCGAACCCAACGCCCTCGAGTCATCGCTGGCGAAGATGCACGCGCCGCCGGTGGCGCTCCGTGCCGTGTCGATGGCGTTCGACATCCTCGGCGAGGCGGGAATCCGGCGCGATCGTCTGCTCGAGAAGCTCTATCGTGACGTCAAGGTGCTCGACATCGTCGAGGGGACGCAGCAGGTGCAGCGCCTGATCGTGGCGCGGCGCCTGGTGGGTCTTCCCAGCCAGGGCTGAAAGGCTCAGACCCCGGTCTGCCGAGTGGCGAGGATGAGCACCGTCTGATAGTGGTGGGCCATCTCCCCGCCGAGCGAGTCGATGGCCGCACCGACGCCCTCGAGCAGTGCTGATCGCCGCCCGCCGGCCAGCTGGACGTGATCGCTGTGGGTTGCCAGGTAGGCGAGCCACGCATCGCGCGTGTATGTGTGGTCCCAGGCATACGAGCGCAGCTCCACCGAGCTGAAGCCGCCGGTCGACATCAGCTGCTCGACGCGGTTTGCGTCCCGCCCGTCGCGATACCCGAGGGCGTTGGTCGTCTCGGCGATCTCCGGGGCCAGCCGCCGGTAGACCGACTCGAGCGCCGTCCGTACGGCCGGCTCGTGGACACCCAGGTTCCAGAACGCGGCCAGGCGGCCACCGGGCCGGAGCACCGAGACCGCCTTCGGTCCACCGACCGCGGGATCGACCCAGTGCCACGCCTGGCCGGAGATCAGCAGATCGAAGGTCCTCGCCTTCGCATCCCACGTCTCGAAGCTCGAGACCTCGACCACCACGCCGTGCTCCCGCGCAACCTCGGCCATGCGGGCATCGGCCTCGACACCGAGAACATCGCAGCCCCGCATCAGGAACAGCCGTGCAGCCTTGCCGGTGCCGGTGCCGACGTCGAGGATGTCTCGGGGCGCAAACCCAATGAGGTCGTCGACCAACGCATCCGGATATGAGGGGCGAGCCCGGTCGTAGAGGTCGGCGACCGAACCGAATGACAGCGCTCGCTCCAGGTCTTCGTGCACGTCGGGTCAGTCCAGGTGGGCCGGTGGTCGCCGAACGATAGCCAAGATGACGACGCACACCGTCGGTTCGGTGACCTGCACAGCTGCCGCTTGGCGGGGAAGCGTGGCGGTAGCTACAGCCGCGGGCCGACGCAAACCGTCCGCGCGGCTGTCTTCCTCGATGTCGGCGTCAACCGGGCGGCTTGGACACCGTGTGAGTGCAGCCGGAGGCGTGGGGCTCTCTCGCAGTGGCCTGGGAGCCGTGGCGGTGGTGGCGCTGGCGCTCGCGGCGGTTGCGCTGACCGCCCGAGGCTGTGGCGCGACCGGGGCTTGCCTATATAAACAGGCTGGCCTTACTATAAGTTCCTGACCCTGACCAGCCGGGGGGCAGCCCCGGGGAGGAGCATCGATGCCGGTCGCGCTGATCACCGGGGCCTCGCGAGGCCTGGGCCTCGCTCTCGCCCGGGCCCTGGCGGAGCGCGGTTGGCGCCTGGTGATCGACGCCCGCGGGGGCGACGCCCTGGCCGCTGCGGATCGGGAACTCTCGGGGCGAACCGCGACTGCCGCCCTCGCCGGCGACGTCGCCGACCCGAGGCACCGCGAGGCCCTGGTCGCTGCCGCCGGAGATCTCGGTGGGCTCGACGTTCTGGTCAACAATGCCAGCATCCTGGGACCAAGCCCGCAGCCGGCGCTGCGCGACTACCCGCTCGATGTGCTCGCTGAGGTGTTCCGCGTCAACGTGCTGGCACCGCTCGCTCTCATCCAGCATGCGCTGCCGCTGCTCGAGGCGTCGCGCGGCCGCATCCTCAACATCACCTCGGACGCGGGCGTTGAGGGATACGAGGGATGGGGCGGGTACGGCGCGTCGAAGGCGGCGCTCGAGCAGCTGAGCCGGGTGCTCGCCGTGGAGCATCCCCAGCTGCCGGTCTACTGGGTCGATCCCGGCGACATGAACACGCAGATGCACCAGGAGGCGTACCCGGGCGAGGACATCTCTGACCGCCCGTCACCTGAGGTCAGCGTTCCCGGGTTGCTCGAGCTGGTCACCGGTGACCGGCCCAGCGGCCGCTATGCCGCGCGCGACCTGGTTCCGGCGCGATGACCGCCGTCGACGCTGCGCCTGCCGTGGATCTGCCGGTCGGCGTCGAGGCACGCCAGCCACCCGAAGCCCGCGGGCTGCGCCGCGACGGCGTCCGGCTCCTGGTGTCCCGCCCCGGGGTCGCGCCGGTTCACGCGCGGTTCGTCGACCTTCCCCGCTTCCTCGACCCCGGCGACCTGCTGGTGATCAACACCTCGGCGACCTTGCCGGCGGCGGTCGACGCCCAGGCGGACGATGGCCGGTCGCTGCGCGTCCACCTCTCGACCCCGCTTCCCGCCGACCTCTGGCTGGTGGAGGCGCGCGAGCCCGCGGGGGCAGCCAGCACCCCGTTCGCCGGCGATCTTCGCGGCACCACCCTGCACCTCCCCGCGGGTGGCACCGTCGACTTCCTGCACCGCTATCCGCGGTCGCTGCGCCTGTGGCTGGCGGCGCTGCAGCTGCCCAGCCCGGTGGGCGACTACCTCGCCCGTTGGGGGCAGCCCATCCGCTACTCGTACGTCGAGCGCGACTGGCCGATCGACGCCTATCAGACCGTCTACGCGACCGAGGCGGGCAGCGCCGAGATGCCGAGTGCCGGGCGCCCGTTCAGCGCCGAGGTGATCACCTCGCTGGTGGCGCACGGCGTCGGGATGGCCCCGCTGCTGCTGCACACCGGCGTGTCGTCGCTGGAGGGCGAGGAGGAGCCGTACCCGGAGCCCTTCTCGGTGCCAGCCGACACCGCGCGACAGATCAACGAGGCTCGGGCTGCCGGCCGGCGCGTCGTCGCCGTCGGCACCACCGTGGTGCGGACTCTCGAGTCGGTGGTCGACTCCGCCGGCGCGGTGCATCCCGGAGGTGGATGGACCGACCTGGTGATCACCCCCGAACGCGGCGTGACCGCCATCGACGGGCTGCTCACGGGCTTTCACGCGCCGACCGCATCCCACCTCTGGATGATCGCCGCCGTCGCCAGCCCGCAGCTGCTCGAGGCCGCCTATGCCGCGGCGCGCGAGCGTGGCTACCTGTGGCACGAGTTCGGCGACTCACACCTCATCCTTCGGCGATGACCGAGCCCACCGCGACGGCACCCGCGGTCGCCAGGCTTCCGGTCAAGCGACGCGAGCTGCTGGTCACCCTCAAGCGGCTGGGCAAGGCTCGCGCCGAGGACCTGGCCGTCGAGCTCGACGTCACCGTCAGCGCGGTCCGTCAGGTGCTGGGCGCGCTCGAGGGTCAGGGACTGGTCACCCACACCGAGGTGCGGCGCGAGCGCGGCCGGCCAAAGCACGTCTTCCAGCTGACCGACTCCGGCGACAGCCTCTTCCCCCGCCGCTACGGGGATCTCACCGTCGAGGTGCTGTCCTACATCTCGGATCGCGATCCGGAACTGTTCGCCGACGTCTTCGAGCAGCGGCGGCGGCGCCGTGTCGAGAACGCCAAGGCGCGGCTCACCGGCGGCTTCGCCGACCGCGTCGCCGAGCTGGCCCGCATCCTCGACGAGGACGGCTACCTCGCCGACTTCGAGGCGCAGCAGGACGGCTCGTACCTCGTCACCGAGCACAACTGCGCCATCCTCGACGTCGCTCGCCGGTACGGGCATGCCTGCTCTTCGGAGATCTCCTTCCTGCGCGAGGCGATGCCCGATGCCCAGATCGACCGTGTTCTGCACATCGTCGAGGGTGCGCACGTCTGCGCCTACGTGATCCGTCGCAGCGAGCCTTGAGAAGGATCCTGGGGTTTCGAGGGCGCGGGCGGCGCCAGGTCGGTGGGCTGAGCGCTCAGTCGCCTTCAGAGGCGCTGGGGATGGTGACGATGAACGTCGCCCCCAGGCCAGGAGTGCTCTCCACCCAGATGCGACCGTGGTGCGCCTCCACGAACGACTTGGAGATGTAGAGGCCCAGGCCCGTCCCGGGGATTCCGTCCTCGGTCGCGCGGCGCAGACGCGTGAAGCGCTGAAAGAGCTTGGGCTGATCCTCGGGTTCGATGCCGGGGCCATGGTCCTGCACCTGGATGCGGACGTCCGGCCCGTCCCGGCGGATGCCCACCTCGACCGGCGATCCGTCGGGCGAGAACTTGAGCGCGTTCGAGAGCAGGTTGAGCAGCACCTGAGAGAGGCGTTGCTCGTCCGCCAGTGCCAGTGGCACGTCGGGCCTGGCGTCGACGTCCACCCGTCCGGAGTTGACGGCGTTGCCGAGGTGTCCGGCGGCCGCCGTGACGAGGGCCGCCACGTCCACCGGCGCGAAGTTGAAGTCGATGCGGCCGGATTCTATGCGGGCGACCTCGAGCACGTCGTCGACCAGGGCGGACAGCATCAGCGTCCCCCTGAAGATCCGTTCCAGGCACTCCTGCTTTCGCTCCTCGGACAGCCGGTCGGCACTCCCCAGGAGGAGGTCGGCGTAGCCGGCGATCACGCTGAGAGGTGAGCGCAGGTCATGGGCGACGATGGCGACGAAGTCCGTCTTCAGGCGATCGAGCTCGCGCAGCTGCTCGGTGGTCTCCCGCTCGCGCTCGAGCACGCCGCGCAGCGCGTCCTCTGCGAGCTTGCGCTCGGTGAGATCCTGGGTGATCTTGCCGAAGCCGCGCAGGCTCCCGTCGGCTCCACGCAACGCGGTGATCACAACGTTGGCCCAGAACCGCGTCCCGTCCTTGCGGACCCGCCAGCCCTCGTGCTCGATCCGGCCTTTTTGAGTGGCGATCTCGAGCTCGCGGTGCGGCTTGCCGTCGCGGACCTCGTCGGGCGGATAGAAGCGGGAGAAATGCTGGCCGATGATCTCGTCGGCGCGGTACCCCTTCAAGCGTTCGGCGCCCTCGCTCCAGCTGGCGACTCGCCCTTCGGGGTCGAGCATGTAGATCGCGTAGCCGGGGGCGTTGACCAGCAGCCGGAACCGCTCCTCGCTCTCGCGCAGCTGGTCCTCGGCTCGCTGCCGGTCGGTGAGGTCGCGGGTAACCTTGCCGAATCCGATCAACCGGCCGTCCTCACCACGGAGGGCGGTGACGACCTCGTTGGCCCAGTAGCGACTGCCGTCCATCCGCACGCGCCAGCCTTCATCCTCGAAACGCCCGGTCGCCGCCGCCACCGCCAGCTCCTGATCGGGCTTGCCTCGCTCGACGTCCTCGGGCGGATAGAAGCACTCGAAGTGGCGTCCGAGGATCTGCTCGGCGCGGTACCCCTTGACCTGCTCGGCGCCCCGATTCCACGTCTGGACCCGGCCATCGATGTCCAGCATGTAGACGGCGAGCTCGTCGATGGTGTCGAAGAGGAGCAGCAGGTGCTCGGCGGTGGTCGTCCGGTCGAGGAGCCAGGCAACCTCCGCCAACCGCTCCTTCGGCTTCATCCTCCCGCCCTCCCTGCGAGCTGTCCGCGGGCGACGCAACTGCGATGGGTTCGACGTTGGCCTGGCGGATCCTTGCGACCGGAGGGGCGCCGGCTGGCGGTCTGGGGCCGAGCGCTGCGTCGGCGCACGGGTCCGTCCAAGCGGTGTGTTCGGTTGGCTTGTGAGCTTATACCAGCGCGTGGAGAAGTGCGAGAGGAGGCGGGGCTCAGGCCGCGCCGGCGGCGATGGTCTCCTCCACCTGGGCCCGGCGCTCGCTGTCGAAGGTCTCGGCGATGTTCTCGTCGTCGGCCATCACCCGATCGAGCTCGACGTCGGCGAAGCCCAGCACCCCCATGTCGGCGAAGGCGGCGCGGATCCGGTCGCCGAAGATGCCCACGTCCTTGAGGGTGGGGACGATCCGGGTGAAGAGCATGCTGCGGAAGAGCTTGTGGGATTCGCTGTTCTGCACGAACTCGATCGCCTCGTCGTAGTCGACGTAGTCCTCGAGGTTGTGCCACATCTCCTCGGCGAGGAAGCGGTCGCGCATCAGATAGCAGGCCTCGACGCAGAACTCCTCGCGCTCGTCACGCTCCTTCTGGGTCAGCTCCGGGTAGTAGTCGCGCAGCGCCAGCCGTCCGAAGGCGACGTGCCGGGACTCGTCCTGCATGACGTAGGCGTTGATGGCCCGTCCCAGGGGATCCTGGGCGATGTCGCGGATCATCCCGAAGGCGGCCAGGGCGAGCCCTTCGATCAGGACCTGCATGCCCAGGTAGGTCATGTCCCAGCGCGAATCGGCGATGACGTCGTCGAGCAGTGCCTTCAGGTGGGGATTGATGGGATACGCGAGCTGGATCTTCTCGTGCAGGTAGCGTGAATAGGCCTCGACGTGCCGGGCCTCGTCCATCACCTGGGTGGCGGCGTAGAACTTGCTGTCGATGTCGGGAACGGTCTGGACGATCTTGCTGGCGCAGATCAGTGCGCCCTGCTCGCCGTGGAGGAACTGGGAGAACTGCCAGGCGACGCCGTGGCGACGCATCACCCCGCGCGCCTTCTCGTCCATTCGCTCCCAGCTGCGCGACCCATAGATGGGTACGTATTCCTCCGGCCCCTTGAGTGGGTCCTCGAGGTCGATCTCGTGCGACCAGTCGATGCGCTCGGTGGCGTTCCACTGGCGCGTCTTGCCCTTCTCGTAGAGGTTGAGCAGCTTGTCCCGCCCCTCGTCGTACTCCCAGTTGAAGACGGTCGTGTTGCCGCCGGCAACCTCCCATTTGGTCTGCTCGACGGGCAATGCGTAGGCGCGGGTGCTCACGAGTGATCCTCTCCTTGTGGTCTCACGCGGGTATTGCGGGTACTGGTTGTTCCTGTTGGTCGGTCATGGCCACCTCATCGGTCGCCGAGCGACCCTCGAGGGCACGGGTGATGTCGCGCTGCAGGGCCCGCTGATGCAGCAGCACGAAGAGCTCGTTGGCGAGCGGCAGTCCGACGCGGATGAGGTCGCGCAGGGTCTCCGGCCGGTGCCGGCCCAGGGCCGGCTCGATGATGCGCACCGCCTCGTCCTGCACCAGGCGCTCGACGGCGTCGCGGTAGAGGGCGAGGTTGTCGATGTTGAAGCCGGCCTGCTCGGTGAAACCGGCGGCCCGCATCGCTGCCACCAGCTCCAGGACGCGCACCTCCGAGGAGGTTGGATGGTCGGGGTCAGCGATCAGCTCCAGCGCCTGCAGCGCCGCGAGATCGTGGGGCCCGAGACGCTCGCGCACCCGCGCCAGCTCGTCGGCCGACGCGGCCGGATCGGGTTCCTCGAGCAGGCTGCCCAGCGCCTGGAGGGAGCGGATCTCGTCGAGGGGCAGCTGTCCCCAGCGGTTGAGGACCCAGCGGATGGTGCGCAGCGGCAGGTGCAGCTCGGCCTGTAGCGATCGGATCCAGAGGATCCGCTCGACGGTCCCGGCGCGATAGAGGGCCTGGTTGCTGGCGGTCTTGCGGGGTCGGGGGAGGAGGCCTTGCTGGGTGTAGAAGTGGATGGTGGGGGCCGGCGTCCCGCTGAGACGCACCAGATCGCGCATCCGGTGGGGGTGGGTCACAGCCGGCCCATGGTCGGACAGCAGGCCGCAAGTGTCAAGTAGCGCTTGATGTCCCCTCGCCGAAACCGCTGTGCTGTGGCAAAACTTGACACCGCCGTTGTGCCCTCGTACGCTCGTCGATGGCCGGGGGGACGGGATCAGGGGGTGGGCAGCAGCGAGGAATTGGGTCTGCGAGGGACAGAGGTGGTCGTGATCGGCCCTGAGCCGGTTGCCTCAGCCAAGGGTGCCGCGGCGGTCGAGGTCGTCGACGCTCGCCAGGACCTCAACCTCATCGGGAGGCGTGCCGCCTTCCGCCGGCGGCGGCGGATGGACGCCCTGCGCCGGGCCCTTCTGGTGGCGCTGGTGATGGTGGTCGGCCTCTGGCTGGTCGCCGCGGCGGTCCTGGGCCTGCTCTCACACTCCGCCTAGCCGAGCCACTCCACGTCGCCGAAGTGACCCTTCGGCTTCGGATGGCGGACGTAGTCGGCGTACTGGCCGCGGCTCGTTCCAATGGTGGTGTTGGCGCCGTGCCCCGGCATGACCACGGTGTCGTCGGGAAGTGGATGGAGCCGCCCGACGATCGAATCGACGATGGTCTCGAGGTCGCCGGCGGCGAACGTCTTGCCCGGCCCGCCGTCGAAGAGGGTGTCGCCGGAGACCACCGCCCGCCCGACCCGCAGGCAGATGCTGCCCGGCGTGTGCCCCGGGGTGTGGAGCACGGTGATGCGGATGCCGCCGACGCGAAGCTCCTGGCCGTCGGCCAGGCGGCCGTCGATGCGCTCCTCCGGGATCCTGATCTCCCGATGGCCGACCAGGACCGGGGCGCCGGTGGCCGCCCGCACCGCCTCGTAGGTCATCCAGTGGTCGGGGTGCCAGTGGGTCGCGACGACGGTGCCGACCCCGCCCTCGGCGGCGATGGCGTCCAGCAGCAGCCGCTCCTCCAGGGGCATGTCGACCAGCAGGGCCTGGTTGCGCGCGAGGTCGCGGACCACGTACGCGTTGTTGCCGTAGGGGCCCATCGGACCCACCTTGACGATGCGGCTGTCGCCGTCCTCGAAGACCTCGACCGGGCTCACCGGCGCCTCGCCTGACGGCGTGGGAGCAGTCCCTGGGCGCGGAGCTCCGCCTTGTGGGCCCGCTTGGCGGTCTGATACGCGGCCAGCTCCTCGGGGGTGGTCACATCGGCCAGCGTCGGATGGCTGGCGATCGCGGACTCCCATCCGCGCGGGCGAATCCCGAACTGTTTGGCGAGCACACTCACCACGCTGGTCACCTTCTGCGCACCGAACCCGGGAAGTTCGGTCAGGCGCCGCCGCAGCTCGGCAGCGTCGGCGACATCGCGCCAGATCGCCGAGGCATCCCCGCTGTACTTCTCGCTGAGCACCGCGCACAAACGCTGCACGCGCTCGGCCATCGAGCGCGGGTAGCGATGCACCGCGGGCGGCTTGGCGAAGGCGGCGGCGACCCGCTCCGACTCCATCCGCGCCAGCGCGTTGGGATCGAGTGTCCCCAGCCGCTGGCGGATGATCAGCGGTCCCAGGAACGCCTGCTGCACGGTGATCTGCTGGTCGAGCACGAAGCCGATGAGCAGCGCGTTCGGATCGGTGGCGATGAGGCGGTCCGCCTCGTCGTCGCCGCTCCAGGGGAGGAGTTTCGGGGCGGCGGGCGCGCTTCGCTTCGGAGCTGTCGTCGCCATCGTCACGCAAGCGTATCGGTCGCCCCGGGGGTCGGTCCACCACCATCTCGATCCCGCTGGCGTGGCGTCTCGCCCCCGGCCAGCCGATACACTGGCCGCATGTCGTGGCTGGGACGGCTCTTCGGCCGCCGCGCCGACGCTCCCGCTCCCGCGGATACCTTCACCGTCGCCATCCCGGAGGATGTCGCCGCCGCCCTCACCGCCGATGGCAGCGACCTCGGCGACGCCGTGGTCGGGATCCTGCGAGGCCATCTCGAGTCCATCGCCGAGGCGGTGGACCGCGGCGACATCGAGCGCATCCCCTTCTGGCTGGCACGCGAGCGTGGCGCCGACGCCGGCATCGAGGAAGCGCTGCGCGACCGTGTCGCCCAGCGTCGTGCGGAAGAGGGGGACACGCGCCCCTGATCCCCGGCCGGCGGCCGCGCCACCCCCTTCGCGGCCTAGCGGTACCCCTCCTTCTTCTCTTGCTGGCGATCACCTACGGCGTGGTGGGCTTCGTGGTCATCGAGCGCTTCTCCTTCATCGATGCCCTGTTCACCACGGTGAGCACCATCACCACCGTCGGCTACGGATTCCCCAACGCCATCGGCACCGGCGGCAAGGCGTTCACCATGAGCTTGATCGTCTTCGGCGTCATCGGCTTTCTCTATACGTTCGGCGTCCTGGTCGAGGGCCTGACCACCGGACGCTGGCAGGCATATCGGAGGTACCGTCGCATGGATGCGCAGCTACGAGCCCTGCGTGACCACGTCATCGTCTGCGGCTACGGGCGCACCGGCAAGCAGGTGGTGTCGGAGCTCGACCAGGCGCAGCAGCCCTACGTCGTGGTGGAGATGAATCCGCAGCCGCTGGAGGATGTTCGCAACGATCACCGCCTCCACGTGGTCGGCGATGCTGCCAACGACGAGGTCCTCACCCTCTCGGGCATCGACCGGGCCCAGGCCCTGGTCAGCGCCGTCGACAGCGACGAGCGCAACGTCTACATCGTGCTCACCGCACGCTCGCTCAACCCTCGTCTCTTCATCGTCGCCCGCTCTTCGTACGCGTATTCGGTGCCCAAACTCGAGCGCGCCGGCGCCAACCGGGTGGTGAGCCCGTACACTCTGTCGGGACACCGCATGGCGGCGCTGGCCCTGCAGCCGGCGGTGGTCGACGTGCTCGACATCGTGATGACCGGCGGGGCCGAGACCATGGCCATCGAGGAGCTGCTCGTGCCCGACGGGGCGCAGCCGCGTCTGACCGCCGGCTCGCTGCGGCCGTACGGCGCGGTGCTGCTGGCGGCGCGAGCCGGCGGTGCGCTGACCGTCGGACCCGACGACGCCCACCCGCTCGGTGCCGGCGACCTGGTGGTGGCGATGGGGACTCGCGACCAGCTCAACGCTCTCGCCTCGGCGCTGCGTCCCGCCTGAGGCGGCGGCGCCGCGCTACAGTGCTGCGAGCGATGGGCGGTTTGCCGGAGAGATCGCGATGCGGGCGGTGACATTCCAGGACGTCGGCAAGCTCACCATGGAGGACGTCCCCAAGCCGAGCATCAGCGAGCCGACCGATGCGCTGCTCCGAGTCACCACCACCGCCATCTGTGGTAGCGATCTGCACGTCCTCCACGGACGTATCCCCGGGATGCTTCCCGGCAGCGTGCTGGGCCATGAGTTCATCGGCGTCATCGAGGAGGCCGGCCCCGAGGTGCGCAGGGTCCGCGAGGGTGACCGCACCCTGGCGTCGTTCATGATCCCCTGCGGCAAGTGCTGGTTCTGCAGCCAGGGACTCTTCAACCGCTGCGCCGACACCCGGGTCTTCGGATATGGCGCCTTCCTCGGTGACCTCAACGGCGGTCAGGCGGAATATGTGCGCATTCCCAACGCGGACATGTGCCTGCATCCTCTCGACGGCGCTCTCAGCGACGAGCAGGCGCTCTTCGCCGGCGACATCTTCACCACCGGCTTCGATTGCGCGGTCGAGGGCCAGATCAAGGACGGCGACACCGTGGTGGTTCAGGGTTGCGGCCCGGTGGGACTCTTCGCCATCCAGGCCGCGAAGACCTTCCGCCCCTCGGCGGTGTACGCGGTCGACACCGTCGACCAGCGGTTGGAGATGGCGCAGTCCTTCGGCGCGACGCCGATCGACGGCAAGCGCGTCCACGTCGCCACCGCGGTGCAGGAGGCGACCGGGGGTCGCGGCGCCGACGTGGTGCTGGAGTGCGTCGGAGCGCTGCCCGCGTTCAGCCAGGCGCTCGACACCGTGCGCGCTGGGGGACGGATCAGCGTCATCGGGGTGTATGCGGAACCGGAGTACGAGCTGCCGATGAGCCTGGTGTTCACCAAGGGCATCGACATCAAGTTCTGCGGCACCGCCAACGTGGTGGGGCGCTGGGAAGAGGTGTTGCGGCTGATCCGCGAAGGCGCCGTCGATCCCACCGCGATCATCTCGCACCGCATGAAGCTCGACGACGCGCTGCGCGGTTACCAGCTGTTCGAGGCCCGCGAGGCCCTCAAGGTGGTGCTCACCCCATAGCGCAGGCGCGACCTCGGGGCGGGCTCAGCCGAAGACGCGGCCGCGGCGCTCCAGGTTGCGGTAGAGGCCGGCCTGGATGGTGTCGCGCACCCGGTCGGCGAGCTGCATCACCAGCGCCGCGTCGTCGGCGGCGCCCGGCCCCATGCCGCGGGTCGGAATCGGCTGGTGGAACTCGATGACCCAGGAGTTGGGCAGCGGAAGCATGCCGAGTGGACCCAGCCAGGGGAAGGTCGGGGTCAGCGGGAAGTACGGCAGTCCCAGCATGCGGCCGAGGGCAGGAAGGTCGGCGAGCATCGGGTGGATCTCCTCGCCGCCGACGACGCTGACCGGGACGATCGGGCTGCCGGTGCGCAGCGCCAGCTGGGCAAAACCACCGCGGCCGAAGCGTCGCAGCCGGTAGCGGTCGCGGTAGGGCTTGCCGGTGCCCTTGGCACCCTCGGGGAAGACGAGCACCAGCTCGTCACGTTCGAGGAGTCTCTGCGTGTCGTCAGGATGCCCCAGGGTGTTGCCGGAGCGGCGGAGGAACCACGACGCCATCGGGATGCCGAAGAAGGCGTTGAGGATCAGCGCCCGCGCGTGCCGCGGCGACGGATGGTCGGCGTAGATCGCGGTGCGGATCATCGCCCCGTCGTAGGGCAGCACGCCGGAGTGGTTGGACACCAGCAGGGCGCGCCCTCGGCCGGGCACGTTCTCGAGACCGATCGGCCTCACTCGCCAGTAGTGCCGGTACAGCCAGGTGAAGAAGGGCACCAGGGTCTCGGTCCACTCGGGATCGAAGCCGAACTCGTCGACCTGGTCGTCGCCGCGGCGGCGGCGCGCGGCGAGCGCCGCCTGCGAGCGAGCGAAGGTGGCGACCCCCGCGCTCGCCTGGCGAAGCGCCTGCGGAGTCCTGAGCATCGCGCCCAGTCCGCGCGGCCATTGCGATGCCAGTCGAGGAATCTCGCGGCTGATCGAGCTCAGCCTCTCGATCGGGACCGGCGCCGCGTCGGCCGGCTCGAGGCTGGCGCCACTGCGCCGCGCCAGCTCTTCCTCGGCGGTCCGCTGCAGCTGCAGCAGTTGCGCCCGCAGTGCATCCTCCTCGCGGGCGCTCTCGCTGACGGCGCTGCGCTTGGGGCGCAGGGCCACTGCCCCGTCGAGCTCCTCGCTCATGCGACGCACGTCGAGGCTGACATCGCGTTTGTCGGCGGCACGACGCGCTCGTATCGTTGACTGTCGCACGGACCCACTCCCGGTGGCGGCCGGCGGCCGCCGCGCCGCCATCCTATCAGTGGTCCTCGGTCGCGGGTGGCGGCTCACCCCCGCGCCGGTGGCAGCTCGTCCCGCCGTGCCGGGTCGCGCAGGAACACCTCGACGGTTGCCAGCAGATCCTCGGGGCGCCCGGCCATCGAGTCGGCGAAGAAGCCGCCGTCGAAGGGTCGCTGAGCTGCCCGCAGCAGGGCCGCCGCCGGTTGCCGCCGAGGCGGCGGGACGCCGGTCATCAGCCGGTATCCGAGGATCACCCGGTTGCCGGCGCGGGTGATGCCGAAGTGGTCGACGTTCTCCCACCGGGTGAGCGACGAGAACGGGTACTGGCGCTGCACCAGTCCCTCACGGCAGAGCTCGAGGGTGGGGCGGAAGAGGACTCCGGTGGCGAGCAGCGCCAGGACCGGGGCGGCGCACACCGCCCAACCGATGGGGACGCCGGTGACGACGAAGACGGCGCCGGTGATCTCGGTCGCGGCGGCCAGTGGCAGCACCAGCGCGGCCGGGCGACGGGCCGGGAAGACGATCCGGCCCCGGCGCACGCGCACCGCCGCCGGCAGGCCGCGGACGTCCACCGCTGTCGAGCTGTTCACGGTGCGTGCCATCGTATGTCGATGCTCGCGGACCCCGTTCTCGGTATCACCGCGGTGGGGGCGCTGCTCGCCGTCGTCCTCGGCCTGTTCGGGTTCGGGCTGGTGATCGCGGTGTGTGTCGGCGTCCTCGCCGCCATCCAGGCGGTGCTGCCGGCGACCGACCGTGGGGCGGACGAGGTCGAGCGAGCCCAGGCCGTCGCAGCGGACCGCGACGATGCGGCCGAGCCGGATGCCCCGGTGGGAGAGGGCACCGCCGGCTCGGACCCGGCCGGGGACGGCTGAGGCGGCCGGCCGCCGCCGGAGGTATCGCTGGCGCGGTGGGCGGTTGCGCTTCCCGGCTCCGGCCCGCTACGATGCATAAAGATCCCTTTATCAAAGAATCCTTTATGGAATCGCGCCTCCCTCATCCCGTTCGCGCCCGCTCCCCGAGGAGCGCCCTGGTTCCCGCCGCCCTCATGGAGCTCAGCACCCACTTCGAGGGCCTGGCGAACCCGACCCGGATCAAGATCGTCGAGCGGCTGGCCGCCGCCGCCGAGGTCCGCGTGTCGGAGCTCGCCGACCTCTGCAAGGTGAGCCAGCCGCGGATGAGCTGGCACCTGCGTATCCTGCGGCGCTCGCAGGTGATTCGAACCCGGCGCGAGGGCCGGGAGGTCTTCTGCAGGCTGGACCGCGACGCCATCGCCGCCCACCTGCGCAGTTTCGCCCGCCTGCTCACCCCGGGCGGCGAGATCTTCGACATGCAACCGGTCAGCAGCGAGGTGGCACAGTGAGCGACAAGGTGAGGGTGGCGATCGTCGGCGTAGGCAACTGCGCGTCGTCGTTGCTCCAAGGGGTGGAGTACTACAAGAACGCGGATCCGGCCGACTTCGTCCCCGGCCTGATGCACGTGGACCTCGCCGGCTACCACGTGCGTGACATCGAGTTCTCCGCGGCCTTTGACATCGACAAGGACAAGGTCGGGCTCGACCTCGGCGAGGCGATCTTCGCCGGCCCCAACAACACGGTGAAGTTCGCCGACGTCCCTCGCACGGGAGTCTCCGTCGCTCGCGGCATGACCCACGACGGGCTCGGCAAGTACCTCTCCGAGATCATCACCAAGGCGCCCGGTTCGACCGCGGACATCGTCGGCATCCTCAAGGACTCCGGCACCGACGTCGTCGTCAACTACCTGCCGGTGGGCAGCGAGGAGGCGACCAAGTGGTACACAGAGCAGATCCTCAGCGCCGGCTGTGCCATGGTCAACTGCATGCCGGTCTTCATCGCCCGCGAGGAGTACTGGCGCAAGCGGTTCGAACAGCGCGGCCTTCCCATCATCGGTGACGACATCAAGTCGCAGGTCGGCGCCACCATCATCCACCGCGTGCTCACTCGGCTGTTCCGCGAGCGCGGCGTCAAGCTGGAGAGCACCTACCAGCTCAACTTCGGGGGCAACACCGACTTCCTCAATATGCTCGAGCGCGAACGCCTGCTCAGCAAGAAGATCAGCAAGACCAACTCGGTCATTTCCCAGCTCGACTACGAGATCGACAAGAACAGCGTGCACATCGGCCCATCCGACTATGTCCCATGGCTCAACGACCGCAAGTGGGCCTACATCCGCCTGGAGGGCCGCTCCTTCGGCGATGTTCCGCTCAACGTCGAGCTCAAGCTGGAGGTGCACGATTCCCCCAACTCCGCCGGCATCGTGATCGACGCCGTGCGCTGCTGCAAGCTGGCGATCGACCGCGGCATCGGCGGCGCTCTGGACGGGCCGTCGTCGTACTTCATGAAGTCGCCGCCCACCCAGGTTTCCGACGCGGCAGCGCGCATCGCGACAGAGGAATTCATTGCGGCAAGTGCCAGCAACGGCCACGTCACGGGTAGGGCCGCGACCCCTCAGGCCGCCGAGCCGGCATCGCGCTGACGGGCCGCGGCGGAAGCGGACGGTGATCGAGGGCCGGCGCCTTCCCACCCCGCCGCCCCCGCCGCCGGCGACCGCGGACGTGGAGGGGCCCGCGACCGCCGGCGGGGCGGCCATCTCCCGGCCGGCGCGGGCGCGGTACCGGCGGGGAATGCTGCCGTACTACGGCTACCGGGTGGCCGAGACCCTCGTCCGGGTGACCCCACCGCGGGTCGTGCGTGCTCTCGGCGCCGCCACCGCCGACACGCTGTTGACCCTGCGGCCGCGCAGTTTCGACGGCCTTCGCTCCAACCTCCAGCATGTTCTCCCCGACGCCGATCGTCGCCAGCTGCGCCGGGTGATGCGGGCCAACATTCGCAACCTCATCCGCAGCTGGATCGAGGTGATGGAGATGCCCTACCGCGCCGACAGCCTCAGCCGGAGCGTGCAGCCGGTGAACATCGAGTACATGCTGCAGCCGCTGGAGCGGGGTCGCGGCGTGGTGGTGGTCTCGCTGCACCTGGGCTCCTGGGAGGTGGGGCTCGCCGGCTACAACCACCGCCTCGGCCGCATGGCGTTGCTCGCCGAGGTGCTGCAACCTGCGCAGCTCTTCGAGCGGGTGGTGGCCGCGCGCGCGCGCATGGGTGTGCAGGTGATCCCCATCGACATCGGGGCGATGCGCGGTGGCGACGAGGCCACGGCGCGGCGACTGGGAGCGGCAGCCCTGCGCGACGTCTGGCGTGTGCTCCGCAACAATGGCCTGGTGGCGATGGCCATTGACCGCGACATGCTGGGGACGGGCGAGCCCATCGAGTTCTTCGGTGAGCCCGCCCGCATCCCGACCGGGGTGGTCGAGATCGCCATCCGCAGCGGGGCCGCCCTGGTGCCGATCGTGCTCCTCCGGGTGGGCAGCCAGGTTGTCGGCCGGTGCTATCCCGAGGTCACCTACGACCCCGACGCCGACCGCGACACCGAGGTGCGGCGGGTGACCCGCGCCTGCCTCGAGGTGCTCGAGGGGGTGATCCGCGAGTACCCGGAGCAGTGGCACGTCCTCGATCCCGTGTGGCCGTCGCTGGCGCCATGAAGATCTGTCTGGTCTCGCCGTACGACTACACCCATCCGGGTGGCGTCAGCGAGCATGTGCGGCACCTGGCCGAGCAGCTGAGAGAGCGTGACCATCAGGTGCTGGTGCTCGCGCCGAGCAGCGAGATGGACGACCAGGACTACCTGCCCGGCTACGTCCGCATCGGCCGCAGTGTCCCCGTTCCCGGCAACGGCTCGGTGGCTCGCATCGGACTCTCCTTCCATCTGGTGCGTCGCGTGCGGGCGCTGCTCGACGAGGAGGCCTTCGACGTCGTCCACTACCAGGAACCGCTGATGCCGTCACTACCGATCACCGTGCTCCGGTTCCAGAAGGACGGCGCCAACGTCGGGACCTTCCACGCTTTTGCCCGGCGCAATCTCGGCTACTACTACGGGCGGCCGTTCCTCAAGCGATACTTCAAGCGGCTGCACTGCTGCATCGCGGTCAGCCGCCCCGCCCGCGACTTCGTCAACCGCTATTTCTCGGGCGACTACCGTATCGTCCCCAATGGCATCGACACCTCGCGGTTCTATCCGGGCACCACGCCGCTGCCCGAGCTGCGCACCGCGGGGCAGCGCACCATCCTCTTCGTCGGCAGGCTGGAACAGCGCAAGGGCTTGCCCACCCTGCTTGACGCCTATGCCCAGCTGCGGCGGCGGCGCTCTGACGTGCGCCTGGTGGTGGTCGGCGAGGGCGCCATGCGCTGGGGCTATGAGCGCTACATCGAGAGCGAGGGCATCCCCGATGTGCACTTCACCGGTCACGTCGATGCCCGGCTGCTCCCCCGCTGCTATGGGTCCGCCGATCTCTTCTGCGCCCCGGCGATCGGCAAGGAGAGCTTCGGCATCGTTCTGCTCGAGGCGATGGCCAGCGGCGTGCCGGTGCTGGCCTCGAGGATTCCCGGGTTCGCCCAGGTGGTGACCCCCGACCGTGACGGCCTGCTTCTTCCGCCCGGTCAGCCGGAGCCCTGGGGCGAGGCGCTGGAGGTCCTGCTCGACGACGACGGGCGGCGCCGTGCCCTGGCCGAGGCGGGCCGGCGCACCGCACTGACCTATGACTGGAGTCGCATCACCGAGACGGTGCTCGACGTCTACGCCGAAGCGCGGATGCGGGCGCGCATGCACATGGTGGCTGCTGGTGTTCACGACCAGGTTCCAGGACTGGGTTAGAGCCAGGGCCCGGCAGCTGGTCCCGCTGCTGCGCCTGCTGCGCGTGACCCCGAACATGCTGACCCTCGTGGGCCTGGTCATCAGTGCCGGCGCCGGCCTGCTGGTGGCGGTTGGGCAGCTCGTGCCCGGCGGCGTGGTGCTGCTGCTGGCGGGCGCCTTCGACATCCTCGACGGCGCCGTGGCCCGGGTCACCGGCAAGGTGTATCGCTACGGCGCCTTCCTCGACTCCACCACCGATCGGTATGCCGAGGGCTTCACCTACATGGGGTTGCTCTGGTACTTCATCTTCAACGGCCACCACACGGTCGAGCCGATGCTGGTGATCGCGGCGCTGACGGGATCGCTGCTGGTGTCGTATGTGCGGGCACGGGCTCAGTCGTTGGGGTTCGTCTGCGAGGGCGGCATCCTGGCCCGGCCCGAGCGGGTGGTGATCACCGTGCTGGGGCTGCTGATCAATCCCATCCTGGTGCCGATGCTGTGGGTGCTCGCGGTGCTGACCAACCTCACCGCGGTGCAGCGGATCTTCCTGGTGTGGCGCCAGGCGAGGCAGACCGCGCCGGCCGATTGATGCGGCCATTGCCGGATTCATCCGGTTATCCTCGGCAGGTTGGACACTCCCTATGACTCCGCTCCCCTGCGTGGCGAACGGCTGACGCTGCGTCGGGCCTCTGAGAGCGATGTGCCACAGCTCATCGCCATTCTCGCGTCGCCCGAGGTCGTGCAGTGGTGGGGCGAGCCGGATGTCGAAGGACTGCGCCGTGAGGTGACCGGCGAGAGCGGGGTTGTCACCTTCGTCGTGGAGGTGGACTCGGAGACTGCCGGGCTGATCCAGTACCACGAGGAGAATGAAGCCAACTACCGTCACGCCGGTATCGACATCGCCTTGGCGGCGCAGTGGCAGGACCGCGGCTTCGGAGCGGAGGCGGTGAGGACTCTCGCCAGGTATCTCTTCGATCAACGTGGGCACCACCGGCTCACCATCGACCCTGCTGCGATCAACCTCCGCGGCATCACCTGCTACCGCAAGGTGGGATTCAAGCCGGTGGGGGTGATGCGCCGCTACGAACGCGGTGCTGACGGCACCTGGCACGACGGGCTGCTCATGGAGCTGCTGCGCGAGGAGCTGACGTAGTGGTGCGCCCGGGGGCGGCGAGCACTCCGAGGCGCGGTAGAGTGCGACCGTGCCGATGTTCCTCGTTGTTCTCCAACGCTCGGGACCCCAATGGGATGCGTCCCGACCCCTCGAGGAGCAGTCAGACTGGACCGCCCACGCAGCCTTCATGGACGGGCTCGTGGAGGCAGGGTTTGTCGTGCTGGGCGGCCCGCTCGTGGACGAGCACCGTGTCGTGCACGTGGTCGAGGCCGAGTCGGAAGACGCCGTCCGCGACACCCTCGCCCGCGACCCGTGGAGCGAGACGCATCTGCACATCCACACCATCGACCGGTGGACCATCCGCCTCGACGGGCGCCGCGTCCAGCGGTAACCGGTCTCAGGGGACAGCTCCTCAGGCGACGATGGCGCCCTCTGGCCGGCGGGCGCTCCGCCGGCCAGGGGTGCCCTGCAGCTGGTCTAGTCGGCGGTCGCCGCGGCGGCCGCAAACTCGACGTAGGCGCTCTCGTACTCGGCGACCTCGACGCTCTGGGCTCCGACGTCGGCGAAGATGCGGGTTCGCATCTCCTGAATATTTGCGAAACTCGCGTCACGGTCGGCCGGCGTGTCCCAGACGCTGATGATCGCGAAGCGACCGGCGTCGCGGTCGATGCCGAGGTTGAGGGCGCGGAATCCGGGTTGTGTGCGCACCGTCGGGAGGGCTTCGTCCCGCATCCTCTGGATCAGAGTGTCCAACTTGTCGGGCGAAGCCTGACCGATGTTGGCGCGGATGTAGGTCCCGGACTTGGGCGGCCCCGCCATCTCGCGGAGGGCGACCTCGTAGCGCTGAACGCTGACCACGCTGCCCCCGGCGGCGCTCGCCGCCTGGGTTCGCAGGCGGGTGCCCGCGTCTTCACTCGCTTCGAGGGCGTCGCGGCTCTCCCAGAACGTCGTCGCGGTGCAGTCGCCGCTCGACCGATTGACAGCCAGGACGCTGCCGGCGAAGCCGGCCACCTGCTTGGCGGCGGGCACCGTCACCTCCTTGAAGTGAGCGATTGCGCGATCGAGCTGATCGGGTGGGAATTGCACACGGCTGCTGCGCACGTACATCGAACTTCGAGCCTCCTCTCTGCGTCGGGCGGTCCTTCTGGCTAACCCAGAAGCCCTGGAGGCAGAGCATAGGCCGTCTGTCGGTTGGACGTGCACCCGCATCGTTGTGAAGAGCCGTGAAGACGGGGCACCGGTCATCCTTGGGGGACCCGGCCACGGGTGTCCGCCCCGGAGTGGCTTCATCACGCCTTCGGATTCGAGGAGCGGACACGCGTGCTCGATGGCGGCAGGCTGAGTCACGGCGAGATGGAGACCGGGCACGGCATCGTCATGCTCGCCACACCGTCGCCCGACTACGAAGGGCCGCGACGTCATCGCGAGCATTGCGAGAGCGCGCGTGCCTGGTCGACGGTGCCGTGGGTCGTCGACGGCGTGCTGGTGTACGTCGATGACGTGGACGCCCATCACCGCCGCGCGGTCCTGGCCGGGGCGACGATTCTGACGCCGCCCGAGGCTGGCGAGCCAGGCCGCAGGTATCGGGCCGAGGATCCGGAGGGTCATCGTCGGATGTTCCTCGAGCACCGCCGCTAGCGGTCGGGGACCGCACCTCTATATTTGGGTGGATGCGGACGACGACGCGACCGGCATCGACCTCCTCGCCGAGCGGTCATTCGGCGCTCCCGCCCCCGGGCAACAGCCGCGGGCTGGCCGCGAGAGTTCGCCGCCTCGAACGTCGCTTCGGCCTGTACCGGCCGGGGCGCAGTCCCTGGGTCTGGATCCTCGGGCCGGGCATCAACCTGCTGGGGACGACCGCGATCATTCTCTGAGTCGGGCTGGCGGCCGGCCTCGGTGCCGCCTCGACCGTCCCGCTGGCCGTCTTCTGCGGGCTGGCGATGGGGGCGATGGCCTGGGCCTTCCTCGGCACCTCCTGGGAGCAGGAGCAGGACGAGCGTCGCGCCGCCGAGGTGCTGCGGCAGCGGCCGCACCGGCACTCGGGGTGATCCCGGTCCCGGACCGCTGAGGCGCAATACCGCGCCGCGGCCGAGCGTCTACTTCGGCAGGCGGATCAGCACCTCTGTGAGGCTCGTATGTCGCCGTTCGCAGCCGCTCGGCGGGGGGCGCTCGGCGCCATCGCCGCCCTCATCGCGACCGTGGGCGCGGCGACCTCGGCGGCGTCCGGCGCGCAGGCCGCGTCCGGCCCCTCCGGCACCTGCACCGAGCGCCTGCTGCTGCTCTCGGCGTTCCCGGCGGAGCTCGATGCCCTTCTCGCCCGGGCGACGGTTGACCCCGCCCAGACGGTGACCGTTGATGGCCGCACCTTCTATCTCGGACGGCTCGGCGGCAATGACGTGGTGCTGGCGCTGACCGGGATCGGGCTGGTCAACGCCACGAACACAACGCAGCTTGCCCTCGACCACTTCCGCTGCGCGTCCGGCTCCGCTATCAGCCGGGTCGTCTTCTCGGGAGTCGCCGGCGGCCGCACCAACATCGGGGATGTCACCGTCCCGCGTCGCTGGACCGAGGACGGCAAGAGCTGGTTGAGCGTCGACCCAGCCATGCTGGCGACGGCCCGCGCGGTGGCGGAGAGCGGTTCGGTGAAGCTCGAGCGCGACGTGCCGGTCGGCGATCCCGGGTGTGCCTGCCCGGATCCCGGACTGGTGAGACCGGTGCACATGCCGAATGCGCCCGCGGTCATCGTCGGCGGCGACGGTAGCAGCACCGATCCCTTCAACGGGCGCGCATGGCCGTGCGCGCCGCAGGGCGGCGACGTGTTCGGATGCGAACCGTGCCGGGCGCAGACCCACTCACCCGACTACGTGCCCCGCTTCGTCGCCGGTATGGTGCCGTTCGCCGATCCCAACTTCTTCCTGGCGTACTTCAAGTCGCCGCCGGCGCCGGCGGCCGCCTATGACGCGCAGGACATGGAGACGGCGGCGGTCGCGCGCGTCGCGATGCGAAAGGGACTGCCGTTTCTGGGGTTCCGCGCGGTGTCCGACGGCAAGGGTGATCCGCTGATGCTTCCGGGATTTCCGGCGCAGTTCTTCGCCTACCGGGTGCTCGCCGCGGACAACGCCGCGGCGATGGCGGTGGGGTTCCTCCAGGCGTGGTTGCAGAGGTCGTCGCAGCCGGGGCTGACCGCGGCCGCGGCGCCGGCCGCGCCGACCAGCGGTCCGGCGGTGTCCGCCCTTCCCAACACCTCCGACCAGGCTGGTGCGGCCGCCGCGGCGCTCAGTGCTGCCGCCCTCGCCGCGGTGCTGATCGCCGCTGCGGCCGGGCGGCGCACCCGGCGAGTCCGGCCTCGCCGCGCCGCCCTGATCCCCTGAGAGTCCTCCTCAGCGATTCCCCTGGCGCCACTCGGGGTGCTTGCGGAAGAGGCCGCCCCAGCCGAGGTGATACCACCGCTCCTCCTGGTAGGGCTGCAACCCCTTGACGCCGTCGGCGCTGAGATTGGTGTAGACGTGTCGGGTGGTGATCCTGCTGATCGAATCGGCGGCGATCTCGACGATCTTCCCGTCGGAGTGCCGCTTCAGCGCGATGCCGTGGAAGATGTCGTCGGCCTCGTCGCCGAGCAGCGACTCCGCGGTGCCGATGGGATTGCCGTCTGCGTCGAGCACCGGTGCACGATAGGGCATCGCGGTCCAGGCCACCTGTTCCTCAGCCACAGCACACATCCTCCGAACTGCCTGCCGCGACGATATCAGGCCGCTACAGTGACCCGGTGATGGGACGGTTCGGTCGCTGGTTGCGATGGGAGATGACCCGCCGCATCGAGGTCACCGGAGTCATCCGCCTCATCATCGCCGAGCGCCTGCTCAAGGCGACGGCGCTGATCGTGGGAGGCGTCGTGCTCCTGGTGGTCAACCTGAACACCAACCTCGCCGACGTCGCCCAGCGGATCCAGACCGATCTCAACCTCAACCCTGGGCGCGGGCTGCTGCGGCGCGGCGTCGACAGCGCCATCATCCGCTTCGGCAGCTTCAGCAGCGCCCAACGCAACGGCATCGCCATCGGGGCGCTGCTCTACGCTGCACTCGAGGGCACCGAGGCCGCCGGCCTGGTGTTGCGGCGACGTTGGGCGGAGTACCTCGTGCTGCTCGCGACCGGCGCCTTCATCCCGCTCGAGGTGGACGAGGTGATGTTCCATCCGAGCGTGTTCAAGGTGCTCGCGCTGATCGTCAACCTGCTGATCATCGGCTACCTGGTGAGGCGCAAGCGGCTCTTCCTGGAGCGTCAGGGGCGGCCGTCGGTCGAGGACGCGGCGTGACCCGGCGCCGGTCCCCGCGCCGATCGCCGCCGCGGCAGCCCAGTCGAACCGCCACCGCGTCCGTCGATCCGATCGCCGTCTACCGTGACGCCGCCGGCTACGGCCGGCTGATGCGCACCGCCCTGGCGTTGGGCCTGCTACTGCTCTGCGCCTCGCTGGTGGTCGAGGTGGCCGGGGCCACCCCCCGCCCCGAGATCGGCGCCGCCGGGCTGCTGGCCATGCTGCTCTTCATCAGCGCCGGCGTGGCCAAGCACTATCGCGGGCTGTATCGGGTGCGCCGGCACCATCCCGAGGCGTGGCGCGCCGATGCAGCCTTCATTCGGGGGATGATGCTGGCTCCATTCGGCTTCGGCGACCCGCGGGCGACTCGCTATGACCGGTGGCTGCGCCTCACCACCATCGTCCTCGCCGTCGCCCTCGTGGGACTGGTGCTGGGGCGCGGTGGCGGCCGGCACTGACCGCATCAGGGAGGCAAGACCGTGGACCTGGGATTGCGGGGACGCGCCGCCTTCGTCGGCGGCTCCAGTCAGGGCATGGGTCGTGCCATCGCCGAGCTCTTCTCCGGCGAGGGCGCCGACGTGGCGCTGTGCGCCCGCCGCGCCGAGGAGCTGGAGCGGGCCGCGGTCGCGGTGCGAACCCGCGGCCGGCGGGTGGTCACCCGGGTGGCGGACCTCGCCGACGGTCCCGCCGCGATCGCCGCGGTCGAGGGCGCGGTCGCCGAGCTGGGACGCCTCGATGTCCTGGTGGTCAACAGCGGCGGTCCACCGCCGGGGACCTTCGCCGACCTCGACGACGCCGCCTGGCACGCTGCCCACGAGCTGACCCTGATGAGCGGGGTGCGCATGGTGCGAGCCGCGCTGCCGGCGCTGCGCAAATCGGATGCCGCCGCGGTGCTCTTCATCTCATCCTTCACCATCCGGCAGCCGGTCGCCAACCTGGTGCTGAGCAACAGCATCCGTCTCGCCGTCGCCGGCCTCGCCAGATCGCTGGCCAACGAGCTGGCGCCGAAGGTGCGGGTCAACACCGTGCTGCCCGGCAACATCCGCACCGAGCGCGCTGTCGAGCTGGCGCGAGCGCGGGCCACCGCTGGTCGAAAGGTCGATGACATCATCGCCGAGGCGTCACGTGGCATTCCCCTGGGTCGCTACGGCGAGGTCGAGGACGTCGCCCGCCTCGCCGTCTTCCTCTGCTCGCCGGCGGCGTCATATATCAGCGGCGCCGTGGTTCCCTGTGACGGCGGACTGATCCAGGCACCGGTCTAGACCACGCCCCGCCGCGTCGCGGTCGACCCTCAGCAGCTGGTGGCGTTGAGGATCTGCACGATCCCCACCAGGTTGAAGAGACCGTGCACCACCACTCCGGGCCAGAGTGACCCGGTGCGGTGATAGAGATAGGCGAGCAGCAGACCGACGCCGAAGAGCGGCAGCAGCAGCAGCTTGATGAAGTGTGCCCCTGCGAAGATGAGCGCGCTGAGCACCGCGGCGGCGGGCCAGGGCAGTTGCCGGCTCAGCCAGCCGAAGATGAAGCCGCGAAAGATCGTCTCCTCGACCAGGGGGGCCACCACCGAGACTGCAGGGATGGCGATCAGGATCACATGACCGTACTCGGCGCGGACGGCGGTGCACTGAGCGTTGCTCACCCCGGGGAAGAGAGCGGCACTGATCGCCCCGAGGACGGCGGCGACGATCAGCGCGACCACGGTGAGCGGCGCAGCCAGCAGCAGCCAGCGCGTGGCGACGCTCCGCCATCCCAGGTCGCGCACGGTGGCGTGGCGACGGCCGATCACCAGCAGCAGCACCACCGCCAGCGCGACGGCGTAGAAGAACGTCTGCCCGGTGAACGACTCCAGCGCATTGCGCGAGCTCGGCTGCAATCCGGTATCGACCAGATGTGTCACGTACCCGCCGAATCGGATGGCCTGGCCGGCGAGCGTGAGCAGGCGTCCCTGGTCGTCTGTCCCCGCTGGCAGCAGCAGCATCACGCCGACGAAGATCAGGATGTCGGTCCAATCCCAGGGAACTCTTCGCCGGCGCATCACATCGACGCTCATCGGCGCCATTGTGGCCGGACGCCGGCGGTAGCCCTGCCTACACTGCGGCCGTGCCCTTCTCGGAGATCGTCGGCCATGCGCTGGTCGCTGCCCAGCTGGCGGCGTCGCTGGGCGACGGCCGGCTGCCTCACGCGCTGCTGCTCGCCGGTCCCGACGGGGTGGGCAAGACCACCCTCGCCGAGGCCCTGGCCGGGGTCATGCTCGACGCCGGCGGCTGGCCCGGTGGCCTGGCGGCGCATCCCGATCACTGGCTGGAGGACTCCGACTCGGAGCGGATCGGCATTGAACGGGTTCGCGCGGGCGGCGGAACCCCGGAGACGGGCCCCAGCCTCCAGGACTTCTTCGCGCTGCGCAGCTACGCCGGCGGGCGCCGGATCGCGGTGATCGGCCGCGCTGACCGGCTGACCGAGCCTGCGGCCAACAGCGTGCTCAAGACTCTCGAGGAACCACCGCCGCTGAGCCACATCGTGCTCTGCACCGCCCATCCCGAGCGGATGCCGGCGACGGTGGTCTCCCGCTGCCAGATGATCGGTTGCGGTCCGGTGCCGGCGCCGGCGATGCGGTCCTGGCTGGAGTCGCGTCACCGGGCTCCGGCCCGGCTCGCCGCGCTGGCCGCCGCTCTCGCCGGGGGGAGCCCGGGACGCGCGCTCCGGCTGGCCATCACTCCGGGAGCGTTGAGCGCCGACCTCGCCGCCATCGACACTTTCCTCGCCGGCGCCGGAGGGGGGCGGGCAGCCGTGCTCGCGACCGCCGGAAAGCTGGCGCCGCCCAACTCCGCCGAGGGGCGTGAGCGGGCCATCGCCCAGCTTGCCGCCTGGACCAGCTTCGTCCGGGACGTCGCCTACCTCGCTGCCGGGGCCCCGGAGCTGACCGTGTGGGCCGACTTCCAGCCGGCGGCCAGGGCCTGGGCCGAGTCCCTCCCGATGGAGCGCGTGGTCGAGATCCTCGGCCGGTGTGTGGAGCTCAGCGACCAGCTGGCGCAATATGCTGTACCTCGCCTCGGTTACGAGGTGCTGTTCCTCGACGTCTTCGCCACAGCTCCGGCACCACCCCGGGTCGCCGCACCGCCGCGCGATCCCACTCTCGCCGGCCCCGCGGCGGCAGACGCCACCAACCCTGATCACCCCGCCCGCCCCCGGTCACCCCGGCGGCGCGGCTGACTGGACGGCCATGCCTCTTGCCTTCGGCGTCAAGTTCCGCCGTAACGGCCCGCTCAACTACTACGACCCCGCCGGCGACGACTTCGTGGTCGGTGAGCGCGTCGTCGCCGACACCGCTCGCGGCGCCGAGATCGGCGAGGTGGTGCTGGCGCCGGCCGAGCTGGGCGCCTCGATCCTGCCGGCCGAGCTGAAGCCGGTGATCCGCCGGGCCACCCCCGAGGACCTCGACCAGAAGCACGCCCTCGAGGAGCGTGCCCCGGAGCAGGTGCGCATCGCCAAGGAGAAGGTCGACGCCTTCGGCCTGGAGATGAAGATCGTCGCCGCCACCTCCTCCTTCGACGGCGGCCGCATCCTGTTCGACTTCTCCGCCGACGGGCGGGTGGACTTCCGCGATCTGGCCAAGGACCTCGCCTCCACCTTCCAGTGCCGGGTCGAGCTGCGCCAGATCTATCCCCGCGACGAGGCGAAGATCCAGGACGGATTCGGCCCGTGCGGGCGCCGGTTGTGCTGCTCCTCGTGGATCAAGGAGTTCCAGCCGATCTCCATCAAGCACGCCAAGGAGCAGGGGCTGCCGCTCAATCCCAGCCGGCTCAACGGTATGTGCGGAAAGCTCAAGTGCTGCCTGGTGTACGAGAACGACCAGTACGTCGAGTTCAAGCGACGAATGCCGCCTCCCGGAGCAGTGGTGGATCTACCCGAGGGCAGGGCGGTGGTCCAGGAGATCGACCCGATGCGCGAGATCGTCACCGTGGCCATGGCCTACACCGGCGCCCTGGTGCACGTGCCGGCCGCCAACCTGCGGCTGGAGGAGCCGCTTCCCGTCGGCGATCAGGAGAAGGCGTCGCGGCGCCGGCGGCGCCGGTAGACGCGACCTTGGCCGGATCGCGCTTTCGCCGTCCCTCGCTGGGACCGGACTTCGGCTACGCGCCGGGCGAGCAACCGCCCCACGGCGACGGCTGGGTCAAGCTCAACACCAACGAGTCGCCGCTGCCGCCGTCTCCCGCGGTGGCCGGGGCGGTCGCCGGCAGCGCCGCCACCCTGCATCGCTATCCCAGCCCGGACGGGGAGCCGCTTCGCAGCGCGCTGGCGCGGTATCACGGCGTGGACCCGCAGCAGGTGATGGTCGGCAACGGCGCCGACGAGGTGCTCGACTGCTGCATCCGCGCCTTCTGCGAGCCCGGGAGCCGCCTGGTGCTCTCACGGCCGACCTATGCAGTTCTTCCCATCCTTGGCCGGATCTTCGGCTCCGAGGTGGTGGAGCTGCCGGTGGAGGAGGACGGCACCCTGCCGGCGGCGCTCGGCACCACCGCGGGGGCACTTCGCGTCGCGGTCAATCCCAACGCGCCGACGGGTGTGTGGACGCCGCCCGACGCGCTCGAGGAGCTGCTCGCCGGCGCCTCCGGGGTCACCGTCATCGACGAGGCGTACAGCGACTTCGCTCCCGCCTCGTGCCTGCCGCTGCTGGGGCGTCACGACGACTGGCTGGTGGTCCGCACCTTTTCGAAGGCGCACGCGCTTGCGGGACTGCGGGTCGGCTACGCGGTGGGCGACGCCCGACTGATCGCCGACCTGGGCGCCGTGAAGGACTCCTATCCGGTGGACCGCTGCGCGCTTGCCGGCGCCATGGCCGCGCTCGCCGACGAAGCGCACCACCGGGCCATCGTCACCCTGGTGCGCGGCGAGCGCGATCGGGTGAGCGCGCGACTGGTGGGGTCGGGATGGTCGGTGCTGCCGTCGCAGGCGAACTTCGTGCTGGCCCGTCCTCCCGACGGCGCCGCCGCCGAGGCCGCCGCGCGGCTGCGGCGCGAACGCATCCTGGTGCGCCATTTCGGCGACGGACCGCATGCCGACCGCCTACGGATCACCATCGGCAGCGCCGCCGACAACGACCGGTTGCTCGCGGCCCTCGCTGTCTGACCGGCTCAGCGGCGGCGCCGTCCGGCCACGACCGCCAGCGCCACGACGGCGACCGCGGCCGACGCCGATGGCACCAGCCAGGGGCGCTCACGCATCAGGTCCTCGGCGGCGTCGCGCAGCCGCGACCACGCCGTCGGCGGCCCCACGTACGCGGGCTCGTCGGTGACGATGCGCACCACGCCCGGTACCGCCAGCTCCTCCTGCTCCGCTGGGGCGGAGACGGTGATCTCCGGCGGGGCCTCGGGCATCGACGGGGCGGCCGTCACCGGCGCCGCGCCGTTCTCGGTGATCAGACCGGTCAGGGCCCGGCCGAAGCGGCTGGCCAGCGATCGTGCCGCCCCCTGCAGGATGCGCTCTGGCAGCTCGGCGGCGCGGCCGGTGACGCGCAGCTCGCTGCGGGTGGACACCAGCGTGGCGCCTCCCGAGTTGCGCAGCCGCACGTCGACCGTGCCCTGGACGCCTCCCTCGCCCCGCGCCTGCTGCGCCTGGACGGTGAGCCGGAGCGACCCGGCCGAGCGATCCACCTCCTCCATCCGCATCACCCCGCGGTAGGTGATGCTGGTCTGGCCGAGGCTGATCCGCAGGTCACCGCGGGCGCTGGCCGCGTTGGCCTCGGTGAGCCGTGCCCCGGGAACGCAGGCGGCGGCGCGGGGGACGTCGCTGAGGGCGTCGAGGACCTGCTCCAGCGACGCGGGGATCGAGAACTCGTTGGTGAGCACCATTTCGGGCGGCCATTATGGGCTGCCCCCGGGCGGTGTCCAGCCAGGGTGGGTCACAAGCCGCTGCACAGCGGCGACGACCGTGCAACGCTCCCTCCGAGCACCCGCCGGCGTCACTACCCTGGAGCCCGATGGGCGACCTTCACCTCACCTTGAGTTCTCTGCAGGGTCTTCCCCAGGCCGAGTGGGTCGTGGTGGCGCTGCTCTGCTGGGTGGTCGTCTACTTCGCCTACAAGGCGGTCTGGCGCCGTGACTACGGGATCCCGGTGCAGCGCCGCATCTTCCGGCTCCGCCTCCAGGTCGATCACGACCAGATGGCCTACGTCCCCTTCTGGTGGAGCGACCTCCAGGTGCAGCGGGCGCTCAAGGCGCATCTGCGCCGGACCATGAAGCAGGCCTTCGACCGGCCGCGGGGGCGCCGGTAGCGCGCTCCGCGGCGGCAGTCGGCCTCGGTGGTGGCGCGAGCGGCGTTTGGGTTCTCGCCTAAAGACCGCTGCGACCCTCCGCCGGCCCGGGGCGGCTCGGCCGATGGCCGGCGCCGCTCGGGCCTCGCTTGCGTCGGCGAGGCGTAGACTGGCGATCAGTTCGGCGCCTGCCTGGCGGGCGAACGTCCGCCGACTGCGGTCACGCGAGTTCGACCGCATGGTCGCGCGGCGCCGGCGCAAGTCGCGGGGGAGAAACGAGGAGAACATGTCCGCGGAGGTGGTCAACGACCTGACCATCCAGGTGGCGACGATCAACGGGTCGGGGAGCCAGTCCTCCAATTTGACCCTCACCAGGTCCATCTTCCGGATGGGCATCCCGGTGGCCCCCAAGAACGTCTTCCCCTCCAACATCGAGGGCCTCCCCACCTGGTTCGACGTCCGTGTCTCGCCCTACGGCTACCAGTGCCGGACGCGGGACATCGACATCCTCGTCGCCCTCAACCCCACCACCTGGACCACCGACGCGCCGGGGGTGAAGCCGGGCGGCGTCATCGTCCACGAAGCCACCTACCCGGTGGTGGGCGCCGCCGCTCGCGACGATGTCACCTACTACCCGGTCCCCTTCACCAAGCTCGCCAAGGAGCGCATCGGGCAGGACTCGCTCCGCAAGTACCTGACCAACATGGTGTACGTCGGGGTGCTGGCCCACCTGCTCGGCATCGAGGTCGAGGCGATCGAGAGCGCGCTGCGCGACCAGTTCCGCACCAAGCCCAAGGCGGTGGCGGTGAACATGGAGGCCGTGACCCTCGGTCTCGACTACGCCCGCGAGAACCTCGAGAAGCGCGATCGCTACCGCCTCGAGCGCCTCAGCGGCCGCACCGAGGGGCGCATCCTCATCGAGGGCAACCAGGCGGCGGCGCTCGGCTGCGTGATGGGCGGCTGCACGGTGGCCGCGTGGTACCCGATCACCCCGTCCTCGTCGCTGTGCGAGGCCTTCATCGGCTACTGCGAGCGGTTCCGCGCCGATCCGCAGACTGGTGACAAGCGTTACGCCATCATCCAGGCGGAGGACGAGCTTGCCGCCCTCGGCATCGTCTTCGGCGCCACCTGGACGGGGGCGCGGGCGATGACGTCGACGGCGGGTCCGGGGATCTCGCTGATGGCGGAGTTCACCGGGCTCGGCTACTACGCCGAGTTGCCCGCGGTCATCTTCGACGTGCAGCGGGTGGGCCCGTCGACGGGCTTGCCGACCCGCACCATGCAGGGGGATGTCAGCTTCGCCTACACGTTGTCGCACGGCGACACCCGGCACGTGCTGCTCCTCCCCGGCAGCGCCGAGGAGAACTACGAGTTCGCCATGCAGGCATTCGATCTGGCTGATCGCCTGCAGACGCCGGTGTTCGTGCTCACCGACCTCGATCTGGGCATGAACCTCTGGATGGCCGATCCCCTCGCCTATCCGGCGAACGGCTTCGACCGGGGCAAGGTGCTCACCGCCGGTGACCTGGAGCGCATCGAGTCGTGGGGCCGCTACCGAGACGTCGACGGTGACGGCATCACCTATCGCACCCTTCCCGGCACGCCCAACCCGCTCGCCGGCTACTTCACCCGGGGCTCCGGTCACGACGAGGACGCGGCCTACTCGGAGCTTCCCGAGGTGTATCAGCGCAACCTCGACCGCCTGGCGCGCAAGCACGAGACGGCGCGCCGGCTGGTGCCGGCTCCGGTCGCCGACGAGCGCGGCAACGAGCTCGCCATCCTCGCCTATGGCAGCACCCACTTCGCCGTGGTCGAGGCCCGCGACCAGCTGGGTGAAGCCGGGATCGAGACCGATTACCTGCGGGTGCGGGCGCTGCCGTTCTCCTCGGAGGTGGCCGCCTTCATCGAGCGGCACGAGCGCGTCTACGTGGTCGAGCAGAACCAGCAGGGGCAGCTCTGCGGACTGCTCCGCCAGGAGCTGCCCGGTGCGCTCGCCGACCGGCTCGTCTCCGTCCGTCACTACAACGGTGTCCCCATCGACGCCGCCGCCATCTCCGGCCCGATCGAGGAGGATGTCCGCCCCGACAACGAGGCCCGTCGGCAGGCCGCATCGCCGGCGCCAAGCGGCGAGCATCCCCCGGCGGCGCTGGCCGTCTGAGGAACCTTCGAACCATGACTGCCGTTCCCGCGACCCCGACGCCTCCCCCGGCTCCCAAGGTCAACCGTCTCGGTCTGGCTCGCGACGTCTACAAGGGGGCGCCCACCACCCTCTGCGCCGGCTGCGGGCACAACTCGATCACCAACCACCTGGTCAAGGCGATGTACGAGTTCGGCGTCGAGCCGCATCTGCTGGCAAAGATGAGCGGCATCGGCTGCTCGTCGAAGACGCCGGCGTACTTCGTCGATCGCGCCTACGGTTTGAACGGTGTCCATGGGCGCATGCCTTCGCTGGCCACCGGTGCCAAGCTCGCCAACCGTGAGCTGATGGTGATCGGCGTCAGCGGCGACGGCGACACGGCGTCGATCGGCCTGGGCCAGTACGCCCACCTCCTTCGCCGCAACGTCGACTGCACCTACATCGTCGAGGACAACGGGTGTTACGGGCTGACCAAGGGGCAGTTCTCCGCCACCGCGGACCTCGGCAGCACCCTGCGGAAGGGCCAGGTCAACGAATTCGAGACCATCGACGTCTGCGGCATGGCGATCGAGCTCGGGGCGACCTTCGTGGCGCGATCGTTCTCCGGTGATGGCAAGCAGCTGGTGCCGTTGCTGGAGGCGGCCTTCGCCCACCGCGGCACCTCGGTGCTCGACATCATCAGCCCCTGCGTCGCTTTCAACGACCACGACGGCTCGACCAAGAGCTATGCCTACGTCAAGGAGCACGAATTCCTCCTCCACGTCCCCGACTACATCGCTCCCGCCGAGGATCATGTGGTGGACTACGAGCCGGGCACCGTGCAGGACGTCGAGCTTGGTGACGGGTCGCACATCCTGCTGCGCAAGCTGGAGCGCGACTACGACGCCACCGATCCGGTCGACGCGATGCGGGTGATCCACGAGGGACGGGTGCGCAGCGAGCTGGTCACGGGTCTCCTCTATGTCAACACCGAGGCCCGCGACCTCAGCGCCCGCGAGACTTTGCCGGAGCGACCGCTCTCCGCGATGGGCGAGGAGGAGCTCCGGGTCTCGCGCGAGCGCTGGCACGATTTCATGCGGGAATTCGCCTAGGTCGCGTAGTCTTCGCGCGTGCCGGAGCCTTCCCGTCTGCCGCCGGACGAGGTGGCCCTTCGCTTCCCTGATGGCTTTCTCCTCGGCTGCGCCACCGCGTCCCACCAGGTGGAGGGAGGCAACCACAACGACTGGTCGGAGTTCGAGCGCCAGCCGGGCCGGATCCTCGACGGCAGCATCTCGGGAACCGCCTGCGACCATTGGAACCGGTGGCCGCAGGATCTCGATGATCTGGCCGCTCTCGGCCAGAACGCACATCGCTTCTCGGTCGAGTGGGCACGGGTCGAGCCGCAGGAGGGCCGGTTCGACCTCGAGGTGCTGGACCACTACGCCGCCGTCGCTGCCGGATGCCGTGAGCGGGGGATGGAACCGTTCGTCACCCTGCACCACTTCACCCTGCCGCTCTGGCTCGCGGAACGAGGTGGCGTCCTCGCCCCCGAGGCCCCGCTGCGGTTCGCGCGGTACACCGCCGCCTGCGCCAAGGCGATGGGTGAGACGGTGCGCTGGTGGGTGACCATCAACGAGCCGGTGATTCTCGCGGTTCTCGGGTACCTCGAGGGCCACTGGCCGCCGGCCCGGCGCTCGCTGCCACGGACATTTGCCGCACTTCGCGCCTTGGTGCGCATGCACGCGAGCGCAGCCACCGCGCTGCGGGCGGCGGCTCGTCGCCACGGGTGGGAGGCGCGAATCTCCGTCGCCCACCACATGCGCGGGATGACACCCGAGGACCCCGGCTCTCGCCTCGATCGGCTGGCCGCCGCCATTCCCGACCTCGTGCTCAATCGCTGGTTCCTGCTCGCCTGTCGCGACGGCCGCCTTCCGGCACCGGTGGGTCGCGGCCAGCCGGTCGAGGGGGCGGCGGGTTCGCTCGACTGGATCGGTCTCAACTACTACGCCGACGAGCTGGTCGGCTTCGACATCCGCCGGCCCGGCAGCCTCTTCGCCCGCCGCGGTCCCGACCCATCGCTGCCGCGGTCGAGCTTCGGCTGGACGATCGATCCCGGCGGTCTGCACCGGGCGCTGCTGCGCCTGTCGAAGGAATTCCCGCTGCCCATCGTCATCACCGAGAACGGCGTCGCCGACCAGGACGACGAGCTGCGGCCGCGTTTCATCGTCGATCATCTCGCCGCGGTGCACTCGGCCATCGCGGCCGGCGCCGACGTGCGCGGTTACCTGCACTGGACGTCGATGGACAACTTCGAATGGGCGGAGGGCTACAGCAAGCGCTTCGGTCTGTTCGCCGTCGATCGCCAGACGATGAGGCGTCGCCCCAAGCCGAGTGCCGAGCTGTACGCTCGCATCTGCCGCGCCGGCGGCATCCCACGTGAGTTGCTGGCGGACGCTCTCGCGGCCCCCCGGACCGGCATCGCGTCCGGGTAGCATCCACCGCTTCCCGAGACCATGGCTGCCGATGTCATCACCCTCTGCGCCGACCTCGCCGCCGAGCACAACGCGCTCGACGCGGTGGTCGCCGCCTTGGCACCGGCGGCGTGGGCAACGCCGACCCCGGCGGTCGGGTGGACTGTCCACGATCAGGTGGGCCACCTCGCGTTCTTCGACGAGCGGGCTCATACCGCAGCGGTCGATCCCGGCGCGTTCGCCGCACATCTGTCCGCCATCGCCGCCGATCCCGCCGGGTGGTCGGCCGGACATCTCGACCAGGCGCGCGCGCTCGATCCGGCGACGTTGCTGCGCCGCTGGCGGCGGGTGCGCTCGCGCTTCATCGAGGCGGCGGCCGGGCTCGACCCGGCGACGCGGGTGGCGTGGTACGGGCCGTCGATGTCGGTGGCGTCATTCGTCACCGCCCGGCTGATGGAGACCTGGTGCCACGGCCAGGACGTGCGCGACGCCGTCGGCCTGCCCCCGGCAGCCGGTCCGCGCCTGCGGCACATCGCCCACCTCGGAGTGCGGACCCGCGCCAACAGCTACCTCGCCAACGGTCGCGAGGTGCCGGCCGGGGTGACCCGGGTGGAGCTGACGGCTCCCGACGGATCCCTCTGGAGCTGGGGCGAGCCGGGGGTGACCGATCGCATTGCCGGAAGCGCTCTCGACTTCTGTCTGGTGGTGACCCAGCGGCGCCACCGCGCCGACACCGACCTGGTGATCACCGGGCCACTGGCGGAGGAGTGGATGTCCCTGGCCCAGGCGTTCGCCGGGCCGCCCGGAGACGGTCGCCGGGCCGGTCAGTTCCCACGGGCGTCCGCAGCCGCCCGCTGACGGGGGCGCTTGGGCGCTGAGCCCGGTGGGGCGGGGGGTTGCTTCGTGCGCGGCGCCGCACGCCGCACCTGACGCTCGAGACCTAGCATACTGACGGGCGTCCGTCTTGTGCGCTGCGCCCAGTACCAAACCAGGAGCTCGCGCTGTGATGACCAGTCGTGCCACCACCCCCGACCTGGCCGGCGAGGTAATGGCGCGGGCTCAGGACGCCGGCGTCCGCTTCATCGACCTCCAGTTCACCGACGTGATGGGGGCGGTCAAGACGGTGACCACGCCCGTGGCCCAGCTCGCTGACACCATCGAGCACGGAACCTGGTTCGACGGCTCGTCGGTGGAGTCGCTGGCCCGGACGGCCGAGAGCGACATGTACCTGGTGCCCGACCTGGAGACCTTCCGGGTCCTCCCCTGGCCGGCCACCGAGCCCACCGCCCGCCTGATCTGCTGGGCCCACACCCCCGAGGGAGAGCCCTATCCCGGCGATCCCCGCGGGGCGCTGCGCCGGGCCATCGACAGCGCCCGCGGCCTCGGCTTCGACTACCACTGCGGCCCCGAGGTCGAGTTCTTCCTGCTGGAGCGCACCGTCGACGGTGGTCTCGAGCCGCTGGCCCGCGACCGCAGCGGCTACTTCGACTTCTCCACCGACCGCAGCACCGCCGTCCGCCAGGCGATGGTGGCGACCCTGGGGGCGCTGGGGATCGCGGTCAACACCGCCCACCACGAGGTGGCGGCGGGGCAGCACGAGATCGACTTCGATCACTCCGCGGCGCTCAAGTGCGCCGACGACCTGGTCACCTTCCGTTACTCCCTGCGCGCGGTGGCGCAGCAGCATGGCCTGCTGGCGAGCTTCATGCCGAAGCCGTTCCGTGATCAGAGCGGCAGCGGCATGCACATGCATCAGAGCCTGCTGCGGCTGTCCGACGGCATCAACGCCTTTGCCGACTCGCGCGACGAATACGGGCTGTCCGACGTCGCCAAGCATTTCATCGCTGGCCAGCTCCATCACGCCTCCGGGATGTGCGCCGTGCTGGCTCCCCTGGTCAACTCGTACAAACGGCTGGTGCGCGGCTTCGAGGCGCCGGTCTTCATCTCCTGGGCGCGCACCAACCGCGGCGCCCTGGTGCGCATTCCCCATGTCACCCGTGAGCAGGCGGCTCGGATCGAGCTGCGCAGTCCCGACCCCTCGTGCAATCCCTACCTGGCGCTGGCCGTGATGCTCCGCTGCGGCCTCGACGGGGTGGAGCGACGGCTGCCGCTGCCGCCGCCGGTCGAGGAAGCGCTCTACGGCTTCGACGACGTCGAGCTGGAGCGTCGCAACGTCGGCGTCCTTCCCGATTCCCTGCGCGATGCGGTCGAGGCTCTCCGTCATGACGAGGTGGTGCTCGACGCTCTGGGCGACCATCTCGCCGAACGCTTCCTCGAAGCCAAGGCGTTGGAGTGGCGCGACTACAAGCTCCAGGTCACCCCCTGGGAGCTGCAGACCTATCTCGAGATGGCGTAGCGGGCAGGGGTCGTCGTGATCACCGTCAAGGACGTGTGGCGCGGTGCCCTCCCCGAAGGCACCGAGCTGCTCGGGGGCGGCGCTGGTCTCGAGCGGAGGGTCGAGTGGGCAACCGCACTGCGAACCCGGCCGCCCGCGTTCGACGCCATCAAGGGCGGAGAGTTGGCCTTCGTGCCGGTTAAGTCGATCCGCATGCTCGACGAACGTCTCGACCTCGCCCAGGTGATGCAGAGCTTCGCGGAGAAGGGCGGGGTCGCCGTCGCCATCATCGGCGACGCGTCGCAGGACGGCATCGCCGTCGCCGAGCGGATGATGCTGCCCCTGCTGCGGTTGCCGGAAGGCGCGCACGCCGCCGACGTGCAGCAGGCGACGGTGCGCTACATCCTCGACCAGCGAACCCTGCTGCACGAGCGCCAGCAGGAGCTGCAGCTGCAGCTGATGGAGCTCGCCCTCGCCGGAGCGGGGACCGCCGCCATCCTCGACCGTCTCAGCGAGATCAGCGGGCACGCCGCGGCCTGGCAGGACCTGGAGGGGAACGTGCAGCACGCGTCCGCGGTGGCACTCGACCCCGCCCTGCTGGAGGCGTTGACCGGCGACGTCGCCCGGGTGCGGCGCTGGGCAGAGTCGACGCCCGCGGTCGCCGCCGATCCTCCGGTCCACGAGTTCCCGCTCGCCGGCACCGGGCAGAGCCGGCTGGTCGCACCGGTGCCGCTGCGCGACCGGCTGGGAGGCTTCGTCTCTCTGATCGCGCCCGACTCCGAGCTCGACCAGATGGACCGGCTGGCGGTGGCGCGGGCGGCGTCCGCGTGTGCCATCGAGCTCGACCGCGAGCGCGCGGTGCTGCAGGCGCGTGACGAGATGGAGGGGGAGTTCCTCGACTCGCTGCTCGCCGGCACCTATTCCTCGGAGGCGGTGGTACGCAACCGCGCCGAGCGCCTGGGCTTCGATCTGTCGGGATCGACCTTGGTGCTGCTGGCACGCCCCGACCCCGGTCGCAACGGCAGCAGCACGCGCGTGGTGCACGACCGGCTCGCCGTCGCGGCGTCGGGGTGGACCCGGCGCCGGGCACCGTCGGCGCTGGTGGCGGTGCGGCAGGGGGCCCTGGCCGCGGTGGTGCCGATCGCCGACGGCGATCCGCCTCCCGACGCAAGCCGGCTGGCCGGCGATCTCCGCCTCGAATGCGCCGGCTCACTGGGCGACGGCGCGGTCTCGGTCGGAGTGGGCAGGAGCAAACCGGGAATCGCCGGAGTGCGCGCCTCCTACCGCGAAGCGGAACAGGCCCTGACCATGGGGGTGCGGCTCTTCGGCGGCGCGCGGACGGTCAGCTTCGCGGATCTCGGGCTCTATCGCCTGCTCTTCGCCCTGCAGGGCCAGGCAGAGCTGCGCGAGTTCTTCGACGACCGCATGCGGCTGCTGGCCGACTACGACGCGCGCACCGGGGCCGGTCTGGTCAAGACCCTCGACGCCTTCTTCCGCTGCCACGGCTCGCCCACCGAGATCGCATCGCTGCTTCACCTCCACCGCAACACGGTGCTCTACCGGCTGCGCCGCATCGAGGAGATCGGCGGGCTCCAGCTCGACGACCCCGAGACGCGCCTGGCCCTGCACCTGTGCCTCAAGGTGCGCGAGGTGCTGGCGGCCACCCCGGCGGAGCGGTGACCGCACCCGCCGATTGGTCGTCCGCCGTCCTGTCGTGAGGCATCGCGCACAGGTCTGCCGGCCCGATCTCTGTCGAGGCCGCACCTAGGGAGCCCCGCCGGACGCCACCTACCCTGAGGCCATTCCCCGAGAGGAATCGTCTCCCGACGGGAAACTCTTCCCCCACAAGGCCGGGCCGGTGAATCCATGCCGCTGGTCCGGCCGCCACACTCCCACGCGGCAGTCAGCGTCGCTGTAGCGCTTTGTGCGCGATGACCGCTCAATTGGGCGCCGCGCACCAAATGTGACCGCGCGTTTTTGTACGCCGGTGGCGAGGGGAAGCGACCGGGGTGACCCGTACCCTTCTGGTCACCGTGCCCAAGCCGGCACGGGGAAGCAATCGCGTGCAGAGGAGTAAGGATGTGAGACGCCGACTTCGCCTGGGACTTGCGGCACTGGCCGGAGCCGGGGTGGCCGGACTGACGCTGCCGACGACGATCTTCGCCGACGACAAGACGGCGACCCAGGCGGCGGGGATCGCCGCCGACACCGTGTGGGTGATCGTCGCCGCGGTGCTGGTCCTGTTCATGCAGGCCGGCTTCGCCATGCTCGAGGTCGGCTTCACGCGGATGAAGAACGTCGGGACGGTGGTGGCCAAGGTTGTGGTCAACATGAGCATCGCCTCGATCGTCTACTGGATTGCGGGGTTCGCCTTCGCCTTTGGCGCTGCCTCCGGGCATCTCTTCCCGTTCATCGGCGGGACCGGCTTCTTCCCACGCTTTCTCCCCGGCTCGAACATCGACACGCCGGCGATCGCCGCATCCACCGTTCCCGGGGCGGCAAAGTGGTTCTTCGAGTTCGTCTTCTGCGCCGTGTCACTGGCGATCGTCTGGGGGACGATGCTCGAGCGCACCAAGTTCATCGTCTACATCCTCTTCGCCATTCCCTTCGCCGGCTTCATCTACCCGCTCATCAGCCACTGGCTGTTCGGTGGCGGCTGGTTGATGTCGCACTTCGGCGCCCAGGACTTCGCCGGCTCGACGGTCGTCCACCTGACCGGCGCCACCGCCGGCTTCGCCGGACTGCTCCTGCTCGGACCGCGCATCGGCAAGTACGGTAGAGACGGGAAACCCAACGCCATCCCCGGCCATAACATGCCGCTGGCCCAGCTGGGCGTGATCATCTTGTGGTTCGGCTGGTTCGGGTTCAACCCGGGCTCGACCCTCAACGCCACCGCCCTGCACTTCGCCGACATCGTGGTGGTCACCAACCTCGCCGCCGCGGCGGGCGCGCTGGGCGCAATGGCGACGATCTACTTCGTGCAGCGGTCGCTGGACGTCGGCATGATCGGCAACGGCGCGATCGCCGCCCTGGTCGCCATCACCGCTCCTTCCGGCTACGTGCAGCCGGGCTGGGCGATCCTCATCGGCGCGGTGGCCGGGATCATCGTGGTCTACGGCGTCATCCTCATCGACAAGATCCTCGACGACCCGGTCGGCGCGCTGAGCGCCCACGGTCTCGCCGGTATCTGGGGAACGCTGTCGTGCGGCCTGTTCACCGATCCCGACCTGGCGAAGTTCAACGGGGTCGGCGAGGGCGGTCTCTTCTACACTCATCGTCTCGGCCAGCTGGGTGCCCAGGCTCTCTCGGTCACGGTCGCCTTTACCACCGTGTTCACCCTCTCCTTCGCAATCTTCTGGGCGATCAAGAAGACGGTCGGACTTCGTGTCAGCGACCGCCACGAGATCGACGGTCTCGACATCAGCGAGCACGGCATGTGGGGGTATCCGGAGCAGTTCATGCCGGTACCCGGTGGTGCTTACATTCACCCTGACGCCCTCAGCGAGCCGGCTCGAAGGCTCAGCGGTGTGAACGCCGCCACCCGAATGGAGACGCCGGTATGAACAAGGTCGAGGCGATCATCCGTCCCGACAGGCTGCAGGCGGTCCAGGACGCCCTCGACGAGTTGGGGGCGTCGGGGCTGACCATCACCGAGGTGCTGGGCTGCGGTGCCCAGCGCGGCTACACGGAGACCTACCGCGGCACCCGGGCCAACATCTCCTTGCAGCGCAAGGTCAAGGTCGAGGCGGTGGTCCCGTCCTCTCGCACCCAGGGCGTGGTCGACGCCATCAGCAAGGCGGCCCGCAGCGGAGAGGTGGGCGACGGGAAGATCTTCGTCCTTCCGGTCGATGACGCCATCCGGATCCGCACCGGGGAGCGGGGCGAGGACATCGTGCAGCACCGCGTTCCCGAGCATTGGGGGCACTGAGCAGCCACCGGCTGCTCAGTGGTTCGTTAAGGAGGGGCGTTCGGCCCCTCCTCGGGGCGTGGGCCAAGCCCGCGCCCCTCACCACCCCCGACGGCGGGACTCCCCGCCGGCGCGGGGCTTCGCCCGCGCTCGACGCGACCTCGCGGGCGGCGCTTCGGTCATCGCGCCCGGTGGTCCTGGATGAGGGCATGGTCTCGACAGGGGCGAGGTGATCGGAGCGGAGCCCGGTTGGCTGAGTGGCGCACAGCCCTTTGCTAGACTGGGGTTCACCTCCCGGCCGCGAGGCGGCCCACCAGGGCACCCGTGCCGGGGCCAATCTGACCGCTCTCGCGGAAGGTCGAACCGGATGACCTACATCATCACCGAGCCCTGTGTCGACTTGAAGGACAAGTCCTGCGTCGAGGTGTGCCCGGTGGACTGCATCATCGGCGCCGACGAGGACCGGATGCTCTTCATCGATCCCGACGAGTGCATCGACTGCGGGGCCTGCGTCGATCCCTGCCCGGTGGACGCGATCTTCGCCGAGGAGGACGTCCCCGACCAGTGGGCGGCCTACACCCCGATCAACAAGGACTACTTCAAGGACAAGGACGGGGCCCGGCAGGCTCTCAACGAGCTGAAGCCGCCGGCTGCCTGACCCCCTCTCGGACGTTCTGCCCTAACGGCGCCGAGCTCCTCTGGCATCTAGCTGTTGTGCGCTGCGCACAAGCGCCGGCGTGGCAGCTTCGGGCTGGCCGACCATTCCGGAGAGGTGGCCGCGGACGGTACCCTCGCGCCGACCGCGGGAGCGCGTGCCGCCGGCCAGGCCCATACCGCCGCGGGTCCGCAGCGGGGCACGGAGGAGGACTTGCATGGCGATAGACGAATCGGTGGCTGCATCGACCTCGCCGACGGAGGTGATCGCCCGGGCCCAGGAGCAGGGGATCAAGATCGTCGATTTCCGCTTCACCGACATGCCGGGGACCTGGCAGCACTTCAGCATCCCGGTGGGCGAACTCACCGAGAGCCTGTTCCGCGAGGGCATCGGCTTCGACGGGTCGAGCATCCGCGGGTTCCAGAAGATCCACGAGAGCGACATGCTCCTCTTCCCGGATCCGTCGACGGCCATCGTCGATCCCTGCTTGGAGGTGCCGACGCTCTCGATCGTCTGCGACATCAAGGATCCGCTCACCCTCCAGCCCTACTCCCGTGACCCGCGTCACGTCGCCCAGAAGGCCGAGCGCTACCTGCGGACCACGGGGATCGCCGACACCTCGTACTGGGGCCCCGAGGCGGAGTTCTACATCTTCAACTCGATCCGCTTCGACCAGAACGCCCACGAGGGCTACTACCACATCGACTCGGTCGAGGGCATCTGGAACAGCGGCGAGAACAACGTCGCCAACCTCGGGTACCGCCCGCGGCACAAGGAGGGGTACTTCCCGGTGCCGCCGATGGACAAGCTGCAGGACCTCCGCAGCCGCATCATCCTGGCGATGATCGACGCCGGCATCGACATCGAGGTGCACCATCACGAGGTTGGCACCGCGGGTCAGGCAGAGATCGATATGCGGTTCGACACCCTGACGACGATGGCTGACAAGGTGCTGCTCTACAAGTACATCGTCAAGAACGTCTGCTACCAGAACGGCTACACCGCTACCTTCATGCCCAAGCCACTCTTCGGCGACAACGGCAGTGGCATGCACACCCACCAGTCGCTCTGGAAGGACGGCACCAACCTCTTCTACGACAAGAACGGGTACGCGTTGCTGAGCGATATGGCGCGTTGGTACATCGGCGGTCTGCTCAAGCATGCGCCCGCCCTGCTGGCGTTCGCGGCGCCGACCACCAACAGCTACCGCCGCCTGGTGCCCGGCTACGAAGCGCCCATCAACCTCGTCTACTCGGCACGCAACCGCAGCGCCTGCGTCCGGATCCCCACCTACAGCGACAGCCCCAAGGCCCGACGGCTCGAGTTCCGCACCCCCGACCCGTCGTGCAATCCCTACCTCGCGTTCGCGGCGATGCTGATGGCGGGGCTGGACGGCGTGGTCAACAAGATCGAGCCGCCTCGGCCCATCGACGAGGATCTGTACGAGCTCGACCCCGAGATGGCTGCGCAGGTGAAGAGCACGCCCGGCTCGCTGACCGAGGTGCTGGATGCGCTCGAGACCGACAACCAGTTCCTGCTCCAGGGTGACGTCTTCACCGAGGACCTGGTCTACACGTGGATCGCCTACAAGCGCGAGCGCGAGGTCGATCCCATCGCCCTGCGGCCGCATCCGTACGAGTTTTTCCTCTATTACGACGCGTAGGCTTCGTGCGCCGCGGGCCTGACGGGGCCAGCGCTGCCGAGGGGTCGGAGCCGGAGCTCCGGCCCCCTGTTGCTCATGTCGCTGTTGCGGTTGTGGCGGGCGGCGTCGGTACGGCTCACCCGGATTCATCGCTCTTTACAGCGGTTTCTGTCATTTGTGGTGTTTGTCCGGTACAACGGAAAACGCGACACAAGTAACGGGGAGTTGACGGTCGCACCGGCACGCTGGCGGTGCCGGGTAGAGCCACCTCCACGGCCGGGGCGGGCCGGCGGCAGGAGGCGCAGAGGGGGTCGGATCAATGGGGAACGGGAAGGGCCGTCGACGCACGGCCACGCACGGGGCCGGGTTGCGCCGTCTTGGCCTGACGCTGTGTATGTCGGGCCTGGCGCTCAGCGGGTGGGGCCTCCTCGGGCCGGCGGCTACCGTCGGACTCGCGGCTCCGTCAGCGAGCGGCTGCGCCCACGGACAGGGACATGACCCGGCCGCATGTCCGGGCGGCGCCGCCGGGTCGGTCTCGTCGAGCAGTCTCTCGAGCAGCGCCAGCACCTCGACCTCCGCGACCGGCGGCGGCACCGCCGGCGGGCCGTCGACGTCGTCGGGCGCGGCCGCTCCGTCGGCCGGCATCGGGTCCGCTCTGTCAACGATCGCCGCTCCCGCCGTGAACAGCGGTGGGTCGGGTCATACCGGGCCCGGCGACAAGAACGCCGGTGATGTCTGGCTCGACAACGTCGGTCAGCCGGCGGGTCCGGGCCACGAGATGGATCCACACCTCGCCTGCCAGGACATCAACCTGTGGGGGGCGGGACTCGCCGACGGCGGCGGGACCTACACCATCGATGGCTGGCGGCCGAGCGGCGGCGGAGCCGGCAACCAGGCGTGGCCCGGGACCCGCGGGGCCCCCGGCAACGCCGCCTGGAGCGCGTCGGTGAGCAGCCGCTCGCCGCAGGTGATCTCGGTCATCTCGGTCAAGACCCTGATCGCCCACGCCAACGCCGACGGCGACAAGCCCCACCCGATCCAGGGTTACCACTTCAAGTTGCAGTTCAGCCAGGACCCGCAGAAGCACAAGACCTTCTGGGTGCGCTGCGATCCGCCGGTGGTGGCGGTGGCCACACCGACGCCGGCGCCGACCCCGACACCGACTCCGAAGACGTCGACTCCGACGCCGACGCCTGCTTCCACGCCCGCACCCACCCCCACGTCCGGCGTGTTGCCCACGGCGACGCCCGGGCTGCACGGCGAGGTGCAGGCGCTCAGCACACCGAACACCGGGAGCAACCTCCCACTGGGCCTGGGACTGCTGCTGACCCTTGGCGGCGCAGCGACGCTGGCGGTCTCCCGCCGGCGACCTCGCCGAGACTGACGGAGGGGTGGACGAGACGGGCGGTCCGCGCCGTGTGGGCCGCCCGTCATTCGTCGCAGTCGCGTGGCCTCGGGTCGGCGGACCTCGGGCCCCTGCAGCCGGGGGCCGCTCCGCGCCATGATTCGTCGGCGGTCGTCAGGCAATCGCCGCGCTAGGAGAACGCTGTGGACTTCAGCTTCAGCACTCGCGTCGAGCAGCTGCGCGCCGAGCTGTTCGACTTCATGAGCGGCCACGTCTACCCCGCCGAGCCGGTGTACCGCGAGCAGGTCGCGGCATCCGGCAAGCACCACGTCAGCCCGCCGGTGATGGAGCAGCTCAAGGCGGAGGCGCGCCGGCGTGGACTGTGGAATCTCTTCCTTCCGGAATCACGCTGGGGAGCCGGTCTGAGCAACCTCGAGTACGCGCCGCTGGCGGAGATCACCGGGCGCAGCTTCATCGCTCCCGAGGCGCTCAACTGCGCGGCCCCCGACACCGGCAACATGGAGATCCTCGCCCTCTTCGGCACCCCCGAGCAGCAGGAGAGCTGGCTGCGCCCGCTGCTCGACGGCGAGATCCGCTCCTGCTTCGGGATGACCGAGCCGGAGGTGGCCAGCTCCGACGCCACCAACATCCAGAGCCGCATCGTCCGCGACCGCGACGAATATGTCATCAACGGCCACAAGTGGTGGACCAGTGGCGCCGCCGATCCCCGCTGCAAGGTCTGCATCTTCATGGGCAAGACCGATCCCGATGGTCCGCGGCACCTCCAGCAGACGATGGTGCTGGTGCCGCTGGACACCCCGGGAGTGCGCATCGCCCGCACCCTGCCAGTGTTCGGCTACGACGAGGGGCACGGCCACTGCGAGGTCTTCTTCGAGAACGTCCGTGTCCCGGTGACCAACCGGCTCGGCGACGAGGGCTCCGGCTTCGCCATCGCCCAGGCGCGGTTGGGACCCGGCCGCATCCACCATTGCATGCGCGCCATCGGGATGGCGGAGCGCGCCTTCGAGCTGATGATCGAGCGGGCCCGCAGCCGGGTCGCCTTCGGCAAGCCGCTGGCGGAGCAGGGCGTGGTCCAGGACCAGATCGCCGAGTCGCGGATGGAGATCGAGCAGGCCAGGCTGCTGGTGCTCAAGGCGGCCTGGTTGATGGACACCGTGGGAGCGAAGGGTGCGCGGATCGAGATCTCGGCCATCAAGGTGGTGGCTCCCCGCGTCGCCTGCAACGTGATCGACCGAGCGATCCAGATCCACGGCGGTGCCGGGGTCTCCGGCGACTTCCCCCTGGCGCAGATGTACGCCGGGGCGCGCACCCTGCGGCTCGCCGACGGGCCCGACGAGGTGCACAAGCAGAGCCTGGCGCGCCACGAGCTGAAGCGGTCGGTCGACACCGCCGCCGCGCCCGTTCCGGTGGGCGCTTCCCGCTAGCCGTCCGGTCCGGGGTTACCCAGCCAGGATGGTGTGAGCCCGGGCGGGCAGCATCCCGCGCGCGGCGGTGGCGACGCTCTCGGCGTCGAGACCGAAACCCGCCAGCAGCAGTTGCTGGGCGCCGTGCTCGAGGAAGCGATCGGGCAGTCCCAGGATGCGCACCGGAGTGGTGACTCCCGCCGCGGCCAGCAGCTGCAGCAGGGCGCTGCCGAAGCCGCCGGCGACGGTGCCGTCCTCGACGGTCACCACCGCGGCATGGAGTGCTGCCATCGCTGCCAGCTCGGGGTCGAGCGGCTTGACGAATCGGGCGTCGACGACCGTCGCCGAGATGCCGGTGGCGGCGAGCCGGTCGGCCGCGTTCTCGGCGACGGCGACCATCTTGCCGACCGCCAGCAGGGCGACATCACGGCCGTTGCGCACGGTGCACGCACGGCCGATCGGCACCGGCTCCAGCGGCGCCGAGGCTTCCGACGGAGCGTTGCCGCGCGGGAATCGCAGGGCGAAGGGACCGTCGTGCGCCAGTGCCGTCGCCAGCAGCCGCCGCATCTCGTCGGGAGTGCTCGGCGCGGAGACGGTCATCCCGGGGACCGTCCGCAGGTAGGCGAGATCGAGTGCGCCGTGATGGGAGGCACCGTCGGGACCGGTGACCCCCGCGCGGTCGAGCACGAAGGTGACCGGGGCGTAGTGCAGCGAGGTGTCGCAGGCGACCTGGTCGAAGGCGCGTTGCAAGAAGGTCGAGTAGATGCACACCACCGGCCGCAGACCCTGGAGGGCGAGCCCGGTGGCGAAGGTGACGGCATGCTGCTCGGCGATGCCGACGTCGAAGAAGCGCTCGGGGAAGCGGGCGGCGAAGCCGAGCAGGCCGGTCGACGACGCCATCGCCGCGGTGATGGCGACGATGCGAGGATCCTTCTCCGCGGCTTCGATCAGCGCCTCACCGAAGAGGTCGGTCCACGAGGCCGGCGCGGGCTTGGAGGAGCCGGTGCTCGGGTCGAAGGTCGAGACGCCGTGGAAACGGTCGATCTCGTCCTCCTCGGCCGGTGCGTAGCCGTGACCCTTCTCGGTGACGAAATGGACCACCACCGGACCGTTGTAGCGAGCCGCGTCGCGGAGCGCTCGCTCCACCGCGCGCAGGTCGTGACCGTCGATGGGACCGCCGTACTTGAGCCCGAGGGTCTCGAAGATCGAGGGCGTCGTCACCAGCTGCTTGAGGGAGTTCTTCATCCGCCGGGCCGTGTCATAGGCGGAACCGCCGACCACCGGCAGTCGCTGCAGCACCGTCCCCGCGGCGTCCTTGGCCGCCTCGTAGCGCGGCGACAGCCGCAGGCGGGCGAGGTTCTCGGCGATGCCGCCGATGGTGGGTGCGTAGGAGCGCCCATTGTCGTTGAGGATGATGATCAGGTTGGGTTTGAGAGCCCCGATGTTGTTGAGCGCCTCGTACGCCATCCCTCCGGTGAGCGCGCCGTCGCCGACGATGCAGATGGTCTTGCCAGGCTCGCCCCGCAGCTCTCGGGCGGTGGCGACCGCAAGGGCATAGGACAGTCCGGTCGACGCGTGTGAGTTCTCCACCAGGTCGTGATCCGACTCGGCGCGAGAGGGATAGCCGGAGAGGCCGCCCTGCTGTCGCAGGGTTGGAAACAGGTGAAGGCGGCCGGTGAGCATCTTGTGCACGTAGGCCTGATGGCCGGTGTCGAAGACGATGCGATCACGCGGGCTGTCGAAGATGCGGTGCAGGGCCACGGTGAGCTCCACCACGCCAAGGTTCGGGCCCAGGTGGCCACCGGTGCGCGCCACGGCGTCGACGAGAAACTGCCGGATCTCGGCGCAGAGCCTCTCGAGGTCGGCATAACCGAGGTCGCGGAGGTCGGCCGGTCCTGCGATCTCCTCGAGAAGCACCTGGCGATTCTAGCAACGCCCTCGGCGCCGGACCGGCGTCGATCTCGACGCCTGCGCCGGGGGATGATAGATGCGGTGTCCACGACCACCCCTGTCCTGCCGAAGCCGCTCCAGCAGCGGTGAGCGACGACGACGCGCGAGCAGAGCTGCTCGCCTGTGCCGCGCGCAACGGCGACATCGCCGAGGGTGCTCTCTGGCTCGCCACCGAGGACTGCCACGGAGTCGATCGTCCGCGCTGGCTCGAGGTGGTCGACGCGCTGGCCGAGGAGCTGCGGACCCGTTCGGGTCGGCAGCCGCCGGTGCTGGCGGCGCCGGTGATCGCCGGGCTGCTCCGCGACCGGCTCGGGCTGCACGGCGCGGCCGCCGCCGACCCGCGGACCCACTACCTGCACACGGTGCTGGAACGCGGAGGCGGCATCCCCATCGCCTGCAGTGCGGTGTGGATCGCGGTGGGCCGGCGCGCCGGCATCGAGGTCGAGGGCGTCGGCCTGCCTGGCCATTTCGTGGTGCGCGTCGCCGGCGCCCTGGTCGACGCCTTCGGCGGCGGCGCGCTTCTCGACGACAGCGAGGCCACCCGCCTGGTCGCGGCCGCGTTCGGCAGCGAGCCTCCACGCCTCGAGCCCGAGTGGCTCGAGGCAGCGTCCACCCGCGAGATGCTGGCGCGCATGTCGCGAAATCTGCGCAGCTGTCACGCCGCCCTGAGCAACTGGACGCTGGCGCTCCGAGCCGCCGACCGCTGTGTCGCGCTGCTTCCCGACAGCCCACCGGAGCGCCGCGACCGCGGGCTGCTCGCCTGGCGATGCGGACGCGCCGCCCTGGCCCTCGACGACCTCTCCTGGTACCTGGACGTGGTGCCCGATGCCCCGGACCATGAGGCGATCAGCGAGGCGCGCAGCCGGTTGCGCGCGTTTCTCAACTGAGTGCCGATGCGCATCCTCGCCTTCGGCGGTCTGGGGCTCGCTCTCATCGGTGCCGGACTGCTCACCGCCCCGCGATGGACCGCCTCGCTGCTGCGCTTGCTGGGCGTACGCCGCCCGCTGGATACCGCCAACCGCGCTGCCGCCTGGGGCCTGGTGGTGATCGGCCTGCTCGTCGTGATCCTGGCGCGACTGATCCGGTGATCAGCTGCCGATGAGCAGCGCCAGCAGATAGACGAGCCCGACGAGCACCAGCGCCAGGAAGGGCATGACCGCGAAGACCACGAAGGAGAAGATGAGGCGCTCGTCGTTGACCAGGTCGGGCGATCGCAGTCGCAGGCGTGCGTCGCGGACATACCAGCCGACGCCACCGGCGATGAAGCCGCTGAGCAGGAAGAGGATGCCCAGCAGGGCGCTGGCGACTCCGACACGATGGGGAGCCAGGGTGAACTTCCAGGTCAGGCCGCCGGCGATGGAGAGCAGTCCGCAGGAGACGAAACGCAGCAGGATGGCGGTCGGTCTGAGCCGGGCTGCCGTGGCCGCGGGCATGGCGGCGGCAGTATAGGAGACCACGGTCGGCGTGGCCGACTCCGCATAATCGGCACATGCAGTACCGCTCGCTCGGGTCCACCGGCGTCGTCCTCTCGGGGGTCGGGTTCGGTGGCTGGGTGCTCGGCACCAACTGGTACGGCACCCTCGATGAGCGCCAGGGACCTGACCTGGTGCGGCAGGCACTGGAGCGGGGCGTCACCTTCTTCGACACCTCCAACTCCTACGGCGAAGGCGGTATCAGCGAGACCCTGCTCGCCGCCGCCCTGGACGGCGTGCCGCGTTCCCACTACGTGTTGGGGAGCAAGGCCGGGTACGACATCGAGGCGCCGCGGCAGCACGCCCACGGGGAACGGCCGCAGCGCTGGGACGGCGACTTTATCCGCGCCTCGTGCGAGGCCAGCCTGCGCCGGCTGCGCACCGACGTGATCGACGTCTACGAGCTGCACAACCCGCGTCTGGACGCGATCGACGACGACGGCTGCTTCGCCATGCTGGAGACGCTGCGGCGCGAGGGCAAGATCCGTGCCTTCGGTGTCGCCCTCGGTCCCGCCATCGGCTGGGAGGAGGAGGGCGTCGCGGCGCTGCGCCGCCGCCGCGTCGACTGCGTGCAGACCGTCTACAACGTGCTCGAACAGGATCCGGGCCGGCGCTTTCTCGCCGAAGCCGAGTCGGCCGGAGCCGGGGTGCTGGCGCGCGTCCCGCATGCCTCGGGAGCGCTGGAGGGAAAGATCACCCGCGACACCGTGTTCCCCCCCGGCGACCACCGCTCCTTCCGCAACCGCGAGATGCTGCACGACCTACTCGACAAGGCAGAGCAGCTGCGTTTCCTCCACGCGGACGGCACTCACACGGTGGCCCAGGTCGCCATCCAGTTTCTGCTTGCCCAGCCGCGGATCAGCAGCGTCCTGCCCACCATGACCGAGGCCGCCCAGCTGGACGAGTTCACCGCCGCCGCCGACCTGCCGCCACTCAGCGGTGCAGAGCTTCGCCGCGTCGACGAGCTCTACGCCGACAACTTCGGCGTCGCGCGACGCGAGTACGCGACACGCCGCTGACCAGGAAGCCGGCGCCGAGCCGCTCCCGGCGGGCCGAGGGCACCCTGCCCGTGCTGCTGTCGCGGCGGCTGCTCCTGGTCGCGGGAAAGGGCGGGACCGGAAAGAGCACCATCGCGGCCGCCCTGGCGCTGCTCGCGGCGCGCGAGGACAAGCGTGTGCTCTGCATCGAGGTCGATGCCAAGGGCGATCTCTCCCACCAGCTGGGTGCTGATCCGCCGGGCTTTCAACCGCGCGTGGTGCAGCCCAACATCAGCGTGCTCCAGCTCAAGGTCGAGGACTCACTGCAGGAATACCTGCACATCTATTTCAAGGTGCCACGGCTGGCGCGCATGACCCCGCTGGCGCGCGTCTTCGACTTCGTCGCCACCGGAGTCCCCGGCGCCAAGGACATGCTGGTCATCGGCAAGATCGCCTACGAGGAGAAGCGGCGCGAGGCGAACGGCAGCCCGATGTGGGACATGATCATCGTCGACGCCGCAGCCACCGGCGAGGTGCTGCCCCAGCTGCGTGCGGCTCGCGCCATGCTCGAGCTGGTCCGTGGCGGCATCATCCGCGGCCAGGTCGAGTGGATCGACGCCATGCTCACCGATCCCACGCGCACCCTGCTGACCATCTGCGCGCTTCCCGAGGAGATGCCGGTGGTGGAGGCGATCGAGCTCCACGACCGCGCCCGGGCGGAGACGAAGATCGGTGTCGGCGCCTGCTTCCTCAACCGGATGATGCCGGTGTCGCTCAGCCCACGCGAGGAGCATCTCACCGAACGGCTGGCCGGCGACGGTGAGCGCACGGCGCTCGCGCGTCAGCTCGGCGGTGACCCGCGACCGGTGGCCGAGGGCGCCCTGCTGGCCCAGCGGTTCCACCACAACGGCCTGGAACACGCCCGACGGTTGCGGGCGGGGATGAGCGTCCCGCTGATCGAGGTGCCGCTGCTGGTCGCCCCGCGTCCCGGTCTGGCCACCACCCGCGCCGTCGCCGCCGCGCTCGAGGGCGCCGCCGCGTGAGCGTGCGCGGCAACGGCCGGAGCAACCTCGCCGCCTCGCTGGGCGAGCACGAGGTCGTGATCTGCGTCGGCGCCGGCGGGGTGGGCAAGACCACCGTCAGCGCCGCGCTGGCCATGGCCATCGCCGCCGAGCACGACAAGCGGGTCATGGTCATCACCGTCGACCCGGCCCGGCGGCTCGCCACCGCCCTCGGCCTGCACCGGATGACGGTGGATCCCGTGATCGTGCCCGCCGACCGGCTCCGCCGCGCCGGTGTGCCGCCTCGCGACCAGTTGGTTGCCGCCATGATCGACACGAAGTCGACATGGGATCGCCTGGTTGAGCGCAATGCCCCCGATCGGCGGACGGCCGCCCGCATCCTGGCCAACCCCTTCTACCAGGGCATCAGCGGCGCCTTCACCGGGTCGCACGAGTTCATCGCCATGGAGACGCTCTACGAGCTGCACCATGCCGGTGAGTACGACTGCCTGGTGGTGGACACACCGCCGTCGCGCAGCGCTCTCGACTTTCTCGAGGCCCCCACCCGCTTCAGCGACTTCGTCGGTGGCCGGCTGTTGTCGTGGCTGGCTCGACCCTCGCTGTTCGGGTGGCGGGCGATGAACTTCGCCGCCGCCCCGTTTCTGCGGATGGCCGACCGGCTGCTGGGAGCCGACCTGCTCGAGGACCTGGCCAGCTTCGTGGCCGACATCCAGAGACTGTATGGAGGGGTGCAGAAGCGCGCCGCCGACGTGTACTCGCTGCTGCGGTCGTACCGCACCGCCTTCACCGTGGTCACCACCCTGGAGCCGGCGCCGTTTGCCGAGGCGGAGTTCTTCAGCAGCAAGCTGCGCGAGTTCTCGATGCCGATGCGGGCGCTGGTGGTCAACCGGGTGTTGCCGCCGGCCCTCCTCGACGAGGAGGGGGCAGCAGCGGCGAGCACGATGATCGCCGAGCCGGCGGCCGCCGAGTGGCTGGCCGACGCCCTCGACGAGCGGGTCGCCCGCGACGCCCCGCGGCACATCGCCGAGGCATACATGGTGCTGCACCGGCTGGCTCAGGGCCATGCCCGCCAGGTGTCCCGGCTGTCGCGGCTGGGCCGGGCGCCGGCGATCCAGCTGCCGCAGGCATCACGCGACGTCTCCGACATCGACAGCCTGGCGATGCTCGCTCAGCACCTGCGAGGGCGGGGCGAGCAGTAGGCGGTCCGGGGTCGGCGAGGGGCGGGGACCGCAGCGTCGCGCCGGCTACAGCGACGAGGCCGCCGCGGCTGGCGAGGCGGCGCCGAGGGGAGTGAGCGCGAGCACGCTGCAATCGGCGATGCCGCTGGTGGCGACCTGCTCGGCCACCGCGGGATCGGAGGTGGTGAGCACCACCTGGGCCGTTTCCGACAGTCGAAGCAGAAACTCGACGGCTCGCTGGCGGCGGTGCGGGTCGGCCGAGAGCAGGGGGTCGTCGAGCAGCAGCGGCACCGGCTCGCCGGCCTCACTGAGCACCTCGGTGAGGGCGAGGCGGAGCAGCAGCGACACCTGGTCGCGAGTGCCGTGGGAGACGAGCTCCAGGGGAAGGAAGTCGGGCCGCTCGCGGCCGCGCAGGCTGACCGCGAAGCTGTCGGAGTCGACGTTGACCGCGTCGTAGCGCTCGTCGGTGAGCAGCGACAGCCGGCTGCCCACCGAGGCCGCGAGGCGGGGGGCGACATTGCGGTGCACGCGCCGTGCCGTCTCCTCGATGTACTCGCGGGCGCGGCGTAGCGCGGCCAGCTGGTGAAGGGCTCGCTCGCGGGCGGCGAGGCAGGCTGCCCGCTCGTCGTCGAGATCGGCGATGTCGGGAAGCGACTGGGTCATCCCCGCCAGCCGTTCGCGCAGAGCCGCCGCCTCGCCGCCGGCCGCCGCCGCCGCGTGGCGGGAGCGTTCCACCTCCATCTCCAGGGCCTGGAGCGCCGTCGCGTCCAGCGGAATCGCCCCGGCCGCGGTCTCGGGATCGCCGTCACGCCGCCGCAGCTGCTGGCCGAGCTGCTCGAGCTGGCGAGCCAGCGTCTCGTCGTGGTGGCCGAGCGACGCGATGCGGCGGCGGACCTCGGTGAGGCGGTCGCGGGTCGCCTCCAGTTGACGGCGGGTGGACGCGGCCTGGCGGAAGGCTGCCACCGCGTGCGACACGTCCGCCTCGGCGGCGAGACCGGCCGACTCGAGATGCCGCGCCAGCTCACCCTCCAGTTGGCGGCGCGCCTCGGCGCGATGCTCGGCCTGGGACCGGGTCGCCTCGGCAGCACTCTCCTCGGCCAGCAGCCGGGCGTCCTCGTCCTCGAGCTCGGCGGTGCGGGCGCGAGCCTCGGCGGCGGCGTCGACGGCGGCGAGGGCGGCGCGGGCGCGAGTCAGCAGACCCTCGACCGAGCCCTGGGTGACGGGTGAGGCGGGCGGCTCGGGAACCTCCACCGGGATGCGGGCCGCGAGAACCAGGCACCGCTGGGCCAGCTCGGCGACGCGCTGACGCGACTCCTCGATCTCGGCGCGACCCGTCTCGGCGACCACCTGCTGGCGCTGCAGATCGGCGTGCAGGGCACGCAGCGCCGGCAGCCGGTCACGGGCGCGCATCACCGCGGCGTGGCTGAGCTCGAGGCCGGGCCAGCGCTGACCCAGCTCGCGGCGGGCCCGCGCTGCCGGTCCCTCGCCGAGCCGGCGCACCGCGACGAGCACCGCCACCACCAGTCCCGCGATCACCAGCGGCACCGCCGCCGAGCTCGCCTGTCCCAGTGCGGCCAGCAGCCCGGTGCCGAGGACGCCGGCGCCGCCGGCGACGTAGGCGAGCCGGCTCAGGCGGTGACCTGCGGCATCCTCGCAGGCGGTCTCGAGCAGTCCGGCCACCGCCTCGCCACCGCCGACCGGCACCGCCGACAGTCCGGTCGCGGCCACCTCCTGCCGCAGCGCGGCGACCCGCGCCTCGGCTGCCTGCACCGCCTCGGCGCGCCGCTCGGTGCCGGACTCGGCGGCGACCTCGACGGCGAGCCGGGCGGCGTGATCGACATCGCCCGGCTGCACGCGGGGCACGCGTCCCAGGGCGCGCAGCGAGGTGGTGATCTCCAGCCGTCGCGCCTCGATCTCGCGGAGCCGCTCGGCGGTCTGCTGCCAGCGCGCGGCGGCCTCGTCGGAGGCGGCCACGGCGACGCTGAGCTCCGCACCCAGGGAGACCACCCGCTCCTCCAGCTCGATCGGGAACGTCGTGAACGGGCTCCAGGCTGCGATCACCGACTCGAGGTGCTCCGCCTCCGCCACCGCCGCGGCCAGCTCCCGCCGCTGCGCCCAGAGGGCGGCGAGGCGGCCGACCAGCCAGTCGCGCTCGCAGGTGAGCCGCTGCTCGTCGGCGGCGGCCGCCGCCTGCTCCAGCTGATGGAGCCGGTCCTGCTCGCGTCCCAGGATCTCGGCGCGGTGGCGAGCCTGCTCGAGCTCGAGGTCGAGCCGCCGCAGCGCCAGCGTCGCCGCCCCCAGCGGACTCGAGGTGCGGCGCTCGGTGCCGATCCGCGCCTCGGCGTCCCGCAGTCGCATCACCGCCTCCGCCGCGGTGGCCCGGCTGGCGCTGTCGGCCAGCCGCTCGATCGCCTCCTGCAGCCGGTCGGCGCGCTGGGCGGTGCCGTCGGGAGCGTCGAGTCGCAGGCTCTCCTCGCCCAGGCAGGCGGTGGCGCAGAACACCGCCTCGTCGATGCCGAGCTGGATCCGGCCAGGCGAGACGACCCGCCCCACCCGCATCTCGTCGGTGAGGTCCCGACCCCCCAGCTCCTGGACCTGCACGACCTGCTCGCGCTGCTCCAGCCGCCGGCTCACCCGGAAGCGGCGTCCTCCCGCGAGCAGGTAGGTGAGCGCGACCCCATACGCCCCACCGTCCCAGGGGCGCCACCGGCTCCAGTCGCTGCGTTCCACCGCCCGGCCCTGGCCGCCGGCGTCGAGCCCGTACAGGGCGGTGCGCACCGCCCTGTGCAGGGTTGACTTCCCGGCCTCGTTGTCGCCGAGCACCACGGTGAGGCGGGGGGCGAGGTCGATGCGCCGGTCGCGGACGCGGCCGAAGCCCGGCACCTCGAGAACCTCGAGCCTCATCGCAGCCCCACCTCCACTCCGGCCAGGGCTTCGAGGCCGTAGCGGAGCGCGTCGGCGAGCACCGCCCGCTCCGGGTCGTCGACGCCGGCGGCCTCGATGGCGCCCAGCAGCTCGCGGGTGAACAGGCCGCGGGCAGTGGGATCGGCGAGCGATGCCTCGAGGTCCAGTCCCGGCAGGGTCAGGTCGCGGGCGCGCACCAGGGCCGCCCCGGTCGCCTCGCGAACGCAGGTCTCCACGGTGGGGATGTCGACCGCGACCTCCGGCGCCAGCTCACCGGAGAGGTGCAGGCGGAGCAGGGTGCGCTCCGCGTCGCATCCCTCGACGGCGCCGGCGGCGACCGCGCAGCACGCGTCGACGACCCCGGTCAGCGAGGTGCATCCCCCGAGGTCGGCCTCCGCGGTTCGCGCCGTCCACGCGGCGAGGTCGAGCGGCTCGTACGACACCAGGCCGGTGCCGTCGACCTCGACCACCACCGGGCCGCGGGGGCTCTCCTCGTCGAAGGCGAGGGGCTCGGGGCTTCCCGGGTAGAGCAGCCGCGCCTCGGCGTCGACCCGGCGCCGGTGGTAGTGACCGCACAGCGCGACGGCGAAGCCGCGCATCGACACCGCCCCGGCTCGGAACGGGCCGTGCAGCGACTTGTCCTGCGGCCGGCTGCCCAGCTCGGACCCGTGGAACAGGGCGAGGTGGACGCCACCGTCGCCGCCGACGGGCTCGCAATCGAGCGGGTCGCCCATCCAGGCCGGCTCGCGGTGCGACAGGCCCCAGAGGGTGAGGCCGTCGCCGAGCTCGAGCGGACGCAGGCGGTTCTCGGTGAAGAGGTGGACGTTGTCGGGCCACTCGGTCCGGGCGTACAGCGAGCCGGGCAGGAGGGCATCGTGGTTGCCCGCGGCGAGCACCACCCGCATCGGTCGCCAGGCGGCGAAGGTCTCGGCCAGGAACCGCCCGGTGTCCGGACCGGCCCGCTCGTGCTCGTAGAGGTCGCCGCCGATGGTGACCACCTGGCAGTCGCGCCGCTGGGCCTCGCCGCCGGCACGGCGCAGGGCGTCGCGAAGGCCCTGACGGCGCCGTCGGGCGAGGTCTCCGTGGCACCCCATGCCGGCGAAGGCGCGGTCGAGGTGAAGGTCAGCGAGGTGGAGGAGGCGAAGCGGCACGTTCTCGCATCTAGTCCGGCGGTGTCGCGCACGAACACCGGTTCGAGGGTACTCTACCCTCACCCCAGCGGCTTGGCAATCGCCCCGAGGTGAAGGAAACCTGAAGGTCAGACGTTGCTTTAGATGACAGCGACGCGTACCATTCCGAGTGCCGCAGGTGGGGACAGCGGCATGGCGGAAGGGGAAGGCAGCCCATGGAAGAGTTTCTGACGACGGGAGAAGCGGCGCGGCTACTGGGCGTCAGCAAGCCCACGGTGGTCCGGGCCATTCAGCGAGGGTTGCTCCAACCCGCCCTGGTCACGCCGGGGCAGCATCGCCGCTTCCGGCGCGAGGATCTGCTCAGCTTCCGCGACCGCTGCCTGAGCTTCAGTGGCGGCAACGCGGCGGCCGCCGCGGAGACCTCGCCCGCCGGCATCCAGGTCACCGGCCACGAGGTGGCACCGGTCCGCACCCGGGGCTGAGCCGCCCACCCCGCCTCCGGGCGCGCCCGGCCTCGCGCGTTTCGGTCAGACCCGTCTGGAACCTGGGAGCCGCCGGCCTCAGCCGGTGACGATCACCGCGGTACCCATCGGTGTCCAGTCGTAGGCCCAGCGCATCGTCGAGGTGGGCACGTGGACGCAGCCGTGACTCGCCCCGGCGGTGTACTGGCCACCGGGCCCGTACTGGGACGCCGCCTCCCAGTAGGCATCGTGGATGAAGTAGCCGCCGGATGCGAACTCCATCACCCACTGCACCGTGGTCGTGGGATACCAGTAGGGCGACCCCGGGGGCCACGGCGAGCGCATCACGTAGGGCGTCTGCTTGTTGAAGACGTGGAAGCTGCCGGTCGGCGTGGGCAGCGCGGGCCGCCCGCTGGTGATCGCCGTCGCCCGGACCGCGCAGCCGTCCTGGTAGAAGATCATCTCCTGCAGCGAGAGCGACATGGTGATCACCCTGCCGGCAGGCACGGGGTGACCGCAGCGGTTGTTGTCGAGGTCCTGCTGCACCGTGGTCGCCAGCGTGGTCACCTGGGCCTGTGCCGCATCCATCTGAGCGTGCGTCCGCGCGGCGACGAAGGCGGCGCGCGCGGCCGGCATCGCGCCCGCCTCCCCACCCGCCCCGGGAGTGCCCTCCGCCTGGGCCTGGAGGACGGAAGCGGGCAGCGACGCCAGCCCCTGGGCCAGCGCGTTGTTCTCGTCGATCAGCGCCTGGAGCGACTGCAGCATGGTCGCGAGCCTGCTCTCCTGCGCCTCGGGGTGCTGGCCGGCGGCGATCGCGCTGCGCACCTCGTCGGCGAGTGTGCCGGCGCCCCCGTCGTCCAGGTTGTCGGCGGCGGCGGTCTGCAGCAGGGTTTGAGCGCGTCCCAGCAGCGCATCGGGCCCGGAGAACGCAGCCAGCTCGGACTGCGCCGCGGCATGGGCGGCCTGGGCGGCGGCGCTCGCCTGGCTGACCTCGGCGGCCCAGCGGTCGGCCAGGTCGCGTAGCTGACCGGGGGTCGCCGCCGCCGCCTCGAGCTCGGCCGGCCATCCCGCTCCCTGGTCGCGCAGAGCCGGCGGGATCCAGGCGCTCTGCTTCACCCGGAGGTCGTCCCACTGCGCCAGCAGGCCCGCGGCCCGGTCGCGCTCCTGCGCCAGCTGCCGATCCCAGATCCCGGCGGTCTGCCGCGACAGCGAGTCGACCGTGTCCGCGTCACCGGCGACCGACCAGGGATGAAGCCACCAGCTCGACTCCCGCCCGACCACCGCGGCCAGGGCGTCGCTGACCGGGGAGAGGGCCGACGCGGTGACGCCCTGCTGCTCGTCCCGCTTCCACTGCTGCTGCAGCCGGGCGGCGGCCGTCGCCAGCCGGGAGTGGCGAACCCCGCCCCAGGCGAGCATGCCGGCCACGGCGAACACGGCGCCGACCAGGGCCGCTCCGGCGACGCCGGCGGTCAGCTTGCGCATCGAGCACTCCGTAGGGGCCATCGGTGGTGAAGGCGGTCACCGCGCCGGCGGTGCAACGACGCCGCGGCGCCGTCGGTAACGGAGGCGCGGCCGCCGCTGCCGCGCCGGGCGTCCCCCGGGCCCGACGAATACAATGCCGTCGCCATGAACCTGTTCACCGGGATGACCAACGCCGAGATCGTCTCGCTGGCCCTGGCGTTCGTCCTCTTCAATTTCTACGTCGTCCTCGAGGCCGCAGCCCTGGCCGCCTTCTACTTCGGCAGCCGCCCGCATCGAGGCCAGGTGCGCTCGGCGGCGATCTGGCATGTCATCGCCGCCTTCCTGTTCATGATGTCGCTTGTCTCCACCGTGTGGGCCGCCCCCGCCGAGAAGTCGTTCGTCAACGAGACCGGCAGCAGCCTCGGAACCACCGATCGCTTCGTCAAGGTGATCGTCGGCCTGATCTTCGCCGCCTTCGGCATCACCTCCATGGTGATCGGCCTCACCGCCACCAGCCGCCAGCGACGAGCCGCCCAGCAGCGAGCCCTGCTGGAAGGCTGACAGGAGGGCAGTTCCGCCCTCCTCGCCGCGCGAGCTAAGCCGCGCTCGGGCGCCACTACCGCTCCGCAAACGACACGATCGTCGCCGGGTTGACCAACGCAAAGCGACGCTGCACCGAGTGGGTCTGGGCGCCCAGCGCCGCCACCCAGAGCGCCGACACGTCGGTCAGCGGGAGAAAGTCGCCGAGAAACCGCTCGAGCAGGTCGCGCAGGGTGTGGCGCGCCTCGACATGCGCGTCGGCGACGATGGAGTAGGCGCTGGTCTCCAGGGCCACCGGCACTTTCACCTTCTCGCGCCACAGCGGGCCCTGGCCGCCGGGCTCGACGGCGTCGCGGGGGCAGAGCAGCACCACCGCGCCTTTCGCGAGGGTGGCGCGCAGCTTGAGGAAGGTCGCGTAGACCTCGACCGGCCGCCAGGCGCTCACCCGACAGGGCCCTCGCCGGGCGGTGCTCCGCCCCGCCGCCGTTGGGACGCCGGGCTGGGCCGAACAGCCCAATCGCCGGCTGCCAATCCCTCACGCGCCGGCCCGCCCACGCGGCGTATCCTACGGCCGCCCCGACGCCCCCCAGGCAACCGGGGCACCGCGGCGCGACATCGACCTCGGAGATCGTGTGGAACGCCTCATCCTGGCCCTGCGCACCGACTTCGGATGCCTCGTCATCGCCATCGCCTTCGTCATCATCATGATCTCGACCATCGTCTTCGCCGACTTCCTGACGCCGCCCGCGTCGAATCCATTCGTCTGAGCATGCCTCGGTTCCATGGGTAATAGCGCCCAACCGCGGACCGGACTGGGGAGCGCCGCCGGCGACCACCGGGCGCGGTCATGGGCCTGAACCCGTACGACGAACCGCGGGGCCGGCTGCACGCCCTGGCGAACGTCACCCGGCGGCAGTTCTTCGGCCTGATGGGCGGCCTGGGCGGCCTCGTCGCCCTGGTCTTCCTCGGCGCCAAGGGCCTGCAGTTCCTGTTCCCCGGGGCAACCGGGGAGTCGCCGCCGATGTTCAAGGTCGACGCCGATCCCAGCGCCATCACCGTCGGCAACCCGCTGCAGATCACCGACAAGCGGGTCTCCATCGTGCGCGACCAGAAGGGGCTGTACGCGGTGTATCTGATCTGCACCCACCTTGGCTGCACCCCCAACTACACCACCTCGGTGCGCGCCGGCACCAGCGTCGGCGACGCGCAGGCGGCGGCCCACGGCGACCCCAACAAGGGCTGGGCCTGTCCCTGCCATGGGTCGCGCTACTTCATCGACTCCACCAACTTCTTCGGGCCGGCGCCGCGGCCGATGGACTGGGTGGACATCGCCTTTGCCCCCGACGGCAAGCTGGTGGTCGACCGCAGCAAGTTGGTGGTGCAGCGTCAGGCCGGGCAGAATCTGACGCCGGAGTGGCGGCTCGACCCCACCAGCAAGAAGTCCAACGGCAAGACCTTTGGTGTCTGAGCCACAGAGGAGGCGAGCGTGAGCGCGACCGAGACGCCGACCAACCCGCTGGTGCGGATGATGGGTCAGGTCTGGGGCTCGATCTTCCGCCACGGCCTGCCGACCAGTGACAAGGTGGCGGCGCGCACCGCGCTGACCAACTTCTTCCTCCACATCCACCCGGTGCGGGTCAAGAAGTCGGCGATCCGGGTCTCCTACACCCTGTGCCTCGGCGGGCTCTCCTTCTTCCTGTTCATCGTGCTGACCATCAGCGGCCTCTTCCTGATGTTCTATTACATCCCCTCGGTCGACCAGGCCTACCAGAACATCAAGGACCTGCAGTTCGTCGCCACCTTCGGGCTGGTCATCCGCAACCTGCATCGCTGGGCCGCCCACGCGATGGTGATCACCGTCTGGTTGCACATGGCGCGGGTCTTCTATCAGGGGGCCTACAAGCCTCCACGGGAGTTCAACTGGACGATCGGCACCCTGCTGCTGCTCACCACCCTGCTGCTGTCCTTCTCCGGCTACCTGCTTCCCTGGGACCAGCTGGCGGTCTGGGCCATCACCGTCGGCACCAACATGGCCAAGTACGCGCCGATCGCGGGGCCGTACACGCGCTACATCATGCTCGGCGGGCGTAACGTGGGCCAGGGCGCGCTCATCCGCTTCTACGTCTTACACGTGATCGCCCTGCCCCTGATCGGCTTCCTGCTGATGGTCGTCCACTTCTGGCGCGTCCGCAAGGACGGCTTCACCGGAGGCCTGTAGCGGTGCGGCGGGACGAGTCTGCCCGGCGAGCGTCGCGATCGAGACCCGATCAGAGCCGCGAAGGAGGTGAGTGAGAGATGGCGACGGTGATCGGTGGCAACGGAGGCAACGGCCCTGAGGGACGGCCGCCGGCGCGCACCCGCACCCTGCCCCCGCCGCAGGTGCCGTCCGGGGCTCGCGGCGTCGCCGGCACCGGTCCTGAGCTGGTCACTCCGCCGCTGGTGGTGCGGCGCCGCGAGGAGGAGGAGACGGTGGTCACCTTCCCGGCGTTGATCTTCCGCGAGTTCCTCGCCGGTCTCGGCATCTTCGCTCTGCTGATGCTGATCTCGATCTTCGTCAACGCGCCGCTGCTGCAGCGGGCCAACACCGCCATCACTCCCAACCCTGCCAAGGCACCGTGGTACTTCCTCGGTCTGCAGGAGCTGCTGCAGCGCTTCCCGCCGATCATGGCGGGGGTCGCCTTTCCCACCTTCGTGATCACGGGGATGATCCTCACCCCCTACCTCGACAAGAACCCCAGTCGCCGGCCGCAGGACCGCAAGGTGGCGGTCACCCTGTTCACCCTCTATGCGGTGCTGGCGGTGGCCTTCGTCGTCGTCGGCGTCTTCTTCCGGGCCGAGGCCTTCACCTGGGACTGGCTCAAGGTGCTCGGCCATCCCGGGGTCAACCCCGAGGTATAGGCGGGTGATGATCGGTCGCCGGCAGGGCGCGGGGACGCCGCGGTGAGGCGGCTGTTCTTCATCCTCTCCGCCGTCACCGTGCTGGTCATCGGCGTGGCCGCGGCCAAGGACAGTCACGACCGCAACTACCTGAACATCCAGGACCAGTACAAGGCCGACTACCACACCAGCGACTTCGACACCAAGATCCAGCAGCTCTTCCCCAGCTTCGCGCTGGCCAGGCAGGGCGACACCTTCCGCACCGAGCGCTGCATCAGCTGCCACGTGCCGGACATCGGCGTGGTCGGTCCGCAGGTGGCCGCGAAACGGCTGGCGCAGGACTTCTTCAAGTACGAGCCCGACGCCGACCAGATCGCCAAGGACTACGGGCTGGCCAGCAAGCGCAACGCCGACGGCAGCGTCACCACCGCCCATCCCACGCTGATCACCCAGGACCTCTACAACCGATACGGAGCCGATTCGGTGGCGACCACCGATGGCTTTCACCCCTACCTGGTGCAGGGAGACAACGGCAAGTCGCAGCCGGCCCAACTCAACGGCTTCATCCCGTCCTTCCTCAGCCCGGCGGCCAGCGGCGGCAAGCCGACCGGCATCGACAACGCGGGCTGCATCAGCTGCCACAACGGCAGCCGGCTGGCCCTCGACGAGAACAGCGCTCACAAGAACCTGATCATCAACCCCGAGTACTCGTTCACCGCCGGCGCCTCCCTCTACTACCAGTACTGCGCCAGCTGCCACGGAAATGTTGGCGAGGGCAAGATCGGGCCGCCGCTGAGCAACCAGGACCGGCTGGGATTCTTCAACGAGGACTACTACTACCGGTGCATCGAGTACGGCATGACCGACTTCGAGCACTACGGCAGCGTCATGCCCAACTGGGGCTCCATCGCCTCCGACTGGGGCTCCTTCGAATCCTCCCGCGACAAGCAGCGCCCCAACCCGAGCCGGGTGTTGAGCGAGCCACAGATCCACCTCCTGGTGCAGTTCGTGCGGCACTGGGAGAGTTACCAGACACTTCCGTGACGGTGAGGACCAGGCCATGAACCGCAGCACCCGCTACCGCGACATCGTGGGAACATTGCTGGTCTTCGTGGGGCTGCTGCTGCTCACCTTCCTGGTCATCCTCGGGGAGCACTTCCTCGAGAACTTCAAGTCGCACTGAGGACACGGCCGACACCATGCACAGCGCACTGCTCACCGTGATCGCCGCCCTGGACCCCGGTGACGCCGGCTGGGGTGACCTCCTGTTCACCGCGATCTGGGGCCTGGGCACCCTCCTGCTGGCCGCCTACTACTGCTACCGCACCTTCCTGGCGCGGTAGCAGAGCGCGTCTCGTGGCCACCGGGTTGCTCCGCGGCGAGACGGAGTCCGAAAGTGCGGCGCAGGAGCCGGAGCCGGCCCGGCCGCGGCGCCGCGACTGGCGCGTCGCCCTCGGGCTCTCGCTGATCCCGGGACTCGGGCACCTCTACAACGGCCAGATCCGCCGGGCGCTGTTCTTCTTCGGCGCCACGCTCTTCAGCATCGGCCCCGCGGTGGTGCTGATCACCGCCGGCGAGCATCTGGGAGCGACCCTGCTCGACCGCAAGCAGTTCACCGCCTTCCTGCTGCTCTCGTTGGGATCGGTGCTGGCCTTTCTGGCCCTGTTCGTCCTCGGGCTCGGCTTCTGGGCCAGCGCGGCGGTCGACGCCCGGCGCAGTGCCATCGAGCTGTCCGAGGGGCGTCCCGGCGGCGAGGCCCGCTGGTGGTTTCTCAAGCTGTGAGCTCGACCGCCACAGGTCGCGGCCACCGGTTGCGTCCCCCCACGAGCAGCGGACTCGCCTGGCCGCGCGGAGCCGAGGTCCACCGGCAAAGCGCCGCCGAGCATGACCGGCTGCGAGACTACGAGCGGCTGATGGGGATGGCCCACCTCGCCGGGGTGGCGATTGCCCTGGCGGCCGCGCTGGTGCGCATCGACTCGCTGGTGGTGGCCCACATCGGCTGGTTCGTCGCGGCGCTGAGCGTCACCGCCTGCTTCGCGATCGTCTACCACTTCGTGCTGCCGCGGTGGTGGTGCTCGCACGCCAAGGTGGTCTTCGGCCTGGTGATCGACACCATGTTGGTGACGGCGCTGGTGATGCTCACCGGCTACCACATGAGCCTGCTGGTCTTCCTCTACTACCTGATCGTCGTCGCCGGCGCCCTGACGCTCGAGACCCGCGCGCTGTACAGCATCTGCGCGGTGATCACGGTCTGCTTCGCCGCCATGTTCCCGGCGGACCGGGTGCTGCTTCAGTCACCGGGCTCACATCTGGGCCGGGCTCTCCTCTTCATCGCATCGGTCTGGCTGGTCGGCCTGGTCAGCGCCGCCGCGGCGGGTCAGATCCAGGCGGCGGAGCAGCGGCTGATGCGCAGCCTGCGTTCCGAGCACGAGACGGCGGAGCAGAACGCCAGGCTGTCCGCCGACCTGGCGGCGCAGCTGGAGGCGAGCCGGGCGCTCACCACCTCGCTGCAGCGGCAGCGGGAGGAGACGCAGCGCCTCGCCGACATGGTGATCCGCGCTCAGGAGGAGGAGCGGCGGCGGGTCTCCCGCGAGCTCCACGACGAGGCCAACCAGACCCTCGCCGGGCTGATGACCACCGTCGACGCCGCCGAGGAGGCGGCGCGTCACGGTGGCGCCGAGCTGGCGGCGGTACTCGAGCGGCTCCGCCGCCTGGCGGCGGCGACCCTCGGCGACCTGCAGCGCATCGCCACCGAACTGCGCCCGCCCGCGCTCGACGAGTTCGGCCTGGTGGCGGCGCTGGGACGCCACGTCCGCGAACGCTTCGCCGGCAGCGGAATGCGCGTCGACTTCGACATCGAGGGACGGCGCCGCCGCCTGCCGGGAGCGGTCGAGGTGGCCCTCTACCGCATCGCCCAGGAGGCGCTCACCAACGTGCAGAAGCACGCCCAGGCGGCCGCGGTGCATGTGCGTCTGCGCTTCCTGCCCGGCGTGGTGCGGCTCGACGTCAGCGACGACGGTGTCGGCTTCGACGTCGAGCGGGCGCCCCGGCTGGGGCTCGGCCTGGTGGGGATGCGCGAGCGCGCCAGCATCGTCGGGGGCAGCGTGGAGGTCGTGTCCCGGGCGGGCGGGGGGACCCGGGTCAGCGCCTGCATCGAGTCCGACCGGAGCAGCGCCGGCGGCGAGCCCGCGAACCCGGCGGCGAGGCCACCGGTGCTGGCGGGTGGGAGCTGAAGCGGTGCCCGCCGGAACCATTCGGGTGCTCCTCGCCGACGACCACGCCCTCTTCCGCGAAGGGGTTCGCTCGCTACTCGAGGCGCAGCCCGGCTTCGAGGTGGTGGCCGAGGTCGAGGACGGCCGCAGCGCGGTGCAGCAGGCGGTGGCGCTGCGGCCCGACGTGGTGCTGATGGACATCACCATGCCGCGGCTCGACGGGGTCGAGGCGACCCGCCAGATCACCGCCCGCGACAGCTCGGTGCGGGTGCTGATGCTCACCATGCACGACAACGAGGAGGTGTTCTTCCGCGCGCTCGGCGCCGGCGCAGCCGGATACGTGCTCAAGCGCAGCGGCGGGCACGAGCTGATCAACGCCATCCGCTCCACCCACGAGGGGAACTCCTACCTGTCGCCCTTCCTCGCCAAGGCGCTGATGACCGACTACCTGCAGCGCGTCGACCGCAGCGGCGACGAGGGAGCGGCGCCCAAGCGCCTCTCCGCCCGCGAGCAGGAGGTGCTCAAGCTGATCGCCGAGGGGCATTCCAGCCGGGAGATCGCCGCGATGCTCGATCTCTCTGTCAAGACGGTGCACAACCACCGCACCCGACTGATGACCAAGCTCAACATTCATCGCAACGCCGACCTGGTGAAGTACGCGATCCGGCTGGGCATGGTCGGGGTCGAATAATCAGCTGCTACATTTCCGCGCCGTGAACCTGTTCGAACGCGGCACGCGTCCCGATCTGGAGCCGCCCGAGCCCGAGCCGGCCCCCTCAGACGTGCCGCCGCCGCGCCGCCTGCCCGATCCCGCCCTGCCTCCCCGGCGGCGCGGCAGCTGGGAGGAGGCGGCCCTCACCAACGTCGACATCACCGAGCTGGTGAAGCGTCAGATCCGCACCGTCACCCGGCCCTGGCACAAGTGAGGGCTGAGCCCTTCGCCCCACGCCCACGTCGCCCGATCCCCGGTGGTGGCAACTGGCGGGTTGGGCGGTTCACCCCAGCCGGTCGCAGTTTGACGGCGCGGAATGCCCGATGCCATCATTCCCGCGGCTCGGCGTGCCACGTGGTGCGCCGACCTCCCCCGTCCGCTGTGCTGGGCGTGTCCGTCCCGGCATGTCGTTCGCAGACCACGAGGCACGACATGGGGCACCCGCGCCGGTGACATCGCTGGGCTTCACCGACCAATCGCCGCTTCACTCCGGCGGTCCCGTCAGCGATCACATCCTCAGCGTCTTCGGTCCGCTCTTCTGGGTGTCGGTGGTGATCACCGCGGGGGTCAGCGGGGTGATCATCTACAGCGCCCTCCGCTTCCGGCGACAGCACGACGACGAGGAGCCGGTGCAGGTGCACGGCAACAACCGGCTCGAGCTGGGCTGGACGATCATCCCCGGCGTCATCCTCATCTCGCTGTTCATCCTCACCGCGGCCAACATGCCGTTCATCTCCAGCGCTCCGGCCAGCTCGATGCACGTCAACGTGATCGGGCGGCAGTTCAGCTGGTCGTTCCAGTACGGCACCAAGAACGCCGCCGGCAAGGAGCTGCAGAGCGGAGGCGCCCTCTACGTGCCGGCCGGCAGACCGGTGGCGCTCACCGTGGAGTCGGTCGACGTCAACCACAGCCTCTACCTGCCGAGGCTGTCGGGCCAGATCAACGCCATCCCCGGGCAGACCAACCGGATGTGGTTCCAGGCCGACCAGGTCGGCACCTACTACGGCCAGTGCACCGAGCTCTGCGGGGTGCTCCACTGGCAGATGACCTTCAAGGTCGTGGCGCTGCGGCCGAGCGCCTTCGACCAGTGCATGAGTCAGGCGCAGAGCAAGTCGGACGTGGCAATCGTCAACTGTGCGGGAGGTAGTGCCTGATGGCGGTCCTGGAGGCCCCGCTGCCGCGGTCGCGCGTCGCTCCGCGATTCGACAAGAACCGGGGCATCCTCGGCTGGCTGACCACCGTCGACCATAAGAAGATCGGGATCATGTACCTGTATACGACCTTCTTCTTCTTCCTGATCGGCGGGATCATGGCGCTGCTGGTGCGCATCCAGCTGGCCGAGCCGAAGAACAAGTTCCTCACCGAGAGCCAGTACAACCAGATCTTCACCATGCACGGGACAACGATGATCTTTCTCTGGATCATCCCGGTGCTCGCCGGCTTCGGCAACTACCTGGTGCCGCTGATGATCGGCGCCCGCGACATGGCCTTCCCGCGCATCAACGCCTTCTCGTTCTGGCTGATCCCGCTGGGCGGCATGGTGATGTACTCGGGCTTCCTCTTCGGCGGCACCGGCGCTGCCGGGTGGACCGGCTACGTGCCGCTGACCGAGAAGGAGTTCAGCCCTCAGGTGGGACAGGACCTGTGGATCCTGGGGATCCACCTGCTCGGCATCTCCTCGATGATGGGCGGGCTCAACTTCCTGGCGACCATCCACAACATGCGAGCACCGGGGATGACCTGGTTCCGTTTACCCCTGTTCGTCTGGGCGCAGGAGATCACCGCTGCCCTGGTGGTGCTGGCGTCGCCCTTCATCGCGGGGGCGCTGCTGATGGTGCTGCTCGACCGCAACGCCGGCGCCAGCTTCTTCGTGATCAACCACGGCGGCAACGCCCTGCTCTACCAGCTGCTGTTCTGGTTCTATTCCCATCCCGCCGTGTACATCATGGTGCTGCCCGCCTTCGGGATCATCAGCGAGGTGATCCCGGTCTTCGCCCGCAAACCGATCTTCGGTTACCGGGCGATGGCCTACTCGATCGCGGCCATCGCGGTGCTGGGCTTTATCGTCTTCGTCCACCACATGTTCGTCACCGGCCTGCCGCTGCCGGTCACCACCTTCTTCTCGGCAACCACCATGGTCATCGGCGTGCCCACCGGAGTGAAGATCCTCAACTGGACGGCGACGCTGTGGGGAGGCAGCATCCGGTATGACACGCCGATGCTCTTCGCCATCGGCTTTCTGCTGATGTTCCTGATCGGCGGCGTCGACGGCGTCTACACCGCCAGTCTGGCGGTCGACTACGGGCTGCACGGCACCTACTGGGTGGTGTCGCACATCCATTACGTGCTCTTCGGCGGAAGCGTCTTCGGGGTGTTCGCGGGGATCTACTACTGGTTCCCCAAGATGACCGGCCGCTTCCTCGACGAGCGGCTGGGCAAGCTCCACTTCTGGCTCATGCTGATCGGCATGAACCTGGCCTTCATGCCCATGCACGTGCTGGGGATGCTGGGGATGCCGCGACGCATCGCCTCCTACGACACCGTCCATGGGTGGGGGGACCTGAACTCGGTCTCCACCTTCGGCGCCTTCGTCATCGCCACCAGCATCGCCATCTTCCTCATCAACTTCTTCATCAGCCTGCGCTCGCCGGCCAACGCCCCCGACGATCCCTGGGAGGGCAACACCCTCGAGTGGGCGACGAGCTCGCCGCCGCCGCAGCACAACTTCGACGTGGTTCCCGAGGTCCGCAGCGTCCGCCCCGTCCGCGACCAGCGCCGGGCGGCTAGGACCGCCCCGGCGTGATCACCGTGCTGCCCGGTCGAGCATCGGAGGCGCCCTCGCGGCGACCGCCGCCCAGGCGCGGCTTCGGCGTGCTGGTGCTGGCGGCGGCGGCGGCCACCTACCTGCTCATCGTCGTCGGCGGCGTGGTCCGGGTCACCGGCAGCGGGCTTGGCTGTGGCGCCACCGGCCAGGACTGGCCGCTGTGCCACGGCCGCCTGGTGCCTCCAGCCGACGTCGCCACCGTCATCGAGTTCTCCCACCGCAGCCTCGCCACCATCGCCTCGGTGCTCATCGTCGCGGTGGCGCTGGTGGCGGTGACCCGCTACCGGCACATGCGGCGCGTGGTGGTGCCGTCGACCCTGGTGGTGGTGCAGCTGGCGGTGCAGATCCTGCTCGGCGCGGCGACGGTGGAGTGGAAGCTCCCCGGCGGCATCGTGCTGGTGCATCTCGCCAACGCCCTGGTGCTGCTCGCCGTGCTGGTGTGGGTGGCGACCGCGGTCCTCACCGCGCGGAACGCCGAGCCCAGCAGCCCGGTCGCCGCCGCCGTCCGCGGCGGCCCCGCATCGCGGACGCTGGCACGGCTGGGACTGATCGCCGCCGCGACCACCTTCGTCATGGTGCTGAGCGGCGGACTGGTGGTCGCCAACGGCGCCGGCTACAGCTGTGCCGGCTGGCCGCTCTGTGGTGGCGGCCTGCAGTTCGCCGGCGGTCAGATGGCGATCGTCAACCTCGCCCATCGCGGCGTGATCGGAGTGGGCACCGTGGTGCTGGTGGTGGTCGCGGTGCGCGCCCTCCTGGCGCTCGGCACCGTGCCCGCGGTGCGCGCCACCGCCGTGGCCCTGGCCGCTCTGCTGCTCAGCCAGTTCGCCCTCGGCATCGTTCTCGTCGAGACCCACCTGCCCACCCTGGTGCGGGGGCTGCACGAGGCCTTCGGCAGCGCGCTGTGGGCGGCCGCGGTGCTGCTCGCCCTGCTGGTGCAGCCGCAGACCCTGGCGCGGCTGGCCCGGCGGCCGTCGCGGGACGCCCGGTCGCAGCCGCGGGAGCCGGCAGACGCGCTCCGGCCGCGCGAGGCGCTCTCGTGAGCGTGGCGGTCCGCGCCCCCGCCGCGGTTCCCGCCCGCACCGTGCGGCTGCGCGCCACCGCCGCCGACTACCTGTCGCTGACCAAGCCGCGGATCATCGCCCTGCTCGAGCTCTGCGCCCTTGCCGCCATGGTGATGGCGGCTCGCGGATGGCCGGGCACCGGCCTGGTGCTGGCCACCATGGTCGGCGGCGCGCTCGCCGCCGGCGGCGCCAACACCATCAACCAGTGGTTCGACCGCGACATCGACGCGGTGATGACCCGCACCTGCAGCCGGGCCATTCCCGACGGCCGTATCGATCCCCTGCGGGCGCTGACCTTCGGCGTCGGGCTCTCCGCGCTGGCCTTCCTGGTGCTCACTGTCTTCGCCGACCTGCTGGCGGCAGTGCTGGCGATGTCGGCGCTGCTCTTCTACGTCTTCGTCTACACCATGTACCTGAAGCGCACCTCGATGCAGAACATCGTGATCGGCGGCGCCGCGGGAGCGGTCCCGCCGCTGGTGGGCTGGGCGGCCGTGACCGGGCGGCTCGACCTGACCGCGCTCTTCCTCTTCGCGATCGTCTTCTACTGGACGCCACCACATTTCTGGGCCCTGGCGCTGCTGGTCCGCGGCGACTACCAGCGTGCCGGGGTGCCGATGCTGCCGGTGGTCGCCGGCGAACGCCACACCCGCTCGCAGATCGTGCTCTACACCGTGATCTTGGTGGTGGTGACCCTGCTGCCGATGCTGGCTCACAGCTTCGGCGCGGTGTACCTCGCCGGCGCCGCCGGGCTCGACGCCGTCTTCCTGACCCTGGCGCTGCGGCTGTGGACGGCTCCGGCGACCCGCAGTGCCGCCCTGCTGTTCCACTACTCGCTGCTCTATCTGGCCCTGCTCTTCGCGGTGGCCGCACTCGACCGCGTCATCGGAGGCTGAGGTACAGAGAGATGGACAAGGAGCTGGCACGCCGCAACATCCGCTTCGGCGTCGTCCTCTTCATCGTCCTGCTGCTGATGTTCGGGCTCAGCTTCGCCTGGGCGGCGCTGTACCTGCGCGCCGTCAGCTAGCCCCCTGGAGAGACCGCGAATGTCCGACGTCACCCACCAACCGAGCCACGGCGACGCCCACTCGGCGGACGCTGAGCACATCCACCTCCCCTCCAACACCTGGGCGCCGATCTCGCTGGCCCTGGCCATCTGCATGTGCCTGTTGGGGCTGCTGTCGGCGACCTGGGTGTGGGTCATCGGGTTGATCTGGGCGATCGCCTCGGGAGTGATCTGGGTGCGAGGCTCGCGCGCCGAGTTTCTCGAGCTGCCCGATCATCACTGAGGCGCCCGGCACCGGCCGGCCGGTCACCGCGTCGGTAGCCTGATGGGCGAGGCGCATCTCAGCGCGGCTGACTGGTCGTGGGAGCCGACGGTGATCGTCGGCCTGGTGGTGCTCTCGGCCGGGTACGTGCTGGCGCTGCGCCGCGGCCGCATCGGCGGCGCCGACGACGTCTCCCCGTGGCTCCCCGGCCAGTGCTGGCGCCCGGTGCTCTTCGCCAGCGGGATCGTCACCGCCTTCGTCGCCCTGCTCTCGCCGATCGATACCGGCGGCGACAACTATCTGCTCTCGCTGCACATGATCCAGCACCTGCTGCTGATGATGGTCGCGCCCCCGCTGCTGCTCCTCGCCATCGCCGGCGCCGCCCCGCTTCCCGCCGCCGCCGCGCCGCGCCTGCGACGCCTCTGGACGCTGATCACCCGTCCGTGGCCGGCGGTGATCAGCTTCAACGCGGTGCTGCTGCTCTGGCACCTGCCTGCCCTCTACGACGCCACCCTGCGCAACGAGGGGATCCACGTGATCGAGCACCTCACCTTCATCGCCATGGGTCTGGTGTTCTGGTGGCCGATCGTCGATCCCATCCGCCGCCAGGGAACGCGCCTGATCTCCTCGATGGAGAAGATCGCCATGCTGGTGGTCGCCGGAGTGCCTCCCACCGTTCTCGGCTTCGTCTTCGCACTCGGCGGCACCGCCTATTACGACTTCTACGCGCGGGCTCCGCGGCTGTGGGGGCTCACTCCCACCGTCGACCAGCAGATCGCCGGCGTGATCATGTTCGGACTGGGCAACATCATCTACTTCGTCGCCATCTCCATCGTCTTTCTGCGCATGTTCGGCAACCCGGCCGACGACGAGTCGGACACGGCCGGCGAACCGCTGGCCGTGCGGGAGGCGGTGCGTTGAGCACACGGCGTCGGTGGTTCGTCGACCTCTGGCGTGAGGCGCCGGCCATTGGGCTGAAGAGCCTACAATCCGCGCGCTCACAGGAGGACGCTTGCCGATGATCGATGTCCGCAGGGGGCTGATCGGCCTGGGGATGTTCGCCATCCTCTCGCTTGCTGCGTGCGGCAACGGTCCTCCTGAGGGCAGCGGTGGCGGCGGAGGCGGTAGCGACGTCGGCTCCAAGACCACCGGTGCGCCCGCCGCGAAGACCGTTCAGGAGACCGATCAGCTGCAGTTCTCACCGACCACCGCCACCGTCAAAGCCGGTGACGTGGTGGAGTGGGACAACAGCGGGTCGACCGCGCACAACGTGACCTTCGACGGTCAGGCGGGCATCAGCTCCGACACCATGAACGGTGGCGACAAGTTTCAGGTGAAGTTCACCAAGTCCGGCAGCTACCACTACGTGTGCACCTTCCACCCCCCGGGGATGCAGGGGACGGTCACCGTCGGCTGACACGCGGAGCGACCCCCGGCCCTCGCCTCGCTCAGGACACGCTCAGCAGGTGCACGTCGGCGGCCAGGAGTCGCTCGGTGCCGGTGTCGGTGTCGACCAGCAGGGCGCCGGTGTCGTCGACATCGCGGGCGATGCCCTGCACCTCACCGAGGGGCGTCTGCGCCGTCACCCGCTGACCGAGTCCCACGGCGCGCCTCCGCCAGTCGTCGAGCACGGCGGCGATGCCGCCCGATTCGACGGCGGCGAGACGGCGGCCGAGCGCTAACAGGACGCCCGCCAGCACGGCTCCCCGGGAGGGTGGCTGGGCCACCAGCCGGTGCAGGCTGCTGCCGGCGACGCCGGCGGGAAAGCTGTCGACGCTGAGGTTGATCCCCGCGCCCAGCACGACGGCACCGCTGACGGGTTCGACCTCCGCGATGATGCCGGCGAGCTTGCCCGGGCCGGCGATCACGTCGTTGGGCCACTTCAGCCCGGCGTCCACCCCGCTCACCTCGGCCAGGGCGTCGGTGACGGCGAGGCCCGCGGCCAGCGGCACCCCGGGCGTCGCCCGCGGGGACGGACGCAGCACCAGCGAGAAGAGCAGCGCGCTTCCCGCGGGCGCGGTCCAGCGTCGGCCCTGCCGCCCTCGCCCGGCGGTCTGCTCGCCGGCGACGCAGCACCACCCGGCGTCCGCGGCGGCGCGGGCGGCGGCGGCCGCCAGGTCCTGGGTGCTGGCGGTGCGGGCCACCACCCGGAGGCTGAACCCCGGGAAGGCGGTGCGGCCGGCGGGGACCGCCGCCCGCAGGTCGGAGGGAAGGCCGGACCCGCTCATCTCTGGATGCTTCCTCCATGTCGGACCGGCGTCTCTTGACTCGCCTCTGGACCGGTCATAGCATCGCCCGGGGCGCTATGAGGGGGGAGCAGCACGCTCTGGCCCCCGGCGTCCGACGATCCGTAGGCGAGGTGAGGTAGGGATGATCGAGGAGACCTGCCTGGAGATCGACCAGCTCCAGGAGCGCTGGCAGGTGGAGCGCGAGCATCGCTACGCCCGCCGCAACAAGATCCGCAACGTCGACGAGCTCCTCAACGAGTTCGAGATGCTGAACCTCGCCGAGGAACCGCAGATCCCGATGGACCTCACCGGGCGAGCCCGGACCTTCCTCTGGTCGGAGTCCCATCCGGTGGCGCGCCGGTCGCCGAACGACGTTCCCATCGCCGACTGGATGGAGGCGCTCTACGACGTCCAGGACAGCCTGATGCTCACCATCGAGGACGACGTCGACTAGAGGCCGGCAGCCGGCGCTGACCGGGGCGCCTCCCGGGCCACGGCGCGGGATCCTCCGTCACCGCGGGGGATGAGCTTGTGACGCGTTTGCGCGGGTTTTGATCGAAGTTCTCCGGCCGGCCACCGATACGCTGCAGGCATAGCCGGGCACCGCGCCCGGTGCGAGGTCTTCGATGAGGCACTGGCCGCGAAAGGGACCGTCCCTCGAAGCGGAGCCGCTCGAGCCTGACTGCGACGGCACCGCCGAGGAAGCCGCGCCCGAGCTCGGGCCCGAGCTCGGGCTGGGCTTTCTGCCGTGCTCCGGGCGCGGCTGCCGCGAGCAGACCGGCATCGCCTGCGCCTATGTCGATCGGCGTGAGCGCTGCTGCCCCACCGCCTGGTGTCCGACCCATCGACTCGTCCACCAGCGCCAGGTCGTCTGCCCGGTCCACGGGGTGATCCTCGGCGCCAGCGAGGACGAGCTCACCGAGCACCACCGCGCCGACCTCGGCAACGTGGTCCCGCTGCTGGTGAACTGGGTGGCGCGCGAGCTGGAGGCGCCGGTCGGATCGCTGATGACCGATGTGGCCGAGCGCTACCACCAGACGCTGGTGGTCGACCCGGTCCGCTTCGTCCTGGTCGGGGTCGAGCGGGTGCGCACCTGGGAGCGCGCCTGGAAGATCTGCGCGCCAGTCGGCGTCAGCCTCCGCGTCCATCTCGCGGTGGAGGAGGCGGCGCCCGAGGTGGTCCTGGGAAAGTTCAACTCCAAGGTGGCGGTCACCCTGCCCGCGCCCTCCGCAGAGATCTGCGAGCGCGCCGAGGATCCCGCCCTCCCGCCGGTGGCCGAGGTCGCCGAGTTCCGCGACACCGTGCTCCGCGCGATCAGCGCAGCGGTTGCTGCCTGGCAGGCGGTCAACCCGGCGCCGCCGGCGCCGCGATCCGAGCCGGTGGCTGCCTCCGAGAGCGCGGTCGCCGAGGGTCAGGCCCCCGCCGCCTGAGCTCCGGGGCAGGCCACCACCCGGCCCGCCCGGCACGGTCGAAGCGCAGGGCAGCCGCGACCGGGCACGTTGGAAGGGAGGGATGCGGGTCGGCCGATCGCTCATGCTCTGCGCCGCGGCCCTCTGCCTGGTCGCGGCCACCGCGCCGCCGGTCCGGGCCGGGCCGGTGCCCGCGCGCAGCGAGCTCGGTCCCATGGACTGGCCCACCTACGGGCACGACCTCCACCGCACCTTCGCCGGCCGGACCACCCTCGACCCGAACTCGGTGACCACGCTGAGCCGGGCCTGGTTCTTCCCCACCGGCGACGCCGTCACCGCCGAGCCGATCGTCGCCGGCGGCACCGTCTACGCCGGCTCCTGGGACGGCCACTTCTATGCCATCGACGTCGCCACCGGCGCCCAGCGCTGGAGCTTCACCCTCAAGCCCCAGCCGGCTGTCACCCCCCAGCCGGGCAACCGCCAGCCGAGCGACTTCGCCTCCGATGGCGGCATGGTCACCTCGACCGCCTACTTCCTTCCCGGACGAGGCAACCGCCCCGACCTGGTGATCTTCGGCGGCGGCTACACCCTCTACGCCCTGCGCGCCACCGACGGCGCGCCGTACTGGGAACACGACTACACCGGGCGGCCGGAGAACCCGCCCGATCCCGGCCACGACGGCACCCGCATCTTCTCCTCGCCGGCGGTGGTCGGCGACCAGGTGCTCTTCGGGGTCAGCGCCGACGGGAACAGAGGATTTCGCGGCTACTTCGCGGCCGCCGACCTCGCCAGCGGCAACCCTCGTTGGGTCCGCGAGCTCGACGTCGACCCCGGCGGCCGGCTTCTCAACGACGGATGCGGCAGCGTCTGGTCGTCGCCGACGATCATCGAGAGGCTCGGGCTGGCGGTGTTCGACGTCAGCGACTGCCACTTCACCAGGCAGGGCACCTACACCGAGCACGTCCTCGCGGTCCGCATCGGCGACGGGGCCATCGCCTGGTCGTTCGCGCCATCCCGGCCCGACAACGGCTGCGACTTCGACTTCGGCGCCACCGCCAACCTCGGCACCGCCGCCGACGGCACCGCGAGCTTTCTCGGCGTCGGCGGCAAGGACGGGACCTACTACTCGCTCGATCCCGCCACCGGCGCCGCCCGCTGGCAGACCAACGTCGTCTTCGGTGGCTTCGCCGGCGGCTTCATCGGGAGCACCGCCTACGACGGGACGCGCGCCTACGGGGCGACCGCCCTCGGCGACTTCGGTCGCTTCGAGGGGGTGGGGACGGCCGGCTGCGAGCCCGGCAACCCTCGGGACCTGCCTCTCCAGGAGCCGAGCCTGCACGCCTTCGACGCCGGCGCCGGCGGGATCGCCTGGGAGCAGCCGGCGTCGCAGTCCTTCGGGTCCACCGCGGTCGCCGGGGGCATGGTGTTCGTGGCCGCCTCGCTGCTGCGCCAGGTGCAGGTCCGCGACGCCGCCACCGGAAGGCTGCTGATGAGCATCCCGCTGCCCGCCAACAGCGACTCCGGGGCGGTGGTGGCCGGCGACACGGTGATCTTCGGGACCGGCAGCTCCGAGCAGGGTGCGCCGGACGGCATCTACGCCTACACGCCTCACGGAGCGCCGCCACAGATCCCCGCCGCCTCCGACGGCGATGGGGCGCCGGCGCCCGCCACCGGAGCCGGCGCGGCCGGGCCGCCAGCGCTCCCGTCGACGGGCTCCTCACCCTCGGCGGGGTGGCCGGGTGGGGTCGCCGCCGCCGTCCTGGCCGCGGTGGCCGCGGCGGGCTGGCGGCCCCGGCGTCGGCAGGGCCGCGCAATTTCGCGGCCGGCGGCGACGTCTTCGAAGGTGGGAGGACCGCCCGGGTAGGCCTGGGCCGAGGAGGAACAGCGTGCGACGTGGGTGGTTGATCGGCCTGGGCGTGGCCGGGGTGCTGGTGATGGCGCTTCCCCGCGCCGCCGCGGCGGACCCGAGCCCGACCTACGTCTACTTCGACCAGAACGAGGAGGAGGACGTCTACCAGACCGGCCAAGCGCCCTACTCGAGCCTGGCCACCCAGCAGCTGGTTCCGCCCTGGGACCCGAACGGACAGATGTGCCTGCTGCCCGACGGCAGCGGACGCTTCACCGTCGGCTACAACCCCACCGGGGTGGAGCAGAAGAACAACGCCGGGTCAGCCCCCAACGGCGGCGTCCTCAAACCTCGCAAGCAGCCGCCGGTGGGCGTCGCCCTCTACAACCGCGACGGGAGTTTCAGCGGGCAGGACCTCTTCGTCCCCGGCCCGTACAAGCTCACCCCCGCTTCGAGCCAGTGGACGAAGTACGGGGTGGTGGGTCCCGACGCCGGCGGCGACATTCCGCCCGACACCAACAACGGCCCCTTCAACAGCGAGGGGACGTTCACCGGCTGTGCGGTCGGCAAGAACGGCAACCTCTTCGCTGTCGACCTCGGCACCGCCCAGGGTTCCTACCCGCCGCCCGACAACGGCCGCCTGCTGGAATGGTTCGCCGACAGCAACTACCACGGCGTCTGCATCGTCTACGGCCCCGACAAGGGCGGGAACGTCTGGCCCGACGGCAACACCCACCACGTCGACGGGAGCGGTGGGCTGCAGCAGCCGGGCACGATGACCGCCGACAGCCAGGGGAACATCTACGTGCCGGTCGACGCGGTCGACACCACCACCGGTTTCCTCCCCGCCGGCAAGGTGCTGAGATTCGCCGCGGACAAGCTTCCGGCGACCGCGGCCGACTGCCCGACCAAGACGCCGGGTGCGGCCAACGGTGATCAGACCAACTATCACGTGGTCGCTCCCACCACGTTCATCGACGCCGCGGCTGCGGGAATGCCCTTCCCCGCCGGCATCGCCTGGGATCCGAAGTGCTCGTGCTGGGCGGTCGACAACGTGTTCTTCGGCCTCAACGCGGTCGAATGGTTCGACACCAGCGGCAGCCCGATGGGACAGCAGGCCCACGCCCCCATCCCGACGAACTTCGGCACCCAGTTCAGCCCGTTCGGGATGGCGTTCGATCCTCAGGGCGACCTCTTCGTGGTCGACATCCACGTGGCGGTCGACCCCGCCGGCAGCGTCACGTCGCAGTCGTTTCAGGCGGGGCCGGTGAACGGACAGGGACGGCTGCTCGAGTTCACCTTCTCCGGTCCCATCGCCAATCCGCCGACCACCATCGCGTCGGGTGAGGACTTCCCGGTGGCGGTCACCACCTGCGATCCCGCTCGCCAGAACTGTCCTGGTACGTCCGCGGCGGCGGTGGCGGCAGCAAATGCGCCGGCGACGCCGGCCCCCGCGGCGGTCGGCTCGCTGCCCAACACCGCGCCCGGGTCGGGTTCGGCGGCGGCGGTCGCGGCCGGTGCGATGGTCGGGGCGATCGCCGTGCGGCGCCGTCGCCACCGCAAGAGGTAACCGGACCGCGGCTGCGCGGTGGGATCATGCCCGGCGCCATGGGCCAGTCCGCATACGGCCTCACCGTGCCGCTGCACGGTCACACGGTCGCCGAGATGGGCGAGGTCGCCCGTGAGGCGGAGGCGCTCGGCTACACCGATCTCTGGTCGGTGGAGACCACCGTGGTCGACGGCTTCACCCCGCTGGTCTTCGCGGCGGCGCACACCAGCACGGTGCGGCTGGGAACCGCGGTGGTTGCGTCGTTCACCCGCGGGCCCGCCATCCTGGCGCTGTCGGCGGCCGGCTGCGAGCAGGCCGCGCCCGGACGCTTCGTGCTCGGGATCGGCTGCTCGACCTCCGCCATGGTCGAGGGTTGGAACGGCATTCCCTTCGAGCGTCCGCTGACGTCGGTGCGCGATGCCGTCCGGCGGGTGCGCCTGGCGCTGGCGGGGGAGCGGATGCCGCTGCATCCTGATGATCGCGGTGGCTTCCGCCTCGACATGCCGCCCGGGCCGCACGTGCCGATCTTTGTCGCCGCCCTCCGGCCGCGAATGCTGCGTCTCGCCGGCGAGATCGCCGACGGGGTGATCCTCAACTTCCTGCCGGTCGACGCGGTTCCCGCCGCGCTGGCGGAGGTGCGGCGTGGCGCCGAGTCGGCCGGTCGCCCTCCCGACGGCGTCGATGTCGTTGCTCGACTGACGGTCTGCGCCGACGGTGACAACGCTGCCGTCCGCACCGCAGCCCGGCGCATCCTCGCCGGCTACGTCACCTCGCCGCTCTACGAGGCCGCGCTACGATGGATGGGGCTGGGGCGGCTGCTCGACCCGGTGGTGCACGCGTGGAAGGAGGGCGACCGCGCCGGCGCGCTCCGGTCGATCGACGACGAGCTCATCGACCGGCTGCTGGTCGTCGGCGACGCCGACGCCTGCCGGCGGCACATCGCCGCCTTCCGCGACGCCGGTGTGCGGGTGCCATGCCTCGCACCGTTCAGCGGCGAGGCGGAGATGGAGGCGCGGCGCGCGTCGATCCGGCGGACCATGCGCGAGCTGGCGCCGGCCGCCTCGACGGCGGGCGCGGTTGCGGTGACATGAGCACCCGGGGCATCGCCGCCGTCGCCGCCGAGCAGCCGGAGCGGCCCGCCCTGCTGTGCGACGGCGCCGCCATGAGTTATGGGGAGCTCGACACCGCCATCAACCGCGCGGCCAACGCCCTGCACGCCGCCGGTGTCGGGCCCGGCGACCGGGTCGCGGTGCGCCTGCAGAACGGACCCGAGATCTTCGTGGCCTGGAACGCGGCCGCCCGGCTCGGTGCGCTGGTGGTTCCTGTCAGCACCCGCCTGGTCGCGCCCGAGGTCGCGCACATCGTCGGCGATTCGGGAGCGGTCGCCTGCATCCACGACGACAGCGACCTGATGAGTGCGGCGCTGCGCGAGGGTGGCGGCGTGCGGGCGCTGCTGCATCGTGATGATCCCGCCCTGCACGATCAGCCCCCGACCCCGCCGAACGAGGAGTTCCTGGGCGCCTGGGCGATGCTGATGAGCTATACCTCGGGAACCACCGGGCGTCCCAAGGGAGTGCGGCGGCCGCCACCGCCACCCGCACGAGTCGCACCCCCTGCCCCGGTCGCGGAGTTCTGGGGGTTCACCGACCGCGACGTCCACCTGCTCTGCGGCCCCGCCTACCACACCGGCCCGGGTGCCTATGCGGAGATGCATCTGGTGGAGGGTGGGACGGTGGTGATCATGCGGCGCTTCGACGCCACGGAGTGCCTGCGGCTGATCGAGGAGCACCGGGTCACCACCGCCCACATGGTTCCAGCCAACTTCGTCTACATCCTGGAGGCCGGCTGGCGCGAGCGGGACCTGAGCAGCGTCCGCCGCATCCTCCACGCCGCGGCACCCTGTCCCGTCCCGGTGAAGCGCCGCATCCTCGAGGTGTTCCCCCCGGGGAGTGTCTGGGAGTACTACGGCGCCAGCGAGGGCATCGGCTCGGTGATCTCGCCCGAGGAGTGGCTGCAGCATCCGGGAAGCGTGGGCCGCGCGTTCCCGGGGGTCGAGCTGCGCATCCTCGGCGAGGACGGAGCCGAGCTGCCCCCGGGAGAGGTGGGCACCATCTACATCGCGCCCCCGTCGGGACACGGTTTCGAGTACCACAACAACGAGCCGGACACCCGAGCGGCCTGGCGCGACGCCATGTTCACCGTCGGCGACCTTGGCTGGCTCGACGAGGACGGCTACCTCTTCATCGCCGACCGGCGCGACGACCTGATCATCCGCGGCGGCGTGAACATCTACCCCGCCGAGGTCGAGCGGGAGCTGGCGGAAGAGGCGGACGTGCTCGACGCCGCGGTGATCGGGCTTCCCGACCCGGTGCTCGGACAGTCGGTGCACGCGGTGGTGCAGCTGCGGCCGGGAGCGCCGAGGGACGGGGAGGCGTTGCGGGCCCGGCTGGGTGAGCGGCTTGCCGGCTTCAAGCTGCCGCGGACCTTCGACTTCGTCGAGCAGCTGCCGCGCGAGCCCACCGGCAAGGTCAACAAGCGACGGCTGCGTGCGGCGGCGCTGGTGGGGCGGCGATGACCGCGATGCGGGCGGCGGTGGTGGCCGGCGAGGGTCAGCTGGCGCTGGAGGAGGTGCCCGTGCCCGAGCCGGGTCCGGGACAGGCGCTGCTCCGCATCGAGGCGTGCGGGGTCTGCGGATCCGATCTGCACCTGCTCAGCGTCGGGGCACTGCCGCGGGGAACGGTGATGGGACACGAGTTCTGCGGCACCGTGGCGCAGGTTGGTCCGGGCGCATCGGCGCGCGTCGGCGAGCGATGGGTCGGCCTGCCCCTGCTCCCCTGCGGCGCCTGCGCCCGGTGCCTCAGCGGTGACCGTCGGGCCTGTCTCACCCCACTGCGCATCGGCGTACGCGGCAGCGGTGGTGGCTATGCCGAGTACGCGGTCATCGACTGTGAGCGCTCGCTCCCCGTTCCCCGTCACCTCGACCCACAGACCGCCGCGCTCTGCGAGCCGCTCTCGGTCGGGCTACGGGCGGTGCGTCGCAGCAGCCTGCGTCCCGGTGACGCCGTCGCAGTGATCGGCGCGGGGTGCATCGGGTTGATGGTGGTGCAGTGCGCCCTGCTCGCCGGGGCCGCCGAGGTCAGCGTGGTCGAGCCGTCCGCGGCACGCGCGGCGGCGGCCACCGACTTCGGCGCGACCCGGGTTCTCGGTGGTGAGGAGCAGGCGCGCGACCACTTCGCCACCCAGCCGGTCGCGGTGGCCTTCGAGTGCGCCGGGGCGCGCGGCACCCTTCAGCTGGCTGCCATCACGGTGCGTCAGGGCGGCGAGGTGATCGGTGTCGGGGTGCACGGCGAGGACACCATCCGCCCCTCGACATGGCTGATGAAGGAGCTGACCCTGCGCATGTCGCTGGAGGGAGTGGCCGAGTTCCCCATGGCGCTGCGCCTGCTCGCCGACGGACGGCTCCGCCCCCTGCCCATGGTCAGCCGCCGCGTCGCTCTGGAGGAGCTGCCGGCGGCGGTCGAACAGGAGCGAAGCGCCCGGCAGCAGGTCAAGATGCTGGTGACCCCGGGGCGGCTGTCATGAACGCGTGCCCTGCTACAGTGACCAGAGCGTCGTGGCCCCAGTTGGAGGGATGAGCATGGCCGTCGTCTCGGCAAGCGGCATCGCCGTCGACGTGGCGGAGATCCCCTGGATCCCCATGCAGCCGCGCGACGGATCGCCGGCGCGATCCTTCGCCAAGGTGCTGCACATCGACGAGAAGCGCAACCTGGTGATCTTCCTCAACCGCATCGTCGGAGGCACCATGCTGCCGTCGCACGTGCACACCTGCGACGCGATGACCTTCACCCTCAGCGGTCACTGGGGATACCGCGACCTCGATCTGCGTCCGGGCACCTTCGGCCTCGAGCCGTCCGGGACCGAGCACGCCCCGGAGTACAGCGAGGACACCGAGGCGTTGGTGATCTTCGTCGGCGACACCCCCGAGCTGCTGCAGACCAAGCTCCCCGACGGGCGGGTGATCAGCGCCTCGATGGATATGTTCCTCGAGCTGCGCCGGGCGCAGGACGCGGCCATCGCCAAGCGCGACTGACGGCTTCCAACTGAGGGCTGCGGATGCAGCGCTCAGTCGGAGGAGGGGAGGGGTTTGGCCTCGACCTGCTGCATGACCGCGCCGCAGCAGACGGTGGTGGCCTCGCCGGCCTTGGTGCAGAGCACGGTGGTGCCGCAGGTGGCGCAGCTGAAGCGGCGTCCCAGCACCAGCGCGGCACCGTCCTGAGCGGGGCCGAAGGACAGCGTCCCCTCTCCGGCGCGGGTCACCAGCACTCCCGCGCCGCTGCGCTCGTCGCTGAGGCGCTGGCCCATCGTGTTCGCCATCGTCAGCTCTCCCTGCCCGAACCGGTCACCTGCTCGCTCGCCACACCGACAGTGTGCCGCGCCACCACCGTCACCCGCCGCCGGCGGTGGTCGTGACCGGGCGTCCCTCGCGTTGCAGCAGCTCTCGCAGCCGCGGCCGCTGCACCTTCCCCAGTGGCGAGCGCGGCAGCTCGTCGACCACGGCGACCAGCTCCGGTCGCTTGAAGGCGGCCAGGCGCGCGGCCGCGTGGCGGACGAGGTCGGCGACGTCGATGCTGTGCCCCGGTCGCGCGATGACGGCGGCACCGACGCGTTCGCCGACGTCGTCGTCGGGAATCCCGGCCACCGCCGCCTCGGCCACGTCCGGGTGCGAGGCGAGCACGGCCTCGACCTCCACCGGGGCGATGTTCTCTCCCGCGCGGATCATCATGTCGTCGGCGCGGCCGGCCAGGAACAGGTAGCCGTCCTCGTCGAGGTAACCGAGGTCGCGGGTGCGCAGCCAGCCGTCGCGACCGGCCGCGCCCGGGCCTCCCTCGCGACCGCGTACCACCCGATCGCCGCGCACCGCCACCTCACCGACCTGGCCGGGCGGGAGCGAGCGGCCGTCATCGTCGAGCACCGCCACCTCGACGCCCGAGATGGCCCGCCCCACGGAATGAAGCCGGCGGCGGCGCAGCGCGATCTCTTCGGGGCTACCGACCAGGCGATGGTCGTCGGGACCCAGCAGCGTCACGGTCGACGTCGTCTCCGTCTGTCCGAAGCCGTTGGCGAAGCCGACCGAGTCGGGAAACCGCTCCAGGCATCGCTCCAGCAATGCCGGAGGCATGGGCGCGGCGCCGTAGCTGAGAGTGGTCAGCGAGCGCAGCCTGCCGGCGTCGAAGGCGGGGTGGTCGATCAGCCGCCCCAACATGGTGGGAACCAGGAAGGCGTGGGTGGCCGCCTCCGCCTCCACCGCGCTGAGCCAGCGCTCCGGGTCGAACTCGTCGAGCAGCACCAGCCGCCGTCCCGAGAACAGGCCGGTGCAGATGCTGCCGAGGGCGGCGATGTGGAACAGCGGCGCGGCGACGACCACGGCGGAACCACTGTTGTTGAGCAGCTCGGTGGTCGCGACCACGTGCGCCAACAGGTTGGCGTGGCTGATCTCGATCAGCTTGGGGCGCGCCGTCGAGCCGCTGGTGAAGAGCCCGATCGCCACCGTGTCCTCGCTCAGGTCGGCTGGCGCCGGGGTCGGGTCGGATGACGGCGCCGCCGCGAGCGGCCGCGGCATCGCCTCGACCGCCCCGGTACTCGCGCCTGCCGCCGCGAGCGCGTCGCGGTAGCGCTCGCCGGCGAAGATCACCGGTGCCTCCGCCTGGTGGAGCAGGTAGGCGAGCTCCTCGCCTCGCGCGCGCACGTTGAACGGCACCGCGACGCATCCAGCCCGCCAGCAGGCGAGCAGCAGCGCGACCAGGCCGGGGCTGTTGATGTCGATGATCGCGATGCGCCGCCCGGCGTGGTCCCGGAGGCGCTCCGCCAGCCGGGCCGTCCACGCGTCCAGGGCGGCGTAGCTGAGTCGCAGGCGCCCGCTGACCAGGCACTCGCGATCCGGTTCGATGGACGCCGGGATGGCGCAGATGTCGTAGACGTTCACGACCGCCGGTCGTCTCCTGACTGACGCCCGACGGCCTGCCGGCGTGCCTGCTAGAATGCCCCGGCGTCAGATTTTTACGCGAGCGTAAAAAATGAGCAGCGGCATGCTATCAGCCCCCTCCGGCGCGGTCAAGCGCGGGCGCGTTAGGCCCACCGTGGAGGGTGCCGACAGGGAGCGCTGGCGTGCCGGTGGCGACGGCCGCTGGCCCACGGCGGCGGCGGCGGGAGGGCTGGTCCGCGAGGCACGCCGCGAGCAGCGGCGGGAGATGCGCCGCGAGGCCATCCTCGAGGCGGCCGCACCGCTGTTCGTGCGCCGCGGGGTCGCGGCCACCTCGCTCGACCACATCGCCAGCTCGCTGGGGCTCACCCGTCCCGCGCTCTACCACTACTTCCGCGACAAGAACCAGATCCTGATCGCCATCGTGGAGCGTGCCTTCGCCAACCTGATTCGCGAGGCCACCGACATCGTCCGCAGCGACCGCAGCTCGGTCGAGAAGCTGGAGCGGATCTTCACCCTGCACACCACCCGTGTCGCCGCCGACCCGCAGGCCATCTTCCTCATCGTCACCCAGGCGGGGGAGCTGTCGTCGCCGGCACGCGCTGCCCTGAGGCGGCGGCAACGGCGTTACGAGAGCATCCTGGTGCGGCTGGTCGAGCAGGGGATCGCGGACGGCGAGATCGCCCCGTGCAACGCGAGTCTGCTGGTCAAGGCGATGGTGAGCCTCGCCAACTGGGTCTACGCGTGGTACGACCCGGGGGGACCATATCGGCCCGAGGACGTCGCCGCGTTTCTCTGGAGCCTGCTGCGCGGCGGGCTCGGTAGTCCGCTGGTGACGGCGGCGACCGATGCCGCCGAGGACCCGCGCAGCCGGCGCCCGAGGCGAGCTGCGAGGCAAACCGCGTGAGCATCTCCGCCGATCCCTCGCTGCCGCTGTCCGGCGTGCGTGTCCTCGATCTGACCATCGTGTGGGCGGGTCCGTTCGCCACCCAGATCCTCGCCGACATGGGGGCAGAGGTGATCCGCATCGAGTCGCTGCAGCGCCCGGACGTCAACACCCGTGGCCAGGTGCGGGTGCCCAAGGCGTCGGTCGAGCAGGGCCCCTGGGGTGCGAACTATCCCGACCGCGATCCGGGTGAGCGTCCCTGGGAGCGCAGCAGCTCGATCAACCTCAACAGTCGCAACAAGCTGTCGATGACCGTCGACTGGACGCGGCCGCGCGGGATGGAGATCTTCCGCCGCTTGCTGCAGCGCAGCGACGTGCTGGTCGACAACAACGCCGCCGGCACGCTGGAGAAGCTGGGCATCACCTACGAGGCGCTCTCGCCGCTCAACCCGCGGCTGATCTGGGTGTCGATGCCCGCCTACGGCATGAGCGGCCCGTACAAGTACCACAAGGGGTATGGGGCCAACGTCGAGGCCATCGTCGGCCACACCGGGCTGCGCGGCTACACCGACTCCGATCCGACCACCACCTATCCCGTCTACCACGCCGACGCCGCCGCGGCGTCGGCGGCGACCTTTGCGACTCTGGCGGCGCTCTGGCATCGCCGCCGCAGCGGCCGCGGTCAGCACATCGACCTCTCGCAGGCGGAGACGGTGGTCCATCACCTCTCCCAGGCGGTGATGGACTACAGCCTCAACGGGCGCAGCCAGTCCACCCCGGGCAACCGCCACTCCTGGATGGCGCCGCACGACCTGCTTCCCTGCGCCGGCGACGATCGCTGGCTGGCGATCGCCATCGACGGCGACGCCGAATGGGTGCGGCTCTGCGCCGCGATCGGACGCCCCGAGCTGCCCGGCGACCCGCGTTTCGCCACCGTCCTGCAGCGCCGGCGTCACCAGGACGAGCTGGCCGGTGAGCTGTCGACCTGGTCCCGGCAGCGCTCGCCGGTCGAGGCGATGCGCATCCTCCAGGCCGCAGGGGTTCGCGCCGGGGCGCTGCACACCACTCGCGAGGTGCTCGACGACGAGCATCTCCGCGCCCGCGGCTTCTTCGAGACCGTCGAGGTTCCGGGCGTCGGTCGCTACCCGTGGCCGGGTCCGCAGGCCAAGCTGACCGAGACGCCGCTGCACATCCGGCGGCCGGCGCCGCGGCTGGGCGAGGACAACGAGTACGTCTACCGCGAGGTGCTCGAGGTGACCGAGGCGGAGTACGACGAGCTGGCGCGCGAGGAGCACATCGGCACCACCTACGTCGCGGTCCAGCAGGCCCAGGCGGCAGCGACATGAGCGGACCCTGGATGCCGCGCGACGGTGAGGGGCTCGGAGCGCTCTCCGGACTTCGGGTTCTCGACCTGTCCGCGCGCATCGCCGGCCCCTGGTGCACCAAGCTGCTCGCCGACTACGGCGCCGACGTGATCAAGGTGGAACGTCCCGACGGCGGTGACCCGGCCCGCGCCTGGGGTCCGTTCCCCGCTGATGTTCCCGACGGCGAGCGGAGCGGGCTCTTCCTGCACTGCAACACCAACAAGCGCAGCCTGACGCTGAACTGGCGCACCCGCGAAGGGCAGGAGATGCTGCGCCGCCTCGCCGCCGATGCCGACCTGGTGGTCGAGGCGTCGCGGCCGGGAACACTCTCGCGATACGGCATCGGCTACCAGCAGCTCCGCCGCGACCATCCCGAGCTGGTGCACCTGGCGATCAGCAACTTCGGTCAGGACGGCCCGTACCGCTCCGTCGACGCCAGCGAGATCACCCTCTACGCGATGGGCGGCGCGATGCAGACCACCGGGCTGCCTGACCGCGAGCCGCTGAAGATGGCCCACACCGTGCTGCAGTTCCACGCCGGCGCGGTGGCCGCCTCCTTCGCGATGGCTGCGCTGCTGCACGCGGCGACGAGGGGGCGCGGCCAGCTGGTCGACGTGTCTCTGCTCGAGGTGGTGGCGTCATCACCCGACCGCGCGGCTCTCAACCTGGTGTGCGAGGCGTACAGCGGATCGGTCACCTTCAACCGCAGCGCCGCCCCGGGATGGTCGATCCTGCCCACCGGCGTCTACCCCTGCGCCGACGGTTACGTGCACTTCAACGCGCCCCTGGCGACGTGGTGGCCGCGCTTCGCCGCCATGATCGACCGGCCGGAGCTGGCCTCCGATCAGCGCTTTACCGCCAACCTCAACGACCTCACCCTGAAGCCCGAGGTCGACGCCATGCTGCTGGAGTGGACGATGCCTCGCACCAAGGCGCAGGTGCAGGAACAGGCCCAGGCTTGCGCCTTCGCCGGCAGCGCGGTCAACACCATGGAGGACCTGTTCAACGACCCGCACTTCGCTTCCCGCGGGTTCTTCGTCGAGGTGGATCATCCCGAGGCCGGCCGGCTCCGCTACCCGGGCGCGCCCTTCCGCATGGGCGACACGCCGTGGCGGGTAGGGCGCGCGCCGCTGCTCGGCGAGCACACCGAGGAGGTCCTCGGCGCGCTCGGCTACGACGTGGCGGCGCTCGGCCGGCTCCGCGAGCAGGGGGTGGTGTGATGGCGAGGTTCGAGACGCTGCTGGTGGAGCGCGATGGACCGGTCGGCACCGTCACTCTCAACCGGCCCGATCGCCTCAACGCCATCGACGGTGCGATGGGTCGCGAGCTGCCCGCCGCCTGGAAGCAGCTCGACGACGACGCCCAGGTCGTCGTCATCGTCGTCACCGGGGCGGGCCGCGGCTTCTGCACCGGGCTGGACGTGCGCGAGCGGGCGAGGGCAACCCCGTCGCCGGAGCAGCGTGGCGATCTCCACAGCCAGGTGCGCCTGACCGCCATCCACTGCGCGGTCTGGAAACCGGTCATCACCGCCGTCAACGGCGTCTGTGCCGGCGGCGGGCTGCACTTCGTCGCCGACTCCGACATCACCATCTGCGGCGAGTCGGCGACCTTCCTCGACCCGCATGTCAGCGTCGGCCAGGTGAGCGCGCTGGAACCGATCGGGCTGGTGCGGCGAGTTCCCTTCGAGGTGGTGATGCGCATGGCCCTGATGGGCCGCGAGGAGAGGCTCGACGCCGATACCGCGCTGCGCTGCGGGCTGGTCTCCGAGGTGGTCGCCGACGACCGGTTGCAGCAGCGGGCACGCGAGCTGGCCGGCAGGATCGCGCACAGCTCGCCCGCGGCGCTGAGGGCCACCAAGCGGGCTCTCTGGGAGAGCCTCGACCACGGTCTCGGTGAGGCGCTCGAGAACGGCTGGCAGATCCTTCAGGACCACTACCGGCACCCGGACTTCGAGGAAGGGCCGCGTGCCTTTGCCGAGGGACGCCCACCACGGTGGGCGTCCCCGTCGGCGACGCGGAGCGCGGCGGCTCCATGAGCAGCAGGAAACCAGCCAGCCAGTTGGAGGCGACACAGCGGTGACACATCCTCTGCGCGACAAGGTGGCGGTGGTCGGGATCGGCGAGACCCGCTACAGCAAGAACTCCGGGGTGAGCGACCTCACCCTGCAGCTGCAGGGCTTCAAGCTCGCCTGCGACGACGCCGGGCTCGATCCCAAGAAGATCGATGGCATCGTCGCCATGACTCTCGGAGCCTGCTCCGAGGACTACATGACCAACTTCGGCATCCCCGACGTGCGGTTCGCGGCGCGGCCGGAGATGGGCGGCGCCTCGCCGGTGGCCAGCCTGCAGCTCGCCGCCGCGGTGCTCGATGCCGGCATCTGCAACTACGTCCTCACCATCGTCGGCCGCAACCAGCGGTCGGGCCAGCGGCTCGGCGGCGGGATGGGCGTCGCTCCCCCGCAGTTCAAGGTGGTGGCCGAGCACGAGATGCCGATGGGAGTCTTCATCCCGGCGCAGTGGTACGCGCCGATGGCGCGCCGCCACATGCACGAGTATGGGACGACCTTCGAGCAGTTCGCCGCGGTGTCGGTGACCCAGCGCTACCACGCCAGCCTCAACGACAACGCGATGATGCGCGACCTCATCACCGTCGAGGACCACCACCACTCCCGCTGGGTGGTCGATCCCTTCCGGCTGCTCGACTGCTGCCTGGAGACCGACGGGGTGGCGGCGGTGATCCTGGCGCGCGCCGACCGGGCCAAGGACATGCGCCACCCGCCGGTCTACGTCTCGGGGGTCGCCGAGGGCCATCCCGAATCGCCGATGTCGATCACCCAGCGCAAGGAAATGACAGTCTTCGGCGTGACCAAGGCGGCGCCGCGCGCCTTCGCCATGGCGGGCGTGGGACCGAAGGACATCGATGTCGCCGGCCTCTATGACTGCTTCACCTTCACGGTGATCAACCAGCTCGAGGACATCGGCTTCTGCGGGAAGGGGGAGGGGGGTCCGATGGTGGAGTCGGGAGCCACCCGCCTGGGCGGCAGCCTGCCGGTCAACACCCACGGTGGACTGCTCTCCCAGGGCCACGTGCAGGGGATGAACCACATCTGCGAAGCCACCCGCCAGCTGCGCGGCACCGCCGGTGCCTCGCAGGTGAAGGACGCGGAGGTGGCGCTGCTGTCGGGATACGGCGATTACGGCGACGGCTCGGTCGCCATCCTGCGGAGGTAGGCGATGACCACGGTGACCACCGGACAGGCACAGCAGTACGCAAAGCCGCTGCCGCGGGCCACGCCGGACAGCGAGCCCTACTGGCAGCATCTCAAGGAGCACCGCCTCCACATCCAGCGCTGCACCGGATGCGGCAAGTTCCGGATGTATCCGCGGCCGATGTGCGACCAGTGCTACTCGTTCGAGCATGAATGGGTGCCCGCGTCGGGCAAGGGCACGATCTACTCGTGGGGTGTCGTGCATCAGCCGGTGCACCCTGCCTGGCGTGAGGAGTTTCCCTTCGCCATCGTCGAAGTAGAGCTCGAGGAGGGAGTACGGCTGCGCGCCACCATGGTCGACGTCCCTTCCGAGCAGCTGTCGATCGGCATGCCGGTGGAGATCGTCTACGACGATGTCACCGACGAGGTGACGCTGCCTCGGTTTCGCCGGGCGCTGTAAGAGTCGAGCTGGAGCATGCCCGCAGAGCCACGGGGAGAGTGGGCACCGCCGTCGGACGTCGACGCGGTGCACGCCGCGACGGGTACCGGCACCGACCTGGTGCTGACTCGCGAGGGCGCGGTCGCCCTGCTCACTCTCAACCGGCCCGAGCGGCGCAACGCGCTGACCGCCGAGATGTCGTGGGGAATGGGCCGCGTGCTCCGCGTCCTCAGCGAGGATGCGACGGTTCGTGCCTGCGTCATCACCGGAGCGCCGCCGGCATTCTGCGCCGGAGGCGACATCGGGACCCTGCCGATGGGCGATGAGGGCCAGCCGGCGTCCTACCGTCCGGCCCGCGCCGAGCGCTATCCGGCCGTGGCCATCCGCGACTGCCCGTTCCCGGTGCTCGCCGCCGTCAACGGCCCCGCCGCCGGCGCCGGTTTCGCCCTGGCGCTCGCCTGCGACCTCGCCGTCGCCGATCCCACGGCGCGCTTCGGCGCTCTCCAGGTCCGGCGGGGCCTCGTCGCCGACTGGGCGCTGACCTGGCTGCTGGTGCGGGCGGTGGGACGGAGCCGCGCGCTCGAGCTGCTGTGGGGCGGCGACTGGGTGGAGGCCGCCGAGGCTGCGAGCGCCGGACTGGTCAACCGGGTCACCGCTGCCGGCGCCGTGCTGGAGGAGACGATGCGGTGGGCCTCGGAGCTGGCCGAGGGACCGTCGTCGTCGATGACGCTGATGAAGCGTGCCGCCCACCGCGCCGTGGAGATGAGCCTGGAGCAGGCCTTGGAGACCGACAGCCTGATGCAGGCCCGAGCCTTCGCCACCGCCGACGCCGCCGAAGGGGCTCGCGCCTTTCGCGAGAAACGGACGCCGCGCTTTCGCGGCCACTGACCACACGGAGGGACAAGGATGACCGTCGAGCAGCACCAGAGCACCATCACCGAGGAGCACCGAGCGTTCATCGGCAAGGAGACACCACCGGGCACCCACGTCATCGAGGCCGGAGCGGTGCGCAGGTTCTGCGACGCCGTCGGTCTCACTGATCCCATCTACACCGATCTGGCCGCGGCCAAGGCGGCCGGGCTGCCCGAGCGGCCGGTTCCGCCGACCTTCTGGTGCGGCATCATGGCTCCGGGCGGTGAGCTGAAGCGGCCCAACTTCGACCACTTCGGCAGCCGCAACATGAACGGCGGCACCGAGTACGAGTACCTCAAGCCGGCCTACGTCGGACAGACGCTCACCTGCACCATGCAGGTCGCCGACATCTACGAGAAGCAGGGCCGCAGCGGGCTGATGATCTTCACCATCCTGGAGAACATCTGGCGGGACGAGAGCGGCGATGTCGTCACCCGGGGCCGGCTCGCCGGCATCCGGCTGTAGGAGGCGAGACAGTGGCAGCACGTTTCTCCGACGTCGAGGTCGGACAGTCGATCCCCGAGCTGCAGAAGGAGGCGACGACGCAGACGCTGGTGAAGTTCGCCGGCGCCACCGGCGACTTTTATCAGATCCACTACGACCGCGAGTTCGCTCAGGCCGCCGGGCTCCCCGACGTCATCCTCCACGGCTTTCTCAAGAAGGCGTTCCTCGCCGAGGCGGTCAGCAATTGGGCGGGCGGCCCGCAGCGGCTGCGCAAGCTGGTGGCGCAGTATCGCGGCGTCGACCTGCCCAGCCGCCCGGGGACGCAGCAGCTCTTCACCGTGCGCGGCACGGTCACCAAGAAGTGGGAGCAGGACGGCGAGAGACTGGTCGAGCTGCAGCTCGAAGGCGTCGACACCGAGGGCAAGGTGACCACTCCCGGATCCGCGGTGGTCGCGCTCGCCAGTTGACGCCGCGTCGTTCAGTCTTCAGCGCCGGCCAGGAACGCGCGGGTGTGGGTCACGAAGGCGCTGGCGAGCATGTCCCTCGACCAGTCCGTGGCCCGCACCGCCGCTCGCACCGCCGGAGTCACCACCCGCGGGTGGGCGACGCGATAGATGGTCACGTACTCGGCGACCGGCGACTCGCAGCGGTAGCGCCGCGCCCCCAGCCAGCCGTCGTGCTGCAGCAGGATGGGGATGTGCTCGGAGTCGTACCAGCGGTTGTACTCATCCTCCCGAGGGCGGTCGACCGCCATCATCACCAGGAAGGTCACCCCGGGCCCGTCGTTCTCGCCGTGCTCCGCCCCCGGGAGGGCGGCCGCAAACAGCCCGCGCTTCTGCGGGGCCGGCGCCTCGTCCAGCGGCGGCGCCCGATGCAGGACGGGGCGCGCGGCGCCGATGTCGGTCAGCTCGGCGACGACCACCGTCCGCGGACCGTCGACCTCGGCCAGCCGGCGCAGCCGTACCAGGCCGGGAAGGTCGCGCAGTGCGGCGATGCGCCCCCGGTAGAAGTCGTCCAGTTGCTGCGGGTCACCGCCGGTGATCAGCTCCAACCAGATGCCGGACACCGTGGTCTGGCTCATGCTGTGGGGCGATGATGACCGACGGCAGCGCGCTCGAGGGGCTCAGGGTGGCCGACTTCTCCTGGGCGATCGCCGGCCCGGTCGCGAGCAAGTACCTCGCGCTGCACGGTGCCACCGTGATCAAGATCGAGACCCACAAGCGGCTCGACGGCCCCCGCATGGCCCCGCCCTTCGCCGGCCGTCCCCATCGCGACCGCAGCGGCTACTTCGCCAACCACAACGCCGGCAAGCGCAGCGTCACCCTCGACCTCTCCCATCCCGAGGGGCGAGTGCTGGCGCATCGCCTGGTCGAATGGGCCGATGTCACCGCCGAGAACTTCGCGCCCGGAGTGGCCGCCCGTCTCGGCTGTGACTACCCGACGCTGAAATCGGTGAACCCGCGCATCGTCCACGTCTCGGCGTCGATGCAGGGTCAGCAAGGACCGCACGCGACCCATCCCGGATTCGGCCTCACCCTCCAGGCGCTGGCAGGCCTCAGCCACTTCACCGGCTGGCCGGACCGCGCTCCGCTGGGCATCGGCGAACCCTACACCGACCTCATCGCACCGTGGTTCCAGGTGGCCGCGGTGCTCGCCGCTCTCGAGCGACGCGATCGCACCGGTGAGGGCTGCTTCATCGACCTCTCCCAGCTCGAGACCACCCTCCACTTCTTTGCCCCCGCCCTGCTCGACCACGCTGTCAACGGCGTCCAGGAGGCGCGACGCGGCAACGCTGACGACGTCATGGCTCCGCACGGCGTCTTCCCCTGCGCTCCCGACGGGCTGGAGCCGGAGGCCCAGCCGTACATCGCCATCGTCTGCGAAGACGATGGGCAGTGGCAGGCGCTGCGCCGGCTGATGGATGACCCGGAGTGGGCCCGCCATCCCGACTACGAGACCGTGGCCGGACGCCTGCGGCACAGCGCGGTGATCGAGTCCAAGCTGTCGCAGTGGACCGCCGACCAGGACGTCGCTGCGCTCGCCGAGAGGCTACAGGCGGCGGGAGTCGCCGCCGGCGTCGTCGCCACCGGACGCGACCTCTTCGCCGATCCGCAGCTGGCCCACCGCGGTCATTTCGTGCGCCTCAAGCACGCGGCGATGGGTGAGCACGCCTACGACGCGCCGGGGTTCCATCTCTCCGAGACCCCCGCGCAGATGCGGCCCGCCCCCAGCATCGGCGAAGCGAACGAGGAGGTTCTCGGTGGCATCCTCGGGCTGTCGGCCGAGGAACAGGCACGTTTGCGGGAGATCGGCGCGGTCGGCTGACAGATGCGTCACGACGGCGCCAAGAAGACATGACGGACGGCGGACCACCGGCGCGGACCACGCTGCCCGGCCGTACGATGCGACCGATGGACCGGTACGTCCGTGATCACGAGAGCGGCCTGTTTCAGTGGCACGTCCTGGAGACGCCGGGCAACCGGCGCAGTCCTGCACTATGTGGCACCATGGCCGGCGGGGCGCAGTGGCTGGAGCACATGGGAGTCGGGGGCGGCGTCAGGTTGCCCCGCAGTGCCGTCTGTCCGGAGTGCTGGGGGCGCGACCGCCCTTGATCGTTCACCGCCAGTGGACGTGCTTGACCTCTGTGTACTCCAGCATCCCCAGGACGCCGCGCTCGCGGCCGATGCCCGATTCGCGCATGCCGCCGATCGGTGACCACGGGCCGGCGGTGTAGCCGTTGATCCCCGCCTGCCCGGCGCGCAGCCGGCGGGCGACCTCCATCCCGCGGGCGCGGTTGCTCGTCCACACCGTGGCGTTGAGCCCGTAGGTGGTGTCGTTGGCGAGGCGGACGCCCTCGTCGACGTCGCCGCTGTAGCGGATCACCGCGGCGACCGGGCCGAAGATCTCCTCGCGGTTGATGCGCATCTGGTTGGTGCTATCGACGAAGAGGGTGGGTTCGACGTAGTAGCCGCGGGGGAGGTGGGCGGGACGGCTGCCGCCGGCGGCCAGGCGTGCCCCCTCCGCCACCCCGGAACGGATGTAGTCCTCGACCCGGTCGCGCTGGCGGGCCGAGATCACCGGGGGAACCACCGTCGACGGGTCGCGGGGATCACCGACCGAGAGCTCCTGCACCGCGGCAGTCAGCTTGTCGACGAAGCCGTCATGAATGCTGTCGGGGACGACGACGCGGGTCATGGCGACGCATGCCTGTCCGGCGTGGGTGAGATACGGGAACAGGGCACCGCGCACGGTGAGCTCGATGTCGCAGTCCTCGAGCACCAGGCTCGGAGACTTGCCCCCCAGCTCGAGCAGGCAGCGCTTCACCTGGGGGGCGCACGCTGCGAGGATGCGCTTGCCCACCGCGCTGCTGCCGGTGAATGACACCTTGTCGACTTGGGGATCGGCGACGAGCGCCTCACCGAGCGCCGGATCCTCACCGGTGACGACGTTGAGCACTCCGTCCGGCAGGCCGGCCTCCTGGGCGAGGCGGCCCAGCATCAGGCCGTTGAGCGGGGTCAGCGGCGACGGCTTGAGGACCACCGTGCAGCCCATCCCCAGCGCGGGGAAGACCTTGCCGCAGCTGACGATCAGCGGCATGTTGAAGGGGGTGATGGCGGCGACCACGCCGACCGGCTCGCGGACGATCATGCTGCCGACCACGCCGCCATCGCGGGAGACGATCGGCGGCAGCGGCTCGACGTCGGGACGGGCGCAATGCTCGCCGAACCAGCTCGCCTGACCGATCGCGCCGTCGACATTGGCGAGCCGGCCGGCTCGGGTCATGCCGCACTCCTCGAGCGAGATCTGATGCAGCTCGTCGCGGTGGGCGACCATTGCATCGCGCAGCCGCAGCAGCGCCTCACTCCGCTGCCGTGGTGACATGCCTGGCCAGGGCCCCTCGTCGAAGGCACGACGGGCTGCGGCGACGGCGTCGCCGACGTCCTCGACGCCGGCGTCGGGTGCCAGGCCGCACACCTCCTCGGTGGCGGGATCGATGCTGGCGAAGGTGCGCCCGCGGCGCGCTTCGCGCTCCTCGCCGCCGATGAAGAGCCCCAGCTTCGGCACGGTTCGCTCGCCGACCGCCATGTCTGCCTCCTGCCGCACTCAGGCCTCAGCTCTGGCCGCGACGCTGTCGAGACCGAGACGCTGCTCGAAGTCGGGGTCGTGCTCGGTCACCAGCCCCGATGCCACCAGTTCGTCGTAGCCGACCATACGCTGCTGGCTGGCCGGCATCCGATCCTCCGCCGGCAACCGTCCGATGATCCCCTCGCGCTCGAGCGCGGCGATCGCCTCAGGGCTCAGTCCGAGCTCGCCCAGGATCTCCTCGTTGTCCTGGCCGAGCAGCGGCGCGGCACGCCGCACCCGTCCCGGCGTCCGCGAGAGGCGGACGGCCATCCCGGGATACGGCCGCGTCCCCAGGTCGCCCGCCTCGGGCGCGTGGGTGGCGGGCTCGAAGTAGTCGCGTGCCCGCAGGTGTGGGTCGAGCAGCAGGTCGCGGTTGCTCATCGCCACAGCAGCGGCGAGGCCTGCCGCCCGCAGCCGCTCCTCCGCCTCCTCGGCACCGCGCGTCTGCGTCCACGCGGTGATCACCTCGTCGAGCTCGTCGTGGTGCCGCCGCCGCGCCTCGGCGCTGGCGAAGCGCTCAGCGTCGGCGAGCTCGGGCCGGCCGATGACGCCGCAGAGCTCCGCAAAACCCTCGTCGTCCTCGACCGTCAGCGCCACCCAGCGGTCGTTGCCGGCACAGCGGTACATCCCCTGCGGCGCATACGCGAGATGCCGGTTGCCGGTGCGCGTCCCGGCGTCGACTCCGGCCGCAGCCGCAATCAGCGCCTCGGAGATGAAGGCGGCGCCAACCTCGTACTGGGCGAGGTCCATCCACTGGCCCCGACCGGTGCGCCGCCGGTGTCGCAGCGCTGCCAGCACCGCGTAGGCGCCGATGCTCGCTGCCGGCATGTCGACATAAGCGATGCCGCTGCGCAGTGGCGGGCCATCGGGCCGGCCGACGAAATGGCTGATTCCCGCGGTCGGCTCCAGGGTGAAGCCCCAGGCGGTGTAGTTGCTCCACGGTCCGGTGTGGCCGAAACCGGTCGACGACAGCATGATCAGGTCAGGCTTGATCGCGCTCAGCGCCGCGTAGTCGAGGCCGAACTGGGCCATCACCCGCGGGGTGTAGTTCTCGCAGACCACGTCGGCGGTCGCCACCAGCCGCTTGAACACCTCGACGCCCCGGGGCTTGCGCAGGTCCAGGGTGAGGTCACGTTTGTTGCGGTTCGGCTCGTTGAAGATACCGCCGCGATTCCAGAACTGCTCACCGGGCTCGTTGTCCGGAAATGGCCACACGCGGCAGACGTCGGGGCGGATGCACGACTCGACCTTGATGACGTCGGCTCCAAGGTCGGCGAGCAGCCTGGTGGCGTGAGGCACCGCATATGCTTCGCCGCACTCGATGACGCGGATGCCGGCGAGCGGCCCGTCGCGCGGCGGCAGCGCCGCCTTGGCTGGGTGCAGCGTCATGCCACCGCCGCCGCGCGCAACGCCGCCGTCTCGGCCGTGGTGATGCCCAGCTCCCCGAGCACGGCCGCGGTGTGCTCGCCCAGGCGCGGCGCCGGTCGCGCCGGCAACTGCGGGTCCTCGGTGGAGCGGAAGAGCCGCGCCGGCATGCGCATGGTGCCGGCCACCGGATGGTGCTGCTCCCGCCAGAAGCCACGGGCGTCGAGGTGCGGGCAGGCCAGCAGCTCCTCGGGGGTCTGGGCGACGCCGAAGGTCAGCCGCCACTCCTGGGCGGTGTGGAACCACTCGAACTTGCCGCGCTCGGCGAGACGCGCCACCAGCAGCCGGTCGAGCTCGGCGGCGTGCTGCAGCCGTCCCGCGCGAGTCGCGAAACGCTCGTCGAGCAGCTCGGGGACCTCGAGGAAGGCGGCGAAGAGCTCCCAGTCGACGTTGGCGCCGGGCACGAACATGGGGGCGATCCATCCGTCGGCGCACGGCATCAGCGCGTACTGCAGCCCGCCACGCCCGCGCGGTTGACGGCGATGGACGCAGCCCATGTAGCTGTAGAACGACAGCTTGCCCTGCAGCAGGCCGGCCAGCACCTCCTGTAGCGAGACCTCGACGCACTGCCCCTCGCCGGTCGCCTCCATGTGCCACAGCGCGGCCAGTGCTCCCACCACCGCGTGTGCCCCTCCCATGTACTGGCACTGGTTGAGCGCGAGCTTGGTCGGCGGATCCTCGTACTCGCCGGTGAGATACGCCAGCCCGCCGGCGGCGCAGAGGACCAGCTCGCTGGCGCGCGCGTCGCGCAGCGGGCCGCGCAGGCCGAAGTTGGTGACCGCGACGCGAACGGCACGGCCGTTGGCCGACGCCAGCGCCGCGTCATCGAGGCCGATCCGCTCCGCGGTCGCCGGACGCCAGCCGCTGACCACCACGTCGGCGCGGCGGACGAGCTCGAGGGCGATCTCACGCCCCGTCGTCGTCGCCAGATCGAGAGTCACCGACGCCTTGCCGGTGTTGAGTGCGAGGAACAGGGTGCTGGCGTCGCGGTGGGGCCGGCCGGTGGCGAAGGGAGCGCAGTCGCGCGACGGATCGCCCCGTCCCGGACGTTCGAGCTTGACCACCTCGGCCCCCTGGTCGGCGAGCAGTCGCGCGCAGAAGGGGGCCGCCACACCCCCGCCCAGCTCGACCACCCGCACCCCGGCCATTGCCGGCTCGGGAGCTCCCGGGGCGGCGGAAGACGCCTCGCCACCACTCATCGCTTGCCTGACCACCTCGATCGCAGACTGGTAGACTCCTGGCGAATTTTACGCTCGCGTAAAAACCCGCCGGGGGAAGAGGTGCGGAATGGACTTCGCCATCCCCGAGGAGGAGCGGGCCTTCCGCAGGGAGATCCGGGACTTCCTCGCCACCGAGCTGACCGAGGAGGTGGTGCGGGAGGCACAGAGCGAAGATCGCATCTCCAGCGCCGGCAAGGACTTCATCCGCAAGCTGGGTGATCGCGGCTGGATCTCGCTCACCTGGCCGGTCGACGAGGGCGGTGCCGGCCGTCCGGCGATGGACCGCTTCATTCTCAACGACGAGCTGATTCGCGCCGAAGCACCGGGTGCGGTGGGGACCAACGTCGGTGGCCGCATCGTCGCACCGGTGCTCCTCCTCTATGGAAGCGAGCAGCAGAAGCGCCGGCTGCTGCCGCGCATCGCCCGCGGCGAGATCGACTTCGCGCTCGGCTACACCGAGCCTGACGCCGGCTCCGACCTCGCCAGCCTGCAGACGCGCGCCGTCTGGGACGGCGAGTGCTATGTGGTCACCGGCCAGAAGTTGTATTCGACCGGAGCCCACTTCGCCGACTACCACTGGCTGGCGGCGCGCACCGATCCCACCCAGCCACGGCATGGCGGCATTTCGCTCTTCATCGTCGACATGCGCAGCCCGGGCATCACCGTGCGGCCGCTGCACTCGATGATGGACCTGCGCACCAACGTGGTCTTCTACGACCACGTGCGCGTCCCTCGCGAGGCGTTGGTGGGCCAGGAGAACCAGGGCTTCGCCATCATGAGCACGGCGTTGTCGCTGGAGCGGATGTTTGTTACCGGCGACCTGCGCCGAGTGGTGGAGGACCTGCTCGACTACGCGCGACGGACCGAAAGTGGGGGTCGCCGGCTGATCGACGACGTCAGCGTGCGTCGCCAGCTTGCCCAGTTGGCCACCGAGGTCGAGATCGCCCGGCTGTTCTCCTACCGGGTCGCCTGGCAGCAGTCCAGCGGGCGCCATCCCGGTCCCGAGGCCACCATCGTCAAGCTGTTCATCACCGAGCTGCAGCTGCGTCTCGCAACCGCCGCCATCGACCTGCTCGGCGCGGACGGCGAGCTGATCTACGGTGAAGCCGAGGCTCCCCTCGGGGGCTTCTTCGAACGCTTCTACCGTCGCAGCATCATGCGTACCATCGTTGGTGGCACCAGCGAGATCATGCGCAACGTCATCGCCCAGCGGCACCTCGGACTGCCACGATGAACTTCGCCGAGACCTCCGAGCAGGAGCTTCTCCGCGGCACCGCCCGGGAGATGCTCAGCAATGGCAACAGCCTCGGGCTGGCCCACGTGCGTGCCCTGAACGACGGCGCCGCGCATCTGGGCGTGTCCGCGGGTCTCGACGATGTCGCGCTGTGGTCGCAGATGGCGGAGCTGGGCTGGCTGGGGCTTCCCTTTCCTCCCGAGTACGGCGGAGCCGGCGGTTCATTCATGGACCTGGCGGTGCTGCTCGAGGAGCTCGGCCGCGCGGTGGCGCCTCCCGCCTACACCGGCACGGTGGTGGTGTGTGGCATGACCGTGCTGCACCACGCGCGCGAGGAGCTGCGACGGCGGTGGCTGCCGAGCATCGCCGAGGGGAGCTCGCGTCTGACCCTGGTGGCCGACGGCGGCTCTGCGGTGCGAGCGCACCCCGACGGAGGTGCGCTGCGGCTCGATGGCGGGGTGAAGCTGGTCGACGAGGCGCAGCGCAGCGATGCCTACCTGGTGGCGGCGGTCGACACGCCTGAGGATCAGCAGCCGGCCACCACGCTCTTCATGCTGGAGCGTGAAACCCCCGGAATCAGGGTGTCGCCGCAGCGCACCGTCGCCGGCGGTGATCGCGGCGATGTCGAGCTCGACGGCGTTCGAGTCTCCGCCGAGGAGATGGTGGGCGAGCGCTTCGAGGGCGCGTCGATCCTCGGCGAGACGCTCGAGCGCGGCGCGGTGGCCAGCTGCCTCGACATGGTGGGAGCCGGCGGCGCGGTGCTGGAGATGGTGACCGCCTACGTCGCCGAACGGGTGCAGTTCGGCCGGCCGGTGGGTTCGTTTCAGGCGGTCCAGCATCATGCCGCCGACATGGCGGTCGACATGGACGCGTCGCGGCTGATCACCTACGAGGCGGCATGGAGGCTCGGCGAGGGTCTCGATGCCAGCATGGAGGTCGCCATGGCGAAGGCCTGGACCAGCCAGGCCTACCGGCGGGTGACCACCCTCGGTCATCAGCTTTTCGGCGGGATCGGCCTGATGCGCGAGCACGACATGCACCTCTACATGCGGCGCGGCCGGCGCGATGCGCTCGCCTTCGGGGACGCGACCGGGCACCTCGACCGGCTCGCCGGCATTCTCGAGGAGCGCGGGACGCCATGGCCGGAGTGACCCCGCCGGTGGTGGAGGAGGAGCGCCCGCCGGCGATCCCGTTCACCCCGACCACGCTGACCCTCGAGCTGCGCGACCACGTGCTGTCGGTGACCCTCGACCGTCCGCGCCAGCTCAACGCCTTCGACCGCACCATGCAGGACGAGCTCGACCGGCTGTGGACCTGGGCCCACGGCGAGCCGTGGGTTCGGGTGCTGCTGCTCAGCGGGGCCGGCGACCGCGCCTTCTGCGCCGGCGTCGACCTCGGCGCCGCGGCGGAGGAGCGCGCTCGCCTGGGAGAGCGGCGCTGGTCCGAGGTCGCGGTGATCGGCAGCCGCCTGACGCCCCGCCAGTGCGGCAGCGACAAGCCCTTCGTGTGCGCGGTCAACGGCGTCTGCGCCGGCGGTGGTCTGTACTTCGTCGCCGACGCCGAGGTCGTCGTCTGCAGTGCCGCCGCGCGCTTCACCGATCCCCACGTCAGCTGGGGCCGGGTCTCGGCCCTGGAGGCGATCGCTCTGAGCCGCCGGCTGCCCGCCGGGCGGGTGATGCGTCTCGCGCTGGGCGGCCGCCATGAGCAGCTCGACGCCGCCACCGCCGAGCGCCTGGGCCTGGTCACCGAGGTGTTCGCCGATGAGACGGCACTGCGCCAGGGCGCGATGAATCTGGCGCGGCGGATCGCCACCGGGGCTCCCCTCGCCCTGCGTGGCACGGTGCGCGCCATCCGCGAAGGCTTGGAGCTGCCGCTGGAGCGCGCGCTCGCCAACGGGCTGCGCATCGCCCAGGAGAACACCCGCACCGCCGACCACGCCGAGGGGGTGCAGGCCCAGCTGGAAGGACGCGAACCGCGGTGGCAGGCCCGATGACGGTGTCGCCATCGCGGGCGCGTGATGCGAACTTCGGCCGCATCACCGACGAGGGGATCGAGCGGCTTCGTGCCCGCATCGGCGTCGAGGTCCCTAAGGAGCCGCTGCTCCACGTCTTCAACGAGCACGCGACCACCGACACCATCCGCCATTTCGCCAACGGCTACGGCGACGACAATCCGCTGTACACCGATCCCGAGTACGCGTCAGCGACTCGCTGGGGCGGGATGATCGCGCCGCCCACCTTCCTCACCACCACCGGGGTGAGCGCCGCGCCGCCGCTCAGCGAGGAGCAGCGTGAACGCGGCGGGGGGGCGCTCGCAGGCGTACACGCCTTCTGGAGCGGCAACGCCATCGGCTGGTTCCGCCCGGTGGTTCCCGGCGACCGCCTGGTGGAGCGGCGTTTTCTGCACTCCTTCGACATCAAGCAGTCGGCGTTCACCGGCGGCCGGAGCGTGGTGGAACGGCACCGCAGCGCCTTCGCGGACGCCAGCGAACGAGTGGTGGCGCACTGGGATCGCATCATGGTGCGCGCCGAGCGCGAGTCCTCGAGGAAGACCGGTCGCTACACCGCCATCGAGCGTCCGCGGTGGACCGCGGAGCAGGTCGATGAGGTTGAACGCGCTCTCGACGCGGAGGCGGTGCGCGGCGCCGAGCCCCGCTGGGCCGAGGACGTCCGCCCCGGCGATGAGCTGGGGCCATACCTTCGTGGGCCGCTGACCCTCAGCGACATCATCGCCTGGTACCAGGGGAGCGGACGCTGGGAGCTCCATCCCTACCGGCTGGCCCGGCGCAACCGCCGGCGCCATCCGGGATTCTTCACCCGCAACGCCTTCGGCGCCCACGAACCGGTGATGCGCTGCCACTGGGACGACGCCTATGCCCAGGAGACGGGCAACCCGTACGCCTACGACTTCGGCCAGCTGCGCACCGCCTGGTGTGTCCACCTGATCACCGACTGGATGGGCGATGATGGCTGGCTGTGGGCGTTGGAGAACCGGCTGCGCCGCTTCAACTACATCGGCGACCTGACGACCGTGCGAGGACACGTCACCGCAACCCAGGTGGTCGACGGCCGGCACGTCGCCGAGATCGAGATTCACTGCACCAACCAGCGCGGCGAGGACACCGCCCCCGGCCGGGTTCTGGTGTTGCTTCCCTCGCGGGCCGACGGCCCGGCGCGACTCCCGGGGCCCGAGGAGCCGATGCCGTGGAGCGCGGTGGACAGCGGCGGCGCCGCCGCCGAGGCTGAGGGATCGGCATGACCGCGATCGTCGAGACCTCCGCCGAGGAGCTACGGCTGGCGGCGCGCGAACTGGCGGAGCGGCGCTTTGCGCCTCGCGCCGCGGAGTGGGACGAGCGGGAGGAGTGGCCGGAGGAGAACGAGCGCATCCTCGCCGAGCTCGGCTACCTGGGGTTCCTGATTCCCGAGCAGTACGGCGGTCTGGGACGCTCCTTCCTCGACGCGGTCATCGTCCTCGAGGAGTTCGCCCGCTCCTGCTTCACCACGGCGCTGGTGTGCCACCTCTTCATGAACGGGCCGTCGCGCACCATCACCGTGGTGGGCTCGGAGGAGGTCAAGCAGCGATTGCTGCCCAAGGCGGCGACCGGCGAACACTTCATCGTCATCGCCGTCAGTGAGCCGGACGCGGGCAGCGCCGTCACCGATCTCTCCACCCGCGCCGACGTCCAGAGCGACGGCGGCGTCGTGCTCAGCGGCCGCAAGAGCTGGGTGACCGGTGGCGCGCGCTGCACCCATGCGCTGGTCTTCACCCGCTTCGGCCCCGAGCCGTCGACCGGGGCGCGGGGCATCGGCGCGGTGGTGGTGCCGCGCGACACCGCCGGGTTTGGCATCGGTCGCACCGATCGCAAGCTGGGCGGCCGCGGCACCCCCGAGGCGGAGCTGATCTTCGACGGGTGCAAGCTCGGTCCCGAGTGGGTGCTGGTGCCGGGCAATCCGCAGACGACCGACGGCTTTCGCACCCTGATGCGGGCCTTCGGCGCCGAGCGGCTCGGCAACTGTGCGCTCTGCCTGGGCGCCGCCCAGGCCGCCTACGAGACGTCCATCGCCTTCACCAAGGAGCGCCACCAGTTCGGCCGTCCCATCGCCGAGTTCCAGGGACTGCAGTGGAAGGTGGCCGACATGGCGATCAAGCTCGCCGCCGGCCGGGCCCTGCTCCACCAGGCGGCGCGCAACGCCGCCGACGGGTTCCCCACCCCGTGGGACACGGCCATCACCAAGACCTTCATCAACGAGAGCATGCAGGAGGTCTGCAACAGCGCCATCCAGCTGCACGGGCACTACGGCTATACGGTCGAGGCCGCGGTCGAGCGCCACTGGCGCGACGTGCGCGGCATGGCACTGGGCGGCGGCACCCCGGAGATCCTGCGCAATACCATCGCCTCGCTGGCATTCGGGCGCTCCTTCAGCCAGCGCCGTGACGGGAGCTGACAGAGATGGCAATCACCACCGAGCGACCTGCGGCCACAACCGCCGCGCCGGGAATCGACCCCATCACCGCGGAGGTGATCCGCGGCTCGATGGAGACGGTCTGCTACGAGATGGCGACCCACGTATCGCTGGCCGCCACCACGCCCATCCTCAACCAGTCGAACGAGCGCAACGCGACGGTGATGAACGGCGAGGGCCTGCTCGCCGCGCTCAGCGTCGGGATACCGCAGTTCATGCTCAGCAGCACCCTCCCGGTGCGCTTCGCGCTGGACTTCTTCGGCAGGGACAACTTCCACGAGGGCGACGTGTTCGTCGCCAACGATCCCTACCACGGCGGCGGTCACCTGCCCGACTACAACATCTTCTCCCCGGTGGTGGTCGACGGCGAGGTGGTGTTGATCCCCAGCATCCAGTGCCACCACGCCGACACCGGAGGCATGACCCCGGGCGGCTATCCGGTGGATGCGCTCGACATCTGGGCGGAGGGCTTCCGCATCCCGGTGATCAAGCTGTACGAGCGGGGCGTCGAGCGCCGCGACCTGACCTACCTGTTGCGCACCAACTGCCGGACGCCGACCTTCATCGGCGACCTGCGCGCCCAGGTCGGTGCCGCCCAGCTCGGAGCCCGCCGGCTGACCGCGCTGTGCCAGCGGTATGGCGTCGCCGCGGTGAAGGCCGCGGTGCATCACGCCATCGACGTGGCCGCCCGGCGCTTCCACGAGGAGGTCGCATCGTGGCCGGACGGCGTGTATCAGGGCGATGCCTGGGTCGACCACGATCCCAAGGGCAACCGCGACATCCACGTCCACGTCGCCATCACCGTGTCCGGCGACAAGCTGACCGTCGACTTCACCGGCAGCGACACCCGGCAGAACCTGTCGGCCTACAGCACCTTCGGCAACACCCGCGGCTACGTGGTGGCCCAGATCGCCTCGGCGATGGACCCGTCCATCCCCAAGAACGAAGGATTCTTCGCCTCCATCGACTTGCGCGTTCCCGAGGGCACCTGCATCAACCCCGCGGTGGGGCGGCCGGTTGCGGCGGGCACTCATCATCCCGGGAGCGAGATCGGTGAGGCGATCGCCCTGGCGCTGGCCCAGGCGATTCCCGAGCGGGTGGTGCCCCAGGTCTACAAGCTGGCCTCGCCCATCGTCAGCTACGGCAAGCATCCCGACACCGGCAAGTTCTTCATCGACGCCGGCACCGACACCTACGCGGGGTGGTGCGGCGCCGGTTTCGGCACCGACGGCTGGGGGGCGCGCAACGCGAACTCCGGCAACCTCATCCGCAGCACCGCCGAGATCAACGAGACCCTGCTGCCGCAGCGCCGGCTGAGCACCGACCTGATCACCGACAGCGGCGGCCCGGGCCGGTGGCGCGGTCACTGCGGCTCGCGGTACGTCAAGCAGTTCACTGCCCCGGTGACGGTCAACACCTGGATCGTCGGCGTGCGCCATCCGGTGCCGGGCGTCGCCGGCGGCAAGCCAGGAGCTGCCAACCGGCTGATGGTGCGCGCCTTGGGGGAGCACGAGCGCGTCATCGATCACACCGCCTTCAACGAACCCCACGAGGCGGGAGAGGCGCTCATTCTCGAGTGCGGCGGTGGCGGCGGTTGGGGCGACCCGCTGGACCGCGATCCCGAGGCGGTGCGCGACGACGTGCTCGACGAGTACGTCTCGGCGGGCTCCGCCGAGCGCGAGTACGGGGTGGCCCTCATCGGGAGCATCGAGGATCTCAGTCTCCGGGTCGACGTCGAGCGGACGCGCGCCCTGCGCGACCAGCTGCGCGCCCAGCGATCCGGCGAGATCGCGGCGCGGTGAGCACCGGCGACGCGGGCTACCGCATCGGGCTCGACGTCGGCGGCACCTTCACCGACTGCGCGTGCGTCCGCCCCGACGGGCGCATCGTGGTCACCAAGGCACCGACCACGCGCGACGACGAGTCCCGCGGCTGCCTCGACGCGCTCACCGACCTGGCGGCGACCGAGGGGCTCAGCGACCTCGGCGACCTGCTGCGCCAAACCGCGCTGGTCATCCATGGCACCACCACCGCCGATAACACCATGATCGCGATGTCGGGGCCTGCCGTCGGCCTGATCACCACCGAGGGCCAGCGCGACATCGTCGAGATGCGGCGTGGCTGGAAGGAGGACATCTGGAATCCGACGCTGCCTGCCCCGCCACCCATCGCCCAGCGCCGCAACCGTTTCGCGGTCCCCGAGCGGCTGGGCAGCAGGGGCGAGGTGATCACCCCGCTGGACGAGGACGCGGTCCGCCACGCCGCCCGCCGGCTGCGGCAGCGGGGCATCGACGCGATCGCCATCTGCCTTCTGTTCGCGTTTCTCGATCCGGCTCACGAGAGGCGAGCTCGCGAGCTGGTGCTCGAGGAGCACCCCGAGGCCGTGGTGTCGCTGTCGCACGAGGTCACGCCCACGGCGCCGGAGTTCGAGCGGGTCAGCACCACCCTGGTCAACGCCTACGTCGGCGCCCGGGTGCGCACCTACCTGGAGCGGTTGGCGGCGGCGTTGCGCCAGGCCGGGTACGCCCACGAGCTTCTGGTGATGCAGTGCAACGGCGGCATCGCCACCGTGGCGGCGGTGCTGCAGCGGCCGGTCACGGTGATGGCCAGCGGGCCGGCCGGCGGGGTGATCAACGCCTGCCAGGTGGCGAGCCGCGCCGAGGTGGAAGACATCATCGCGATCGACATGGGAGGGACGTCGTATGACGTCTGCCTGGTCCGCGGCGGCCGCCCCGAGCTACAGACCGCGTGGAACTGGCGGCATCGCTACGTCGTCAACCTGCCCATGGTCGACGTGCACTCGATCGGCGCCGGCGGCGGCAGCGTGGCCCGCCTCCGCGGCGGCGCCCTGGCCGTCGGACCGGAATCCATGGGGGCCGATCCCGGGCCGGCGTGCTACGGCCGCGGCGGCACCGAGGCCACCGTCACCGATGCCCACGTCGTCCTCGGCTACCTCGACGTCGGCGGCTTTCGCGGCGGGGCGGTTGCCCTCGACCGCAGCGCCGCGGCGGCGGCGATCCGCCGCAACGTCGGTGATGCGCTGGGCATGACCGAGCACGACGCCGCGTGGGCGATCGTCCGCATCGCCGATGCGACCATGGTCAACGCCATCCGGCGCACCTCCAGCGACCGCGGCCTCGAACCGACCCAGTTCGCCATGGTCGCGTACGGCGGCAACGGTCCGATGCACGCCGGGCTGCAGGCCCGCGAGCTCGGCATCGGTCGCGTGATCATCCCGCGCACCTCGCCGGCCTTCAGCGCGTTGGGACTGCTCGTCGCCGATTTTCTCGCCGATGAGGTGCAGGCTTACTTCGCCGGAACCCAGGGCGGTGATCCTGGAGCAATGAGCGCGATGCTCGATCGCCTCGAGCATCGCGCCCGTGCGCGGTTGGCGGCGGCGCGGCTCGACCCGTCGCAGATCGCCGTTCGCCGCGAGGCATCACTCCGCTATCCGGGCCAGACCTTCGACCTCCAGGTCCCCCTGCCCGACTCCGGACCACTCGGCGCCGAGGACATCGCGGCCGCGGTCGAGCGTTTTCATGAACGCCACGAGGCGCTCCACACCTACGCGCAGCGGGAGGAGGTTCCCCTGTTCAGCGGGCTTCGGGTGCAGGCGGTCGGGCACACCGTGACGGCGGCACCGCCGCCGCCGGCCCCGGGGCGCGGCGCCGAGGCGGCGATGCGCGGCACCCGCGCCTGCTGGTTCGAGGGCGCCGAGGTCGCCACGCCGATCTACGTCGGTGCCACCCTCGGCGCAGGCGACGAGGTGATCGGCCCCGCCATCATCCAGGACCGCTTCTCGACGGTCGTCCTCCACCCCGGCATGCGCGCCCGCCTGGTCGAGGCCGACTGCTATCTGCTCGACCCCGGCGCGCCGGCGCCGGCAAGCGCCGCTCCGATGGCCGCAACCGCGCGTCGGTGACCCGGCTTCGGGGCCACGCCGCGTTCGTCACCGGCGCGGCTCGCGGCATCGGCGGCAGCATCGCCGCGCGCCTCGCCGCCGAGGGTGCCGCGGTGGTCGTCGCCGACGTGGACGAGGAGGCCGGCCGGCAGGCGGCCGAGAAGATCGCCACCGGCGGTGCCACCGCTGTCGCCGCCGCCCTCGACGTGCGCGACGCCGAAGCGGTCGCGGCCGCGATGACCGAGGCGTCGGCTCGCTTCGGGAAGCTCGACATTCTCGTCAACAACGCCGGGGTGTTCCGCGACCGCAGGTTGGAGGAGATGAGCGACTCCGATTGGGACACCGTGCTCGACATCGACCTGCGCGGCTACTTCGTCTGCTGCCGCGCCGCCCTTCCCCACCTCCGCGCCAGCGGATGGGGTCGCATCGTGAACATCAGCTCCCGCGCCTACCTCGGCAACCCCGGCCAGGTCAACTACTCGGCCGCCAAGGCGGGAGTGATCGGCCTGACCCGCGCCCTGAGCATGGAGTTGGGGCGCGACGGCATCACCGTCAACGCGGTCGCCCCGGGGATGATCGACACCCCGCTGGTGCGCTCCCACGCCAAGGCCGACGAGGTGATCGCCCGCGCGGTGGCGAGCACCCCTCTGCGCCGGATCGGGACGCCGGAGGACGTCGCCGCCGCGGTCGCCTTCCTGGTCTCGGATGACGCGGCATACATCACCGGCGACGTCATCCACGTCACCGGCGGACGGTACGGCTGAGCCTGGGGCTCGCCCACGCTACACCCGTCGTAGTTCGTGGGCTCCCGCCACTCTCTCGGAAGGCTGCGTCCAGACTCTAGGGCAGCGCCAAGCCTTGATGGCCTGCGCTACCCGGACCTAAGGGCCAGCTGTCGCCGGCATCGCATCGCCCAGGATCTGCGTCAGATCAGGCGTGGTCATCGTGTCATCTTCCACGATCCTCCCGTCGGCAAGACGGTAGTAGGTGAGAGCCCGGGCAGAGACCTTCTTCCCACTGGCCAGGGTTATGTTCATGGTGCACCGAAGGACGACCACATCGCCTTCGCCGACGAGATCCTTGATTTCAAGGTCGCTGGCGGCTTGCATGCCGGAAAGCATTGCCTTGAAGCCAGCCAGATCAACATCGCCCATACCACGGTTCACGTAATTCGGCGCAACGAGCTCGTCGATCAGGTCGATATCGCCGCCACTCGAAATCGCTGTGAGGAAGCGACGGACGACTGCTTTATTCTCATCGATAGACATGCGGGTTCCCCCTGTAACGAAGCGGGCACTGCCAATATAGGCGCGTCGGCTTGGTGCCTTGGTACTCGATCGCAGCGTGGCCACGAGTTCGCGAGCACCCGCGGCCGCTATGGCTTCCTAGTAGTTTGCCACTCCCGCGGCATGGTCGAAGGTCCGGCCAGGCCAACCGAAGACTCGGCCAGCCGCCTTGACCACTCCGCCGCCGCCCGATTCGGTGGACAATTCCGCGGTGCCCAAGCGACACGCCGGCCAAGAAGGCGACATCGCGGTGCGCCTCACCCATGACGAGGCGCTCGTACTGTCGGAGTGGCTCGATCGTCTTCAGAATGCAGGGCTTCGCCCCCTGGTTGAACACGGCGGGGAGGTCGTTGCCATCGGGGCCCTCGTTGGTCGGCTTGACGAGTTGCTCGCGGAACTGTTCGACCCGCGGTACCGTGACTTGGTCGTCGCAGCCCGGAGTCGGCTCGTCGAGGGTTATGAGCCAGATCCGCTGGAAGGTTTGTAGGTCTGCCGCTCGCTCGTGCCAGGGCCAGTGACAGTGAGCCAGGCCAGCATGCGCCAGTCACCCCTCACAATTGTCGCCACGGAGGACCTGCCTACCATGCCTTCTGCGGGCGTACGCCTCAGGGGGCATCTGCGGGCGTCGTTGCTGTGATAAACGCACCGGAGGAGTAATCGAGCACGACGCGAACAGTTGTGTTCGGCGGTGGACAAGGATGCTGCACGGGCGACACTTGCGGGGGCGGCGACATTAGCCCAGGGCCGCATAAGCCTTGGAAGGTGCCGCGAAAGATGACCGCCCACACGGCGCGGTTTGGATCAGGGACGGCCGTCCCGGCGTGACGCCCTAACTCGCTGTGAGGCCCTAACTCGCTGAAGTGCCCCGACGCCGCGGAAACCAAGGCGACCGGGGTGCTCGACATAGGCTGGGCCTTTTTGTGCGCGGCCGCCACCGCCTGCTGCTCGCTCAAACCGCTGCCACACGCAGTAACGAGCCATACGAGCGCTGTTGCAGCCAACTCGATGCGTGCCACGGCTCGCCAAGCGTACTTCAGGGATCTTCGTTCCAGTGCTCTCGGACGGAGCCGACAGCGCGGCGGCTCGGAGTGAGGTCGCCACCCTCCGCGAGGCCTGGGTGGTCGCCGTCCCGCGGGCACAGATGCTTGGGTCAAGCGAGGATGGCCTCTCCTATAGGACCCAGTCTGCGGCGTGACAGGGCGCACGCGCCTGAGAGTCAGTCATGCGGCGAGGCGTCGCCCCGAGTCGGTAGGCTCGCCCCGTGCGCAGACAGGATTGGGCCCAGGCCACGTCGGTTGGCTTTGCCTTGGCGGGGATCGGCGCCGGCGTCAGACGGCATTGGCGGTGGGCGATACCGCTGCTCGCGGGAGCGGCGGCAGCCGATGCCGCGGGACGGGTGGCGAGCCGGCGGACGCCGAGGCCGATTCCGGCGTCGATGCGGTGGGTGTTGCGCCTTCCCCACCCGACCGGCGTTCTGCAGCGCGCGCTCGAACCGCGTCCGGGGGAGTGCGTCCTCGAGATCGGCCCCGGGCTCGGCCAGGCCGCCACCTCGGTCGCGACATGGATCGCTCCGCAGGGACGGCTCGACGTCCTCGACGTTCAGCAGGTGATGCTCGACGAGACCATGCGCCGGGCTGAACGGATGGATATCGACAACATCACCCCGACGCTGGCTGCGGCGGAGGAACCGCTTCCATACCCGGAGGCATCGTTCGATGCGGCGTATCTATCCGGGGTGTTGGGCGAGATTCCCGACCGGCAGCGGACGCTGAACGAGCTTCACCGAGTGCTGAAGCGCGGTGGTCGCCTGGTCGTTGCCGAGATCGCCGGTGATCCCGACTTCGTGCCCTTCGGGTCGCTCCGCCGGCAGGCGGCGCTCGCGGGTTTCGAGCTTGATCGCAGGCTTGGCCCGTCGCTCGCATACATGGCGCGCTTCCTCGCCGTCTGATCAGAGGCTGCCGGCTACGACCTCGCCGGCGAGCATCGTCGCCGTCACCGGCAGTTCTGCCATCACCTCCGGAGGCAGGGTCGCGGGATCGGCGGGAAGCACCACCAGATCGGCAGGCGATCCTTGCCGGAGCCGGCCCAGCTCGGGCCGCCCGCACAGGGTCGCCGCCCAGCGGGTGTGCAGCGCCAGCGCCGCGTCGAATCCCACCCGTTCGTCGGGACCGAGAGCGGTGCCCGACAGGGTGCGGCGGGTCATCGCGGCGGCCATCGACTGGAGGGGCGCAGGGGTCACCACCGGTGCATCCGAGCCGGCGGCGACGCGAACGCCGGCGGCGAGGAGGCTGCCGCAGCGATGCACCCAGGCCGGCGGGTTCTCGTCGGGATCGGTCAGATAGCGGTCGCCGTGGCGGCGCACGAAGAGTGGGTGCCCTATCACGGCGGCGCCACAGGCCTGCAGCCGCGCGACCAGCGCATCGGGCAGCAGCGTGGCGTGCTCGACCCGGTGCGGCGGCGCACCCCGAGCGGGCCCGGCGCGTTCCAGCGCATGCAGCGCCATGGCCACGGTCTCGAGGTCGGCGGCGTGCAGGGCGCACGCCTGACCCGCCCGGGCGAGGACGCTGATCGCCTCTGCAAGCCGATCCTGCGTGCCGCGCGCGCCGGCGCCGTTGGCAGCAAGCATGAATTTGACGTGACCGGCAGACAGACGCGCGCCGAGGTCGCCGGGTAGGGTCCACGGCGGTGCCGCGGTCGCGCTGTCGCGCAGGGCGTCGGACGCGCCGCGCATCACCACCATCCGCTGCTGGACTCGCTTCTCGCGCACCAGAAGGGCGAACAGCTCGAGCACCCGGGCATCGTTGTCCGGCCCCGCGTCGCAGACGGTGGTGATCCCCAGATCCAGCCACCGCCTGCTGAGCGCGTCGACCTCCGCGGCGAGGTCGGCGGTCGAGCGACGCGGCGGCCGCACCAGTCGCGCCGCGCTTCCCAGCAGGAGGCCGGTCGGAGCTCTCTGCGCATCGCGCTCCACCTGTCCATCGGGTGGATCGGGGGTGGCGGCGTCGATGCCGGCAGCCCGCAGCGCGGAGGTGCTCACCACGACGCCGTGTCCGCTGCGGTGCCGGAGCCGCACCGGGCGGCCGCCGCCGGCCGCCTCCAGCTCGGCCGCGGTGGGATGACGGCGTTCCGCGAGGTCGAGCTCGTGGTACCCGCTGCCCTCCACCCACGCATCCGCGGGCAGCCTCTGCGCCCGCGCGCGCAAGGCGGCCACCAGTTCGGCCAGAGACCGCACCGCCGGGGGCCGGCAGTCGACGGCGGTCATGTCCCGGGCCGCGCGGAACACGTGCATGTGGGCGTCGACGAAGCCGGGCACGACAGCGGCAACGTCGAGCGTACGGCCCCGATGCTCGGTACCGGCATGCCGGCCGACCGCGATGACGATGCCATCACGGACCACAACGCGCGCGTCATGCAGGCGCCTGCCGTCGCCGTCATGGACGACCCGGGCTCGCAACACCAGGTCTGCTCCGGTGCCATCGGCCATGCGCCGATCTCTCGTGTCAGCTGCGGTGGGCAACTCCGCTCGCTCCGTCCGCGGCGAGTTCCGCCAGCACCTCGTCGGTGTGCTCACCGATCAGGGGCGGGCGGCGCCGCACCACCGGCTCACCGGCGCTCATCTGGGCGAAGGGTCCGGGATACTCGACGTCGCGCTGCAGCTCCGGATGTCGCACGGGACGGAAGAATCGCCGGAAGGCGAGCTGCTCGTTGGCCCGGATGGCCGCGGGGGTGCTCACCGGGCACAGCATGATGCGGCGGTCGATGGCCCCCTGGTACAGCTCGTCCATCGTGTGCGCGGCGAAGAAGGGCGCGAAGGCCTCTTCCCACCGGTCGACCATCTCCTGGGTGAGCTGCATCAGGTCGTACCCTTCCCAGTCCTCGCCGGCCAGCGCCTCACCGAAACCGCGGTCGCGCATCCACGCCACCATGGCGTCGTTGCGACGCCCTCGCTGCTTGCCCACGAACCACTTCCAGGCGACGAATCCGTCGCGACACGACCAGATGGTCCGCTGCAGGATCGGCCCCCAGCCGGTGCGAGCGCCGCGGCGGTACAGCCGTCCGGTGAGATCCCACGCCTGGGTGATGGTCAGCAGGGTGTTGGTCAAGCATTCCTGGACGGCGAGGTCAATGTGCTGCCCGCGTCCGGTGCGCCGCCAGTGATGACGCGCGATGAGAGCCGCCATCGCCGCCTGCGCACCAGCCTGCGGCGCTGCCTGGGGGATGCTGATGCGGACCGGTGGCCGGTCCTCGTCACCGTTGAGGTGGACCTGTCCTGAGGTGGCGGCGAGCACCAGGTCGGGTCCGCGCCACCGCGATCGCGGTCCGTCCTCGCCGAAGGGAGTGATCGACACCGTGATCATCCCGGGATTGCACCCGGCGAGCGCTGCGTGGTCCAGACCGCGTCGTGCCATCACCCCCGGAGCTTCGCTGTCGACGACGATGTGCGCGCGCTCCGCCAGCCGTCGCAGCAGCTCCGCGCCATCGGTGGTGTCGAGGTCGAGGACGGCGCTGCGCTTGTTGGCGTTGGCCGCCCAGAACCGCAGGCTGCGATCGGGGTGGGCGACCTCGCCGACGAAGGGACCGAGGTGGCGCGCCGGGTCACCACCGGGCGGCTCGATCTTGATCACGTCGGCGCCGAGGTCGCCGAGGATCCGCCCGCACAGCGCCCCCAGCTCCCCGGCGCAGTCGAGCACGCGGCAGTCGGTCAGCAGCGCCTCGGTGGCGGGTTCGCTCATCGGCGGCTATCCGGCCGGCTCGGCGAGCTGTCGAGGATGCTCATCCGATCGCTCCTGGGCTCGATAACCCGGCAGTCATGGCCGCCGCGTCCAGGCTTGCGGCGCCCAGGCGGGCGCGAGCGGCGGCGGCGCCACCAAAGCGCACCGTGTCCGCGAAGACGCGCCGGAAGTGGCGTGGTGCCTCGTGCTCCTCCATGTACCCGACCCCCGCAAGCACGTGCTGGGCGTCGCGTGCCACCCGGCGCAGCGCCGGCGCGGCGTAGGCGCACGCCGCATCGGCGCACTCGCGCCATCGCTCCTCACCGCTGTCCCGCGCGGACGCCGCACGGCGAAGCAGCAGCCGGCTGGCGTCAAGGGCGATGGCGCCGTCGCTGAGGCGATGCTGCACCGCCTGGAAGCGACCGATCGGTGAGCCGAACTGCTGACGGTTGCGGGCGTGGTCGACGGCGAGCTCGAACGACCTTCCTGCGGCGCCGAGCGCCCGGGCGATGCAGCCGAGGCGCAGCAGCGCCTGCATGTCGCCCACCACCGATGCCGGCACCTGGAGCGGCGTGCCCGCGGCGTCGTCGAAACGCACCTCCATCAGCGGTCCTGCCAGCGCCGGCGTGATCACGGTGGTGACTCCCGGCGCGGCGGATTCGACCAGCGCCAGCGGCGCCTCGCCATCGGTGGCGAGCAGGAGATGGGTGATGACTCCCGCTCCTTCCACGAAGCGGACGTTCCCCTGCAGCCGGACCTGACCGTCGAGCAAGGCCGACGACCGTACCGCGCCTCCGGCGCGTTCACCGCCACGGGTCCCCATCGCCACCGCCACCGCCGCGGTCCCGGCCGCGACCTGCTCGAGGACAGCGGTGGCAGGACCGGCGCCGGGGCCTAGGGCGGCGGCGACCGCGGCACCGTCGCGAAGCGGGAGTGGGCACGCCGCCCGTCCGGTCTCCTCGACGATCACCGCCCAGGCGGCCGTCTGCCGCGAACCAAGCGCCGCCCATCCCTGCGACGCGGCGACCTGCCACGCGTCCCTCAGCGCCGTCGGGTCGCGCTGCAGCCCCGCCGCCTGGTCGACAGGCCACTGCCGCCGCAGGGTGCCACGCACCGACTCGCGCAGCAGCTCGATGGTGTCCTCGGCCTCGACGACCGCCACGGCGTGTTCAACTCCGATGCAGTGGGGAACCGGCACTCGACCGGTGGGTCCGGGCTAAAGGGTACCGGCGGCGTGTAGCATCGCGCCATGTCGATCGACGTCGACATCCCCGAGCCCCATGTCGTCCTGATCACCATCAACCGGCCGGAGAAGCGCAACGCGCTCGACGCCGAGCACATGGCGGCGCTGGGAGATGCCTGGAGAAGGGTGCGCGACGACGCCGATGTGTGGTGCGCGGTGATCACCGGCGCGGGCGATCGAGCCTTCTGCGCCGGCGGTGACCTCGCCACTCACATCCCGACGTTCACCGACAAGCGCCCCCCGGCGCGCTCCTCCAGTGTTGAGCTGGCCCACATGCTGCGCGCCTTCCCGCTCTACAAGCCGGTGGTGGCGGCGGTCAACGGCGTGTGCGTCGGAGGCGGGATGGAGATGATGCTGGGCACCGATCTTCGCGTCGCCGCCGACGGTGCCGAGTTCGGGCTCGCTGAGGTGCGCTGGTCGCTCTTTCCGGGTGGCGGATCGACGGTGCGACTGCCACGGCAGATCGCCTTCTGTCACGCGATGGAGATCCTCCTGCTGGGCGAGCGCGTGGACGCCAACGATGCGTTGCGCCTCGGCCTCGTCAACAAGGTGGTGCCACGTGCCGAGCTCATGGACGCGGCAATGGGATACGCGCGGATGCTGGTGCGCAACGGTCCGGTCGCCACCCAGGCGATCAAGGAGTCGGTCCTGCGAACGCAGGGGATACCGACCGAACAGGCTTACTACATCGAGCGCCATCTGTCGCGGTACGTCTTCGACAGCGAGGACGCACGCGAGGGTCCACGCGCCTTCGCGGAGAAGCGCGAGCCCCGCTATCAGGGCCGCTGATCAGCGGGCCACCGAACGCACCGATGAGCGTCCTCCCCGAGCTCGACCTCGGGCCTGCCGCGGCCACATTCCGCGGCGAGGTGCGCGCCTTCCTTGCTGAGCACTGGAGCGAGCGGCAGCAGGCGATGCACCGCCGCAACCCCCAGGCGGAGCGTGGCTTCGATCGCGATTTCACCCGGCTGCTGGCGGAGAGGGGCTGGCTCGGTGTCTCCTGGCCGAAGCGCTGGGGTGGTCAGCAACGCTCCGCTTTCGAGCAGCTCGCCTTCGTCGAGGAGATGGAGTACCACCGTGCGCCGGTGCGGGCTCACACGATGGCGGTGAGCATCGTCGGCCCCACGCTGATGGCCCACGGAAGCGAGGAGCAGCAGCAGCGGTTCCTGCCGGCCATCCTGCGCGGCGAACACTGCGTCTGCCTCGGCTACAGCGAGCCCGATGCCGGGTCCGACCTCGCCTCGCTGCGGTCCCGAGCCCAAAGCGCAGATGGTGGGTGGGTGATCGACGGCGCCAAGCTCTACACGACGATGGCCGAGCTGGCGGACCACTGCTGGCTGGCGGCGCGCACCGATAGCGACGCCGAGAAGCACGCCGGCATCAGCGTGTTCCTGGTGCCGATGTCGACTCCCGGCATCACCATCAGACCGATGGAGGCGATGAGCGGTGGGCGCACCAACGCCGTCTTCTTCGACGGCGTGCGGGTTGGCGCCGACGCGCTGGTCGGTGCACCCGGCGGCGGCTGGGCGATCATCACCGAGGCGCTCACCTTCGAGCGGGTGATGCTGGGCGGCAGGGTGGCGCGCGTGCGCCGTGAGCTCGATGAGCTCATCAGGCACCTCGCGATCGCATGTGATGCCAAGGGTGCTCCGCTCGGCAGCGACCCACGGGTCCGCGACCTCGTCGGCTCGCTGGTGGCGGAGGTCGAAGCCTCGCGCCTGCTGGCGGTGCGGTGTGTCGCCGAGCTGGAGGGCGGCCGCGTTCCCCACCACCAGGCGGCGATGGCCAAGATCGTCGCCGCCGAGCTGGAGGAGCGGCTCGCCGAGGTCGCGCTCGACCTCGGCGGCCCTGCCGCCACCCTCGCCGAGGGAGCACCGGGCGCCGAGCTCGACGGCCTCTTCGAGCAAGTGGTGCGCGCCTCGGTGCTCGACGTCATCGGCGGCGGCACCAACGACATCCAGCGCACCCTGGTCGCGGTGCGCGGCCTGCATCTCCCCCGGTGACCGAGCCGGCCGCGCGCATCGAACGGGGCGTCCTGTACATCACCCTTCCCGGCACCCCGCTGGACTCCGTGCTGGCGACGGCGCTGCATCGACTGTTCCCGGGACCGGATGACCTCAGCGCGGCATCGGTGATCCTCCTCGACGCTCCGCCCCACGGTGAGTTCGCCGGTCTCGGAGCGGCGACCGCTGATGCGCTTCCACCCGGCCTCCGTGACGGTGGTCCCGACGGTGCGGTGGCGCGCTGCATCGAGGCGCTGGCGTCTCTCGAGTCGATCACCATCGCCTCGCTGAGCGGTGACGCCAGGGGTTGCGGCGCGGAGCTGGCACTCGCCTGCGATCTGCGCGTCGCCGCCCGCACAGCGCGGTTGGGCTTTCCCCATGTCGCCTATGGACGCGTTCCCGCTGCCGGCGCAACCCAGCGGCTGCCCCGTCTGATGGGGCCCGGTCCAGCCTTCCGTGCGCTGGTGCTCGGAGAGGAGATCGACGGCGACGAGATGGTGCGGCTCGGCCTGGCCGTGCGGGCGACTCCGACCGCTCAGGCGGCGGCGGAAGAGGCGAAGGCCCTGGCCGGCCGGCTGGGCGACCAGTCGGCCACCGCACTGCGTGCCTGCAAGGAGGCGATCAACGTCGGCGTCGACCTGTCGCTGCGCGACGGCCTGCGGCTCGAAGCCGATCTGGCGGTCCTCCTCCAGACCACCCACGACCGGGCAGAGGGACTGCGGGCGTTTCTGGAGAAGCGACCGCCTCGCTTTACCGGTGAGTGACGGCGATGGCCGCACCGATCAGCATTCGCCTGGAGGGCAGCGTGCTATGGATCGGTTTCAATCGGCTTGAGCGCTACAACGCCTACAACCTGGCGATGCGCGATGCCCTCTACGAGGCGTTCGGTCTGGCGGCCGAGCACCCCGACGTCGGCGCTGTCATCGTGTATGGCGAGGGTGACCATTACTCCGTGGGTGCCGACCTCACCGAGTTCGGTACGGCACCGTCTCAGCAGGTGGCGCGCCGTGTCCGCTTCGCCCGCGACGTCTGGGGACGGGTGCTCGACTGCCCCCGCCCGATCATCGCGGCGCTGCACGGATACTGCCTGGGCTCGGGACTGGAGCTGGCACTGCTGTGCGACCAGCGCATCGCCGCCGATGACGCCGTGCTCGGCCTTCCCGAGATCAACCTCGGGATGATCCCCGCCGCCGGCGGGACTCAGTCAGCGCCGAGAGTGGCCGGTCTCGGTCACGCCTCTGCGCTGCTGTTGACCGGTGAGCGCATCTCTGCGGGCGAGGCGATGCGGCACCGGCTGGTGGAGGAGGTGGTGCCCCGGGCGCAGCTGCGGTTGCGCGCCGGCGAGATCGCCGAGCACTGCGCCCGCTTGGCCCCCGACGCAGCGCTCGCCACGCGTGACGCTCTGCGTCGGGGGCTGGACCTCCCGCTCGCGGCCGGACTGGCGCTGGAGCGCCGGCTCGCCCGCCGCGTTTGGGAGTAGGAGTCAGCGATTAGGGAACCGTCGGGCGCTGCCCGGCACTCTCCTGGGACTCGCGCTGCGAGCTCTCGCCGGACTCGTGCGTGGCGTTCTCGTTGGGCCTGAAAGCGCCGGAATGCGTGCCGACCTTGCCCGAGTTCTCGTCGGACTCACGCTGGGTGCTCTCTCCCGACTCGTGGGTGGCGTCTTCGTTGGACCTTGCGGTCGACGAGCCGGACGAGGGGCTCTGCGTGACGCCAGCGCCGCCCGATGCGCTACTCGTGTCGCTGGAGCTGGTGGATGTGGCGTCGGTGCTGGTCGACGAGCTCGATGTGGCGGCGCGCGGAACGATCATGCTGCCGGCAACGGCGCCACCGATCAGGCCGCCCGCCACCAGGGCGATGGCCACAGTCCGGCGCGGATGGCTGCGGGGGGAACGAGGCTCGAAGCCATCGTGATCGGGGGTCTCGGGCATGGCGAAAATCTCCTTGCACAATCCGTGGAGCTCGCAGAATCGCAGACCAACCTTGGAATCAGGGGCCTCAGGCCTCAAAATCTGCTGTGAAGTCGACCCGCATCCTCAGAATCCTGAGGAATCTCTGAGCGGCGCTTCAGCCTCCTCGTCGGGCGCCGATGAGGGCCACCGCGATCACGCACGGCTCGCCGGTTCGGTTGTGCCAGGCGTGGCGCGTGCCGTTCTGGACGACGCAATCACCGGCCCGCAGGTGGACCTCAGCTCCGTCATCGAGCTCCAGCCACACCTCGCCGGACAGCACCAGGTCGACATCGACGGTGTCGGTGGTGTGCATGCCGGGATGGTCCGGCTCCATCACATCGACCAGACCGGGAAGCCTTCTCCTCAGCGCGCCCAGGGCGGCCTCGATGTCGAGGTCCTCGGGCAGGCTCGTCCGCTCCGGGCCGAGCGTGAACAGGGCGAAGCGAAAGCCTTCCGCGGGCGGAAAGTAATCCGGCGCCGAAGGGTGGGCGCCGTCGGTCGGCAGCTGGACGAGTCCGTCGCTGCCCCAGATGCGATGGAACTCGGTGCCGGGCACCAGGTCAAACGTGATCGCATCGACCTGCTCGTCGCTGACGAAGATCGACCTGCCGTCGGCCGCCTGGCCGGTGACGACTCGCCGAACCCGCATCGCTTCGCTTCCCATCATTCAAACCAGCCGCGCCGGACCAATCCGATGGAGCCTACAGGTCGGCGCCGGTCCTCCCTGGGAACGTCCGCCCCTGCAATGCGGGGCGGCGGGGCCGGTCCCTTGAGGCGTGGAGGTGCCGCGGTCGGGCGCCGCGGGGGGCGGCCGCCGAAGTGAGAGTCCCTGTTGACGGGACGGGCTCCTCTGCGATCCGGCCTCGCCGGCGCCACCGCCCTGCTCAGCGTCCTCGGAGCGATCCTGGTCTCCCTCTCCGCCGCGCTGGCGGCGCGCGCTGACAGCGCGGGGCTCCAGGCGACCATCCGGCGCACCGAGGGCGGGATCCCGCACATCCTGGCGCACAACTTCGCCGGGCTCGGCTACGGCTTCGGTTACGCCTTCGCGCAGGACGACATCTGCCCCATGGCGGACGACTACGTGACCGTCGACGCCCAGCGCTCGCGCTACTTCGGTCCCTCCGCCACCTTCGAGCAGCGCGGCAACGGAGTCGTCTCCAGCAACGAGAGCTCCGATCTCTTCTGGCAGCAGATCATCGACGGCGGCGTGGTCGAGCACCTGCTCACCATCCCTCCGCCACTCGGGCTGCGGCCGGAGTTCCACGAGCTCGTGCGCGGGTACGTCGCGGGCTGGAACCGGTACCTCGCCGGCGTCGGCGGTTCCGCGGGAGTTCCCGACCCCAGCTGCAGAGGCGCCGCATGGGTGCACCCGATCACCGAGATCGAGGCCGACCGCCGCTTCTACCAGCTCATCCTGCTGGCCAGCGCCGGCGTCTTCGTCGACGGGATCGCCACCGCTCAGCCACCTGGAGATGGGACGGCGGGGTCGAGCGGTGCCGCCAAGCCCGCCTCGATCGCCGCCGCCCTGGCCCGGGCCACCCAACTCGCCGCGGGGAGCAACGCCGTCGCCATCGGGCGCGACGGCAGTCGCGACCACACCCACGGCGTTCTCCTCGGCAACCCCCACTTTCCCTGGCTCGGCACCGAGCGCTTCTACGAGGCCCAGCTCACCATCCCGGGAGTCATCGACGTCAGCGGCGCGATGCTCTACGGGGTCCCGCTGGTCCTGATCGGGCGGACCTCCACGATGGCGTGGAGTCACACGGTGTCGACCGCGCGGCGGTTCACCCTCTACCAGCTGGCGCTGGTCCCGGGCACACCGACCAGCTATCTCGTGGACGGGGTGCCGACGCCGATGACCCGGCGCACCGTGACCATCCAGGAGCGTCAGCCGGACGGGTCACAGAAACCACTCACCCGGACGCTGTTCTCGACCCGATACGGCCCGGTAGTCGGATCGGTCGAAAGCGTGCCGCTTCCCTGGACGCCGACCACTGCCTTCGCCCTCCGCGACGGCAACGCCGACAACGTCCGGGTCTTCAATCACTTCCTCGAGACCGACATGGCGACATCGGCGCGGCAGGTGCTCGACATCCTCGACCGCTACCAGGGCATCCCCTGGGTGAACACCATCGTGGCCGACTCCGCCGGGGACGCACTCTATGCCGACATCGGCTCGATCCCGAACGTTCCCGACTCGATGGCCCACCAGTGCAACACCGCCGTTGGCGATGCCACCTTCCAGCTGGCTCGCGTCGCGACCCTCGACGGCTCACGCACCTCGTGTGACTGGTTGACCGACGCCGACGCGGTGGAGCCCGGCCTCTTCGGGCCGAGTCACATGCCGCACCTGTTCCGCGCTGATTACGTGACCAACTCCAATGACAGCTACTGGCTGAGCAACCCGCACCAACCCCTGGAGGGGTACGCGGCGGTGATCGGCGACGAGCGCGCCGAGCGCTCGCTGCGCACCCGGGTCGGGCTGATCATGACCCAGGCGCGAGTGGACGGGAGCGACGGCCTCGGAGCCGCCGGCTTCACCCGCCAGGACATGCAGAACCAGGTGCTGAGCGACCGCGTGCTCAGCGGCGAGCTCACTCGCGATGCGCTGGTGCAGCTGTGCCGGTCGCTGCCGGGTGGGATGGCGGCGACGACGTCCGGACCACCGGTCCCGGTCGGTGGCGCGTGCGACGCCCTGGCGGGCTGGGACCTGCACGACAATCTGGGCTCGAGCGGGGCGCTGCTCTTCCACCGCTTCTGGCTGCACGCGACCAGCCGCACCACCGAGTCGACGCCGGCGGGCGTCCCCGACAGTCCAGGCGTCGTCTTCAGCAATCCCTTCAACCCGAACGACCCGGTGAACACGCCGAACACCCTCGACCCAGCGAGCCCGGATGTGCAGACGGCGCTTGGCGACGCGGTCAAGGACTTCCGGGACGCGGCCGTCCCATTCGATGCCACGGTGGGGAGCCGTCAGGGCGTCGTCCGGGGTGGCCAGTTCATTCCCATCCATGGCGGGACCGGCGACCCCGACGGCGAGTTCAACGCCATCTACCAGCCATTCATCCAGGGCAAGGGCTATGGCCAGGTCGATGACGGCTCGTCGTTCATCCAGGTGGTGACCTGGAACGGGTCGGCCTGCCCCGACGCGGTCACCATCCTGAGCTACTCGCTGTCGACCAACCCGCTGTCGCCGTACAGCTCCGATCAGACCCGGCTTTTCGGCCAGAAGCAGTGGCTGCGCGATCGGTTCTGCGAGGCCGACATCCTCGCCTCACCGGTGCTGAACGCGGCGACCATCACCGAGCCGTCCCCGGCGGCGGTCGCGGCGGCGACGGCACTGCCCAACACGGTGGGGCCGGCTGGGCGCGATGTGGTCGTCGCGGTCGCCGCGTCGCTGGTGCTCGGCGCGACCGCGACGAGGCGACGCCGGCGACGCTCCGGGTCCTGATCAGCCGCCCGGCAGGCGCCGCCCATCGAGCAGCCACGGCAGAGGGTCGCCCACGGGCCCGCCCGCGAACGCCGCGCAGCGGGAGTCGCGGCTCAGAGGTCGAGGGCACGGATCTCCGCGGCCGGTCGCAGTCGGGCCTCGCTGATCGCCTCGACGTCGTCGAAGCTCCAGCCCTCGGCGAGCTCGTGCACCATCGCGTCGCCGCTGTCGAAACGCACCAGGGCCACGTCGGTGACCAGCACGTCGACGCAGGCGCGTCCGGTCAGCGGCAGGCTGCACTCGCGCACCAGTCGCGGCACACCATTCGGACCGGTGTGAGCCATCGCCGCGACCACCCGGCGGGCGGACTGGGCGATGTCGATGGCGCCGCCGATGCCGCCCAGCCCCCGTCCCGGCCGCCGCCAGTTGGCCAGGTCACCGTGCTCCGACACCTCCATGGCGCCGAGCACGGCGGCGTCGATATGACCACCCCGCACCGCGGCGAAGGACTCTGAGCTCGACTGCAGGCTGGCGCCGGGCCACAGGGCGATGGGCCGCGCGCCTGCGTCGATGAGGTCGGGATCGTGGGGCGGGTCGCCGGGCGGGCCGGCGCCCAGCACCCCCGACTCGACATGCAGCACGACACCGCTCTCGGGGTCGAGGAACTGAGCCACCATGGTGGGCAGCCCGACTCCCAGGTTGACCACCCAACCAGGCTGCAGCAGACGCGCGACTCGCAATGCGATGAGCTCTCGCGTGAGGCGGGGAGCCGGATCGGCCCGCACCGTCACGCGAGCACTCCCAAGGCGATCTCGGTGGCGCGGCCGCCGACCACGAGGCGGTCGATGTAGATGCCCGGCGTCACCACCGTCTCGGGATCGATCGTGCCGGCGTCGACGACCTCGTCGACCTCGGCGATGACCAGATCTGCCGCGGTGGCCATCTCGGGGTTGAAGTTTCGCGCCATGCCACGATAGACGAGGTTGCCGGCGGTGTCGGCGCGATGGGCACGCACCAGGGCCACGTCGGCGCGGAGGGGACGTTCCAGCAGATGGGGCGCGCCGTCGACGTCGACGAGGTCGCGTCCCTCTGCGTACTCGGTGTCGAGGCCGACGCGCAGCAACAGACCGCCGATGCCGGCCCCACCGGCGCGGATGCACTCGGCGAACGTTCCCTGCGGCATCGCCTCCACCTCGACGAGCCCCTGCTGATGGAGCGCCTCCAGCGGGATGTTGCGACCCGGCGGCACCGCATACGAACAGATCACCCGGCGCACCAGGCCCGCCTCCAGCAGGACGACGTGGTCCGGCCGGCGATCGCTGCCGCCGCTGTTGACGATCAGGGTGAGGTCGCGCGCTCCGCGGTCACGCAAGGCGTGGATGAGCGCGTATGGGATGCCGGCGCTGGCGAATCCCCCGACCATCACCGTGCTCCCGTCGGCGATGTCCGTCACCGCTTCGGCGGCGCTCAGCAGGGCCTTGGGCATCGTTCAGCGCCCTCGCTCCTCGCCCTCTGGAGGCAGCCGCTCGAGAAGATTGTGCCCCGCCAGGGCGAGCACGACCGCCGGGCTGGCCAGGCTGATCTTCTCCCCGAGAAGGTCGCGCAGCCGTTCCAGCCGGTACTCGACAGTGTGGCGATGCACCCCCAGGGCCGAGGCGGTGCGCGCCACGCTCGCCTCGCACTGGAGGTGCACCTCGAGAGTGCGCAGCAGTTCCTCGGCGGAACGCGCGCGCAACACCCGGCCGAGAACGGCTTCGACAAGACGCTCGGCCAGGCGACGGTCGCCAAGCAGGATGTGCTCGGCGAGCAGCTCGTCGAAGGCGGCAACCGTCGCATGCCGGCGGACACGGTGCAGCAGCTGCGCGGTGGAGATCGCCTCCGCCGCGGCGCGGGGAACATCGGCGAGGCCGTCCACGGGACCACCGATGCCGGCGACATCGAAGCCGAAGAGCTCGATGGCGTCGCGCGCGAGCCGGCGGACGCGGGTCAGGCTGCCGTCCTCACCGATCGGAACCGCGAGCAGGCGGGCGCGCTCACGGTCGATGCCGACCGCCCCCGGGCCCGCGCTCAGCTCCCACTGCACCGGCGCAGGCGCGCCGTCTCCCTCGGCGCCGAGGGCGGCGCACACCGCGTAGCGGTCGGCCACGGTGACGCCGAGCACCCGGGCCTGGCGGCGCAGCTCGGCCTCCATCGCCGAGCCGGTGAACACGGCACTGGCGAAGCCCAGCATCAGGCTGCGCCGCTCCTCCTGCAGCCGGGCGCTCTCCGCCGCGTACGTCGCCGCGACCTCGACGCTGGTCGCCTCGACGAAGCGCATCAGCGGACCGGCCAGCTCGGCGAGGCCGGCGGCGTCGAAACCGGGCTGGGTCGACAGCACCGCTCGCGCCGCCTCCCAGCCGGCGATGGCGCTGGCGTGGGTGAAGGTGAGAACGTCGGCGACGGCGAGCTGGCGGCGGGCCATCTCCCGGCCGACGCCGCGCAGGCGATCGAGCTCATCGGCGGTCAGCGGCCGCCGCTCGCGCACCGCGGCGATGGCGATGGCGAGCTGGTCGAGGATGCTCGCCTCCAGGTCCTCACCGAGGCCGGCACCCGTCATCTCCCGGCGCACCGCGGTCGCCATCGCCCGCGCCAGCTCGGGCAGGCGGCCGCTGAGCGATGCCAGCAGCTCGGCGGGCAGCACCTCGGCGACGCGGCCGAGCAGGTCGCTGACCGGGTCGCTGGAGGCTGGCGACGAGCCGAGGCGGCCTGGACCGATCATCCAAAAACCCCCGGACGATATGGGGGAAAAAGCCGGTGACCCGCGTCCTCGGGTGGCCTCATTATCCACACCATGGCCAGGAGCCGGGGGGCGGAAGCCTCCGATGAGCTTCTCGACTTCATCTCGGACTTCCCCCTCGGCCGCGACATCCGCGATCCCTACCCGCGACTGGCGGAGCTGCGCCGCACCCAGGGCATCGTCGAGGGCGACATCTTCGACATGCCGCATCTGACCGAGCGACCGACGGTCTCGGTGCTGCGCTACGCCGACGTCTCCCAGGTCCTCTCCGATCCGCTGACCTTCACCTCTGGATGTCACGCCGAGATGATGGGCCTGGTGATGGGGCGCACCCTGCTCGAGATGGATGGTGACGAGCATCGCGTCCATCGCGACCTGGTGAGTCGCAGCTTCTGGCAGAAGGCACTGGCGCGCTGGGAATCGGAGCTGGTGGCACCGCTGGTCGAGGAGTTGATCGACCGGTTCAGCGATCGCGGCCATGCCGACCTCGTGCCGGAGTTTGCGGTGCAGTTCCCCGTGCGCGTCATCGCCCGGATCTACGGCCTGCCCCCGCAGGATCAGCGCCGTTTCGTGCAGTGGTCGTTGGAGATGATCAGCGTCGGGGCCGACCCGGAGAAGGGGATGGCGGCCTCGCGCGCGCTGGCGGCGTACTTCACCGCTCTCATCGAGCATCGGCGCCGCCATCCGGAGGACGACATCATCAGCCAGCTGGCCACGGTGGAGGTCGACGGTCAACGGCTCACCGACGACGAGATCGTCGCCTACCTCCGACTCCTGCTGCCCGCCGGGGTGGAGACGACCTATCGCTCGTCGGGAAATCTCATCTTCGGGTTGCTGACCCATCCCGACCAGCTGGAGGCGGTGAGCCAGGACCGTTCGCTGATCGGAGCCGCCATCGAGGAGGCGCTCCGTTGGGAGCCTCCGCTGCCCCAGATCCCGCGCCTGGTGGTACGTGACTCGGAGCTGAGCGGCAAACCCGTCGCCGCGGGTGCGCTGCTGGAGGTCTGGCTGGGATCCGCCAATCGCGACGAGACGCGCTTTCCGGAGCCGGATCGTTTCGACATCTTCCGGCCGGCGCAGCAGCATCGCGCCTTCGGCTTCGGGTCGCACATGTGCCTCGGCATGCACCTGGCGCGGATGGAGATGCGGGTGGCGCTCGATGCGCTGCTCGAGCGGCTGGACGGGCTGCGGCTCGACCCCGCCGCGGACGATCCCCACATCCACGGCCTGCTCTTCCGGTCGCCGACGGCGCTGCCCGTCCTCTACAACTGACCGGTGCGCAGCTGCCACGCCAGCGGTGCCGCCACGTCGTCGACCTGAGCCAGTCGCAGAGCCGCCGGCCCGGAGCGGAGCGCCGCCACCCCGGCCAGCGCGGCGCGGATGCCGGTCAGGGCATCGGTGAACGGCAACGGCGCGCAACCCAGGGTGCCGGTGACGGGATCGGGCAACCCGAGGCCGGCGGCCATCTCGATGGTCGAGCCGAGGGCGACGCGCTGCGGCGGTGCGCCTCCTCGGCGGCCGCGACGAGGTGGCAGCGACACCACCGCCGCCCCGGTGGACGCGAGACGCTCCGCCGCCAGCCCGAGGTTGGGCAGCACTCGTGGACTGAGGTTCTCGACGATCAGGGTTCCCGGTCCCAGCAGCGACAGCAGTCGATCGCGGTCGCGGCCGAGCCGCAGGTCGAGAGCGAGCCTCCGCTTGCCACGGTTGAGAGCGGCGAAATGAGCCGGCGCCCCGCGGCGCAGACCGTCGGGACGCTGCGGCATCTCGAGCTTGATCACCCCGGCACCGAGGTCGGCGAGCAGCCGCGTCGCCAGGGGCGCCGCCCACAACCCGCCGAGCTCGATCACCCGCACGCCGCCCAGGGGACCTCGGTTGCGGGGGCCCGATGCGCCTGCTCTCCGCTGCAGTCCCAGACCGCGCCAGGTCGCGATCGGGGCCGGCAACGCGGCGATGCCTCGGCGGGTGGGCGCGCCCACCGCCAGCGCGGGAATCGAGCATTGCTGCAACTCCTCTTCCGCGGCGGCGGCGAGGCGGGCGCCGACCCAGTTCGCCACCGCTGCGTCGAGGTCGCCGGCGGCCGGCCCGATGCAGGCGGCGAGCAGCTCGCGGTGCACCGCGGTGGGTGTCTGCAGCGCCACCAGACCGTCGCGCGCTCGCAGAAGATCGAGCCGCGGACGCTGATCACCGCGCCAGCGCATCGGCAGCGCCAAGCTCTCGGCGACGACCTCGGCGATGCTGACGACGGCGTCCCACGGGTGGTCCGGGGCACCGCACCAGCGCGCCGCCGCCAGCAGGGCCAGCCTTCCCGCGACCGCCTCAGCCGCCACCGCGTGCCAGAGACGGTCCGCCCCGGCACGGGTGTCGGCGCGCAGCAGCGGTGCCAGCGCGTCGGCGGCGCCCGTGTCGCACAGCTCGACGTCGTCGAGTGCCGCCACCGGGAGGTGCGCCCAGGTGAGGCGACGGCGCGCCAGCTTGCGAAGCGGCTCCGGCGCGTACCACGGCCCTTCTCCATCCAGCCGCGGCGCCACCGGCGCAGCCGCGCTCGTGCGCGAGGACGCCGGCACCGGCATCGCGGCGGCTCTGGATATCATCGGCGCAGATGGCGACCTACAGTTGTGGCCGCGTCTCGGACATGGAGTGTGGCACGGTTCGCGAGATCACCGTGGGCGGCCGGACTCTGGCGCTGGCCCGCGGGGAGGACGGCGAGTACCACGTCCTCGACAACATGTGTGCCCATCAGGGTGGTCCGCTGGGGCGCGGATACATCGACGGTGACACGCTGGTCTGCCCCATCCACGGATTTGCCTATCACCTCGGCGACGGCAGCTGCACCATGCTCCCCGCGCTCAGAGTCCCGACCATCCCGGTTCGCATCGATGGCGACGAGGTCCTGGTCGAACTCGACTGAGCCGGGCCTAGTTCTCGAGGAGGATGGCGCCCTCGGGACAGCTCATCACCGCCTGCTCGACCCGGTCGCGCCGCTCCTCGGTCACCTCCTCCATTCCCTCGCGGACGTGCGCGTGCTCGCCGTCGAAGACGAACACCTCGGGGCAGACCTCGGTGCACACCTCGTTGCCCTGGCATCGTGCCGGGTCGACCCGTACCTGCATCGGTTTCCCTCCACACCGCTGAGTGCCCGGCGGTCCCGGGCGTCCGCGAGGCGCCGGCCGCACCGCCGGCCGGCCGTCATCACTAGCATACGGAGGGCGACGCGCTCGCGTCGATCGGCCGCTGCCGGACACGGTTCAGGGAGAACGGTTGGCCGAGATCATTGACGCCTGGGTGCACTTCATCCCACCCAGGCCCGCCGACCAGGTGACGCCCGAGGCTCTGAGCGTCTTCGACAGTTATGGCCGCGCCGAGATGCTCACCCGCGGCACGCGCGGGGAGGACGTCATCGCCGGCATGGATCGAGCCGGCATCAGCATCGCCATCTGTGCCGGCGACAACGGTGCGGTGGTCGACGCGGTGCAGCGCTTCGGCGGACGCCTGCGTGGCCAGTATCACGCCAGCCCCATGAACATCATGGCGGCGGTGCGGGAGATCCGGCGCCACGCCCACGAGTACGGCTTCATCGGCGTCCGCATCGAGCCGTTCCTCTACGACCGTCCCCCGACTCATCCCTCCTACTACCCGCTGTACGCCGCCTGCGTCGAGGAGGGTCTGGCACTGCAGACCCAGGTGGGACACACCGGCCCGCTCTATCCGTCGGAGACGGGACGGCCGCTGTACATCGACCGCATTGCGCTCGACTTCCCCGAGCTTCGCATCGTCTGCGGCCACATCGGTTGGCCCTGGACCGAGGAGATGATCGCGGTGGCTTGGAAGCACCGCAACGTCTACATTGACACCAGCGCTCACGTGCCGAGGTACTACCCGGAGCGCTTCGTGCACTTCCTCAAGACGTTCGGCAAGGACAAGGTGCTCTTCGCGAGCGACTTCCCGCTGATGCCGTTCGAACGTCCTCTTTCCGAGCTCGACTCTCTGCGCCTGCCCAGTGACGTGCGCGAGCGCTTCCTCTCGGGCAATGCGCGTCGTGCCTTCGAGCTCGATCGAGGTGTGACGTGAGGGTCGCGGTGTTGATCAAGCAGGTCCCGCGCTTCGAGGAGATGTCGCTCGGAGCCGATGGACGCCTGCGCCGCGAGGGGCTGGAGCTGGAGATGAACCCCTACTGCCGCCGCGCGGTCGCCAAGGGCGTCGAGCTGGCCAGGGCGGCGCAGGGTCGGTGCACCGTTTTCACCCTGGGTCCGCCGGCGGCGGAGGAGGTGCTGCGCGAGGCGGTCGCCTGGGGAGCCGACGACGCCGTGCTGATCACCGACCCCGCCTTCGCCGGCAGCGACACGCTGGCGACGTCGCGAGCGCTCGCCCAGGCGTTGCGGCGGGAGGGACCCTTCGACCTGATCCTCGCCGGCCGCAACTCGGTCGACGCCGACACCGGACAGGTCGCCGCCGAGATCGCCGAGCTGCTCGATCTTCCGATGCTCGCCGGGGTGCGGATCCTCGACCTCCACCACGGCGCGGTGCACGCTCATTGCGAGCAGGACGATGGCTGGCTCGACGCCGAGGTGCGCCTGCCGGCGGTGATCACCACCGCGGAGCGGCTCTGTCCGCCGTGCAAGGTTGGCCCCGAGGGGCGCGCCGCGGTGCGCCCCGAGCACATCCGGCCGATGGGCCCGGTCGACCTCGGTGAGGGGCCGTGGGGCCAGGCGGGCAGTCCCACCACAGTTGGACGCGTGCGCGTCCTCGAGGTACAGCGGCGCTGTCAGGTGCTGGGCGGCGACATCGCCGCCCAGGTGCGGCAGGCGGTCGACGTCCTCCGTCGGGCCGGCGCTCTCGACGGCACCGCTGCGACCGAGCTCGCCGGCTCGGTTCCCGACAGTGGCGCCGTGACCGGCACCGCGATCGCGGTTCTCACCGAGCCGGGACGTCCGCGCATCGCTCGCGAGCTCCTCGGCGCCGCCGCCCGTCTCGCCGCCGATGCGGCGGCGCGCGTGGTCGGCTTCTCCCTCGAGGACGTCGACCCCGTCGAGGCCGGCGGCTGGGGTGCCGACGAGGTCGTGGCGCTGCAGGGATCGGCCGTCGAGGAGGACGTCGCCGCCGCCGCGGCGCAGTGGTGCTCCGAGCACGCCCCCTGGGCGGTGCTGGCCGCCAGCACGATGTGGGGTCGCGAGGTCGCGGGACGCCTGGCGGCGCGGATCGGGGCCGGGCTCACCGGCGACGCGGTCGAGCTGGAGGTCGCCGATGGCCGCCTGGTCTGCTGGAAGCCTGCCTTCGGCGGTCAGCTGGTCGCCGCCATCACCGCGAGCTCACCGGTGCAGATGGCGACGGTGCGTCCCGGGGTGCTGCCGCTGCTGCAACCGCGCCGCGCCGAGGCCGCGGTCGAGACGAGGACGGTCGCACCCCGCGGCCGCCTCCATGTGGTCGAGCGCGGACGCGACGACGAGCTCGACGTGCTGGCGACGGCCCGCACCGTCGTCGCCGTCGGCACCGGGGTGTTGCCCGAGGAGTACGCGTTGCTGCAGCCGCTCCGGGACGCCCTGGGAGCCGAGCTGGCGGCGACGCGCAAGGTGGCCGACCGCGGCTGGCTGCCGCACTCCCGGCAGGTCGGCATCACCGGGCGCGCCATCGCACCGTGCCTCTATGTCGCGGTCGGGGTGGCCGGCAAGTTCAACCACATCATCGGGTTCCGTGCCGCGCACTTTGCCCTGGCGATCAACAGCGATCCCCTCGCTCCCATCTTCGAGGCGGTCGACCTGGGTATCGTGGGCGACTGGCACGAGGTGGTGCCGCTGCTGGTGCGGGAGCTGACGCCGGCGGAGTCGGCGGCGAGGTCCTGAGATGACAGTTGGAGGATTGCGGGCATGGTGAGCAGCGAATCGCTGCGGCCGCTGGCCCCGCCGCTGCCGGAGCTCTCCCCCAGGGCCGAGCTGGCGCTGCTGGCGCGGATGCTGCACCACGAGGGCTACGACGACCATCTCGCCGGCCACATCACCTATCGCCAGCCCGACGGCACCCTGCTGGTCAATCCCTTCGGGCTCCCTTGGGACGAGGTGCACGCCAGCGACGTCATGCGCATAGATCGCAGCGGCACCGTGCTCGACGGAGCATGGACGGTGACGCCGGCCATCGAGCTCCACCTGGCGCTGCACCGCGCTCGCGGCGATGTGGTGGTCGCGGTGCACAACCATCCGCGCTGGGCCACCATCTGGGCGGACATGCAGCGGGTGCCGCCCGTGTACGACCAGACGTCGGCGCTGGTGGGCGGCGAGGTCGCGCTCTTCGACGAGTGGCGCGGCGCCGTCAGCGACGTCACCCAGGCGGAGGCGGCGGTCGAGGCGTTGGGCCGTGCCCCCATGGCGCTGCTCGCCAACCACGGCGTTCTGGTGGTCGGCGACAGTATCCGGCAGGCCCACCTGCGCAGCATCACCCTGGAGTGGCGCAGCCGGCAGGCGTGGCACGTCGAGGCGGCGGGAGGCGGCGTGCCCATCGAAGCGGCGACCGCCGACGCCTTCGGCGAGCGCGTCGACACCAAGGGGTTCACCGGGCTGCTGGAAGCGATGATGCGCCGCGAGCTCCGCCGCGATCCGAGCGTGCTCGACTGATGGCCACCGAGGTTGCCGTCGAGCACGTCCCGGTCGTCGACGCCGACGCGCACATCCAGGACGTCCACATCGACGAGGGGCCCGAGGCGTGGCGCCAGCTCGAACAGCTGCATCCCGGCTGGCTCGGCTCCGGCATCTCCGGAGGAAAGCGGGTCACCCGCGTCGACGGCAAGCTCTATCCGCGGCAGGAGGGCCGCGGCCGCGGCGTCCCCATCGACTCGGCCAACTCTGCCAAGGCGGTGGCCGGCGCCCGCGACCTCGAGGTGCGCCTGCGCCACCTCGACAGCGAGGGCATCGACATCCAGGTCCTCTACGGCGGTCTCGCCATCGCTATCACCAGCTTCGACGATGTCGGGTTCGCCGGCGACTTCGCCCGGGCCTACAACGACTGGTTGATCGGCGACGTCTGCGGCCGCCATTCCCACCGGCTTCGCGCCGCCGCGGTGGTCCCCTTGCAGGATGTCCCCCGCGCCGTCGACGAGCTGCGACGGGCGGCCCGCCTCGGTGCGGTGGCGGTGATGGTGCCGCCGGTGCTCGGTGAGCGCAATCTCGACGATCCTCTGCTGCTGCCGTTCTTCGAGGCGGCGGCCGAGGCCGGGATCGCCGTCGCGGTGCACAGCGCACCGGGGATGAACCTTCCCCTGCCGGCGGCGGAGCGCTTCGACAACTACGCCCAGGTGCACTGCCTGAGCTTTCCCGCCGACCAGATGGTGGCCTTCGTCGCCCTGGCGATGGGTGGCGTCTTCGACCGCGTTCCGGCGCTGCGGGCGGTTTTCCTGGAGGCCGGTGCGGGATGGGTTCCCTACCTGGTGCACCGCGTCCACGAGCACTACGAGAAGCGGCGCGAGCTGCTGCCGCAGATGCGCAGCGAACCGCGTGACTACCTGGCCCGTGGCCAGGCCTTCTTCTCCTTCGAGTGCGAGGAGCCGCTGCTGGAGACCTACGTGCAGCACCTCGGCCACGAGAGCCTGGTGTTCGCCTCCGACTACCCACACTGGGACAGCGACTTCCCGGGCACGGTGACAGCGGTGCGCGCGAGCGGAGCGGCCCTCGGCGACCGGGTGCTCGCCGACATCCTCGGCGGCAACGCGGTGCGGCTCTACGGCCTGCGGGAGGTCAGCCGGCGGGCAGCGCCAGCGTCTTGACCTCGAGGTACTCCTCGAAGCCGAGCACCCCGTTCTCGCGACCGACGCCGCTCTGCTTGTAGCCTCCAAACGGCGCGTCGACGCCGAGCCACATGCCGCCGTTGACCGCCACCGTCCCGGTCCGCAGGCGGCGCGCCACCGCCAGCGCCCGCTCCTGGGAGGCGCTGGTCACGGCGCCGGACAGGCCGTACATCGAGTCGTTGGCGACGCGCACGGCATCGTCGTCGTCCTCGAAGGGGATCACCGCCAGCACCGGTCCGAAGATCTCCTCCCGGGCGATGGTGGAGTGCGGGTCGACGTCGACGAAGAGGGTCGGCTCGACGAAGTAGCCGCGGCTCAGATGGGTCGGCCGGCCTCCGCCACACGCCAGGGTGGCTCCTTCGGCCCTGCCCTTGTCGATGTAACCGAGCACCCGCTGCCGCTGCCGCTCGCTGATCTGCGGCCCCTGGAGGATGCCGGGGTCGGTGGGGTCGCCGTAGGGGACGTGGGCGAAGCCCTCGCCGAGGATCTCAACGCCCTCCGCGTAGCGCGAGCGGGGGAGGAGCAGCCGCGTGGTCATCGCGCATCCCTGGCCGCCGTGGGTGCAGACGCTCAGCGGCGCCGCGCTCAGCGTTGCGGCGAGGTCGGCGTCGTCGAGGACGATGTTGGCCGACTTGCCGCCGAGCTCGAGGAACACCTTCTTGACCGTCTGCGCCGCCCGCGCCATGACGCGGCGACCGGTCACCGTCGACCCGGTGAAGCTGATCATGTCGACCCGCGGGTCGCCGGTCAGCACCTCGCCGACCTGGTGGTCGGAGGAGGTGACGATGTTGACGACTCCGGCAGGAATGTCGGTGGTCTCGGCGATGATCCGGCCGATCAGGGTTGCCGACCAGGGCGTGTCGGGAGCCGGTTTGAGCACCACCGTGTTGCCCGATGCCAGTGCGGGGGCGAGCTTGGCCAGGTTGAGGTAGAGAGGGTAGTTCCAGGGGGTGATGGCGCCCACCACCCCCAACGGCTCGCGCCGCAGGACCCGCCGGTGCCGGCTTCCCAGGAAGGTCGACTCGCCCAGCTCGGACTCGTAGGCGTACGCGCCCGCCAGCTGCGCCCACCACCCCAGATCGTCGATGGGTTTGTCGATCTGGATGATGTAGGTCAGCGCCACCGGTGAACCCGACTCGGCGACCAGGGCCGCGCGCAGCTCCTCGCGGGCCGCCGCCAGGCCGGCGTGCAGCTGCTCCAGGCAGTGGCGGCGGAGGGCGTGGTCGGTCGACCAGGTGGTCTGGTCGAATGCGCGCCTGGCCGCCGCGATGGCCCGCTCCATGTCGGGTGCGGCGGCGTCGGTGACCTCGCCGATGACGTCCTCGGTGGCAGGGTTGACGTTGGCGAAGCTGCGGCCGGACTCGGCCTCGACCAGGCGGCCGTCGATCAGCATCCGCGGCTCGCCCACCGCCGCCACCGCCGTCTCGGTCACCGCATCACCTCAGTCGCCCGACCTGCGACGCCCGTCACGCGTTGGGCCGCGACCCCGCCTCGGCCGCCTCGCGCATCTTGGCGAGGTATTCGAGGATGGGCAGCTTCTCCTGGCCAATCTCGCTGTCGATGCGGGAGGCGATCTCCTCGGGCGTCCAGCGACCGTCGGTCTGCATGGCGCGAACCTCGGTGGGCACGCTCCACACCGCCACCTTGCCACCCACCGCGGTATACACCTGCCCGGTGATGTGGCGGGCGCGGTCGGAGAGGAGGAACACCACCAGCGGCGCGACGTCCTCGGCCTCGCCGATCTCCTGCAGTTGCATGGGCACGTTGGCGGCCATCCGGGTACGGGCGATGGGGGCGATGCAGTTGGCGGTCACCCCGTACTTGTACATGCCGGCCGCGGCGCTGCGCACCAGCGAGACGATGCCTCCCTTGGCGGCGGCGTAGTTGGCCTGGGAGACGCTGCCGGACGCGTAAGCGCCGGAGGTGAAGCCGATCAGGGTGCCCGACTTCTGCTGTCGCATCAGCGCGCTGGCGGCGCGGAAGACGGTGAACGTCCCCTTGAGATGGGTGGCGACCACCCCCTCCCATTCCTCCTCGGTCATGTTGAAGAGCATCCGCTCCCGCAGGATCCCGGCGACGCAGACGACGCCGTCGATCTTCCCGAAGCGATCGACGGCTGTCTGGACGATGCGCTGACCGCCCTCCATGGTTGTCACCGTGTCGGCGACGCCGACGGCGGAACCCCCGGCGTCGAGGATCTCGCGCACCACCGCGTCGGCGACCTTGCTGCTGGGTTCGGTCCCGTCGATGTTGACGCCGTAGTCGTTGACCACGACCGACGCGCCCTCGGCGGCGGCCGCCAGGGCCACCGCCCGCCCGACGCCGCGACCCGCTCCGCTGACGGCGATCACCTTGCCGGCGAGAAATCCGCTCACGATCCAACCTCACTCACGAGTCGACAACCCGGATGGCCTTGTAGCCGAAGCGGGGAAGGCTTCCCCGCTCCATCACCACCACCTCGGCGTGCACGCCGAGGCGCTCCCGCAACAGTTGGGCGACGCGATCATCCGTGCCATTGGCGCCGGTTCCATCACCCCGCTCGACGCGCACCGCCAGCGGTGCATCCTCGCGCTGCGGCCGCACCACCACGTACTCGAGCGAGGGGGTGCAGATCTCCGGCAGGGCGCGAAGCACGTCCTCGAGATCGAAGAGTTGCAGCCGCTTGCCCTGCGTCCGGATGAGGTCCTGGTAGCGTCCACCCCACCAGCCGCGTGCCGTCGTCTCGCCGCACTCGCACGGGGTGCGCTCGACGCGGCAGGCCTCCTCGAGGTCGTAGCGGATCAGACAGTTGTCCCGCCCGAAGGTGGTGACCACCAGGTCGCCCCATTCCCCGTCGGGCACCTGACGGCCGGTGCTGCGATCGACCGCCTGTACGGACGCATAGTCCTCGGCGATGTGGCCACCGCGTTGCTGCTCACATGCGCCGGCAAGAAAGGCGAAGCATTCGGCGCCGGCGGTGGCCATCGCGGGCGGACCCGAGGGGAGGTTCGGGATGCGCAGCGCCGCGTCCTCGTTGGCAATACCGAGCTTCGCCGCCACCTCGAAGAAGCGGGCGAGGGCGAAGCCCATGAAGGGCACGTCGGGCTTGATCCGCATCCACATGCGCAGCGCCTGCTCGGCGAGCTCATCGGTGTCCGGCGGCGGCACCCAGAGATTGAGCGCGCCGAAGTACTCGTAGGCGCCGGAGAGCATGAGCCCACCACCGTACAGGTAACCGGGGTGGGCGTGGGTGCAGACCATGCCCGGGCGTATGCCCATGCGCCACCAGCTGCGCGCGGCGCACTCGTACTCGACCCGCAGGTCGTGGCGCGTCCAGAGCATCACCGTAGGGGTGCCGGTGGTCCCGGTCGAGGTGCCCAGGCGGACGCACTGGTGCAGGTCGGTGAAGCGGTAGTCGCCGACCGGCGGAGCCTCCCGCTCGGAGTCACGCAGGTCCTGCTTGACCGTCAGCGGCAGGCGGTCGAGGTCGTCGACGCTGGCGATGTCGCCCGGGCCGGCCCCCGCCTCCTCCAGCCGGCGGCGGAAGAAGGGGACGGGAGCGGAGAAGGCGCGCTGGATGACGTCCCGCAGGCGCTCATCCTGCAGCGCGCGCCGCTGGTCCGGTGGCATGGTCTGTGCCTCCGGGTCCCAGAAGCGCTGCGCGGGGTCACGCGGCGCGGGATCGAGCATGCTGATGACGGCCCTCCGCGGCTGTATCCTCCGGCAGTCGGGTGGCGACCGTCAACAGCGCCCCATGCCGCTGTCACCACTGTGTTTGACACATCCACAATGCAAGGCCAGACTACCCATGCCGGTTGGACTCTCGCCTGCCAGAGGATCGTCGATGAAGTACGAGATCGTGTCCGCGGACGCTCATGTGCTCGAGCCACCGCATATCTGGACGCAGTGGTTGGCCAAAAAGTACCAAGAGCGAGCGCCCAAGCTGGTCAAAGATGCCGACGGCGGTGATGCCTGGGCATTCGCGGGTGCAGCCGACCCCGATCCCATCGGGCTGACTGCGACGCCGGGACTGCCTTGGGACAAATTCCGCTGGACCGGCGTGCACTACGAGGACGCGCGTCCCGGCTGCTACAACGGCGCGGAACGGCTCAGGGATATGGATGTCGACGGCGTCGACGCCGAGGTGATCTTCGCCCCGCAGCGGACCATCGGCCACTTTCTCGGCGACGAGGACGACGACTTCGTCCGAGCGGGGGTCGAGGCCTACAACAGCTTCCTCCGCGAAGAGTTCTGCGCACCCGACCCCAGCCGGCTGATCGGTGCCGCCTGGATGCCGAGCACCGGGATCGACGACGCGATCCGGTTCCTGCGCAGGGCGAAGGAGCAGGGCTTCCAAACCGTGGCGATCTCCAACTGGCCATCCGGCGGCGATTCTCTGAGCGAGGCCGACGACCCGTTCTGGGCGGCGGTCAGCGAGGTGCGGCTACCGGTCTGCATCCACATCACCATCATCTCCCGCCGGCAGCGACAGCTCCAGCGGCAGGCGGCGATGGCGGCAGCGTCGCGCGGCGACCGCGGCATCTACGGCGGCACCGCCGCCAAGGCCAACGCCAAAGCGGTGGCCGGACTGGGATCGGTCTTCTCCACCGTCCCCAACACCGTCGGCCAAATGATCTTCACCGGCGTCTTCGAGCGCTTCCCCGACATCCATATCGCCATCATCGAGTCGGGGGTCGGCTGGATCCCGCACTTCCTCGAGCAGATCGACGATCGCTACTGGCGCAACCGGTCGTGGGGCAACATCCCCATCACCGAGCCTCCGTCCTTCTATTGGTACCGCAACATGAGTGCGACCTTTATCACCGATCCCAACGGCATTCGCAACCGGCAATCGGTGGGCGTCGCCAACATGCTGTGGTCGACGGACTATCCCCACCACGGCAACGACTGGCCCTACTCGCGCAAGACGATCAACGACATGATGATCGGCGTCCGCGCCGACGAGCGTGAGCTGATCGTCGCGGGCAACGCCAGGCGCATCTACCGCCTGGAGGACGGGCCACAGCTGACCGCGGCGTCGCGCAACGGGCAGCGGGCCGGCGCTGCGGCGACCAAGACCGAGCGCAAGGTCGCCGCGGCAACCACCGCATAGCGTCCCGGCATGAGCGACGTCTGGGGCTACCCGGGCAGGCGGGTGATCGTCACCGGAGCCGCCTCCGGGATGGGCGAGGCGACAGCGCGCCTGGTCGGCGAACGCGGCGGTGAGGTCCACGCGATCGACGTCGTGCCGACACGCATCCCGGTGACAGGCTACCTGCAGGCCGACCTCTCCGACCCGGCTGCCATCGATGCCGCCGTTGCCGCCATCGGTCAGCCGGTGCATGCCCTCTTCAACTGTGCCGGACTGCCTCCGACGGCGCCGCCGCTGCAGGTGATGCTGGTCAACTTCCTCGGCCTGCGTCACCTGACGGAGACGGTGGCGCCGCTGATGCCGCGGGGATCGGCGATCAGCTGCATCGCCTCGGTGGCGGGGATGCTGTGGCAGCAGTCGCTGCCGGCGGTGACCGAGCTGCTCGACACGGCCGACATGGCCCGGGGGCATGCGTGGTGCGCCGCTCATCCGGAAGCGGTGAACGAGGGCTACTCGTTCTCGAAGATGTGCATCATCGTCTACTGCATGCGGCGCTGCCAGGATCTGGCACGAGCCGGCATCCGCATCAACTCCATCAGTCCCGGCCCCACCGACACCGCGATGATGCCCCACTTCGAGCAGGTGGCGGGCAAGCAGTTCATGGACGATTTTCCTCGCCCGGTGGGCCGCAACTCGACCCCGGAGGAACAGGCGGAGGTGCTGGCCTTCCTCAACAGCGATGCCGCCAGCTACGTCACCGGTACCAACCTCTACACCGACGGCGGTTTCACCGGCTCGCTGCACACCGGGCAGCTCGACTTCAGCGCCCTGACGCCGGCCCGCTGAGAGGACGATCGCGTCCCGCTCGACCGGCTTGGCACCAGTTCCCGGCTAGGCGAGCATGACCACGCTGCGCAGCACCTCGCCGCGGCGCATGCGCTCGAAGGCGGCCTCCACGTCCGCGATGCCGATGTGGTCGGAGACGAAGCGCTCCAGTGGCAGCCGGCCGCGCAGGTGGAGGTCGACCAGCACCGGGAAGTCGCGGGTGGGCAGCGCATCGCCGTACCAGGACGGCCGGATGGCGCCACCTCGACCGAAGAGCTCGAGCATCGGGATGTCGAGGCGCATGCTGGGATCCGGCACGCCCACCAGCACCACCGTGCCGGCGTGGTCGCGGCTGTAGAAGGCCTGCATGAAGGTCTCGGGGCGGCCGACGGCCTCGATGGCGACGTCGACGCCGACGCCGCCGGTCAGGGCGCGGATGGTCTCGACGGGATCGTCGCGGCCGGCGTCGACGGTGTGGGTTGCGCCGAACTCACGCGCCCACTCCAGCTTGCGCCCATCGATATCGACCCCGATCACCACGCCGGCCCCGGCAAGAACCGAGGCGGCGATGGCGGCGTCCCCGACACCCCCGCAACCGAACACCGCCACCGTGTCACCGCGACTGACGCCGCCGGTGTTGACGGCCGCTCCGTAGCCCGCCATGACGCCGCAGCCGATCAGCCCGGCGACGTCGTGGCTGATGCGCGCGTCCATCGGCACGCATTGCCCGGCGGCCACCAGCGTCAGCTCGCAGAAGCCGCCGACGCCGATGGCGGCGCTCAGCTCGGTGCCGTCGCCGAGGCGCATCCGCTGCGTCGCGTTGCGGCTGTCGAAGCAGTACCAGGGCCGGCCTCGCAGGCACGAGCGGCAGGCGCCGCACGGCGCGCGCCAGGCGAGGATGACGTCATCGCCGGGCTTGACGGTGGTGACACCGTCGCCCACGGCCTCCACGGTCCCCGCCGCCTCGTGGCCCAGCAGGTAGGGGAAGCTGTCGCCGATGGCGCCCTCGCGGTAGTGCAGATCGGTATGGCAGACCCCGCAGGCGCGGGGATGCACCAGCACCTCTCCAGGGGCCGGATCGGGCACGACCACCTTCTCCATGCTCACCGGCGCGCCCTTGCGGCGCGCGACCACGCCACGCACCTCGTGCTGCACGGGCTGCTCCTCCACTCGCGGCCGATGGCCACGGCACCGTAGCACTACCCGGTGGGCGCCAGCTCCCCCGCGGTGACCGCCACCGGCAACCGGTTGCGCGGCGGCGACAGCGGGCAACTCCACCTGGCGTCGTACGAGCAGGAGGGGTTGTACGCGAAGTTGAAGTCCAGCACCAGCAGGTCGCGCTCGATTCCCAGGTCGGCGCCCTTGACGGTATCGAGCAGGTACCTCCCGGCTCCATACGTCGTCGCACCGCTGGTGGCGTCGGCGAAGGGCAGGAACAGTCCGCCGGCGTAGCCCAGCAGCCAGTAGAGATCCAGCTCGCACTCCCGTTCCGCCAAGGCGAAGCGCGCCACGGCAAAGCGGACGAACCGATAGGACTGTCCGTCGCTGCTGTCGAGGTCGACCTCCAGCGGTTCGACACCCGCCAACTCGGCCGGGACCCGCAGAGAGCGATCGTACTGGTGGTAGGGAAGACCGGCGAAGCCAGGACGTGCGGCCTCCGGCAGTGGGCTGGCGGGGTGGTGGGCAAAGAGCTCGTCGCGACCGTCGCGCCAGCTGCGCCAGGCAGCCTCCGGGTTGTCGCCGGCGCGAACCGCGGCGTACAGCTCGAAGGTCCTGCGTCTCCAGTCGTTGATGACCATCGGTTCGAGTGCGTTCACAGGGTCAGGCGGCACCGAGCGCGGTGCGGTGGGAGCCGGTCGGCTGGATGACGCGCTCAGGCGGGGACAGGTGCGGTCACCGCGGTGGACGCATCGGCCGTCAGACCGATCAGCTCGGCGACCCGCTGGCGATGCTGCGCCGAGGTTCCCAGCAGCAGCTCACCCTGCTTGGCCCGCTTGGCGAACAGCTGCATGTCGTGCTCCCAGGTGTAGCCGATGCCGCCCATGGTCTGGATGCCCTCCTGCGCCAGCAGCCTGGCGCAGTCTCCGGCGGCGACCTTCGCCATCGATGCCGCCAGCGTCCGGCGCTCGTCGTCCTCGGCGATGGTCAGCGCCGCGAAGTAGGCGGTGGCGCGCGCGCGCTCCAGGGCGACGAACATGTCGGCGAACTTGTGCTTGATCGCCTGGAAGGAGCCGATGGCCACGCCGAACTGCTCGCGCGCCTTGGCGTAGTCGAGCACGGTGTCGAAGATGCGCTGGCAGGTCCCCACCATCTCCAGGGCCAGCGCCACGGTGGCCTCCTCCACGGCGCGGCCAACCCCGGCGGCACACCGGCCGGGGGTGCCGAGGACGCGCTCGTCGGGAACCGTCAGCGATTCGAACCGCAGCGTCGTCACCGGACGGCTGAGGTCGAGCGTCTGCACCGGCTCGCTTCGCGCCGCACCCCGGGGAACCACGAAGGCGGCGATGCCGTCGCCATCGCTGCCCGCGTCGAGACGCGCCACCACGGCGATCTCGGCCGCGCCGCCGTCGAGCACGTGATGCACGCTGCCGTCGAGCAGCCAGCCACCCCCTGGCCGGGGACGCGCCGTCAGGGCTGCCCGTTCCGGGCGCCAGTCGCCGGCAGGTCCCGAGATGGCCAGGGTCCCGGTGGCCCCCGTCGCCACCGCCCGGAGGAAGCGGTCTCGCTGTTCGGGAGTGCCGCACTCGCGGACCAGTGGTGCGAACTGGGTGACGGTGGCAAGGAAGGGTCCCGGGGCGATCACGCGCCCCAGCTCCTCGACGAGGACCGCGACCTCGATGAATCCCTGTCCCACGCCGCCCGCGGATTCGGTGATCGCCAGCGCCGGCCAGTCGAGCCCAACCATCCGCGCCCAGAGCGGTTCCGGGGCGATGCCTCGCTCGACCAGGTCCCGCACCACCGCGGTGCTGCAGTGGCGCTCCAGCATCGCCCGCGCCGAGCTGCGCAGCGCCGTCTGCTCGTCGCTGAAGGCGAAGTCCATCGTGGCGCTCCTACCGCCGCGGGAGGCCGAGCACGCGCTCGGCGATGATGTTGCGCTGGATCTCCGAGGTGCCGGCGGCGATGGTGCCGGCGAAGGAGCGGAGGTAGCGAACCGCGGTCGGACCCTCGTCGCGGGCGCGGCGGCCGGTGGGCGTCGAGACGTCGATCGCCGCCGCTCCCAGCGCCTCGGTCATGGTGAGGAAGAGGCGACGCTCGAGCTCGGTGCCGAAGAGCTTGAGCACCGAGTGCTCGGGCGACACGTGCTGCCTGGCGAACGTGGCGAATCCGTGGTATCCCATGAACTTCAGCGCCTGGGCGTCGATGTAGAGCTGAGCCAGCTGATCGCGCACCACGGCGTTGTCGGCGAGGCGGCGCCCGTCGGGGAGCGCCTGAGCGGCGAGCTCGATGAAGCGGCCCACGGTGCGCTCGAGGCTCGAGGCCTGGTCGATCCAGAGCATGCCGCGCTCGTGCGCCAGCGAACCTCCGGCGATCGACCATCCCCCGTGCAGCGGTCCCAGCAGGTTTTCGCGCGGAACCACCACGCTGGCGAAGAACACCTCGTTGAAGTCGGCCTGCTTGGGATCGGTCAGCTGGGGCAGCGGCCGGATGGTGATCCCGGGGGAGCGCATGTCGACGATCAGCACACTGATGCCCTTGTGCTTCGGAGCGTCCGGGTCGGTGCGCACGAAGCACAGGCAGTAGTCGGCGTGCTGCGCTCCCGAGGTCCACACCTTCTGCCCGTTGACGACGAAGCCGTCGTCGGCCAGCTCTGCCCGCGTCGACAACCCCGCGAGGTCGCTGCCCGCTCCCGGCTCGCTCATACCCAGGCACCAGGTGATCTCGGCGCGCAGCGATGGCAGGGCGAAGCGCTGCTTCTGCTCCTCGCTGCCGAAGTCGATCAACGAAGGGGTGACGATCGAGAGCCCCTGCGGGTTGAGGGCCCGCGGCAGCCGGCTGCCGGCGAACTCCTCGAAGTAGACCATCTGCTGCACCGGGGTGGCGTTGCGTCCGCCCAGCTCCGGCGGCCATCCCGGCACCAGCCAGCCGGCATCGAACAGCCGGCGCTGCCAGGTCCGCGCCCACGGTGGCAGGTGCGCGCTCGACTGCGACGGCTCGCGGCTCATCTCCTCCGGCTGCGGCCGGTTGGCCTCGAGCCAGGCGCGCAGCTCGGCGCGGAAATCCTCAGTGGCCTGGTCGTAGTGCAGCCTCACGCGGGACTCTCCAGGGCGGCGGTCTCCACCGCTTTCTCCGCCGGTGCCGGCGTGGTGACCAGCAGCGCGTCGACGGCGACGGCGCCGTGCTCACCGACGATGACCGGGTTGAGGTCGAGCTCGCGGATCCGCGGGCCGCAGGCGGCGGCCAGGCGCCCGACCGCCATGATCACCCCGACCAGGGCGTCGACATCGGCGGGGGCGCGTCCCCGCGCTCCCTCGAGCAGGGCCGCTCCTCGCAGTCCGCGCACCATCTCCATCGCATCGTCGCGGTCGATGGGGAGCGGACGCACCGCGACGTCCTGCAACACCTCGGCGAAGACGCCGCCGGTGCCGACCAACACCGCCGGACCGAGCACCGGGTCGTGGGTGACGCCGACGATCATCTCGGTGCCACCCTGCACCTGCTGCTGCAGCAGGATGCCGTCGACCCGCGCCGCCGGGTCGGCGCGGTGCGCCGCGGCGAGCAGCTCGGCATAGACGCTGCGGGCGCGCTCCGGCGACTCGACGCCCAGGCGCACCAGACCGGCGTCGGACTTGTGAGCGACCCGGGTCGTCGCCGCCTTCATCACCACCGGCGGCCCCAGCTCGGCGGCGGCGGTGGCGGCCTCCGCCTCCGAGCGGGCGATCAGCTGGCGAGCGATGGGGATGCCGAAGGCCTGGAGAACGCCAGCGGTCCGCTCGGCGTCGACGACGCCGCCGGCTCCCGCCAGCGCGTCCGCCGCCCCTGCCGGAAGCGACATGTCGATCGGGACCCGGTGGCGGAACCGCGCGGCGGCTCGCTGGTAGTCGAAGTAGGCGCGCAGGGCGCCGAAACAGTTGCGGAAGGAGCGGAACAGAGGGACGCCGCCGGCGACCAGCTCGCCGAAGCCGGCCTCGTCGACCTTGAAGGAGTTCCACGTCGCGATCACCGGTTTGGGCGAGGCGGCGATGAAGTCCCGGATGTCGCGGCCGAAGTTGTCGGTCATCACACCCAGAGCACCGGTGATGCCGATGACGATGACGTCGACGGCGGGGTCGGCGGCCACCAGCTCCAGCACCCGGCGCCGCCGCTCCGGCGGCGCGTACACCATGAAGGCGCCGCCGTTGTCGACCGGATTGGCCACCGTCAGATAGGCCGGCAGCAGCTCGTGCAGCTGCTCCTGGGTCCGCTCCGACAGCGGCGGGGTGACGATGCCGGCGGCCTCCGCCACCTCGGCCATCAGCGTCCCCGAGCCGCCCGAGATGCTGTACAGGCACACGTTCTCGCCGGTGCCGGCGGGCAGCTTGGCGAACAGCGCGGCGGTCTCGAGCAGCTCGTCGAGGTCACGCACCCGGACCACGCCGTGCTGCTTGAACAGACCGTCGACCACCGCGTCGGACCCGGTGAGGTGCCCGGTGTGCGAGACCGCCGAGCGCTGCCCGGCAGCGGTGCTGCCGACCTTGATGACGACCACCGGCTTGCGCTGGTCGTTGGCAGCCTGCAGCGCGCGGCGCAGCGACGCACCGTTGCGGAACCCCTCCAGGTAGCCGGCGATCACCGCGGTGTCATCGTCGTAGGCGAAGTACTCGATGAAGTCGGCGACCTCGAGGTCGACCTCGTTCCCGGTCGGCACCCATCGCGAGAAGCCGATGCCGAAGAGCGTTCCCTGCACGATGGGACGTCCCTGATGACCGCTCTGGGTGACCAGGCCGATCTTCCCACCAAGCCGTCCCTCGATATCGGGCATGCGCTCGAATGCGTTGGTGTTGGTGTTCGGGCCGAACAGGCGGATACCGTGACGCCGGCCCACCTCGGCGATCTCCGTCTCCAGGGCGGCGCCCTCCGCCCCGACCTCGCTGAAACCGGCGGTGAAGATCAGCGCGTAGGGAATGCCCTTGCGGCCGCACTGGTCGAGGGCGCCGGCGACCTGACGCGGCCCGACGCTGATCACCGCCAGCCCAACCCGGTCGGGAATCTCGGTCACCGACGGGTAGACGGGCACCTCGCCGATGCTGCCGCCGCGCGCGTTGACGAAGTAGACGCGCTCGCCCCATCGTTCGCGCTGGCTCTCCACCAGGGCGTCGGGTGGCAGGTGCTGCATGGGGATGGCGCCGACGAGCGCTACCCCGTCCGGGTGAAAGAACTGGTCGAGGTCGCTGCGCAGCTGGGTCAACGGGTCAAGGCTAGCGGATGCCCCCGCGGCCACGGCCGGGCCTGCGCATCCCCGCTACGATCGCGGCCGTACAGCGGCGCCGGAGCACCGGGAGGCGAGTCGACGTGATGTCGCAGCTTCGCACCACCGCCGTGGAGCTGTCGCGGCGCTATCGGGAGTGGGGACTGTGGGACGACCAGACGCTCGGCGCTCTGATCGAGTCCGGCCTGCGGCGGGGTGCGTCGTCGGCCTTCCGGGTGCGCTCCCGGGAGCATCCCTGGTCGGGCACGCTGGGCGACGTCCACCTGCTGGCGCGGCGTGTCGCCGGCGGACTGCGCGCCCGCGGCATCGGCCCCGGCGATGTCGTCGCCTTCCAGCTCCCCAACTGGGTGGAGGCCGCCGCCACCTTCTACGGGTGCAGCCTGCTGGGGGCGGTGGTGGTTCCCGTCGTCCACTTCTACGGCGCGCACGAGGTCGCGCACATCCTGCGGCAGTCGCGTGCCCGGGTCTTCGTGTGCGCGGCACACTTCCGCCACCTCGATGGTCTCGCCATCCTCGAGCAGGTGGCGGCGCTGCTTCCCGATCTCGAGCTGAGCGTGGTGGTGGGCGACGCCGGAGGCCGCGGGCTGAGCTTCGACGTGCTGGCGGATTCTCCACCGGTCGATGCGGCGGGTATCGCCGACCCCGATGGTCCGGCGCTGATCGCCTACACCTCCGGCACCACCGCCGAGCCGCGGGGCGCGGTGCACACCCATCGCAGCATCGGAGCGGAGGTACGCCAGCTGGCCGCCGCGGCACCCTCCGGACCACCGGCGCTGGTGGGCGCGCCGATCAGCCACGCCATCGGGCTGCTCGGTGGACTGCTGGTGCCGGTGCACCGCGGCCAGCCGGTCCACCTGATCGATCTCTGGGAGCCGGACGTCGTCCTCGACGCGATGCTGGAGGACGGCCTCTCCGCGGGCAGCGGCGCCACCTATTTCCTGACCAGCCTGCTCGATCATCCCAAGCTGCGTGCGCGACACCTGGCGCTGATGCGTCAGCTGGGCCTGGGCGGCGCTCCGGTCCCCGCGGCGATCGCCGATCGGGCCGCCGCGATGGGGATCTCGCTGGTCCGCTTCTACGGCTGCACCGAGCATCCGTCGATCACCGGAGGCGCCGCCGGCGACCCGCCCGACCGGCGCCTCCACAGCGACGGCAGACCGCTCGCCGGCGTCGAGGTGCGCATCGTCGACGATGACGGCGTGGACCTGGCGGCCGGCGAGGCGGGGGAGATCATGTCGCGCGGACCAGACCTGTTCGCGGGATATCTCGATCCCTCGCTGACCGACGCCTGCATCGACCGCGACGGCTGGTTCGCCACCGGCGACGTCGGCGTGCTCGACGGCGAATACCTGACCATCACCGACCGCAAGAAGGACATCATCATCCGCGGCGGCGAGAACATCAGCGCCGCCGAGGTGGAGCAGCGGCTCCTGCTTCTCCCGGGGGTGGTCGAGGTCGCGGTGGTCGCCGCCCCCGACGCCCGCCTCGGAGAGCACGCCTGCGCCTTCGTGCGCTGCTCCGCCGGTGCCGCCGCTCCGACGCTGCACCAGCTGCGGGCTCACCTCGAGCAGGTCGGGCTGGCGCGCCAGAAATGGCCGGAGGAGCTGCGCGTCGTCGACGACCTGCCACGGACGGCCTCGGGCAAGGTGCAGAAGTTCGTCCTGCGCCAATCGCTGCGTGACGGGGCCGCGCAGACGTGAGTTGTGGGTGGCCGCCGGCGTTTGGCAGCGGCAGACTCACCGGTGCTGGGTTGCTGTGGCGGTGCCCAATCCCACAGCGCCGCCGCCGCCGCGGCGGTCGCGCACCACCTCCCGGTCGACGGCCCCGGTGGCGGTGCGCGGGAGGGCGGCGACCACATCGACCTGGCGGGGCTTCTTGTAGGAGGCGATGCGTTCCCGGCAGAAGGCGATGAGCTCGTCCACGTCGATCGTCGCTCCCTCGGCCGGCTCGACCACCGCCTTGACCGACTGTCCCCACGTCGCATCGGGCACTCCGATCACGCAGACGTCGTGGACCGACGGATGCGCGCGGAGGGCGTTCTCCACCTCGATCGGGTAGACGTTCTCGGCGCCGGTCTTGATCAGCTCGGTCCTGGGCCCGATGAAGGTGATGGTCCCATCCTCCTCGCGCCGACCGAGGTCGTTGCAGCGGCGCCAGCCGGTCTGCTCCGGCGGGGAGGGCTCGCCGGCGTATCCCGCCATCACCAGCGGACCCTTGACGGCGATCTCTCCGACCTCACCCGGTGGCACGTCATCACCATCGGGATCGAGCAGGCGCACCAGCGCCACCGGCGATGCGACTCCCTGGGCGCCCATGCCGTCGAGCGCCAGCAGGTTGAGGGTGGCCAAGCCGTGCACCTCGGTCTGACCGTACCCTGCGGGGATTCCCGGCAGTCGCGAGGTCATCTCCAGCCACTCCCGGTTGTCGGGGCGCTCGGGCGTCGGGGGGACGCGCAGGCTCGCGAGGCGATACCCGTGCGCCTTGGCGGCGGCGACGACGTCGGTGATGGTGGGCGGCATGATCAGCGCGCCGGTGATGCGCTCGGCATCGATCAGCCGCGCGATCTCGGCGCCGTCGGCGCGCGGCAGCAGCACGTTCTTGGCGCCGATGTGGAAGTGCGCGCTCGCGGTCATGAAGGTCGCGATGTGGAAGAACGGTCCGCTGCACAGATAGGCGTCGCCGGCACCGAGCCCGAGGGCGATGATCTGGGCGAGGTTCTGGGCCACCAGGCCGCGATGGGTGAGCAGGGCGCCGCGCGGCCGGCCGGTGAAGGCGGCGGTGTACATCTGCAGCACCGGGGCGTCGTCGTCGACATCCAGCTGGGGAAGGCCGCTGGTGGCCGCGTCGCGGCGGGCGTCGTAGCCACCGGACGAGGGATCGTCGATGGCGATCCAGGGTGAGCCGCCGCCCTCGCCGCGGGCGGCGTCGGCGACATCACCGACCTCGCGCCGCTGGTAGAGGACCAGCCGCGGCGCGGTGCTGTCGAGCAGCCCCTCCAGCTCGGCGGCGGTGACCCGCCAGTTGAGTGGCACCGCCACCGCCCCCAGCAGGGCGCAGGCGAAGAAGGTCTCGAGATAGCGGTGACAGTTCTGGGCGAACCAGGCGACCCGGTCGCCCTCGGCCACGCCAAGGTCGCTGAGCATCGTCGCGCAGCGGCGGGCCCGCTGATGGAACGCCGGAAAGGTGAGGCGCTCCTCGCCGCAGACCACCGCGGTGCGCTGGGGGAAGCGGCGCGCGTTCTCGTCGAGCAGGTCGCCCAGCGTCAGGGCGTGCAGTCCTCTCACCCCGCCGACCCGACCGCCTCCGCCTCCAGCGGGTAGAAGGGCGGCACCCCGCCGCGCCCATCGGGGAAGAGGCGCGGCGCCGCCTCGATGAGCGCGTCGAGCGACCAGCGTCCCTCGGTCTGGATCGCCTCCGCCGGTGTCCATCCCCGCACCCGCTGCACCCGGCCACCCCAGACCGCGAACACCTGACCGCTGATCGCGGCGGCGGCATCGGTGCAGAGGAAGACGACGAAGGGGGACACGTTGGCGGGGTCGAGCTCACCGCCTTGCGCGGCCTCCGGTTCGGCCACGCCCAGCAGCCGGGTCGCGGCCCGCGGGGCCACGGCGTTGACGGTCACGCCATAACGTCCCAGCTCGCGTGCCAGCACCACCGTCATAGCGGCGATGCCGGCCTTGGCGGCGGCGTAGTTGACCTGGCCGAGGTTGCCGTAGAGGCCGGACTCGCTGGTGGTGTTGACGATGCGGCCCCAGGCCTGCCCTGCCGACTTGGCCAGCGCGCGCCAGTGCGCGGCAGCCGCGCGGGCGGCGTGGAAATGACCGTAGAGGTGCACCCGAAGCACCGCATCCCAGTCCGCATCGCTCAGGTTGAAGGCCATCCTGTCCCGCAGGATCCCGGCATTGTTGACCAGAATGTCCAGGCGGCCAAAGGCATCGACGGCCTTCTGTACGAGCGCGCCCGCCGCAGCGCTGTCGGCGACATCGGAACCGTCGGCGACGGCGCGCCCGCCGGTGCTGGTGATCAGTTGCACCACCTCGGTTGCAGGCTCGCTTGCGGCACCGCTGCCGTCGGCTCCGGTGCCGAGATCGTTGACCACCACCGCCGCGCCTTCGGCCGCCAGCGCCAGGGCGTGTTCGCGACCAAGCCCCCGGCCCGCGCCGGTGACCACGGCCACTCTCCCATCCAGCCGGCCCATGCGGCGGTCCTCCCTGAGCGACATCGTGTGGGTGGTCATCGTCGCATTCCGCCGCGGGGCCACGGGGCTGCGCCCACCCGGCGGGCCCTGGTGGCACGGCGGCTCGATGGCCGAGTGCGCCATGATCGGTGCACGCGATGACCGGGATCCTGCGTTACGGGGCCTATCTGCCCGCCTTCCGCCTCGACCGGGGCGACATCGGAGCGGCCCTGGGGACGTCGGCAGGCAGGGGCCGCCGCACCGTCGCCTGTTACGACGAGGACACCACCTCTCTGGGCGTCGAGGCGGCCCGGCGGGCGATGAGCGGCAACGGTAGGAAACCGGCGACGCTGCACTTCGCGACCACCCTCCCGGCATACGCCGACAAGACCAACGCCACCGCCATCCACGCCGCTCTCGCGCTCGACAGTGACTGCTTCGCGGGCGACATGGTGGGCGCCGTGCGCGGCGGCTTCGGGGCGATCCGGGCGGCGGCGCAGTCCAGCGGACTGGCGGTGCTCAGCGACATCCGCACCGGGCTGCCTGGCTCGGCCGACGAGCGCACCGGTGGCGACGCCGCTACCGCCTTCCTCTTCGGCGACGGCGACTCGGTGATCGCCGAGCTGCTGGCGACGGCGTCGTCGACCGCCGAGTTCCTCGACCGCTGGCGCGCCCCCGGTGAGCTCGCCAGCCACGTCTGGGAAGAGCGATTCGGCGTCGAGATGTATCTGCCGCTGGTGACGGAAACGGTCATCCGGGCGCTGGCGGCGGCGGGAGTGGAGCAGGCCGACCACGTGGTGGTGAGCTCGCCCCACCTGCGGGCGGCGCGGGCGGCGGTGGCACGCTTCCCCTCGGAGACGGTCGCAGGTGGTCTCGACGGCGAGGTCGGGAACAGCGGCGCCGCCGACGTGGGCCTGCAGCTCGCCGATGTGCTCGACCGCGCCCGTCCCAACCAGACCATCCTGGTGGTGCTGGCCGCGGATGGATGTGACGTCGCGGTGCTGCGGACGACCGGCGCCCTGCCGGGCAACCGGCCGGCACTCAGCGTGCGTGACCAGGTCGGCGCCGGGCAGCCCGTCTCCTACGGTTCCTACCTCACCTGGCGTGGGCTGCTGCCGCGTGAGCCGCCACGGCGTCCCGATCCGCGACCGCCATCGCCGCCCGCCTCGGCGCGCAGCCACGCGTGGAAGTTCGGTCTGGTCGGCTGCCGATGCCGCCGCTGCGAGACCGCCCACCTGCCGCCAACGCGCGTCTGCGTGCGCTGCGGAGCTGTCGACGAGATGAGTCCCGAGCGCTTCGCCGACCGGCGCGGTCGCGTTGCGACCTGCACCGTCGACCGGCTCACCTTCTCGATGGCGCCGCCGGTGATCGCCGCCATCGTCGACTTCGACGAGGGCGGGCGCCTCGCCTGTGAGGTCGCCGACGCCCGGCCCGACGACATCCGCATCGGCACCCGGGTCGAGATGACGTTCCGCCGCCTGCACACCGCGGACGGCATTCACAACTATTTCTGGAAGGCACGGCCGGTGGAGGATCACTGATGGCGAGCAACGGCATCCGCGATCGGGTGGCCATCGTGGGCATGGGCTGCACCCGGTTCGGCGAGCACTGGGACAAGTCGGTTGCCGACCTGCTGGTGGACGCCACCTCCGAGTGCTTCGCCTCCACCCCCAACCTGCCCAAGGAGGAGGTCGACGCCTACTGGCTGGGAACGGTTGGATCCGGGGTCTCGGGACTCACCCTCAGCCGGGTGCTCAAGACCGATTACAAGCCGGTCACCCGGGTGGAGAACTTCTGCGCCACCGGGTCCGAGGCTTTTCGCAACGCCTGCTATGCCGTCGCCTGCGGTGCCTACGACCGGGTGATGGCGGTCGGAGTCGAGAAGCTCAAGGACTCCGGCTTCTCCGGGCTGGTGGTCGACCGCCCGGTCGAGGATGGCACCACCCCGTCGCTGAGCGCGCCGGCGCGCTTCTCGCTGCTCGCCCCTGCCTACGCGAGCCGCTACGGGGTGGGCACCGAGAAGATGCGTGACGTGCTCACCCGCATCGCCTGGAAGAACCACCAGAACGGGGCGCGCAACCGCCGGGCGCAGTTCCAGACGCCGGTCTCGATGGAGACGATCGCGTCCTCGCCGCCGGTGGCGGGTTCGCTGGGGATCTTCGACTGCTCGGGGGTCTCCGACGGCGCCGCGGCGGCGCTGGTGGTGCGGGCCGAGGACGCCCACCAGTACACCGACCAGCCGGTGTACGTGAAGGCGCTGTCCTTCGTCGCCGGCCCTGCTGAGGGGTCCCTGCTGCCCGACTACGACTACACCACCTTCGACGAGGTGACGCGCTGCGCCGCCGACGCCTACGCCCAGGCCGGGGTCACCAGTCCGCGACGCGAGATCTCCATGGCCGAGGTGCACGACTGCTTCACCCCCACCGAGCTGGTGCTGATGGAGGACCTGGGATTCTCGGAGCGCGGCGAGGCCTGGCGCGATGTGCTGGAGGGTTTCTTCGACCTCGAGGGCGAGCTTCCCGTCAACCCCGACGGCGGTCTGAAGTCGTTCGGCCATCCCATCGGCGCCAGCGGATTGCGCATGCTCTTCGAGATGTGGCTGCAGTTGCGTGGCGAGGCCGGCGAGCGGCAGATCAAGGCTCCCAGGCTCGGCCTCACCCACAACCTCGGCGGCCAGCCCGGTGACTGCGTGTCCTTCGTCTCGATCGTCGGCGCCGACCGTGGGTAGTGGATGAACCTGAGCTTCAGCGACGAGGAGGCGGCCTTTCGCGAGGAGCTGCGCGCCTTCCTCCGCGAGAACGCTCCCCAGGGTCAGGCGCCAGGCTTCCACGACGAGAGCCCGGAGGCGCACCAGGCGATGCTGACGCTTCGCCGCCGCGTCGCCGATCGCGGCTGGCTGCGGCTGGGCTGGCCGGAGCGCTACGGCGGGATGCCGGTGACTCCCGTCCAGCAGTTCCTCTATGCCTGGGAGCTCTCCTACGCCCACGCCATGGTGGCCACCTTCTCCACCCAGGTGGTGGCGCCGGGCCTGCTGCACTTCGGCAACGATGAGCAGCGCGATCGCTTCCTGCCCGCCATCGGTCGCGGCGACATCGACTTCTGTCTCGGCTACACCGAGCCGGGTGCGGGCAGCGACCTCGCCTCGCTGCAGACCCGGGCTGTGCGGCAGGGTGACGAGTACGTCGTCACCGGGCAGAAGCTCTACACCAGCAACGCCCAGAGCGCTGATTGGTGCTGGCTGGCGGCCCGCACCGACCCCGAAGCTCCCAAGCACAAGGGCATCAGCGTGCTGCTCGTCGATATGCGCACCCCGGGCATCGAGGTGCGCCCGCTCAGTACCCTGGGAGGAGGGCGGACCAACATCACCTTCTTCGACGGTGTGCGCGTCCCCGTCGAGAACCTGGTGGGCGAGGAGAACCGGGGCTGGTACTACGTCGCCGGCGCCCTCGACCTCGAACGGGCGGCCCTGTTCCCCTGGGGCGGCCTGCGCCGTGACTACGATGACCTGCTGGGACTCGCCCGGCAGATGTCCGGCAACGACGGAGCGGGGCTCGGTCAGCGTGGCGGCGGGCCAGGCATCGACGATGGGATCCGGGTATCGCTGGCGCGCTGCTATGCGGAGATGGAGGCGGTCTGGTGGCTGTCGTGTCGCGCCGCCTCGATGATCGCTGTCGGCGAGATTCCCACCACCCTCGCCTCGATGGTCAAGTGCTTCGGCACCGAGGCCCACCAGCGCCTGGCAGGGGTCGGCCATGAGCTGCTCGGCCTCCACAGCCTGCTCCGCCCCGACGCCGCCGAGGCGCCGCTGCGAGGCCTGGTGAACTACATGCGGCGCTACACCTTCATGCCCACCTTCGCCGGCGGCACCAACGAGATCCAGCGGACGATCATCGCCACCCGGGGACTGGGGCTCCCGGTGCTGGGGCGACGCTGACGGTGGACTTCCGCCTCGACAACGAGCAGCGTCTGCTGTGCGAGTCGGCCCGCGACATGCTCAGCCGTGAATGTCCGCCGGTGCGGGTCAAGGAGATCGAACGATCTCAGCCGGGCTACGACACCTCGTTGTGGCGCCGTGTCGGCAGCCTGGGATGGCTGGAGCTGGCGGCCGACCACCAGGCGCTGCTGGAGAGCACGCTGCTGTGCGAGGAGCTGGGCCGGGCGAGCGCTCCGGTGCCGTTCCTCAGCACCGCGCTGGTGGCGAGGGCACTGCAGCGCAGCGGTGGCGACGCCGCCGAGCGTTGGCTGGCGCGGCTGTGCTCGGCCGACGCGGTGGGAGCGGTCGCCATCACCGAGCACAGCGCCCGCTTCGACACCGCCGGCGTCTCCGCCCACGTCAGGTCCGATGGCCGGGGCGCGCGCCTCTTCGGCGAGAAGATGTTCGTCGCCGACGGCGAGGCGGCCGACGTGCTGCTGGTGACGGCGCTCGCCACGGATGCAGCGGGCTCGGGGATGACCCTGATCGCCGTCGATGCCGGGGCCGACGGCGTCGAGCGCCGGGCCATGGCGACCGGACCCGGGGTGCCGGCGGCGTCGGTGACACTCGAGGGGGTGTCGGTCTCGGCGGCGGACATGCTCGCGCCCTCCGAGGATGGGGAGGCCGTGGTTCGCCAGCTGCTCGACGACGCTGCCGTGCTCGGTTCCGGGCTCATGCTCGGGCATGCCGCCCAGCTCTGCGATTCCGCCGTCGGCTACGCCAAGGTACGTGAGCAGTTCGGGGTGCCGATCGGGTCCTTTCAGGCGGTGCAGCACCGTCTGGCGGACATGGCGACCGACGTCGAGACCCTGCGCGCCCTGGTGTACGCGGCGGCGTGGAAGCGGGCCAGGCGCGAAAGCGATGCCGAGCTCGCTGCCGCCGTCGCCAAGGCCTGGGGCGCCGAGGCGCTGGAGCGTGTCGTCACCGGTGCCCACCAGGTGCTCGCGGGGATCGGCTACACCGACGATCACGACATCCAGCTGCACACCCGCCGCGCTCCCTGGTACGCCGCCGCCTACGGCGAGACACGCAGTCACTACCACCGCGCGGCCGGGCTGCTCGGGCTGTGAAGCGCAGGCGCGGCGAGGGCAGGAGGACGCCGATGATAGACTGGCCGCCGGTGCGTACCGATCGCGCAGGAGGTTGGAGATAGCGTGGCCGAGAAGCTCCCGCTGTTTTCCGCGGACGATCACATCATCGAGCCGCCCGAGCTGTGGCAGAAGCGGCTTCCCCAGAAGTTTCGTGAGGCCGGCCCGCGCTGCGAGTACGGCAAGGGCAAGCAGGTGTGGCACTTCGAGGGCAACGCCTCGCCGGTGATCGGTCTCCAGGCGATGGCCGGACGCAAGGTCGAGGACTACACCGCCACCGCCGTCACCTACGACGACATGCGCCCCGGTTGCTACGACCCGGTCGCCCGCCTCCAGGACCTCGACCAGGACGGGGTTGTCTGCACCGTGTGCTTCCCCTCCTTCCCCGGCCTCTGCGGCAACGTGTTCATCAAGGCCAAGGACAAGGAGCTGGCGCTGGCCTGCATTCACGCCTACAACGACTGGAATCTCGAGGAGTGGTGCGGCGCCGCGCCCGATCGTTTCGTCCCGCTGATGATCCTTCCCCTCTGGGACCCGGAGCTCTCCGCCAAGGAGGTGCTGCGCACCGCCGCCAAGGGCGCCAAGGCGTTCTGCTTCACCGAGTTCCCCCACAAGCTGGGGCTGCCCTCGGTGTACGACGACGCCTGGACGCCGCTGTGGTCGGCGGCCGACGAGACGCGGATGCCCGCCCTCATGCACATCGGCTCGTCGATCGGCTCTGCCGCCGACATGGCCGCCGACATCACGCCCGGCGCTCCCGCCTCGGTGTTCGTCACCAACGCACCGCTGTCCTCCTTCTATGCCGCCAGCGATCTGCTCTGGTGCCCGGCGCTGGCCAAGTACGAGAACCTGCGCTTCGCGATGAGCGAGGGTGGCATCGGCTGGGTGCCGTACCTGCTGGAGCGGGCCGACTACACCTGGGAGCGGCACCGCTTCTGGACCCAGTCGGCCCACATGAAGGAGAAGCCGAGCACCTACTTCAAGCGCGGCATCTTCGTCTGCTTCATCGACGACGTGGTCGGCCTTCGGCAGCGCGACATCATCGGCATCGACAACATCCTCTGGGAGTCGGACTACCCGCACACCGACACCACCTGGCCCAACTCCCAGGAGGTGGTGCAGAGGCACTTCGGCGGCATTCCCGAGGCGGACCGTCGCAAGATCACCTTCGAGAATGCGGCGCGACTCTTCCAGATGCAGCCGGTCGCGACCGTCTAGCCGGGTGAGGAGCCGCGGCGGTCGCCGCGGCGGATCGTCTCGGTGAGCGGCCGTCAGGCGGCGATCGCCGGCATGGGACTGCTGCCATTCAGCAAGAACCTGGGACGGCCGGAGCGGACCGCTGCGCTCGAAGTCATCCTGCAGGCGCTGGCGGAGGCGGGGATGGGAGCCGACGACGTCGACGGCGTGGTGCGCACCACCATGGAGTCGACCACCGACGCCCACATCGCCTTCTGTCTCGGCATTCCCGACCTGCGCTTCTTCGGTGAGGTGGGCCACGGCGGAGGCTCGGGGTGCGCCCTGGTGGGTCACGCCGCCCTGGCGGTGGAGGCGGGGGTCGCCGAGGTCGTCGTCGTCTACCGCGCCCGCAACCGCTCGACCGGGGGCCGTCCCTGGGCGCAGGCGGGAAACCAGGTCGGCGGCGACGCCCAGTGGTCGGTGCCCTTCGGGGTGGTGCGGCCGGTCGACCAGATCGCCATGCTGGCACGCCGCTACATGCACGAGTGCGGCATCACCACCCGACACTTCGGCGAGGTGGCGGTGGCCTGCCGCTCGCACGCGGCGCGCAATCCCGGCGCGCAGATGCGCGATCCCATCACGCTGCAGGACCACGCGGCGGCGCGGCCGGTGAGCGAGCCGCTGCGGCTGTTCGACTGCTGCCTGGAGTCGGACGGGGCCGTCGCCTTCGTCGTCACCACCCTGGAGCGGGCGCGCGGCGGGGCCCGGCCACCGGTGCTGATCCGCGCCCATGCCCAGGGGGTGGGCCCGGAGCACGTGGTGATGACCAGCTACCACAGCGAGAACCCCCTGCAGAGCACCGCCACCTTCGCCGCGCGCAACCTCTACCGCCGCTCCGAGGTGGGACCGAATGACATCCAGTGCGCCCAGCTCTACGACGCCTTCTCACCGCTGGTGCTGATGTCGCTCGAGGCGTATGGCTTCTGCGGTCCCGGCGAGGGGGGCGCCTTCGCCGAGGACGGAGGGCTGCAGTGGCCGGCCGGCCGGCTGCCGGTCAACACCAGCGGGGGATCGCTGAGCGAGGCGTACGTGCACGGCTTCAACCTGATCGCCGAGGGTGTGCGTCAGGTGCGCGGCACCTCGACCGCGCAGGTCGCCGGCCTCGAGCACTGCCTGGTGAGCAGCGGCAGCGGGGTGCCCACCAGCGCGCTGATCCTCGGGGCCTACCGGTGACCGCCGCCGGAACCCCCCCGCCGGTCGCCGACCGCCCGGTGCCACGTCGCGACGAGGGGAGCGCCCCGTTCTGGGAGGCGTGCGCGCAGGGTCGTCTGGTCGCGCAGCGCTGCACCGCGTGCGGACGCTTCCGCTTTCCACCGCGGCCGACGTGTCCCGCCTGCCGCAGCTTCGAGCATCGCTGGGAGGATCTCTCGGGGCGAGGGCGGGTGTGGTCGTGGATCCGCGCTCATCCCCCGTTGCTTCCCGCGTTCGCCGAGTTGGCGCCGTACATCGCGCTGGTGGTCGCGCTCGACGAGGACCCGATCCACCTGAGAATGATCGGACGGCTCGAGCCGGCCTGCCCCGAGCCCGCCATTGGCGATCCGGTGCAGGTCGGCTTCGAGCGTGTCGTCGATCAGGTCATCCCGCTGTGGCGGCTGGGATGATCGCCGGCCTCACTCCTCAGACGGACGTCGGCGCCTTGATGTGCAGGCCGTAGCGCTCGCCGATGGCGGCGATGCGTTCGACGTCGGGCGGTGTTGACGACGCAGGAGGAACCTCACGCGTCCGCGCCGGCTCACCGGCTTCGACGAAGAACCTGTCCATCCCGCCGGGGGCGTAGACGGTGAGCACCCGGAGGGGGCTGGTGGGCTCGAAGGTCTCCAGCGTCCCGGCGGAAAAGTGGATCAGCGTTCCCGGCCCGGCGTCGATCGTCTCCTCACCGATGCGGTAGCGCGCGGTTCCCTCGAGGATGTAGATGAGCTCAGCGCCGTCATGGGTGTGGGGCGGCGGACCCATTCCCACCGGGATGGTGAACTCCATCACACTCATCCCGCCCCCGGTCTCGTCGCTGGTTGCCTTGACCTCGTAGAGGCCTCCGAGCATCCAGAGCGCCTGTCCCTCGCCGCGCTTGCGAACGACGGTCTTGCCTGCCATAGCAGCCCTCCTCTCGTCTGACCACGTGTGTGGCCTCAGCATGGTACCCGCGGGGTCAGCGGCGCGTCCAGACGAGGGCTCCACCCAGTAGCGCGAAGGGCAGCAGCTGCAGATCGAGGAGAATGGCCAGCGCGATGGCGTGACCGGGATCGATCCCGAGGTGCGCGAGCATGCCGACCAGCACCCCTTCGCGGATGCCGATGCCTCGCACCGCCAGGGGCACGCTGGCCGCAAGCAGCGAGAAAGGCACGGCGACGGCGAAGACGCTCCACCCGGCGTTGATGCCGACCGCGCTGGCGAAGAGCTGCAGCGCGATCAGGTTGACCGCCCAGCCGGCGATGTGGATGGCCAGGCACTGAACGAGGACGCTCGGGTTGCGGCGCAGCGCCTCAAAGGACTCGGTCGCGGGCGCGAACCACCTCGCCGCGCGGTGGCAGAGGGGCGAGCTGCGCCTCTGCAGGAAGCGAGTCGCCGCGTGCGCCTGAAAGGCGAGCACGCAGGCGCCGATCATGGACACCACGTAGCCGGCGGCTCCCACCAGGACCGGGACTCCGAAGGCGGAGTGCAGCAGGATCGCTCCGGCGAGCCCGAAGAGGGCGGCGCCGCGAGCGCTGGCCATGCGGGTCGTCGCCAGCGATGCCAGCGCCCGGCCGTGGCCGGCCACTCTGCCGACCCGCAGGACGCGAACCGCGTCGCCGGCCGCTCCGCTGGGGGCGACATGGCCGACGAACAGGGCCTGCAGATACCAGGAGGTGAGCAGGCGCCAGGAGATCGGGTGGCCGATGCCACGGAGCAGCACCCCCCAGCCCAGCACCGTGGAGAGGATGCCGACGCCGGTCAGCCCCAGCCCCAGGGCCACCAGATCCGCATCCGCGTGGCGAAGGCCGCTGCCCGCCCGCGCGAGGTCGACGCTGTGGACGAGGATCAGCACACCGAGTGCGCTCCCCGCGACGGCGAGCAGCGGCGAGCGCAGCAGCACGCGCAGGGGCGAGGGCAGGCCCGACACGATCGACGGCGCGTCGGAAGCGGTGGTCACCATCGCTCAGCCCAACTTGTATCCGAAGCGACGAAGCAGCTGCTTGCGCTCGGACACGTGCTCCTCGGCCTCGATGCCCTTGCTCCGCACCCCGTCGATCACCCCCAGAATACCGCGGCCCTGCTCGCTGTCAGCGACCACGACCTCCACCGGGTTGGCGGTGGCGCAGAAGATGCCGCAGACCTCGGGCACGGCGCGGACCGCGGGGAGCACGTTGAGGGGGAAGGCGTTGCCCAGCAGGATGAGGAAGGCGTGCCCGGTGCCGAGCTCGAGCATCGTCGCCCGCGCCAGCTCGGTGAGCTCCTCGTCGGTGCCGCTCCAGCGCACCAGCGCGGGTCCGGAGGACTCGCAGAAGGCGAGCCCGAAGCGGATCCCCGGCACCGAGTTCACCAGCGCCTCGTGGAGATCCTCGACGGTCTTGATGAAGTGGCTCTGGCCGAGGATCAGGTTGATGTCGTCCGGCTTGCGGATGGCGACGGTGGTGAGCTCCATGAACGGGAGAGCCTACGTCATCCCGGCCGGCGCAGCAGCAGGCAGCCGCAGGTGTTACCGCCGCCGGCGGCGACGGCGACCAGGTTGACCGGGCGCGCCGTCACCTGGTGCTCTCCGGCGTCGCCCCACAGCTGTTGACAGCCCTCGGCGAGAAACGCCATGCCGTGGAGCCGTCCCCCCGACAGCTGACCGCCCCAGGTGTTGAGCGGCAGGCGGCCGTCCAGGTCGGTGTTGACCCCACCGTCGAGGAAGGCGCCCGCCCCGCCGCGCGGCACCAGCCGCAGCGCCTCGAGCCAGGTGATGGTGAGGAAGGAGAAGCCGTCGTAGAGCTCGGCGACGTCCACGTCCTGCGGGCGCAGCGAGGTGCGTGACCACAGCTGCGCGCCCGCGTCGCGCGAGGCGGTGGTGGTGAGGTCCTCCCACTGATCCCAGAGCGGGCGGCCGTGCATCGCCGCCCCCATCGACTCGATGAGGGCGGGTTGATGACGCAGGCCCGAGGTGGCGCCGGCGGCGGAGACGATGACGCTGGTCGACCCGTCGACGGGGACGTCGCAGTCGTAGAGACGGAAGGGGGTCGCGATCAACCGCGAGGAGAGGTACTCGTCCATGCTGAGCGGGTCGCGAAAGACGGCGCGCGGATTGCGCGCCGCGTGGCGGCGTGAGTTGAGCGCGACCCAGCCCAGCTGCTCCTGGGTGAGGCCGTATTCGTGCATGTAGCGGGTGGCATACAGCGCCAGCCAGATCGCCGGTGACACCGCGTAGAAGGGGATGAGAAAGCTGAAGTCGCCGGCGATCGCACCGCCGCTCATCGACTGCGCCGGCAGGCCGAGGGTGGACTCGGCGACGGTGCGCTGCACCAGCACGTGCCGTGCCAGTCCCGCCTGCACCGCCAGCGCGGCGATCATCACCGGGCCGAGCTGCCCCGGCACCTCGGCGCCGGCGGCATGCCAGTCGGGCTGGATGCCGAGGCTGTCGATCACCTGGTACGAGGACGGACCGCTGAAGCCGGCGCCTCCCACCAGCCCGCCGGGATAGGCGCAGTAGCCATCGATGTCACCCATCTCCAGTCCGGCGTCGGCGACGGCGGCGAGCGCCGACTCGCATGCCAGCGAGAGCACGGTGCGGCCGATGCGCCGGCCGATCTGCGAGTAGCCGATGCCGCTGACGGCGGCGCGGGGGTCACCGGTCAGCGCCCGTCCTCCGGACGGAATCGCGGCAGGCTCACTCCATCCGCACCTTCAACCGGCTCGAACACCACGCTGACCCGCATGCCGATGTGCACCTGCTCGGGGGCGCACTCGACCACGTTGGTGAGCAGACGCAGTCCGGGCTGCTCGTCGAGCTCGATCAGGGCGACGAGGTACGGCAGGTCGACACCGGCGACGAAGCCGTGGTGGACCGAGGTGACGCTGTGCACCGTGCCGCGGCCGCTCACCGGCTGGTGGCCGATGTCCATCGACCGGCAGCGCCGGCAGGCCGGCCGGGGCGGATGAAGGAAGAGTCCGCAGGCCCGGCAGCGCGCGATCAGTAGCCGTCCCTCGCTGCCACTGCGCCAGAAGGGTTCGCTTTCGGCGGTCAGCTCGGGAGGGATGAAGGCGCGCACGGCTGACAGCGGTTACCGCGCCGGTCGGAAGCGCGGCACCACCATGCCGTCGTCGCCGCCCTCACGCTCGAACACCACTTCCACCGGAAGGCCGATGCGGATGTCCTCGGGGCGCGCCTCGACCAGGGCGCTCATCATCCGCGGGCCCTCCTCGAGCTCCACGATGCCGACCGCGTACGGCACCCGCTCGCGAAAGGGTGGCATCGGATTCTGACGCACCACACTGTAGGTGTAGACGGTGCCGCGCCCGCTGGCGTCACGCCATTCGACCTGGTCGCTCCAGCAGTGCGGACAGCGCGCTCGTGGATAGTGGTAGTCGTTACCGCAGGAGCGGCAGTGCTGGTAGACGAGACGGCCCTCGGCCGCGGCGTTCCAGAAGGGCTCGGACTCCGAGTCGGGAATGGGCAGGTACCACGCCGCCATCAGTCGACTCCCAGGACCACGGTGCCACACGACGACAGGTAGCCACCGGTGCCGTTGCAGAGGGCCAGCTCCGGCCGGGGTTGCACCTGGCGTTCACCCGCCTCGCCGCGCAGCTGCCGGGCGGCCTCGATGAGCAGGAAGAGCCCGCGCATCCCCGGCTGGTTGCAGGAGAGGCCGCCGCCGTCGGTGTTGGTGGGCAGCGAGCCGCCGACCCGCAGCTTGCCGTCGGAGACGAAGGCGCCGCTCTCGCCCCGCCCGCAGAGGCCCAGCGCCTCGAGGGTGAGCAGCACGGTGATGGTGAAGGAGTCGTAGAGCTCGAAGACGTCGATGTCGTTGATGCCGACCCCGGCCTTCGCCAACGCCTCTGCGGCGGAGCGCCGCGCCACCAGGTCGGTGAAGTCGGGCCACTGCGACATGCTGAGATGGCTCTGCGCACCGGCGGTGCCCAGCACCCAGACCGGCCGCTTGCGGCAGGACCGGGCGCGCTCCTCGGTGGTGAGGATGACCGCGCCGCCGCCGTCGCTGCGGATGCAGCAGTCGAGCAGGTGCAGCGGGTCGGCGATCATGCGGCTGTCGAGCACGTCCTCGACGGTGATGAGGTCGCGATAGGTCGCCAGCGGGTTGAGCGAGGCGTTGTAGCGGGTGTCGACCGACACCCGCGCCAGCTGCTCGCTGGTGGTGCCGAACTCGTGCATGTGGCGCATGGCGGCCATCGCGTACTTGCTGATCAGGGTCGGACCATGGACGTTCTCGAACTGCCCCGGTCCGCGGCCGGCCGGGGGCATGTCGCCGAACCGCACCCCACGCTTCAAGTCCGACTTGGCGGTCGAGCCGTAGACCAGCAGCGCCACCTCGATCTGGCCGACCTGCAGCGCGGCGACGGCGTGCTGAACAAACAGCTCCCACGTCGATCCGCCGACCTGGGTGGAGTCGATGTATCGCGGGCTGATGCCGAGGTACTCACCCAGCTCCAGCGGATACATCATCGGTCCACCGCAGGAGAAGAGGCCGTCGATGTCGTCGCGCTGCAGCCCGCTGTCCTCGAGGGCTGCGGTCGCCGCATCCACCTGCAGCTGAAACGCGGTCTTGTTCGGCACCGTCCCGAACTCCGACTCCGCGACGCCGACCACAGCGCACCGGCGGTCCACCTGATCACCCTCCACCACTGGTCCGGCCAGAGGCGTTGCGGCGGCCGGTGCCGCAGCGACCCGCGCACCGAAACCAGGTGCCTGGCTGGGTCTGCGACACTATAGCCCGCTGTGGGGACCGCCCGCGGTGTGGTCGTGTACGCCGGTCGGTGTCCGGTGCGAGGGTGAACGCGTGAGCGAATCCGGCATCCTTGTGGAAGTCGACGACGGTGTGGCGCGCATCACCATCAACCGCCCGGAGCGTCGCAACGCCCTGGACACGGGGTCGCGCGACGCGCTGCTCGCCGCGCTCGACGCCGCGCGCGCGGATGCGGGGGTGCGGGCGGTGCTGCTCACCGGGGCCGGAGATGCCTTCTGCAGCGGAGCCGACCTGTCCGGTGGGGGAGGCCGCAGCGACACGCCGACCACCTCAGCCCCGGCGCCGCCGAGTCCGTCTCCGTCACCACCGGGTATCGATTCGCGCGCGGTGAACGAGACGCTGCGCAGTGGCTCGCAGCGCCTGATCCGCACCCTGTGGGAGTTCGACAAGCCCACCGTCGCCGCCGTCGCCGGACCGGCCGCGGGCATGGGCGCGCACCTCGCGCTCGCCTGCGACCTGGTGGTGATGGCCGAGGGTGCGCGGCTGATCGAGGTCTTCGCGCGTCGAGGACTGGTGGTGGACGCGATGGGGGCATTCCTGCTGCCGCGTCTGATCGGTCTCGGGCGCGCCAAGCAGCTGATCCTCCTGGCTGACGACCTCGGCGCCGAGCAGGCGCTCGATTGGGGATTGGCGCAGCTGGTCACCAGCCGGGTCGCCCTGCTCGACGAGGCCGGCGCCTGGGCGCAGCGGCTCGCCAAGGGACCGACTCGCGCGCTCGGTCTCAGCAAGACGCTGCTCAACCGCTCACTGGAGTCGTCGCTCGACCAGTCGCTGCTCGACGAGGCGATGGCGGTCGCGCTCAACACCTCCAGCGCCGACCTGCGCGAGGGGATGGTCGCCTTCATGGAGCGCCGGCCACCTCAGTTCATCGGTCGCTGAACCCGCTCAGTCGACGCGGGCGCACGCTCCAACAGCTCCTGCATCCGCGCCACCTCGGCGGCGGTGTCGTGGCGGAGCCACCGTTGCAGGACGGGGCCGAGGAGCCAGGACAGCGGTCGGCGGAGCTCGAACGCCTCGCGGTGATAGACGCGGGTCCCCCCACAGGCCGGCTCGCAGGTGATCACACCCTCGAAGGCCATCAGCCGGTCGAGCCACGACGGCGCGTTGCGAACGTCGATCCGCTGTCCCGGGGTCAGGCGGAGCACCTGGGTGACCATCGGCCCGGGCAGGCCGAGCATGCGCGCCCGGAAGCGGGCCTCGGCCACATCCCCGGTTCGCCGGAGCGAGGCGATGGCGCCGATCTTCCGGTCCGCCTGCCGGTAGCGCTCCAGGTCCATGACGAACTCGAGCACCTCGTCGGGCGCCCGCCGCACCACCGCCTCGCCCTCGCCGATGATCACGTCCGGCCCGCCTCACCCGCCCGCCGCTGCCCCGCCCGGAGGCGCCCTTGCCAAGCGCCGTCCCGGTGGTCCACCATCGCCGGAGAATGGCGTTCTCTGTTCAAGATAGCGCTGCTCTCCACTCCTGGCAGCAGCGGGCGGTCGTCCGGTCGCTGGGGCCGGCGCGGGTCCGCGGCATCGCCGGCGCGTCGCGCGCGGTGGAGGCGGCCCGTGACCTCGCCGCCGAGACCGGCAGCCCGGCCTTCACCGTCCAGCAGGTGGTGGACCGGGCCGGCATCTCGCTGAAAAGCTTCTACCGCCACTTCGCCGGCAAGGATGACGTGCTCCTCGCCCTCTTCGAGGAGGACAACCGGCGCGGCGCGGAGGCGCTCGCCGCCATGGTGGAGATGCAGACGCCGTCGGCGGAGCGGCTGCGAACCTGCGTCGCCGGACTGTTTGCCATCATGGCCCGCACCCCGCAGCAGCGTGCCTACATGAGCGTGATGGTGCGCGAGCACCTGCGACTCGCCGAGCAGCGCCCGGCGGAGCTGCGCGCCGTCCTCGAACCGTTCGTCGAGCTGCTGCGCAGCGAGCTCGCCGCCGCCATGGAGCTCGGGGTGGTGCGCGCCGGCGACGCCGGTCGTGACGCCGTCACCGTGCTCCACCTGGTGATCGCCAATCTGCAGGCGATCATCCTCGGCCAGGTCGACGACGATCCCGCCGAGGTCGGTGAATATCTCTGGGGTTTCTGCCGTGTCGCGCTGCTGACCCCGAGCCACGGGTCGAGCCGCCCGGAGCGTGCATCGTGATCCCGGAGGCGCCGGTGATGGGCTCGGTCACGCTGCTCGCCGACCCCGAGCCACGGCCGGCGCGCTACACCATCGTCTCCGTCGACGACCACCTGATCGAGCCTCCCGACCTCTTCGCGGGACGCATCCCGGCGCCGCTTGCCGGAGGCGCGCCACGGGTGATCGAGGGCGAGGACGGCTCGCAGGCCTGGCTCTACGAGGACAAGCTCTATCCCAACATCGGGCTCAACGCCGTCGCCGGGCGGCCGATCGAGGAGTGGTCGATGGAGCCGGCGCGCTTCGACCAGATGCGCCGCGGCTGCTGGGACATCCACGCCCGCATCCGCGACATGGACCTCGCCGGCATCTGGGCATCGGTGTGCTTCCCCTCGCTCATCGCCGGGTTCGCCGGCAGCGTCTTCTCCCAGAGCCGCGACCAGGCGCTCGGCCTCGCCTGCGTGCGCGCGTGGAACGACTGGCACGCCGAGGTTTGGGCGGGCAGCTATCCCCAGCGCATCATCCCGCTCCAGATTCCCTGGCTCTCCGATCCCGAGGTGGCAGCCGAGGAGGTGCGACGCAACGCCGCCCGCGGGTTTCGCGCGCTCAGCTTCCCCGAGAACCCCGCCCACCTGGGGCTTGCCTCGATGCACAGCGGCCACTGGGACCCGCTGCTGCGCGCCTGCGAGCAGACGCAGACGGTGATCTGCCTGCACACCGGCTCCTCGTTCTGGACGCCGGTCAGCTCGCCGGGAGCGCCGCTCGAGGAGATCACCACCCTCTTCTCCGTCAACGCCCTGGTCTGCGCCGCCGACTGGTTGTGGTCGCTGGTGCCGGTGCGCTTTCCCGAGATCCGCATCGCCATGTCCGAGGGTGGCATCGGCTGGGTGCCGATGCTGCTGGACCGCCTCGACTACGTGATGACCCACTCCGCCCAAGGCGAAAACGCGTGGCACGGCACCGACTTGTCGCCGTCGCAGGTGCTGCAGCGCAACTTCTGGTTCTGCACCATCGATGATCCCTCACTGGTGCCGCTGCGGCACCGCATCGGCGTCGACCGGATCATGGTCGACGTCGACTTCCCCCACGCCGACACCACCTGGCCCGACACCCAGCTGCTGGTCGAGCAGCGGTTCGGCGCCCTCCCCGACGACGAGATCCGCGCCATCACCTGCGAGAACGCGGCGCGACTCTTCCGCTTTCCGTTGCCCTGACGGTCACCAGGAGACGACGGCATGCTCGACCTTCTCATCCGCGGCGGGACGGTGGTGGACGGCACCGGTGCATCCGGGTTTCGGGGGGATGTCGGCATCCGCGACGGCAGCATCGTCGCGGTCGGCGACATCGACGAGCCGGCGCGGCAGCGCCTCGACGCGAACGGCTTGGTGGTCGCCCCCGGTTTCGTCGACATCCACACCCACTACGACGCCCAGCTCTTCTGGGATCCTTTCGCCAGCCCGTCGCCGCTGCACGGGGTCACCACCGTCATCGGCGGCAACTGCGGCTTCAGCCTGGCACCCGCCGGGCGCGAGCACGCCGCCTACCTGATGCGCATGCTGGCGCGGGTCGAGGGCATGCCGCTGGAGGCGCTGCAGACGGGTCTCGACTGGGACTGGACATCCTTCGGCGGCTGGCTCGACCGGCTGCAGGGTCGCATCGCCGTCAACGCCGGCTTTCTCGCGGGTCACTCGGCGGTGCGGCGGGTGGTGATGGGCGACGCCGCCACCGCGGAGCGTGCCAGCGAGCGGCAGATCGAGGAGATGGCCCGGCTGCTCCACCGGGCGATCTCGGACGGTGCCCTCGGGTTCTCGACGTCGCAGTCGCCGACCCATAGCGACTGGGACAGCAACCCGGTTCCCTCGCGGCTGGCGGCGGCCGAGGAGATGCTCGCGCTGGCGGCGGTGGTTGGTGATCACCCCGGGACGACCCTCGAGCTCATCCTCCCCGGCTGCCTCTCCGGTTTCACACCCGAGGAGGTCGAGCTGATGGCGTCGATCTCACTGGCGGGCAACCGTCCGGTCAACTGGAACGTTCTCGGGGTCAGCGCCGCCAACCCCGACGCCCACGTCCACCAGCTCGATGCGTCGACCCGCGCGGCGGAGCGGGGGGCGCGGGTGATCGCCCTGACCCTGCCTCACTCGATGCGCGTCCGCCTGTCGTTCCTCTCCGGCTTCATCCTCGATGCCCTGCCGGGATGGCGCCAGGTGATGTCGCGGCCGGTGGCCGAGCGCATGCAGGCACTGAGTGATCCGGCGGTGCGCCGCCGCCTCGCCGAGGGGGCCGCCTCGCCCGAGGCGGGCATCCTCCGCGGACTGTCCAACTGGGGCCGGTTGGAGCTCGTCGAGACCTTCGCCGAGAAGAACCAGGCCCTTGCCGGACGGAGCGTCGGCAGTGTCGCCGGCGAGCTCGGCAAAGAGCCGTTCGACGCGCTCCTCGACATCGTCGTCGCCGACGAGCTGCGCACCGGCATCAGCCCGCCCGACACCACCGGCAGCGACGAGGACTGGCGCCTGCGCGCCGAGGTGTGGCGGGATCCGCGCACCATCGTCGGCGGCTCCGACTCCGGCGCCCACCTCGACATGATGTGCGGCGCCATCTACTCCACCTCGCTGCTGGGCAACGCCGTCCGCGATCGCGGGCTGCTGAGCCTCGAGGAGGCGGTGCACCAGCTCACCGACGTACCGGCGCGCCTCTACGGGTTGCGTGGGCGCGGCAGGCTCAGCGAGGGATGGCGCGCGGATATCGTGGTCTTCGATCCCGGCGAAGTTGGACACGGCCCCGAGCGCACCCGCCACGACCTGCCCGCGGGCGCGCCCCGGCTGTACGCGGACGCGGTGGGAATCCGCCATGTCCTCGTCAACGGTGGCGAGATCGTCCGGGATGGCGCCTTCACCGGTGCCATGCCGGGTCGCCTGCTCCGCTCCGACGTCGATACCGAGACGGTGGCGGTCCCCGGAGGCGCGCAGGCGGCAGGCAGCGGGTCGGGTGTCGAAGCGGGTCAGGACGGCGGCGCGGCGTGATCGGGGTGCAGCCGGCGCCGTTCGACCCCTTCGAGCTGCAGGACACCGTCGTCGGCGATGTCCGCGACCCCTATCCGGTCGTCAACCGGTTGCGGCGCCAGCACCCCGTGCATCGCGGCCCTGTTCCCATCGGCGGGGTGGCCAGCGTTCCGATGGCGGTGGAGCAGTTCTCCGTCTACGGCTATGACGAGGCGGCGCAGGTGCTCATCGACGACCGCCACTTCTCCCCGAGCGTGTACTCGGAGATTCTCGGGCCGGTGATGGGCCGGAGCCTGCTGGAGATGGATCCCCCCGACCACCTCGTCCACCGGCGTCTCGTCTCGCATGCCTTCCGCGCCCAGGTGTTGACACGCTGGGAGAGCGAGCTGATCCAGGTGGTCGTCGACGACCTCGTCGACCGCTTCGCCGATCGCGGAGGCGCCGACCTTGTCCGTGAGTTCACCTTCGCCTTCCCGGTGCAGGTGATCGCGCGCATCCTCGGCCTGCCGATGGCCGACTATCCGCGCTTCCAGCGATGGTCGATCGAGCTGCTCAGCGTCACCACCTGCTGGGATCGCGGCATCGCCGCGTCGACGGCGTTGCGCACCTACTTCGCCGGCGTGCTCGCCGAGCGGCGCCGCGCGCCCGCCGACGACCTCATCAGCGACCTGGCGGCGGCGGAGGTCGACGGACGCCGGCTGAGCGACGAGGAGATCTTCTCGACCCTGCTGCTCCTGCTGCCCGCCGGAGTCGAGACCACCTACCGTTCGCTCGGCAACCTGCTCTTCGCCCTGCTCACCCATCCCGACCAGCTGGCCGCGGTGCGCACCGACCCCGAGCTACTCGACACGGCGGTCGAGGAGGGGCTCCGCTGGGAGGCGCCGATCATGATGGTGGTGCGCACCGCCATCGAGGACACCGAGCTCGCCGGGATCCCCATCGCCGCGGCATCGCGCATGGGTGTCTGCGTCGGCGCCGCCAACCGCGACGAGCGCCGCTATCCGGATCCCGACCGTTTCGACGTGTCGCGGCAGCCGCGGCCGCATGTGACCTTCGGCCACGGTCCCCACCGCTGCCTGGGGATGCATCTCGCCCGGATGGAGACGCGGCTGGCGGTGGCCTCGCTACTGCGGCGGCTGCCCGGGCTGCGGCTGGTGGCGGACGACGGCGACCCGCACATCCACGGCTTCGCCTTCCGCTCACCGACGGCGCTGCCGGTGCGGTTCTAGCTGCAGCGAGCGGCCGGCGATTGGGATCTCGATGACACGAGCGGCGGTGTTGCACCAGATCGGCGAGCCTCTGCGGATCGACGATGTCGAGCTCGCACCGTGCGGTGCCGAGCAGGTGCGGGTGCGGCTCGCCGCCAGCGGCGTCTGCCACAGCGACCTCTCCATGCAGAACGGCACGCTGCCGGCGCAGGTCCCGTCGGTTCTCGGCCACGAGGGCGCCGGGGTGGTGACCGAGGTCGGTTCGCGGGTGACTCGGGTGCGCCCGGGCGACCACGTCATCCTCTCGTGGATCCCACCCTGCCGCTCCTGCCCATGGTGCCTGGCCGGCCAGCCGGTGCTCTGTGAGCGCGGCATGGCCGACGCCTTCTCCGCGCCCTACGGGACCTGCGACGGCCGCCAGGTTCATGCCGGACTGGTGGGGGCGACGTTCGGTGAGGAGACGCTGGTGCTGGAGCGGGCGGTGGTGCGCATCGACGCCTCTGTCCCCATGGAGATCGCCGCCCTGGTCGGCTGCTCGGTGGCCACCGGCGTGGGTGCCGTCGTCAACTCGGCCCGGGTGCCCGCCGGTGCCACCGTCGCGGTGGTCGGATGCGGAGGTGTCGGGCTGTGCGTGGTGCAGGGCGCGCGCCTCGCCGGCGCGCTGCGCATCATCGCCGTCGACCGCGTCGCCGCCAAGGTCGAGCTGGCGGCGGCGCTGGGGGCGACCGACACCGTTATCGCCGGGGGTGACGAGGTCGCCGCGGTCCGCGAGCTCACCGGCGGTCGCGGAGCCGACCACGCCTTCGAGGTGGTCGGCTCCGCGGCAACCATCAGGGCCGCCTTCGCGATGACCCGGCGCGGCGGCATGACCACCCTGGTGGGAGCGGGGCGAGCCGACGACCAGGTGTGCTTCGGCGCCCTCGAGCTGTTCGTCGACGCCAAGACGGTGCAGGGCTGCATCTACGGCTCCACCGACCCCGATCGCGACTTCCCCCGGCTGGTCGAGCTCTATCGCGCCGGCCGGCTCGACCTCGACCGGCTCGTCACCCGCCGGATCGCCCTCGACGAGGTCAACGACGCCTTTCGGGCGATGGAGGCGGGCGAGGTGGCCCGCAGCGTCATCGTCTACGGAGAGCGGTGAGGTGCCGCTGCGCGAGCTCGACGGCCTGGTGGCGGTGGTCACCGGCGCCGGCAGCGGCCTGGGCCGCGCCATCGCGGTGGCGCTGGCGGGTGACGGCATGCGGGTGGCGCTGCTCGGGCGCACCGACGTCACCCTGCAGGAGACGGCGACGATGATCGAGCAGGCCGGAGGTGAGGCGGTGGCGCTTGTCGCCGACCTGCGTGATCCCGGGGCGGTGGGCGACGCCGTCGATGCGGCCGCCGGCCGCTGGGGCGGCGTCGACGTCCTGGTCAACAGCGCCGCCGTCGGCGTCTTCCGCTCTCTCGAGAGCACCGACATGGCCGGCTGGGACGAGGTGATCGGCACCAACCTCGGCGGCGCCTTCGCCGCCATCCACGCGGTGCTGCCGCACCTGCGCCGGCGCGGCGGCGGGCGCATCGTCAACCTCGCCTCGCGATCGGCGGAGGAGGGCTACCCGTACCTCGCCGCCTATTCGGCCAGCAAGCACGGCCTGGTCGGGTTGTCGGAGTCGGTCGACACCGAGCTGCAGGACGAGGGCATCGCCTGCTCCGCGCTGATCCTCGGTTCGGTCGACACGCCGTTCCATGCCCGCACCATCGCCGAGGGCGACTCCGCCGTCACCGCCGCCGTGCTTCGCGGGGCGGAGGAGGCGTCACGGCTGCCGCATCCCGATCCGGTCGGCTTCCTCGATGCCGCCGACGTCGCCGAGGTGGTCGCCTTCATCTGCCGCCTTCCCCTCGGCATGCACCTGAGCCGCCTGTCGCTCAGGCCCGCGCACGACAGTGGTCCCGCCGATCTCCTGCGCATGGTCCGCCGCGGTCGTGCCGCCCTGGCCGACGACGCCGTCTCGCCGCAACGAGACCCCTGATGACCGGCGACGCCCACTTCTTCAGCGGCAAGCGCGCCCTGGTCACCGGGGGCGCCTCGGGCATCGGCCGCGCGGTGGTCACCCAGTTGCTGCGGCGCGGCGTCCACGTCACCTCGTTCGATGTCCGCGAGCAGGACGACGGGCCCTCGCCCTGGTTCGAACCGCTGCGCGTCGACCTCGCCGACGCCGCCGCCACCGACGCGGCCTGTCTGACCCTCGACCCGCACCCGGTCGACTTCGTGTGCAACGCGGCCGGGGTGTCGCCGCTGCAGCAGACGACCGAGACGGTGGTCGCGGTCGACTTCCTGGCGGTGCGCCGCATCTGCCAGCGGCTGCTGCCACAGATGCCTGCGGGTGGCGCGGTGGTCAACATCTCGTCGGTGGCGGCGCTGCACGACCTCGCCCTCAGTGTCGAGGACGGCTTGCTCGACGCCGACGACCACGTGGCGCTGGCCCACGCCCGCGCGAACGTGCCCGAGGCGGGACTTGGCTACGTGGTCGCCAAGCGGGCGGTGGTGGCCCTCACCGTCCGGCTGGCGGCGGAGTACGCGTCGCGCCACGTGCGGGTCAACTGCACCAGCCCGCACTTCGTCGCCACCCCGATGCACGACGCGATCAAGCGCTCCGACCCGGCGATGTACCGCGACATGCCCGCTCCGATGGGACGCTGGTCGAGCGCCGACGAGCAGGCCGACGCCGTGCTCTTCCTGATGGGGCCGCACTCCCGCTACATCACCGGGCAGAACCTGGTGGTCGACGGCGGCTGGCAGGCCGTGACGGCGACGGCAGTCCGCACCGGCGCGCCGCCGTCATGAGGAAGCCTAGCGTGAGCTGGACAGCGGTTCGGTTGTGGCCCGCAGGGGAAGGCGGAAGAAGTCGATGGCGTTCGCGCCCATCACCCGGGCCCGGCGCTCGGACGACAGGTCGCCGCGCTCGAACATCTCTGCCACCGCGCCCGGGAACTCGGCGTCGAAGTGCGGATAGTCCGAGGCCCACATCACGTGGCTGTCGCCGACCACCTCGCACACCATCGCCGTTGCCTGCTCGTCGGCTTCGCACGTCACCGCGCACTGGCGCCGGAAGTACTCCGACGGCGGACGGCGGATCTCCGGTGCCCGCGAGCCGAGGTTGTGCCAGTTGCTGTCCATCCGCTCCAGCCAGTAGGGCACCCAGCCGCAGTTGGCCTCCATGAATCCGAAGCGGAGCGACGGATGACGTTCCATCACCCCGGCCCGCATCAGGCCGAGCATGGCCAGCATCTGCTCGAAGGGATGGGAGACACAGTGCCAGTCGAACATCGTCGGGCAGCGCTCGAGCCCGGCGAACGGCAGCAGGGGATTGACTCCCTCGTGCACGCACACGGTGATCCCGGCCTCCTCCGCCGCGTGCCACAGCCGGTCGTGGGCCGGGTCGTCGAGATGCCGCTGGGTGATCGGATCGGGGTTGGGACGGACGACGACAGCGGCGAAGCCGGCCCCGGCGCACCGCTGCAGCTCGGTCACCGCGGCGGCCACGTCCTTGAGGGGGAGCACGCCGACGGGGAAGAGCCGGGTGCGGTCGGCGGCGCAGTACTCGAGGGCCCGGTCGTTGAGGACGCGGGCGATCGCCACCGCCGCCTCGGCCTCGGGGACCAGGGAGAGAAACAGGCCGAGGGTGGGGAAGAGCACGGCGGCGTCGATGCCCTCGACGTCCATGTCGGCGAGCCGCCGCTGCGGGTCGAAACCCCCGGGCTGGCCCTCGTCCCAGTCGAGCATGCGCGGCTGCAGCAGGCCACCGGGCGTGATGGCGTCGCCCGGTCCGAAGTCGCCGCGGCCGGGGGGCATGCCGAAGAAGCTGAAACCCTGCCGCCCGTCCTCCATGCGAAGCACCCGCGGGGCGTGCTCGAGGTGACGCGGGTCGATGCGGCCGTCGTACACGGTCGAGTGCTCCACCAGGTGACCGTCGCTGTCGACCACCACCACCCCATCATGCACCGGAGCACCTCCCTGCGCGACGCCGTCGCCGTCTACGGCGATGCATGCGCCGCGGTATGGTACCCGCGACATCCCGGACGCTGCGCCGGCCGCTCCCGGATGGAGCAAGGAGCGACTTGAGCGAGGCCACCGCCTACAGCCCCTTCGCGACCGAGGTGATGGTCGATCCCTACCCGCACTACGACTGGTTGCGGCGCGAGCAACCGGTGGCATGGGTGGAGGAGTTCGTCGCCGTCAGCCGCTACCGCGATGTCGAGACGGTGCTGCGTGATCCCGGCACCTTCTCGTCCCGCCTGGGCAACACCCGCGAGGTCATGCCGGCGGTGGCCAACACCACCATGATCACCAGCGACCCGCCGGAGCACACCGCCCTGCGTGGACTGGTCAACCGGGCCTTCACCCCGCGCATGGTGGCGGCGATGGAGGAACACATCCGCGCCATCACCGCACAGCTTCTCGACCGGGTGGCGCCGACCGGCCACATCGACGTCGTCGGCGACCTCGCCCATCCGCTTCCCGTCACCGTGATCGCGGAGATCATGGGCGTCGACCTCGATCGGCGCGACGACTTCAAGCGCTGGTCCGACGACGCGGTGGCCGCCCTCGGTGGCGGCGCCTACGGCCAGAGCGACCGCATGGGCGAGAGCCTCGCCGAGTTCGACACCTACTTCCGCGAGCTGATCGAGACGCGACGCCGCCATCCACGTGACGACTTCGTCAGCCAGCTGCTGGTGAAAGCGGAGGCGGTCCCTGATGCCGGCCAGCTCGTCACCCTGCTCTTCCTGCTGCTGGTCGCGGGACACGAGACCACCACCAACCTCATCGGCAACGGCACGCTCGCCCTGCTCCAGCATCCCGAGGCACTGGCAGCGGTGCAGGCCGACCGCGGTCTGATTCCCTCGTACATCGAGGAAGCGCTGCGATGGGACACGCCGGTGCAGGGCCTCTACCGCACCACCACCCGCGAGGTGGTGCTGGCGGGCAGCAGGATCGCGGCCGGCACCAAGGTGCTGGTCCTCTACGGATCCGCCAACCGGGACGCGGAGATCTTCCCCGCCGCCGACCGCTTCGACGTGCGGCGCAACCCCAATCCCCACCTCGCCTTCGCCATCGGCGTGCACTTCTGCCTGGGAGCCCAGCTCGCGCGCCTGGAGGGGCGGATCACCACCACCATGATGCTGGAGCGATTCCACCGACTCCACTTCGATCCCGAGGCCGAGGTCGAGCGGGCTCTCAATCCCACAGTGAGGGGTCTGCGCTGCCTCCCCCTGGTCTTCGACGCGCCGTGAGCAGCCGCCGGGCTCGCCGCGCGGGCAGCAACCGTCAACCCTGCGGCGGCGGGGTGGGAGGCCACTGGTGAGCGCGCTCACCCATGTAGAAGAACTCCATGGTGCGGCTGGCGAAACGCCAGCGGCCCTCGGTCCGCCGGTAGACGTCGTGGTAGGTCCCGGCTCCCTCGATGTTCGGCCGGCGCCCATAGTGGATGCTGAAGCGCGCGCGGCCGACGGCCTCGTCGTCGCCGGTGAACTCGGTGATCTCATCGGAGGTGAAGTGGACCGCGAACGCGGCCTCCCTCATCGGCCCTTCCAGCGACCGGCGCATCTGCTCGCGTCCGCGGGCAGGACCGAGAATGCCGAGCTGCAGCACCGCGTCCTCGGTGAACAGCTCGAGAAAGTCGTCCAGGCGCCGGTCGTCGTAGTAGTGCGTGTAGCGGGCGCGCAGCTCACGGATCGCCTCGCGGTCGGTGAGGCGGATGTCGGCGGTGTCGGGCATGCCACAGAGCCTCGTGTCGTTGTCTGTGCCCGATCACATGGTAGGGATGCCTGAGCCATGACTGCTGACTGGTACATTGGGCTTGCCGACTTCCGCATCGTGGACGCGGACGGTCACGTCCTCGAACCGCCGACCGCCCTGGTGGACTATGCGCCCGAGAGGTATCACCAGCGCATCTGGCACATCGAGACCGACGGCGACGGACAGGAGTGGTGCGTCTTCGACGGCCGTCGCTACATGGCGAACTACATGGCGATGGCGGGGACCGCCGGGATGTCGAACCAGGACCAGCAGCGGGCGCTCTTCGGCGGCATGCGCTACACGGAGGTGCAGCCGGGGGCGTTCCTGCCGGGAGCGCGGCTGGAGGCGCTGGTCCCGGACCGGATCCAGCAGAGCGTGATCTACCCCACCATCATGCTCGGCATCGCCGGGATCGCCGACCCGGACTTCGCCGCCGCTCAGGCGGCCGCCTACAACGGCTGGATCGCCGACTACTGCGCCCACGCACCCGACCGCCTCTTCGCCGTCGGCGTGGTCCCGCAGCAGGAGGTCGAGCTCGCCGTCCGTGAGATCCACCACTGTCGGGAGCTCGGTCACGTGGCGGTGTTCCTGCGGCCGAACCCGATGGTGGAGGGCACCCGGCTGTGTGATCCGATGTACGACCCGCTGTGGCGCGCCTGCGAGGAGACCGGACTCCCCGTCGGGTTCCACCCGTACCTGCTTGCCGACGTCCCGGGCACCTGCCGTTCGCTCGGCCTGGCCACGGTGTCCTTCGACGCCGACATGGCGCAGGTGGGTCAATCGGTCGGGCTGGGGAACATCTACTTCAGCCAGGCGATCGCCAACCCCTTCGACATGATGCTGACCGCCACCTATCTGATCAGCGGCGGCGTGCTGGAGCGGTTCCCCACCCTGCGGTGCATCTTCCTCGAGGCCAACGGCGGCTGGCTGGTGCCGTGGCTGGAGCGTCTCGACCATCACAAAGAGGTCTTCGGTTGGGACGTGCCGCACCTCTCCCTGATGCCGTCGGAGTACTTCCGCCGGCAGTGCTGGATCTCCTTCGACGCCGACGAGGAGTTCCTCGCGCCCACCGCTCGTAGCCCGCTCTGCGGCGCCGACCGGATCATCTGGGCATCCGACTTTCCCCACCCCGACGCGAAGTTTCCCGGGGTGACCGAGGAGCTCGCCGAGGCCACCGCGTCGCTGACCGAGATGCAGCGGCGCCGCATCTTCGGCGAGAACGCGGTCGAGCTCTACTCCCTGCCGCGAGTCCGGGAGTCGGCGTCGCGCTGAGCGATCGGTTGCGCCGACCGGGTGTCAGCGGCCGGCCGCCCGCCGCTGCACCAGGGTGCGGCTGCGGGTGAAGGCGCGGATGCCCTCGACGCCGAGCTCGCGCCCGAGCCCCGACTGCTTCCATCCTCCGAAGGGGGCGGCGGGATCCATCGCCAGCATGCCGTGGGCGTTGATGAACACCGTGCCTGCCTCGAGCCGCCGGGCGACAGTGTGGGCGAGGTCGTCGTCGTGACTCCACACCGAGGCGCAGAGGCCGAACTGCGTGTCGTTCGCCTGCGCCACCGCGTCGTCGAGATCGCGATAGGCGAGGACGGGCAGCACCGGCGCGAACTGCTCCTCGCGCACCACCGCCGCGCCGGGCTCGACCCCGTCGACGATGGCGGGTCGCATCAGGTAGCCACCGCTCCCGGCGTCCGCGGCGCGGACGGTCCCGGTGCGAACGACTCGCGCCCCGGCGGACTCGGCGTCGGCGAGCAGGGTCTCGGCGAAGCGGCGGCCACGGTCGCTGTGCACCGGACCGAGGGTGACCTCGGGGGCCAGCCCGTCGCCGGCGACGGTGTGCTCCGACGCCGCCACCAGCGCCGCGACCATCTCCGCCCGCCGCGCCGCGGGGACGTAGACCCGCTTGACCGCCATGCAGACCTGGCCGCTGGTGACAAAGGCGGCGTCGATCAGCTGGCGCGCCAGCGCCTCGTCGATCCCGAAGTCGGGAAGGACGATGGCGGCGTCGTTGCCACCCAGCTCGAGCACCACCGGCGCCAGCCGCGCCCCCGCCGCCGCCATCACCCGGCGACCGGTGGCGCCGCCCCCGGTCAGCGAGACCATGTCGACGCCGGCATGTGAGACCAGCGCCTCACCCAGCTCGGGACCGGGCCCGTTGACGGTGTTGAGCACGCCGTCCGGCAGCGCACCCGACAGCGCGGCGGCGACGGTCAGCACCGTCGCCGGACAGGTGGGCGGCGTCTTGACCACCACCGCGTTGCCGGCAAGCAGCGCGGGCACCACCTTGTTGAGCATCACCGCCACCGGCCAGTTGAAGGGCAGGATGGCGGCGACCACGCCCTGCGGTTCCCGGCTGACCACCGTGGCCCCGGCGGAGTTGGCGAGCCGCTCGTCGGCGAGGGCTCCCGCCGCGAGGGCGGTATAGGCGCGGGTGATCCCCGCGATCGTCGCCAGCTCCAGCTGGGCCTCGGCGAGCACCTTGCCGTGCTCGCGGGTGAGCAGCCGGGGCAGGTCAGCGGCGGCGGCGACCCGCTCCGCCTCGGCCGCCGCGGCGATCAGCAGCTCGGCCCGCCCCTCGAGTGATCTCGCCGCCCAGGCGCCGGCCGCGGCCCGGGCGCCCGCCACCGCGGCGTCGAGCTGCGCCGGCGACGCGGCCGGGGCCTGGCAGACGATCTCGACCGGGCGGACGGGATTGCGGACCGGGTAGCTCCCCGCCTGGCCCGGCTGCCGCCGGCCGGCGATGGTCAGCATCACCGCCGCCGGATCACCGATGGGTGAGCCCCACCACGATGGCGATCAGCAGGATCGCCGCGCAGGCCACCGCCGTGATCACCAACGCCCGCAGCCGCCAGCGCTCCGGCACCACCGGGATGCCGGTCTGGAGCGGCTCCCCCAGCCGTCCCCCGACCTGACGGCGAAGACGCATCGAAACCCTCCATCCCCCCCTCGCCGCAGCCTCGGGCCCAGGGGACCTATCGGTCAGGACGGCCGCAAGCAAACCCCGCGGGAACCCGTCTTCATACTGTAGGACGGTTCCCAAGGGAGGAGTTCGAGCGGTGGACCTGCTGCTCACCACCCTCGTGTTCGGTGTCGTCCAGGGGGCGGTCTTCGCCCTGCTCGGGGCGGGGGTGGTCGCCGTCTACCGGGGCACCGGCATCATCAACTTCGCCCACGGGGCGATGGCGATGCTGGCGACCTACGTCTTCGCCACCCTCCTCGACCACCACCTGCCGAGCATCGGCGGCATCCCGGCGCTGGCCCTCCTGGTCGCGGTGCTGGTGGGGATCGCCCTGGGGGTGGTGATCGACCTGCTGGTGATGCGGCCGCTGGCGCGGCAGTCGTACCTGGTCCGCATCATCGCCACCCTGGGCATCGTCTACGTCCTCCAGAGCGCGGCGCTGATCGTCTTCAACGGGGCCGTCACCCGCCCGGTGGGCTCGCTGTTCCCCACCGGCAGCCACCGCGTCGGCAGCATCTTCATCGGCAACGACGAGATCGGGATCGTCGTGGTGACCCTCGCCCTGGCGGTGGCGATGTCGCTCTTCTACGCGCGAACCCGCTTCGGGATCGCCATCCGGGCGGTGTCGAACAACCGCGACGCCGCCACCCTGGTGGGCATCCACGTCACCTGGGTGACGGCGGCGTCATGGGCGATGGGCGGGGCCACCGGGGCCATCGCCGGCATCCTGCTGGCCCCGAGCCTGGGGCTCAACTCGTACATCCTCACCCTGGTCGTGATCCAGGCGCTGGCGGCGGCCCTGACCGGGCGCCTCGAGAGCCTGGCGCTGGCACTGGCCGGCGGGGTGGCGTTGGGGGTGATCACCGAGCTCGCCAAGACCTACCTGCAGCAGCTCGCCGCCGCCCACCCGATGACCTGGATCAACCTGTCCAACTTCGGCGACGGCATCGCCTTCCTGTGGATCATCGGGCTGCTGCTGTTCTGGCGCCGCACCCCCGGCACCCAGCAGAGCGGAAGCCTGCTGCTGTGATCCGCATCGGCTGGCGGTTGCCCCCAACCGCGCTCGCCACCGCCGCCCCCCGCGATCCGCTGGATCGTGCGGTGCGGGTCGGCCTGCTCTCGCTGACGGCGCTGCTGCTGCTGACCCTGCCGCCGCGGCAGAACCCGGAGGTCTTCTACCTGATGTCGGCGGGCATCGCCTACGGCATCGCGGTGCTCAGCCTGGTGGTGCTGGTCGGCCTGGTGGGTCAGTTCTCACTTGCCCAGGCGGGCTTCATGGGCGTGGGGGCCTTCGCCGCCGCTCACCTGGTCACCGACGCCCACGTGCCCTTCCTGCTGGCGGTGCCGCTCGGCGGTCTGGCGGCGGTGCCGGTGGGCATGCTGGCCGCCATCCCCGCACTGCGGGTACGAGGCGTGCTGCTGGCGGTGGTCACCCTGAGCTTCGGCCAGGCCCTCGACACCCTCTTCTTCCAGGCGAAGACCAACGGTGGCGGTCTTGGCGGCGTCGCCCTGGCCCGTCCCGACGTTCTGGCAAGTGATGTCCACTACTACTGGTTCGAGCTGGCGGTGCTGGGAGGCCTGTGCGCCTTCGTCTGCATGTTCCGCACCCGCAAGACCGGCCGCGTCCTGGCGGCGGTGCGGGAGTCGGAGCCGGCGGCGCTGGCGGTGGGAATCAACCTGGTCCGGGCGAAGGTCGCGGCCTTCGGGCTGAGCGCCTTCATCGCCGGCGTCGCCGGAGTCGTCTACGCCGGCATCAACCAGAGCGCCGCGGCCGGCGACTACACCGCCTTCAAGTCGATCGGCCTGCTCGCCGTGGCGGTCATCGGTGGCCTCGGCAGCGCCGCCGGGGCGGTGATCGGTGGTCTTCTCAACACCCTGGCGCCCTACTACATCGCCCGCCTCCCGCTGGTGGGCAGCGGCGACCTCACCGGCGTCGTCTTCGGCGCCGGGCTGGTGCTGCAGATGGTGGTGGCGCCCCAGGGAATCGCCTCTCAGGTGCTGGAGGCCGAGCGAATGCTGGCGCTGCAGCTGCGGGTGCGCTGGCAGAACCAGAACCGGCCTCTCGAGGCGATCGGGTGAGGACGCCCTGATGTCCCAGCTCGAGGTTCGTGACGTCACCGTCCGCTTCCAGGGACTGGTCGCGCTGGACACCGTCTCGCTGTCGGTGAGCCGGGGGGAGACGGTGGGGTTGATCGGCCCCAACGGCGCCGGCAAGACCACGCTCTTCAACGCCATCACCGGCTTCCAAGCCCTGACCGCCGGCCGCGTCTTCCTCGACGATCGCGACATCACCCCGCTGCGACCCGACACCCGGGCTCGTCTGGGCATCGGGCGGACCTTCCAGACGGTGCAGCTGATCTCCCGGCTGACGACCTACGACAACATCCTGCTCGGCTGCCAGGCGCGCATGGGAAACGGCCTGTTCAGCGACGGTCTGCGGCTTCCGCGCAGCTTTCGCAACGAGGTGCTGGCGCGGCGTGAGGTCGATGAGCTGATCGCCTTCCTCGGGCTCGAGCCCTATGCGGACCGCGGTGTCAGCGAGCTGCCGCTGGGAGTGCGCCGGCTGGTGGAGATCGCCCGCGCCCTCTGCCTGCGACCGCGGCTGCTCCTGCTCGACGAGGCCGCCTCGGGCATCGGACGCGACGAGACCGGTGCCCTGCAGGCGCTCTTCCGCCGCATTCGCGACACCTACGCGGTGAGCATGCTGGTGGTGGAGCACGACGTCGACTTCGTGATGGGGCTCTGCGACTACGTGTACGTGCTCGACTTCGGCCGGCTGATCGCCCGTGGCGTGCCGGACGCGGTGCGCCGCAACCAGAAGGTGATCGCCGCCTACCTCGGGGAGGAGCAGCATGCCGCTGCTGCAAGTTGAGCGCTGGCGCGTCGAGTACGGGGCCATCCCGGCGGTGGCGGACGTGTCGCTCACCGTGGAACGGGGCGAGATCGTCGCCCTGCTGGGACCCAACGGCGCCGGCAAGAGCACCCTGCTGCGCAGCCTGGCCGGGCTGGTCAAGCCCGCCGCCGGCACCGCGTTCTTCGACGGCAAGGCGCTGCACCAGCTGAGCGGCGACCAGGTCGCCCGCGCCGGAGTTGCCCTGGTCCCCGAGGACCGCGGCATCTTCCCGGCGCTGACGGTCGACGAGAACCTGCGCATGGGCGGGTACTGGGCGGGGATCTCCTACGAGGACCGCTTCAACCAGGTGATCGCCTATTTCCCGGTGCTCGCCGAGCGTCGCGGTCAGACGGTGGCATCGCTGAGTGGGGGCGAGCAGCAACAGCTGGCCATCGCCCGCGCCCTGATGGCGGCCCCGCGACTGCTGATGCTCGACGAGATGTCGCTGGGGCTGGCGCCGCGGGTGATCGGCGAGCTCTTCGCCATCCTGCGGCGGATCAACGCCGACGGCACGGCGGTGCTGCTGGTCGAGCAGCAGGTGCCTCAGGCCATGGCGCTGGCGCACCGGGTCTATGTGATGGAGCGCGGCCGCATCACCATCTCGGGGACCAGCGCCGAGGTCGCCAGGGATGTCGCCGGTCTGTCCGCAGCGTACCTGGGACGGGCTCAGGCGCAGGTCGAGTCGCTCAGCCACAACGGGCATGACGACGCGGTCGAGCTGGAGCGCATCACCGTGCCGCTCGCTCACCGCGACAAGCGCGCTCTGCAGACGCTTGCCGACATCAGCGGCGAACCGGTGGGAGTCCTGATCGGACGCCTGATCGTCGAGCACATCGAACGGCATCGAAGCGAGGTCGGGAGATGATCCGCTTCGACAGACGCCGCCGGGTGTTGCTCGCCGCCGCCGCGCTGGCGCTGCCGGCGCTGGCCTCCGCGGCGGCGATGAGTCCGCATGGCGCCCGGGCCGATCTTGTGGGAGGCGCCGGCGGCCTCGACGTCTACAACGTGCAGGGCTCCGCCGCCGGCATCAACGTGACGGTGAAGTCGGGGTACTCCTTCGTGGCGCAGCCGGAGGGCATGGTGCCGCGCGCCCAGGCGGCGGTCGCGGACACCGCGTCGGCGGTGGCCAGCCCCGCCGACCCGGGCGACAGCGTCGACAGCCTCCCAGGCCTCGCCGTGCCCGTCGCGGCCGGCTGTATCATCCCGCCCCTGGCCAAGGGGGCGTCGCAGCTGCCGTCACCGTTCGGCGACGCCGCGGTGTCGGTGCTGAACTCGGTCAATCCGACATTGACGTATCAGTACGAGCACGCCTACGTGCAGTACCCGAACCCGGACCCCGCTCAGCAGGGAAAGCCGCAGACGGCGGTGCTCGGCACCGATGCCAAGGTCAGCGATCCGTCGGGAACCGTGGGCGCCAACGCCACCACCGGCCGGGCTCACGCCGAGCCGGGCGCCGCCGACGCCGAGGCGGGAGCGGGCGCCGGGGTGAGCTCGCTGCCCATCGGCCTGAATGTGGGGCGCATCAGCAGCACCGTTCAGGTACGCGGCACCGGCGGCACCGCGCTCAGCGACGCCGTGACCACGCTGCACGACATCGATCTGACGCCGCCGCAGCTGAAGCTGCCGCCGGGGGTGTCGGCCCCGCTGCTCCACGTCGGCAGCCTGGTGGTCACCGCCCACAGCGAGCGCCGGGCCGGCGCTCCTCAGGCCACCGGCAGCACCGCAGTGGAGTACGCGGGTGTCACCTTCGCCGGGCAATCGGCCAGGATCGACCACAACGGGGTGACCCTGCTCGGCCACCCGGCGGTCGCGCTACAGCAGCTCGCCGACGCCTTCAATCGGATGGTCGGGATGGCAACGGGGGGCAGCGTCCCGCCGGCGCCGCCAGGGCTGCCGCTGCCGCCGCCGCCACCGGGGTACAGCTCGCCGGCGCCGCACATGTCGACACCGGTGGTGACCAACCAGGTGAGCCACGGTGGCGACGAGAACACCGCCGCCGTGGTCGGGTTGACCCTCACCTTCGCGTCACCGGTGCCGGTGCCCAGCGTGGCCGGGTTCCCGCCGAGCGGGTGCAGCCCGCCCAAGCCGCCCTCGGGACAGCCGGTGTCGGTGCAGCCCACTCCCGCCACCTACATCGTCACCCTCGGCAACGTCAGCAGCAGCGCCTACGGGCTGGCGCTGCCCCAGGCCGCATCGTTGAACACCGGGCTGGGATCTCTCGATCTCGGTTCGTCGGCCGGCCTGCCGCCGGGGCAGAGCACTGATGCCGGTGGCGGCGGTGGGGCGGCGGTCGGCGGAACCGTCGCCGGCGGCGCATCCAGCGGCACGCCGCAGCACAGCGGGCTGCTCCACTACCTGCTCGACGACGCGCTGCTCAGCCGTCCGGTGGTGGTGTCGCTGGCCAGCATCCTCGAGCTGCTGCTGCTGCTGACACTGTGGGCCAGCTACCGCGCCACCCTCGCCCCGCGCATCGGCGCCGAGGCTTCCGCGTCGGCAAGCGCGATGGACCTGGTCTGATACGGAGACCCTGAGCAGGCCATGACCCTGGATCGCGACCGCCAGTTCACCGTGATGCTGGCCATCACCGTGGTGCTCACCCTGGTCTTCGCGGGGTTGGTGGTGGCCGACCTCACCCACACCCATCAGAGCGTCCAGACCAGTGCCAGCGGTGGCGCCGCGGTCAATCCCGGTGGGACCGCTGCCCCGGCAGGTCCTCAGGCCACCGCCGCGCCGGGTGCCAACGGAACCGTCGCCGGCCGCAGCGCCACGTCCGCCGCACCGGGCGCGAAAGCCGGCGTCTCGGTGCGCGCAGGTGGCGGCGCCGCGGTCGCCGACACCGGCCATGGCAACGGCCAGATCCTGCTCGGGTCCATCGTCACCACCAGCGGACCGGGGCGGTCGATCCCCATGGCCCACGCCATCCTCTCCTGGGTGCGTTCCATCAACCAGGCGGGTGGCATCAACGGCAACCGCATCAACCTCGACATGCGCGACGACGGCGGCAACCCCGACACCGGCGCCGGCGAGTACCGCCAGTTCGCCGAGGGAGAGAAGGTCTTCGCGGTGCTGGGCGAGTGCGCGCCGGTGACCGACAGCAACCAGGTGACGTATGTCAACCAGACGCACCTGATCCTCGTCGGTGAGTGCCAGTCATCGCCCCCCGCATATCAGAGCCCCTACATCTTCGTAACCGGACCAACCCCCTTCCAGAACGGCCAGCTGGGCGCCAAGCTGATGCTCACCACCCAGAACTGGCCGCGCAGCGGCGGCAAGGTCGCCGAGATCTGCCTCGACGAGGCGGCGGTCCAGTCGACCTGTGACGGCGTCCACAACTACTACGGCTCCGGAGCCCTCTATGGCGGGGCACCGATCATGGAGTCGATCGCCGCCAACGACTATGCCGATGTCATCGCCAAGCTCCGCAGCGCCGGTATCGACCACGTACACCTCGTCATCGATCCGGGAAGCCTGCAGCGCTACCTCTACGCGGCGCAGCAGCAGCAGTTCTTCGTCCAAGTGATGAACAACCTGGTCACCGACGACGGCGTCGCCGCCAACCCCCAGTGGGCCCAGGCGGCCAACAACATGTTCCAGGGCACGCCCTGGACGCCGCTCAATCACACCGACACTCCCGGCATGCAGCGGCTCGCCCACACGGTGCAGACCTACTATCCCGACGACCGGATCGACCTGTACTCGCAGACGGGATGGGCCAACTGCCTGCTGATGGAGCACGCGCTGCAGCTGATGGGGCCGAACATCTCCAAGCAGAGCCTGCTCGACACCCTCTACTCGATCCACAACTGGGACACTGGACTGGGCCCGGTGGAGAACTATTCACCCCAGAACCACACCGGCCAGGTGGAGAACTGGCTGATGCAGCTCCACAATTCCGGCAGCTCGAACTGGCATCTCGATGAGGTGCACGGGCAGATCGGCCTGTAGCCGCACCGGATCGGGGCGCTGTGATGGACGTCACAGCAGACTCTGAGCAGATTCCCAGGGTTGGCGGGCACCATAGAGCCGTGACCGACGCCCCGACCCGTGTCCTCGTCGTCGACGACGAGCGTGCCATCACCGACCTGGTGGCGATGGCCCTCAAATACGAGGGCTTCGCGGTGCAGACCGCCGCCAGCGCCAAGGACGCCCGTCGGGCGGTGATGGAGTACCGGCCTGCGCTGGTCGTGCTCGACGTCGGCCTGCCCGACGAGGACGGCTTCAGCCTCACTCAGCGCCTGGTCGCCGACGGCCTCAAGGTGCCGGTGATCTTCCTCACCGCCCGAGACGCCACCGAGGAGAAGGTGCGCGGCCTCACCGTCGGCGGCGACGACTACGTGACCAAGCCCTTCAGCATCGAGGAGCTGGTGGCCCGGATCCGCGTCGTCCTTCGACGGCACCAACCCGCGAGCAGCAACTCCACCGGCCACCTGGTGCTCGCCGACCTCGAGCTCGACGAGGACACGCATGAGGTGCTGCGGGCGGGCCAGCCGGTCGATCTGACGCGCACCGAGTTCCGCCTGCTGCGGTACCTGCTGATCAATGCGGGACGCGTGCTCACCCGGGCGCAGATCCTCGACCATGTGTGGGAATACAATTTCGGCGGCGACGCCAGCGTCCTCGAGACCTACATCAGCTACCTGCGGCGCAAGGTCGATCGCGGTGATCCCCCGCTCATTCACACTGTGCGTGGCGTCGGCTATGTGATGCGCGTACCGCGCAGCTGAGCCGCGGCCATGTCGCTCCAGTTGCGCCTGCTGATCACCCTGGTACCACTGTTCATCGCCGGGCTGGTCGCCGCCGACGTCGGCACCCACGCCGCCTTGCAGTCGTATCTCCTCTCTCGCCTCGACGATCAGCTGCTCAGCGGCCACCCCGCGGTGGAGGAGGCGCTCGAGCGCGGCAGCGCCGGTGGCGGCCCGGGCGGTCCCGGGGGTCAGCCGGTGTCGACCTCGCTGCCCACCGGAACCTACGGAGAGCTGCTGACCACCGACGGCGCGGTGGTGAACAGCGGCGTGGTGGGCTTCGGCCCCCAGGGCGCTCCCAGCTCGACCACGCATCCGGTCCTTCCCAGCAGCCTCCACCCGGGGACCGCCGAATCGCCCGTCTACATCACCGTCAACGGCACCGGCACCGTCAACCGCTACCGCGCCTACGTCGAGACCGCCAGCAATGGCGACATCCTCGTCCTGGCCGCACCGCTCGACGACATCGACTCGATCCTGGCCCGCCTCACCTATCTGGAGATCGGGGTGACCGGGGGAGTCACTCTCATCGTCGTCCTGGCGAGCTGGCTCGTCGTCCGCAAGGGGCTTCGTCCGCTGGAACGCATGGGCCGGACGGCCCGGTCGATCGTGGCCAGCGACCTGAGCAAGCGGGTGACACCCGCGAACGAGAAAACCGAGGTCGGACGTCTGGGCCTGGCGCTCAACACCATGCTCGCCCAGCTGGAAGCGGCGTTTGCCGAGCGGGCCGCGAACGAGCAACGGCTGCGCCACTTCGTCTCCGACGCGTCCCACGAGCTGCGCACGCCGCTCACCTCGATGCGCGGCTACGCGGAGCTGCTGCGCCACAACCCGGACATGGACCGGGAGGACATCGTCCTGGCGATGCGCCGCCTCGAGGACGAATCGAAGCGGATGGGCATCCTCGTCGACGACCTGCTGCTGCTGGCGCGGCTCGACCAGGGCAGGCCGCTCGACCATGGCCCGGTCGATCTGGAGGCATTGGTGGTCGACGCCTGCGCCGACGCTCGCGCCGTCGCTCCCGGCCGGACGATCAGCTCGCGCGTCAGCGCGCCGTTGGTGTTGGATGGAGACGAGCTGCGTCTGCGCCAGGCGCTCGCCAACCTGATGCGGAACGCGGTCGTGCACACGCCGGTCGGCACCCCGATCGATGTCGAGCTGCACGCCGACGGCGTGCATGCGGTGCTGGAGGTGATCGATCACGGATCGGGCATCCCGGCGGGACACGCCGATCGGATCTTCGAGCGTTTCCACCGCGCCAACCCGGAACGCAGCGGCGATCAGGGTGGCAGCGGCCTGGGTCTCAGCATCGCCGCCGCCATCGTCGCCGCCCACGGTGGGCGGCTCACGGTTGGAGAGACCCCTGGCGGAGGCGCGACCTTCCGTGTCGAGCTCCCCCTTCCCGCCGCGCCGCCTGCCGCGACGAGTCGGGCGGGCGATTCGGTCGAGGTCCGGCGCAGCTAGCGCCGCGGCTCGGGCCGACCCGGCGCCGCGGCGGACTCTCAGTGACCTCTGAGGACTCGCCCGGGGGATCCCGAGGCAGCGACCGCATGCTGACCGCATGGATCGGACAGCACGAGGCCACTGACATGTAGACGAAAGATTCACGACCAGAGTACGCGCGATGTCCTTGGATGCAGGACAAGAAAGAAGACAAGAAGACAAGAAGACAAGGAGATACGCAATGGACGACAACGACAACGGGATGACACCGCAATGGAGATCACCGGAGCGACTCTCACGGCTGGGCGGACTCAGTCGTCGCGCCGCGGTGGGGGTCACGGCGCTGGGGTTGTTGGCCGGCGGCATGGCCGGCGGCTTCATCGTCAGCCAAGCGGCGACGTCGAGCTCCTCGTCAACGTCGTCGAACTCGAGCGGCACCGGGACGACCACACCGTCCACCACGCCGAGCTCCGGCACGTTCCACCCGAACGAGGATCCGACGCACGAAGCCGAGGAAAGCGCTCAGCGAGAGGCTCAGGAGAGCGCCGGGCAGGTCCCGACGGTTCCCTAGGCCGCATCGCGGGAGGAAACCCTCGACAGATCACGCTGGGGGCCGGCTGCCGAGCCGGCCTTCACCCCCAACCGCCGGCTCACAGCGATTTCTGAGGTTTCCCCCAGGGCGCTTTCAGCCGGCTCGCGCATCGTATGGGACATGAGCACGACCACCCCCACCCCGACACCGGCATCCTGGGAAGGCGAGGTCCACCCACCGGGCGACGCGTGGCCGCCCGGGCCCCAGTCCCAGGCAGAGCCGTCGCCGGCCGCCCGCGACCCGTGGACCCCTGGACCCGAGCCGACCCCGCGCCGCCGCCGGCGCCTGCCCCTGCCGCTGCTGCGGGCAACGGCCTGGCTGCTCGTCGCCGCGGTGGCGATCGCCGCGCTCGTCACCGCGGTCACCCGCAGTGGCACCTCGTCCGGGTCGCCGACCTCTGCCCCGCTCAGCGTCAACACCAGCCGGCTCCCCGCCGGTGCGCAGGGGACGGTCGCCGCCGTCGCCCAGGCGCTGATCCCATCGGTGGCGACCATCGTGGCCCACAGCGGGCTCGGCGGCGGCGGCACCGCTCTGGGCTCCGGGTTCGTCATCAGCAATTCCGGCGGCACCAGCTACCTGCTGACCAACAACCACGTGGTCAGCGGCGCGAGCACGCTGCAGGCGGTGACCTCGAACGGCCGGACCTACCAGGCGACGCTCGTTGGCACCGATTCGGTCGATGATCTCGCCGTCGTCTCCGTCCAGGACGGTCATCTTCCCCAGGTTACCTTCGGCAGCTCCTCAGCGCTCACCAGCGGCCAGGCGGTTGTCGCCATCGGCAGCCCACTGGGGAATCAGAACTCGGTGACATCGGGTGTCATCAGCGCTCTGCACCGGTCGATCACCGCGGGCAGCCAGCAGACCGGTGCCAGCGAGCGCCTCTCGGATGTGCTCCAGACCGACGCATCCATCAACGCGGGTAACAGCGGTGGGCCACTGGTCGATCTGGCGGGCCGGGTGATCGGCGTCAACGTGGCGACCTCGTCGGGCGGGACCAATGTCTCCTTCAGCATCCCCAGCGACCAGGCGCAGATCGTGGCCCAGGACCTCATCAACCACCGGACGGTGGAGCATCCCTATCTGGGAATCGGGTCTGTCACCGCGCTCGACGCCGCCGAGCAGGGCCGGTCCTTCGCCGGTCCGGGGGTCGAGGTGACGACGGTCGCGAGCGGCAGCGCCGCCGAGGCCGCCGGCCTCAAGACCGGCGACGTCATCGTCGGCATCGACGGGACCACCCTCGACGGTACCCATACCCTCGCCGGACTGGTCACCGCGCATCACGTCGGCGACACCATCCACCTGACCGTGCAGCGGGGTGGTCAGACCCTGACGCTGACCGCGACCCTGCAGGCGCGGCCCAATGGAAGCTGAGCAATGAATCGATTTCACAGCGTCGCGACCGAGGTCGCCTACGCCATCGTCATCCGCCATCGGCGCGACCGGCGGCAAGACCAGATTCGGCGCCCGATGAAGCTGCTCGACGACCTGGTGGTGCAGCTCGAAGAGCTCCATCTCGCCGGCCGCAGCAGGGTGCCCAAGGACCTGCAGCCGGCGCTCGACCGCGTCAACGATGCGCTCCCCGAGGATCTCCGCGAGCGCTGGCGCACGGGCATCAGCATCGTCAACCTGGCCGATCAGGCCTTCGACCTGCAGGACCGGCTTCTCCAGCGCCTGGGTGTCGCGGCCGACGACGACGACGAGGACGACGATCGCGGTCCGCAATTCCCCAATCGCGGCGTGCGTCCCGGTCCCCTGGGGAACGGCGTCTGCCAGCTCGCGTAGCCGCGACGCCGCCTGCCTCCCGCGACGGGAAGCCGCGGCTCGACCTGGCGTCTCGCCATGCCGGGGGGCCGCTGCCGCCAAGCCGCGAAGGCGCCGATGTGCAAGATCCGGGAGATCTCGGCCGTCTCACCTTGATGGGAAGGGAGATCGGAAAGCGTCCGGGAGGCACCCATGCAGCGCGTCGCCACACCGATCGCCGCCGGTGCCACCCTGGTGCTGGCCGGCCTGGCCGTCCTCGGTGGCCGCACCGCGGCCTCGGCCGCCAATCCCCCAACCCTCACCAAGACGACGATGCATTTTCCCGTCGTCGTCGGGCCCAACGACGATCAGCACTGCACCATCGTCGGCGACCTCTACGTGCCGAGCACGGCGACCGCCGCCACCCCGGCTCCGTCGATCCTCACCACCAACGGCTTTGGCGGCAGTAAGGACGACCAGGCGGCCGACGCCACCCTGCTCGCCGAGCGCGGGTACGTCGTCCTCTCCTACTCCGGCCTCGGCTTCGGCGGCAGCGGCTGCAACATCGAGACCGATCAGCCGGCCTGGGACGGCAAGGCGGCCTCCCAACTCATCAGCTTCCTCGGCAATCGGCCCGAGGTGCTCAAGGACGGCCCCGGCGACCCGCGGATCGGGATGTTCGGTGGCTCGTACGGGGGCGGCATCCAGTTCGCCACCGCTTCGGTCGATCCCCGCCTCGACACCATCGTCCCGTCGATCACCTGGAACGACCTCAGCTACTCGCTCGCCCCCAACAACTCCTGGTCGAAGCTGCTCTCCACCACCACCATCCCACCGGGGACGCCCAAGGAGCAGTGGAGCGAGCTCTTCTTCGCCGACGGTCTCGCTCAGCCGGCGCTACATCCGACAACCACCCCGATCCCGCCCTCGACCTGCCCCGGCTTCGATCCCCAGATCTGTGTCTTCAACACCGAGTCCATCGCGCGCGGATTCCTCACCTCTGACGCGGCCGCCTTCTTCCACAACGCGTCGGTGGCCAGCTTCATGACGAAGATCCGCATCCCTACACTCCTCGTCCAGGGGCAGAACGACACCCTCTTCGACATGGCCGAGGCGGTGGCCAACATGCGGGGCATCAACGCCAACGGCGCCACCGTCCATCTGGTGTTCCAGGAAGGCGGTCACAGCGGCCCGGCGGCGGCGGGCGAGTACAACACCGATGATCCGAACAAGGGCTTCCTCACCCAGCTGCGGCTCAATTGGTTCGACCATTTCCTCAAGCGGTCGGCCGTTGACATCGGTCCGCCGGTGCTCTACTTCCGCGACTGGGTGCACTACGACACCAGCGGCTCGGCTGCGCCGGCGTACGGGTCGGCGTCGAGCTGGCCGGTCGGAAGTACCCGCACGCTGTTCCTCTCCAGTGATGGCACCCTGGTCTCCTCGGCAGGACAGGTCAAGCCCGGCACCGACAGCTTCGCCAACCCGCCGGGCGGGCTGCCGCCGAACTACTCCGAGACGTCGGCCGTGGGGCGCGCCCCTCCCATCAGCTCGGTGCCACCGACCGACGTTCCCGGCACCTTCACCGCCTTCACCAGCGCCCCGCTGCCCGCCGACGTCGTGTCGGTCGGTATCCCGACGGCGGACATCTCGATCAGCGCCGCCACCCAGTCGACCGCCGATCCCTCCACCGAGCTCGTCCTCTTCGGCAAGGTCTACGACGTCGCGCCCGACGGGTCAGTGGTGCTCCCGTATCGACTCGTCTCGCCGCTGCGTGTCGCAGACCTGAGCAAGCCGGTCCACATCAACCTTCCCGGTCTCGTCCACCAGTACGCTGCGGGCCACCGCATCCGCCTGGTCCTGTCGGCGACCGACGCCGCCTATGCCGGGTCGCGGGTTCCCAATATCATCTCTGTCCACCTGGACAACCGCGCCCCCTCCAGGCTCACCCTGCCGGTGGTCGGCACAGCACACGCTGCAGGCGTCCCGGCAGCGATCGGGACGTCGCCGGCGGCGCCCAGCGTCGGAGCCGGTGGCGCCGCCACCACCGCCCCGGTGGCGCCGCCCGCCACCGCCGGCGGCGCGGATGCCGCGACGCCACATCCAGCGGTGAGCCCGAGCGGCCATCCGGTGTGGGCCCTCGCCAGCGCCGCCACGAGGCCCACGGCAGTCGGGTTGCTGGTGGCTGCGACCTTGCTCGTCCCCTGGATGCGCCGCCGCCGGGGTTGAGCGGCATCGCCGCCGACCGTCAGCCCATGGACGCGGCGTGCGGCATCACCTCGCCGGCGAACGCCTCGAGCTGGGCGACGAGCTCGTCCACCGACGCGCTCGGGAATCCGGCGGTGACTGCGGTGATGCCGGCGCTGCGCAGGCGGGCCAGCTGCTCGAGACAGGCGTCAACCGGCTGCGGCGGGCCGCCCCTTCCCAGGGGGTCGAAGGTCGCGGGATAGACCACCTCGCCGGGGTGGCCCTGCATCTGGATGAGCTCGCGCATGCGCTCGGGCTCGATCAGCCACGGCACCCAGCCGTCGCCGTACTCGCAGGCACGCCGCAACGACCGTGCGCTGTTGCCCCCGATCCAGACTCGCGGACGCGGCGTCTGCACGGGACCGGGGAGGACGACGAGGTCGCCTTCGCCGGCCCAGATGCGCTCGAGCTCGGCGAGATAGGCGTCGGTGACGGTGCCTCGTCCGTCGTAATCGAGACCGAGAGCCGAGAACTCAGCGCGCAGGTGGCCGGTGCCGACACCCAGGATGATCCGGCCGCCGCTGAGGTGGTCGACGGTGCCCACATCGCGCGCCACGTGGAGCGGGTGGCGATACGGCAGGACGAGGACATGCGTGCACAGCGCCAGTCGCTCGGTGACCGCAGCCACGAAGGCCAGGGTGGGGAGCGGCGCGTACCAGATGCCCCCCATGGCGGCGACCGCGCGTCGGGGAACGGCG
>VBIQ01000007.1 GCA_005880985.1 Chloroflexota bacterium
CGACGCCGCCGGCATCGCCGCCGCGCTGCAGGAGGCGTCGAACGTCGCCTACAAGGCGGTGATGAAGCCGACCGAGGGCACCGTGCTCACCGTGGTGCGCGAGGCCGCTGCCGCGGCACGCCAGGCGGCCGACGGTAGCGACGACATTCACGTCGTGCTCGATGCCGCGGTGCGCGAGGCCCACGACTCGGTGGACCGCACCCCGCAGCAGCTCGCGGTGCTTCGCGATGCCGGGGTGGTCGATGCCGGCGGCTTCGGGTTCACCGTCATCCTGGAGGGCTTCGCCCGAGCCCTCGAGGGCGTGGAGGTCGGGCTGGCGACGCCACCGCCTCCCCGGCGAGTGGGCGAACCGCAGCTCCGTCCGCCGGGGTTTGCCGGCGTCGAGGGCCGGCGCGGCGCCGCCGCCGTCGCCGCCCGCGAGGAGGGCTGGGGCTACTGCACCGAGTTCCTCATCCACGGGCCCGGGCTGGACCTCGACAGGGTGCGGGGGGAGCTCGCCCCGCTGGGCGAGTCCTCGCTGGTGGTCGGTGACCCCGATCTGATCCGGGTGCACATCCACACCCACGAGCCGGCGCTGCTGATCGGCGCCGCCGCCCGGCAGGGGCGGCTGAGCAAGCTGAAGGTCGAGGACATGTCGGCGCAGCACCACGACGTTCTCGACCGCGCCGCCGCGGAGGAGGCTGCCGGCGGCCGGGCCAACGGCGCCGATCTCCCCGGTGCCAGGCATCTGGGGGTGGTCGCGGTGGCGCCCGGCACCGGTTTCCGCGAGATCTTCCGCGGCCTCGGCGTCGACCAGGTGGTGGAGGGCGGGCAGACGATGAACCCGTCCATCGAGGATCTGCTCAACGGCGTTCGCGAGAGCGGTGCCGGCGAGGTGATCCTGCTCCCCAACAACGGCAACGTGATCCTCACCGCCCAGCAGGTCGACGATCTCGCCGGCGAGACCACGGTGCGGGTGGTCCCCAGCCGCAACCTGCCGCAGGGGATCAGCGCCCTGCTCGCCCTCGACCCCACCGCCGACCTCGACGAGAACGCGCGGCGGATGGAGGAGGCCATGGCCGGGGTGCGCACCGTCGAGATCACCCGAGCGGTGCGCGACAGCACCGCGAACGGCCGCACCATCCACGCCGGCGACGTCATCGCCGTCGTCGACGACCGGATCACCGAGGTCGGCGACGACAACCTGGCGGTGGCCCAGGCGGTGCTCACCAACCTTCCCGACCGGCCGGAGCTGGTGACCGTGTACAGCGGTGCCGGCGTTGCCGAGGAGGAGGCCGAGAAGCTGGTCTCGGCGCTGCGGACCAGCCACTCCGACATCGAGTTCGAGCTCCACCCCGGCGGCCAGGAGCACTACCCCTACATCCTGTCGCTCGAGTAGACCCCCACCACCGGACATCGCCCCGCCGTGCTCCACATCGTCACCGACAGCACCTGCGATCTGCGCCCGGCTGAGGCGCAATCGCTCGGCGTCACCGTGGTGCCGCTGACGGTGCGCTTCGGTGACGAGCAGTTCCGCGACGGCATCGACATCGACGGCGACACCTTCTACCGGCGGCTGGAGTCGGCGTCGGCGCTGCCGACCACCTCGCAACCGTCGCCGGAGCAGTTCGCCGAGGTCTACCGCGACCTGCTCCGCGACCCGGACGACCGGGTGCTCTCGATCCACATCGCCCAGAAGTGGAGCGGCACCCTGCAGTCGGCGACCGTCGCCGCCCAGGACTTCGACGGCCGCGTCGCCGCCGTCGACTCCGGCACCGTCAGCGTCGGCATGCAGTTCCTCATCCGGGCCGCCATCGCCGACCGCGCTGGCGGCGCCGATGCGGACACAGTTGTCCGCAACACCCAGGCCCGGCGCGACCGGGTGATGATCTACGTCCTCCTCGACACCCTCACCTATCTCCACAAGGGCGGCCGCATCGGCCCCGCCCAGGCCTTCCTGGGCGGCATCCTCAACGTCAAGCCGCTGCTGCGGGTGGTCGACGGCGAGGCCCACCCCCAGGCCCGCACCCGCAACCGCCAGCAGGGGGTGGAGAAGCTGCTGGAGCTGGTTCCCGCCGGCACCCGCCTGCAGGGGTTGGGGACGATGCACACCAGCGCCCCCGAGCTGCTCGACGAGGTGCGGCGGCGGCTCGGCGACGCGCAGCCGGGGACGGAGCTGATCGCCGGCCAGATCGGTCCGGTGGTGGGGACGTACGTGGGTCCCCGGGCGATCGGGGTGGCCTGGCTGCTGGCGGACTGACCCTTCCTTGATATATGTGCCGCCCGAGCGCGGCCATCATTCGCAGTGGTTTCGCCGGCGCCGTAGCGAACCCCCGTTCGGGATACACTCCGCCGCAGATGCCCGCCGCCGTCGCGCCCGCCCCGCTCGCCGTCCCCGCAGCCGACGCTCCGGTCGCCGGTCTGCCCGGCGTCGGTCCCCGCCAGGCCCAGCGGCTGGCCCGTCTGGGGGTCGGCACGGTCCGCGACCTGCTCTTCCACCTGCCCCGGCGCTACGAGGACACCCGCGACGTCCGGCCGCTGGCAGAGCTGCACCCGGGCGAGGAGCAGACGGTGTACGCGCGGGTGCGCAACGTCTCGTCGCACCGCAGCCCGCGCAAACGGATGGTGCTGGTGGAGGCCTCGCTGGAGGACGGCGGCCATGTCGCCTCGGCGGTGTGGTTCAACCAGCCGTTCCTCGCCCGCCAGATCCACAGCGGCGACGAGCTGCTGCTGAGCGGCAAGGTGAAGCTCGGACGGGGCGGGCTGGTGCTGCAGAATCCCGAGTTCGAGCGCGCCTCGGGCGAGCAGCGACACGTCGGCCGGCTGGCGCCGGTGTATCCCGAGACGGAGGGGGTGAGCTCACGCTGGCTGCGCAGCCGCATCGAGCCGCTGCTGCCGGTCGCCGACGCGCTCGAGGATCCGCTCCCGCCGCAGCTGCTGCGCAGCCACGACCTGCCCCGGCTGGCGGCGGCGCTGCGCCAGGTGCACTTCCCCGACGATCCCGCCCGGCTCGAGCTCGCCCGCCGTCGCATCGCCTTCGAGGAGATGTTCCTGCTCCAGCTGGCGGCGCAGCGGGCTCGCCGGCGCCGGCTGGCGGGGAGCGGCGTGGCCGTCGCCTACGACGTCGAGGTGGCGCGCCGCTTCGTCGCCTCGTTGCCCTTCCGGTTGACCGAGGGGCAGCGCGTCGCCGCCCACGAGATCCTCACCGACATGGCCGGCACCGGCTCGATGAACCGGCTGCTGCAGGGCGATGTCGGCAGCGGCAAGACGGTGGTGGCGGCGATGGCGGCGCTGATGACTCACGCCGCCGGACACCAGACGGCGGTGATGGCTCCCACCGAGATCCTCGCCCGCCAGCATCACGCCACCATGGAGGCCCTGCTGGCGCCGCACGGTGTGTCGTCGCGGCTGCTGGTGGGAAGCACCCCGGCGCGGGCCCGGCGCGAGGTGCTCGTGGGGGTCGCGGCCGGGCACGACACGGTGCTCATCGGCACCCACGCGCTGATCGAGGAGGCGGTGGTGCTGGCCGACCTCGGCCTGGTGGTGGTGGACGAGCAGCATCGCTTCGGGGTCGCCCAGCGGCAGCAGCTGCGGCGCAAGGGCGCGCTCGCGCCCAACTTCCTGGCGATGACGGCGACCCCCATCCCTCGCTCGCTGTCGCTGACGCTGTACGGCGACGTCGACCTCTCCGAGCTGCGGGAGATGCCGCCCGGCCGCATCCCCGTCGAGACCCGGGTGGTGGCTCCCCATCAGCGCCCCGAGGCGTACGACTTCGTGCGCGCCCAGGTGGCCGAGGGACGGCAGGCCTTCGTCATCTGCCCGCTCATCGAAGAATCGGACAAGCTTGGCGTCAAGAGCGCGACCGAGGAGTACGAGCGGCTGCGCCGCGAGGTGTTCCCGGAGCTGCGGGTCGAGCTGCTCCACGGACGGATGCCGGGGCGCGAGAAGGAGGAACGGATGGGGCGCTTCGCCGCCGGCGAGGCGGACCTGCTGGTCTCGACCAGTGTCGTCGAGGTCGGCGTCGACGTGCCCAATGCCACCATCATGTTCATCGAGGGCGCAGAGCGTTTTGGCCTGGCGTCGCTGCACCAGTTCCGCGGCCGGGTGGGTCGGGGCGAGCACGCCTCGGTCTGCCTGCTCTTCCAGGGCTCGCCCGACGAGGAGGGGAGCAAGCGGCTCGAGGCGGTGGCGCAAACCCGCAGCGGCTTCGACCTGGCCGAGGCCGATCTGCGGCTGCGCGGGCCCGGCGACGTCGTCGGGCTGCGGCAGCACGGGCTTCCCGAGGTCAGGGTCGCCGACCTGCTCGACACCGCGCTGCTCGAGGAGGCGCGGCGCGCTGCCGGCGACTGGCTCGACGCCGACCCCGAGCTCGTCACCCATGACCCCCTGCACCGCGCCATGAACGGCTACCGCGCGGTGTTCGACCTGGACTGAGGCCGGGCCTTCGCCCGATCAGAGGGTTGGCAGAGACACGGATCACCGCGGGCGCCTGGCGCGGGCGGCGTGTGCTCACGCCCCGCGGCCAGGCGGTGCGACCCACCACCTCACTGGTGCGCGAGGCGCTCTTCAACATCCTCGGCGAGAGGGTGGTCGGCGCCGCCGTGCTCGACCTCTACGCCGGGGCGGGCACGCTGGGCTTCGAGGCGCTCTCGCGTGGCGCCGCCGGCGCGGTGTTCGTGGAGCGCGACCGCAAGGCGCTCGACCTGGTGGCCCAGACCGCCGAGAGCCTCGGCTGCGCCGACCGCTGCCGGCTGATCGCGGCCGACGTGCTGACCTGGCTGCGGCGCGGCCCGGAGGAGGCGGTGACCGCCGACATCGCCCTGCTCGACGCGCCCTACCGCGACGAGCAGTTGGAGGACGCCCTGAGGCTGCTCGGCGACCGTCCGCCGGCGCTGGTGGTGTGCGAACATCACCGGTCGCGCCGGCTGGGCGAGCGTTTCGGACGGCTGCAGCGCGTGCGCGAGGCGGGCTACGGTGCCACCCAGCTCACCATCCTGCGGCGTGAGGACGCCGCCGGCAGCGGAGGAGACCGAGGGTGATGACGACGCATGTGGCGGTGTACCCGGGAAGCTTCGACCCGGTCACCCTGGGGCATCTCGACATCCTCGAGCGTGCCACCCTGATCTTCGACAAGCTGATCATCGCCGTCCTCGAGAACCCGGGGAAGACGCCGCTGTTCAGCGTCGAGGAGCGGGTCGACCTCATCCGCCAGAGCGCCGCTCTCGACGGGGGTGTAGAGATCGGCACCTTCAACGGGCTCACCGTCGACTACGCCCGGACCTGCGGCGCCACCGCCATCGTGCGCGGGCTGCGCGCGGTGAGCGACTTCGAGAACGAATTCCAGATGGCGCTGATGAATCGCCGCCTGGCCCCCGACATCCACACCGTGTTCCTGATGACCTCTTTCAGCAACGTGTTCGTCTCCTCGTCGCTGATCAAGGAGGTCTTCCACTACGGCGGCAACATCGACGAGTTCGTGCCTGCTCCGGTGGCCGAGGCCATGCGTCGCAAGTTTGGAAGCACGGCCAAGCGAGCCGGCGGCTGAGGCTCGATCAGCCATGTCGATCATCGATGTCATCGACCAGCTCGAGGGCCTGCTGGCGGGCGGCCGCCGCGTCGTCTTCACCCCCAACGTCATCGTCAACGAGGAGGAGGCGCTCGAGCTGATCGATCGTGCGCGGTTGGAGCTGCCCGAAGAGCTCAAGCAGGCGCACTGGACGGCGCAGGAGCGAGAGCGGCTCATCGCCGAGGCGGAGGCCACGGCGGAGGCCATCCGTGCCCGGGCCGAGGAGGAGGCCGCCGCGCTCGAGCGCGGCGTCGCCGCCCGCTGCGAGGCTCTGGTGGCGGAGAGCGAGGTGGCGCGTCGCGCCGAGGAGCGTGCCGCCGCCGTGCTCGCCGACGCCGAGGCGAGCGCCGAGCGGGTCCGCGGCGAGGCCGACACCTATGTCCGCAACGCGCTCACCACCCTCGAGCAGCAGCTGTCGCGCCTGGTCGCCGAGATCCGCAAGGGAGTTGACAGCCTTCCGGGCACGACATCGAGCACCGAGACACAGCGGTCCAGACGGCGGTGAGCCTGAGCTCGTGCGTGCGCGGCGGTCGCGCTATACTCCCCGCCGGGCGCGTCATCTCTCTTCTCGCGCGCCCGCCGGAGTAGCCATGGCGGTCCCCAAGGAACGAATTCCCAAAGCACGTCGCGACCGGCGCCGCGCCCACCTGGCGCTGGCCCGGCCGGTGCTGACGCCGTGTCCGCAGTGCCACCAGTCGAAGCGGCCGCACCACGTGTGCCGCAACTGCGGCTACTACCACGGACGCGAAGTCGTCGTCACCGAGTAGGAGGTCAACCGGCACGGCCTCCTCGCCGGTGTCGCGAGTCGCACTCTGCTTTCCCGGTCAGGGAAGCCAGGCGAAGGGCATGGCCGACGACCTGCTCGATGTGCCCGGCGCCGCCGGACTCTTCGAGCAGGCGGAGGCGCAGGGGCTTGACCTGCGCGCCCGGCTGGCGGGCGACGACGACGACCTGCGGCCGACCGAGGTCGCGCAGCCGGCGCTGCTCTTCGTCGGGGTGCTGCTGACCACGATGCTCGATCCCGCCGTCGAGGTGGTCGGGGTGAGCGGCCACAGTGTGGGTGAGTACGCGGCCCTGGCGGCCGCGGCAGCGCTGCCGGCGTCGGAGGCGATGCGATTGGTGGTGGCACGCGGCGGGGCGATGGCGTCGATGCGCGAGGGAACCATGGCGGCCCTCCTCGGGCTCGACGCCGACGCGGTTGCGCAGGTGTGCCGCGAGGTCGATGAACGCGGCCAGGGCCCGGTGGTGGTCGCCAACCTCAACGCTCCGGGGCAGGTGGTGGTCAGCGGCACCGTCGCCGGCGTGCGCGCCGCTGGCGAGCTTGCCAAGGGGCGGGGTGCGCGGCGGGTGCTGCCGCTCAACGTCAGCGGCGCCTTCCACTCGCCGTTGATGGAGGCGGCGGCGGAGCGCTTCGCCGCGGCGCTCGACGCCGCGCCGCTGGTCGATGCGCGGGTGCCGGTCGCCTGCAACGTCGACGGGGCGCTGGTCACCGACGCCGCCGGTCTGCGCGCGCGACTTCGCCGTCAGCTGACGGGCGCGGTGCGCTGGAGCGATTGCGTCGAGGCGCTGCTCTCGCTGCGGCCCGACGCCCTGGTCGAGGTCGGTGCGGGCGGCGTCCTCACCGGCCTCGCGCGCCGCATCGCTCCCGCGGTCAGGGCGGTGTCGGTCGCGACTCCGGGCGAGGCGCACTCGCTCGGCGTGCGGCTGGTCGCTGCCGGTGCCTGAGTCGGCGCTCGCCGGTCAGGTGGCACTGGTGACCGGAGGCTCGCGCGGCATCGGCCGGGCGGTGGCGGTCGCCCTCGGAGCCGCCGGCGCGGCGGTGGCCGTCGCCCACGGCAGCGGCTCCGACGCCGCCGCCGTCGCCCGCGACGTGGAGGCGGCCGGCTCGCGGGCGGTCACCCTCGCTGCCGACCTGCGTGATGAGCGCGCCGCGGCGGCACTGGTGCAGCGGACCGTTGACGCCTTCGGGCGCATGGACATCGTTGTCAACAACGCGGGGCTGACACGTGACGGGCTGGCGGTGCGGATGAGCGACGAGGACTGGGCGGCGGTGATCGCCGTCGACCTCACCGCGGCCTTCGTCATCTGCCGCGCGGCGCTGCGACCGATGCTGCGCCAGCGCTCGGGGCGGATCATCAACATCTCCAGTGTCGCCGGGGTCATCGGCAACCCCGGCCAGGCCAACTACTCCGCCGCCAAGGCCGGACTGATCGGTCTCACCCGCTCGCTGGCCAAGGAGATCGGTGAGCGCGGCATCACCGTCAACGCGGTGGCTCCGGGCTTCATCGACACCGACATGACCGCCGCACTTCCCGTGGCGGTGCGCAGCCGCGCCGTCGAGCTGGTCCCGGCCGGCCGGCTGGGACGGCCCGACGAGGTGGCGGCGGCGGTGGTCTTTCTCGCCTCGCCGGCTGCGTCGTACGTCAACGGTCACGTTCTCCATGTCGACGGTGGCCTTGCCTGAACCGCGCGGCACCTCGGCGCTGCGTGGACTCGCGTTGGTCGCGCTGGCGCTGATCCTCGCGAGCTGCGGCGGTGGTGGTTCCAGCGCCCCGTCGACAGCGTCGCCGGTCACCGCTGCGGGGGCGATGCTCTCCGTGTCCAGCCCGGAGCTGAGCTCCGGTCGCTTCGCGCGCGACCTCACCTGTGACGGCGCCGACCGTTCGCCCCGGGTCACCTGGCAGCAACCGCCCGCAGGCACCGGCGCGGTGGTCGTCGAGCTGATCGATCCCGACGCGCCCGGGGGTGCCTTCGTGCACTGGTTGCTCGCCGGCGACGGAGCCGATCCGGGGGCGATGCAGCTGCCGGCGCCGGCCGGCGCGTTCCAGGAGGGTCGCAACGGCTTCGGCAAGTCCGGTTACGGCGGCCCCTGCCCTCCGCCGGGATCCACGCACCACTATCGGCTCTCGGTCAGCGCCTACTCGGCCGGCCTTCGCCTCAGGACCGGTTTCGAACGTGCGGCGCTCGACGCCGCCGTTGCCGCCACCGCTGCCCACCTGCTGGCGCGCGGCGAGGTGGTCGCCACCTATGGCCGTTGAGACCGCTCGGGCGGGGAATGTGCGATGAGGCCGTCCGCCCGCGGCGGCACCGGTAGACTGAGCCCGATCGTGTCGCAGATCTCGCCGGACATCGTTCCTGACGATCTCCCCTCTGGCGCCCCCGCGGACGTTCCTTCTCGCCGCCGCCGCCGGAGTCGAGCCCGGTCGCCCGGCAGCGGCGCCGAGAACGCCGTCGCCGGCCAGGCGACGCAGGTCGCGGGTCCCGCCGGTGACGTCGCCGCCCCTCCTGCCGAGGGCGGCGAGGTCCCCGGTGAGGACACCGCCGGCCGGGCGCGGCGCCGCCGGGGACGTCGGGGAGGAGCGCGCCGGCGCCGCGGGGCCGACGGAGCCGCCGGCCCGGCGGAGGCCACCGCGGCGCGCGGTCCGGACAGCGCCACCGAGGCGGAGACGGCCGCGCCCTCGGCCGGCGGTGCGGAGACCGCAGCGCCGCCACGACCCGCCCGGCGGCGGAGCCCGCGCCGCCAAGGATCGGGCGCGGCGGCCGCGACCTCCGGCGCGGAGACCGGGTCCCCGACGCAGCCGGTTGTTCTCGACGGAGCCTCCGGGCCGCTGGCGTGGGCGGCCGGGGCGGCCGTGCCACCCGAGGCCACCATTTCCGGGCAAACTGACACGGTCAGCGAGACCGCCGGACCACAAGGGAGCACCGATGGCAGACACGAGCTTCGAGAAGTTCAAGTCGATCGTGGTCGACCAACTCGGAGTCGAGCCCGAGCAGGTGACGCTCGAAGCGTCCTTCGTGGAGGATCTGAACGCGGACTCCCTGGACCTGGTCGAGCTGATCATGGCGTTCGAGGAGGAGTACGGGATGGAGATCTCCGACGAGGACGCGGAGAAGATCGGGACGGTGGGGCAGGCCTGGGACTACGTCCAGGAGAGGTTGGGGATCGCCTCCTAGCTCCGACCGCCGAGGAGCAGGCCAGGCTGGAGGCGCTGCAGCAGCGTCTCGGGGTGCGCTTCCGCCGGCCGGAGCTGCTTCGCGAGGCGATGACCCACGCCTCGTGGACCAACGAGAGGGGCGGCCCGAGCGGCCCGGGCTACGACAACGAGAGACTCGAGTACCTCGGTGACGCGGTCCTCGAGCTGGTCGTCGGCGAGTATCTCTTCCGGCGCTTTCCCGGATACGACGAGGGCCAGCTGACCCAGTTGCGCGCCGCGCTGGTCAACACCGTGTCGCTCGCGCGCCTGGCGGAGCGGCTCGGTCTCGGCGACTCGCTGCTCGTCGGTCGCGGTGCCGCCAAGACCGGAGCACGAGCGTTGCCGTCGCTGCTCGCCAACAGCTTCGAGGCGATGATCGGCGCGCTGTTCCTCGACCAGGGATACCGCGTCGCCACCCGCGTCTTCCTGCAGAACATCGGCGACCTCGCCGACTGGACGGACGCAAACTTCAAGGGCCGCCTGCAGGAGGCTGCCCAGGAGCGCAGCGGCAGCACCCCCGTCTATCGGGTGGTGAGCAGGGGCGGCGCGGGGCATCGTCGCGAGTACCTGGCCGAGGCGATCGTCGACGGCGAGGTCCTCGCCGAGGGGACCGGTACCACCAAGCAGGCGGCCGAGCAGGCCGCGGCCAAGCTCGCGCTCGCGCGGCTGGTGAAGCCGCCGTCTCGCCGCCGCGCCCGGCGGCCGGCCGCGGCGGCGGAGGCCGAGCCGGCACCGTCGCGCGCCGTCGCCGCGGAGCCGCTGCGGGTGCGGCGTCGCATCGCCGAGGCGGCCGCCGACACCAGTGCCAGTGCCAGTGCTCGGGCCCAGCCGCCACCGAGGCGCGCCGTGTCGGAGCCGGAATCCGCGGCGGCCGCCGCCTCGCGGCGCCGCGGCCTGCTCTCGGTGCTCCGCTCGGCGGCGGAGGCGCTGGTGGGGCGGCCGCTGGTCGCCGGCGACGGGGTCCCGCCCGCGGCTGAGTTCCCCCCGCCGGCCGAAGCGCCGGTCGCGCCGGCGCGCAAATCGAGCTCGCGGCGGGGAAGGCGCGGTGGACGGGGGCGCCGCCGCGCCGCGGCCACCGCCGACACCGCCCCCTCGGGCGAGACCAGCCCCCCGCGGCCGACATCGCGACGCCGGCGCAAGCCGGCGACGCCCGCCGCCGAGCCGGCGCCCGCCCGTCCCCCGCGGGGTGAGGCGTCGCCGGGGACCCCTCGCCGAAGGCGCCGCCGGCCGGCGGCGGTGGAGTGACATCGGTGCCACCCCACGTGCCACCCCATATGTTGTGCTTCACTCCCGACCGGCCACCAAGATGTTGACGGTTTGTCGATGCTGACCGGACAATCCGGGCGATGAAGCTGCGGCGCGTCGCGCTGTCGGGGTTCAAGACCTTCGCTCGCCGGAACGAGATCGTCCTGGAGACGGGACTGACGGCCATCGTCGGCCCCAACGGCAGCGGCAAGAGCAACCTGGTCGACGCCATCCGCTGGGCCCTGGGCGAGACCAGCGCGCGCGAGCTGCGCGGCGCCCGCATGGACGAGGTGATCTACGCCGGAGGCAACGGTCGTGGCCCGATGGGCATGGCCCAGGTCGAGCTCACCCTCGACAACGAGGAGGGGCGTCTGCCCACCGAGGACGTGGAGGTCGCCATCGGCCGGCGGGTCACCCGCGGCGGCGACAGCGAGTACCGCATCAACGGGGCTCGCACCCGGCTGCGCGACCTGGAGCGGCTGCTGGCCTCCACCGGCCTCACCCAGAGCGGCTACGCGGTGGTGGCGCAGAACGACGTCGACGCCATCATCCAGGCCAACCCGGCGCAGCGACGCACCCTGGTCGAGGAGGCCGCGGGCGTTCGCGGTCTGCGGGCGGCCCGCGAGGACGCGCTGGCCCGGGTGGTGACGGTCGAGACCCGCCTGCTCCGCCTGGAGGACCTTCTGGCGGAGGCTGAGCCGCGGCTCGAGGAACTCGAGGCTCAGGCGGCGGTCGCGAACGACCACCGGGCGATGGCCGAGCGGCTTGCCGAGCTGCGGGGCAGCCTGGCCCGCGAGGAGTGGCGTGCCGCCCGCGCCCAGGCGCGGCAGGCCCGCAACCGGCTGACCGCGGCCCGCAGTCGGGCCGAGACGGCGGGCGCCGCCGAAGGCGAGGTCGCCGCCCGGCTGCGGTCCGAGCGCACCCGGTTGGAGGCGGCTCGGGCCGCTCACCAGGAGGCGGTGGCCCGGCTCGAGGCAGCCCGCCTCGCCGAGGAGCGCAGCGCCGGCGACGTGCGGCGGTGGGCCGACCGCGAGCACACCGGCGCCCTGCACTGGGCGTCGGCACGAGCCGAGAGCGTGCTCGCCCGGCAGGAGGTGGAGGCCGCCGAGTCGCAGGTCTCCGAGATGGCCGCCTCGGGCGCCGTCGCCGAGACCCGGCTGGAGGCGATGGAGGCAGAGAGCCAGGCCGGCCTCGCCGTCGTGGCGGATGCTGAGCGGGCGCGGCGCGAGGCGGCGGAGCTCGCCCGCCAGGCAGGCGAGGCGCTGGCCTCCGCCGAGCACGCCCACGCCGACGCGGTCGCCGACGCGCGCGACCACGCGGCTCGCGCCGGGCTGCTGGCGGAGGCGGCCGCCGCCCTGGCCCAGTCGGCGGCGGCGGCACGGCAGCAGGCGATCGGGCTGACCCGCGATGCGGCCGTGGCCGAGCGCCGGGCGGCGGACCTGGCGCAGGCGCTGGGTGACGCCGCCCGGCGCTCCGAGGCGGCCCGGGAGGCGGCCGGGTCGGCCCGGCTCGCGACGGTGGCGGCGGAGACCGCCGAGGCCGACGCCCACCGGGCGGCGCGCGAGGCCGCGGCGCGGGCGGCGGCGCTCCGCGGCCAGATGGACGGCGCCCTCGGCGACAGCGGCGCGGTCGCCGCCGCGGCCGCCGCCGGCAGGCTCGCAGCGGTGCGCCTAGTCCAGTGCTTCCGGGTCCGCGACGAGGCCGACGCGGCGGCGGTGGAGGCGGCCCTCGAGCCCCACCTGGGAGCCTGGCTGGTCGAGGACCTCGAGACCGCGGCCACCGTGCTCGCGGGGGGCGGCCCCCGCGAGGAGGTGCTCGTCGCCGGCCTGGAGATGGGAGCCAGAATTTCGCCACCATCCGGCGTCCGGGGGGTGCTCGACGCCATCGAGGCGCAGCCGCGGGCGCTGGGAGCGCTGGCGGTCTGTCTCGACTCGGTGTGGCTGGCGCCCGACCGGGCCGCCGCCCGCGCCGCGGTTGCGGCCACCGGCGGCCGGGCCGTGCTTCCCGACGGCACGGTGGTGCAAGCGGCGGGAATCCGGGGCGGTGGCCGGCCCGGCGAGACCATCGCCCTGGCGGCAGCCGAGCGGGCCGCCGCGCAGCTCGCCGAGTCGGCCACCGCCGAGGCGAGGACCGCCGCCGAACGCAGCCTCGACGCCACCGGCGCCCGCCGTGCCGCCGACGACGACTCCGAGTCGGCGGCGGTCGCGCTCGCCGGCGCCCGGACCGCCGCCGCCGAGGCGACCGCCGCCGCCGCTGCCGCCGCCGCCGCCGCGGCTGCCGAGGAGCAGCGCGCCGGGAACCTGGAGGCCGAGCGCGCTGCCCGGGAGCGGTCCCGCCACGAGGCGGAGGCTGCCGCCGCCGCCACCGAGGCGGAGGCCCGGCGGCTTGCGGACGAGGCCCATGGCGCCACCGCCGCGGCGATCGAGGCGGGGCGGCACGAGCAGGACGCCATTGCCGCCGTCGACGCCGCTCTCGAGGCCGCCCGCGCCCACGACGTCGAGATGGCGCAGGCTCGATCGGAGGCCCGCGAGCTGCAGCGGCGCCGGATCGCCGCTCGGGCGACACTCGACGCGGCCGGGCAGCGGCTTCGCCTGGCGGAGGCGAGGCTGGTCGCCGCCGAGGGCGATGTCATCGCCGCCCTTGCCCGGGGACGGGCCGCGGCCGTGGCGGCGGTCGGGTTCTCGCGTGACGTCGAGTGGGCCGAGATCGACGTCACGCGGGCGGCGCCACCGGTCGGGGAGGCCGAGGCCGGCATCGCCGGGCTCGAGGCGCAGCGGGCCGAGGTCGCCGTCGCGGTCGCCCGCGCTGCCGACGAGACCGCTGCCGCCCAGGCCCAGCTGGGCGCCGCCGAGCAGCGCGTCGCCGAGCTGGCGGACGCGGTCCGCGGCGACGACGCCGACGAGGGTCCCGCCCCCGACGCCGACGCCGCGGAGCGGGCCGAGCGCGAGATCACCCGGCTGGAGCGGCGGGTCGCGGCGCTGGGCCCGGTCAACGCCCTCGCCCCGGCGCAGCTGGAGGTCCTCTCCGGCCGGGTCGGGCGGCTGCGCGCCGACCGCGACGACCTGGCCGGCGGCTGTGTCGACCTGCGCCGCATCGCGCGCCACCTGGGGGTGGACATCGAGCGCCGCTTCGACGCGGTCTTCGGGGCGGTCGCCTACCACTTCCGCCTTCTCTTCCAGGAGCTGTTCCCCGGGGGCCACGCCACCCTGCGGCTGACCGAGCCGCCGCCGCTGTCGGAGGACGAGGATGAGGGCGAGGTCGAGGGCGAGCCCGGCACCGTCCGGCGCGAGGCGCTCGCCGGCGTCGAGATCCTGGCCCAGCCGGCGGGGAAGCGGCTCCAGGCGCTCAGCCTGCTCAGTGGCGGCGAGCGGGCGCTGACGGCGCTGGCGATGATCCTGGCGCTGCAACAGGTCAACCCCAGCCCCTTCTACGTCTTCGACGAGGTCGACGCCCCCCTCGACGACGCCAATGTCGGACGCTTCGTCAAGTTGCTGCTGAGGTTGTCATCAACTCAGCAGTTCATCATCGTCACCCACAACCACATCACCATGGCGGCGGCGGAGGTGCTCTACGGCGTCACCATGGACGGCGACGGCACCAGCACCCTGCTGAGCGTGCGCTTCGAGGAGGGACGCGGCCCCATCCCGCAGCGCCGGGAGGCCGTTACCGCAGCGGTCGGCTGACCCGAGGCTGATGGCGGAGCAGGCGGCTGAAGAGCGCCGCGCCAGGCGCGAGTCGTGGTGGCGGCGCATGTCGCGCCGCATGGACAAGGCCTCGCTCTCCTTCAGCGAGCAGGTGCGCGACGTGGTGCTGCTGCGCCGCGACCTCGACGACGCCTTCTACGACGATCTGCTGGACATCCTGGTGGCCGCCGACGCCGGCATGGGCACCGCGGAACAGCTGGTGGAGCGGTTGCGCGAGCGGGTGCGCGAGCAGCGCATCGCCACCGCCGAGGAGGCGCTGGCGGCGCTCAAGGCGGAGATGCTCGAACTGCTGCAGGGTCGCAACCGCGGCCTGCGCCTGGACGCCAGGCCGAGCGTGGTCCTGGTGGTCGGGGTCAACGGCAGCGGCAAGACCACCACCATCGGCAAGTTCGCCCACCGGCTGCGCGAGGACGGGCTCTCGCCGCTGGTGGGCGCCGCCGACACCTTCCGCGCCGCCGCCATCGAGCAGATGCGGGCGTGGGCGGAGCGGGCCCGGGTCCCCATCGTCGCCGGCCGCCCCGAGGGCGATCCCGCCGCGGTCGCCTTCGACACCGTGCAGTCCGGCATCGCCCGGGGCGCCGACGTGGTGCTGATCGACACCGCCGGGCGGTTGCACACCAAGGGCGGACTGATGGCCGAGCTGCAGAAGATGAGCCGCGTCGTCGGCCGGCTGATCCCCGACGCTCCCCACGAGACCCTGCTGGTGCTGGAGGCGCCGACGGGGATGAACGCGGTGGTCCAGGCGCGCGCGTTCCATGAGGCGCTGGGGCTGACGGGAGTGGTGCTGACCAAGCTCGACGGCACCGCGCGCGGTGGGACGCTGCTGGCGATCGAGGCCGAGCTCGGGGTGCCGGTGAAGCTGGTCGGGATGGGGGAGGGGATCGACGACCTCAACGTCTTCGATCCTGCCGCCTACCTGGACGCGCTGTTTGCGGGGGTGCTCGACGTGCCGCAGCCGGCTGCCGGGTAGGCGCTTGTTGGCGGCGCCGGGCGCGGCACACCGGCTCTGGAGACCCGCGGTTCTGACGCCTCTGGCGTCAGCCCGCTGCGCTCGGCTCGCTCAGCTCGCCTGCGCGACGGTCTCCTCCGCCGGCGCGCCACGGCCGCCGCCTTTCGTGCGTCCCATGGGCAGACGGGAGGCGACCTCCGGCGCAACGCGTCGTCGGTGCCGGGCCGGGACGCTGACCGGAGACGATGAGGTCGCCGATCCACGGCAGACGAGGACGCCGATCTCGGCTCCCTGAGGGCGGCGATCATGGGCGCCGGAACGCTCATCGCCGGCGCGGGGGGCGCCGCTCCAAACTCCTAGAGGGTGCCGATCCGGCGCGACGAGGCGCGGATCGCCTCCAAATCGCCCCCCAGAGGACGGCGATCCGCCTCCAGACGAGCAAGGGCGTAACATGTCAAGGCTTTGTCCTTGACACCTGCGATGCTGTCGGCGTCGGCGTCGGCGTCGGCCGGGCCGGCGGCAGTGGTGCTGCACCGGCAGCGGCTGCTCGACGTGTACGGCGCCCTGCTGACGGCGCGGCAGCGGGAGGCGTGCCGGCTGCACCTCGACGAGGACCTCTCCTTCACCGAGCTGGCGGAGCGGTTCGAGTGCACGCGGAGCGGGGCGCACGACCTGGTGCGGCGGGCGCTGGCTCAGCTGGAGCACTACGAGGACCGCCTGGGTCACGCCACCGAGCTGTCGCGGCGCGAGGCCGCGGAGGCCCGGCTGCAGCGGCGCATCGCGGTGCTCGAGGGACGCGGCCGTGTTTGATTCGCTCGCCGACCGTCTGGGCGAGGTCTTCGGCCGGCTGCGCGGCAAGGGAAAGCTGAGCCGGGAGGACGTCGAGGCCGGGCTGCGCGAGGTGCGCATGGCGCTGCTCGAGGCGGACGTCAACTTCAAGGTCGCTCGCGCCTTCGTCGACCGCATCCGCGAGCGCGCCGTCGGCGCCGAGGTGCTCGAGTCGCTGACGCCCGCGCAGCACATCGTCAAGATCGTCAATGACGAGCTGGTCGCACTGCTCGGCGGCGAGCAGCGCAAGCTGCGCTATTCGTCGCAGCCGCCGACGGCGGTGATGCTGGTCGGACTGCAGGGATCGGGCAAGACCACCACCGCCGCCAAGCTCGCGCTCGCGGTGCGGCGCGAGGGTCACCGGCCGCTGATGGTCGCCGCTGACGTGTACCGGCCGGCGGCGGCGCTGCAGCTGGAGAAGCTGGGCACGGACAACCAGGTGCCGGTGGCGATGCCGGATGGCAGGGCCAAGCCTCCCGAGCTCTGCAAGCGAGGTGTCGAGGAGGCGAGGCGGCTCAACTGCGACGTGGTGATCCTCGACACCGCCGGCCGGCTGCACATCGACCAGCCGCTGCTCGATGAGCTGAAGGAGATCAACCGGCGGGTCCGGGTCGACGAGACCCTGCTGGTGGTCGACGCCATGACCGGCCAGGAGGCGGTCAACGTCGGCACCGCGTTCGAGGAGCAGGTCGGCATCGACGGGGTGATCCTCACCAAGCTCGACGGCGACGCCCGCGGCGGTGCCGCCCTCTCCATGCGCGAGGCGATCGGCAAGCCGATCGTCTACTGCGGGGTGGGGGAGAAGGTCTCCGAGCTGGAGCCATTCCACCCCGAGCGCATGGCCTCGCGCATCCTCGGCATGGGCGACGTGCTCAGCCTGATCGAGAAGACCCAGGAGCACGTCGACGAGCGCAAGGCCAAGGACCTCGAGGACCGGCTGATGGCGGGCCGGCTGACGATGGAGGACTGGCTGCAGCAGATGCGCCAGCTGCGCAACATGGGGCCCATCGAGGGCATCCTCGGGATGCTCCCCGGCGGTCGCAAGCTGGTGCAGCAGGCGGGCAACGCCATGCCCGACGAGCGTGACCTGGCCCGCATGGAGGCGATCGTCCTCTCGATGACTCCCTACGAGCGTCGCCACCCCGAGGTAGTCAAGGGGTCGCGCCGCAAGCGCATCGCCGCCGGCAGTGGCACCCAGATCTCCGACGTCAGCAAGCTGCTCAAGGGTTTCGAGCAGATGCAGACGCTCTTCAAGCAGCTCGGTGCCGGGGGCAAGGGCAGCAAGGGCTTGCGCGGCAAGGCGCGGCTGCTTCGCAATCTCCAGGGGCTCGACCCCTCGCAGATCGGTCTTCCATAACCACGAGGAGAAGTTTTGGTCAAGATTCGCCTGAAGCGGATGGGCGCCAAGAAGCGTCCTTTCTACCGGCTGGTGGTCGCCGACTCGCGCAGCCCGCGCGACGGCAAGTTCATCGAGGAGATCGGCTTCTACGATCCCCTGCCCAACCCGGCCAGGGTGCAGGTCGATGCCGACAAGGTGCGCGAGTGGATGCGTCGCGGCGCGCGGCCGAGCGACATCGCCCGCAAGCTGCTGGAGCGGGAGGGCATCCTGCAGCGGACAGCCCGGCCGAGAGCGGCTGCCAAACCAGCCGCCGAGGCAGCCGCGCCCGCCGCCGCGGAGTCGCCCGCTGCGGTAGCCGAGGCGCCGGCCGCGGAGGCCGCCGAGACTCCCGCGTCCGAGGCGGAGGTCGAGGCGGTGAAGGAGGAGAGCCGCGCCGCCGCCGCCGAGGAGGAGGAGGCATGACGGAGTACGGCGAGGTCACCGACTTCATCGTCCGCAACATCGTCGACGACAAGGAATCGGTCGAGGTGCGGGTCCGCCCCGGAGGGCGGCAGACGGTGGTCGCCATCAAGGTGGCCAGCACCGACATGGGCAAGCTGATCGGCAAGGGCGGACGGAACATCGACGCCATCCGCGCCGTGGTCCGCGCCGCCGGGCTGCGCCACCGGCAGCGGGTCCAGGTGGACGTCGACTGAGCCGGTGACGATCGTGCCCGCAGCCCGGCCCACCAGCGCCACCCGCCTGCGCGCCGCCCAGGTGCGACGGCCGCACGGCGTGCGCGGCGAGCTCCGCGTCGAGACCCTCGGCGGGGACGCGGCCCGCTTTGCCGCGGGGCTGCGCCTGTATCGCGAGTCCGACGGCGCCGCGCTCACGGTGCGCTCCGCCCGTCCGCTGGGAGCCGACCTGATGCTCCTCGCGCTGGAGGAGCTGACCACCCGCGAGCAGGCGGAGGCGATGCGCGAGGAGTACCTCTGCGTCGACGCAGCCCAGGCGCGTCCGCTCGCCGGCGGAGAATGGTTCGTCCACCAGCTGGTCGGGCTGAGCGTCCAGGCGGCCGACGGTCGAGCGCTGGGCACGGTGGCCGATGTCGAGCACTATGTCGGCAATGACGTTCTCGTCATCCGCGACCAGAACACCGAGCGTCGCCTTCCCATGGCCCAGCCATTCGTGGAGCGGGTCGACCTCGAGGCCGGCGTCATGCTGGTGACCCCGTGGGAGGAGGAGCAGGGGTGAGGATCGATGTGCTCACCATCTTCCCCGAGGTCTTCCCCGGGCCCCTGGGCGTCGGCGTGGTGGGGCGTGCCCTGGCGGCGGGAACGCTCGAGGTGGTCGCCCAGGACCTGCGCACCTGGACGGATGACCGCCACCGCCAGGTGGACGACATCCCCTTCGGTGGCGGCCCGGGCATGGTGCTCAAACCGGAGCCGCTGATCCGGGCGGTGCGCAGCCTGCGCGCCGCCGACCCCGCGCTGCGCGCCCTCCTGCTCTCCCCCCAGGGTCGCGGGTTCACCCAGGAGGTGGCGGCAGAGCTTTCCCGCGAAGCCCACCTGCTGCTGGTCTGCGGCCGCTACCAGGGTGTCGACGAGCGCGCCCGCGAGGAGATCGGCGAGGAGCTCTCGGTCGGCGACTACGTCCTCAGCGGGGGCGAGGTTGCCGCCATGGTGGTGATCGAGGCGACGGCGCGGCTGCTGCCCGGCACGGTGGGTTCGCCGCACTCGCTGGAGGGCGAGACCTTCGCCGGCGGCTGCTTCGAGGCGCCGTTGTACACTCGCCCCGCCAACTTCGAGGGCCGCGAGGTTCCCGAGGTGCTGCGCAGCGGCGATCACGCCGCCATCGAGCGTTGGCGCCGACAGATGAGTGAGGATCGCCTTCGGCGTCTTCGCCCCGACCTCGGGCGTACCGGCGTGGCGAGCGGAGGAGACACGCGATGAACGTCATCGACCTGCTGCAGCGCGAGCAGGAGAAGCCCGAGGTCCCGGTGCTGCGCAGCGGTGACACCGTTCGCGTCCACGTCAAGGTGGTCGAGGGGACGCGCGAGCGGATCCAGGTCTTCGAGGGCGTGGTCATCGCCCTGCGGGGGAAGACCGGTCTCGGCCAGAAGTTCACGGTGCGCCGGGTGGCCCACGGAGTCGGCGTGGAACGCACCTTCCTCATCCACTCACCGCGCATCGATCGCATCGAGGTGCTCCGGCACGGCGATGTCCGTCGCGCCAAGCTCTACTACCTGCGCGAGAAGGTCGGCAAGCGAGCCCGTGTCCGCGAGCGTCGCGAGCCCATCGGCGGGCCGGCGCTGGTGCGCACCCGCGGCGGTGTCGGCCTCACCGAGTCGGCGGTGGGCGACGAGGCGGAGGAGATCGGCGAGATCGGCCCCGAGGCCGAGAGCGCACGCGAGGCAGCGCTCGAGGCCCTGCCGGACACCGAGGCCGCAGCGGAGGTCGAGGGCGAGGAGGAGCCACCGGCCGAGGAGAAGCCCAACGGCTAGTCGCGCCCGGCCTGCTCCCCAGGCGCTTCCCCCGGCCCGACCGCTCAAGGACAGGGTGGGCTCGGCCGGAGAAGCCGCCGCCCTCACCTTCGTCGGCAGCACCCTCGGCTATCGCGTGCTGGCGCGCGACTGGCGCTCGCGACTCGGCCAGGCGGACATCGTCGCCGAGGACGGCGACACCCTGGTGCTCTTCGAGGTCAAGACCCGCCGCGGCACCGGCTTCGGGCTGCCGGAGGAGGCGGTCGACGCGCGCAAGCAGCGCAAGCTGCGGATGCTGATGGAGACCTATCGCGCCGCCACCCACCGCCAGCAGCAGCCCTGCCGCATCGACGTGCTCGGTCTGATCGTCGACGAGCGGATGCAGGTGGTGCGCACCGAGCACATCAAGGACGCGGTCGCGGGCGAGTAGGCGGTCACCCCCGCCGGCGGGTCGCCTCGACCGGCCGGCTGGCATACACGGATTTGTGATGCTATCCTGATTTGTGTATGATCGCTCGCACCGTCAGCTGTGCCGTCCGCGGGCTGGGCGGGGTGGTGGTGAGCGTCGAGGCCGATCTGGCCAACGGGCTGCCGGCGTTCACCATCGTGGGGCTGACCGACCGGGCCATCCAGGAGGCCCGGGAACGCGTCAAGGCGGCGGTCCGCAACGCGGGCTTCGACTTTCCCCAGCGGCGGCTGACGGTCAACCTCGCTCCCGCCGAGGTGCCGAAGGAGGGCACCGGCTTCGATTTGGCCATCGCGCTGGCGGTGATCGTCTGCACCGGGCGCGCGCTGGACCTCGGGGAGACCGCCGCGCTCGGCGAGCTGGCCCTGGACGCCACCGTCCGGCCGGTCACCGGAGTGCTCCCCATGGCGCGGGGGCTGCGCGCTGCGGGCGTCCGCCGGCTGCTGGTGCCGGTCGAGAACGGTCCGGAGGCGGCGCTGGTCGAGGGCCTCGAGGTGGTGCCGGTGCCGACCCTGCAGGCGTGCCTGCGTCATCTCGACGGGGTCGAGCTGCTGCCCGGCCCGCGGTCGGCGTTCGCCGCGACCGAGAACGGCGCGGTCACCGACGTCGCCGACGTCCGCGGCCAGGAGACCGCCAAGCGGGCCCTCGAGATCGCCGCCGCCGGTGGCCACAACGTCCTGATGCTCGGCCCGCCGGGCGCCGGCAAGACGATGCTCGCTCGCGCCCTGGCGTCGCTGCTTCCCGATCTCACCACCGAGGAGTCGCTCGAGGTCGCGGCGCTGTACTCGCTGCGGGGCGCGCTCCGTGAGCGCGCCCCGACCTCGCTGCGGCCGCCGTTTCGCGCTCCCCATCATTCGGTGTCGCGGGCCGGCCTGATCGGCGGCGGCACCGGCCTCGCCCACCCCGGCGAGATCAGCCTCGCCCATCGCGGCGTGCTTCTGCTCGACGAGGCTTGCGAGTTTCCGCGGTCGCTGCTCGAGGCGCTGCGGCAGCCGCTCGAGGAGCGGACGGTCACCGTGACCCGAGCGCGCGGCAGCGTCACCTTTCCCGCCGCGTTCACCCTGGTGGCCGCCGCCAACCCGTGTCCCTGCGGCCACCTCGGCGACGGCACCCGGCCCTGCACCTGTGATCCGCGCTGCCTCGCCGCCTACCAGGGGCGTCTGTCCGGGCCGATGCGGGATCGCCTCGACCTGTGCGTCAGCGTGCCGCGGCAGCCGTTCGGAGTTCTCTTCGCCGAGGACGGCGTCGCCGGACCGACGTCGGCCGCGGTGCGACACCGCATCGACGCAGCCCGCCGCCGCCAGCGCGAACGCGCCGCCGAGATGTCGACGGAGGTGACTGCACCATCGCGGTTTTCGGTGGCGGCGGATAGCCACCTCAACGCGGCGCTCGACGGCAGTGCCCTTGCCATCGCCTGCCGTCCGCTTCCCGCGGCGGTGCGCCTGCTCGCCGCTGCCGGCGAGCGGCTGGGGCTGAGCGCTCGCGCCTTCCATCGGGTGCTGCGGGTGTCGCGCACCATCGCCGACCTCGCCGGGGAGGAGCGCGTCGGCGAGGTGGCGGTGGCGGAGGCGCTCCGCTACCGCGCCGAGGCCAGCGGATGACGCTCGACCTGGCGTGCGCGTGGGGCCCGGTCACCGAGGTGGGCGGCGCGCCCGCATGGCTGATGGCTCGGGGCGATCCCGGCTGGCCCGCCGGGCTCGAGCATCTTGTCGACGTGCCGGCCCGCCTCTGGCTCGCCGGCCGCCATCCGCCGCGGGCGCCCGCGGTGGCCGTGGTCGGCGCCCGCCGCGCCACCCTGGGAGGTCTCGAGGTCGCGCATCGCATCGGCAGCGAGCTGGCGTCGGCGGGAATCCAGGTGATCAGCGGCATGGCTCGCGGCATCGACGCCGCCGCCCACCGCGGCGCCGTCGACGGCGGCGGCACCACGGTCGCGGTGCTGGGGACGGGGATCGACGTGTGCCATCCGGCCGGCAACCTGCCGCTCCGCGACCGGATCCTGGCGCACGGCTGCCTGGTCGCCGAGGACCCGCCGGGCACCGACGCCGCCGCCTTCCGCTTTCCCCGCCGCAACCGGCTCATCGCCGCGCTGTCGGTCGCCGTGGTCGTGGTCGAGGCGGCCGAGCGCAGCGGCGCGCTGATCACCGCGCGGCTCGCCGCCGACCTCGGCCGTGAGGTCCTGGCCGTACCCGGGTCGCTGCTCAACGACCGCAGTGTGGGCACCAACCGCCTGCTTCGCGATGGGGCGGGGGTGTGGCTGGGACTCGAGGACCTGATCGGGGCGGTCCCCCGGCTGGCCGATCGAGCTCCCCGCCAGCGGATGGCGGAGGCCACCGGCGCACCCCTCGACCCGCCGCTCGCCAGACTGCTGGAGCTGATCGGGACCGACCCCGTCCACCCCGACCAGCTGGCGGCGGAGCTGGCCAAACCGGCTCAGGCGGTGGCGGCGCAGCTCTCGGCGCTCGAGCTTCTCGGCGAGGTCCGCACCCTGCCCGGCGGCCTGGTGGTGCGGGCCTCGAAGGCGGCCGCCCCGGGGGCTCGCGATCGCTGATCCGGAGGGTCCGGGTTTGCCGGCGAGGCGCTCGGGGAAGGCTTCGCGATGGTCGCGCCAGTGCCCCTGCTGCCCGGCGGGCGGCTTTCCGACCCGCTGCTATGATCGGCCCCGAGGCGCGGCCGGTGGCTGGCACAGCCGCCCCCCGGAGATCCTCTAGATGCCCAATCGCCTCATCATCGTCGAGTCGCCCAGCAAGGCACGCACCCTCTCGAAGTTCCTTGGCGCGGGCTACACGGTCAGAGCGTCGATGGGGCACGTCCGCGACCTGCCCAAGTCGCGGCTGGGCGTCGATCTCGAGAACGGATACACCCCTGAGTACGAGGTGCTCAAGGGCAAGGAGGCGCAGATCCGCGAGCTGCGCGCCGCCACCCGGCAGGCGACCGGGGTGCTGCTCGCCTCCGACCCCGACCGCGAGGGCGAGGCGATCGCCTGGCACCTCACCGAGGCGCTCAAGCTCAAGGACGCCGAGCGCATCGTCTTCCACGAGATCACCCGGTCGGCAGTGGAGGCGGCCCTGAGCAGCCCCCGCAAGATCGATCGCGACCTGGTCGCCGCCCAGGAGGCGCGCCGGGTGATCGACCGCCTGGTCGGCTACCAGCTGAGCCCGCTGCTCTGGAAGAAGGTGCGCACCGGGCTGTCCGCAGGGCGGGTGCAGTCGGTCGCGGTCCGTCTGGTGGTCGACCGCGAGAACGAGATCGGGGCGTTCGTGCCCGAGGAGTGGTGGACCATCGAGGCCGCCCTCGAGACGGACAAGGGGGAGCAGCTGACCGCCCGGCTCCACGCCCGCCGCGACGACACCGAGACCGCCGAGAGCTCGAGCGAGGACAGCGCCGGCGACGAAGCCCCTTCCGGCCGGCTGCGCATCGGCGACCTCGCCGCCGCCCAGGAGGTGATGGCCCGCCTCGGTGTCGACGACGAGGGGCGCCCGGGCGCCGACACGCCCCCGTTCCGAGTGGCTGCCATCGAGGCTCGCGAGACCAGCCGCAACGCCCCGGCGCCGTACACCACCAGCACCCTGCAGCAGGACGCCAGCACCCGGCTCCGCTTCTCGCCGAAGCGGACCATGACGGTGGCGCAGCAGCTCTATGAGGGCGTCGAGCTCGGCGCCGAGGGCTCGGTGGGACTGATCACCTACATGCGCACCGACTCCCCCCGCATCAGCGAGCTCGCCCGCAGCGCCGCCGAGCACTATGTTGGCGACGCTTTCGGCAAGAACTACGTGCGCAAGGGCAGCCGCCCGGCGCCCAGCAAGGGGCCGGTGCAGGCGCAGGACGCCCACGAGGCAGTCCGTCCCACCGAGGTGGGACGCACCCCGGAGGCGGTGGCCGACCACCTCTCCGCCGACCAGCGGCGCCTGTACGAGCTGATCTGGCGCCGCTTCGTGGCGAGCCAGATGGCGCCGGCGCGCTTCGCGAACACCCGCGTCGACATCCACGCCGGCGACTATGTCTTCCGCGCCTCGGGCTCGGTGCTGAAGTTCGACGGCTTCACCAGGGTGCTCCGGCGCGAGGACGAGAAGGCCGACCGCAGCCTGCCAGCGCTCAGCGTGGAGCAGCTGCTCGCCTGTCTCGGGCTCAGCCGCGAGCAGCACTTCACGCAGCCGCCACCCCGCTACACCGAGGCTTCGCTGATCAAGGAGCTGGAGGAGCGTGGCATCGGCCGGCCCTCCACCTACGCCCCCACCATCGAGGTGATCCAGGAGCGCAACTACGTGCGCGAGGAGGAGCGCCGTCTCCATCCCACCGAGCTCGGCAAGACCGTCGACGCGGTGCTGCGCGAGCACTTCCCCGAGATCGTCGACGTCGACTTCACCGCCGAGATGGAGAAGAAGCTCGACGGCATCGAGGGTGGCCGGCGCCCGTACGTGCGCACCGTCAAGGAGTGGTACGAGCCCTTCGCGAAGACCCTGGAGAAGGCGGAGACGTCGATGGAGCGGGTCCGCGTCCCCGCGCGCGAGACCGGCGAGACGTGTCCCGAATGCGAGATCGGTCAGCTGGTGGTCCGCCAGGGACGCTTCGGTGAGTTCACCGGCTGTTCGCGCTACCCCGAGTGCAAGTACATCAAGGGCAAGGACACCACCCCACCACAGCCCACCGGCGAGAGCTGCCCGGAGTGCGGCAAGGCGCTGGTGATGCGCCAGGGACGGCGCGGACCGTTCGTCGGTTGCTCCGGCTATCCCGACTGCCGCTACATCCAGCAGCGGGCGATCCAGGCCGGCGACGGCACCACCGCCGCCGCCCGCACCCGCCCCGCGCCGGAGCCCACCGGCGACAGCTGTCCCGAATGCGGCAAGGCGCTGGTCCGCCGCCAGGGACGCTTCGGACCCTTCGTGAGCTGTTCCGGCTATCCGCGCTGCCGCTACCGGCCGCCCAAGGCGGCGGCCGCCGCGCCGGCGAGCTCGGCGCGAGCATGACGCGAATCCGCGCCACCACCATCGTCGGGGTCAAGCGCGGCAACCAGGTTGCCATCGCCGGCGACGGCCAGGTGACCATCGGCGACGTGGTGATGAAGCACCGTGCCGCCAAGGTGCGGCGCATGTTTCGCGACGAGGTGATCACTGGGTTCGCCGGGGCCATCGCCGATGCGCTCACCCTGTTCGACAAGTTCGAGCAGCAGCTCGAGCGGCATCAGGGGAACCTGTTGCGCGCGTCGGTGTCGCTGAGCAAGGAGTGGCGCACCGACAAGTACCTGCGCCACCTCGAGGCGATGCTGCTGGTCGCCAACAGCCGCCAGCTGCTGCTGCTCAGCGGCGACGGCGAGATCATCGAGCCAGATGACAACGTGGCCGCCATCGGCAGCGGCGGTCCCTACGCCCAGGCGGCGGCCCAGGCGCTGCTGGAGAGCACCGACCTGTCGGCTGCCGAGGTGGCGGAGCGGGCGCTGCACATCGCCGCCAAGCTGTGCATCTACACCAACGACGAGATCACGGTGGAGACGCTGGACACGATCGGGGCACCGACAGACGGGGTACCGGTGGGCTGATGGAGGAGAGAGGCGCCATGCCGGAGCCCGCCGGACGTCGCGATCCAGCAGAGGGAAGCCCCGCGCCTCCGGCGGCGCCGGTGCCGCCGGCCGCCGGGGTGCCGGCAGCGAGCTCGCCTGCGCCCGGCGATGTCGCCCTCACCCCGCCCGAGGCTCCTGCCGTCGCGGAAACCCCCGACGACCTCGACAACCTTCGGCCTGCGGAGATCGTTCGCCGGCTCGACGAGTACATCGTCGGCCAGGCGGCCGCCAAGCGCGCGGTGGCCATCGCCCTGCGCAACCGGGTCCGCCGGCGGCGGCTCTCCGACGACATGCGCCAGGAGGTGCTGCCCAAGAACATCCTGATGATCGGTCCCACCGGCGTCGGCAAGACCGAGATCGCCCGGCGCCTCGCCAAGCTCACCAACTCGCCGTTCATCAAGACCGAGGCCACCAAGTTCACCGAGGTCGGATACGTCGGCCGTGATGTCGAGGCGATCGTCCGCGACCTGCTCGAGCAGACGATCAACGAGGTGCAGAACGATCGGGTCAACGAGGTTGAGGACCGTGCTCGCGAGCTCGCCGAGGCGCGCATCGTCGACGCGCTGCTCGACGCCGAGGAGCGCGCCGCGGCCGGGAGCGAGGCCGCCGCCGGCCGCCCGGCCGGAGCGGAAGCCGCGATCAGCGCCAACGGCGACGGCGCCACTGCGGTCGCCGGCGACGGTGCCGACGAGGAGGTGCGCCGCCGTCGCCGGGCGCGCCGGCGCCGCCTCGAGAAGAAGCTCGTTGCGAAGGCGCTGGAGGAGCGCTACGTAGAGGTCGAGGTCGAGGAGCCGTTTCAGCCGGTGATCGAGAGCTTCTCGGGCACCCAGTTCGAGGAGATGGGGGTGTCGCTCTCCGACTTCTTCTCGCAGCTGGCACCACCCCGCAAGCGGATGAAGCGGATGACCGTCGCCGATGCGCGGCAGGTGCTGATCCAGGAGGAGACCGATCGCCTCATCGACATGGATCGCATCTACGACGAGGCGATCCGCCTGGTCGAGGAGGAGGGCATCGTCTTCATCGACGAGGTCGACAAGATCGCGGGTCGCAGCAGCGAGCAGGGTCCCGACGTGAGCGGGGAGGGGGTGCAGCGCGATCTGCTGCCGCTGCTCGAAGGATCGACGGTGCACACCCGCTACGGGTCGGTGCACACCGATCACATCCTCTTCGTCGCCGCGGGCGCCTTCAACGTCGCCCGTCCCAGCGACCTGATCCCGGAGTTTCAGGGGCGCTTCCCCATCCGGGTGGAACTGAGTGCGCTCTCCGAGGCCGACCTGCAACGCATCCTGGTCGAGCCGGGCAACGCCCTGACCAAGCAGTATCAGGCGCTGCTGGCGACCGAGGAGGTCAGCCTCGACTTTGCCGAGGAGGGCCTGCGCGAGCTGGCGCACGCCGCCTTCCGCATCAACGAGGAGGACGAGAACATCGGCGCCCGCCGCCTCTTCACCATCCTCGAGAAGGTGCTCGAGGATCTCTCCTTCCGCGCCGAGAACTTCACCGGTCAGACGGTCGCCATCGACGCCGAGTACGTGCGCAGTCGCCTGGTCGACCTGGTCCGCAACGAGGATCTCCGCCGCTACGTGCTCTAGACTCGGGCAGCTCACCAGAGAGGAGGCAGCCACATGTCCAGGCTACGCGAGCTCGTCGACCGGCACTACCATGGGATCAACAGCCACAACATGAACATCGCCGTCGAGGTCTTCCACCCCGACGTCGAGGCGGCGATGCCGGGCGCACCTCCGACGCGTGGCGTCGACGCCCACCGCGAGTACGGCGACGTCCTCATGAGTGCGATCCCCGACATGACGGTGGCCATCAAAGAGGTCTACGAGGGGCCCGACACCATCATCGTGGAGGGCACCTTCAGTGGCACCCAGACCGGGACGCTCACCGGTCCCGGCGGCGACATCCCTGCGACCGGCCGTCGCTTCGAGCTGGACTATTGCGACGTCTTCAAGGTGCGCGACGGCAAGGTCGTCGCCCACCGCGTCTACTTCGACCAGCTGTCCCTCCTGGGCCAGCTCGGCGTGACCCCGGCGCCCACCGGCCGTTAGCAGGAAAGCGCGGCAAAGCCGCGCTCGGCGCGGAGTCGCGCCGGAAGGGGGGTGCGCTGCGAGGCGAAGCCGAGTGGCGCAGGGGGGAAGCCCCCCTCAGCGGGCGGCACGTGTTGTGCCGCCCTCCCGCCGCGCGCAGCGCGCCGTAAAGACCCGCGCCAAGAGCACCCGGCGAGTAGCCGGATTTCGCTCCGGCACGACTGCGCGCCGAGCGCGGCTTTGCCGCTCTTGGGGCTAAGCGGGGGCTGGTAGACTTGCCGGCACGTATTCCGCACGTCCGGTTGACGGCGGTGATCGGGTGTCCGGCTCGGCCGGAGAGATCATCGCGGAGCGACGCCGGGCGGAGGCACCAACCCATCCTGGAGGCTCCGCGACATGCCAGTCGCCACCCTCCGCCAGCTGCTCGAGGCCGGGGTTCACTTCGGTCACCAGACCAGCCGGTGGAACCCCAAGATGCGCCCGTACATCTTCACGGCGCGCAACGGCATCCACATCATCGACCTGCAGCAGACCCAGACCCTGCTGGACCAGGCCTGCGACTTCGCCCGCGACCTGGTGGCGCGCGGCGAGAAGATGCTCTTTGTGGGCACCAAGAAGCAGGCCCAGGACACCATCGAGGAATGCTGCAAGCGCAGCGGCCAGTACTACGTCACCCATCGCTGGATGGGCGGCATGCTCACCAACTTCACGGTGATCCAGCGGCAGCTCAAGCGGTTGCAGGAGCTGCGTGCCATGCAGGAACGCGGCGACTTCGCGCGGATGACCAACAAGGAGGCGAACGTTCACGCCGACGAGCTCGAGCGGCTGGAACGGAACTTCGGCGGCATGGTCAATATGCGCCGGCTGCCAGGTGCCCTCTATGTGGTCGACTGCCGCAAGGAGCGGCTGGCGGTGAGCGAGGCCAGCAAGCTTGGGATACCCATCGTCGCCATCACCGACAGCAACGTCGACCCCGACAACATCCGGTACCCGATCCCCGGCAACGACGACGCCATTCGCGCGGTGCGGCTGATCACCACCCTGCTCACCGACGCCATCGTCGAGGGGCAGCGGCTGCTCAGCGAGCGCGAGCTGCGCGAACGTGAGGAGCAGGCGGCCGCCGAGGCGCGCGCCGCCGAGGAGGCCGCTCGAGCCGCGGCTGCGCCGGCTGCCGACCTCGACGGGACCGCCGAGGTGGCGGAGGAGGAGTTCGCCACCGCAACCCCGGCCGCGGAGACCGAGTAGATGGCGGACGTCAGCGCCACCCAGGTCAAGCAGCTGCGCGAGATGACCGGCGCCGGGATGATGGACGCCAAGCGGGCGCTGGTCGAGGTCGACGGCGACATCGAGAAGGCCAAGGACCTGCTGCGCCAGCGCGGGCTCGCCAAGGCGGCGGGCAAGGCTGGTCGCACCGCCAACGAGGGCCTCGTGGACGCCTACATCCATCACAGCGGCGGCGTCGGCAAGCAGGGGGCGATGGTCGAGGTCAACTGCGAGTCCGACTTCGTCGCCCGCACCGCGGACTTCAAGCACCTCGCCCACGAGCTTGCCCTCCAGGTGGTGGGGGCGCGCCCGCAGTACGTGCGCCGCGAGGACATCCCGGGCGATGTCCTCGAGCGTGAGCGCTCCATCTATCGCGCCCAGGTCGAGGGCAAGCCGGACAACATCGTCGACAAGATCCTCGCCGGCAAGCTCGAGGACTTCTACAAACAGGTCTGCCTGCTCGACCAGGAGTACATCCGCGAGAAGGGCAAGAAGGTCGGCGACCTGGTCGCCGAGGCGGTGGCCAAGCTGGGCGAGAACATCACCGTCGCCCGCTTCGCCCGCTTCGAGGTGGGCGAGGCCTCGGAGAACGGCGCCGCCGCGCCGTCGCAGAACTGAGCGCCGACGCCTCCCCGGTGGGCGTTGCCGAGCTCACCGAGGACTCCGGCTCCAGCGTCCGTCCCCGCTACCGTCGCGTCGTCCTCAAGCTCAGCGGCGAGGCGCTGATGGGCGACGCGGGGTACGGCATCGACGCGGCGACGGTCGACGCCATCGCCCGCCAGATCGAGCGGGTGGTGGCGGCCCACCGGGTCCAGGTCGCGGTGGTGGTGGGCGGCGGCAACATCGTCCGCGGCCTGGAGGCGAGCGCCCAGGGGATCGATCGGGTCACCGCCGACTACATGGGCATGCTGGCCACGGTGATCAACGCCCTGGCGCTGCGGGACTCGCTGGAGAAGCTGGGCATCCCCTGCCGGGTGCAGTCGGCGATCGAGATGAACAAGGTCGCCGAACCGTTCATTCGCGGCCGCGCCGTGCGCCACCTGGAGAAGGGCCGGGTGGTGATCCTCGGCGCCGGCACCGGCAATCCGTTCTTCACCACCGACACCACCGCCGCGCTGCGCGCCGCCGAGGTCGGCGCCGAGGTGCTGCTCAAGGCGACCAAGGTCGACGGGATCTACACCGCCGATCCGCTGCTGCACGCCGATGCCCAGCGGCTCACCCACCTCACCTATCTCGAGGTGCTCAACCGCGGGCTGACGGTGATGGACAACACCGCCCTGACGCTCTGCATGGACAACCGCATGCCCATCATCGTCTTCGACCTGCTCACCGAGGGCAACATCGAGCGGGTCGTCCTGGGTGAGGACATCGGCACCCTGGTGGACGACGGAGGCACCGCGGCGGCGCGATCCTCGGGCCAGATGTGACGGAGAGCCGGACGCGATGATCGACGACTGGCTCAAGGACGCCGAGGTGCGGATGGAGAAGAGCATCGAGTCGCTGCAGAAGGAGCTGGGGTCGATCCGCACCGGCCGGGCCACGCCGGCGCTGATCGAACGGATCCAGGTCGACTACTACGGGTCACCGACCCCGCTGCAGAGCCTGGCGAGCATCACCGCCCCCGAGGCGCGGCTGCTGGTCGTCCAGCCGTACGACCGCAATGCCATGGGTGCCATCGAGAAGGCGATCCAGCGCAGCGAGCTGGGCCTCAATCCCGGCAACGACGGCCAGCTGATCCGCATCCCCATCCCACCGCTGACCGAGGAGCGGCGCAAGGAGTTCGTCAAGCTGGTCAAGGCGCGGGCCGAGGAGGCCCGGGTCGCCATCCGCAACGTCCGCCGCCACGAGGCCGACCACATCCGCAAGATGGAGAAGGACGGGGAGGTCGGCAGCGACGAGATGGATCGGGGGCTGGCTCAGCTGCAAAAGATCACCGACCGGTTCGTGGCCCGCGTCGACGAGGTGGCTCACAAGAAGGAGACGGAGATCCTCGAGGTCTAGGCGGGGCTGCGAAACGCCCCCGCCTCGAGCCGCGTTCTGCCCGCAGCATGGAGCGTCCTCCCGACCCCAACACCGTTCCCGGCCCTGCCCACCCAGGGCTCCCTGCCCACATCGCCATCATCATGGACGGCAACGGGCGGTGGGCTCGCCGCCGCCACCTTCCCCGCAGCGCCGGGCACCGGGCCGGGGTCCAGGCGATCCGGCCGGTGACCGAGGAGTGCGACCGCCAGGGGGTTCACGTCCTCACCCTGTACGCCTTCAGCACCGAGAACTGGTCGCGGCCTCGGAGCGAGGTCGATGCTCTCATGGACCTCTTCGTCGAGACCATCGACCGCGAGCTGGAGGAGCTCGATGGGGAGGGCATCCAGCTGCGCTTTCTCGGCCACCGTGAAGAGCTGAGCGAGAAGCTTCGCGCCACCGTGCGGATGGCGGAGAGCCGGACCGCCGGCAACACCAACGGGATCCTCAACATCGCGCTCAACTATGGCGGTCGCAGCGAGATCGTCGCCGCGGTGCGCGAGCTCGCTGAGAGCGGAGTGGACCTCCGCCAGCTCGACGAGGCGACCCTCAGCCGCGCCCTGTACACCGGCGGCCTGCCCGATCCCGACCTGATCATCCGCACCGCCGGCGAGCAGCGGGTCAGCAACTTCCTGTTGTGGCAGGCGGCCTACGCCGAGCTCTGGGTCACCGACACCCTCTGGCCCGACTTCGGCGGCGATCAGCTGGGCCGCGCCATCGCCGACTTCGGCGCCCGGGAGCGCAAGTTCGGCGCCGTGCACGGTCCGGGCGAGGCGCGTCCGGTGGTGCCGCCCCTGGCGACGCGCACGGGATGAGGTCAGCGGGCCGCCGGAGCCTGGCCGGCGGCCGGTTGGGGAGGAGGGTGGCCTCGGCCGCCGTCCTCCTCGCGCTCCTCGGTGTCGCGCTGTGGGTGGAGGGGCCATTTCTCTACGTTTTTCTCGGCGTCGTGGTCGCGGTGGGGCTCTGGGAGCTCTCCGGGCTGCTGCAGCAGATCGGGGCGCCACCGCCGCCGTGGGTTCTCTATCCCCTGGGACTGTGGCTGCTCTACCAGTACGTGCTGCCCCCGGAGGTCCCGGTGCTCGATTGGGGGCTGGGGCTGGCGGTCGTCGCCGGGCTGATCGGCGGGCTGGTCATGCGCCCGCCGCAGATGGTGCGCTGGGTGGCGGCGGTGGGCGGGGCTGTCTACATCGGGCTGTCGATCGGCTTCCTGGTCGGGGTGCTGCGGCTGACCGGGTCGGCATCCCATGCCTACGCCCACTTCGGGCTGCGCGCCGTCGGCGTCACCCTGGCCTCGGCGTTCGCCGGCGATACCGCCGCCTTCTTCACCGGCAGCGCCGCCGGTCGCCACTCCTTCTTCCCCAGCATCTCGCCCAACAAGACGGTCGAGGGAGCCCTGGGCGGGGGCCTCGCCACCGTCCTCGTCTGGCTCATCGCCGCCCCCCTGGGCTTCGGCCTGGCCTGGTACCACGCCCTGATCGTGGGGATGCTGGTGGCGGTGGCCTCGCAGGGCGGCGACCTCGTCGAGTCGTCGCTCAAGCGGGCCGCCGGGGTGAAGGACTCGAGCTCGTTGATCCCCGGCCACGGCGGGCTGCTCGACCGGATGGACAGCGTGGTGCTTCTGGGACCGGTCGTATATTGCTATCTGAGGCTCCTCGGTCTCTGAACTCGCAGCCCCGTCGGCCCTCTCGTCCCCGCCGGTCCCTTCCGGAGTCGCCCATTCCCGTGTCCCACACAACCCCGACCGGACGCCGGCGGGTCGTCCTCCTGGGCGCCACCGGGTCGATCGGCCGCCAGGCCTGCGAGATCATCGAGCGCTATCCCGAGCATTTCGAGCTGGTCGGAGCGGTCGCCGGCCAGGACGCGGCCGCACTCTCGGCGCTGGTCGAGCGCTTCCGCCTGCGCCACGCCGCGGTCGTCGCCCCGCCGCCGGGCGCCGCGCTTCCGTCGGGTTGCGGGACGGGCATGGCGGCGGCGTGCGAGGTCGCGGCCATGCCCGCCGACGTGGTCTGCGTGGGGATCAGCGGGGCCGCGGCCCTGCGTCCCACCCTGGCCGCCCTCGACGCCGGCACCGACGTCGCCATCGCCACCAAGGAGGTGCTGGTGATGGCCGGCGAGCTGGTCACCGAGCGGGCCCGCGCCAGCGGGGCCCGGCTGCTTCCGGTCGACAGCGAGCACAGCGCCCTGTGGCAGTGCCTGCGCGGCGAGGACCCGGCGGGCGTCCGGCGCCTGGTGCTCACCGCCAGCGGCGGCCCCTTCCGGGATCGCCCGCTCGCCGACTTCGCCGGCATCACCGTCGAGGAGGCGCTGCACCATCCCAACTGGTCGATGGGGCCGAAGATCACCGTCGACTCGTCGACGATGATGAACAAGGGCCTGGAGATCATCGAGGCCCACTTCCTCTTCGACGTCCCGTACTCGCGGATCGACGTCGTCATCCATCCGTCGAGCATCGTTCACTCCTGCGTCGAGTTCATCGACGGCGCCACCAAGGCACAGTTGGGCGTGCCCGACATGAGCCTCCCCATCGCCCTCGCGCTGACCGGCGGCCACCGCCTCCCCGGGGTCTGCCCGCCGGCGGACCTCGCCGCGGTCGGCCGTCTCGACTTCCTGCCGGTGGAGCCGGCCCGCTTCCCCGCCGTGGCGCTGGCGCGGCACGCCGGCGAGACCGGTGGCGCGGCGCCCTGCGCGCTCAACGCCGCCAACGAGGCCGCCGTCGCCGCCTTCCTCGCCGGCCGTTTGCGCTTCGTCGACGTCATCCCGCTGGTGGCCGAGACCCTCGACGCCGCCGAGCTGCCCGCATCGCCGGGCATCGAGGAGCTGGCCGCCATCGACGCCTGGGCCCGGGCCGCGGTGGACCGCGCCAGCACGGCTGCGATGAGCGGGGGCGGCTGATGCTGGCGATGGTGAGCGCCCTCGACGGTGCCAAGATCGCCGGCGCGATCATCCTCATCCTGGTCGTGGTCGTCGGCGTGCACGAGCTCGGGCACTTCACCGTGGGCAAGCTCTCCGGCATTCGCATCGACCAGTTCTCCATCGGTTTCGGTCCCAAGCTCGTGGCCCGGCAGCGAGGAGAGACGCTGTACGCGCTGCGTGCCTTCCCGCTCGGCGGCTTCGTGAAGATGCCGGGGATGACCGACCTCGACGCTGCCGCTGACGCCGGCGAGCGCAACTTCAACCGGGCCAGCATCCCCAAACGGACGGCGGTGATCCTCGCCGGCGTGATCGCCAACTTCATCCTCGCCGGCGTTCTCTACAGCGTCGATGCGCTGCCCGACCAGCCCTCGCACATCCCCAAGGGAAGCGCCCTGTACGGCAAGGTGCCGGACGGCGCCCAGCTGCTCCGCATCGGCAGCACCAGCATCGACACCAGCAGCGGCGATCGCGTGCAACGTGATGTGCGGGCCGCGCTCAGCGCCGACCAGGGGCGGCCGACCACGGTCGCGTACCGCGCCGTCGACGGCCGCACCGGTACCGCGGCCGGGGTCCGCCCCTACCTCGAGCTCTTCGACCTCAACCTCGGCGACCCGCTCTACCAAGGCCTTCGCCTCCTGGCGAAGTCGGCCGACTCCTCCAACCCGCTGTCGGGCGCGGCGGTGATCGACACCATCGAGGGCGCTCCGGTGGGAAGCGGCGATCCCGCGACCCTGCTGAAGCCCCCGCCGGGACAGAGCGCGGTCGCGGTGACCGGTCACATCGCCAGCGAACTCCGGCTCACCTTCCGCGGTGTGCTGCCGGACGCGACCACCGGCAATGGTGACCTCGGGCGGATCGAGGCCAACTGGAGGCTGGGGATCAACCTGGGCCACGGTGGTCTTGCCCTGCCGGCCGCCGTCGCCCAGGGCTTCACCGCGGTTCCCCGCAACATCGGCGACATCTTCAACGGGCTCTACACCGTGTTCAGCACTCCCAACAGTGGCGGCATCAGCAACTTCCAGGGGCCGGTCGGAATCGCCGCCAGCACCGCTCAGACCACCCAGGGCGGGTGGCTGGATCTGGCGAACTGGATGGCCTTCATCAGCCTCAACCTCGGCTTCGTCAACGTTCTACCGATCCCCTTCCTCGACGGCGGGCGCTTCGCCCTGCTGGTGGTCGAGGCGGTGCGGCGCCGCCGGCTCGATCCCCGCCGCGAGCTGGCCCTCGTTGTCGCCGGCGCCGCCCTGGTGGCAACCTTCGTCCTGATCGTCACTATCAACGACATCAAGGGGTTCTGATGATTCCTCCCCACCGCAGGCGGACGGTGCCCGTCAACGTCGGCGGCGTCGTCATCGGCGGTGCCGCACCGGTCTCGGTGCAGACCATGACCAAGACCCAGACCGAGGACGTGCGTGGCACCGTGGGCCAGATCGAGCGCTCCGCCGCGGCCGGCGCCGACCTGGTGCGGGTCACCTGCGACACCAAGGAGGCGGCGAGCGCGCTTGGCGAGATCGTGAGCCGCTCGCCGGTCCCGATCATCGCCGACATCCACTACGACGCGCCGCTGGCGCTGCTGGCGCTGGAGGCGGGAATCGGCTGTCTGCGACTCAATCCCGGCAATATCGGCGACCCCGCCAAGATCCGCGACATCGCTCGCGAGGCCAAGGCGCGCAACGTCCCCATCCGCATCGGCGTCAACTCCGGCAGCATTCCCCAGCGCAAGGAGCTGGAGCGCGGGCGCGGTAGCAGCATCGAGGAGACCGCGCAGCGGATGGTCGATGCCGCGCTGCACCACATCCGCCTGCTCGAGGAGCAGGACTTCACCCAGATCAAGGTGTCGCTGAAGGCGAGCGACGTGCCCACCAACCTCGCGGCAAACCGTCACTTCGCCGCCCTCGACAACCGCTATCCGCTGCACCTGGGGCTGACCGAAGCCGGTCCCGTCGACAGCGGCAGCATCAAGTCGGCGATGGGCATCGGCGTGCTCCTGGCCGAGGGCATCGGCGACACCATCCGCGTCTCCCTGGTCGGTGAGCCCGAGGAGGAGGTGCGGGTGGCGCGGCAGATCCTTCGCAACCTCGAGGAGGAGCCGAGCGGTCCCAACCTGATCGCCTGTCCCACCTGCGGCCGGCTCGAGATCGACATGGTGCCGATGGTGGAGCGCGTCAACGCCGCCCTCCAGAAGGTGCGCCGTCCGCTGACGGTGTCGGTGATGGGCTGCGTGGTCAACGGTCCCGGGGAGGGCATGCACGCCGACATCGGCATCGCCGGGGGCCGGCAGAAGGGGGCGCTCTTCCGGGGTGGCCGGGTCATCGCCTCGCTGCCGGAGGGCGAGCTCATCGAGGCCCTTGTGGCCGAGCTCGAGGCCATCGCCGACGCGGATGCGCGACTGATCGCCGCCGGCAAGCCGCTCCCGGTCGGACTGGGCGACACCGAGACCCCGTTGACCCGCCTCGCCGTCACCGCCGGCCCGTAGACGTACCGCGGTCAGCGACACCATGGAGTCGCCGCTCACCCCGCTGGAGTTCATGCGCCGCACCCGCCGCCTCCACCCGGGCCGGCCGGCGGTCGTCGACGGCGAGCTGCGACTGACGTACGAGGAGTTCTTTCAGAGGTGTGACCGCTGGTCGGCGGCGCTGCAGGCGATGGGGGTGCGCCGCGGTGACCGCGTCGCCTACATCGCCCCCAACACGCACGCGCAGCTGGAGTCGTTCTACGCCGTCCCGCAGCTGGGGGCGGTGCTGGTTCCCATCAATTACCGGCTGACCGCCGCCGACTTCCGCTACATCATCGAGCACTCGGGCACGACCGTGGTCTGCAGCCACCCCGATCATCTCGACGCCGTCGACTCGATCCGCGGCGAGCTACCCGCGGTACGCCACCTGGTCGCTCTGGATGGGGGCCCGCGGGAGGGCTGGGTCGATTACGAACGGACTCTGGCGGAGGCGCCGACCAGCTTCGAGAGTCCCCCGATCGACGAGCGCGACCTGCTGACCATCAATTACACGAGCGGCACCACGGCGCGCCCCAAGGGGGTGATGATCACCCACCGCAACGCCTGGATCAACGTGGTCGGCACTCTGCTTCACCTGCGCCTTGGCGTGGGCGACCGCTACTTGTGGACGCTGCCGATGTTCCACGCCAACGGCTGGACGTTCACCTGGGCGGTGACCGCGGCGGGGGCCACGCACATCTGCCTGCCCAAGGTCGAGCCGGCGCGCATCTTCGAGCTGATCCGTGACGAGCAGGTCGGCTGGCTCTGCGCCGCGCCTACCGTGCTCATCGGCATCGCGGGCGCCGCCGAGGAACTGCTCCGCCAGGCTCCCCGCGGTGTCCGGGTGGTCACCGCCGGCGCCCCGCCGGCGGCGGCGACGATCGAGCGGCTCGAGGGTGACCTGGGCTGGGAGGTGACCCACGTCTACGGCCTCACCGAGACGTCGCCGTTCATCACCGTCTGCGAGCCGTTGCCGGAGCACACCGCCGTCAGTCCCGCCGAGCGCGCGGTGATCAAGGCCCGCCAAGGGGTCGAGCTGCTCACCTCGGGCGAGCTGCGGGTCATCGACGGCAACGGGGTGGAAGTGCCGCGCGACGGCATGCACGTGGGCGAGATCGTGGTGCGGGGCAACGCGGTGATGGACGGCTACTACAACGATCCCGACGCCACCGAGCGCGCCATGGGCGACGGCTGGTTCCACTCCGGCGACGCCGCGGTGGTGCATCCCGACGGCTACATCGAGATTCGCGATCGCCTCAAGGACGTGATCATCAGCGGCGGCGAGAACATCTCCTCGGTGGAGGTGGAGGGCACGCTGCTGCGCCATCCCGCGGTGCTCGAGGCGGCAGTGGTCGGGCTGCCCCACGAACGCTGGGGAGAGGCGCCTCACGCCTTCGTGGTGCTGCGCCCGGGCGTCGCCGCCACCGAGGAGGAGCTGCGCGATTTCGCCCGGTCTCAGCTCGCCCATTTCAAGGCTCCACACAGCATCACCTTCGTCGACGCGCTGCCCAAGACCGCGACCGGGAAGATCCAGAAGTTCGTGCTGCGCAGGGGAGCGCCCGCGATCAGCCGGCAGTAGCCCGCCACCTATACTCGGCGGACCGATGGCCAAGGCATCGTCCAAGCAGATCACGCCCAAGAGCGAGGACTTCGACCGCTGGTACGTCGACGTGATCCGCCGTGCGGAGCTCGCCGATTACACCCCGGTCGCGGGCTGCATGGTGATCCGTCCCTACGGCTTCGCCCTCTGGGAGAACACCCAGCGCGCTCTCGACGACATGATCAAGCGGACCGGCCACCAGAACATGCAGTTCCCCCTGTTCATCCCCGAGTCCCTTCTCGTGAAGGAGGCCGAGCACGTCGAGGGTTTCGCGCCCGAGGTCGCCTGGGTGACCCAGGGCGGCAGCGAGCAGCTCCACGAGCGGCTGGCGGTGCGGCCCACCAGCGAGACGATCATCTGCGAGCTCTATCGCAAGTGGATCCACTCCTGGCGTGACCTGCCGGTGCTGATCAACCAGTGGGCCAACGTGGTTCGCTGGGAGAAGCGCACCCGGCTGTTCCTGCGCACCACCGAGTTCTGGTGGCAGGAGGGGCACACCTTCCACGAGACCTGGGAGCAGGCCCGCGACGAGGTCGACACCATGCTGGGCTGCTACCGCGAGCTGGCCGAGGAGTGGCTGGCGATGCCGGTGATCGCCGGGCGCAAGACAGCGTCGGAGAAGTTCGCCGGCGCCGAGTACACCCTGAGCATCGAGGCGATGATGTCGGACGGCTGGGCCCTACAGACGGGAACGTCCCATCACCTCGGTCAGAACTTCACCCGCGCCTACGACATCTCCTACAGCGGGCGCGACAACACCCTGCTGTTTCCCTTCCAGACCTCGTGGGGGCTGTCGACCCGGATCATCGGCGGGGTGATCATGGCCCATGGCGACGACGCCGGACTGATCCTGCCGCCGCGGGTCGCGCCGGTTCAGGTCATCGTCGTCCCCATCGCGCAGAGCGGCGATGCGGGCGGCCCGGTGGAGGAGGCGGCGGTGCGGCTGGAGCGCGAAGCCCCCTCCGGGGTGCGCCTCCGAGTCGACCGTCGAGACGGCATCCGCCCCGGGGAGAAGTACGCGGATTGGGAGCTGCGCGGCGTCCCGCTGCGCGTCGTCGTCGGCGCCCGCGACCTCGCCGAGGGCCGGGTGACGGTGGTGCGCCGCGTTGACGGCGAGCAGCAGCAGCTTCCTCTCGAGGGAGTCGCGGCTCGGCTGCCGGGGATGCTCGACGAGGCGCAGGCGGCCATCCGCGCCCGCGCCCAGCGGCTGCTCGACGAGCGCAGCGTCGAGGTCACCGACCTCGATGGTCTTCGCCAGGCCTTCGAGGTCCAGCCGGTCTTCGCCAGCGGGCCCTTCTGCGACTCCCCCGAGTGCGAGCTGGCGGTCAAGCAGGCGGTCCACGCGCTGACGGTGCGCGTCCTTCGCGCCGACCGCCGCCCCGACGGCGCCCCCTGCCTCGGCTGCGGCCGGCCTGCCGACCACGTCGCCCTGTTCGCGCGCGCGTACTGAATCGACACGCGACTCTGGCGGGGTTCTGACCGATCCCGGGGTACACTCGAAACGGCCATGCCGCTGAGCGACCTTCTCACCAAGGTCACCTATCTGCCCGGGGACGACCAGGACAAGCTGCGGCGGGCGTACGAGCTCGCCGAGCGCGCCCACCTGGGGCAGTTCCGCCTGTCCGGCGAGCCCTACATCGAGCATCCCGTCGCCGTCGCCGGGATCCTCGCCGACCTGCGGATGGATGTCGACACCCTGGCCTCCGCCATCCTCCACGACACGGTGGAGGACACCGACCTCACCTCGGAGGAGCTGCGCCAGCAGTTCGGTGACCAGGTGCAGCGGCTGGTGGAGGGAGTCACCAAGCTGGGCAAGATCCACGTGCACACAAAGGAGCAGGCGGAGCAGGCGCAGGCGGAGAACATCCGCAAGATGCTGGTGGCCATGGCCGAGGACGTCCGGGTGGTGCTGATCAAGCTCGGCGACCGCCTGCACAACATGCGCACCGTCGAGGCGCTGCCTCCCCACCGCCGCCAGCGCATCAGCCGGGAGACCCTCGACATCTACGCCCCGCTGGCTCATCGGCTGGGCATCTGGCAGATGAAATGGGAGCTCGAGGACCTGGCCTTCCGCCAGCTGGACCCCGACAACCACCAGGTGGTCGAGGACAAGCTCGCCAGCCGCCACGAGGAGCGCGAGCTCTTCGTCCGCGATGTCACCGAGATCCTCGGGCGCGAGCTGGAGCGGATCGAGGTCGTCGCCGAGGTGTCGGGGCGTCCCAAGAACCTCTACAGCATCTTCGAGAAGATGCGCGGCAGCCAGAGGAGTTTCGACGAGGTCTACGACGTCGTCGCCATCCGCGTGCTGGTGGAGAGCATCAAGGACTGCTACGGCGTCCTGGGCGTGGTGCACACGCTCTGGAAGCCGATCCCCGGGCGGTTCAAGGACTACATCGCCATGCCCAAGGGCAACGGGTATCAGTCGCTGCACACCACGGTGATCTCGCACACCGGCGAGCCGATGGAGATCCAGATCCGCACCCACGAGATGCACCAGACCGCCGAGTACGGAGTGGCGGCGCACTGGCGCTACAAGGAGGGGGCCGTCGCCGGTCGCGACGGCAAGCCGGACGAGCGCTTCACCTGGCTGCGCCTGCTGATGGACTGGCAGAAGGAGGTGCTCGACGCCGAGCGCTTCGTCGACGCGGTCAAGGTCGACATCTTCCAGGACGAGGTGTTCGTCTTCACCCCCAAGGGTGACGTGCGCTCGCTCCCGGCGGGCAGCACTCCGGTCGACTTCGCCTACCGCATCCACACCGACGTCGGCCACCACTGCATCGGGGCCAAGGTCAACAGCCGCATGGTCCCGCTCGACCAGCATCTGCAGAACGGCGACATCATCGAGATCCTGACCAGCCGCGGCCCCCACGGTCCCTCGCGCGACTGGCTCACCTTCGTCAAGACGAGCAGCGCCCGGGAGAAGATCCGCGGCTGGTTCAAGAAGGAGCGCCGCGAGGAGAACATCCAGAAGGGACGCGAGCAGCTCGACAAGGAGTTCCGGCGGATGCGCCAGATGGCCCTGAGCACGCTGCGGGACGATCGCCTGCTCGAACTCGCCGAGGCCTTCAAGTTCAACACCGTCGACGACTTCGTCGCCGCCGTCGGGTATGGCGACATCAGCGCTCGCGCGGTGGTCCTCAGGCACACCGCCATGGAGGAGGCGGCGCGCGGCGGCGGGCCGGCCGAGGAGCCGCTGCCGATCCCGCTGGTCGGCCAACCGCGCACCACCGGCGAGGTGCGGGTCCACGGCGTCGGCGACGTCCTCACCACCCTGGCGCGCTGCTGCAAGCCGGTGGCGCCGGAACCGATCCGCGGCTACATCACCCGCGGCAAGGGGGTCACGGTGCACCGGGCCACCTGCGTCAACGTCGCCAACGCCATCGACCCGGATCGCATCGTCGAGGTGGAGTGGGAGAAGTCCGGCCGGCAGCTCTATCCGGTGGGGATCAAGATCGAGGCGTGGGACAGGACCGGCCTGCTCCGCGACATCGCCGCGGTGATCGCCGAGTCCAAGATCAACCTCTCGGGAGCCGACGTCCAGGTCTTCGACGACCGCACCGCGGTGATCTCGACCATCGTCGAGATCCAGAGCCTCACCCAGCTCAGCCGGCTCCTGGAGCGGCTCGAGTCGGTCAAAGACGTGCATACGGTGGCTAGAGAGGCTGGCTGAGCCAGCCATCTCGCGCCACCTCGACTCAGAGGAGGGCAGTTCCGCCCTGGCCACCCCACGAATCGCAAGCGATTCGCGGGGAACCCCGGCCCTCGCCGCGCGAGCACAGCCCGCACGGCTCACCTCCCCGACGGCGCGACTCCGCGCCGGCGCGTCCGTTCGGACGCGCCGCAGCGTGGCAGGTACACTCGGCGGTCATGCCCCCGATCGCTGCGCCGCGCGGCACCAATGACCTGCTTCCCGACGCGTCCTCCGCGTGGCGCTGGCTGCACGAGACGCACGCGCGGGTGGTCGAGTCCTTTGGCTACCGCCTGGTGGACAGCCCCATCTTCGAGCACACCGAACTCTTCGAGCGCGGTGTGGGGACGAGCACGGACGTGGTCGAGAAGCAGATGTACACGTTCACCGACCGCGGTGGGCGCTCGCTGACCCTCCGTCCCGAGGGGACCGCCGGAGTCCTCCGGGCGGTGATGGCGGGCAACGCCCTGGCCGAGGTACGCCCGGCGCGGGTGCACTACGCGGGGCCGATGTTCCGCTCCGAACGGCCGCAGAAGGGTCGCTACCACCAGTTCCAGCAGGTCGGCATCGAGTGCATCGGTGAGCGTGCCGCCGAGCTCGACGTCGAGGTGATCGAGGCCGGCTGGCGCTTCATCACCGCGCTCGGCCTGGCCGACGTCGACATCCAGGTGAACAGCCTCGGTGACTTGGAGGACCGCCAGCGCTTCCGCGAGGCGTTGCTCGCCTACTATCGGCCGCTTGCCGACCGCCTCTGCGACGACTGCCGTCGCCGCCTGGAGGTCAACCCGTTGCGACTCCTCGACTGCAAGCGCGACGCTGCCCCCGCGGCGGCGGCGCCGCTGATCACCGACTCGTTGAGCGCGACCAGCGCCGCGTACTTCGACGACGTGCTCAGCGGGCTCAGGGCAGCGGGGATCGCGGCAACTCTCAACCCGCGGCTGGTGCGAGGCCTCGACTACTACGCCCACACCGCATTCGAGTACTGGCACGGCTCACTCCAGGGTTCGCAGAACGCGCTGGGCGGGGGCGGTCGGTACGACGGTCTGGCCGAGGTGCTGGGTTTCGCCAGCACCCCGGCGACCGGCTACGCGCTGGGAGTCGAGCGTCTGCTGCTGGTCGCCCGGCAGATGGCGACGGTGCCGCCGTCGCCGCCGGCGTGCGAGGCGGTCGTCTGCTCGGTCGAGCCGCCGCAGGCAGCGATCGCCGCCGACCTGGCGCGGCAGCTGCGTGAGGCCGGTCTCCGGGTGGTGCTCGACGCCCTGGACCGCAAGCTGGATCGCAAGCTCCGCGCTGCCGACCGGCTCGGGGCGAGCGCGGCCGTCATCGTCGGCGAGGATGAGGCCCGGGACGGCATGGCCACGGTGCGCGACCTGCGACAGCGCACCCAGCGACGCGTCGGCGTGGCCGGCCTGGTCGCGGCCGTCCGCGCCACCCTGGCCTCGCCGGTGGCGGGGTGACGACCGAGCGCACCGCCTGCGGGGCGGTCCGGCTCGGTGACGCGGGAGGGCGGATCACCGTCTACGGCTGGGTTGACCGGCGGCGCGACCACGGCGGGCTGACCTTCATCGACCTGCGCGATCGCAGCGGCAGCCTCCAGCTCGTCTTCAATCCGGCAACCGCACCGGAGGCGCACGCCGCCGCCCACCAAACCCGCCTCGAGTACGTGCTGCGCGCCGCCGGCGTGGTGCGGCCGCGGGAACCGGAGAACGTCAACCCGCGTCTCGACACCGGCGAGGTGGAGCTGCACGTCGACGCCTGCGAGGTGCTGGCCGCGGCTCGTACCCCGCCCTTCGCGGTCAACGAGGAGGGTGAGGTCGAGGAGAGGTTGCGGCTGCAGTACCGCTACCTCGACCTGCGCCGCCCCCGGCTGCAGCGCAACCTGCGCCGGCGCGCCCGGTTCATCGCCGGTCTGCGGCGGGCGATGGACGGCATGGGCTTCGTCGAGATCGAGACCCCGATGCTGATCCGGGCCACCCCCGAGGGAGCTCGCGACTACCTGGTGCCGAGCCGCATCTCCCACGGCTCGTTCTACGCGCTGCCGCAGTCGCCGCAGCTCTACAAGCAGCTGTGCATGGTCGCCGGACTTGACCGCTACTACCAGATCGCCCGCTGCATGCGCGACGAGGACCTCCGCGCCGACCGGCAGCCCGAGTTCACCCAGCTCGACGTGGAGATGTCCTTCGTCGAGGAGGAGGACGTCTTCGCGGCGCTCGAACAGGCGATCAGCAGCGCCTGGCGGGAGGCCGAGTTTCGCAGCGGCATCGTCACCCCTTTCCCGCGGATGACCTGGCACGCGGCGATGGAGCGCTACGGCGTCGACAAGCCCGACACCCGTTTCGGCCTGGAGTTGCACGATCTCACCGAGGCCGTCCGGGGCAGCGGCTTCGGCGTGTTTGCCAAGGCGGTGCAGGCCGGAGGCGTGGTCAAGGGCATCGCCCTGCCAGGGGGGGCCGAGATGAGCCGCGGCGAGATCGAGGGGGAGCTCACCGAGGTGGTGCGCGCTCTCGGAGCGAAGGGCCTCGCCTACCTCTGGAGACGGGCCGAGGGGTGGCAGAGCGGCATCGCCAAGTTCTTCAGCGACGCCGAGCTCGAGGCGATTGGCGGCGCCACCGGTGCCGGGGTCGGCGACGCGGTGTTGATGGTGGCCGACCGGGCGGCGGTGGTGGCCGCGTCCCTGGGGGCGCTGCGCAACCATCTCGGCCGCAAGCGCTCGCTGTACGACCGGGAGCGCATCGACATGCTCTGGATCACCGACTTCCCGATGTTCGAGCGTGACCAGCAGACCGGCCAGCTGGCGCCGCTGCACCACCCCTTCACCATGCTGCATGCCGACGACGTCGACCTGCTCGAGACCGATCCCCTCCGGGTCCGCTCCCGCGCCTACGACATCGTCCTCAACGGTCGCGAGATCGGCAGCGGAAGCATCCGCATCACCCGGCCCGATGTTCAGGAGCGCGTCTTCCAAACCCTCGGCATCGAGCGCGAGGAGGCGCGCCGCAAGTTCGGCTTCCTGCTCGAGGCCTTCGAGTACGGCGTGCCCCCGCATGGCGGCTTCGCCGCCGGCATCGAGCGGCTGCTGATGGAGGGGATGGGGGAGGAGAACATCCGCGAGGTGATCGCCTTCCCCAAAAACCAGCAGGCCCAGGAGGTGATGACCGGCGCCCCCGCCCCGGTCGACGACGCGCAGCTGCGCGAGCTGGGCTTGAAGCTGCTGCAGCCACCCCCCACATAGCGACCGCGCGGCAAAGCACCGAAGCGCGGGGACAGGCCGCGCCGTCAAGACCGTCCCCAATGTTTGCTTGCACTGTGACAGACGTCGCTTCGCGCGCCGATGCGAGTTGCGGGAGCGGCGCGAAGAAATTGGTTGCGGTCGTCGGTGCGTGAAGCAGGCTCCGGCGCGGTACCATCATCGGGTCCCTTGCCGGTGGCAGCCGAGAATGCGGCTGGACCAACACCTTTGACTTAGGGGTTCCTACATCCGGCATCTGCCTTCATGCCTCGCGGCCTCGCGCCGGTGGACGGAGAACGGTGACGTGCGGATCCCCACCTGGTCCTGGGGCTCAGCCCAGGACGGCTGTGCCGGCACAGGGACTGTTATCCGTCGGCGCGCGTAGTCGAGAACGTCCTGCTCATGCGCCCCAGCCCTGGCCTCGTCATGGCGGTCCTGCTGGTGCTCCTGGCTGCGCAGCTGACGCGCCTGGTGGTGCCGGGTCGCGGCCCCTACCTCTGGACGCTGCTGCTCGCCGCCGCGGGTGTTGCGGCGGGAGAGATCCTCGCTGGTTCGGGGCACTTCGCAAGCCCGGTCGTGGGCGTCATCCATCCGGTCCCCGACGCGGCCGCCACCGCCCTGCTGGAAGCGGGAGGGGCGCTGCTGCTCTCTCCGCGGCGGACCTGACCAGGCCTCCTTTGACGCGCTGTGGCAAGGCGGTGATGGAGGGGGGTGGCAGCACCTCGCCCCTATACTGCTGCGGTCGCGTGCGCCAAACGAGAGGGATCCTGATGATGAGCCGTCGCCTTGTTGCTGCCGCCGTCGGGGGCGGCGCGATCGCGGCCGCGGCCGCGGCCGCGGTTGTAGGCTGCCTGACCCTCCGGCGCCGGATCGGCAGCCGGGAGGAGGAGCCGTCCCTCCCGACCCATATCGTTCTTCCCGACCGGCTCGCCTCTGGGCCGAACGGGTCCGCGGTCGAGGAGGGTGTGGCGGCGGCCTCGGCGTGATCCCGCGGGGTTTCGAGACGGCAGTCTCCGGGTACCAAACCCGTGAGATGTCGCCCGCGACCTCCGAGCTCCGCATCCCCGCCGACGCCGCCTACATCGTGGTGGCGAAGCGGGCGGCGGCCGGGTTTGCCGCGGTGGCCGGCTTCGGGCTCGAGGCCATCGACGACCTGACCATCGCGGTGGCCCAGGCCTGCGAGAACGCCATCAGCCTGGTGCAGCGCGCCGGCGCCACCGGCCAGGTCAGACTCGCGTTCAAGCTCGAGGGCCAGCGCCTGGAGATCCAGGTGCGGAGCGTCTGCGGACGCAACGAGGAGCCGTGCGCTCCCGATCAGCAGGTCGCCGTCGCGCCTGCTGCCGCGCCGCGGTCGGCCCCCGAGACCCAACCGGTGGCCGCGACCGACCTCGCGCTGCGCATGATGGGCCTGTTCGTCGACGACTTCCGCTATCGCGTCGACGAGCGGACCGGCGGCCTGCGCGTCCGCCTGACGAAGTACCGCATTTCGTGACCTCGGGCCCGGGGGGCGGCTCGGGTTCTGAGGCCGGTGGGGGCACCGGGACGGCGCGGCGCCGGCGACCGGCTCCGCCCCGGGTGCGGACCATTGCCAAGCCGGCTACCGACGGCCAGCGGGAAGAGGTTCGCCGGCTTCTCCGCGAGTACGCCGCCGACCGCGATCCGGCGGTGCGCGACCGGCTGGTGGAGCTGAACTCCGATCTCGTCCACTACATCGCCCGCCGCTTTGCCAACCGCGGCGAGCCGCTCGAAGACATCGAGCAGGTCGGCTTCCTCGGGCTGATCAACGCGATCGAGCGTTTCGATCCGGGGCTGGAGAACGAGTTCAGCACCTTCGCCACCCCGACCATCATGGGCGAGATCCGCCGGTACTTCCGGGACCGCTCCTGGGCCATCCGGGTGCCGCGCCGCCTGCAGGAGAACTATCTGAGAGTGGTGCGCGCCGAGGAGCAGCTGCGCGGCGAGCTCGGCCGGCAGCCCTCGGTCAGCGAGATCGGCGAGCGCCTCGGTCTCGCCCCCGACGAGGTGCTGGCCGCCCTCGAGGTCTCGCCTGCCCAGCACACCGTGTCGCTGGAGGCGCCCTCGTCGACCGCGGTCGACGAGGGATCGGAGCTCGGCGAGCGGCTGGGGCGTGAGGACGAGAACCTCGAGCGGGTGGAGACGGCGGCGCTGCTGGAGCAGGCGATGGCCCACCTCACCCCCCGCGAGCGCCAGATCATGGTGCTGCGCTTCTTCGACCAGCTGCCGCAGACCGAGGTCGCCAAGCGGCTGGGCATCTCCCAGATGCACGTCTCCCGGCTGCAGCGGGCCGCCCTGGAGCACATGCGCCGCGAGTTCCCCGAGCCCCCACCGGTCTGAAGCCGAGGAGGATCCGGCAGGCGCCAAGTCGGGGCGCTGTTATGATCGCCTCGATCTCCGGCCGGGATCGGTCCGCGCGCCGGGAATGGACTTCGAGCCAGCAGGCGGCACTTGCGTAGCCCAGAGATCCGGGAACGCTTTCTCAACTTCTTCGAACGCCGGGGGCACCACCGACTGCCGAGCGCGTCGCTTGTGGCCTACGACGACCCCACGGTGCTCTTCACCGTGGCTGGCATGGTGCCTCTCCAGCCGTTCTTTCGCGGTACCAGCACGCCTCCGGCGCCGCGGGTGACGACCTGCCAGAAGTGCCTTCGCACCGCCGACCTCGAGTCGGTGGGCGATGGCAGCCACCACACCTTCTTCGAGATGCTCGGCAACTTCTCGTTCGGCGACTACTTCAAGGAAGGGGCGATCACCCTGGCGATGGAGCTGCTCACCGCCGACTTCGAGCTGGCCGGCGACCGGCTCTGGCCCAGCATCCACCCCGACGACGCGGAGGCGCTCGATATCTGGACCCGGGTGGTCGGGGTGCCCCGGGAGAAGGTGTCGATGCTGGAGGACAACTTCTGGGGCCCGGCCGGTCCGTCGGGTCCGTGCGGCTTCGACAGCGAGATCTACTGGGATTGGGGCGCGCCCTGTTCCTGCGGCCGCGGCGACTGCCGGCCTGACACCGAATGCGGCGGCGACCGTTGGACAGAGGTGTGGAACCTGGTCTTCCCCGAGTTCGAGCAGGACGAGGGTGGCCGGCGGACGCCCCTTCCCGAGAAGGGCATCGACACCGGCATGGGGCTGGAGCGTATGGCCGCGGTGATGCAGGGGGTGCGCAGCAACTACCAGACCGACCTCTTCCTGCCGATCGTCGCCGGCTTCGAGAGCCGCAGCTCGGCGGCGGTCGACGCCGCCACCCGCAGCCGGGCGCTCAACGTCCTCGCCGATCACGCCCGCTGCAGCAGCTTGCTGATCGCCGACGGCGTCCTCCCCGGCAACGAGTCGCGTGGCTACGTGCTGCGGCGGATCATCCGCCGGGCGGCGGTCCACGGCCGCCGCATCGGCCTGCGGGGCGGGCTCTCCGCCGGCGTGGCCGACGTGGTCGCGGTGATGGGCGACGCCTACCCCGAGCTGGTCCAGCATCGCACCCTCATCGAGACCACGGTGCGCGACGAGGAGGAGGCATTCGCGCGCACCCTGTCGGAGGGATCGGAGCGGCTCGAGCAGCTGCTGGAGCGCAGCGGTGCCCGGCTGAGCGGCGACGACGCCTTCCGGCTGCACGACACCTTCGGCTTTCCCATCGAGCTGACCGTCGAGCTGGCGGCCGAGCGCGGTGTCGAGGTGGACATCGACGGCTACCGCGCCGCCATGGCGGCGCAGCGTGCCCGCAGCCGCCCCGCCGCGAGAGGGGCGGGCTTCGCCCAGGTGCCGCAGCTTGCGCCCACCACCTTCGTCGGATACGACGCGCTGGAGACGGACGCGGAGGTGCGCTGGGTAGGCGCCGGCCCGCTGCAGGTGGTGATCGAACCCTCGCCGTTCTATGCCGAGGCGGGCGGCCAGGTCGGCGACCGCGGCACCCTCGAATGGGACGGCGGCAGTGCGACCGTGGTCGACTCGCAGTTCTTCCCGGGCACCGAGATCCGCGGGGTGGCGCTCGCCGCCCCCGCGCCTGCGCTTGCGGTGGGCGTCAGGGTGCGGGCTCGGGTCGACCCCAGCTGGCGGTGGCGCGCCGCACGCCATCACAGCGCCACCCATCTGCTGCACCGGGCTCTTCGCGAGGTGCTCGGCGACAGCGTCGTGCAGCGAGGCTCGCTGGTGCGGCCCGACTACACCACCTTCGACTTCAGCTTCCCCCGCGCCCTCACCGGCGATGAGGTGCGGGCGGTGCAGCACCGCGTCAACGAGGCGATTCGCGACGACCTGCAACGGAGTGTCGACCTCCTACCCATCGCCGCCGCGCGACAGTCCGGCGCCGTCGCCCTCTTCGGCGAGAAGTACGGCGAGACAGTGCGCGTCGTCGATTTCGGCGGCTGGGCGCGCGAGCTCTGTGGCGGGACCCACGTCGAGCGCACCGGCAACATCGGCGCCGCCATCGTGGTGTCGGAGTCGAGCATCGGCCAGGGCATCCGGCGCATCGAGATGGTCGCCGGAGAGGCGGCCGAGAAGCAGTGGACCGAGAACGCGGCGGAGCTCAGCGCGGCGGCGCGAGCGCTGCGTGCCCGGCCCGAGGAGGTGGGCGAGCGCGTCGCCGCCCTGCAGCTGCAGGTCAAGCGGCTGCAGCGCGAGCTGGAGGAGGCCCGCCGCCGCGGCGCCGGTGGTGGCGGCGGTGCGGCCGCGGCGGTCGAGGAGATCGCCGGCATCCCGCTCGCCTATCTGCTGCTCGACCAGCCCGGGCGCGACGCCGTGCAGGGCGCCACCGACACCGTCTACGCGGAGCAGCTGCAGGGCAACGGAGTGGTGATCGTCCTCGGGCTCGACGCCGTCGCCGTCAAGGCCGGCGGGGTGGCCACCGCCGGCGGGGTCGACGCCGGGGCGCTGGCACGTGCCGCCGCCGAGGTCACCGGCGGCCACGGCGGCGGGCGGTCCGACTTCGCCAGCGGCGGCGTCAAGGATCCCTCGCGGCGCGAGGCCGCCGTCGACGCGGTGCGGCGGGCGCTGCGGGAGCGGGCGGCATGAGCAAGCGCAAGTTCTCGCTGCTCCGCCGTCGCGACGACTTCCGCACCCACCTCACCGCGGTCGACATCGGTACCGAGGTGATCAAGGCGCTGGTGATGAAGCGCGAGGACGACCGGGGCATCGTCATCGGCGTCGGCAAGGTGCGTCAGTCGCTGACCGACATGCAGGCCGGTGCCGTCGCCGACATCCAGTCGGTGATCGACAACTGCGACCGCGCTCTCTCCGAGGCCGAGGACATGTGCCAGGTGGTCCCCGGCCAGGCGGTGATCGGGGTCGCCGGCGAGCAGATCAAGGGTTTCAGCACCTCCGCCAGCGTCCCCCGCCAGCAGCCGCAGTCGCGGATCACCGAGGCCGACCTGGCAAACGCTCTCCAGGTGGTCCAGCGGCGGGCCCTGCGCGAGGCGGTGCGCCAGATGTCGCAGGAGCTCGGCGTGCCCGAGATCAACGTCAAGCTGGTGCACAGCGCCATCACCTCGGTGCGCGTGGATGGATACAACGTGACCAACCCGCTCGACTTCCAGGGCCGGGTGCTCGACATCACCGTCTTCAACACCTTCGCACCGCTGACGCACATCGGCGCGCTGCAGACCATCGCCCAGGAGCTCGACCTGGAACTGGTGGCGATGGTGGCCGAGCCCTATGCCCTGGCCCGCGGCTGCGCCACCGATGAGGTCTACGAGTTCGGCGGCATCTTCATCGACGTCGGCGGGGGCACCACCGACGTCGCCCTGGTGCGCAGCGGCGGCATCGAGGGGACGCGGATGTTCGCGCTCGGCGGCCGCTCCTTCACCAAGCGGGTGGCGAGCGAGCTGAACATGTCGCTGGAGCAGGCGGAGCAGTTCAAGGTGGCTCACGGCGAGGGCCGGCTTCCCGCCGACCAGCGAGCCCTGGCCCACCAGGCGGTCACCCCCAACGCCGAGGTGCTGGTCCAGGGTGTGGCCCTCACCCTCGACGAGCTGGCCCATGGTGAGATGCTGCCGCCCGCGATCTACCTCGCCGGAGGGGGCGCCGGTCTGCCGGAGATCGCGCAGCAGCTGTCCGCGCTCAACTGGACCGACTACCTGCCGTTCAGCAAACCGCCCACCATCCGGGTGCTGACCCCGGCCGATGTCCGCGGCATCTTCGACACCACCGGCCTGCTGGTGGCCAGCCAGGACATCACCCCCATGGGTCTCGCCCATCACGCCATCCAGCTCGACCGGAACGAGGAGCCGATGGGTGGAGTGATGCGCCGGGTGATGAAGGCGATGAAGGTTTAGGAGCCCGCTCCCGCATGCCGACCACGACCAAGGTCCTCTACGTCGAACCCGATGACGAGATCACCGACCTGGTGGAACGCATCCGTCAGAACACGGACATGTCCGAGCTCGTCTTCGTCCTGCCCAACCGCGCCAGGGTGCTGGGGAGCCCGCTCAACCTCCGGCTGCTGCAGCAGTACGGCCGCAGCTACGGCAAGACCACCGCCATCGTCAGCGGCGACCCTCGGGTGCAGGCGCTGTCGCGGGACATCGGCTTTCCCACCTACGCCTCGGTGCAGGCCTTCGAGCGCGGGGTCGAGGTGGTGCGCCCCCACGCCCCGGTCGAGGACCGCAACGGCGAGGACGCGATGCCCGCGATCGGTGCCGGCACGGTGGCCACCGTCGATGCGGCCGAGGCGGCATGGGCTGCGCGCCACGCGCAACCGCCACCGCCGCCGTTTCGCCCGCGACCGCGCCCCACCCGCAGCTGGTACTACGCCGCCGCCGCCGTCTTCGTGGTCGGCCTGCTGCTCCTCTTCCTGGTGGCGCCGTCGGCGAAGGTCACCGTCGACCTGGCGGCGACCCCGGTCGCGGTCAATCCGACCGTCCAGGGAAGCACCGATCCCAGCAACCAGAACCAGCCCGACCACGTCGTCACCGCGGTCGCCACCTCCGACGCGAACCAGCAGTTCCAGGCGAATCCGACCGGAACCAAGGACGTGCCGGCGACGCCGGCGACCGGGGCGGTGGTGTTCATGACCGACCTGCCCAACGGCGCCAACTTCACCATCCCCAAGAACGAGACCTTCCAGACCAGCGACGCCTCGGTGACCTTCTTCGCCACCGCCGACACCCCGGTGCAGATCCCGCCGGGTGGGGCGCCCAGCAACCCGGTCCCGGTGCAGGACGGTGCGGCCGAGGCCAAGGGCAACCTTCCCGCCAACTCCATCACCCAGTGGCCGCAGAACCCATGCCGTCCCGGCGGCGCCAACAGCGACGTCTGCCGCCCCAGCGACCTCACCGTCAGCAACCCGCAGCCGACGTCCGGCGGTGCCGATCAGAAGCATTTGGTGGTTGCCAGCGCCCAGGACGTCGCCGGCTGGAACCAGCAGGTCCAGACCCTCGAGAAGCAGCTCGGCGACCGGGTGAAGGCGGACATGCAGAACAAGCAGCACGGGCTCACCCCCGCGGTCGACCCGGGCGGTTCGGGCACCACGCTCAGCAATGACGTGTCGCCACCGGTGCCGAAGGCGGGTGACGAGTTCGCCCCCGCCAACCTCACCGTCACCGTGCACGGCAAGGGCGTCTTCTACAATCCCGCCGACATTCGCAAGGTGGTTGAGCAGGATCTCAGTGGACAGGTTCCCCAGGGAGAGACGCTGGCCAACCAGCCGAAGATCGGCGCGGTCAAGGTGACCCAGGCGCTCGACGACGGCACCGTCATCTTCAGCGTCGACGGCTCTGGGTTCAGTGAGCCGACCTTCGACATCTCGGGGCTCAAGGACCAGCTGACCGGCAAGAGCGGCGGTGATGCGCGGAAGCTGCTGCGGCAGCGGCTCGGGGCCGACCGGGTGCAGAACGTCGACATCAGCCAGTCGATCCCCTTCTTCGTGCTGCCGTACTTCTCCAGCCGCATCGAGTTGCAGATCATGCCGATCGAGAAGCCGTCTTCGTGAGCCCGCGTGAGGGGGCACTGCTCCCCGCCCTCGGCGTCGACGCCGGGGCGGTGCGCGTCGGCCTCGCCGCCAGCGACCCCACCGGGACCGTGGCCAGTCCGGTCGCGGTGCTGGCGCGCCGTGACCCGGCCGCCCTCTGGGAGCGGGTGCGCCGCGAGGCCGCGACCCGCGGAGCCCGCTGCGTCGTGGTGGGCCTGCCGCGACGCCTCGACGGCAGCGAGGGCGCGGAGGCCGAGGCGGCGCGAGCGCTGGCGGCCGAGGCGGCGAAGCAGACCGGACTGCCGGTGGAACTCTGGGACGAGCGCTTCACTTCGGCGCAGGCCGAGCGGGCGCTGATCGCGGTCGGGCGACGGCGGGAGCGGCGTCGGCAGACGATCGACGCCGTCGCCGCCGCGCTGATGCTGCAGAGCTGGCTGGACCGGATCGCCACCCCTCCGGTGGGCGTCGCTCCGGCAGCGACGGGGAGGTGAGCCGCCGCCGCACCAGCCGGCGCATGGTCGTCGTCTTCTTCGTGCTGTCGGCGTTGGTGGTGCTCGGCATCGGTGCCGGCGCCACCGTGCTCTACGGGCGCTCACAGCTGGAGGCGCCGGCGGCGTCGGGGCAGGGCCATCGGGTGTCCATCACCGTGGCCTCCGGCGAGACGGTCGATCACCTCGCCTCCGACCTCGAGTCGCACGGCGTCATCCGCAGTGCCTTCTGGTTCGGGTGGTTCGCCCGCTTCAAGGGGCTGGACGGACGCCTCCATGCCGGCAGCTACGCCGTCGACAGCGCCATGGGGGCAAGCGCGGTGATCGCCGCTCTCGAAGCCGCACCCGAGACCCCCGTCCACCGCGTGGTTCTCGCCGAGGGACTGACGGCGGGGCAGATGGCAGAGCGGGTGCAGGCCGCCGGCACCGGCATCACGGCCGCCGACTATCTCGACCAGGTCAGACACGGGACCTTCTCGGACAGCTTTCTCTCCGGCCGCCCCGCGGGGGCATCGCTCGAGGGCTTTCTCTTTCCCGACACCTATGACGTCCCGGCCGGCACCAGCGCCCATGACATCGTGGCCATGCAGCTGCACGCCTTCGCCGCCAAGGCAGCATCGCTGCTCGGCCATCCGGTCAACGGGCTGTCGGCGTACCAGCTGGTGGTGATGGCGTCGATCGTCGAGCGTGAAGCGCGCTTCGCCGACGACCGCCCCAAGGTGGCCAGCGTCTTCTACAACCGGCTTGCGGCGGGGATGGACCTGCAGGCGGACGCCACCGTCCTCTATGGACTCGGCCTGAGCGGGCAGTCACCCAGCCTCGACCAGCTCAAGCAGGACACCCCGTACAACACCTATCTCCATCCCGGCCTGACGCCGACGCCGATCGCCAATCCTGGGGTGGCGTCGATCAACGCCGTGGTCAACCCGATCGGCACTCCCTACCGCTTCTACGTATCGGACAGGTGCGGCCACAACCACTACAGCGTCACCCAGGCCGAGCACGACCGCCAGGTAGCGATGTACCTCAACGCCTCGTGCTAGCGGCCGGTTGACAGGCCGGCCGCCGGGACCTGCGATGCGCCTGTGGTTGATCGGCTCTGGGATCGGGGCGTCGCCGAGCCCGGCGATGCAGAACGCGGCCCTGCGCGCGGCCGGCCTGCCGGGCAGGTATGAGGCCTGCGAGGTCGATGGCGCCGGTCTCGCCGGGGTGCTGGCGAGGCTGCGGGCGGGTGAGGCGCAGGGCGCCAACGTCACCATCCCCCACAAGCAGGCGGTTGCCGCGGCCTGCGACGAGCTCGAGGGCGACGCGGTGGCGACCGGCTCGGTCAACACGGTGACGGTGGAGAGCAGGCGCCTGGTCGGCGGCAACACCGATGCGCTGGGATTCGAGGCGGCGGTGCGGGCTGCCGGACTGTGGCCCGGGCCGGGCGCCACCGCGCTGGTGCTCGGAGCGGGCGGCGCGGCGGCGGCGGTGCTGCTGGCGCTGTCGCGGGCGGGGGTGAGCGGGGTCGCGGTGGTGGCCCGGCGGCGCGAGGCGGCGATCGCCCTGGCGGGCCGCTTCGAGGGCAGCGTGCCGATCGCGGCAGCCGGCTGGGGGGGCGACGACTTGCGGCATCTCCTGGCCGGCGCGTCGATGGTGGTGAACGCCACCCCGGCGCCGCTGGCCGCCCTTCCCTTTCACCCTCGTGACCTCGCTGCGGGGTGCGCCGTGTTCGACCTGCGCTACCGTCCGCGTCCCGTGGACCTGGTCGCCGCCGCCGTCGAGGCCGGGCACCCTGCCGGTGACGGCCTGGAGATGGTGCTGCAGCAGGGCATGCTCAGCTTCCGGCGCTGGACCGGGATCGAGCCGCCGTGGGACGCGGCGCGGGCCGCCCTGATCGCGGCGGTGGCCGGGTGACGGGGCTGGCCGCCGGCGCCGCGGCGGCGGTCGGCGCCGTGGTCGGCGCCGGCTCGGGCGCCCTGGCGGTCTGGCTCGAGCGGGTCGAGCGGCTCGAGGAGGAGGAGGGCGAGGAGCGCGCCCAGTACGAGGCCGAGACGGCGGCGCTGGATGTCGCGGCGCGGGGCGTCGCCCCCGGCTGGCAGGGTGACCGCTACGGCTGGACCTTCCTCGAATGGTTGCTGTCGCCGCTGGCGGCGGCGGCCGGTTTCGCGGCGTTCGCCGCCCATGAGTCGTTCGGTCGCGGCCTGGTCATCCACCTGCTGTGGGTGAGCGTCTTCGTTCACATCCTCGCCTTCGACATCAAGCACCGCCTGATCCTCAACAAGGTCACCTATCCCGCCATTGCCGTGGCGCTGGCGCTGGGCCAGGTGTCACCCGGCCTCACCTTCGTGTATGCGCTGTTCGGCGCCGCGGTGGTGTATCTCTTCTTCTGGATCCAGAGCCTGCTCCTCGGCGGCGAGCGGCTGGGGATGGGCGACGCCAAGCTGGGAGCGCTGGTGGGAGCGGTCACCGGTTTCGGCCTCGACGCCGATCATCTCGGCGCCGTCTACGCGGTGGTGGCGGCGGCGCTCAGCGCCGGCGTGGTGGCGGTGCTGCTGCTCGTCACCCGTATCCGCGGGCTCAAGGACCCGATACCCTACGGGCCGTTCCTCTGCGCGGGGGCGGCGCTGATCCTCTTCACCGGTCCCTCGGCCGGCTGACGCAGCACGGAGGTGCGTGGTTGGTTTCGCAGCTGATCGCGGGCGAGCGTCCCATCCGCACCGCCCGTCAGCACTGGACCATCTTCATCCCGGTCGGCTCGGTCTGCGTGGTCGCGCTGGTGGCCGGGCTGACGCTGCTCAAGCTGGCGCCGGGAACGGTGGCCGGGCGCAGCCTGCACGACGTCAAGCTGCTGATCGCGCTCGGGCTGGTACTGGCGGTGGCAGCGGCGTTCTCGCTGCGCTGGCTGCGGTGGCACTTCCAGGCCTACATGCTCACCGACCATCGCATCGTCGTCAGCCGCGGCGTCCTGTCGCGCTACAGCGAATCGATCGCGCTCGACCGCATCCAGAACAGCGCGGTGCGGCGCGGGCTGCTGGCGCGGGTGCTCGGCTACGGCGACGTCGAGGTGGAGTCGGCGGGACGCGACGGCGCCGAGCGGCTGGCTCACATCGCCCACGCGGAGGAGTTCGCCAACGAGCTGCTGATGGCGGTCGAGGCGCGCCGGACGGGGCGGCCCTATCCGTCGCCGGACGCCGCGTCGGGAGCGGCGCCCTCGGGATACGCACCCCCGGGCTCGTCCTGGGGTGACGGCGGTCCGGAGAGCTACTCGCCGCCGCTCGGATATCGCCACCCGCGCGACCGGGACGGGCTGTAGGGGGCGACGGTTTTTACGTCGCGCTGCGCCCCCCCTGCGCCACTACGCTTCGCCTCGCAGCGCACCCCCCTTCCGGCGCGACGACGTTAGAAGGGCGCACATCACGTGCGCCCTGATGAGGGGGGAGCTTCCCCCTGCGCCACTCGGCTTCGCCTCGCAGCGCACCCCCCTTCCGGCGCGACGACGTTAGAAGGGCGCACATCACGTGCGCCCTGATGAGGGGGGAGCTTCCCCCCTGCGCCACTCGGCTTCGCCTCGCAGCGTACCCCCCTTCCGGCGCGACTCCGCGCCGGCGCGGCTTTGCCGCGCGTGGGGGGCTTTGGGGGTGTCTGAGACAATCGCGGGGCGATGGGTGGAATTCAGAACGGGGCGGAGCCGGTGACGCGGGTGGCGCTGGTTGGTCTGCCCGGGGCGGGCAAGTCGGCGGTGGCGGCGTCGCTGGCGCGGCGACTCGGCTGGCGGCTGGTGGACACCGATGCCCTGGTCGAGGCGGCCGCCGGGACTCCGGTCGGCGAGATCTTCGCCGCCGAAGGCGAGGCCGGCTTCCGGCGGCGCGAGCTCGAGGCGCTGCGCGAGGCGTTCGCCGGCGAGGCGCCAACGGTGATCGCGGCCGGCGGGGGCGTGCTCTCCCAGCCGGAAGCAGCGGCGATGCTGCTGCAGGGGACGTGCGCGGTCTGGCTCGACGCTCCCGACTCGGTGCTGCTCAACCGGGTCGGCAGCGCCACCGACCGGCCACTGCTGCGCGACGACCCGGCGGGCCGGTTGGCGGCGCTGCGTTCCGCCCGCGCCAGCCAGTACGGTCGCGCGTCGCTGCGGGTCGACTGCGGCGACGGCGACGTCGAGGAGATCGTCGATCGGGTCGTCGACGCCATCGCCGGGACCCGGCTTCCGACGTCCGGCGATGCCGCCGTCGAGGTCGACCTCGATCGGCTCGCCTACCCGGTGGTGGTGCGTCGCGGCGCCGTCGCCGACCTGCCGGGACTGCTGCCGGCGACGAGCGGGCGCGTCGCAGTGGTCGTCGATCGCGCCACCGGACGGCTGGGGCGGCGGGTGGTCGAGACCATCGAGCAGTCGGGGCGGCGGGTGGCGACGATCACCCTGACCGGTGGCGAACAGGTGAAGACCTGGAGCCACGCCGGACGGCTTCTCGATCGCTTCGCCGCGCTCGAACTCGACCGCGACGACTGCGCGGTCGCCGTCGGCGGCGGCAGCATCGGCGACTTGTGCGGCTTCGCCGCCGCCGTCTACATGCGCGGCATCGCCTGCCTGCAGGTGCCGACCACCCTGCTGGCCATGGTCGACAGCGCGTTGGGCGGCAAGACCGCCGTCAATCTCTCCGCCGGCAAGAACCTGGTGGGAGCGTTCGCGCAACCGCGGGCGGTGGTCTGCGACCTCGACGCTCTGGAGGACCTGCCGGAGCGCCCGTACCGCTCCGCGCTCAGCGAGGTGGTCAAGTACGCGATGGCGGTGGACGGCTCGCTGGCACCGCTGCTGGACGAGGGTGTGCCGCAGCTGCTCGCCCGCGACCCCGAGGTGGTCGCCGAGGTCGTGCGCCGCTGCTGCGCGCTCAAGGCCGAGGTGGTTGCCGGTGATGAGCGCGAGACCGGGCGGCGTGCCGTGCTCAACTACGGACACACCGTGGGCCACGCCTTGGAAGCGCTCACCGGATATGGCGATGCCCTGCTCCACGGTGAAGCGGTGGCGGCGGGGATGCGGGTCGCGGGAGATCTCAGCGTGCGCGCCCTGGGCTGCCCCACCGCGGACGTCGCCTGGCAGGATGAGATGCTCACCCGCTGCGGGTTGCACGGTGCCCCGCCTCTCCATCCCGACGCCGTGCTCGAGCGCACCCGACTCGACAAGAAGAGTCGCGGCGGCGTTGCTCGCTGGGTGCTGCTGGAGCGGCGCGGGGCGGCACGTTATGGTCAGCTGGTGCCGGCAGAGATGGTGCGGGAGTCGCTGACCGCGGTGCTGGCCGCATGAGCCGGGTCCTGGTTCTCAACGGTCCCAACCTGGGCAGCGTGGGACGGCGCGAGCCGGAGCTCTACGGCGACACCACCCTGGCCGCCATCGAGACGGCGCTGCGCGACCGCGCCGCGGCCCTGAAGGTCGACCTCCGCTGCGAGCAGAGCAACCATGAGGGCGTGCTGATCGACATCCTCGAGGAGGAGCACGATCGTGCCCACGGCTGCCTGATCAACCCCGGAGGGTTCAGCCATACCAGCATCGCCCTGCTCGACGCACTGCGGGCCTTCGCCAAGCCGGTGATCGAGGTGCACCTCAGCAACATCCACGCCCGCGAGAGCTACCGCCGCACCACCGTGACCGCCGAGGCCGCCCGGGGAGTGATCACCGGTCTCGGACCAGAGGGCTATCTGCTGGGGCTGGCCGCCCTGGTCCGCATCATCTCCGCCACCGAGGGATCCGCATGATCGACGCCGGCGACCTGCGTCCGGGCAACACCGTCGAGCGTGGCGGCGACCTCTTCCAGGTGATGGACTTCGCCCACGTCAAGCAGGGACGGGGAACCGCCTTCGTGCGCGCCAAGTTCAAGAACCTGGCAAGCGGAGCGGTGACCGAGGAGACCTTCCGCCCGGAGGAGCGTTTCACCCGGGCCCGGATCGAGCGCTCCGAAGCCCAGTACCTGTACAAGGACGGCGACGCCTACGTGGTCATGGACACCATCACCTACGATCAGTTTCCCGTCGGCGCGCAGATGCTCGGTGACGCCGTGCAGTGGCTCAAGGAGAACGACACGCTCTACCTGCTCAGCTACCAGGGGCGCGTCCTCGGAGTCGAGCTTCCCATCGCCGCGGAGCTCGAGGTCACCTACACCGAGCCCGGTTTCAAGGGAGATACCGCCAACGCCAGCACCAAGCCGGCGACTCTCGAGACCGGCGTCTCGGTCGACGTGCCGCTGTTCGTCGAGACCGGCGAGCGCATCCGCGTCGACACCCGTACCGGTCGCTACATGGAGCGGGTGTCGTGAGCAGTGACGGCACCGAGACCGGCAACCTGCGCCTCGACGATCCCCGAGGCGACGAGCGGCTCGGCACCACCCGGGTCGCCAACGAGGTGGTCGCCTGGATCGCCGCCCTGGCGGCGCTCGAGGTGCCGGGGGTCGCGGCCATGTACCAGGCCAGCGGGCAGCAGTTCGACCGCATCCTGCGGCGTCCGGTGAGCCACCGGGGTGTGCGGGTCGAGCTGCAGCCGGACGACAGCCTCAAGCTCGATCTCCACGTGGTGATCGCGGCGGGAGCCGAAGTGCCGCGCATGGGCGCGGAGGTGCAGCGCCGGGTCGCCGAGGAGATCGACAAGATGCTCGGGCTGCCGATCGCCGAGGTGAACGTCTACATCAGTGAGGTGGTCTTCGCGTGAGCCGGCCGTGACCGCGACACGGCGCCGTTCCGGTCGCCGTCATCGTGGCCGCGAGCTGGCGCTGCGCGTGCTCTTCGAGCTCGAGGGCAGCGCCAAGGATCCCGAGAAGACCCTGCTCTACCAGGCCGACGACATGGGTGCCGCCGCCGATGTGCTCGCCTTCGCCCGCAGCCTGGTGTGGGGGACCCTGCGACAGCTCGACACCATCGAGGCCTCGATCAGCGCCGCCAGTGTCCACTGGCGGCTGGAGGAGATCGGCAAGGTGGAGCGGGCGGTGCTCCGGCTGGGCGGCTACGAGCTGCTCTTCGAGCCGAGCGTTCCGGCGGCGGTGGTCATCGACGAGTCCGTCGAGCTGGCCAAGGCGTACGCCGGCGGCGAGGCCGCCGGCTACGTCAACGGGGTGCTCGGGCACATCGCCGAGCAGCAGCGCGTCGGAAGGGCGGCGCAGTGAGCAGCGGACGGATCACCTACACCGTCTCGCAGCTGACCGGACTGGTGCGCGCCGCGGTGAGCGCATCGCCGGCGCTCGAGGACGTGTTCGTCGAGGGCGAGGTGAGCAACCTGCGCATGCCCGCCAGCGGACATCTCTACTTCACCCTCAAGGATGCGGCGGCGGGGCTGCGCTGCGTCTGCTTCCGCCGCGAGGCCCAGCGCATCCCCTTCCACCCCGAGAACGGGATGCGGATCGTCGCCCACGGACGGGTCGATGTCTACGACAGCGAGGGCGTGTACCAGCTCTACGTCGACGCACTGGAACCGGCCGGGCTGGGAGCGCTGGCGCTGGCGGTCGAGCAGCTGGCGCGACGGCTCTCCGCCGAGGGCCTCTTCGACCCCGCACGCAAGCGGCCGCTGCCGGTGCTGCCGCGGCGGGTGGCCGTGATCAGCTCGTCGAGCGGGGCGGCGGTGCGCGACGCGTGCACGGTCATCGGGCGGCGCGCTCCCGGCGTGGGAGTGGTGGTGGTACCGACCATCGTCCAGGGCGAGGGAGCGCCCGCGGCCGTCGTCCTGGCGCTGGACCGGGCCCAGCGGCTGTCTGGGATCGATGTGATCCTGCTGGTGCGCGGTGGTGGGTCCTTCGAGGACCTGATGGCCTTCCAGGACGAGCAGGTGGCTCGCGCCATCCGCGGCTGCGCCATCCCGGTGGTCACCGGCATCGGGCACGAGACCGACACCACCATCGCCGACCACGCTGCCGATCGCCGTGCGCCCACGCCGTCGGCGGCGGCGGAGATGGCGGTGCCGGCGGCGATCCAGCTGCGCGACGAGGTGGCCACCCGAGCGGCGCGGCTGCGCCAGGCGCTGCGCCAGGAGGTGGCGGTGAAGCGCCGCCGCCTCGACGCCGCCCGGGAGCGGATGGCGCGGGTGTCGCCGGACCGCCGGGTCCCGGGGATGCGCCAGCAGCTCGACGGCCGCGCCCAGCAGCTGCGCGCCGCGCTGCTCCGTGAGCTCGGTGCCAAGCGGCGGCGGTTGGACCGCGCCGCCGGCCGGCTCGAGCTCGCCTCGCCGGTGCGACGGTTGCCGGCGGAGCGTGAGGGGCTGAGGCGGCGGGCGCAGGCGCTGGAGGCGGCGGGACGGGCGCTGGTCCGGGCCCGCCGGGCCGCCCTGGACGGCTCGCGCGGCCGGCTCGAGGCGCTGTCACCGCGGCGGACCATCGAACGCGGCTTCTCGGTCACCCTGGACGCCGCCAGCGGCGCGGTGGTCACCGACCCGGGGCAGGTCGCGCCCGGGCAGCGGCTGCGCAGCCTGCTCGCCGGCGGCGAGGTGGAGAGCGAGGTCGTCGAGGGCGGGAGCGGTGGGGAGGCCTCGACGCCGTGACGCGAACGCATGTACGATAGCGGCGGTCGGGTTCTCCGCCTCCGCCGCCCCGGTCGTACGCTGCGCAGTTGCAGGCAACGCTGATGAGCACCATTGACGACGTCACCTCGCTGAGCTACGAGCGCGCTCTCGCCGAGCTCGACGCTCTGATCGAGCGGCTCGAGGGCGGGGCGGTCAACCTGGAGGAGGCGATCGCGTGCTACGAGCGCGGATCGCGCCTGGTGCAGCGCTGCAGCGAGCTCCTCGACCGCACCGAGCAGAGCGTGATGCAGCTGGTGGTGGGCGGCGGCGGTTCGCTGCAGGAGCGGCCCTTCACCCCCGCGAGCACCGCGGAACCGCCGCCGGGGCAGCCCGACCCGATGCCCGCCCCGCCGCCGGAAGCGCAGCGCGTGCGGCCGGTCGGGGGTCGCCGGGCGCCGTCGCTGCTCCCCGGGCTGGACGCCGAGCCGGCCAGCGAGCGGCGTCCACCGATCGACCCCGACGAGATCCCTTTCTGAGCGCACTCCGGTGACCCGCACCAGGCGGCCATACGTGCCGCAGCAGATACACAAGTGGGTGTAAGATGACCCGCATGGCGGCCGCCGCGCCCGATGCCGCGCGCCTCGACCGATCGCTGGTCGAGAGGGGGTTCGCCGCCAGCCGGGAGCGCGCCCAGGCACTGATCGCCGCCGGTCTGGTCGAGGTCGACGGCGTGCGCGCCCGCAGCGCTGCGCAGACGGTGGCGGCCGGGCAGGCCCTGCGGCTGACCGGGCGCGACCATCCCTGGGCCAGCCGGGGCGGTCTCAAGCTGACCGCCGCCCTCGACGTCCTCGACGTCGATCCGCGGGACCGGGTCGCCCTCGACGCGGGAGCCTCGACCGGTGGCTTCACCGACGTGCTCCTACAGCGCGGCGCGGTGCTCGTCTACGCCGTCGACGTCGGCAAGGGTCAGCTCGATCCGCGGCTGCGCGGCGACCCGCGGGTTGTGGTCATGGATGACACGAATATCCGCTACCTCGCGCCGCCGCCGGGTCCGCCGCCCACCCTCGTCACCCTCGACCTGTCCTTCATCTCCCTGCGCCTGGTGCTGCCCGTCGTGGCCCGTCTGGTGGCGCGGCCGGCCGACGTCGTCGCCCTGGTGAAGCCGCAGTTCGAGCTGGGTCGGGACGCGGTGGGCAAGGGCGGCATCGTGCGCGACTCCGCCGCCGGCGAGGCGGCGGCTCGTGACCTGCTGAGCTGGGCGGAGTCCGGTCTCGAGGCGGTCGGCACGGGACCGGTGCCGTCTTCGGTACGCGGAGCCAAGGGCAACCGCGAGTGGTTCGTGCGTCTGCGACTGGAGGAGCACTGAGGTGGTGCGACGGCGCAGCATCGGGCTGCTGCTCCACCCGCGAGAGGAGCATCGCGACCGCGACCTCGCCGCCGCCATCGCACGCGCCGGCGCGCACGGCTTCGACACCTGGACCGCGGTCAGTCAGCCGGAGGAGGCGGTCCGCAGCCATCGCGACGACGCCGCGCTGCTGGTCACCGTCGGCGGCGACGGCACCTTCCTGCTGGGAGCGCGGCTGGCGGCGCCGCTGGGCATCCCGGTGCTCGGTGTCAACCGCGGACAGCTCGGCTTTCTGACCGACGTCGATCTGCCGGCGATGGCCGGGGCCATCGACACCTTCGCCGAGGGCCGCCATCGCATCGAGCGGCGATCGTTGCTCGACGTGCGCCGGGCGGGGGAGGGGGCCGACGATGGCCGCTTCGAGGCCCTGGCCCTCAACGAGGTGGTGGTGAAATCCGACGGGCTCAACCTCGCGCGCATCCGGGTCGAGGTCGAGGGCGAGCTGCTGGGGGAGTTCGACGCCGACGGGGTGATCATCGCCACCGCCACCGGTTCGACCGCCTACGCGCTCAGCGCCGGAGGCCCTCCGGTCGATCCGCGGGTCCGCGCCCTGGTTGTCGTTCCGCTGGCCGCGCACGCGGTGATCACTCGACCGGTGGTGCTGCCCGAAGCCGTCAGCATCGACCTCACCGTGTTATGGGGACGCGGGTTTGCCGGCGCCGACGGACACGTCGAGGCACCCCTGTCGCCCGGCAGCCGGCTGGAGATCCGGCCCGGGCCGGAGCTGCAGGTCGTCCAGATCGGAGCAATGCCGTTCGTGCGACGGCTGCGCGAGAAGGTGCGCTTCGGGATGCCCTTGAAGGAGGCGCACGACGCCCCCGACGGACACCGCGTCCATGAACGGCAGGCGGTCGATGCGGACGGTCCCGCGGCCACCGATGTGGGCGCTGCATCGGAGGGCGGCTGATGGCCCTGCTCGAGCTGCGGGTCAAGGGGCTGGCGGTGCTGGCCGGGGTCCGCTGCGAACCCGGGCCGGGGCTGACGGCGCTGACCGGTGAGACCGGCGCCGGCAAGTCGATGTGCGTCGCCGCGCTGCGTCTGGTGCTGGGCGGCCGCGTCGACCTCGATCCCTCGGCGACCGCCGGCGCCACCGTCGCCGCCGTCTTCGACGCCGTGCCCGCCCCGCTTCGCGAGCGCCTCGAGTCGCTCGGGGTGGAGGATGGCGGCGAGCTGCTCACCCTGAGCCGCGAGCTCCCGGGACGCGGCCGGGGCGCCTGCCGCATCAACGGCGCCCTGGTGTCGCAGGCCACGCTGCGGGAGGCCGGCGAAGCCCTGGTGGAGGTCACAGCTCAGGGTGAGAGCCACCGCCTGCTCCGCCCGTCGTATCAGCGCGCGCTGCTCGACGGCTTCGGTGGAGCCCAGCTGCTCGCCGCCAGGAGCGCGTCGGCGCAGGCGGTGCAGCGGTGGTGGCAGGCGCAGCAGCGGCTGGCGAGCGCCCGTGACACCGCCGCCCGCCAGTCCGAGGCGGTGCGCGGCGCCGCCGACACCGTCGCCGATCTGGGAGGCCTGGGGCTTCGCGCCGGGGAGGATGACGAGCTGCTCAGCGAGCGCCGCCGACTGGTGCACGCGGTGCGGCTCGCCAGGGCCGCGGGAGCGGTGCGCACCGCCTGTTCGGGCGACGGCGACAGCGGTGGCGCCGCCGACCTGCTGGCCGCGGCGGCGGCCGAGCACGGCGAGCTCGGTGGCGTCGATCACGCGCTGGCAGAGCTCCTCGGGGAATGTGGCCGGGTGGCGGAGGAGGTCCGCGAGCTCGCCTCGCGGGCGCGCACCTACGGCGACGGGCTGGTCGTCGACGACACCCGCCTGGCGGCGGTCGACGAGCGGCTCGAGGTGATCGACCGGGCCTCCCGACGGCACGGGGGCACCCTGGCCGGCGCGCTCGAGGCGCTGGCGGCTGCCGAGTCCCTGCTGGCCGGCGCCGGCCAGGCCGACGAGGCTGGCCTGGCGTGCGAGGTCGAGGCCCGCGAGGCTGAGGTCGTCGCGGCCGTGACCACGCTCTCGCAGTTGCGGACCTCGGCGGCCCGGCGGCTGGAGGCCGCGGTGGTCGCGCAGCTGCGGCGCCTGCGTCTGCGCCACGCGCGCTTCCGGGTGGTGGTCGAAGCGCGGCCCGACGAGGGCGGCCTGACCATCGGTGACCGGCGCGTCGCCGCCGGCTCCGAGGGTGTCGACGAGATCGACTTCCGGCTGGCGACGACGCCCGACGGCGTTCCCATCCCCCTCGGCCAGGGACCCTCCGGCGGCGAGCTGTCGCGCCTCGCCCTCGCGCTCCGGGCGGTGGTCGCCCTCGGCGACGACTGCGCGACCCTGGTGCTCGACGAGGTCGATGCCGGGCTGGGCGGAGAGACCGCCGCCCGGGTGGGGGAGGCCCTCGTCGGGATCGGCGTCGGCCGGCAGGTGATGGTGGTGACCCACCGTGCCGAGATCGCATCCCGCGCCGCGACCCACCTGGTGGTCGAACGCGGCGACCTCAACGGCCGGGCCCGCGCGTCGGTGCGGGCGGTCGACGGCGAGGAACGCGTCGCCGAGGTCGCCCGGCTGATGTCGGGACGTCAAACCGCGGCGGCGCTGGCGCGGGCCCGAGAGCTGCTCGAGGAGGGTGGTCTCCGGTCACCGCGCCGGGCGGCGGCTACCATTGGTCCCGGATGACGGACCCATCCGCCGAGTCCCCTCCAGCCGCGGCACCGACCGACCTCGACGTTGCCGAGCCCAGCGGCGCGATTCTGGTCGACGGCCATCCCGTCGAGCGCGCGGGCGATGCCGGTGGCCTGCGCTTTCCGGTCGAGGTACCCGGCTTCCAGGGCACCCTCGACGACCTGGTGCTCGCCGCCCAGCGGGGTGAGATCGATGTCGCGTCGGTCCCGGTGGCCGAGATCACCTCCGCCTTCCGGGCGCGCGTGCTCCGGGACGACCCGCGCCCCGACCCGCGCGAGGTGGCCGACTTCCTGAGCCTGGCTTCGCGGCTGCTCAGCCTCAAGGCGGCCAGGCTGCTGCCGGAAGGTCCGCTCGACGCCCTCGATCCCGAGTCGGGCGAGGAGGGCGGCCCTGTCGACGACGCCGGGGCGCGCCTGGCCGAGTACCGCCTCTTCAAGGCCGCCGCAGAGGCCCTGTTGGGAGACGTCGCCGAGCAGGGGGCACGCAGCTTCCTCGGACTGGTGGCTCCCGAGGTGGTGCCGGTCGAACGCCTGGCCATCCCGCCGGAACGCCTTGCCGCCGCCTTCCGAGCGGTGCTCGAGCGCCTCCCTGAGGCCGAGCCCTTCGGCTTCGACACGGCGACCTTCTCGGTCGCCGAGAAGATGCTGGTGCTGCGGCGCCTGCTCGAGAGCCGCCCGGTGATCGCCTTCGAGGAGATCTTCGAGGGGGTCGCGAGCCGCCTCGAGGCCGTGGCCTGCTTCCTCGCCCTGCTCGAGATCCTCAAGGCGGGGGCCGCCCGGGTCGAGCAGAGCGAGCCCTTCGGGGCGATCACCGTGACCGCCCTGGCGGTGAGCGCCGAGGGGTGACGGGCCTGGCCGGCGACGGCGACGGCGACGGCGGCTGGGACATGCCGGTGACGGGGCGCCCGGAGGTGGTCCCCGACGTGGCCGTCGAGGCCGACCCGAACCAGGTCGGCGCCGATCGCCGGGATGACGCCGCGCTCACGGCAGCCCTGGAGGCCGTCTGCTTTGCCCTTGCCCGGCCGGTCGGGGTGGGGGAGGCGGCCGGCATTCTCGGCTGCTCCAGCGCCGAGCTCGGTGCTTCCGTCGACACCCTCGCCGCCACCCTTCGAGGCCGCGGGCTGATGCTCCAGCGGCACCACGGGGAGCTGCAGCTGGTGACCCGGCCGGAGGTCGCCTGGGCGGTGCAACGCGCCCTCAACCCGGAGCGCCCAGGCCGCCTGAGCCGGGCCGCGCTGGAGACGCTGGCGATCATCGCCTACCGCCAGCCGCTGACCCGGGCGGGCATCGAGGCGATTCGGGGAGTCAACTGCGACGCCGTCCTCGACAGCCTCGAGCGGCGCGAGCTGGTGGCCGAGGTCGGCCGCCAGGAGACCCCCGGACATCCCCGCCTCTTCGGCACCACCCTGCGCTTCCTCCAGGTGGTCGGGCTGGAGCGCATCGAGGACCTGCCGCCGCTTCCCCAGGGTGCCGCGCTGCCCCAGTTGCCGGACACCGACTGGGACGTCGCCGGGCCGTCCGGGCCGGCCAACGGCAGTGGCGGCTGAGCGGGTCAACGCCTTTCTCTCCCATCGGGGCGTCGCCTCGCGGCGCGCCGCCGACCGGCTGGTGGAGGCGGGACGGGTCGCTGTCAACGGCCGGCCGGCGCGGTCGGGAGCGCTGGTGGACAGTGGCGACACCGTCACCGTCGACGGCCGCCCGGTGCCGGAGCGGGTGGCCCGGAGGACGGTGATGGTCAACAAGCCCCGCGGCGTCCTCTCCACCCGCCGCGACCCGGGCGGGCGGCCGACGGTGCTCGGCATGGTCGACGATCCCACCGGCCTGGCCCCGGTGGGCCGCCTCGATCTCACCAGCCGGGGACTGCTGCTCCTGACCAGCGACGGGGAGCTCGCCCTGCGGCTGACCCATCCGCGCCACGGCGTCACCAAGCGGTACCGCGTCGTCGTCGCGGGGATCGCCTCGGCGGCAACGCGCCGCCTGCTGGTGCGCGGGGTGGAGCTCGCCGACGGCCCGGCCCGGGCCGTGGAGGCGGTTCCCGCCGGTCACCGCGGTGCCGACGATGTGCTGGAGGTGCTGATGGCCGAGGGGCGCAAGCGCGAGGTGCGCCGGCTTTGTGCCGCCGCCGGTCTGCAGGTGCTCGACCTCGAGCGAATCGCCATCGGCCCGCTGCGGCTGGGCCGGCTTCGCCCCGGTGACTGGCGGCGGCTGACCGCCCGCGAGCTGGGCGAGCTCTATGCCGCCGCCGGTCTTGACCCGCCGTGAGCCAGGCGGGTCGCGTCGCGGTGGAGCGGCTGGTCACCATCGACGGCCCCGCCGGCAGCGGCAAAACGACGCTGGGACGGCGCCTCGCCCAGGCCCTCGACCTGCCCCTGGTCGATACCGGCCTCTTCTATCGGGGGGTGACCGCCGCCGCGGTCCTCGGCGGCTTGGACGGCTCCGACGCGGCAGCCCTTGGTGAGCTGGCACGCCACGTCGAGCTGGAGATCAACACCGATCCGCGGGCGCCGGACGGTGCCTGGCAGCTTCGCCTCGACGGCGAGGACGTGACCGCGGAGATCCGCGATCCGGCTCGGGCGCCGCTGCTGGCGCGGATCAGCGGCGTCCGCGAGGTGCGCGAGGCGCTGCGCGAGAAACAACGGCGCGCCGCCGCCGCCGGTGCCGTCGCGGTCGGGCGCGACTGCGGAACCGTGGTCTTCCCGTGGGCGCCGCTCAAGCTCTATCTCGATGCACCGGGGCCGCTGCGCACCGGCCGCCGAGACCAGCAGCTACGCGGTGGTGGCACCCCCGTCGACGTGGCCGGTCTGCGCGCCGAGGTGAGCGACCGCGACGCGCTCGACTCCGGGCGGCCCGAGTCCCCGTTGCGGCCCGCCGAGGACGCCCATATGATCGATACCGGTCGGCTGGGGATCGAGGAGATGGTGACGGAGGCAATGCGCCTCTGCCGGGATGTCGGCCTCCTCGCACCGGCCGGGGAGTAAGGCACGGCATGTACCCGGTCCTGCGCCTGGTCATGCGGCTGCTCGCCCACATCTTCCTGTTCCGCTCGGTGCACGTCGAGGGACTCGAGAACCTCCCCCGCCGCGGTCCGGTGCTGGTGCTGGGCAACCACATCGCCACCGTCGACCCGCCCCTCACCGGCGCGCTGATCCGCCGTCTCGACGTCTACTACATGGCGAAGAGCGAGTCGTTCACTCCCCGCGTCGCCTGGCTGTTCCGCGCCTACCACGCCTTTCCGGTGGTGCGTCACAGCCCCGACCGCACCGCTCTCAAGCACGCCCTGCGGCTGCTCGCCACGGGGCACGTGCTGCTGGTGTACCCGGAGGGCTCGCGCTCCCCGGACGCGCGGCTGCGCCGTGCCTACGCTGGCGCCGGCTTCATCGCTCGCCACTCCCGCGCGCCGCTGGTGCCGGTGGCGATCTGGGGCAGCGAGAAGGTGCTCCCCAAGGGAGCGCGCTGGCCCCACCACGCCGAGGTCCACATCCGCTACGGACCGCCATTCGAACTTCCCGAGCGCAACCCAGACGGCACCCTGATGTCGCACCAGCAGACCGCCGACCACATGATGGGGCGGGTTGCGGCGATGCTCCCCGAGCCGTACCGCGGCATCTACGGCCCCGGCGGCGAGCTGGACCCGGCGCGGGTGTCGGCGGCGTAGAGGTATTGCGGCGCGCTGTCGCGAGACGGGAAGGGCGCAACCGCGGCTGCGTGGGCGGCGGTTGTTAACGTCGCGCTGGCGCGCGACTGGGAGGGCGGCACAACACGTACCGCCCACGGAGGGGGCTGCCGCCCGCTGCGCCACTCGGCTACGCCTCGCAGCGCACCCTGCCACGGCGCGACTCCGCGCCGGGCGCGGCTTTGCCGCGCTGGGGCGCTGTGGGCCGCTCGCCGCCAGGCGATTGCGAGGCCGAAGGCCGAGCCGGCGCGGAGTCGCGCCGGAAGGGGGGTGCGCTGCTACGCGTCAGCGTAGTGGCGCAGGGGGAAGCCCCAATCAACGGGCGGCACGTGTTGTGGCGCCCTCCAGTCGCGCGAAGCGCGACGTCAAGACCGCCCGTTAGAACCCTGGCCCGCCCCCCTGAACTCCCGCTTCAGCTCCGCCCGGGGAACGGCTGTTTCCCCAACCCACCGTACAATCGATCAATGACGGCCCACGATCCCCAGCCGACGGCCGGTGGCGACGTGGTCGCCTTCGACCTCGAGGCCACCGGGCTTTCGGCCAAGAGCGACCGGATCATCGAGATCGGCGCCGTCCGGCTCGACTCCGAGCTGCGCACCGTTGGCCGCTTCGAGACGCTGGTCGACCCGGGGGCGCCGGTGCCGCTGGCGATCCAGCGGTTGACCGGCATCGACGAGGCGGAGCTGCGCGGGTCGCCGGCGCCCGAGGAGGCGATGGCGCAGTTCGCCGACTTCTGCGACGGTGCCCACCTCGTCGCTCACGGCGCCTCCTTCGACCTCGCCTTCTGCGCCTCCCTGCTGCCCGCTGCCTTCGCGGGTCGTGCCGCCTATGACACGCTCGAGCTCGCTCGCATCCTGCTGCCGACCGCCACCGGTCACAGCCTGCCGCAGCTGAGCGCGCAGCTGGAGATCCCGCACCTGCGCCCGCATCGGGCCGGCAGCGATGCCGAAACCACCGCCGGTCTCTTCCGTCAGCTCGCCGGCCTGGCCGAGGAGCTGCCGGCGCCGGTGCTGGCGGAGATCCGCCGGGTCGTCACCGGCCTGCCGGCGGGGCTGGCGCGATTCTTCCTCGAGGTGGTCAAGGGGACCGGTGAGACAGAACCGATCGGCGGGCCGAGCGCGCCAGCTGGACCACTCCCGGCGACGATCATGGCCGGTCCGCCGGCGGGACCGCTCGCCCAGAGCGCGGCGTCGCTGCTGGGTCCGCTCGGTCCGCTCGGGGGCGATGCCACCTTCGAGCCCCGCGCGGGACAGGTGGAGATGGCCCGCGCCGTCGCCCAGACGCTGGAGCGCAGCGGTCGGTTGCTGGTCGAGGCGGGCACCGGCACCGGCAAGTCGCTCGCCTACCTGGTACCGCTGTCCTTGTGGTCGCAGCGCAGCGGTCGCCGAGCGGTGGTGGCAACCCACACCATCACCCTCCAGGAGCAGCTCGCCGAGCGCGACCTGCCGGCTCTGACGGCGCGATTGGGATTGACCACCACCCACGCGATGCTCAAGGGCCGGCACCACTATCTCAGCCTGCGCCGCTGGCAGCGCTTCCTGGCCGGCAGTGACCGCGGTCCCCAGGGCATCGACCTCGACGGCATCCGCTTCAAGCTCAAGCTGCTGGTGTGGCTGTCCCAGACCGAGAGCGGCGACCGCGCCGAGTTGCGGATGGCCGGCAACGAGGAAGCCCTGTGGCGGCGGGTGCAATCGGAGACGGGCGACTGTCTCGGTGCCGCCTGCGCCAACTGGCGCGACGCCCGCTGCTTCATGGTGGCAGCCCGCCGCGCCGCCGCCGATGCCGACATCGTTGTCACAAACCATGCGCTCCTGCTCGCCGACGCCGAGCGCCAGGGCCAGGTGCTGGCGCCCTACACGGCGCTGGTGGTGGACGAGGCGCACCAGCTCGAGACGGCGGCCACGCGCCAGCTGGGTTCCAGCCTGCGCGCTGCCGACGTGCTGGCGGTGCTCGACCGGCTGAGCGGTGAGGGGAGCGACGAGCCGGGCGAGCTCGACCTCGCCCTGGCACGATGCCGCGAGGCGGTGGTGCGCGTCTTCGGGGAGGTCAAGGGCTATCTCGGCGACGTCGTCGGCGAGGAGCATCCCGGCAACGTCACCGTGGGGCTGCATCCCGAGAGGCGGACGGAGGCACGCTTCACCCAGTTGGAACGCGCGGCTCACTCCGCCGTCCGGACGATGCGACAGACGGGCGAATCCCTGCTGGCGGCGCGGGGCTCGCAGCCGCTCCAGAACAGCCTGCTTCCCCAACCCGATCGCGTCGACGATGAGCTGGCCCTCGCCGCCGCGACGCTGGACGATTGCGCGGCGGTTGTCGAGCACGTCCTCCGCGCCCCGCGCGAGGGGTACGTCGCCTGGCTCGAGCTGCGCGCCGAGCAATCGGAGCTGCACGAGGCGCCGGTGGTGGTCGCCGACCAGCTGCGCGAGCACGTCTTCGACAGGGTCGAGGCGGCGGTGCTCACCTCGGCCACGCTGCGGGTGGGGGAGACCTTCGATTTCCTCCGCGAGCGCACCGGCATCGGCGGTGGCGCCGAGGAGCTGGCGCTACCATCCGACTTCGACTTCCTCTCCCAGGCGCTCTGCGTTCTCCCCGCCGACATGCCGCCGTACGACGAGCCCGGGTACGACGCCGCCCTGGCCGACCTCTGTGCCGACGTGGCGATCCGCCTCGGCGGACGGACGCTGGTCCTCTTCACCGGGTACTCGCCGCTGCGCCGGGCTCACGCACTGCTCGGCTCGCGCCTGGAGACGGAGGGCATCGCCGTCCTCGGTCAGGGGCTCGACGGCACGCGTCGCCAGCTGCTCAGCTCGTTCCTCGCCAGCCCGCGCACCCTGCTGCTCGGCACCAGCAGCTTCTGGGAGGGCATCGACGTCCCCGGCGATGCGCTGAGCTGCGTGATCATCGCCAAGCTGCCGTTTCCGGTGCCCACCGACCCGCTGATCCAGGCGCGCAGCGCCGCCCTCGCCGATCCCTTCCGCGAGCTCGTCCTGCCGCTGGCAGCCCTGCGTCTGCGTCAGGGATTCGGCCGCCTCATCCGTCACGGCACCGATCGGGGCGCGGTCGTCCTCTGCGACTCGCGGCTGACGGTTCGCGAGTACGGCGCCGCCCTGCTCGAGTCGCTGCCCCGTGCTGCTGTGGCGCGCGAGCCGTACCGCGAGCTCGCCCCCGTCGTCGCCGAGTTCGTGCGCCGCGGCGTCGTTCCCGAGGGGGCGGCCCCGGTGCTGGCGGCCACCTCCGCATCCTGGGACGGGGAGGAACCGGCATGAGCCCCACCGGCCCGGCCACCCAGGGATTGGCCTCCGATGCCGCCGTCGCCTCGCGGGAGACGCCGCCCGCCGACGCCCCGGTCGCTCCTCGCGAGGGGCTCGAGGACACGACCGGAGCGGTGGTCGTCGCCCTGGCCCAGATGGCTCCCCGTCTCGGTGACGTGGCCACCAATCTCGACCGTCACCTCACCATGATCGACGAGGCGCGGCGGGGGGAGGCCGACCTGCTCGTCTTTCCCGAGCTCTCGCTGACCGGGTACTTCCTCAAGGACCTGGTCCCCGAGGTGGCCGTTCGCCTCGACGGCCCCGAGCTCGAGCGCATCGCTCGCGCCGCCGGCGACCTCGATGTGGTGGTCGGTTGCGTGCTCGAGAGCGACGAGACGCGCTTCCACAACAGCGCCATCTACATCTCCGGCGGCGCCATCCGCCACGTCCACCGCAAGGTGTACCTGCCCACCTACGGACTCTTCGACGAGCAGCGCTATCTCGCCGCCGGCGACCGCTTCCGCGCCTTCGAGCTGCTGCTGCCGAGGGCGAGCCAGCCGCGCCGCTGGCGGGCGGGGATCGTGGTCTGCGAGGACATGTGGCACCCGAGCGCACCGGCGCTGCTCGCCCGGCAGGGCATCGACATCCTCATCTGCCCCTCCGCGTCGCCGGGACGCGGCATCATCCAGGGCGCCGCCCTGGGCACGGCGCTCAGCTACGAGTGGATGACCCGGACCTTCGCGCAGCTGTTCACCTGCTACCTGGTCTACTGCAACCGCACCGGCTACGAGGACGGGGTCGCCTTCTGGGGCGGCTCGCGGGTGGTCGGCCCCGACGGTTCACTGCTGAGCGAGCCGGGAGGCGCCGGCGAAGCACTGATGTGGCATCGTCTCGACCTCGCCACCCTGCGCAGGGTGCGCATCGCCTATCCACTTCTCCGCGACGAGAATGACGAGCTCAACGACCGTGAGTCAGACCGTATCCGCAGCCGACGCGCTCAGGATTGACACCGAGGTCGTCCTCTCGCTGCTGGTGGGATTTGTGCGAGAGGAGGTCCACAAGGTCGGTTTCCAGCGTGTCGTCGTCGGCCTGAGCGGCGGGGTCGACTCCGCCGTCACCGCCGCCGTGGCCCAGCGCGCCCTGGGTCCGGACGACGTGGTGCCGGTGATCATGCCGTACCGCAGCAGCAGCCCTGCCTCCGAGGCCGACGCGCGCGCGGTCTGCGATCAGCTGGGGCTGCGGCCGGTGATGGTCGATATCAGCCCGCAGATCGACGCCTATTTCGAGCGCTTCCCCGAGGTGGATCGGACCCGGCGGGGGAACAAGATGGCCCGCGAGCGGATGTCAATCCTCTACGACCTCTCGTTTGCCGAGCGGGCGCTGGTGATCGGCACCTCGAACAAGACCGAGCTGCTGCTCGGTTACAGCACCGTCCACGGCGACATGGCCCACGCCCTCAACCCGCTGGGCGACCTGTACAAGACTCAGGTCTGGGCTCTCGCCCGCGCTCTCGGGCTGCCCGACCGGGTGGTCGACAAGCCGCCCAGCGCCGACCTGTGGGAGGGCCAGTCCGACGAGGAGGAGCTGGGATTCCAGTACGCCCTGGTGGACGTGCTGCTCTACTACCTCGTCGACGAGCGCCGGACCCGGGTCGAGCTACGCGCGCTGGGCTATGCGGACGACTTCATCGACCTCATCGTCCAGCGGGTTCGCGACAGCCAGTACAAGCGCCGGCCGCCGGTGATCGCAAAGCTGAGCGCCCGCACCATCGACCGCGAGTTCCGTTATCCCCGGGACTGGGGCCGGTGAGCACGCTCTCCGTCGTCGCCACGCCGATCGGCAACCTCGAGGACATCACCCTGCGGGCGCTCCGGGTGCTGCGCGAGTGCGACCTGGTGGTGGCCGAGGACACCCGCCGCACCCGCGCCCTGCTGAGCGCGCACGGCATCCGCCGCCCGCTGGCGGCGCTGCCGGCATTCGACGAGGCGCGGCGCGTCCCCGCGCTGGTGGCGCGGCTCGACACCGGCGAGACCCTGGCGCTGTGCAGCGACGGCGGCACCCCCGCGGTCAGCGATCCCGGCAGCCACCTCGTCCGCGCGGCCCGTGCCGCCGGCCACCAGGTGGTGCCGGTGCCCGGCCCGTCGGCGATCACCGCCGCGCTGTCGGCGAGCGGGTTGGACGCCGGTGGCTTCTGCTTTCTCGGCTTCCTGCCGCGCACCCCGGGCAAGCTGAACCGCCTGCTCGAGGCTGCGCTCGCCGGGGGACGCACCCTCGCCTTCCTGGAGTCGCCGTTGCGGCTGGCGCGGACCCTCCGGCTCACCGCCGACCTGCTCGGCGACCGGGAGGTCGTCGTCGCCCGCGAGCTGACCAAGGTGCACGAGACCTTCCATGTCGGCACCGCCGGCGAGCTGGCCCGTCAGTTCAGCGCCTCACCGCCGCGGGGCGAGTGCACGGTGCTGGTGGGAGCCGCATGACCGCGGCGGCGGTGCGCCTCGACGACCGCTTCTACGTCACCGCCGCCATCGACTACGTCAACGGCTCGCCCCATCTCGGCCACGCCTACGAGAAGGTCGCCTGCGACGTGCTGGCACGCCACCACGCCCTGCGTGGTCGGGAGGTGCGGCTGACGGTCGGGAGCGACGAGCACAGCCAGTCGGTGGAGCGTGCCGCCGCCGAGCGGGGCATGACTCCGGAGGCGTTCATCGCGGTCCAGAGCGAGCTCTTCATCGATCTCTTCCGCCGCCTCGACATCGGCTTCACCGCCTACGTCCACACCAGCGCCGACGGCAATCGCCGCACCACCGAGCGGGTGATGCGGGAGCTCCACGACCGCGGTCACCTCTACAAGGGGCCCTACCGCGCCTGGTTCTGTCCCGCCTGCGAGCAGTTCTACACCGAGAAGCAGCTGGTCGACGGCTGCTGCCCGATCCACGGCACCCCGGTCGAATGGGTGGAGGAGGAGAACTGGTTCTTCCGGTTGTCCAGCTTCCAGCAGCCGCTGCTCGAGCACTTCGAGGCCAATGCCGACTTCCTCACCCCCGAAGCGCGGCGCAACGAGATCCTCAACGTCATCCGCGGCGGTCTCGACGACATCAGCGTCTCCCGCGGGTTCTCGCACTGGGGCTTTCCCCTTCCCTTCGATCCCACCCAGGTGGTCTACGTCTGGTTCGACGCTCTGCTCGCCTATGTCACCGGCATCGGCTTCCCCGACGACGAGGTGGGGTTCACCCGGTTCTGGCCCGCCGACGTCCACGTGATCGGCAAGGACATCACCCGCTTCCACGCGATCATGTGGCCGGCGATGCTGATGGCGGCCGGGCTGCCGCTGCCCCGGCGGGTGCACGCCCACGGGTTCATCACCCTCGGGGGGCAGAAGATGAGCAAGACCCGGGGCGTCTTCGTCGATCCGGGGTCGATGGTCGAGCAGTTCGGCAGCGATGCCGTGCGCTACGTCCTGATGGCGGAGATCCCCTTCGATCGCGACGGCGACTTTTCGATGGAGGTCTTTGTCGACCGCTACAACGCCGACCTCGCCAACGACTACGGCAATCTGGTGTCACGCACCGAGAAGATGGTGGCGCGCTACCGCGGCGGCCGCGTACCCGCCGGCGGTCCCGCCGAGCCCATCGACGGCGAGCTGCGCGCCCTGGCGGAGGAGGTGGTGCCCGCCGTCGACGCCGCCGTCGCCGACCTCGACCTCTCCGGCGCCCTGGCCCACGCGCGCCGGCTGGTGGGCAGGGCCAACAAATACATCGAGGAGACGGCTCCCTGGAAGCTCGCCGCCGCCGGTGATGCGCGGCTGGGGACGGTGCTGCGCAACCTGCTCGAGGCGATCCGGGTGAGCACCGTGCTGCTGGCCCCGGTGGTGCCACGGGCGGCAGCGGCGGTGGCGGCCGACCTCGGGCTCGAGCTCGACGCAGACCTCACCGATGACGCCGCCGCCTGGTATGCGCTCACGGAGGACGCGCCGGTGCGGGTCGGCGAGATCCTCTTTCCCCGGCTCGACCGGGAGCAGGTCCTAGCAGGCAGCTGAATGGCGACGGAGCCTGGCGGCGGCCTCGTCGACACCCACTGCCACCTGGTCCTGCTCGAGGACCGCGGCCTGCTCGAGGAAGCGCTCGAGGCGGCGGCGGCGGCGGGAGTCGAGCAGATCGTCAGCATCGGGCTCGACGTCGAGGACTCCGACCGCAACCGGGTGCTCGCCGAACGCCACCCGGGCATCTTCTTCACCGTCGGCTGGCACCCCCATCAGAAGACCGCTCCCGACCCCGCCCAGATGCGCGACCTCGACGCCCTGCTGCGCCATCCGCGGGCGGTGGCGGTCGGTGAGGTCGGCCTCGACCGCTACTGGCGCCCGGGATACCATGAGGTTCCCCTGGAGGTGCAGCGACGCTCCCTCGCGGCGCTTCTCGAGCTTGCAGTCAGCCACGGCAAGCCGGTCGTCATCCATGACCGGGAGGCGCACGACGAGGTGCTCGCCGAGATCGACGTCCGGCCTGGGGTGCGAGGGGTGATGCACTGCTTCAGCGGGGACGCCGCCCACGCCCGAGCGTCGGTGGCGCGCGGCTTCGCCTGCTCCTTCGCGGGCACCGTGACCTTCCCGCGCAGCGAGGCCATCCAGGCGGCGGCCCGCGCCGTCCCCGACGACGCCTGGGTGGTGGAGACCGACGCCCCCTTCCTCGCTCCCGTGCCCCACCGCGGCCGTCCCAACCAGCCCGCCTACGTCGCCGCCACCACCGCCGCCCTGGCCCGGCTCCGCCAGATCGGTGTCGCCGACGCCGCCCGGCAGTCGAGCGCCAACGCCCGGCGGTGGTTCGGGCTGCCGGCGCCACGGGGAGGCGACCGCCTCGGGAATGGAGCCGCGAGGCGGTGAGCGGGGCCGCCACGCCGCGCCGGCCGCGGGCGCCGCTCGACCTGACCAAGCCGGCGACGGTACGCGCCGTGGCCCGGCGCTCGGGGCTCACCCTCAAGCGCCGCCTGAGCCAGAACCTGCTGGTCGACCCGGCGGCGCTGGCTGCCATCGTCGAGGCCCTCGATCCGGGCGCCGGCGACGACGTCCTCGAGATCGGCGCCGGCATCGGCACGCTGACCGTGGCCCTGGCCGCCCGGGCCCACCGGGTGGTCGCCCTCGAGGTCGACGAGGCCTGCCTGCGGGCCACCGCCATCACCCTGCGCGGCCATGCCAACGCCATCGCGGTCCGGCTCGACGTCCGTCAGGCAGATCCCGACGCCCTCGGTCTCGGACCCGACTACCTGGCGGCGGGGAACATCCCCTATCACCTCACCGGCGCGATCCTCACCCGCCTGCTGGAAGAGGTGCGCCCGCCGCTCCGGGCGGTGTTCCTGGTGCAGCGAGAGGTGGCGGCACGGCTCACCGCCCCGGCGGGGGACTGGAGCCTGGCCACGGTGGCGGTGCGCTCGCTGGCCACGGTCGAACGCGTCGCCGACCTGCCGCCCAGCGCCTTCGAGCCCCCACCGGCGGTGCACTCCAGCATCCTCCGGCTGGTCCCGTCCCCGGTGCTGGGATCCGCCGAGCGTCGCGCTGTCCTGGAGGTCGCTCGCGCCGCCTTCCAGATGCGCCGCAAGACCCTGCGCCACGGCGTCACCCGCGCCGCCGGCGGCGACGCCGGCCTGGCGGCGGCGGCGCTCGAGGCGGCCGGGCTGGACGCCGGCCGCCGCCCCGGGACGCTCGACCTCGACGAGTGGCGGGCGTTGGCCACCGCGCTCGAGGCGCGTCGCCGGAGCCCGGCTCGATGAGCCGTCGCCTCGGCGATGTCCCGCGCTCGCGGCCGCCCGAGCGGCGACCGGCGCTCGACGTCACCGTCACCATCGACGACCGGCCGGTCGGCGCCGTGCCCCCGCCGGGACCGGCCCCTGCGGCGGCGCCGCGCGAGCACGGTCAGGGGTTCGGGGCGGTGCTGCGCCGCCGCGACTTCCGCCTGCTGTGGGCGGCGCAGGCCGCCAGCCAGCTGGCCGACAAGTTCCTGATGCTGGCGCTGATCGTGCTGGTCTACGACCTCAGTCATCGCAGCACGCTCCAATCCCTGCTGATGCTCGCCTACACGGGTCCCAGCGTGGTGCTGAGCGCTGCCGCCGGGGTGTTCGCCGACCGCCACGACAAACGTGCCCTGATGATCGGCACCAATCTCGCCCGCGGCGGTCTCATCCTGCTGGTGCCGCTCGCCCAGGTGGTGCCCTACCTGCGGCACCGCGCCTGGCCGCTGCTGGTGGTCACCCTGGCGTTCAGCTGCATCGGCCAGGTGTTCGCCCCCGCGGAAGCGGCCAGCATCCCCTTCCTGGTGCGGCGGCGGCAGCTGATGGTGGCCACCTCGCTGTTCATGACCACGGTGATCGTCACCCTGGTCGCCGGGGTGCCCCTGGCGAGCATCTGCATCAAGCTGCTCGGTCACTACGTGCCCTTCTTCATCGCCGGCGCGCTGCTCGGCATCGCCGCCCTGTGCATCTGGCGCATGAACACCAGCCTCCGGGCGCAGGGCCAGGCGCCGCGCACCGACGTGCTGCGGGAGATGCGCGACGGCCTGGTGATCCTCGGCCGCCATCCGGCGCTGCGCCTCGCCCTGGCGCAGCTGGCGCTGTCGCTGACGGTGGTGTTCACCCTGTTCGCGCTCGCCCCCGCCTACATTCACACCGTGCTGCGCAAGGACGACACCGACACCTACCTGCTGCTCATCCCCGCCACCCTGGGGATGGTGGCGATGGCCCTGCTCCTCGGCCATCGCTCGGGCCGGCTCTCTCGGGGCCGGGCGCTGCTGGCCGGGCTGGCCGTCGGCGGCTGCTCTCTGGTGGCGGTCGGCCTGGTTCCCGACGCCATCAAGTCCGCCGGCGCCGGGCTGGCGCTGACCCCGGTCGCGGTCGGGGTGTCGGTGGTGTTCGGCGCGGCTCTGGGATTGCTGATGATCCCCGCCTTCACCGTGCTCCAGGAGCGCACCGACGAGCAGACCCGGGGACGGATCTTCGGTGGCATCTTCACCGTGATCAACGCCGCGGTCGCCCTCCCGCTGCTGCTGGCCGGGGGGCTGGCCGACGCCTTCGGGGTCGACCGGGTGATCGCCGGCCTCGGGGTCATCCTGCTGCTGGTGTGCGCCGGTGCCATCCTGGCCGGCCGCCGCGTCCTCGGCGTGCTCGAACGCTGAGCTGCTGACACGGCCGCGAATCCCTCTGCAACGGCGGCGTCGCGGCCGCGACAAGAGCTGATCGACGGGGGGGCGCACCGGGGATGCGGGTGCCACGCTCTGCGGGTCCCGCCCGGCGTGCCCGGGAAGCAACCAGGAGTCCAACCCCCGAATGCGTGCCATCGTCACGTGCGAGTGCTGCGGTCACCGTCAGACCGTGGCCCGTGCGATTCGCAAACCGGAGTCGTTCTACCTGGTCTGCCACGACTGCGAGCGCAGCCTGCGCATCGAGGTCACCGCCGAGGACATCAGCGCCGCCCAGGCGAGCGGCGCCCGGTCGGCGACCACCGCCGCCTGATCCGAATCACGCTCGGCTCGAGCTCGGTGCAGACGGGCGGGGTATCATCGGGCCGAGATCGCTGACCCGCCGAGGTCGCGGGAGCGGCGGCTGGGGCCGTGGGGCGCATAGCTCAGTTGGTACGAGCGCTGCGTTGACATCGCAGAGGTCTCAGGTTCGATCCCTGATGCGCCCACCACCCCTCGGGTGCCGACCGGTCCGGGCCGGGCTCCGGCGGTTTTGCACACATGTTGTGCACAGCCCCAGAGCGCCGGAGTGAGGCAGCTCGACAGCAGTTGTCCACACCGTCGACAAGCGACGCGCCGGCCGGGGTTAAGCGTTGTGGAGCGGGAGGGCCGCTGTGTGTTGTGCTCGATCCGAACTTTGACTAAGAAAGTATTGACAAAGGATGAAGGAGCAGTCGTAGACTGCTGTGCGCATGGAAGAGAGGAGGACTGACACCGTTCGTCCGAGCATGCCGGTGCGTCGCATCTGCGCTCGCGCCGGTTGTGGGGTCCCTGTCAAGAAACCGCTGGCCAAGTACTGCAGCGTGCGCTGCTGCTCCATCGATCCGCTGCGGCACGAGCGCCTGCGTGTGCAGGCGCGACTGGCCAGCCGGCGCCCGGTGCTGCCGATGGCACGCCAGCTCTCGCTGGGGCTGGCCGGTAGCTCCAATCCCGAAGCCTTCCTGGCGCACCTGTGCGAAGGGCGCGAGGACGCTCCGGGGGGACTGTCCCGGCTCGTCGTCTGAGCGCTGCTGTCACCGCCCGCGTCGATCAGGGCACGGTGACGAGGCGCCGGTACAATGCCGCGTCATGCCCGAGGACCTGGTGGATGACGCGGCAGAAGCCGGCGCACCGTTAGAGGCACCGCAGCAGCCCACTCTCGAGATCCTGCGGCACAGCGCCGCGCACCTGATGGCCGCGGCGGTGGTCGAGCTCTTCCCGGGAGCGCAGTACGACGTGGGCCCACCCACGTCGGACGGCTTCTTCTACAACTTCCGCCTCCCCCGGGGCGCCACCTTCTCCGAGGATGACCTGGCGGCCATCGAGAAGCGCATGGGCCAGCTGGTCGAGCGACGCCTGCCCTTCGAGCGCTCAGTGCTCGGCCGCGGCGAGGCGCGCGCGCTCTTCAGCGAGCTGGACCAGCCCTTCAAGGTCGACATCATCGATCGCCTGGGAGATGCGGTCGATACTGTCGGAATCTACCGGACCGGGGACTTCGTCGATCTCTGCCGGGGACCGCACGTCCCCGACAGCGGGTGGCTCGGTGCCGTCCGCCTGATGCGGGTCGCCGGCGTCTACTGGCGAGGCGACGAGCGCAACGAGCAGCTGCAGCGCATCTACGGAACCGCCTGGTTCACCCGCGAGGAGCTGGACGCTCACCTCGAGCGCCTGGCGGAGGCGGAGCGGCGAGACCACCGGCGGCTCGGCCGCGAGCTCGACCTCTTCAGCGTCAGCGAGGAGCTCGGCGGCGGGCTGGTGCTCTGGCACCCCAATGGCGGCCTGGTGCGGAGCGTGATCGAAGACCACTGGCGCGAGGCTCACCGGGGCGGCGGTTACGACCTGGTCTTCAGCCCCCACATCGCCCAGCGCGGGCTCTGGGAGACCAGCGGGCACGTCGACTTCTTCGCCGAGAACATGTACGGGCCGCTGTTCATCGATGAGCGACCGTTCCAGCTCAAGCCGATGAACTGCCCCTTCCACATCCTGATCTACAAGTCGCAGGCCCGTTCCTACCGCGACCTGCCGATCCGTTTCGCCGAGCTCGGCACCGTCTACCGCTACGAGCGCAGCGGTGTGCTCCACGGGCTGCTGCGGGTCCGGGGCTTCACCCAGGACGACGCCCACATCTTCTGCCGGCCGGAGCAGATCGAGGGGGAGATCGGCCGGGTGGTGGACTTCTGCCTCGACATGTTCCGCACCTTCGGCTTCGCCGACGTCAACATCTACCTCAGCACCAGGCCGGACAAGGCACAGGGCAGCGAGGAGGACTGGCGGCGGGCCGAGTCCGTGCTCGAGGGCCAGCTGCGGCAGCGCGACATCGCCTACCGGGTCGACCCCGGGGCCGGCACCTTCTACGGCCCCAAGATCGACATGAAGGTGCTCGACGCCCTGGGCCGGGAGTGGCAGTGCGCCACCGTGCAGTTCGACTTCACCCAGCCGGAGAACTTCCAGCTCGAGTACACCGGGGAGGAGGGCGGCCGGCACCGCCCGGTGATGGTCCACCGTGCTCTGCTCGGCAGCATGGAGCGGTTCTTCGGGGTGCTGATCGAACACTACGCGGGACATTTCCCGCTCTGGCTGGCACCCGTGCAGTGCGAGATCGTTCCCGTCCAGGACGACGTTCCCGAGGTGGTCGCCCTGGCCGCCGCGGTGGTCGGCCGGCTCCGCGATGCCGGCCTGCGCGCCGCGGTGAGCGACAAACCCGGCGAACGATTGCCGAAGAAGATCCGCGACGCAGAGCTGCGTCGTGTCCCGTACGTGGTGGCGGTGGGACGCCGCGACGTCGAGCGCGGCGACGACCGGGTCACGGTGCGTGACACCCGCCGCGGTGGTCAGTACGAGCTCGCCGTCAGCGACCTGGCCGAACAGTTGCGGACAGAGGCCGCCGAGAAGCGGGCCGATTAGAAGGACCGTGGGTACCCGGGGTTGAGTTTGCGGCTTGCCGTGGTATCCTCCCGGCCGGACGCCCCCGGGGGGCGCCGCGAAGCGGGTTCCGGGCACGGGCCCCACCTTCCGGGCTTGCCTTGAGGGTCCAGGCAACCGACACTGGATAGCGGTCGCTGTCCAGTTTTTCATTTCCAGGGATCCGTCAGGAGGCTTCGACCCATCGCGTTCCGTGAGCTCCGCATCAACGACCAGATCCGCATTCCCACCGTGCGACTCTTCGACGACACCACCCAGGAATCGCTCGGCATCGTTCCCATCGAGCGGGCTCGGCAGATCGCCTTGGAGCGGGAGCTCGACCTGGTCGAGGTGGCACCACAGGCCAGCCCACCGGTATGCCGTCTCATGGACTACGGGCGGTTCAAATTCGAGGCTCTCAAGCGGGAGAAGGACAGCCGCCGCGAGCACAACGTCATCCGGCTCAAGGAGATGAAGCTCCGGCCGAAGATCTCGGAGCACGACTTCCAGACCAAGTTCGGATACGTCAAGCACTTCCTCGGCGACGGCGACAAGGTGAAGCTGACGATCATGTTTCGGGGACGCGAGATGGTCCACCAGGAGTACGGCCGCCGGCTCCTCGACCGTATGGCGAATGAGTTGAAGGACATCGCCGTGGTCGAGCGGATGCCGCTGGTCGAGGGCCGCAACATGATCATGATCCTGAGCCCGCTTGCCAAGAAGCAGGCCAAGGGCCACCACACCGACGCGGCGCGGGCCACCACCCGCGCGGCGCGGCCGGCAGCCGGCGGTGAGGGCGACGAGCGGCAGCCGGCGGTGCAGGCCGCTGCCGCACCGACCAATGGGAGGGCTGGCAGCGATGCCGAAGATCAAAACCCATAAGGGGACCCAGAAGCGCTTCCGGGTCACCGGAACGGGCAAGGTGATGCGGCGAGCCGCCTTCCAGTCGCACCTGCTGGAGAAGAAGAGCGGTAAGCGCAAGCGAGGCTATGCCAGACAGCATCCGGTCGCTCCCCAGGACGTGCGCGAGGTGACGCGCATCGCCCCCTACCTGTAGGAGGGATTGGTCATGGCCAGGGTCAAGCGGAGCGTGGTGGCGCGAGCTCGCCACAAGAAGGTGCTCGAGCTGGCGGAGGGGTTCACCGGCACCCATCGCCGCCTGTACAAGTCGGCCAACGAGGCGGTGATGCACTCGCTGGCGTATGCATACCGCGACCGCCGGCAGCGCAAGGGCGATATGCGGGGGCTCTGGATCGCGCGCATCAACGCCGCGGCGCGCCAGAACGGACTGGCCTATAACACGTTCATGCACGGTCTCCGCGCCGCCGGCATCGAGGTCAATCGCAAGATGCTCGCCGACGTCGCGGTCAACGATCCCGCTGCCTTCCGGCAGCTGGTCGAGCTCGCCCGGGGCGCGCTGACGCCGGCGTGAGCTCCGGGGCCATGACGCCCGGCGCCGCCGCTGCTCAGGGCCAGCCTGGCGACGACGCCCATGCGGTGACAGCGCAGGCTCTCGACGAGGTGGTGGCGGCGACCGACCTGCGGCACCTCGACGAGGTGCGCGCCCGCTATCTGGGACGCGGCGACGGCCTGCTCACCGTGCTCAAGCGCCGGGTGGGCGGCATGACCGATCCCGCGGCCCGGGCACAGCTCGGCAAGACGCTGAACGAGCTGTCCACACGGGTCGAGGAGGCGCTCGCGGAACGGCAGGCGGCGCTGTCCGCCGCGGTGGAGAGCCAGCGGCGGCAGAGCGAGGTGGTCGATCTCACCCGACCGGCACCGCCGCTGCGTCGCGGCTATCTGCACCCCACCACCCGCTGCGCCCGCGATATCCGCCGCATCTTCGCTCACCTTGGCTACACCGCCGTCGGCGGCCCCGAGGTGGAGTACGACCGCTACAACTTCACCCTGGTCAACATGCCGCCAGGGCACCCGTCACGCGACACCCAGGCCACCTTCTACATCGACGACGTCCGGCTGCTGCGCACCCACACCAGCCCGGTGCAGATCCGCAGCATGGTGGCCCTGGGCGTGCCGCTCAAGGTGATCGTCCCCGGCAAGGCGTACCGGCGTGACTACGACGCCACCCACTTTCCGATGTTTCATCAGGTGGAGGGGCTCTGCGTCGACCGCGACATCACCGTCGCCGACCTCAAGGGCACGCTGGAGTTCTTCGCCCGTTCGATGTTCGGTCCCGAGCGCGCCATCCGCCTGCGCCCGCACCACTTCCGCTTCACCGAACCGTCGCTCGAGGTCGACGTCTCCTGCATGGTCTGTGGCGGTGACGGCTGCCGCACCTGCAAGGGCAGCGGCTGGATCGAGATCCTCGGCAGCGGGATGGTCCACCCCGATGTGCTCCGCAACGGTGGTGTCGATCCCGATCGCTTCACCGGTTTCGCCTTCGGTATGGGCATCGAGCGCATCGCCCAGCTGGCGTACGGGATCGAGGACGGCCGGCTGCTCTATGAGAACGACCTGCGCTTCATCCGTCAGATGTGAGCGGCTGAGCCACGCATGCGCACCTCGCTGCAGTGGATGCGCGACTTCGCGCCCCTGGACGCTCCGCTGGAGACCCTCAGCAACGCCCTGGTCGAGACCGGCACCGAGGTGGAGGATGTCCGCCGGCTGGCCGAGGGAACGGTGGTCGCTCGCATCGTCGGCCTGAGCCCGGTTCCCGAGGCGACGCGCAGCCCGCTGCTGATCGCCGAGATCGACACCGGCGGCGAGCAGACGACAACCCTGATCACCGGCGCCAGCAACCTCGGGGTGGGTGATCTCGTTCCCTACGCGCCTCCCGGCACGCTTCTGCCCGGATGGGACGAGCCGCTGGGCACCCGCATGATGCTCGGCAAATACCCGTCGCCGGGGATGCTGCTGTCGAGCGCCGAGCTCGGTATCGGTGAGGACGCCGAAGGGATCCGGGTGCTCGACCACGGGGTGCCTGGCCAGGCGATCCACGAGGCGGTCGACACCGACGCGCTCATCGATGTGGCGGTGACCACCAACCGGCCCGACTGCCTCTCCCAGCTCGGCATCGCCCGCGAGCTCGCTGCCGCCCTGGGCGAAGCGGTCACCGACGGCTGGACCGAGACCATCCCCGAGGCGGTGCTCTCCGCCGCATCGTCCGAGGGGCGGCTCTCGGTGCGCATCGACGATCCCGACGGTTGTCCACGGTTCTGCGCCGTGGTGATCGAGAACGTCGCCGTCGGCCCGTCGCCCTTCTGGCTGCGCCGGCGTCTGGAGGCGGTGGGACTGCGTCCCATCAACAACGTCGTCGACGTCACCAACTATGTCGCCGCCGAGCTGGGACAGCCGCTGCACGCCTTTGATCTCGACCGCTTCATCGTCGCCAGTCCGGAGCCGACCGGCGCGGCGGAGGTGGTGGTGCGCCGGGCGCGCAGAGGCGAGCGGCTGCTCTGCCTCGACGGGGTCGAGCGCGTTCTCGACGGGGACCTGGTCGTCAGCTCGGGTGACCGGGTGGTGTCGCTGGCGGGAGTCATCGGCGGCCGGGACACGGCCGTCGACGAGGGCAGCCGCTCCGTCCTGCTCGAGGCCGCCTCCTGGGACTGGGTCAGCATCCGCAGCACGTCCAACCGACTCCAGCTGCGCACCGATGCCTCCTCCCGCTTTGACAAGGGACTCAGCGACACGCTTCCGCCCCCGGCGCTGCGGCGGGCGGCGGCGCTGATCGCCGAGCTCGGCGCCGGCCACGTCCTCCGCGGCCAGGCCGACGAGCACCCCGCTCCGCTGCCGCCGATCCCGCCCATCGACGTGCCCGAGGGCTACCTCGAGTCGATCCTCGGCTGCCCGACCGACCCCTCCGAGGCCGCCACCGCGCTGGCCCGGCTGGGTTTCTCGGTGGAGCAGGACGGCGGGGCGCTCCGGGTGCTGGCTCCTCACTGGCGGCGCGACGTGGCCATCCCTGCCGACGTGGTCGAGGAAGTGGGCCGGTCGCTGGGCTACGGCCGGGTGCCGAGCACGCTCCCCGGACGCCGCACCCCGGTCACCGCGCTGGCGCCGGCCGCGCCGCTCGACGACCGGGTGCGCGAGGTCTGCGCCGGCGCCGGTTTCGACGAGGTCATCACCTACTCCTTCACCTCCCGGGTCGCCGCCGCCCGGCTCGGCGGGCTGGGGCGGGGGATCACCCCGCTGCCGCTGCTCAATCCGCTCAGCGAGGAATGGAGCGTGCTCCGCACCAGCCTGCTGCCCGGGCTCTGCCTCGCCCTGGCCGCCAATCTCCGGCACGAGGCGGCGGACGTCGAGATCTTCGAGGTTGGCCGGGCCTTCTGGGAGGGCCAGCGGGTCCATCCTCCTGTCGGTTCCACCCCGGACGGCGCCGACAGCGGCCTTCCCCCGCTGCCCGCCGAGCCGCTCTTGGTCGGCCTGCTCTCACAGACGCACGACGGCGACGCGGCGGTTGCAGAGTCGCGACTTCGGCGGCTCCAGGCCGTGCTAGCGTGGCTCGTCCGAGAGCTGGCGGGAGGATCGCTGATCGTGGAGCCGATGACAGTCGAAGGCATGAATGCGGGGCGCTGCGGCGCGCTCGTGGTCGAGGGGCGGGGCGTCGGCGTTCTCGGCGAGCTCGAGCCCTCGGTCGCCGACGCCTACGAGCTCCGCGGCCGGGTGGCTGTTGCCGAGCTGCGACTCGACGCGGTGGCGCCCGAGGTGCCACGCACCCCGCGGTTCCACACCCCGGCGAGGATGCCCGCGGTGGTGCGGGACCTCGCGGTGATCGTTCCCGAGGACACTCGCGCGGGCACCGCGCTCGCCGCCATCCGAGAGGCCGGCGGCACCCTTCTGGAGTCGGCCGAGCTGTACGACGAATACCGCGACGACCGGCTCGGTCCCGACCGCAAGGGATACACCTTCCGCCTCGTCTACCGCGCTCCCGATCGCACCCTCACCGGCGCCGAGGTCCAGTCGCTGCACGAGGCCATCGCCACAGCGCTGCGCGCCAGCTGCGGTGCCGAGGTGCGGGCATGAGCCTGATCGTCGACGTCGTCGCCGTCATCCTGTTGGCCGGCAACGTCTACCTCGGCTGGCGGCTGGGACTCTTCGGGCGGATGTTCGCCTTCGCTGGCTTCTACGCCGGGGTGGCCGCCGCCGGCTTTGCCGGCAACGCCATCGAGCGCTTCTTCCACGGCGGCGGCAATCAGAGTGACCTCTGGGCGGCCGGCTGGACCTTCCTCGGAGTGGTCGCTGCCGTCACCCTGATGCTGGAGATCCTCGGCGCCCTCTATCGCGAGAAGGTGCGAGGCATCACCACCCTCGCCTTCGACCGCACCGCCGGCGCGATCGCGGGCGTGGTGGTCGCCGGCTTCGAGATCGCTCTGGTCGCCATCGTATGGCTGGCCGTCGGCAACACCAGCGATCGGCAGTTCACCAACCTTCCCGCCGACCGGACCCAGGCGCGCCAGGGCATCGACAACTCCCTGATCACCAGCCACGTGTCGCGCCTCGACCCCGCCGTGCAGTCGGTGCTCAAGCCGGTGCTCCCTGGCGACCTGTCGTCATCGCTGGCCGACACCACCACCAACGGCAAGGACAGCCAAGCCAAGTAAGGTGCACCGGCTGGGCCGCGGCTTCTTCGAGCGTCCCACCGTGCAGGTCGCCCGCGAGCTGGTCGGCGCCGCGCTGCTGGCGGATCCCGGTGGCGACGATGAGGTGCTGGCCCGGATCGTCGAGGTCGAGGCCTACCTCGGCACCCAGGACGAGGCGTCGCACGCGCACCGAGGCCCCACGCCGCGTGCGGCGATCATGTTCGGCGTCCCCGGCCACCTCTACGTCTACCTGAGCTACGGGATCCACCACTGCGCCAACCTGGTGACCGAACCCGACGGCCGGGCCGGAGCGGTGCTGCTGCGCGCCGCCGCGGTGGAGCGGGGAGAGGCGGTGGTGCGGCGCCGCCGCGAGGTCGCCGGGGGACGGACCCCGCAGCCGGCGGAGCGCCTGCTGAGCGGTCCCGGGAACCTCTGCCAGGGGCTCCGGCTGGCGCGTGTCGACAACGGCATCGACGTGTGCGACGGCTCCTCGCGGCTGGCGGTGCTCGCGGCGGTCGAGCCGCCACCCCTGGTCAGCGGTCCGCGGGTCGGCATCAACCGCGCCGCCGGCGCCCCCCTCCGCTTCGCCTGGCGCAGCCATCCGGCGGTCTCACGGGGTTAGCGCTCAGCGCGGCAAAGCCGCGCCCGGCGCGGAGTCGCGCCCGAAAGGGGGGTGCGCTGCGAGGCGAACCCGAGTGGCGCAGGGGGCGGCAGCCCCCTCCGTGGGCGGCACGTGGTGTGCCGCCCTCCCGCCGCGCCGCAGCGCGACGTCAAGACCGTTGCGAGAACTGAATCCCAGTCAGCCCGAAACGGAGGCGTCGCGCCTCAGCGCGGCAAAGCCGCGCCCGGCGCGGAGTCGCGCCGTGGCAGGGGTGCGCTGCGAGGCGAAGCCGAGTGGCGCAGGGGGCGGCAGCCCCCTCCGTGGGCGGCACGTGGTGTGCCGCCCTCCCGCCGCGCGAAGCGCGCCGTAAAAGAAGGGCCGGCCATCTGGGGCCGGCCCAACAAATCCGAACTCTGTCGGTACCCGATCACGTCGGGTTGTCAGCGGCACCGCTCCCCGGTGCCTGGGTGGGATGCCCCGCCGGCGACGAGCGACTCGACGACACTTCCCGCGACCCATGGCGGCGATCCAGCCGGGGACCTACCCGACGATCAGCGGCCCGGGTCCGGGGCGCTCGGCCGTCAGCCGGGCCCTACCTCTCCGCCCTCGTGTGCCGCAGACGCTGCCAGGCAGTACGCATCGCGAAGCTTGCATCCTCCGTGTGCGGTACCCGTTGTCGACGCCTCTAGCCTACCCCCCTGATCGGCGGTGTCAACCCTGGTCGAGACCGTCGGCGCGCCGCCGCCATTCGGTGCGCGTGCGCCGTTTGGCGCTGACAGCAAAGGGCAGTTGCTATCGTGGCCGGGAGTGATGCAGAGCGTCGACGAGTTCGCCCGCGGCACCGAGCACCTCGAGGATCGGGATCACCTGGTGGCGCGGCTGGCACGCGGTGATCGCCTGCGCATCAAGTGGGGCGTCGACCCCACCGCACCCGACATCCACCTGGGGCACACCGTGCCCATGCGCCGCCTGCGCGCCTGGCAGGACTCCGGACACCTGCCGGTGATCGTCATCGGCGACTGGACGGCGCGCATCGGCGATCCCAGCGGGCGCTCGGAGACGCGACCGCCGCTCTCCGCCGCGGAGGTGGATGCCAACGCCGAGACGTACCTGGCTCAGCTGTTCAGCATCCTCGACCGCGCCCGCACCGAGGTGCGCCGCCAGGCCGAGTGGTTCGACGGTATGGGCCTTGCGGAGGTTCTCCGGCTCTGCACGACACGCACCGTCCAGCAACTGCTGCAGCGCACCGATTTCACCGAGCGGATGGCCGCCGAGCACGCCGTCGGCGTCCACGAGCTGATGTACCCGCTGCTGCAGGGCTACGACTCGGTCGCGGTGGGAGCCGATGTCGAGCTCGGCGGCACCGATCAGCTCTTCAACCTGCTGGCAGCGCGTGACGTGCAGCGAGCGTACGGCCAGGAGCCCCAGGACGTGGTCACCGTTCCGCTGCTCGAGGGCACCGACGGCGTTCGCAAGATGAGCAAGAGCTACGACAACTACATCGGCATCGCCGAGCCCCCGGAGGCGCAGTTCGGCAAGGCGATGTCGATCCCCGACGACCTGATTGTCAAGTACTTGACCCTGGTCACCGACCTGCCGGCGTCGCGGGTCGACGCGGTGGCGCTGGCGATGCAGCACGGGGAGCTCAATCCCCGTGACGCCAAGGCCCTGCTGGCGACGGCCATCGTCCGCCAGTTCCACGGAGAGGATGAGGCTCGCCGGGCCGACGAGGAGTTCACCCGGGTGCATCGCGGTGGAGGGCTCCCCGACCAGGTGCCGGTGGCCGAGGTGGAGATGAGGGAGTGGGACGCCCTGGAGCTCGCCCGGCGCGTGCAGGACGCGAGCGGTGAGGCGCGCAGCAGCAGCGAGCTGCGCCGCCTCCTCGCCCAGGGCGGCATCGCCATCATGGCGCCATCGCAGCACAGCTGGCGACAGCTGCGGCCCGACCAGCCGGTCCCGATCGTGGACGGCACCGTGCTCCGTATCGGCAAGCACCTCTACCGCCGCCTGGTCCCACCCGGGGCCGCCACCGGGGCGCGCGTAGACTCCTGAGCAGCCGCGCACCTACAATCTGAACGTCTGTTCGGCGTGCCGGAGCGCCGCAGCCAGTGCGCCCTGGGGAGTCCTCATGTCCGGTCACAGCAAGTGGGCGGGGATCAAGCACAAGAAGGCGGTGGTCGACGCCCGGCGAGGCCAGGTCTTCACCAAGGTCGCCCGCGAGCTCACCGTCGCCGCCCGCGAGGGAGGCCCCGACCCGGCCGGCAACTTCCGGCTGCGGCTCGCCGTCCAGAAGGCGCGCGATGTCAACATGCCGGCCGACAACATCGAGCGGGCCATCGCCCGCGGGGCGGGCAGCAAGGACGGCGCCCAGCTCGAGGACATCCGCTACGAGGGCTACGGCCCTCACGGCGTGGCGGTCATGGTGGACGTGCTCACCGACAACCGCAATCGCACCGTCGCCGCGCTGCGCAACATCTTCACCCGCGCCGGCGGCTCCCTCGGTGAGACCAACAGCGTCGGCTGGATGTTCAACCAGCGCGGGGTGATCGCCGTCGCCGCCGGGGGGCGCGACCCCGAGGAGCTTGCCCTGGAGCTGCTGGAGGTCGTCGACGTCGGCGCCGACGGCGACATCTCGGTCGAGGGCAGCGGGGTTCAGGTCACCCTGGCGCCGGCGCTCTTCGAGCAGGCGCGCCGAGCGCTCGAGGAGCGCGGGTACAGCATCGAGGATGCCGAGGTCACCATGACCCCCAGCACCTCGGTGCCGCTCGACGCCAAGCAGGCGCCGGCGGTGCTGCGCCTGCTCGAGGCTCTCGAGGAGCACGACGACGTGCAGCAGGTGTATGCCAACGCCGAGATCCCGAACGACGTCCTCGAGTCGGTGGGGTGAGGCGGGGCGCCTGAGTTGAGAATCCTCGGCGTCGATCCCGGGGTGGCACGAATCGGGGTCGCCGTCGTCGAGGGGGAGCCGGGCCGGCTGCGACTGCTCCATGCCGGGTGCATCGAGACCGCGGCAGGGCGACCGGAGGAACAGCGGCTGTCGGAGCTCTTCGATGCGCTGACCGCGCTGATCACCGCCGAGCAGCCCGAGGCGGCGGCGGTGGAGCAGCTCTTCTTCGCCAGCAACCGCCGCAGCGCGATGCGTGTCGCCCAGGCGCGTGGGGTGGCGCTGTGCGCTCTGGCGCGATCCGGCCTGCCGGTGGCGGAGTACACCCCGATGCAGGTCAAGCAGGCGGTCGCCGGCTGGGGTGCGGCCGGCAAGTCGCAGGTGGCGCGGATGTCGTTCCGGCTGCTCGGTCTCGACAGCGTTCCCGGTCCCGACGACGTCAGCGACGCCTGCGCGGTCGCCATCTGTCACCATCACCGGGCGCGCCTGGTGGTCGCGACCGGACGGAGGGCGGCGGCGGGAGCGATGTCGCCGGGTCTTGCCGAGGCGGTCGCGCGGGCGCGACCGGTGAGCCCGTGATCGCCCTGCTGCGCGGCCGGGTGCTCGCCCTGGGCGACGAGGACGCCATCATCGACGTCGGCGGCGTCGGCTATCGCGTCTTCTGTCACCTGCGCACGCTGGCGACGCTCCATGAGCACCGCGGCGTGGAGACCGAGGTCACCCTGCACGTGCACACCGCGGTCAGCGACGACGACATCCGGCTCTTCGGCTTTCCCAGCCGTGACGAGCTGCGGCTCTTCCGGCTGCTCATCGGGGTGGAGCGCATCGGGCCCAAGGCGGCGCTGTCGATCCTGGGCCGGGCCGAGCTGCCGACGCTGGTGCGGGCGGTGCGCGGCGGTGAGGTCGCGCTGCTCTCCTCGGTCCCGGGGATCGGGCGCAAGACCGCCGAGCGGGTGATCCTCGAGCTGCGCGACAAGCTGGACGGGCTGGCCCTGCCGGGCGCTGCGACGCGGTCGCGCGACGGCGAGAGCGCGGCGGTGGCGTCCGCGGTGGAGGGGCTGGTCGGCCTCGGCTTCCGCGAGAGCGAAGCCCGGGCTGCGGTCGCCGATGCGGTCGCCGGAGTGGGGGAGGAGCCCGAGGTTGCCGCCCTGGTGAGCGCGGCGCTGCGACAACTCGACACCACCGCCGGACCGCCGGTCCCGCCGAAGCGGGCGGTGCGGACGGTGGGATCGGCGGCGCGGTGACCGAGCCGCGACTGGTCGGTCCCGCCGAGCTGGAGGAGGAGCGAGCCCTCGATGTGACCCTGCGACCGCGCCGGCTCGACGACTTCGTCGGGCAGCCCGCGGTGCGCGAGCAGCTGCAGATCCTGCTGGAGGCGGCCCAGGGCCGGGGTGAGGCGCTGGACCACGTCCTCCTCTACGGTCCGCCGGGACTCGGCAAGACCACCCTGGCGCAGATCATCGCGGGCGAGATGGGGGTCACCATGCGTCCCACCAGCGGGCCCGCCATCGAGCACCAGGGGATGCTCGCCTCCATCCTCACCAATCTCGGCGACGGCGACATCTTCTTCATCGACGAGGTCCACCGCCTGAGCCGCACCGTCGAGGAGGCGCTCTATCCCGCGATGGAGGAATTCAGCTTCGACTGGGTGGCGGGCAAGGGCGCCAGTGCCCAGGCCCTCCGTCTCGAGCTCAAGCGGTTCACCGTCGTCGGCGCCACCACCCGCGCCGGCGCGCTCGGGGGACCGCTGCGCGACCGCTTCGGCATCACCTTCCGGCTCGACTTCTACGACGCCGGAGAGCTCACCGCGATCGTCCGCCGCTCGGCCGGGCTGCTGCGCATCGCCGTCGACGACGCCGGCGCCGAGCTGATCGCGGCACGCAGTCGAGGCACGCCGCGGATCGCCAACCGCCTGCTGCGCCGGGCCCGCGACTTCGCCCAGGTGCGGGCCGCGGGACGGATCGACGCCGCCGTCGCCGCCGAATCGCTGGCCGTGCTCGGCATCGACGAGACCGGCCTCGACGAGCTGGACCGGCGGGTGCTCGGCGTCCTCTGCCGGGCGTACGCCGGCCGTCCGGTCGGCCTCGGCACCATCGCGGTTAGCGTGTCCGAGGATCCCGACACCGTCGAGGACGTCGTCGAACCCTTCCTGATCCGGCTCGGTTTCCTGGTGCGCACTCCGCAGGGACGGCTGGCCACCGCAGGGGCGTACCGTCACCTCGGTGAGCCCGTCCCCTCCGGCGTTCCCGGCGCGGCCGGCGCGCAGTCCTCGCTGTTCGCTTCCTAGACCACCAGACGATATGGCCGCAACTGGCACATTCTCGCTGCCGACCGCGCTGTTCGACTATCAGCTTCCCCAGGAGAGCATCGCCCAGGAGCCACTGGCCGCCCGCGACGCCTCACGGCTGCTGCACCTGCCACCCGCCCCGTCGCCGCCGCGTGACCATCGGTTCCGCGACCTTCCCGAGCTGCTCCGGCCTGGCGACCTGCTGGTCGTCAACCAGACGCGGGTCCGCGCCGCGCGCCTGATCGGCCGGCGTCGCGGTGGAGGCGCGGTCGAGCTTTTGGTGCTGTTCCCGTTGCCGGCTCCCGGCGCCTACGCATGCCTGGTGCGTCCCGGGCGCCGCCTCCCACCCGGTGCCGAGGTTGCGCTCGGAGCGGGCCTGACAGCGCGAATGGGTGAGCCGCTGCCGGAGCAGCGGGCAGCGCGGGCGGTGCACCTGGACGGCGCCGCCGGCGACCTCGACGCCGCCATCGAGTCCGCCGGGGAGGTGCCGCTGCCCCCGTACATCCGCGTCCCGCTCCGCTCGCCCGAGCGGTACCAGACCGTCTTCAGCACCGGTCCGCCGCGCTCCGCCGCGGCGCCCACCGCCGGGCTGCACTTCACCGCCGCCGTGCTCGACCGCCTCGCCGCGCGCGGCATCGCGGTGGCGGCGATCGACCTGGAGGTCGGGTTCGCAACCTTCACCCCCATCCGCACCGAGCGCATCGCCGACCACGTGGTGCACCACGAGCGCTACCGCGTCCCGGTGAAGACGGCGGCGGCGGTGGCGGCGGCGCGCGCCGGGGGCGGCCGAGTGATCGCGGTCGGCACCACCGCGGTGCGCGCGCTGGAGAGCCGGCGGGCACCCGGCCGGACAGTCGCTGCAGGCGGGGGGGTCACCCGCGTCTTCCTGCATCCCGATGCGCCGCCGCAGGTGATCGACGGACTGCTCACCAACTTCCACCAGCCGCGGTCGTCGCTGCTGGTGCTGCTGGCCTCGGTGGTCGGGGTGGAGCGCTGGCGCATCGCCTACCGGCACGCTCTCGCCCACGGCTACCGCTTTCTCTCCTTTGGCGACTGCATGCTGTGCTGGTTCGAGACAGGGTGAGCGGCCGGCACCTGGTCATCGAGGCGCGCGACGGCGCCGCCCGACTCGGGCGCCTGGCGACCGGTCACGGTGAGGTGCGGCTGCCCGCCTTCATGCCGGTCGGGACCCACGCGACCGTCCGGGCGCTGCATCCCGACGAGGTGCGGGAGAGCGGAGCCGACATCGTTCTCTGCAACGCCTACCACCTGGCGCTGCGACCCGGGGTGGAGCTGGTCGAGCGCGCCGGCGGTCTCCACGCGCTGATGGGGTGGGAGGGACCGATCCTCACCGACAGCGGCGGCTTCCAACTGGTCAGCCTCGACGGTGTCGCAGCGGTCGACGACGAGGGCGCCACGGTGGTCTCGCCGTTCGACGGTGGCCGCATGCGCCTCACCCCCGAGGCGGCGGTGCGCCTGCAGGCAAAGCTCGGCGCCGACGTGATCATGTGTCTCGACCATCCCGTCGCCTTCGGCGCCGGCAGCGACGTCGCCGCCGCCGCCACCGCGCGCACCCACCGCTGGGCGGAGCGATCCCGCGCCGTCCATCCCGGCGAGGGCAGGCTGCTCTTCGGCATCGTCCAGGGTGGCTTCGACGCCGCGGCGCGCGCGGAATCGGCGCGGGTGATGGCCGGGCTCGATTTCGACGGCCTCGCCATCGGCGGACTGGTGCTGGGCGAGCCTCCCCCGGTGATGGAGGCGATGGCGCGCGCCTGCCTCGACCAGCTGCCCGACACGCTGCCGCGATACGTCATGGGGCTGGGGACCGACGCCGAGCTGCTCAGCATGATCGCCGCCGGCGCCGACATGTTCGACTGCGTGCTGCCGACGCGGCTGGCGCGCAACGGCACCGCCCTGGTCCCCGGCGGCCGCCTCTCGCTGCGGCAGACGGCCTGGCGCGAGGACCTGCGGCCGCTGGAGCCGGGCTGTCCCTGCGCCGCCTGCGCGCGGTTCTCGCGGGCCTACCTGCGCCACCTCTTCGCCGCCGGCGAGATCCTGGCGCACCGCCTGCTCAGCCTCCACAACCTGCACCACCTGGGCCGGCTGATGGAGACCACCAGGGCCGCCCTCGCCGCCGGCCGTCTCGCCGAACACCGCGCCGCCGTGCTGCGCGGGCTCGGCGGTGGAGTCGATTCGGCGGCGGCCGCGCAGAGTCCGCTCAGCTACACTTCGCCGCCGTGATCCGCCTCAACCGCTGGGTGATCGGGACCGTCATTGCGGTCATCATCGGCGCGCTCTTCGTCGACGGCTACAGCTACATCTACCGCTATGCGATCAAGGGTGTCGGCAGCGGTGGAAGCCTGCCGAACCACGCCGCCACCGGTCAGCCCGCCGACCGCAACCCGCACATCGGCAGCTTCGACCTCTTCATCCACAAGGGTCTCGACATCCAGGGTGGCAGCGAGCTGACAATCGCCATCTGCCGTGGCTTCAACGATCCCCCGGGCACCAACTGCCGGACCGGACTTCCCCCCAGCGTCAGCCTCGACACGGCGCAGCGTGACACCGTGACCGTGCTGGCGCAGCGGGTGAACCGGCTGGGCGTCTCCGAGGCGACCGTCCAGGCCCAAGGCAGCGACCAGGTGCTGGTGCAGCTGCCCGGAGTCGACATCGCCACCGCGGTGAAGACGCTGGGAACGACCTCCAAGCTCTACTTCGCCACCGCGGTCCAGGGGGCCCCGAACCGCAAGGATCCCAAGTTTCTCGCCGACCAACAGAACCTCTACGACCCCGCCCAGTTCGCCCAGACCAACCTCTACCCCTCCGGCTACCACTGGAAGATCGACAACGCCCTGCAGGCCGCCGACGTGACCAGTGCCTCGGCAACGCTCGACCAGGTCGGCCAGCCGGCGGTGAGCATCTCCTTCAACGCCGCCGGAGCCGACGAGTGGTCGAAGATCACCACCGCCGCCTTTCAGCAGCAGCAGGGCACCCCCCAGAACCGCGTCGCCATCTTCCTCGACAACCAGGTCATCACCGCCCCCAACGTCATCCAGCCGTCGAGCAGCCAGACGCAGATCACCGGTATCGGCACCCAGGACCAGGCCAGCACCCTGGCCGATCAGATCTCCGCCGGAGCCCTGCCGGCCACCATCGCCCCGATCCAGTCGAGCTCGGTCAGCGCCACCCTCGGTCAGGACACGGTGCGCAAGAGCCTGATCGCCGGTCTGGTCGGCTTCATCGTGATCATCCTGTTCATGGTCGGCTACTACCGCTTCCCGGGCCTGCTCGCCGGCGTCGCGCTGCTCTGCTACGCGGGCATCGTGCTGGCGCTCTACAAGGTGGTCCCGGTGACCATCACCCTCGCCGGCCTGGCGGGCTTCGTCCTCAGCGTCGGCATGGCGGTCGACGCCAACGTCCTGATCTTCGAGCGAACGCGCGACGAGCTGCGGCACGGGCGGCCGGTGAGCCTGGCCGTCGATGCCGGCTTCCGGCGCGCCTTCCCCGCCATCCGCGACAGCAACATCTCGACGCTGATCGCCTGCTTCTTCCTCTACATCTTCGGGAGCAGCGTCGTGAAGGGCTTCGCCCTCACCCTGGCGATCGGCGTCATGGTCTCCTTCTTCAGCGCGGTGACCATCACCCGGGCGCTCTTCGCCTTCGTGCTGCAGCGCAACGTGGGGCGCAACCCGCGGCTGTACACGGAGATCCATGAGGAGTACGAGGAGCGGCCGCCCGGGGGACGCTTCGACATCGTCCGCTCGCGCAACCTCTGGTTCGCGGGATCGATCGCCATCATCATCCCCGGAATCCTGGCCATCCTCATCTGGGGATTCCGGCTGGGACTCGACTTCGCGGGCGGCAACCGCATCGACGCCACCCTGAACCGACCCACCACCCAGTCGCAGGTCGCCGCCACCGCGCGGCGGGTGGCTGCAGACCTGCAGCCGGAGGTGCAGGCCGAGGACAACAACCGCTTCTCGATCCGCACCCTGCCCTCAGCCATCACCCGGGTGACCCAGATCGACGACGCCCTGGCCAAGGACTACGGCATCAAGTCGGTCGGCGGCAAGCCCCAGATCCAGCTGGAGACGGTGGGGCCCACCATCGCCAGCAGCCTGGTGCGCAGCGCCATCATCCTGGTGCTGGTCTCCTCGGTGGCGATCGCCCTGTACCTCGCTTACCAGTTCCGCGGTCGGGGGATCAGCGCCTGGCGCTTCTCGGTCTGCACCTTCTTCAAGCTGCTCCACGACGTCTTCGTGCTGGCCGGGATCTGGGCGATCATCGGTCACTTCAGCAGCATCGCCCAGGTCGACAGCCTCTTCGTCACCGCCCTGCTCACCTCGGTGGCCTTCTCCATCCACGACACCATCGTCGTCTTCGACCGCATCCGCGAAAACCTGCGGGTAGGGCCGCGGTTCACCTTCGACCAGACCATCAACCTGTCGACGGCGCAGACGATGACCCGTTCGCTCAACACTGCGCTGACGGTCACCTTCGTGCTGCTGGCGCTGGTGCTCTTCGGCGGCGAAAGCATCCGCGGCTTCGTGCTGGCGCTGCTGATCGGCATCATCACCGGGACCTACAGCTCGATCTTCAACGCCAGCACCCTGCTGGTCGCCTGGCACACGGTCGACGAGATGCGTCCCGGGGCGGCACCGCCCGGGCGTCGTGCGCCACGGCGGATCGAGCGCCGCGTGGCCGTGTAACCACACCCTTCGCGCCGGGCGGGCGCGGAGGCCGGCGGTACAATGAGTGGCTGCCCCGACGTGGGGTGGGCCGCACCGGCGCGCAGGCCGGATGTCAGGGACCAACCCCGGGCCATGGCGAACGACGTCCTCGAGCGTATCTCCGACCTGGTCGAGCCCTCGCTCCGGCAGTGCGGCGTCGAGCTCTACGAGGCGCAGTGGGATGCGCGCGGTGCCGAGCCGGTGCTGCGCCTGCTGATCGAGAAGTCGGGCGGCGTGAATCTCGACGATTGCGAGCGGGTGTCCCACGCGGTGAGCGCCGTTCTCGACGCCCACGATCCCATCGAGGGCAGCACGCCATATCACCTCGAGGTGTCGTCTCCCGGCGCCGAGCGCCCGCTGCGCCGCCCCAGGGACTGGGAGAGAGCTCTCGGCATGCGCGTCAACGTCCGCTTTCGCAGCGGTGAGACGACCACCGTGGTCGAGGGTCGCCTGCTGGCCGTGAGCGACCAGTCGGTCGAGGTCGAGGTGCGCGAGGGACGTGCCCTGCGAGCGGTCAGCATCCTCGTCGCCGACATCGCCGGCGCCCGCCGCGCGGTGGACATCTGACATGAGCACAGCGGGACCACGAGCGGGCTCGGCTCCCGGGCGGGTGCCCACCGGCGGTGCCGCCCTGCGCGAGGCGCTGGTTGCGCTGCAGCGTGATCTCGCCATCGACGAGGCGACGGTGCGGCGCATCGTCGAGGGCGCCGTCGTCGACACGTACCGGCGACTGGTCGCCGACGATCCCGAGGTCCAGGCTCGCGTCGACCTCGGCGCCGGCTCGGTCGGCCTGTTCCGCGACGACGGACGCGGCGGCAGCGCTCCCGTGGAGGCCCCGGTGGCCGACTTCGCGCGGCAGGCCGCGCAGGCCGCCAAGGCGGCGGTTGCGGGATGGGCGCGCGAGGCCGAACGCGAGCGGGTGATCCGCGAGGGCATGGCGCAGAAGGGCGAGCTCATCGACGTGCTGGTGGAGCGTCTCGACGGTGCGCTGTGGTGGGTCCGCGCCGGCAACCTGGCGGCGCTGCTTCCGCCCGAGGAGCAGACGCCGGGCGAGCAGCTACAGCGTCAGCAGCACCTCAAGGTGGTGGTGATCGATGTCCGGCGCCGCCAGCGCGACGCGGTGGTGGTGGTGTCACGCACCCATCCCAGCCTGCTCCGCCGGCTGCTCGAGCAGGAGGTGCCCGAGCTCGCCGACGGGCGGGTGCTGGTCAAGGCGGTGGCTCGAGAGGCGGGGCGCCGGAGCAAGGTGGCGGTGCACGCGCCGGAGGCGGGGATCGACGCCCAGGGCGCCTGCATCGGTCCCCGGGGGGTTCGCATCCGCGCGGTGGTCTCCGAGCTCGGCGAGGAGCAGGTGCAGGTGGTGGAGTGGTCCGCCGATCCGGCCGAGTACGTCGCCTCCGCCCTGGCCCCCGCCCAGGTGAGCGCCGTCGAGCTCGACAACGAGACCCGGACCGCCCACGCGGTCGTTCCCGACGACCAGCTCTCCCTCGCCATCGGCCGCTCCGGCGAGAACGCCCGGCTGGCGGCCCGGCTCACCGGTTGGCGGATCGACATCTCCGGCGAATCCGGTCATCCGCGCCGGGAGACGGCCACCTCCCCGGCCCCGGAGGGGGAGGACGCGGGATGAGCGCCGTCGCATACCAGGCCGCCCGGCGGCCGGAGCGGACCTGCGTCGGATGCCGTACAGTGAAGCCGAAACGCGAGCTGGTCCGGCTCGTGCTCCCGGTCGCCGGCCCGGTCGAGGTCGATCTCACCGGGAAGCGGAGCGGCCGGGGCGCCTACCTCTGCCGCCAGACGGGTACAACCTGTCTGTCGCAGGCGCGCCGGCGACGGGCTCTGACGCGCGCCCTTCGCACCACCCCTGATCGCATCGACCACGACGCCCTCGCCGCCAGCCTCGGCGCGATCCCCCTGGAGGAACTGTCATCGCCACGGTGAAGAAGATCCGGCTCCCGGCCGCCCTGACGGTCAAGGAGCTGGCCGACCGCCTCTCGGTCTCCGGGGCACAGGTGGTCAAGTACCTGATGAGCAATGGGGTCACCGCAACCCTCAACGCCTCCATCGACTTCGACACCGCGGCGCTCGCGGCCGACCATTTCGGCTTCGAGGCGGAGAGCGAGGACGCGGCGCCCGCGCGCGCCCCGGCCGGCGGGGGCCGTGCCCGTCACCCACTGCTCGACCTTTCCGGCGAGGATCCCAAGGCGCTGGTGCCGCGACCGCCGGTCGTCGCCGTGCTCGGGCACGTCGACCATGGCAAGACCTCGCTGCTCGACCACATCCGCCAGTCGCGGGTGGCGGCCGGCGAGGCGGGCGGCATCACTCAGCGGATCGGCGCCTACCAGGTCGACAAGAACGGCCGGCTGATCACCTTCATCGACACTCCGGGGCACGAGGCCTTCACCGCCATGCGGGCTCGCGGCGCCGACGTCACCGACGTCGCGGTGCTGGTGGTCGCCGCCGACGACGGGGTCATGCCCCAGACCGACGAGGCGATCCAGCACATCCGCGCCGCCGGGGTTCCCATCGTCGTCGCGCTCAACAAGATCGACCGCGACAACGCCAACCCCGATCGCGTCCTCCAGCAGCTGTCCGAGCGCGAGGTGATTCCCGAGGAGTACGGCGGCACCACCCCGCTGGTACGCACCAGCGCCAGGACCGGACAGGGCATCGACGACCTGCTCGACGTCATCCTCCTGGTCAGCGACATCGAGGAACCCAAGGCCAACCCCAAGCGCCCGGCGGTGGGCACCGTCATCGATTCCCGGCTCGAGCGCGGCCGCGGTCCCATCGCCACCGTCCTGGTCCAGAACGGCACCCTGCGGGTGGGCGACCAGGTGGTGGCGGGCGCGGTCCACGGCACCGTGCGAGCCCTGGTCACCGACGCCGGCAAGCGGGTGAAGGAGGCCGGTCCCAGCATGCCGGTGGTGGTGACCGGACTGCGCGACGTGGCCGTCGCCGGCGACATCCTCCAGGTGATGGACAGCGAGCGCGCCGCCCGCACCCTGGCGGAGCAGCGGGCAACCACCCAGCGTCAGGCGATCGCCCAGCCGGTGCGGCGGATCACCCTCGCCGACCTCGCCACCCAGACCACCGACGGCGGGATCAAGCGCCTCAACCTGCTGATCAAGGCGGAGGCCAACGGCTCGCTGGAGGCGGTCCGCGGTCAGATCACCAAGATCGACGACCCGACGGTCCGCATCGAGGTCGTGGCCGACGGCGTGGGGGCGGTCACCGAGTCCGACGTCAACCTTGCCGCCGTCACCGACTCGATCGTGATCGGCTTCAACGTCCGCCCCGACCCTGCCGCCAAGGCGGCGGCGGAGACGCAGGGCGTCGACGTGCGCTACTACGAGGTGATCTATCAGATCACCGACGACATCGAGAAGGCGATCAAGGGCCTCTACGAGCCCACCTTCGTCGAGGTCTTCCAGGGTCGGGCCGAGGTCCGCCGCGTCTTCACCGTCGACGGTCGCAACGCCATCGCCGGCTCGCACGTCGTCGAGGGCAGGATCACCCGTGGCGCCACCATCCGGGTGATGCGAGACGGCGGCGAGATCCACAAGGGCAGGATCGAGCGACTGCGGCGCTTCAAGGACGACGTGCGCGAGGTCGCCCAGGGGTTCGACTGCGGGATCACCGTCGAGGACTTCACCGACTTCCAGGAGGGTGACCTGCTCGAGGCGTACACCGTCGAGCAGCAGAACCTGTGAGCGGGTGTTGAGTCGATGCCCAGAGCCGACGTCCGCCGCGGGCCTGCCGGCAATCCCCGCGGCCGAGGCCGCACCCCGCGCCTCGAACGCGTCGCCAGCCAACTGCGCCAGGAGATCTCCCAGCTGATGCTGACCGAGATGAAGGACCCCCGGGTGCGCCTGGCCTCGATCAGCGAGGTGCGTCCCGCTCCCGACCTGCGCAGCGCCCGGGTGATGGTGAGCGCTCTCGGCAGCGACGAGGAGCGTCAGCGGGTGGTGGGGGCGCTGACGCACGCCGAGGGATACCTGCGGTCGGTGCTGGGGACGCGGCTGGAGAACCTCAAGACCGTGCCCCATCTCCGCTTCGAGCTCGACGAGTCGATCGCCTACAGCGTGCGCATCAGCAGCATGCTCCGCGACCTCGAACCGCCACCGCCATCGCCGCAGCCCACGGAGGACGATCGATGAGCACAGCGCCGCAGCGCGAGACGAGCTGGCCGTCGCTGGAGGAGGTGCTCGGCGACATCCGCGCCCTGCTGCAGCGCTCCCAAGACATCGTCTGCCTGGCCCACAAGGACGCCGACGCCGACAGCCTGGGTTCGTCGCTGGCCTTCGCGGCCTCGCTGCGCGCGATGGGCAAGCGCCCACATCCGATGGTTCCCGAGCCCGAGCCCTTCCTGCTCGGCTACCTGCCGGGGTACGACACGCTGGAGCGCGCGCCGGAACGCATTGATGCCGTCTTCACCTTCGACTGCGCCACTCTGCAGCGCTTCGGCGAGTGCCGGTCGCTGCTCGAAGGCGACCTTCCGGTGGTCAACGTCGACCATCACTTCAGCAATGACGCCTACGGCACCATCAACCTGATCGAGCCGGAGGCAAGCGCCACCGGCCAGGTCGTATACCGGTTGCTGCGCGCGCTCGACGCCCCGATCCCGGTGGAGGCCGCCAACAATCTCTACGCCGCGGTGCTCACCGACACCGGAGGCTTCCGCCACGAGAACACCAACGAGGCGGCTCTCCGTCTGGCTGCCGACCTGGCGGCGCTGGGCGCCGATCCCGCCTGGGTGGCGCTGAACAGCTTCAAGTCGCGCCCGGTGAGCCAGCTGAGGCTGGTTGCCCTGGCGGTGGCCGGCATGCGCAGCGAGCTCGAGGGCCGGCTGATCTGGACCGAGGTGACCGAATCGATGCTGCGGCAGGCAGAGGCGCGGACCCAGGAGACCGACGGGATCATCGACGAGCTGCAGACGATCGACACCATGAGGATCGCCATCCTCTTCAAGCAGCTGGCGCCGGCGCGCACCAAGATCAGCGTGCGCACCCGCGACGAGGTGGACGCGACCGCCATCTGCCGTCCGTTCGGCGGCGGCGGTCACCGCCGCGCTGCCGGCGCCGAGCTGGCGCTCCCGCTCGCCGACGCCGAGGACGAGGTGCTGGCGGTGGCACGGCGCGAGCTGGGAGCGGCTTGACCGAGCCGACCCTGGCGACGCCCCCGGGCCGGCTCCGGGCGGGGCGGCTGCACGGCGTGCTCCCGCTCAACAAGACCGCAGGGATGACCTCCTTCGCAGCGGTGCGTCAGGTGCGCCGGCTGCTCGCGGAGCGCCGGGTCGGTCACGCGGGCACGCTGGATCCCGCGGCAACCGGGCTGCTCCCCATCTGCGTGGGTCAGGCGACCCGGCTGGTGGACTACCTGCACCTGCAACCCAAGCGCTACCACTGCGTGGTCCGTCTCGGGGTGCGCAGCGAGACCCTCGACACCGAGAGCGAGGTGGTCGAGACCGGTGATGCCTCGGCTCTCGACCAGGCGACCGTCGCCGCCGCCCTGCAGCGGTTCGTCGGCGAGATCGAGCAGGTGCCGCCGATGCACTCGGCGGTGCGTCGCGAGGGACGGCACCTGTACGAGCTGGCCCGCGAAGGACGCGAGGTCGAGCGGGAGCCGCGCCTGGTCAGCGTCCTCCGTGCCGAGCTGCTCGGATTCCGGCCCGGGCGGCTGGCCGAGGCGGAGCTCGACGTCGTCTGTGGCAAGGGGACCTACATGCGGGTGCTCGCCGCCGACCTCGGTGAGGCGGTCGGCACCGGCGGGCTGCTGGGCTGGCTGGAACGCACCGGGTATGGTTCGCTGACCCTCGCCGACGCGATCACCGTCGAGCAGATGGCGGCCCTCGACGATCCCGCGAGCGCGCTGCTGCCACCGGAGACGGCGGTGGCGTTCATGCCCCGAGTCGACCTGGCGCCACCGCTGGCCCTGCAGCTGCGCCGTGGCCAGGCGGTCTGGGTGCCCCGGCTGCCCGACCCCCGACCGCAGGGTCTCTGCCGTGCCCACGGGCCGGAGGGAGACCTGCTCGCGGTGGGCGAGCTGCAGGGAAACCTGCTCCGCCCGGTGAAGGTGATGGCATGGGGCGCGGCGGTTCCCGCCGGCGGGTGGTGAGCATGCGGATCGACGCGGGACTGCCGGACGCGCACGGTGCCGCCGACCACCCGGTGGTGCTCTCCATCGGCAACTTCGATGGTGTCCATCGCGGTCACCACCGCCTGATCGAGACCGCGGTCACCCGCGCCCGGCACGCCGGCGGCGAGACGGTGATCATCACCTTCGACCCTCATCCCCGCTGTGTCCTCACCCCCGACCGCTGCCCGGAGCGGCTGACCACCCTGGAGGAGCGCGGCGACCTGCTCGCTGCCGATGGTGTCGATCGGATGGTGGTGCTGCGCTTCGACCTGGCGCTCTCGCGCTGGTCGGCGGAGCATTTCTGCCAGCGGCTGCTGGATGCGTTCCCGCTGCGAACCATGGTGGCCGGGCCCGACTTCGCACTCGGGCACAAGCGGCGCGGTGACCTCGCCTTCCTTCGAGCCTTCGGCGGGGAGCACGGTTTCGAGGTGGTGACCGTGGAGCCGGTGACCGTCGATGGCGCCGTCGTCTCGTCGTCCGCCATTCGTGCCGCCCTCGCCTCTGGCGACCTGGAGGTGGCGAACCGTCTGCTCGGCCACGCCTATCTGGTCGACGGACACCTTAAGAGCGACGGTACGAATGGCGGGCGGCTCGCACTGCCGCCGGACAAGTGCCTGCCGGCGGCCGGGATGTACGCAACCTGGGTCAGGGTCGACGGGGGGGAGTGGCGAGCTGCCGCCACCACCGTCGTCCCGCCGCCTGCCGGCGACCAGCGTCCGCTGGTGCGGCCCCGGGTCCTGGACGGTGCCGGCGGCCTCGGCCACCGAGAGTTGCGGATCGCCTTCGTCGCCCGCATCGGCGGTGTCGCACCTGCGCCCGGGGTGGAGCCCTCTCCTGCATCGCCCGCCGAGGTTGCCGAGGCGGCGCGGGCGCTGCTGGGTGGCATGCCGGCTCCGGCCGGCGTCTAGTGTCTCGACGCGGCCCCACATGCAGCTCATCGACGACCCGAGGAACATCCCCCCGTCGCTGCGCGGGGCGGCGCTGAGTTTCGGGTTCTTCGACGGCGTTCACCGCGGCCACCGGGCGATCATCGAGCGAACGCGACGGGTCGCCGGTGAGCTCGGGGTTCCCTCGATGGTGCTGATCGGCGACCGGCGTCCGGCGTCATCGGCGCCGGCCGAGACGGCGCCCCGGCTGCTCACCGATCCGTCCCAGAAGCTGGCGCTCCTGGAGGCGGCGGGAATCGACGTCACCTGCGTGGCGCCCACCGGCGGGCGCCCGCCGCATCCCGTCGATCACCTCGTGCGTGACGTCGCCATCAGCAAGTTGCGCGCACACGTCCTGGTCGCCGGCCGTCATCACCGCGACGCGCCGTCGTTGCTCGAGCTCGGAGACCAGCATGGCTTGCGGGTCGAGCTGGTCGAGCCGGTCGACGCGCCGGGGGTGGGAGTGATCTCGGGGGCAGCGATCCGCGACCGCCTGCGCGGCGGTGACGTGACCACGGCCGCGGCCCTGCTCGGACGTCCCTACGAGATCCACGGGGTGGTCGAGCGCGGCGACGGACGGGGCCGCGCGATCGGCGTTCCCACCGCCAACGTCGCCGTCTCGGCCGAGATGCAGCTGCCTGCCGACGGCGTCTACGCAGGCCGCTACCGGCGCGCGGACGGTGAGCGCCACCCGGCCGCGATCTCCATCGGTCGCCGTCCGACGTTCCATGCCGAGAACGCGCTGCTCCTGGTCGAGGCGCACCTTCTCGACTTCAACGGCGATCTCTATGGGGAGCACGCCTGGGTCGAGGTGGACGCGTGGCTGCGCGAACAGGTGAGGTTCGATCGCGTCGACGCCCTGGTCGCCCAGATGCAGCTCGACGTCGCCCAGACCAGGTCGATGATCCCGTGAGCGCCGCCCGTCGGGACGGCGATCAGCGACGGCCCAGACGGCGCCGGTAGTTGCGCACCGCGCCCGTCAGATCGTCCATCGAATCGCCGCCGAACTTCTCGAGCAGCGCCGCCGCGAGCACCCAGGCCATCATCGCCTCCGCCACCACCGCGCCGGCGGGCACGTGGCAGACGTCGCTGCGCTCGTAGTGGGCGCTGACCTCCTGGCGGGTCGCCAGGTCGGCACTGCGCATGGGGGTGCGCATGGTCGCGATCGGTTTGAAGTGCACCTGGGCCCAGACGTCCTCACCGTCGGTGACGCCGCCGGTGAGGCCTCCCTGGTTGTTGGAGCCGTGGCGGAAACCCTCGCCCTCCACCCAGCGCGGCGCATCGTGCAGCCGTGACCCCGGCACCGACGCCACCTCGGCGCCGAGGTCGACACCCTTCACCGACTGGATGCTGCAGAGCGCCTGTGCCAGCAACCCGTCGAGACGGCGGTCCCAGTGAACGTAGCTGCCCAGCCCGGGGATGACGCCGGTGGCCAGCACGATGGCGGTGCCACCCAGGGTGTCTCCGGCCTCGGCGGCCGCGTCGATGGCGGCGATCATCCGCCCCGCCGCCTCGGGATCGGGGCAGCGCACCGGTGAGGCCTCGACCGCGGACCAATCGATCACCGACGCATCGACCAGCGGGGCTTCCACCTCACCGATGCGTCGCACGTAGGAGTGCAGCGCGGTGCCGGCGCGGTGCAGCAGCGCCTTGGCCACCGCGCCGGCAGCGACGCGAGCCGCCGTCTCGCGCGCGCTGGCCCGCTCGAGCACGTTGCGCACGTCGTCGAATCCGTACTTGAGGACCCCGGCGAGGTCGGCATGCCCGGGGCGCAGACGGGTGACCTTCTTGGGCTGGAACCCGCGCGCTTCGACCTGCATCACCTTGCGCCAGTCATCCCAGACGCGGTTGTGGACCACCAGGGTGATCGGGGAGCCGAGTGTCCGCCCGCCGCGCACCCCGCTGAGGATCTCGGCGGCGTCACTCTCCAGCTGCTGCCGTTTGCTTCGACCGTAGCCCCACTGGCGGCGTCGCAGGTCGGGGTCGATGTCGCGCGGGCCGCTGAGAGGAAGGCCCGCCGGAACGCCCTCGACGATCACCGTGAGCTGCGGGCCGTGCGACTCGCCCGCCGTCAGGAAGCGAAGCATGCGGGTCTGTGTACCACGCCGCGACGTCGACGGCGCCGCCGGGCGCACCCAGCCCCCTGCTGGCAAGCAGTCAGTAGCATCCCCGCCATGCCGGAGGTGATCGTCATCGGAGGAGGGCTGGCAGGCTGCTGGGCGGCGACGACCGCCGCGCGACTCGGCGCTGACGTCACCGTGGTGCGGCGCGCACCGGGCGCCACCGCGGTCTCGTCCGGCGCCGTCGACTTCGTCCCCCCCGACGACAGCGAGAACGCCGAGCTCTGGCTGGCGTCACTTCCCCGGCATCGCCCGGAGCATCCCTTTGCCGCCGGAGGGGTGGTGGCCGGCGCGAGCGAGCTGCGCGCCGAGGCCGAGGGTCTCGCGCGCGAGCTGGGCGCCGCCGGCCTGCCGATGCGGGTGAGCTGGGAGGCGCCGATGCTGCTGGCCGACGTCCATGGACGGGTGCGCCGCACGGTGATGGCGCAGGAGTCGGTGGCCGCCGGCGACCTCCGCCGCTGTGCCGGCACGACCGTGGTGGTGGCAACCGTCGCCGGCCTACTGCATCCCGACCCGGTGTTCGTCGCCACCGCGCTGCGCCAGCAGCCGCCCCCGGGAACACCGGGAGATGCCCAGCCACTGACTCTTCCGCCCCCTCCCGCGCTGTCCCGCGGCCTGCCCGGCGGGCTCGATCCCGCCACAGTCGCCCGAGCTCTCGAGCGACCGGGCGCGGCCGAGGCACTCGGCCGCTCGCTGGCCGACGCCGCCGGCCGCCTCGAGAGCTCGCCCGGACTGGCGCTGCTGGCTCCGGTCATGGGCCTCGACGAGGCGGAGGCGGTCCGCGAGCGGCTCTCGGCGGCCGCGGGGATCGCCGTCGCCGAGCTGCTCAGCCCACCGCCCTCGGCCCCGGGATGGCGGCTGCAGGCGGCCTGCGAGCGGATGGCCGCCGGCGCCGGCGCCACCCTGGTGTCCGGTCAGGTCGAGGAGGTGGAGCTGGATCGGGGGCGAGCCCTCGCCGTCCGGCTCACCGGCGGCGCGCGGCTGGAATGCCGGGCGTTGGTGCTGGCAACCGGCAAGTACCTCGGGGGCGGGCTGAGCCTCGACCGGCTGCCCCGCGAACGGCTGCTCGACCTGCCCGTCTTCGCCGGCGGCGCCCCGACCGCCGGGCTCCAACCCGCCGACCTGGTGGCGCGCTCCCGCTTCCGCGAGCAGCCCTTCCTCACCGCCGGGCTGCGCACCGACGGCCGAGGGCGGCCGGTGGACGGCTTCGGCCGGGTGGTGGTGGCCAACCTCGCCGCCTGCGGCGCGATCTGTGCCGGCGTCGACGCCACCCTCGACGGCGGCGGGCTGGGGGCGGCCGCCTGGACCGCCGCCCGAGCGGCGCGGACCGCGGTCGAGGAGGCGGGATCCGTGCCGGCGGCGCGGGTGCGATGAGCGGGCGGACGGTCGTCATCGTCAACCCCGCCAGCGCCGGCGGACGCACCGGCCGTCGCTGGCCGGAGGTGCACCGCTGCCTCGAGGGGGCCGGCGTCGCGGCAGAGGTGCGGGTGACCACCGCCCCGGGCCAGGCGACCGAGCTGGCCCGGGCCGCGCTGGGTGAGGGGTGCGACCGGGTGGTGGCCGCCGGCGGTGACGGCACCCTCAACGAGGTGCTCAACGGCTTCTTCGACGCCGCCACCGGGGAGCCGGTGGCGCCCGGCGCCCGGCTGGGAATGCTGCCCAGCGGCACCGGCGGTGACTTCCGCCGCACCGCCCGCATCCCCCTCGATCCCGGCGCCGCCTGCGCCCTGCTCGCCAGCGGCCAGGTCCGCCGCGTCGACATCGGTCGCATCGAGTTCCACGGCGAGGGTGTCCCCGGTCCCCGTCACTTCGTCAACATCGCCGACTGCGGCATCGGCGGCGAGGTGGTGACGCGGGTGAACCGCAGCGGCAAGCGCGGTGGCGGCAGGTCCGTCTTCCTCTATCACTCGCTGGCGGCGCTGATGGCCTACCGTCCGCGGCCGGCTCGCGTCGAGGTCGACGGCGACATCCTGCAGAGCACCGTCCACAACGTGGTCATCGCCAACGGGCGCTACTTCGGGGCGGGGATGCTGGTCGCTCCCCAGGCGAGCATCGACGACGGTATGCTCGACGTGGTGATCTTCGAACCGAAGCCGCGGCTGCGATCGCTACGCGAGATGCCTCGCCTCTACCGCGGCGAGCACATCGGGAGGCCGGGTGTCGAGGTGCGGCGCGGCCGCCGGGTGACGGTGACTTCGCTCGGAGAGCCGCTGCTCTTCGACGTCGACGGTGAGCAGGTGGGGCGGGCGCCGGCGACGGTCAGCTGCCTGCGGGCGGCGCTGCTGCTGTGCGCGCCGAACAGCGGTTCCCCGGCCAGCTGACGCCCCCTGCTACACTCCGGCACGACCTGCGGGCGGCTTCGAGCTGCGCTTCCCGCATGGCGACGGCCATGGCCGGCCACGGAGACCTGATTGCCCGAGCTGCTGAACAAGACGGAGATCATCGCCGAGCACCGGCGGCACGACACCGACACCGGTTCGGCGGAGGTGCAGATCGCGGTGCTCAGCGAGCGGATCCGGTTGCTGACAGAGCATCTCCGTGACCATCCCAAGGACCATGCCTCGCGGCGTGGCCTTCTCAAGCTGGTCGGCAAGCGGCGCCGGCTGCTCGATTACCTGACGCGCACCGACGTCGAGCGCTATCGCGCCATCATCGGCCGTCTCGGACTGCGCCGCTGAGCAAGACAACACGGGAGGGCGTCCAGCCCGCGGTGCGGCGGGCGCACATCATCGTCATATCCGCAATGGCGCAATAAAGCGTCGCCTCCGGCCCCGCCGTCCACCGCCGCCGATCGCCGGTGAGACGTTGGGGATTGGCGCGACCCGCGGCAGGCGCGGCCGACCGTGACCGGTCCGGCGCGAACCGCGACCCCCGCCCCAACCTCCAACACCTCACCGCCACGCGGCAGCCGACAGACGGCCGGCCGGGTCATTCCTCATCCAGGAGACCCACGCAATGCCGTATTCGAGATTCGAGACCGACTACACCGGTCGCACGCTGACCGTCGAGACCGGGCACGTGGCCGAGCAGGCCAACGGCGCTCTCATCATCCGGGTCGGCGACACCATGCTGCTGGTCACGGCGGTGGCGTCGACCGCGCCGCGCGAGGGCATCGACTTCTTCCCGCTGACCTGCGACTACGAGGAGAAGCTGTACGCCGCCGGCCGCATCCCCGGCTCCTTCCCCCGTCGCGAGGGCCGTCCCAGCGAGGCCGCCATCCTGACCAGCCGGATGATCGACCGGCCGATGCGACCGCTCTTCCCCAAGGACTTCCGCAACGACGTCCAGATCGTCGCCACCGTGCTCAGCGCCGACCAGGAGAACGACCCCAGCACGCTGGCAATCACCGGCGCCTCCCTGGCGCTGCAGATCAGCGGCATCCCGCACGCCGGGCCGGTCGCCTCGGTCCGGGTGGGGATGCTCGACGGGCGCCTGGTGCTGAATCCCACCCTCCCGCAGCTCGCCGAGTCCGAGCTCGACCTGGTGGTCGCCGGCACCGCCGACGCCATCAGCATGGTCGAGGCCGGCGCCAAGCAGATTCCCGAGGCCACCGTCCTCGAGGCGCTCCGCCTCGCCCACGACGAGATCAAGCGGCTGGTCCAGTTCCAGCTCGACATCAAGGCTCAGGTGGGCAAGCCGCCGCTCAGCTATCCCGCCGCGACCGTCGACCCCGAGGTCGCCACGGCTGTCGCCCAAGCGGTGGCGGGGCGCATCGGTGGGGCGGCGCGCAACGCCGACAAGGCCGCCCGTGAGCAGGCGCTCGAGCAGCTGCGCGCCGGGATCGTCGCGGAGCTCGAAGGGCGCTTCGCCGACCGCCTCGCCGACGTGCGCAAGGCCTTCGAGGCCGAGCTCAAGAAGGCGGTGCGCGCCGCCATCCTCGACGAGGGCATCCGGCCCGACGGCCGCCGCTCCGACGAGATCCGGACCATCTGGGGCCAGGTGGGACTGCTGCCCCGCACCCACGGCAGTGCTCTGTTCACCCGCGGTCAGACCCAGGCACTGAGCATCGTCACCCTCGGTTCCGGCCAGGACCAGCAGAAACTGGACGGCCTGGGGCTGGAGGACTTCAAGCGCTTCATGCACCACTACAACTTCCCGCCGTTCTCGGTGGGGGAGGCGCGGCCACTGCGCTCGCCGGGCCGCCGCGAGATCGGCCATGGAGCGCTGGTGGAGCGGGCGGTGCACAACGTCATGCCCGAGGACGACGAGTGGCCGTACGTGACCCGCATCGTCACCGAGATCCTCAGCAGCAACGGCTCCACCTCGATGGCCAGCGTGTGCGGTTCGACCATGGCGCTGGAGGACGCCGGGGTTCCCCTCAAGGCGCCGGTGGCGGGCATCGCCATGGGCCTGATCAGCGAGGAGGGCAGCGACCGCGCCGCCATCCTCAGCGACATCCAGGGGATGGAGGACGCGCTTGGCGACATGGACTTCAAGGTCGCCGGCACCGAGCGGGGCATCACCGCTCTGCAGATGGACATCAAGATCAAGGGGCTCAAGTGGGAGCTGGTGCAGCGCGCCATGGAGCAGGCCCGGATCGGGCGGCTGTACATCCTCGCCCGGATGGCCGAGGTCATCCCTGCGCCGCGCACCCAGATGAGCCCGTGGGCACCGCGCATCGAGACCCTGCACATCAATCCCGACAAGATCCGCGACGTCATCGGCCCCGGCGGCAAGATGATCCGCCAGATCGTGGCCGAGACCGGCGCCCAGATCGACATCGAGGACGACGGCCGGGTCTTCATCGCCTCCAACAACGGTGAGGCGATGGAGCAGGCGATCGCGATGATCCGCGACCTCACCGAGGACGTCGAGGTCGGCCGCGTCTACAAGGGCAAGGTGGTCCGGATCATGGGCTTCGGCGCCTTCGTCGAGATTCTTCCCAAGCGCGACGGCCTGGTCCGCATCGGCGAGCTTGCCGACCACCGGGTTGAAAAGGTCGAGGATGTCGTGAACATCGGCGATGAGATCATGGTCAAGGTGATCGAGATCGACGACAAGGGCCGGATCAACCTCTCGCGCCGCCGCGCGCTGGCGGAGCTGGCTCAGCAGCAGGCGCAGACCGCGGGCGCGGGCGCGGGCGGCCCCGCGTAGACCGGCCGGGCGGCGACGGGCGCGATGGCACGATCCGCCGGTCCGGCTCCGCTGCGGGTTGCCGTCAGCGGAGCGCGGGGCCGCGCCGGCCGGGAGATCGTCGCCGCCCTGAACGCCGATCCCGGCTTCGTGTGCGCGGCCGAGATCGAGGAGGGTGACGACATCGCGGCCGCACTGCGCTCCTCGTCGGCGCAGGCGCTGGTGGACTTCACCACCCCCGCGGCGGGACTCGGCAACGCCCTGGCCGCGACGGACGCGGGGGTCGCACCGGTGGTGGGCACCACCGGACTCGGAGAGAGCGCGGTGGCACGCGTCCGCGAAGCCTGCGCCGCCGCCGGGGTTGGCGGCTGCGTCGCCGCCAACTTCTCCCTCGGGGCGGTGCTGTTGATGTGGTTGAGCGAGCTCGCCTCCTCCTACTTCGAGCGCTGCGAGATCATCGAGGCCCACCACGCCGGCAAGATCGACGCTCCCAGCGGCACGGCGCTGCGCACCGCCGAGCTGATGCTGGCGGCACGCGACGGTCGCCGCTTCGACCACTCCCGGGCCGAGCGCGAGACGCTGGCGGGCACGCGCGGCGGGGAGTTCGGGGGCGCCGCCGTCCACAGCGTGCGCCTGGACGGGGTGGTCGCGGACCAGAGCGTCACCTTCGCCACCGCGGGCCAGACGCTCACCATCGAGCACCGCACCACGTCGCGAGCGGCCTTCGCCCCGGGGGTGCTGCTGGCGGTGCGCGCGGTGCTCGAGACGGGCCGCTTCTTCGACGGCCTGGCGGAGGTGCTGCGCCTGCCCGCGAACTCCGCCATCCGCGGCCTCATGTCATCATCGACGGCCTGATGGCATCCCGGGAGCGGCGGCGTCATGCCCCGCGCATCGCGGTGATCGGAGCGACCGGCGCGGCCGGATCCACCGTGCTGCGCATCCTCGAAGAGCGCCACTTCCCGATCGGCGAGCTGCGCGCGCTTGCCAGCGTTCGCAGTGCCGGCATGACGGTGGGCTTCGGCGGCGCTCCGGTCACCGTCGCCGAGGTGACCGATGACAGCCTGCGCGGCATCGACATCGCCTTCTTCGCCGCCGGTTCGGCGGCGGCACGCCGCTTCGCGCCGGTGGTGGCCGCCGGCGGCGGCGTCGCCGTCGACAAGTCGAGCGCCTATCGGGCTGATCCCGAGGTGCCCCTGGTGGTGCCCGAGGTCAACGCCGAGACCCTGCGGTCGCACCAGGGCATCGTCGCCAACCCCAACTGCGTCACCATCCCGCTCACCGTCTGCGTGGCGCCGCTGCACCGCGCCTTCGGGTTGCGACGGCTGACCGTGGCCACCTATCAGTCCGCCAGCGGCGGCGGGCGCGACCTCGTCGCCGAGCTGCGAGCCCAGGAGCAGGCCGACGCCGACGGGCGGCAGCCGCTGGCGAGTGTGTACCCGCACGTGCTGCACGCCAACGTCGTCCCCGGCGGCTGGGCCATGCAGGGCGACGACACCGACGAGGAGCTGAAGGTCATCGCCGAAACGCGTCGGGTGCTGCAGCTGGCCGATCTGCCCGTCAGCATCACCACCGTGCGCGTGCCGGTGGCCGTCGGTCACAGTGCCGCGGTGTGGGGGGAGTTCGACGTCGACGTCGACGCCGCGGCCGCCAGGAGGGTTCTCGGGGACTCCCCGGGGGTGCGGGTGGTCGACGATCCCGCCGCGCAGCGCTATCCCACACCCCGCGATGCCGCGGGCAGCGACGACGTGCTGGTGGGTCGCATCCGTGCCGACCGCGGACGTCCCGGCGCGGTGGCGTTCTTCCTCGCCGCCGACAACCTGCGCAAGGGCGCCGCCACCAACGCGGTGCAGGTGGGTGAGCTCCTGCTGGCGCTCCGCGGAGCGACCGCCGCCGCGTAGCAGCACGGCGGCGACCGGGGAGCCCTGGATCCCGCGCTGCCCTACAATCCCGCCATGCTTCGCCAACCGGGCCGCCTGCTCACCGCGATGGTGACCCCGTTCGACCGGCAGGGTGCGATCGACGTGGCCGCGGCTGCCCGCCTCGCGCGCGCGGTGGTGGCGGCGGGAAGCGACGGGGTGGTGGTCAACGGCACCACCGGGGAGTCGCCGACACTGCGTGCCGACGAGCGGCTGGCGCTGCTCGACGGGGTGCGCGCCGCACTCCCCGACAGCGCGGTGATCATGGGCACCGGCTCCTACGACACCGCCGCCAGCATCGCGCTCACCGGTGAGGCGCTGAAGCGGGGCGCCGACGCCGCCCTGGTGGTCACGCCCTACTACAGCAAGCCGCCGGTCGAGGGACTCATCGCCCACTTCGAGGCGATCGCCGACGTGGGTCTGCCGGTGATCCTCTACAACATCCCGGGTCGCTGCGAGGTCAACCTCTCCGCCACCACCCAGCTTCGGCTGGCGCGGCATCCCAACATCATCGGCACCAAGGAGGCGGCCGGCGACGTCGACCAGGCGGCGCGGATCATCGCCGCGTCACCGGACGGATTCCGGCTGTGGAGCGGCGACGACGCGCTCACCCTTCCCTTCCTCAGCGTCGGCGCCTACGGGGTGATCAGCGTCGCCGCCCACCTGTGCGGGGGGGCGATGCGGCAGCTGATCGAGGCCCACGTCGGCGGTGACACCGTCGCCGCGACCCGGTTGCACCAGCGGCTGCTGCCGCTGTTCGCCGGACTGTTCGTGGTGTCCAATCCCATCCCGGTCAAGGCGGCCCTGCGCCATGTCGGCTTCGACGCCGGCTCGCTGCGCCTGCCGCTGGTGCCGCTCGACGAAGCGCGCGACCGCGAGCTGGCGGCGCTGCTCGAGAGCATGGGCGAGCTGGTCGCGCTGCCGCTTGCGGAGGCGGTCTCCACCTCGAGCTGGAGCAGCCCGCCCCGGTGAGCGGCGATCCCGCCGCCGTCCTCCTCGACCTCCACCAGCGCATCAGCGGCTGCACCGTCTGCCCGCTGGCACGCACCCGCACCCACGCCGTCCCCGGCGAGGGCCCGCACACGGCGCGGATCATGGCGGTGGGGGAGGCCCCCGGTGAGCGCGAGGACCTGACCGGCCGCCCCTTCGTCGGCTCCGCGGGACAGCTGCTCACCCGGTTGCTGGAGTCGGTGGGGCTGCAGCGCAGCGACCTGTACATCTGCAACGTGCTCAAGTGCCGGCCGCCCGGCAATCGCGATCCCGAACCCGCCGAGGTCGATGCCTGCGCCCACTTCCTCGACGAGCAGATCGCGTTGATCCGTCCCGACGTGATCCTGCTGCTCGGCCGCCACGCGGTGGCGCGACTCCTGCCCGGGCTGCCGGGGATCTCGCGGCTCCATGGCAAGCGGATCGTCCGCGGCGATCGCACCTACGTGCCGCTGTATCACCCGGCCGCCGCGCTCTACAACGCCGCCCTGCTCCGCACCCTCGAGGAGGACATGCGGCTGGTGCGCGGCTATCTCGACGAGGCCGAGGCGGAACGTGCCCTCGCCGCCGCCGCCGCCGGCGCCGCTGAGCGGGAGGCGGTCGCCGCCGCGCGCGAGCAGCTGACCCTCTTCTGACCGCGGCTGTGCCGCAGAGCACCACCGACGGCGGTCGCATCACCCTGGTGCCACTCGGCGGCCTGGGGGAGATCGGCCGCAACATGTTCGCCGTCGAATGCAACGACGACATCGTGGTGATCGATGCCGGGCTGATGTTCCCCGAGCAGGAGATGCTCGGCATCGACCTGGTGATCCCCGACATCTCCTGGCTGATGGAACGCGTCACCAGGGTCCGCGGCATCGTGCTCACCCATGGCCATGAGGATCACATCGGCGGTCTCCCATACATCCTGCCGCGACTGCCGGTCCCGGTGTTTGGCACGGCGCTGACCCTCGGCCTGCTCCGCAACAAGCTGCGCGAGCACCGCCTCCTCGACAGCACCGACCTGCGTGAGGTGCACGCGGGGGAGACGGTGGCGATGGGCCGGCTCTCGGTGGAGTTCGTCCACACCACCCACTCCATCCCCGACGCCTGCGCGCTGGCGTTGCACACCCCGTTGGGGACCATCGTGCACAGCGGCGACTTCAAGCTGGATCACACTCCGATCCACGGTGAGCCGCCCGACCTCGCCCGCCTGGCCCGGCTCGGCGACGAGGGGGTGCTGCTGCTGATGAGCGACAGCACCAACGTCGAGAGCGAGGGCATCACTCCCAGCGAGCGCAGCGTCGGCCCCTCGCTGGCGCGGATCTTCGCGGAGTCGCCGGGACGGGTGCTGATGGCGACCTTCGCCTCCAACATCTCGCGGCTGCAGCAGGCGTTCGACGCGGCCAGCGCCGATGACCGGCGCATCCTGGTGGTGGGGCGCTCGATGATGAACAACGTGCAGGTGGCCCAGGAGCTCGGCTTTCTGCGGGCCGGGAGCGGCGCCCTGATCTGGCCACGCCAGATGGAGGGGCTGGAGGATCGGCAGCTGCTGGTGGTGTGCACCGGGTCGCAGGGCGAACCCCTATCGGCGCTGGCGCGGATCGCCGCCGGCGAGCACCACCTTGTCGAGCTCAAGGCGGGCGACACAGTGGTGCTCAGCGCCAACCCGATCCCCGGCAACGAGGAGCTGGTGCATCGCACCGTGAACAACCTGTACCGACAGGGGGCGCGGGTCTTCGCCTCCTCCCGCCACGGAGTGCACGCCTCGGGCCACGCCAGCCGCGAGGAGCTGAAGATGCTGCTGACGCTCACCCGTCCCCACTACTTCGTACCGGTGCACGGAGAGTACCGCCACCTCGCCATCCACGCCGAGCTGGCCCGTGCCGTCGGCATCCCGAGCGAACATGTCGTGCCGATCGACAACGGGACGGTGGTCGAGGTCGACGCCACCGGCATCCGTCGCACCGGCCGGCGCGTCCCGGCGGGATACGTGTACGTCGACGGCCTCTCGATCGAGGAGGCTGGTGACGTCGTGCTCCGTGACCGGCGCCATCTCGCCCAGGACGGCGTGGTCATCGTGGTGCTCACCGTGGAGCGCTCCACCGGCGCGGTGGTCGGCCGCCCCGACCTGATCTCCCGCGGCTTCAGCGAGGACTCGGCGATGGAGACCCTCTTCGAGGAGGCGCGCGAGCACGTCCTGCGCCTGGTGGAGCCGCTGACGCCGGACGCCGGATGGACGGTGTGGCAGACCACCATCCACGAGGGGCTGGCCCGCTTCCTCTATCAGCGGACCCAGCGGCGGCCGATGATCCTGCCGGTGGTCACCGAGGTGTGACGCCCGGGGGCGACGATCGAGATCCGGTGGTACGATCCGCCGAGCAGCCGCGGTTGCGGCCTGCAGCCCGTCAACAACCCACTCCACGCCCCACCATCACGAGGCTGCCACGTCATGGCCCGTCGCGCCGTCGCCTCCCGCGCTGAGCCACGGCACCACCCATCGAGGTCGCGACGGCCTTCGGCGGGACGTTCTCGCCAGCGTGGGCCCAAACTCGCCCGGCCGCTGCTGACGTCCGACCAGCGGCGCGAGCTGAGCGGCGTCGCCGCCCTCGGCGCCGGCCTGGTGCTGGTGGCGATCCTCGCGCTGCCCGGCGGGGGAACCGTGGCCGCCCCACTCCACGATGGCCTGTTCTCGGTGTTCGGCTCCGGAGCCTGGCTGATCTGCGCCGGCCTGATGGTGGTCGGGGCGCGGGTGCTGGGACGCCGCGGCTGGACCGGCGGCATCCTGGCAGCCGCCGGCAGCGTGGTGACCGTCTTCGCCCTGCTCGGGCTGCTCGGACTGCTCCAGCCGGGAGCGGCGGGGAGGGTGGGCCAGCACCTCGGCCCCGGCGCCGGCGCCCGGCTGGGCGACGCCGGCGCGCTGCTGGCGATGCTGGTGATGATCTGCCTCGGGCTGGTGCTCGCGGTCGACCTCCGGGTCGGCGCGCTGGCGGCGGCGGTGGCGGGCTGGCTGCGCGCCCAGGCGGAAGCGGGGTCGGAGGCGAGGGTGCAGGCGCCTTCCGCACCCCTCCGCGGGCGGGGCCGCGATCTCGTCGAGCTCATCGCCGGAGCGCCGGAGCGGCCGGGCACCCCGGTCCCGGCCCTGCTCGGCGGTTCGGGGCCGCTGCCGCCGCTGCTCCCGGTGGACGGTCTCGACCTGGAACTCGCTCCGGTCCCGCCCGATCCGCTGGCAGCGCCGGCCCCGGAGCCGTTCCAGCGCGAGTTCGAAGGTCTGGTGGTGCCGGTGCCGGCGGCCGGGCCGGCCGTGGCGCCGGCGGTCCTCGCCGTGCTCGACGAGCCGGAGAAGGTCTGGGCCCTGCCCACCGCCGAGATGCTCGACGTCGTCGGCGGCAAGCGCCAGCGCCTGGAGCAGGAGATCCGGGCCACCATCGCCAATATCGAGTCGACCCTGGCGGCGTTCGGCATCCAGGCCCGGGTCCGCGGGGTCAACAGCGGTCCGACGGTGACCCAGTACGAGCTGCAGCCCGCCAAGGGCGTTCCGGTCCGCAAGATCACCGCCCATCAGACCGACCTCTCCCTGGCGCTGGCGGCACCGATCCGCATTCAGGCGCCGATCCCCGGCAAGGCGGCGATCGGCATCGAGGTCCCCAACAAGGCGGCGCAGCTGGTCACCCTGCGCGAGGTGGTGCAGAGCCCGCTCTTCACCGACCCCAAGAGCCGGCTGTCGGTGGCGCTGGGCGCCGACGTCTCCGGTCATCCCGTGGTCGGCGACCTGGCCCGCATGCCGCACATGCTGATCGCGGGGGCCACCGGCAGCGGCAAGTCGGTGTGCATCAACGCCATCCTGGCCGGCTTCCTGCTGCAGTGCACCCCGACCCAGCTCAAGCTCATCATCATCGATCCCAAGCGGGTCGAGCTGACCAACTTCGCCGATGTCCCGCACCTGCTGGTTCCGGTGGTGGTCGAGTCCGAGGCGGCGGTGGCGTCCCTGCGCTGGGCGGTCAAGGAGATGGAGGAGCGCTACAAGCTCTTCTCCTCGCACGGCGCGCGCAACATCGCCGCGTTCAACGAGCGCGCCTCGGGCCTGGGCGTCAACCCGCTGCCCTACGTGGTCATCGTCATCGACGAGCTGGCCGACCTGATGATGGTGGCGGCCGGAGAGATCGAGGACCTGGTCTGCCGCATCGCCCAGCTGGCGCGCGCCGTCGGCATCCATCTGGTGGTGGCGACCCAGCGTCCCTCTGCCGACATCATCACCGGCCTGATCAAGGCCAACATTCCCAGCCGCGTCGCCTTCGCGGTGTCGAGCGGCGTCGATTCGCGGGTGATCCTCGACGAGATGGGCGCCGAGAAGCTACTGGGCCGCGGCGACATGCTCTACCTGCCGATCGACGAGGGCAAGCCGCGGCGACTGCAGGGCGCGTACGTCTCCGACCGTGAGCTCGAGGCGCTGATCGAGCACTGGAAGGCGCAGGGCATGCCGGACTACCAGGAGGAGGTCTTCCAGGTCGAGGCCACCGTGTCGTGGGCGCGCGAGGCGGGCAAGCGTGACCCGCTCTTCGCCAAGGCGGCCCACACCGTCGCTGCCGAAGGACGGGCGGCGGCATCGCTACTGCAGCGCAAGCTCAACGTCGGCTACACCCGTGCCGCCCGGCTGGTCGATCAGCTCGCCGAGCACCGCATCGTCGGTCCCTACGAGGGAAGCAAGTCACGCGAGGTGCTGATGGACGTGCTCGCGGTCGATGCTCTGCTCGAGGAGCTGGGCGAGGAATAGGACCGGGCTCTACCGCCCGAGCACGCCGTGTGTGGTGTCGGGACGGACGGGCGGGCACGCCGCCTACGATGTCGCTCATGAGCTGGATCGCCCTCGATCCGCCGGTGCGGGTGCGCGCCTTCATCGCCGATCAGTGGCATGAGGCCGTCGCCGACGAGTACGAGACCGAGACCCACGAGCTGCGGGTGCGCTGGCCACCGTTCAGCCTCGCCGAGGACGAGACCGGCCGTCCCACCGGGCTGAGCGACTTCCACGAGCACATCGTGCTCGAGCCCTCGCGGTACCAGGAGCTTCCCGGCGCGCCGCTGCCCCGACCGGCATCGTGAGTGGACCGCTCGAGCCGGATCCAGCCGCAGCCCTGCGAGGCGGGCTGCGCGCCGCCACAGCGCTGACCCGCGCACTTGGGCCCGTCCGCTATCCGGTGGCGGACGCGGTGGGACTGGTTGCCGCCGGATTGTTGCCAGGGCGGCGTCACCGAGCCGCCGCCAACCATCGCCGCCTCGACCCGGAGATCGCTGCGCGTGAGGCTCGACGGCGAGCGCGCGCGTCGTTTCGCGGGTTCGCTCGCACCGGCATCGACTTCCTCTGGGCCAACGGCATGGACTCGGACGATGTGCTCCGGGTCAGTCGGGTCGCCGGCGGCAAGGACCTCTGCGACCAGGCCACCGCCGCCGGGCGCGGCGGCGTCCTGGCGCTGACCCATTTCGGGAACTGGGACATGGCGGCGAACATCGCCTTCGCCATCGGCCTGCACCTCACCACGGTGATGGCGGGGACCGGTCCCCGGGCGATCACCGACCTGGTGGTGTGGGCGCGGCGTCGCAACCAGCTCGAGGTCTACGAGGCCGACAGCGCCGCGCTGGGCCTGGTGCGGGCGCTGCGGCGCAACCGGTTCGTCGCCATCCTCTGCGACCTTCCCGGCGGCGGTCCCACCGTCGACGTGCACTACTGCGGGGGGAACATGCCGTTCAGCCTGGCTCCGGCGTGGCTGGCGATGCGCACCGGCGCGCCGCTGCTGCCGACGGCGTGCTGGCGGGACGGCGACACCTATGTCCTCGACACCTTCGAGCTCATCCCCGCCGAACGCGACGGCGACGCGCGCGAGCTGATGCAGCGGGTGGCGACGACGGTCGAGGCGGCGGTGCGCCGCCATCCCGACCAGTGGTACCCGTTCCGCGAGATGTACTCGGACGGCGCCGCGGCCGCCGCGCACCCGCAGCCGCAGCCCGGGGCTGTGACCAGCGAGCAAGCCGGGTGACCGCGCGCCGGCCGCCACGGGTGGCGGTCGCCCTCGGTGCCACCGCTGCCACGGCGCTGCTCGGCCCGTCCTTCCGGGTCACCAAGCAGCGGTTGACGCCGCCTCCCGCTATCCTCTCGGCGATGGCCGGTGAATTCTCCTTCGACGTGGTGAGCGACTTCGAGCGCCAGGAGCTGGTCAACGCCGTCGACCAGGCCCGGCGTGAGATCGGCACCCGCTACGACTTCAAGAACATCCCCGCGGAGATCGACCTCGAGGCGGAGCAGTTGGTGTTGCTCACCGACTCCGAGATGCACCTCCGGGCGATCCTCGACGTCCTTCAGAGCAAGCTGCACAAGCGCGGAATCGACCTCAAGGTGCTGAACCCGCAGAAGCCGGAGCAGGCGGCCCGGGGGAACCTGCGCCAGCAGGTGAAGCTGCGGCGCGGCATCGCCGACGACCTGGCCCGCGACCTCAACAAGAAGATCCGGGGGGCGCACCCCAAGGTGCAGGTGCGCATCGAGGGCGACAAGCTTCGTGTGTCCAGCAAGGACAAGGACAACCTCCAGGCGGTGATCCGCGACCTGCGAGCGATGGAGCTGGAGGTTCCCCTCCAGTTCACCAACTACCGATGAGCGAGACCGGTCGCGAAGCGCCGCGGCGCTATTACCTCCAGACCCTGGGCTGCCCCAAGAACCAGGTCGACGGCGCCTTCCTGGAGGGGGTGATGGAGAGTTCCGGATACCGGCCGGCCACGACCGCGGAGGAGGCGGACGTCGCCATCGTCCACACCTGCGGCTTCATCGAGACGGCGGCGCAGGAGTCGGTGGATGCGCTGCTGGAGCTGGCCGAGGTCAAGAAGCGAACTGGTGGGCTCACCCTGGTGGCGAGCGGATGTCTGGCGCAGCGTCATGGCGCCGAGCTGGCGGCGTCGATGCCCGAGCTCGACGTGGTCGTCGGCACCCGTGACTGGCCCCGGCTGCCCGCGGCGCTGCGCCAGGCGCGCATCGGCCGCCAGGTGGTGCGGGTCGCGGAGCTGGCGCCGGTGGACTACTCGGCGCTGCCCTTCCGTCCCACTGCGCCGGCGACCACCTATCTCAAGCTCAGCGACGGCTGCAACTTCCGCTGCGCCTTCTGCACCATCCCCTCGTTCACCGGCGACCTGCGCAGCAAGCCGGTCGAGGTGCTGCTCCACGAAGCTCGGCAGGCGGTGGCGGCCGGGGTGGGCGAGCTGGTGCTGGTGGCCCAGAACCTCACCGGTTATGGCCGCGATCTGCCGGAACGCACCAACCTGGCGACCCTGCTCCGGCGGCTGGCGGCGATGCAGCCGCGACCGCGCTGGATCCGGCTGATGTACGCCACCCTCGAGGGTGTCGACGGCGACCTCATCGAGACCATCGCCGAGCTCGACTGCGTCGCCAAGTATCTCGACATGCCGCTGCAGCACGTCCATCCCGCCACCCTGCGGCGGATGCGCCGTCCCTACTCGGCCGACCGCGCTCACGCGGTGCTCGGTGAGCTGCGCAGCACGATGCCGGATCTCGCCCTGCGCAGCACCTTCGTGGTCGGATTTCCCGGAGAGACCGAGGCCGAGTTCCAGTACCTGCTCGACTTCCTCGGTGAGGCCGAGCTCGACTGGGTGACGGCCTTCGCCTACTCCGAGGAGGCCGGGACCGCGGCGGCGGCGATGCCCGACCAGCTGCCGGTGGCCGAGCGGCAGGCGCGACGCCGCGCGGTGTACCGGGCCCAGGCCCCGGCCTCGCGCGGTCGCAACCGCCGCATGGTCGGGCGCGAGCTGGTGGTGCTCGGTGAGGCGATCAGCGCGTCGCAGGGCGCCGACGACGCTCGCCTGCTCTTCGCCCGCTCCGAGCGCGAGGCCCCGGAGATCGACGGACGGGTGGTGGTGCGCGGCCTGGCAGCGCCCGACGCCTGGCTCGATCGCTTTCTGCGGGTGCGGGTCACCACCGCGGCGACCTATCAAGTCGGCGCGACGGCTTCGATCGGCGCCGAGCCGGAGCGGCCGCCGGTGTCCCGGCTCCGCCCGCTGCCGGTGCTGCCTTTGTGAGAAGCCTGCTGGTCCTGCCGAACCAGCTGACCGTCCTCCGCCTGCTGCTCATCCCCGTGATCGGCGTCGCGCTGTCGGCATCCTTCAGCACCCACGACCAGCTGGGTGCCGGCCTGTACGCGATCGCCGCCACCACCGACACGCTCGATGGCCAGATCGCCCGTCGCCGGCGCCAGGTCACCCGCCTGGGCAAGTTCCTCGACCCGCTCGCCGACAAGCTGCTGGTGATCACCGTGCTGGCGGTGCTGGTCAGCAGCTCGGCCATCCCGGCGTGGGTGGTGGTGGTCATCGTCGCGCGGGAGTTCCTGATCACCGGTCTGCGCACCATCGCCGCCACCCAGGGGGTGGTGTTCGGTTCCAGTCCCTGGGGCAAATCGAAGACCCTGTCCCAGAACCTGATGATCGGGCTGCTGGTGCTGCAGCGTCCGTATCCGGTGCTGCACGAGGCCGCCATCGCCGCCATCGTGCTGGCGGTCACCGCGACGGTGCTCAGCGGGCTGGATTACCTCTGGCGGTACCGGCATTTTGTGATTTGACCGGAGGCGGCGACTCCGCCACGCGGCTGGTCGCAGCCTTGCTGGCGGTTTTTGCGACGCGACGCTGCTTTGGCGGCGGTCTTGACGGCGCGCTTCGCGCGGCGGGAGGGCGGCACACCACGTGCCGCCCGCTGAGGCGCGCCCCCCTGCGCCACTCGGCTTTGCCTCGCAGCGCACCCCCCTCCGGCGCGACTCCGCGCCGAGCGCGGCTTTGCCGTGGCGCCGGCTTTCGGAGGGTGCAGAGAGAAATAGAGCCGCCGTTCCGCGCCCCGTCGCGGCTTTGCCGCGCCTGGGGGATGATCGCTTCCGATGAGCGAGACGGATGCACCGCGGTTGGCTGACGCGTTTCCTGAGGCGGCGGTGTTGGGGGCGGGGCTGCGCGAGGCGGGGCTGCGCGTCGCCGTGGCGGAGTCGTGTACCGGTGGGCTGCTCGGGGCGGCGCTCACCGCGTCGCCGGGGTCCTCCGACTACATGCGGGGCGGCGTGATCGCCTATGCCGACGACCTGAAGATCGCGCTGCTCGGCGTCGCGGCGGCGCTGCTCGAGGCCCACGGGGCGGTGAGCGCCGAGGTCGCGGTGGCGATGGCCGAGGGCGTCCGGCGCCGGCTCGGTGCCGACCTGGGCATCGCGGTCACCGGGGTCGCCGGGCCGTCGGAGAGCGAGCGCAAGCCGGCGGGATTGATCTTCGTCGCCGTCGCCGGCCCGGGTGATGTCGCACCGCGGGTCGAGCGGCTCGACCGCGACCGCGGCCGCGAGCCGAACCGGGCGGAGGCGGTGCGGGCGGCGCTGCGGCTGGCCGCCGGCGCGGTGGGCTGAGCGATACCCGGCTCCGTCGAGCGACGGTGGTTGTCAAGCTTGGGCGCCGGCGATACCATACATATGTTCGCCCCATGGGCGGGCCCGGGCGTCACGCCCGCAGCGTGGCCGCAGCCTCTCCTGGCGGGGGCCGTCGATCAGTCACACCGGCGCGAGCCGGAGCGGGAGTACAGCGTTGACAAACACACTCAGCAGTGTCACACTCGAGCCCGTCGCCAACGGACACGGGCGGCGCGGCGCCGCCTCGAAGGAGACCGAGCCCTTGCCCAGCGAACGAGAGCGCGCTCTCTCCACCGCCCTCGGCCAGATCGAACGCTCCTACGGCAAGGGTGCCGTGATGCGGCTGGGCGATGCCAGCGCAGAGCGCAATGTCGAGATCATCCCCACCGGGGCGCTGACCCTCGACATCGCCCTCGGGGTGGGCGGGGTTCCTCGCGGCCGCATCATCGAGGTCTACGGGCCGGAGTCCTCGGGCAAGACCACCCTGGCCCTGCATGTGATCGCCGAGGCGCAGCGGCGCGGCGGGGTGGCCGCCTTCATCGACGCCGAGCACGCCCTCGACCCCCAGTACGCCGCCCGCATCGGGGTGAACAGCGAGGAGTTGCTCATCTCCCAGCCCGACACCGGCGAGCAGGCCCTGGAGATCGTCGAGGTGCTGGTGCGCAGCGGCGCGGTCGACGTCATCGTCATCGACTCCGTGGCCGCGCTGGTGCCCAAGGCCGAGATCGACGGCGAGATGGGCGACACCCACGTCGGCCTCCAGGCCCGCCTGATGTCGCAGGCGATGCGCAAGCTGACCGCCGCCATCAGCCGCTCCAACACCTCGGTCATCTTCATCAACCAGCTCCGCGAGAAGGTCGGCGTGATGTTCGGCAACCCCGAGGTGACCACCGGGGGCCGTGCCCTGAAGTTCTATGCCTCGGTGCGCATGGACATCCGCCGCATCGAGTCCATCAAGCAGGGCCTCGACGTCATCGGCAGCCGAGTCAAGGTCAAGGTTGTCAAGAACAAGGTGGCCCCGCCGTTCAGGTCCGCCGAGTTCGACATCCTCTACAACGAGGGCATCTCGTACTCGGGCAGCGTCCTCGACATGGCCATCGAGTCGCGGGTGGTGGAGAAGAGCGGCGCCTGGTTCAGCTATGGCGAGATGCGACTGGGCCAGGGTCGCGAGAACGTCCGGGACTTTCTCAAGCAGAGCCCCGAGCTGCTCGAGGAGATCGCCGCCAAGGTCCGTGCCCAGCACACGCCCGAGGCCAGGGGGTCGGCCAACGGAGAGGTGCCGGCAGTGGCGGAGGTCACCGTCGCCGGCCAGCCGGTGTAGCAGGCTCCCGCAGGCAACGCCCGGGAACCAGGAGAGCCGGTGGTGCGCTCGTCGCGGCCAGCCGCCCCCGATGATCCCGATGACGAGGACGCGGCCGAAAGGGTCGCCGCGCGCATCCTCGGGGGTGCCGCTCAGACCGAGCTGAGCCTGAGGCGGCGTCTCGAGCTTCGCGGCTTCAGTCCCGCCGCCTCTCGGGCCGCCGCTCAGAGCCTGAGCCGGCGCGGCTACGTCGACGACGACGCCTTCGCCCGCTCGGTCGCCGAGCGCCGCCTGCGCAGCGGCCATGGACGGATGCGGGTCGCCGCCGAGCTGCGGGCGCGCGGATGCGGCGAGCGACCGATCGACGAGGCGCTGCGGGGCACCGGGATGGAGGAGGAGCGGGCCGCGGCGCTGGCGCTGGGGCACAGGCTGCATGAGCGGTCGCGGCCCTCGCCGGATGCAGAACCGCGACTCAGTCGCGCGGCGCTGGCAGGGCGGCTGGCTCGACGCGGCTACGCGCCGGATACCGTCGCCTACGTCGTGCGCACCATCACCGAAGGCGGAGACATCCCCTGACCTCGGGCGGAGGTAGGGCGCCTCAATCTTGCGCGATCACGACGCCGAGCCTGGTCGGCGGCCTCATTCCGCTGGCTGCTGGGCCAGGCGGCGGCCCGGCGGCCCGAGGTTGCCGCGTGCGGCCTCGTAGCGGATCACCGAGCCCAGGGTCGCGTAGGCGACCACCCCGAGCACCAGCGCCATCAGCACCAGCCCGTCGAAGAGGAAGACGCGTGCCAGCGCCCCACCGACGACGCTGCCGAGCGCGCCGCCGCCGGCCAGGGTGACGGTGTAGAAGGCCATCAACGCCGAGCGGTCGGCGGCCAGGTCTTCCGAGCAGTCGGCGAGGTAGGCGACCGCTGCAGGCCCGAAGCCGGCCTGGATGATGATGCCGACGACCACGATCGGGAGCAGCAGTGGCGCGGCCGCCAGTGACAGGTGATTGATAGCGAAAAGGCCGCCGGCGACGACGAAGACCCCGGGGACAGCGCGTCGCATCGTCAAAGGACCACCCAGGCGCCGCAGCACCGGTATCCAGAGGGTGATGCCGACCAGCAGGACCACCACCCAACCCAGCAGCATCAGTCCGATCACGCGCTCATCGAAGTGTCGGATGAGGGTCTGGGAGGGGTCCGGCGATCGCTTGAGCAGGGCGGCGAGGTTGAAGAGCCAGGCGCCGACCAATCCGTTCACCGCCAGCCAGGCGGGGATGAAGGTGCGGATGGGGCCGCGTCCGAGGATGGCGCGGGCGACGACGCGCAGCGGGCTGACGGGGAGCGGGTTGACCCGGGGAACGAGCCGCCAGCACACGACGGCGGCCGCCAGGTAGAAGGTCGCCAGCACCAGGAAGGACCCGCGGTGCAACCAGTGGTAGGCGAACGGTCCGACCACGAAGCCGCCGGCGAAGCCGGCGACGGTTGCTCCTTCGAAGGCGCCGCTGGCGTTGGCGCGGCTGCGGGAGTCCTCCGTGGTGGCAGCGGCGATGGTGCCCAGTGCGGTCGGCACGAAGGCGGCGGCGCCGACTCCCTCGATCACCCGCGCCGCGGCGAGCTGAGCCGGGCTGGTCGCGCCCGCGAGCAGCAGCAGCGCCAGGGCCCCGAGCAGCGGGCCGCCGATGAGAAAGCGGCGACGGCCGAACCGGTCGGCAAAGCGCGCAAGGATCAGCGCGAAGGCCATCTCGCTGATCGCCTGAGTGCCGCCGACGATGCCGATGATCGCGTTGTTGGGACGGCCATGGGCCAGGTCGGTCAGGTCGAACTGGATCGACGCGGTGGCTCCGACGGCGCCGATGCGGAGCAGCGCCGAGCCCACCAGCAGGGCACCGATCGAGGTGGCGGCCGCGGTCGCGGGGGCGTCGAGTGAGGCGGCGAGGGGCCGGGCCGGCGGAGCGACAGGAGGGGAGGGCCGGCTCACCGGGACAGCGTAATCCACGATCGACGAGCGCCCACCAGCCTCGACGCCCGCGGTGCAACGGGTCGCGCACCGCCGGCGACGGGCAGCCGGGCGCCCGCCGGGTCCGGCCGCCCTACAATGCGGACACCGCGACAGGCGGGGTGGATCGGCGCCGGCAGCGGCGAGACCCCCTCCGCAAGCGCGACCGGCTGGCCGGCCTCGGCACGGCTCCCGGTGCGGCCGCGGACGTCTCCGCGAGGTGACAGCACCTCAGAACCTGAACCCGACGAGGATCTTCCATCCATGATTGCGGCCCTGATCGGGCTGATCGTGGTCGCGCTCGCCGCGGCCGCCGCGGTCCTCTACACGCGCGCCCAGCTCGCCGCCGCCCGGCGCGAGCAGCGGCTGCAGGAGGAGCGGCTCGGCCAGGCCCGCAGTGAGGCGGAACAGTCGAGCCGCGCCCTCCTCCTCCAGGCCAAGGAGGAGGCGCTGCGGGTCCGCGCCGAGGCGGAGGAGGAGGTGCGCGACCGCCGCGCCGAGGTGGCCCGGCTGGAGCAGCGCACCGCCCAGCGCGACGAGACGCTCGAGCGCCGCCGGGTCGAGATCGACGGCCGTGAGCAGCGCGTCGAGCAGCGGGAGGCCGAGCTCGAGCAGCTCCACGCCGGCATCGACGAGGAGCGCGGCCGGATCGGAGCGGAGATGGAGCGGGTCGCGGGTCTGTCCCAGCCGGAGGCGCGCAGCGAGATCCTCGGCCGGGTCGAGGGAGAGCTCGCCTCGGAGATCGCCGAGCGGATCCGCGCGGCCGACGCCCGGGTCCGCGACGAGGCCGACGAGCGGGCTCGCGAGGTGCTCATCGCGGCGATGCAGCGCCACGCCGCCGACCAGGCGGGGGAGACCTCGGTCACCGTGGTGCCTCTTCCCAGCGACGACCTCAAGGGCCGGATCATCGGCCGCGAGGGCCGCAACATCCGCGCCCTCGAGGCGGCCACCGGCGTCGACCTGATCATCGACGACACGCCGGAGGCGGTGGTGCTCTCCGGCTTCGACCCGGTCCGCCGTGAGGTGGCCCGGATGACCCTGGAGAAGCTCTTCTCCGACGGCCGCATCCATCCGGCTCGGATCGAGGAGATGGTCGCCAAGAGCCGCACCGACATCGCCCTGCTGATCAAGGACGAGGGGGAGGCGGCCTGCGTCGAGGCGGGCCTGCGGGGGGTGCATCCCGAGCTCGTCAAACTGCTCGGCACCCTGCGCTTCCGGCAGTCCTACGGCCAGAACGTGCTGGTCCACAGCCGGGAGACGGCGGCGCTGGCGGGAATGGTCGCCGCCGAGATCGGCTACGGCGAGCAGGAGGCGCGCGAGATCGCCCTCTTCCACGACGTGGGCAAGGCGGTCGAGCACGAGGTCGAGGGGTCGCACGCGATCATCGGCGCCGAGATCCTCGCCCGCCTCGGTCGTCCCGCAGCGGTGGTCAACGCGGTTCGCGCCCACCACTACGACGAGGAGCCGCGCTCGGTGGGCGCCTTCGTCCTGCTCACCGCCGACGCCATCTCCGCCGCCCGTCCCGGAGCCCGCCGGGAGACGCTGGCCTCGTACATCCGGCGGCTGGAGCGCCTCGAGGCCATCGCCAATGCCTTCGACGGGGTCGAGCGCAGCTTCGCGGTCCAGGCCGGCAAGGAGATCCGGGTGATGGTGAGGCCGGGCAAGGTCGACGACGACGTGGCCACGGTGATGGCGCGCGACATCGCCCGGCGGATCCAGGCCGAGCTGAGCTACCCCGGGCAGGTCAAGGTCACCGTGCTCCGGGAGACCCGGTGCGTGGAGTACGCGAAGTAACGGCTGCCTCGGCAGGCGCCTCCCTCGGACATACACATGCGATTGACTTTCCGGGCCTCCGTTCAGAGAATCGCGTCATCCTCGCCGCCCGCCACGGAGCGATCAGGCTCCGCGCGTTCCAGCAGCGGTCACAGCAGCGACCAGCAGGGGGTCGTCGCCCCGTGGAAGTCCTAAAGGTCTCAGCCACCTCCAAACCGGTTGCCGTGGCCGGGGCCATCGCCGGCGTCATCCGGAGCTCGCACAAGGTCGAGGTGCAGGCCATCGGCGCCGGTGCCATCAACCAGGCGATCAAGGCCATCGCCATCTCGCGGGGCTACGTGGCCCCCGGCGGCATCGACCTGGTGTGCATCCCCTCGTTCATCGACATCTCGATCGACGGGGAGGAGCGCACCGGTATCCGCCTGCTGGTGGAGTCCCGATAGCCTCGCTCGGTTGCTCCGGGCTCCGCTAGGCTAACCGGCTCATGGTGCTCGACTCGCTGAGCCCCGCCGCCGCCGCCCTGCGCACGCTGCCGCTCGCCGGCCGTCCACCGCGACGCGAGCCCATCGTTCCCGCCCTGGGGCGGCGGCCTCGCGTCCATCTCTGGCACATCGGCTGCCAGATGAACGACGCCGACCGCGAGCGCCTCGCCGAGGAGATCGCCGAGATCGGCTTTGTCCCCGAGGCGCCGCTCGACGAGGCCGACCTCGCCATCCTCATCACCTGCGCGGTGCGGCAGAACGCCGAGCAGAAGGTCTACGGAAAGTTCAAGGAGCTGGTGCCCTGGAAGCACCGGCGACCCGGCCGCGCCATCGCCCTCACCGGCTGTATGGGTGTCGAGCATGGCAGCGCCCTGCTCGAGCGCCTTCCCGAGCTCGACTACGTCTTCGACGTGCGCGAGAGCGAGGGCTTCATCGCCAAGCTGCAGGCCCTGTACGCCGGTGAGCTCGACGGCCCGGTGCCGCTTCCCGCGTCTGATCGGCTCAGCGCCTACGTCCCCATCATCGGCGGGTGCAATGAGATGTGCACCTACTGCATCGTGCCCTTCGTCCGCGGTCGCGAGCAGAGCCGGCCGGTCGGCGAGGTGGTGGAGGCGGTGCACGGGCTGGTCGAGCGCGGCGTGCGCGAGGTCACCCTGCTCGGTCAGAACGTCAACTCCTACCGCGACCCGGGCTCGGGCGGCCGGCTGCCGCAGTTGATGGCGGCGGTCGACGCGGTTCCCGGACTGTGGCGGCAGCGCTTTCTCACCTCGCATCCGCGCAACGCCTCGCCGCAGCTCTTCGAGGCGATCCGCGATCTTCCCACCGCCTGCGAGCAGCTGCACCTCCCGGTGCAGGCGGGCGACGACTCGCTGCTGCGGCGCATGCGCCGCCTCTACACCGTGGCCGACTACCGCCACATCATCGAGCGCGCCATCGCCACCGTGCCGTCCCTGGCGCTGAGCACCGACATCATCGTCGGCTTCTGCGGTGAGACCGACGCCGAGTTCGCCGGCACCGAGGCGCTGATGCAGTCGGTGGGCTTCGACGTCGTCCACCTGCAGGCATACTCGCCGCGGCCGGGAACGGCGGCGGCGCGGCGGCCGGATGATGTCCCGCTGGCGGTGAAGAAGCGCCGTCTCAACCGCCTGCTGGCACTGCAACGCGACATCTCCCTGCGGCGCAACCGCAGGTTGATCGGTGGCGACGTCGAGGTGCTGGTGGAGGGAATCGGCGGCGACGGGAGACCGTTCGGCCGGACCCGGCAGAACAAGGTGACCTGTCTGCCGCGCGGTCGCGTGCGACCCGGCGAGCTGGTCCGCGTCACCGTGGGCGACGCCAGCGCCTGGCAACTCGAGGGCGAACCCTGCGGGGCGGCCGCTGAGCCGTGAGCCGGCGCAGCCGGGTCGCGGCGCCGCACGTGGAGCGGCGCGCGCCGGAGGAGGGGGAGCGCGCCACCGTGATCGGCCTGGACGAGGCCGGTTCGACGCCGATCCTGCGCGAGTACCGCGCCGTCAAGCAGCGCTACCCCGACGCAATCCTGCTGGCCCGGCTGGGTGATTTCTTCGAGCTCTTCGGCGAGGACGCCGAGCGGGCCGCTCCTATTCTCGGCGTGGCCCTGACCGGACGGAGCTTCGGGAACGCCGGCCGTCTGCCCATGTGCGGGGTCCCGCACCACGCGGCCACCGGGTACATCCGGCGGCTGCTCGACGCCGGGATGCAGGTGGTGCTGTGGGACCAGGTCGAGCCGGCGGGCGGAGCGGACGGCACCGCGCGCGGCCTGGTGCGCCGCGAGGTCACCCGGGTGATCACCCCGGGGATGGTCGTCGACGATGAGTTCCTCGACCCCGCCGCCATGGTGCGTTGCGTCGCGCTGCTTCCCGCCGGTGAGCAGGTCGGTCTCGCCGCCTTCGACGCGAGCACGGGAGATCTGCAGCTGTGCGAGCTGCCCGCAGCGCTCGACGGGACCGCGGTGGCCGAGGAGTGCGAGCGGCTCGCCGCCGCGGAGCTGCTGCTTCCCGAGGGCGTGTTCGCTCCGGAACAGCTCGCGCCGCGAGCGGCACGGACAGCGTTGCCTCGCGCGCTCTTCGACCCCGGACGGGGTGCGGAGCGCCTCCGCGAGGTCACCGGCACCGCCTCGCTTCTCGGTTTCGGCATCGCCGAGCTCGGCGTCGCTCACGGTGCCGGAGGCGCGGTGATCGCCTACTGCGAGCGCTCGCGGATGGTGCTGGAGCCCGGCTTCGTCCGTCCGCGGCTACGTCCGCTGGCAACCGTGATGCGGCTCGACCCCGCCACCCGACGCAACCTGGAGGTGCTCGCGCCCCTGGGCGGGACCGGTCCCGGTCTGCTGCAGATCCTCGATCGAACCCGAACCCCGATGGGAGCGCGGCTGCTGCGCACGCGGATGCAGGAGCCGCTGCTCGATCCCGCCGCCATCGACGTCCGCCTCGATGCCGTCGGGGGCCTGCGGTCCGGACGCGACTCTCGGGCGCGGCTGCGGGCCGCCCTGGCGGAGGTGCGCGACCTCGAGCGGCTGACCGGCCGCTGTGTTCAGCAGCTGGCATCGCCCCGCGACCTCGGGGCGGTGCGCGACGCCTGCGCCGCCCTTCCCCGCTGCGCCCAGGCGGTCGCCGATGCGGCGGCATCGTCGACGGCGCTGACCGATGCCGCGGGCCGTTGTGACCCGCCTCCCGGGCTCGCCGAGCGCCTGGCGGCGATGGTCGTCGACGATCCGCCCGCGACCGCTCGCGACGGCGGCGCCATCCGCGGCGGCGCCGATCCCGAGCTCGACCAGCTTCGCGCCGCCGGCTCCGACGCTCGCGGCTTCATCGCCGGGCTCGAGGAGCGAGAGCGCGGTCGCACCGGGATCCGCTCGCTTCGGGTCGGCTACAACCGCGTCTTCGGCTACTACCTCGAGGTCTCCAACGCCCATCGCGACGCGGTTCCTGCCGACTATGTCCGCAAGCAGACGCTGGTGGGAGCAGAGCGCTACATCACTCCCGACCTCAAGGAGCAGGAGAGCACCGTGCTCGGCGCGCGGGAGCGGTCGCTGGCGCGGGAGGCGGAGCTGCTGCGCGACTGCACCGCCGTGGTGGCGGCCGAGGCGGCCCGGCTGCTCGACGCCGCCACCGCGGTCGCCGAGCTCGACGTGGCCCAGGCGCTGGCGACCGTCGCCGACGAGGCGGGTTGGGTGCGTCCCGCCGTCGATTCGTCGACGGTGCTGGAGATCGAGGGCGGCAGGCACCCGCTGGTGGAGCGCAGCCTCCCCGCCGGGGCCTTCGTCCCCAACGACTGCGCCATCGCCGCCCGCGGCGGCGCCCCCGCCGCCCAGGTGGTGGTGCTGACCGGACCCAACATGGCCGGCAAGTCCACCTACCTGCGCCAGGTCGCGGTCATCGCCCTGCTGGCTCAGGTCGGCTGTTTCGTCCCTGCCGCCCGGGTGCGCCTCGGCGTGTGCGACCGCATCTTCACCCGCGTCGGAGCCCACGACGACCTGGCCGCGGGACTCTCCACGTTCATGGTGGAGATGACCGAAACCGCCGCCATCCTCAACGCCGCCAGCGCCCGGAGCCTGGTGGTGCTCGACGAGATCGGGCGGGGGACCTCGACCTACGACGGCCTCAGCATCGCGCAGGCGGTGGTCGAGCACCTTCACGATGCTCCCTCGCTGGGTTGCCGCACCCTCTTCGCGACCCACTACCACGAGCTCACCGCCCTGGCGGGGCGCCTGCCCGGAGTGCGCAACGCTCGCGTCGACGTGCTCGAGGAGGGAGGTGCGGTGGTCTTTCTCCACCGCATCGTCGAGGGAGGCGCGGACCGCTCCTACGGTCTTCATGTCGCTCGCCTCGCCGGGCTTCCGCCTGGCGTCCTGGAACGGGGCCGGGCGCTGCTCGCCGCTCTGGAGGCGGAGCGGCCGCTGACCCCGCCGCCGGCGCCCGCCGATCAGCTGGCGTTGCCCCTGAGCGCGGCGGGGAGTCAGCAGCTGGTCTCGGAGCTCGCCGACCTCGATCTCGACGGCCTCACCCCGCTGGCGGCGCTCAACCAGCTGGCGGAGTGGCGCCAGCGACTCGGCGGCCGGCGATGATCGCGCCGATCCGACTGCTGCCGCCGTCGGTCGCCGACGCCATCGCCGCCGGTGAGGTCGTCGAGCGTCCCGCATCGGTGGTCAAGGAGCTCTGCGAGAACGCGATCGATGCCCGGGCGCGGCGCTTGGAGGTCGACGTCGAGGGAGCCGGGACGGTGCGCATCCGCGTCGGCGACGACGGTGCCGGGATTCCCGCCGAGCAGCTGCGGCTCGCCGTCGCCCGGCACGCGACCTCGAAGATCGCCAGCCGTGACGACCTCGCCGCCATCAGCAGTCTCGGCTTTCGCGGCGAGGCGCTGGCCAGCATCGCCGCGGTCGCCGAGGTGCAGATCGTCTCGCGCCTCCACGATGCCACCGGCGCGCGGCTCCGGGTGCGGGCGGCGACGGTGCTCGAGGAGGGAGCTGTCGCGGCCGCTCCGGGGACCACCGTCGAGGTGCGCGACCTCTTCTTCAACACCCCCGCCCGGCTGCGTTTCCTGCGCAGCCCTCGGGCCGAGACCGCGGCGCTCGTCCGCGCCGTCGCCGAGCTGGTGCTGACCAATCCGGCGACCGCGGTCACCTGCCGGGTCGACGGGCGGGTGGCCCTGCGCGCTCCCGGCGGCACGCGCCGCGATGCCCTGAGCGCCGTGCTCGGCGGCGCCGCGGCCGCCGAGCTGATCGAGCTCGACGGCGACGGCGAGGTCGCCGTCGGAGGCGCCATCAGCCAGCCCCGCAGCCACCGGGGCACCTCCACCGGGCTGGTCCTGGCCGTCAACGGGCGCCGCATTCATCACCGCGCCCTGATCGCCGCCGTCGCCGAGGCCTACCGCGGCCTGCTGCCGGGTGGACGCTACCCCTACGGCCTGGTGAGCATCACCATCGATCCTGCCGAGGTTGACGTCAACGTCCATCCCAGCAAGCGCGAGGTCCGCTTCCGCGACGAGGGACGGGTGTTCACCGCTGTCCAGCGCGCCTGCTGGGCGGCGCTCGCCGAGTCGAGGCCGTACGCGGCGGTGATCGGTGATCCGCTCCAGCAGACGGTGACGCTCACCACCGGTGAGCCGTCCTCGCTGCCCTGGCTCGACGCGGTGCCCGCGGGCGCGAGCCCCGGGGCGGTCATCGCTGCTCCCGGTGAGGGCGGGACGTCCACGCCGGTCGATGTTCCCGACCGTGCCGGCCTCGAGACGCTGGCGTCGCTGAGCCCGCTGCGTTCGCTGGGCCAGGTGGCCACGCGCTGGCTGGTGGCGGAGTCGCCGCGAGGCGTCGTTCTCGTCGACCCGCACGCAGCCCACGAGAAGGTGCTCTACGCGGAGCTGCTGGCAGCCTGGGGACGCGCCGGGGTGGCGGAGGGCCGCGCCGCGGTCGGCGGCGGCTCGCAGCTCCTGCTGCTCCCCGCGTTGATCGAGTGCGATCCCGAACAGCTCGACCGCTTCGCGGCGCACAGCGACTTCGTGGCGTGCTGCGGGTTCGGCCTCGAACCGTTCGGCCCGGGACTGCTGCGCTGCACCGCCGTTCCCACCGCGGCAGCGAGTGGCGATGTCGCCCAGTTGGTGCACGATCTGCTCGACACGCTCGAAGCCGGCGACCGGCCCGCCTTCGACCGACAGCACCGCGTTGCCGCCCTGGTGGCGTGCCATGGGGCGGTGCGCTTCGGCGACCCGCTGGCACCCGCCGAGCAGCAGCGCCTGCTCGACCGGCTGGTGGCCACCGCCGGCGGCACCACCTGTCCCCACGGACGGCCGACGGTGCTCGTCCTCGACGACGCCACCTTGCGACGCGCCTTCCGCCGTCCGGGGTAGCCGCGCCGGTGCGCCTGCTGGCGATCGTCGGCCCCACCGCCACCGGCAAGACAAGGCTGGCAGTGGCGGTCGCGCGACAACTGGGAGGCGAGCTGCTCAACGCCGACTCGCGACAGGTGATCCGCGGTCTGCGGGTGGGCACCTGCGCCCCGGCCGAAGCAGAGCTGGCGGGGGTGCCCTGCCACCTGCTCGATCTTCGTGAGCCGGACCAGCCGTTCACCGCCGCCGACTGGCTGGACGCGGCGGAGTCGATTCTGGCCGTTGTCATCGGCCGCGGCCGGCAACCGGTGCTGGTGGGCGGCACCGGACTCTATGTCAGCGCGCTGATCGGCGGTCTCGACCTCGCCGCTGTGCCACCGGACGCGGAGCACCGCGCCGACCGCGCCGCCCAGCTGCGGCGGCCCGGTGGTCATGAGGCGCTGGTCGGGGAGCTTCGCGCGCGTGACCCCACCGCCGACATCGATGTGCGCAATCCGCGACGCCTACTCCGCGCCCTCGAGATCCTCGATGCCCGCGGTGCGCCGCTCGCCGCGGCGCGGCGGCGGGGTCCAGAGCGCCCCGCGGTGCTCATCGGTCTCGATCTCCCCGCGGCGCTGCACGACGAGATCATCCGCAGCCGGGCCGAGTGGATGATTCGAACAGCCGCGCTCGTCCAGGAAGTAGACTCCGCACTGCGTCGTGGGGTGTCCCGCGAAGCGCTCGATGCTGCCGGTATCGGCTACCGCGAGGCGCTGGCCCTGCGGGACGGGCGGCTGAGTCAGGACGGTGCGGTGGAGGCGCTGGTGCAGCGCACCCGCCGCTACGCCAAGGCTCAGCGGACCTGGTTCCGCCGGGATCCGCGCATCCGGTGGATCCAGCGTTCCGAGGCCGCCGCCGACAGCCTGGTGGACGAGGTCATCGATGCTCTTCGAGAAGATGCACGGTCTGGGGAACGACTTCATCGTCGTCGACGACCGTGATGCCGCGCCCGTCGACTGGCCGGCGCTGGCACGGCGGGTCTGCCGCCGGGCCACCGGCATCGGCGCCGACGGCATCCTCCTGATCCAGGAGAGCGGCAGCGCCGACCTGCGGATGCGGCTGATCAACGCCGACGGCAGCGAGGCGGAGATGTGCGGCAACGGAGTGCGCTGCCTCGCCGCGTATGTCGCCGACCACGGCATCGCCGGCGAGCGCGTCGTGTGGGAGACCGGCGCGGGCCGCGTGGTCACCGAACGGGGTGGAACCCTGGTCAGCGTCGACATGGGTCCGCCCCGCTTTCATCCCCGCGAGATCCCCGTCGACCTCGCGGGCGACCGCGCCATCGATGTCCCCCTCGAGCTCGACGGCGAGCAGCTGCGCATCAACTGCCTGAGCATGGGTAATCCTCACTGCGTGATCGTGGTGGACGACATCGATCGATTCCCGCTGGAGCGCATCGGTCCTCGACTGGGATCACATCACCTCTTCCCCCGGCAGACCAACGTCGAGATCGTGCAGGTGATGTCTCGAACCCGGATGCGCCAGCGGACTTTCGAGCGCGGGGTCGGCGAGACCAATGCGTGCGGCACCGGTGCCTGCGCGGTGGCGGTGGCGGGGCAGGTGCTGGGGCTCTGCGACACCCCGGTCGAGGTGCGGCTGCGCGGCGGCAGCCTGCACATCGCTTGGAGCCCGGGCGAGTCGGTGCACATGACCGGCCCGGTGGAGCGGGTGTTCACCGGTCACCTCCAGCTGCAGCCGGCGGAACGGCTCCCCGTCGGAAGCCGGCCCGGGTGATCCGTCAGGGGCGCGCCGCGGCGCGCATGGGGCGGATCCCGCCGTACCTCTTCGCCGAGATCGACCGCCAGGTCGCCGCTCGCCGCGCCGCCGGCGTCGACGTCATCTCCCTCGACATCGGGGATCCCGACATCCCCACCCCGGAGCCGGTGGTGGCGGCCGCCGAGGCGGCGCTGCGCGACCCGGCCAATCATCGCTACGCCTCGTACTACGGCCTGCCCGAGCTGCGGGCCGCGATGGCGGGCTGGTACCGGCGGCGCTTCGGGGTGGAGCTCGACCCCGACCGCGAGGTGCTTCCCACCCTGGGCAGCAAGGACGGCATCGCCCACCTGCCCATCGCCCTGATCGATCCTGGCGACGTCGTGCTCGCGCCCGACCCTGGCTACCCCGTGTACGTGACCGGCGCGATCATGGCCGACGGCGAACCCTACCGCCTGCCGCTGCGAGCGCAGGCGGGATACCTGCCCGATCTGAGCGCGATCCCCCACGAGGTGGTGCGCCGTGCCCGCCTGCTCTGGCTCAACTACCCCAACAACCCCACCGCCGCGGTGGCGCCGGAGAGCTTCTTCGCCGCGGCGGTCGCGTGGTGCCGGGAGCATGACGTGGTGCTCGCCCACGACGCCCCGTACACCGAGACCGCCTTCGACGGCTATCGGGCCCCGAGCCTGCTCCAGGTCGCCGGCGCGCGCGAGATCGGGATCGAGTTCCACTCTCTGAGCAAGACCTACGACATGACCGGCTGGCGGGTGGGCATGGTCTGCGGCAACGCCGAGCTGGTACGACTGCTGGGACAGGTGAAGACCAACATCGACAGCGGTATCTTCCAGGTGGTGCAGCGCGCCGCGATCGCGGCGCTGGAGGAGCCGGCGGAGCAGCTCGCCGCCCGCAACGCGGTGCTGCACCGCCGGCTGGTCGCCGTCCGCGACGCGCTCGCCGCCGTCGGCATCGATGTGCCCCTGCCGCGGGCGACCTTCTACCTGTGGGGGCGGGTTCCGGACAGCTATGACAGCATCGGCTTCGCCGCCGCGGTGCTCGACCAGGTCGGGGTGAACCTGACCCCGGGGGTCGGCTTCGGAGCCAACGGCGAGGGGTACTTCCGGGTGTCGGTCACCGCCCCCGACGCCCGAGTCCTGGAGGCCTGCGAGCGGCTTCGAGGCCTCCGGCTGTAGGCCGCGTCCGGCCCTGGCGGTGGCGGGAACAAACGTTTGCATTTCTGCCGGAGCCGTGTTAGAGTGGCCCGGTCCAACGCCGGAGGTGGACCCTGTCATGCCGGAAGCCCTGAACCCGCGGCAGCGGGAGATTTTCGAGTACCTGCGCGAACAGACGCGCACCCGCGCCTATCCGCCGACGGTTCGCGAGATCGGTCAAGCGGTCGGCCTGAGCTCGTCGTCGACGGTGCAGAATCACCTCAACGCCCTCGAGCAGAAGGGGTACATCAAGCGCGACCCCACCAAGTCGCGAACCGTCGAGGTGGTGGGTGTCGAACGCACCGGCGCGCGCACCATGTCGATCCCGGTGATCGGTCGCGTCGCCGCCGGCTCGCCGGTGCTGGCCGAGCAGAACATCGAAGATCACCTCAACCTCGGCCCCGAGATCGCCGGCGCCGACGACGCCTTCGCCCTGCACGTGCGCGGCGACAGCATGATCGAGGCGGGCATCTTCGACGGCGACCTGGTGGTGGTGCGCCCTCAGCGCGAGGCACCCAATGGATCGATCGTGGTGGCTCGCCTGGAGAGCGAGATCACCGGTGAGTCAGAGGTGACGGTGAAGCGGCTCTACCGCGAGCCGGGGCGGGTCCGCCTGCAGCCCCAGAACGCGAGCATGGAGCCGATCTACGCCCGCGACGTCCACCTCGAGGGCGTGGTGGTGGCCGTCATCCGCGTGCTTCGCTGACGGGGAGCGGAGCCGCCGTCTCGCCGGGCGCGTAGCGCGCCCGCAGAACCTTCTTGTCGAACTTGCCGACGCTGGTCTTGGGCACCTCGTCGATGAAGACGATCGCGTCGGGAAGCCACCAGCGCGCCACCCGGGGCCGGAGATGCTCGAGCAGCGCCTCCGCGGTCAGGCGGCCGCGCGCTTCCGGCCGCGGCACCACGCAGGCGAGTGGACGCTCGTCCCACTTGGGGTCGGGCACGGCGATGACCGCCGCCTCGAGCACATCGGGATGGGCCATCAGGTGTCCCTCGAGCTCCACCGAGGAGATCCACTCGCCTCCCGACTTCACCAGGTCCTTGGTGCGGTCGACGATGCGGATGTAGCCCAGCGCATCGATGGTGGCGACGTCGCCGGTGCGCAGCCAGCCGTCGGCGAACTTGTCCGGCGGGGCACCGTCGCGGTAGTACTCGCGGGCGATCCAGGGCCCGCGCACCCGGATCTCGCCCATGGTGACGCCGTCGCGCGGTACCGGAGCGCCGTTCTCGTCGACGACGCGGAGCACGACGCCCGGCACCGCCCTGCCCTGCGACATCGCGTAGGAGCGCCGGGTCGCCTCGTCCGCCTCTGCTCCCGGTTCGACGGGAAGGTGCGACACGCTGCCGATCGGGCTGGTCTCGGTCATCCCCCAGGCGTGCAGGATCGGGACGCCGATCTCGCGCTCGAAGGCCGCGGAGAGCGATTCCGTCACCGCGGAACCGCCGCAGACCGCGAAGCGCAGCGACGACAGATCAGGCTTGGCGCGTCGCCAGTGATCGAGCACCCCGCTCCAGATGGTGGGCACCCCCGCGGCGAGGGTGCAGCGCTCGCTCTCGATCAGCTGGCAGATGGCCGCCGGAGAGAGATCGCGCCCGGGCAGCACCAGCGACGCACCGACCAGCGCCGACGCGTGCGGAAGTCCCCACGAATTGGCATGGAACATCGGCACGATGGCGCAGACGGTGTCGCGCGAGCTGAGCCCCTGCGCATCGGCGAGGCCCACCGCCAGACTGTGGAGCACGGTGCTGCGGTGGCTGTAGACGACGCCCTTGGGGTTGCCGGTGGTGCCGCTCGTGTAACACATCGCGGCGGCCGCGTTCTCGTCGACCTGCGGCCAGGCCGCCAGTGGTTCGGCGGCGGCGACGAGCTCCTCGTAGTCGAGGTCGCTGGACTGCGCCGCGGCGCTGTCGTCGGCGGCGAGATCGGGCAGCACCACCACCTGGCGGGGTCGCGACAGCCTGGGCTCCACCGCCCGCCACAGCGGCAGCAGGCTGCGGTCGCAGAGGACCACGCTGTCATCGGCGTGATCGACCACGTAGGCGACCTGTTCGGGGAACAGTCGGATGTTCAGGGTGTGCAGCACCGCACCCATGGCCGGCACCGCGAGGTAGGCCTCGAGATGTCGATGGGTGTTCCAGGCAAAGGTGCCGACCCGGTCGCCGGGGCCCACCCCCAGGCGGGCGAGCGCCGCCGCCAGACGGCGGGCGCGCACGCACGTCTCGGCCCAGGTGGTGCGGTGCACGCCGTCCCCGACTCGGGCGATCACGGCGCGGTGCCCGAACAGCTCCTCGGCCCGGGGGATGATCAGCTCGCCGAGGGTGAGGGGCGTGACCATCATCAGCCCTTCCATCTGCCCCGTCATCGGCCCCGCCACCCCGGCGTTCAGCGGTCGCGCCATCAGGCCGGACCGGCGGCGGAGCTGACCGGCTCAGGCTCGCGCACCGCCGCCGGCGGCAGAGCCATCAGGTAGCCGTCGATGGCGCGGCGGAGGGGCTCGTCGGCGTGGCCATGGGCGGTGACCCGCACGCCGCTCTCGACGTCGGGAACGGCGCCCACCCCGAGCAGGGGCCGCTCCTCGAAGAGGAACGGCGCCAGCGGCAACACCGCCAGCGGCAGCAGGATGATCAGCACCAGCGACCAGGCGGCGAGGATCAGCACGCCCACCGCCAGGACGGCGGTGAGCGCCACCGCCCGGCGGGTGGTGAAGTGCTGCCGGGCGTCGGGCGCGAGCACCAGGTAGGTGTCGGAGCGCTCGACCGGCGCGATCCCCTCCACTCCGAGCCGGCCGAGGTCGTCGAGGACGTCGCTGGCGGGCCGTGACGTGCGCACCGAGCAGGCGTAGCTGGAGGCGTCGGGTCGGGCCATGCCGGTGCGTATCCTGACCGATTCGAGTTGCCGGCGGGGAGCGGGAGCGGGGGCTGGTGAGCCGCCGGGCATCCTGGTAGGTTGTCGCCGTGGACCTGCCCGCGCCCACGAACGCGACGCTGAGCCCGCTGCTGCTGATCACGCTCGCCGCGGCCGGGGCCGGGGCGGCGTGGCCGCTGCGGAACGCGGCCAGGGCCGGAGCCTCGGCCACCGGCTGGCGCATCGCCTCGGCGGCCGGCGCCCTGGTCCTGCTCGCGGTCGCCTTCGTGTCACCGCTGGCGACGGTGGCGGCCCACTACCTGCTGACCGCCCACCTGATCCAGGTGACCCTGGTGATGGGTTTCGTGCCGCCGCTGCTCCTGCTGGCGCTGGCGGGCAGCCTCCCGCCCCGGCTGCCGCGGGCGCTCGTCCGGCTCGCTGGCGCGGCCGGCCATCCCGCGGTTGCCATCGTGCTGGTCAACGCCGTGTTCTTCGGCTGGCACGCCCCCGTCCTCTATGACGCCTGCCTGCGCCACGTCGAGCTCTACTCGCTGCAGCAGGTCACCCTGCTGCTGGTGTCGCTCGTCTTCTGGTGGCCGATCGTCGAGCCCTTCGGGCGCGGCCGCTGGAGCATGGGGCGGCTGGGCAAGCTCGGCTACATCCTCCTGGCCACCGTGCCCCAGACCTTCGCCGGCCTGATCTTCGCGCTCGCCCACCACCCCTTCTACGCCGGTTACCTGGCGGCGCCGGTGCTGGCCGGCATGAGCCACGCCACCGATCAGCAGATCGCCGGGGCCTGCATGGCGCTCCTCAGCAAGCTGGCGCTCTTCGCCGCCTTCATGGTGCTGCTCTGGCGGTTGCTCGATCCCAGCGGTGACGACAGCACCGACAGTGACGACGGCGGTGGCGGGCGGCGCGACGCGCCCCAGCCGGTGCCGCCGGGAGTGCCGAACTGGGTGCGGCTGCTCGACCGAGGTCCGACCGTCGAGGAACCCGGGACGCGGCCGCGCGAGCCGCTGGTCCCGGCCGGGTAACCCGGCCGACGAGCGTCCCCGATCAGGGCGGCGGCAGGACCAGCGACTCTCCCGGGGTCAGCCCACCTGCGCCGAGGTGGTTGGCGGTGACGATGTCATCGACCCGGGCGCGCAGGTCGCCGCCGCCGCCATAGTGGACCGCGGCGATCGTCCAGAGAGTGTCGCCGGGGCGCACCTGGACCTGCTCGAACCCGTGGCCGTCGCCGCCGTAGACCGCGTTGGCGAGGAGGACCAGCAGGGCGGCGACGACCACGAGGGCGGCAAGCAGGCGGCGCCGACGGCGACGCCACGGACGGGGGCGGGGGATGCGGTAGGGGAGGTAGAGGTCGGCGATCATCGCTTCACTTCCAAACGTCTGTTCGAGCACCGACGCTACACGAACAGGCGTTCGGAGTCAAGCCGCCCGGCAGCGGAGCCGATAATGCCGGGGTGGCGCCGGTCACCAGCATCCGTGTCCGGGTCTCCGCCTGCCTGTGGGAGGAGGACCGGATCCTGCTGGTCGAGCACCACAAGGCGGGGCGCAACTACTGGCTGCTGCCGGGCGGCGGGGTCGAGGTGGGGGAGACCCTGGCCGAGGCGGTGCGCCGCGAAGTGCAGGAGGAGACCGGCTACCAGGCCGAGGTCGGGCGCCTGGTCATCGTCTGCGAGGCGATCGAGCCCCAGGGCCGCCACCTGCTGGAGCTGGTCTTCGCGGCCCGGGGCGCAGGCGGGAGCCTGGCCGTCGGCGGTGACGCCCGCCTGGTCGACGCCGCCTGGCACCCCGTCGACAGCCTCCCCGGGCTCGACACCCGGCCGGACATCGGCCGCGAGGTCCTCGAGTGCTGGCGGGAGGGCTTCGCCGGCCCCGTCCGCGTGCTCGGCAACGTCTGGCGCACTGCCCCGGCGAACGACTAAGGCGCCTCGCCCTTGGCGACCTCGCGGAGGTAGGCGCCCAGCCGCTGGTAGGCGATCCGCTTGCGGCGGTCGGTGATCTCGGTATAGACGCGCAGGGTCTCCAGGGTGGCGTGACCGAGCACCTCCTGGACCAGACGGACATCGCCATCGGTGGCTTCCAGCAGGGTGGTCGCGGCGGTGTGCCGGGCCACATGGGGGCTGCGCAGGTCGGCGACCAGGCGGAAGAGCTCGGGGTCGGAGGCGAAGCGCCGGCGCAGCGCCGCCAGGGCGCGGCGGGCGCCGTCGGTGGTCAGCCGGTTGTGGGGGAGGACCCGGCCGCGGGGCACGTCGGCGTGGGCGACGCTGATGAACAGCGCCGGGCTCTGGTCGGGCCCGCGCGCCCGCAGGTAATCGTCGACCGCGCCCAGCGCCTCCTCGGTGCAGTAGACGGTGCGGTGCTTGCCGCCCTTGCCCAACACCCGGAACCCCTCGGCACGAACATCGGTGCGGTCGAGGGCGCACGCCTCGGCGATGCGGCAGCCGGTGGCCAGGAGGAAGGACACCAGGGCCCGGTCGCGGAGGTCGCGCAGGCCCTCGCGGGGCAGGGCACGCAGCAGTCGCGGAACCAACTCGGTCGGCACCGGGTGCGGGTCGCCGACCACATACCGCGGCACCACCACCTGGCGACTCAGCTCGGACGCGGTCCAGCCCTCGTCGTAGGCGTAGGCGAGGAAGCGGCGCAGGGCCACCAGGGCGCGGGCCCGGGTGCGCGGGTGGGGCAGCACCTCGGCCAGCTCGACCTGGTAGCGGCGCAGGCTCTCGCGATCGATGGCCGCCACCGTCAGCGGTCCCGCCGACGAGGCGTCGATGAAGGCGACGAACTTGGCCAGATCCTGGCGGTACGCCCGCACCGTGCTCGGCGGCCGGTTGCGCTGGATGCGCAGCCAGTCGAGGAACTGCTGCACCTGCTGCGGCAGCGGGTCGTTCGGTCCCGGGACGTGGGTGCTCCAGGCCGGCACCCGGGAACGCCGGGGAGCGGTCGGGCGGCGAGAGGTCGAACGGGCGGGCATGCCGGAATCCTAGCATTAGTTCGTGAGAATATGCATTCTCAGGAGCTAGTTGGAAGAGATGGGAATTCGGCAACGTCCTCGTCTCAGCCCCTCCCCTGGCCCAGAATGGCCGCTCGGTGACCACCCTCGGGATCGTCGAGCAGGCGACCGGCATCGAAGCGGTCACGGCCCTGGTCGAGCAACGGATCGTGGCCGGAAGCGACTGGGAGCTGGCCAGCATCCGGCGCAGCTTCGTCCGCCTGGAGCCGCCTCGCTTCTACTGGGTCGTCTACCGGGTACGGCTGCAGCGACATGCCGCCGGGAACGGCGGCGCCGTCGAGGGGTCAACCGAGCAGCGGGTCCTCCACCTGGCCGGCCGGGCGTGCTTCGATCCCGGCGACTGGCGGGACTTCCGGCAGCGGCTGGTGGCCACCTACGGCGAGGCGCGCTTCGATCCGCTGGGGGACCTCGGCTACCCGATCCTCTTCGACCAGACCCAGTACGCCCTCTGGTGCTTTCCCGTCGATCCCACGCTGACCACGCTGCCCGCGGCCATCGACGTCGTCGCCATGCGGCGGCTGCTCCGCCGCCAACGCTCGCAGCTGCCGGTCGAGGGCGCGCGCATCGGCGGCGTCGCCATCGAACCGGTCCGCTACCTGCCGGAGATGAGCGCCACCCTGCGGTACCGGGTCGAGGTCGGCGGGTCGCAGCAGGTCGACCTGTTCGGCAGCGTCCGCAGAGGCGACGCCGGCGCCGAGATGGACCGGGTGATGCGCGGCCTGTGGGAGCTCTCCCAGCGCTCTGACGGCGCGCTGCGGGTACCGCGCCCGCTGGGCTATCACCCCGACCTCCGTCTCCGGCTGGAGGAGGCGGTGAGCGGCGACACCGTGTCGGGCGACCGCACCGCGCCGGAGTTCGCCGCCGCGGCGCTGGCCGCCGCCGACGCCCTCGCCGTCATCCACGACAGCGACCTCGACGCCCCGTCGGAACTGCTCCTCGAGGCCGAGCTGGTGCGCCTGGACTCGGTGCTCGATCAGTTCGCCCTCACCCATCCGAGCGCGCATCCGCTGCTCCGCCAGCTGCTCTCGCACATCCGCAGCCAGCTGGGACGGACTCCCGAGGAGGAGTGGGTGCCGACCCACGGCGACTGCAAGTACGACCAGTTCGTCGAGCACGACGGCGCCTTCTACCTCGTCGACTTCGAGGATGCCGGCGCTGCCGAGACCAGTTGGGACCTGGGTAAGTTCTGCGCCCACGCGGTGCCGTCGATGCCGGCCGGCTGGGAGGACACCGCCGCCGCGGACGACGCCCGCCGGGCCTTTCTCGAGCGCTACCGCGAGCTTCGTCCCCACGCCACCCTGCAGCGCTTTCCCGTCTACGAGGCGACCCATCTCGCCTCGCGGGCGATGGTGGCGATGTGGTCCCAGCTGCGCGGCTGGCGTGACGCCGCGGAGGTGCTGCTGGTGGTGGCCATGGAGCGGCTGCGCAGCCAGGCGCCCTGAAAAGAAACGGCCTGCGCCATCTCTGGCACAGGCCGTTCCGGAGGCGGGCTCCGAGAAGCCCGGTTCTACGACTGCGTCACGCGCGGCGCCGCAGGCGTGCTCCCGCCGCGACGAGAGCGCCCATCAGCATGAGGATGCCGCCGGTGACGGCGTTGTGCGCCAGGCCGCTTCCCGTGCTCGGGGTCTTCACCGCCGAGGCTGCCGCCGACTTGCTGGCCGCCGCCGCGCCCGACCCGGTGGTCGGCGTGGTGGTCAGCGCCTGGGTGCCGCCGGTCGTCGGCGTGGTGGCCGTTGCCGGCGTCGTGCCGCCGGTGGTCGGCGAGGTGCCGCCGCTCGGGCTGCCGTTGGCGCTGCCCGACGACTGGGCTGCGCTGTTGGCCGAGTTCGTGGCGCCCGACGTGCCGCCGCTCGTGCTGCCGTTGGCGCTGCCCGACGACTGGGTGGCGCTGTTGGCCGAGGTGGACGCGCCCTGGGTTGCGCCGCTCGGGCTACCGTTGGCGCTGCCGGCGGACTTGGACGCGCTGTTGGCCGAGTTGGACGCGCCCTGGGTTGCGCCGCTCGGGCTGCCGTTGGCGCTGCCGGCGGACTTGGACGCGCTGTTGGCCGAGTTGGCCGCCGCCTTGCTGTCGCCCTGGGCAGCGTGATCGCCGTCGCCGCTGTCGCCGCCAGAGCCTCCGCCATCCCCTTCGCCGCTGCTGGAATCGTGGCTGCGAACCGCTGCCGAGTTGGCGTCGGACTTGCCATCGTCGGCCAGAACGGCGTGGCTGCGCACCGTGAGAACGAGGGTGGCCGTGACCAGGGCCACGAAGGCGATCGCCAGGCGCGTCCCGAGGGGTGCCGGCCGCAGTTCCTCCCGGCCCGGCTCTCCTACCCAGCGTGAATTCCTGACTGTCATCGTGTCACTCCCTTCTGCTTGGTCCCACCCGCCTGGAAACTCCGCTACCCACTCCTAACGGCTAGAGGTTACTTTTCATTCTCTTCGAGTAACAATTATTCTGTCAATCCCATCGATCGTATACGCCACATAGTGCGTCATACACTTCATAAGCACCATGATATACATAAGAGTCGAACGGAGCAAACGCCTGTAGCACTCACCCGGGGAGCAGCGAGAGCCGCAGGCTGCGCCGGGGGTTATCGCGATTGAGGTCGACGAGGACAACGCGCTGCCAGGTGCCCAGTCCCAGGCGGCCGGCCCGGACGGGGATGCTGGCCGACGGCGAGATGAACACCGGCAGCAGGTGGTCGGCGCCATGCCCGGTCGAGCCGTGGCGGTGGCGGTACCGGTCGTCGCGGGGGAGCAGGCGCTCCAGCGCCGCCACGATGTCCTCCTCCGAGCCGCTTCCCGTCTCCATCAATGCCACCCCGGCGGTGGCGTGCGGTGCGAAGACGTTGAGCACTCCGTCGGCAACGCCGGCCTCGGCGACGAACCTCTCCACCGCGTCGGTGACGTCGACGACCTGGGCGCGCGAGGTGTCGACGGCCAGGTCGCGGTGGATCATCCCGGCGTCGGCGCCGGCGTCGCGCCCGGCGGAGCCGGCGTCTGCGGCGGCGGGAAGATCACCGAATTGTAGAAGTCGGAGAACACGGCCGCGTCGGTGTCGGCGTCGTAGTTCAGCTCCAGCCGAAGCGCCCGCCCCGGGTCGATCACCAGCCGGATCTGGATCAGGTGCGACAGCTGCGCCGGTGCGCCGGGGCTCGCTGCCGGGACCGCGCCGGTGCGGTTGTAGCGTCGCAGCACGCCGGTGACCCCGAAGACCTCCACGCTTCGCGACTCCACCAGCGAATACCCGGCTCGTCCGGGTGGGCCGATGGCGTCGAGGTTGGCACCCTGGGTGACCACGATGCTCTGCGACCCGGACGCGGGCGTGAAGGCGACCGACGGAGACCCGGCGGTGTCGTTGAAGGTCCATCCCTCCGGATAGAGGGCGCTCAGGCCGCGCCCCTGGGACTGGTAGAGGGTGAGGTGCCGCGGGCTGGTCAGCGTCGGGTCCGAGAGGATCCAACCCTCTGTCGTCTCCCCCTTGACCTTGTACCAGCCGCCACCGGTGTGGCTCACCCCTTCCACGGTCAGCACGGTGCCCTGGGCGGCGCTGGCGGCGACGGCCGCGGTGGTGGCCGGCTGCGCGCGGATGTTGATGCCAAGCGGCGCCAGAACCGTGCGGATGCCGCTGGCCGCCTCGGTCCTCGCGCTGCTGCTCGAGCTCGCCGAGCCGCCACTGTGGGTGGCGCCGCTCGCCGGCGGCGGATTGGTGGCAACCCCGGCGGGTGGGCTGGAGCCACCGCACCCGGTCGCCAGCAGGGCGGCGACGGCGACCGCGCCGGCGGCGACCCTCATCGCCCGGCGAGGACGTGGAGCGAGGCCCCCACCGACCCCGCCAGCGCCCCGAGGTCGTAGCCCCCCTCGAGCAGCCAGACGCTGCGGCCGGCGGCGTGCTCGCCGGCGACGGCCTCGAGGCGCGTCGCCACCGCGCGGTAGGTGTCCTCGGTCAGGCACAGCTGCGCCAGCGGGTCGGCCTGGTGGGCGTCGTAACCGGCGCTGACCACAACCAGCTCCGGACGGTGAGTGTGCACCGCCGCGACCACGACCTCGTCGAAGGCTGCCAGCCACTGGTCCCCATCGGTGTACGGAGACACCGGAACGTTGACGGTGGCGCCGGCCCCTCTCCCCTCCCCCGTCTCGGCGGCGCGCCCCGTTCCCGGATACAGCGGCCACTGGTGCAGCGAGCAGTAGAGCACAGAGGGGTCGTCGTAGAAGACGTCCTGGGTGCCGTTGCCGTGATGCACGTCGATGTCGACGATGGCGACCCTCTCGAGCCCATGCAGGCGCTGCGCCGCCCGAGCCGCCACCGCGGCGTTGTTGAACAGGCAGAAGCCCATCGCCTGAGCGCGAGTGGCGTGGTGGCCGGGTGGGCGGACCAGGCCGAACGCGGTTCGACTCCCACCCCCGCACACCGTGTCCACCGCGGCCACCGCCGCGCCGGCGGCACGAATGGCGACGTCGTACGACCGGGGCGTGCAGTAGGTGTCGGCGTCGATCCAGCCGCCGCCGCTCTGGGCGGCACGCTCCACGCTGCGCAGGTGCCCATCGGTGTGCACCGCATGCAGCAGGTCGAGGTCGACATCGGCCGCCGGAGCCGATGGAAGCGAGCGCAGCACGGGGTCGGCCAGCACCCTGTCGGTGATCGCCCGCAGCCGCTGCGCCGACTCGGGGTGGCCGGGGAAGTCATGGAGCAGAAAGCTGTCGTCGACGATCAGGCTGACCGGCGTGCCGCTCATGCCAGGCACTCTGCCAGCTCACGCAGGAAGGACTCGACGTCGGTGACCAGGCCCAGGGTCTGGGAGGAACCACGATCGGCCAGCTTGGTCACCACCGCCGGGTTGATGTCGACGCAGACGGTCTTCACCACGGCGGGAAGCAGGTTGCCGGTGGCGATGGCATGGAGCATGGTGGCGCACATGATGCACAGCTCCACCCCGTGGAGCGCCCGGCGCATCTGCCGCTGCGCCTCGATCATGTCGGTGATCACCTCGGGGATGGGGCCGTCGTCACGCACCGAGCCCGCCAGCACTACCTCGACGTCGTGGCGCACGCACTCGTACATCACCCCGGCGCGCAGCTGCCCCGATTGCACCGCCCGCCGCAGGCCTCCGGCGGCCCGGATCCGGTTGATGGCGCGGATGTGATGGGCGTGACCGGCGTCGATCGGAAGGCCGCTCTCGAGGTTGATCCCCAGCGAGGTGCCGAAGAACTGGGCCTCGACGTCGTGGGCCGCCAGGGCGTTGCCGGCCAGGAGGACGTCGATGTGCCCTCCGGCGATCAGCCGCGAGAGGTGGACGCCGGCGCCGGTGTGGATGATCGCCGGCCCTGCGACCATGCAGATGCGGCCGCCTCGCCGGTGGATCTGGCGCATCGCGTCGGCGAGCTCGCGGATGACCAGGTGCTTGGGCTTCTCGGCGCTGACGGTGCTGGTCATGAAACCGAAGACGTCCATGCTGCGGGCCCGCTCCACCGGGGCGATCTTGATGCCCTGGTGTCCCACCACCACCGCCTCGCCGGCACGCACCTCGGTGACCGCGACACAGCGTGCCCGCGAGTCGCCGACGATGATGGCGCAGTCCATCTCGATGTCCTCGACCTCGACCCAGCGGTCGCCGAGCAGCACGCTGGTGGGCTGGTTGCTGGTGCTGTAGAAGGCATCGGGGAAGATCCCGTCGGCGGGGGCGGGCTCGGTCGTCGCCGCCGCCGACGCCACCAGCACCGCGCCCTGCTGCTGGCAGGCGGCGACGATCTCGGCCAGACGGCCCTCGTCGTCGTGGCTCAGCGCGATGCGGGTGTACGAGGGCTCGTCCTTGCTCTGACCGACCCGGAACTCCTCGACGTGAAACGAGCCGCCGATGTCCATGATCACGTCGAAGATGCGCGGCAGCATCATGCTGTCGATGATGTGTCCGCTCAGCTCGATGGTCGAGGTGGGCACGGCGCCGGCCGTCGGGCGGCTAGCCGCGCCAGCCGGCGCGGACCGCCATGCGCGCCGTCTCGATGCGATCGCGCAGCGCGGCCGCGGCTCCGGCATAGCCCTCGGGAGCGTTGGCGATTCCCCGGCCGACGTTGATCAGCAGCCCGGCGCCCTCCTGGTCGAGGCCGGCGGCGACCGCCCCCTCCAGAGAACCGCCCTGGGCGCCGACGCCGGGGATCAACAGCGGGGTATCAGGAGTGCGCGAACGGATGGCGGCGATGGCATCGACGGCGGTCGCCCCGACGACGAACCCGACCGCACCGCCCGGGTCCCAGCGAATCCCGAGGTCGGCGATGCGGAGGTAGAGGGCCTCGCCCGATGCCAGCGGCTGGTCGAGCAGGTCGGCGGCGCCCGGATTGCTGGTGCGGGTGAGCAGGAAGGCGCCGCGGCCGTCGCGGGCGAGGAACGGGGCCACCGCATCGTGTCCCATCAGCGGATTGACGGTCACCGCGTCGGCGCCGATGACGTCGAAGGCAGCCCGCGCGTAGGCCTGCGCGCTAGTGCCGATGTCGCCGCGCTTGGCGTCGAGGATGAGCAGCCGATCAGAGGGCACGTAGTTGCGGATGCGCTCGAGAACGATGAGCCCGGTGGCACCGAACTGCTCGAAGTACGCGGCGTTGGCTTTCACCGCGCAGGCCAGCGGCAGGGTTGCGGTGAGCACGTCGAGGCAGAAGCGCTCGGCGGCCGCGGCCGACGGGTGGTCGCGAGGGTCGGGGTCGAGACCGACACAGAGCAGTGAGTTGGTCCGGGCAGCAGCCTCGGCGCACCGCTTGGCGAAGTTCACGCGCTACCAGACTTCGCGGGAGGTGCTCGGCTGAATCGCTCCCTGGTCGACGCGCGGCGCGTAGGGCGTCTCGACCCGCTCCTTCTCGGTTGACTGGCAGATCGGGCAGATCCGCGCGATGTGGCCGTCGAGGATGACTCCGGCGAGCCGGTAGATCGGCGTGGAGCGGCCGCAGTTGTCGCAGGGGGCATGGACAGACATGGTCGTCCGCGATTCTACGGCGATCAGCCGCGGCGTGAAGCGTCGGGGAGCGCGGACTCGAACCGCGGACCCCTGGTCCCCCAGACCAGTACTCTAACCACCTGAGCTACTCCCCGACGGAGCTCCGCGCCCCCACTCTAGCAGCCCTTCCAGATGCTCATCTCAGGGCGCCAGCGCGCCGCCGAACGGCGTGAGTCCGAACTCGTCGAGCTCGTCGCGCGCTCCACGCCGCATCAGGTCGGCCACCGCCTGGGCCACCGGCTTGCCGTCGAAGAGGACGGCGCAGACCTCGTTGACGATCGGCATCTCGACCCCATACTGCGCCGCCAGCGAGCGCGCCGCGGCGGCGGCGTTGACTCCCTCGGCGACCATGAACATTCCCGCGGTCGCCTCGACCAGCGTCTTGCCGTGGCCGATCGCCTCGCCCAGGCGGCGGTTGCGCGAGTGGGGGCTCATGCAGGTGACCACGCAGTCGCCGAGCCCGGTCAGTCCCGCGAAGGTCAGCGGTCGGGCACCGGCGCGGACGCCGAGCCGGGCCATCTCGGCGAGGCCGCGGGTGATCACCGCCGCCTTGCCGTTGTCGCCGGCGCCGGCGCCGTCGCCGATGCCGGCGGCGATGGCGACGACGTTCTTCAGCGCGCCGCCGTACTCGACTCCGGTCAGGTCGTCGTTGCTGTAGACGCGCAGTTGCGAGCCGGTGCAGCAGTCGCGGACCACCGCCGCGGTCGCCGGATCGCCGCTGGCCACCACGGTCGCGGCGGGAAGGCCGCGCGCGATCTCGGGCGCGATGTTCGGTCCGCTGAGCGCCGCGACGCGCGCCTCCGACCCGGTGCCGAGCACCTCGGCGAGCACCCGGCTCATGGTCGCGCCGGTGCCGGCCTCGAAGCCCTTGGCGGCGCTGACCACCACGCTCTCCGCCTCGAGACTCGCGATGCAGCGCTGCGCCGTGACCCGCAGCCCGTGGGTCGGCACCGCGAGGATCACCACCCGGGCGCCGCGCAGCGCCTGGGAGAGCTCGTCGGTGGCGGCGATGTCGGGATGCAGCTGGAGCCCCGGCATGTAGGCGGGATTGCGCCGCCAGTCGGCGATCTGCCGCACCACCGCCGGGTCCCGCCCCCACAGCCGCACCTCGCGCCCCGCGACCGCCAGGGTCTGGGCCAGGGCCGTGCCCCACGACCCCGCCCCCACCACCGCGATCGCGGTCACGACGCGGCCGCCTGCTGGGCACTGCGCCGGCGCGCCACCAGCTGCAGGGGAACGCCGTTGAAGGCGAAGACGGCGCGAATGCGGTGCTCGAGGTAGCGCCGGTAGGAGAAGTGCAGCAGCTCGGGGTCGTTGACGAAGAGCACCACCGTGGGGCTCGCCGCCTGCGCCTGGGCCGCGTAGAACAGCTTGAGCCGGCGCCCCTTGTGGAGGCGGGGTGGACGGTCCTCGAGGGCACGGCGCAGCAGGTCGTTGAGCACCGGCGTGGGGACGCGGGTGCTGCGAGCCTCGGCGACACCGCGGGCGGCGGCGATCACCTTGCTGACGTTGCGACCGTCGAGGGCGCTGCCGGCGATCACCGGCACCCCGGGCACGAAGGCGAAGGCGGCGGCCACCGTCTTGAGGGTGGCCGGGGCGGCCCGGGTCTCGAAGTCGAGCAGGTCCCATTTGTTGACCACCACCACCAGACCCTTGCCGGCATCGGCGGCGTATCCGGCGACGTGCCGGTCCTGGGCGACGATCCCGGTCGAGGCGTCGACGACGAGCACCGCCACATCGCTCCGCTCCATCGCCCTCAGCGCCCGGAGCAGGCTGTAGTGCTCGACGTCGGTGTCGATCACGCCACGCCGCCGGATGCCGGCCGTGTCGACCAGCTGCACCGCTCCCTCGGGACGATCGAGCCAGGTGTCGACGGCATCGCGGGTGGTGCCGGGGAGCGGCGACACCAGCGCCCGCTCCTCCCCCGCCAGCGCGTTGAGCAGCGACGACTTGCCGACGTTGGGACGGCCCACGATCGCCAGACGGAGCGCCGAGGCGGGCACCTCGGCCTCCGGGTCCGGCGGCGGCAGCTCGTCGACGATGCGATCGAGCAGGTCGCCGGTGTCGATCCCGGTCAGTGCGCTGACCAGCACCGGTTCACCCAGGCCGAGCCGGTACAGCTCGTGGGCGAAATAGGGGTCGACCGGCGAATCCGCCTTGTTGCCGGCGAGCACGATGGGCTTGCCGCCGGCCCGCAGGATGCCGGCGACCTCCTCGTCGAGCGCGGTGATCCCCGACCGCACATCGACCATCAGGCAGATGACATCCGCTTCGGCGATGGCCAGCCGCGCCTGCTGCTGGGTGCCGCGCACCAGCGCCACGTGCTCAGCGTCGTCGCGCGTCGACCCGCGGGGGTCGAGGCCGGCGGTGTCGACCACCGTGAACCGCCGACCCCGCCACTCGGCGATGCCGTAGAGGCGGTCGCGCGTCAGCCCCGCCATCTCGTCCACGATGGCGCGACGCTGACCGCTGATGCGGTTGAAGAGGGTCGACTTGCCCACGTTGGGGCGGCCGACGATGGCGACGATGCCGCTGGGTGGGCCCAGGGCGCCGTCGCCGGTACCGCGCCGGCGGCGGCGGACGGGGGCGGCAGCGGAGCGGGCCACGGCGGTGAGGCGGAACTACGCGGCGGGTGCGGCGGCGTCGATGCGCAGGCCGCGCTCGGTCAGCTCGCCACCGGAGTCGGGCAGGCTGTAGGCGCGCAGGTCGACGGCGACGCCGGCAGCGACCGCGACGATCAGGTAGGCGTAGTCGGGCCAGGCACGTTCGCTGTCGAGCGGCGACGGCCGCGCCGGATGATCGGGATGGCTGTGCCAGAAACCGACGACATCGAGACCGGCGCCGCGAGCGCGGCGCTCGGCGAGCACGATGGCGGCGGGATCGAGCTCGTAGCGGTCACGGGAGCGATCGCCCACCAGGTTGCGGCCAGATGTGACCTCAACCACCGACACGCTCCCGTCCTCCACCGTGCCGACCAGCACGCCGCACCCCTCGTCGGGATAGGCGGTGGCGGCGAGCCGGCGCAGCGTCGTCGCGGCGCCACCGCTGAGCACCACCACCGGGATCAGCGCCCGCGACGCCGGTAGAGCCCCGAGCTGAGGTACCGGTCGCCGCCGTCGGCGCAGACGATGACGATCACCCCGGATCGCAGCCTTGTGGCGACCTCCCGCGCCGCCCAGAGCGCGGCCCCGCTGGAGTGTCCGGTGAGAATGCCCTCGGTGCGGGCCAGCTCACGGGCGACCGCATACGCCTCCTCGGTGGCGACGCCGATGTGCTCGTCGGCCAGGCTGGCGTCGTAGATGCCGGGGACGATCGACGAGTCCATGTGCTTGAGCCCCTCGAGTCCGTGCCAGGGACTGTCGGGCTCGACGCTGATGCACCGCACCGCGGGATTGAGCTCCTTGAGGCGGCGGGTGGTGCCGACAAAGGTGCCGCTGGTGCCCAGCCCGGCGATGAAGTGGGTGATGCGGCCCCCGGTCTGTTCCCAGATCTCGAGCCCGGTTCCGTCGTAGTGGGCCCGCCAGTTGTTGGGGTTGTTGTACTGGTCGGGCATGTAGTAGAGGTCGCGGTCCTCGTCACGCAGGCGCCGGGCCTCGAGGATGGCCCCGTCGCTGCCCTCGAGCGCGTCGCTGTAGATGATCTCGGCCCCATAGGCCTGGACCAGCTGCTTGCGCTCCTCGCTGACGTTGGTGGGCATCACCAACCGGACGCGGTAGCCCTTGGCGGCGCCGATCATCGCGTAGGCGATCCCGGTGTTGCCGCTGGTGCTGTCGAGGATCACCTTGTCGGGGGTGAGCTCGCCGCTGCGTTCCGCTTCCTCGATCATCCGCAGGGCGGGACGATCCTTGACCGAACCGCCCGGGTTCATGAACTCCGCTTTCGCGTAGATCTCGAGGCCGGGGCGCTCGGCATCGAAGAGATGGATGCGCAGCAGCGGGGTGTTGCCGATGCGATCGGTGATGCGCTGGTCGCTGGCCCCCGCGTCGAGCACGGCGAGCCGGGAGTGCCGGGCGCCCGAGGGCTGGGCCATGCACCGATTATGCCCACCGCCGGCCGCGCGGCGCCCTCACGCGCGGAGATGGTGGTGGTCGGGGCGGCGCGAACCGAGTACGCTACCGTCGCCATGAGGCCGACCACGGTGCTACTGCTGCTCGCCTGACGAGCAGTGACCCGACCGGCCGGCGGGCCCGCCCCGCCGCTCGGGAGTCGCGCGCCTCGCCGGCGCGCTCAGTCACCGTCAACACCCCCGGAGAGGGCTCCGGGGACATCCCCAGGAGTGCCGAGTGTCGTCCGCGATCCTGACCCCAGTGCTGCGCCGGATGCGGCGGCCGCGTCCCGGCCAGGTGTTCTGGCTGCTCGCCGGGCAGTTCGTCATGTTCGCCGGCGTGGCCGCGATCTTCCCGGTGGTGCCGCTCTACGTCCGCCACCACGGCGGAGGTGCGGTGGTCATCGCGGTGTTCATCGCCGGGCCGATGATCGCCAACGCGGTGGCCCAGCTTCCCGCGGGACACCTCGCCGATCGTATCGGCCGTCGCCCGATTCTCATCGGCAGCCGGCTGGTGTTCGTGGTCCTCGCCTTCGCGCTCTTCGCCGACCATGGACCGCTCTGGCTGCTCGGCGTGCTCCGCGCCGGCCAGGGGTTGTGCAGCGGCGCGTACCTGCCTGCACTCAACGCCGCGCTCACCGACCTCACTCCGCCGGAGCGCCGGGCTGAGCGATTCGGACAGCTGCAGCTCGCCACCATCCTGGGACTGGTGATGGGACCGCTGGTGGGCGGTGTCCTCGCCGTCTGGCACGAGAATCTCATCTTCGCCTGCAGTGGGGCCGGCGCCTTCCTCTGCCTTGTGGCTCTGTGGTCGGTGCCGGAGACCCGCTCGGCGGCGGCGCGGGCACGCACCTCGTCGCTGCCGCGCGGCTGGTGGCGGACGCGTCCCATGCTCGCCGCCTACGCGGGTCTGGCGTCGATCAACCTGCTCTGGACGATGTACGACGTCGTCTGGCCGCAGTACATGCAGTCGCGCGGATTCGGTCCCGCGCTGATCGGTATCTCCATCAGCGTCTTCGGCATCCCCATGCTGTTTCTCAGCACCCCCGGTGGCCGGCTCGCCGACCGGGCGGATCGCCGCCTGATCCTGGGAGTCGACCTCGCCGTCGCCGGCGTCTGCGCCTTCATCTACCCGGCCCTGTACTCGCTGACCCTGATCCTCGCCCTGGGCGTGGTCGAGGCGGTGGCGACGGTGATGACCGAGCCGACGCTCTACGCGACCGTCGGCGACGCGGCTCCGGAATCCGCGCGGGGTCGCGCCATGGGGACCGCCGGGGTGACCGCGTTCGCCGGCAGCACCGTCGGCGCCGCCGTCCTCGGCTCGCTGTACGGCCTGCGCGCCTGGGTGCCCTTCTGGGTGGCCGGCTGGGTTTTGGTGGGCGCCGCCGCCTGCTGCGCCCTCGCGGTACCGGCGCGGCGCTCAGCTGTCGCGGAGGACGCGGAAGCCGGTGGCCTTGTGGTCGGTGTCCTCGAGCACGGCGATCACCCCGCCGGGCCGGATGTGGATGGGTCCACCCTCGCCGGGAAGCTCGATGAAATCGGGACCGCCTGAGGTGATCTGCAGCGCCGAGATGGTGTCCTCGACGCTCAGCTTGACGGTGATGTCGTATCCGTTGGCGAGGCGCAACACGGCCATGGGGCCGATGGTACGGGATCCCGCTCAGGCTGTCGCGGGAGCCGGCTCTGGTCCCCGGCTGGTGAGGCGGCGAAGCGCCGCCCGGCCGGCGTAGCGGCCCGAGCTGCCCAACTCGCGTTCGATGCGTAGCAGCCGGTTGTACTTGGCGACACGCTCCGAGCGCGAGGGCGCGCCCGCCTTGATCTGACCGGCGTTCACCGCAACGGCGAGGTCGGCGATCATGGTGTCCTCGGTCTCGCCGCTGCGATGGCTGATCACCGTCGCATACCGGTGGTTGGTCGCCAGCCGGATCGCCTCCAGCGTCTCGCTCAGGGTGCCGATCTGGTTGACCTTGATGAGGATGGCATTGGCCACCGCCCGGTCGATGCCCTGCTGCAGTCGCGCGGTGTTGGTGACGAAGATGTCGTCGCCGACCAGCTGGACGTGGCTGCCGAGGCGCTCGGTGAGGAGCTTCCACCCTTCCCAGTCGTCCTCGGCCATGCCGTCCTCGATGGAGACGATCGGGTAGGCGTCGCACCACCGGACCCAGGTGTCCACCATGCCGGCGGCGTCGAGGGTGCGGCCCTCCCCCTTCAGCACGTACCGCCCCTGCCGATAGAGCTCGGAGCTGGCGGGATCGAGTGCCAGAGCGACGTCCTCACCGGGACGGTAGCCGGCCCGCTCGACCGCCGCGAGCAGCACCTCCACCGCCTCCTCGTTATGGCGCAGGCTGGGGGCGAAGCCGCCCTCGTCGCCCTGTCCGGTGTCAAGGCCGCGCTCGCGGAGAACCGTGCGCAGCGCATGGAAGCACTCGACGCCGGCCCGCAACCCCTCGGCGAAGGTGGGAAGTCCGAGCGGGAAGAACATGAACTCCTGGAAGTCGACGCTGGTCTGTGCATGGGCGCCACCGTTGAGAACGTTGAGCATCGGCACCGGCAGCACCTGGGCGCCGGCGCCGCCGAGGTAGCGATAGAGCGGCAGGTCTGCGCTCTGCGCCGCCGCGTCGGCGCACGCGAGGCTGACACCGAGCACGGCGTTGGCGCCGAGGTGGCTCTTGTTCTCGGTGCCGTCGAGCTCGCACAGCTTGGCGTCGATCGCGACCTGATCGATCACCTCCATCCCGATCAGCTCGGGCCCGATGGTCTCGACGACACTGGCGACCGCGGTTCGCACCCCCTTGCCGCCGTAGCGGCGGGGATCACCGTCACGCAGTTCGATCGCCTCGTGCTGTCCGGTGCTGGCGCCGCTCGGGACTCGCGCGAGCCCGGCAACGCCGTCGGCAAGCCGCACCTCGACCTCCAGGGTGGGATTACCGCGGGAGTCGAGGATCTCGAGGGCCGACACCTCTTCGATGTAGCTCACAACAGCGCGAATTATGCCGAAGCACAGGCGGCGGACACCGCCCCGGCGAGCGTCGCCGGCGACGGTGCCGCCTACCTGTTGATGCCATCTGTGACGCTAACGCGTGAGCTGTCGCCCGGTCCCCGACCGACGGCCGGCGGACGTCCTCGTCCAGCGGCTCTCCAACCCAGCGTGACGTGCTGCGAACCATGAGATCCCCCTCTCTCCTTCCCCGCCCCGACCGCGTTCCCTCGACGCGTTCGAGGCGATTATGGCATTCGGCCACGCTCGTGGGGTCTTCTCGGCGGAGGCCGACCGATGCCGACCGGTGGGCCGCTACGCGGCCGGGCCGGAAAGAGCGGCCGGCAGCTCGTCCCAGAGGCGGCTGACCACCCGGACGCCACGGGCGTACTGGTCCAGGTCGAAGTGCTCGTTGGGGGCGTGGATCTGATCGTCGGGAAGCCCCACCCCGATGAGCACCGCGGGGAGTCCCAGCCTCTCCTGGAAGGTCGCCACCGGAGGGATCGAGCCGCCCATCCGCATCGCCGCCGGCTCGGTGCCGAAGCCGTGGCGCATCGCGGCACGCGCCGCTCTCAGCGCCGGGTGGTCGCCGGGCATCACCCACGGCCGGCCACCCGGCGAGGCGCTCACCGTCACCCGCACCCCGGCGGGAGCGAGGGCGCGCAGCGCCGCCGCCACCCGCTCGGCGATGTCGTCGGGCTCCTGGTCGGGGACCAGCCGGCAGCTGAGCTTGGCGCGGGCGCGAGCCGGGACGATCGTCTTGTGGCCGGCTCCCGAGTACCCGCTCCAGCTGCCGTTGACCTCCAGCGTGGGTCGCAGCCAGAGGCGCTCCAGCGTCGTCCAGCCCTGCTCGCCGACCACTGCCGCAGCGCCACCCGCCTCCTCGAGGAAGCGCTGCTCGTCGAACGGCAGCGTCGCGAGCTGGCGTCGCTCCGCCTCCGTCGGCTCGCGAACGCGGTCATAGAAGCCGGCGACCAGCACCCGCCCGGTGACCGGATCCTTGAGCGACGCGAGCATCCGCGCCAGCACCTCGGCCGGATTGGCGACGGCACCGCCGAACTGGCCGGAATGGAGGTCGACGCTCGGACCGGTGACCTCGACCTCCACGTGGGCGAGGCCGCGCAGCCCGGTGCAGAGCGTCGGCACGCCGCGCGCGAACATCGGCGTGTCGGAGACGACGGCGACGTCGGCCGACAGGCGGTCACGCTCGCGGGTGACGAGCTCGTCGAAGTGGACCGAGCCGATCTCCTCCTCGCCTTCCACCACCAGCTTGAGGTTGAGCGGCAGCTCCCCGCGCACTCGCAGATGGGCCTCCACCGCCTTGAGGTGCATCCACACCTGGCCCTTGTCGTCGACCGCGCCTCGCGCGTAGAGCAGGCCGTCGCGAACCTCGGGCTCGAACGGCGGCGAGATCCACTCCTCAAGTGGGTCGACCGGCTGCACATCGTGGTGGCCGTAGACCAGCGCCGTCGGCAGGCGGCGGTCCGCCAGCCGCTCGGCGTACACGGCGGGATGGCCGGCGGTCTCGATGAGCTCGGCACGCTGGAAGCCGGCGGCCAGGGCCGCGGCGGCGAAGTGCTCGGCGCTGCGGCGCACGTCGTCGCGGTGAGCCGGGTCGGCGGAGATGCTGGGAATGCGACAGGCGGCGCTGAGCTCGTCGACGAAACGGGGCTGATGGGTCCGGCAGTATGCGTCGAGATCGGTGTCGCTCATCGCCGCCAGTATGCGGTCGAGGCGAGACCCCGGCGGCCGCGTGCCACCATGGGCGCGGTCCGGCGGACCTCTCCGCGGACCGTGGAGATCGACAGCTCTGTCCCACAACCCCGGCCAGCGGGTACGGCGACCGGACCGCGCCCGCGCCCGCGCAGAGCGCGGCGCGGGTCCCCGGCCGCTGCTCGCCGTGCTCGTCGCCGCCGGCGCGGCCATGGTGTGGTTCTACCTCCCGGTGTCGGCGCTGAGCGTCGACGTGGGCGCCCCGACGCGGCCGGTGGCGCGCGCCGGACTGCCATGGCTGTCGACCGACCGAGCCCACATCGTCGATGCGTCGGGACGCACCGTGCTGCTGCGCGGGTTCAACGACGATGCCCTGCTCGAGCCCGGCACCGTGCATCCCGCACCCCTCGACGAGACCGACGCGACGATGATGCAGCGATCTGGCTTCGACAGCGTCCGGCTGCCGATCGCCTGGTCGCGACTCGAGCCGGAGCGCGGACGCTTCGACACCGCCTACCTCGAGCAGATCGCGGCCGCGGTTGACCTGCTCAACCGGCACGGCATGTATGTCGTGCTCGACATGCACTTCCTCGACTGGAGTCCGCGTTGGGGAGGGTCAGGAGCGCCGCGCTGGGCGGCGCTGCCGGCAGTGCCCGACGCCCAGTGGTGGCCCTGGGAATCGTGGCGGCGCCATCTCTCACCCGCCGTGCAGGCCGCGTACAGCTACTTCTGGCTGGCGCCGGACTGGCAGCGCGACTTCCAGCAGGCCTGGCAGATGGTGGCGCAGCGATTTCGCGACGACAGCGGCGTCGCCGGCTACGACCTCTACAACGAGCCGCACCCGCTGCCGCTTCCACCCGGCCTCTTCGAGAAGCACTGGATGTGGCCGCTCTATGCCCGCACCATCGCCGCCCTCGCCCAGGTGGACCGCAATCACCTGTTCATCGTCGAGGGCACGCTCTTCGCCGACTTCCCCACCACCGTGGTGCCGCTCCACGTCCGCGACCTCGTCTACTCGCCGCACATCTACACCGGGTCACTGGTGCCGCCCGCCTTTACCGGCGACCGCCGTCCTCTGCAGCGGCACATCGCCGAGCAGGCCGGGGAGGCAGCGGTGGTGCCGGCGCCGATGTGGCCCGGCGAGCTGGGCATCGACCACGCCCAGGCCGGCGCCGATCAGTGGGCGGACACCGTGCTCGACGCCTACGACGACCTCGGCGTCGGCTGGTCGTGGTGGCAGTGGCGCGAGGACAGCGGCTGGGCGATCCGCAACGCCGCCGGCGACCACCTCGACACCGACTTCCTTCGCCACATCGCCCGGCCGTATCTGGTCGCTGCTCCCCGTGGGATCAGCGCGGGACGAGGCGACGGGGTCACCGGCACTCTGCACATCACCGTGGACGCAGGCCACCACGCGGGCGAGGTCGTGGTGGGCTGGCCGTCGCTGACACTGGGGGCGCCGCGGCTGGTGGGAACGTGCCTGGCGGCCAGTGACTGGGACGCGGCGGGCTCGCGGGTGACGCTCACCCTGCAGGGCGCGGCGGGTTGCACCATCGCTGTCGCCGCCGGCGCCGCCTGACTCTCAGCGTCGGGCCAGATCGCGCGGCACCACGAAGCCGGTGAGATCTGCCGTCGCCGGTCGCAGGTCCTGCCAGGTGGTGTCGTTGAAGGTCAGGGTGGCCAGCGCCCCGGTGGGGAACTTCGTCTCCAGCCGCCGCACCGTGTCGTCGCGCCGCGCCAAGGTGAGCACCAACTGCTGCACGCCGGGGTTGTGACCGATGATCATCACGCTCGCGGTCGCCTCGGGGACGCGTCGGAGCCGCTCCAGGAGCTGCTCCCCACCGGCCAGGTAGATCTCCTCCTCGACGAGCACGGCGACGCGACGGGAGAGCGCCGGTCGGATGAGCTCAAGGGTCTCCCGGGTGCGGCGCGAGCTCGAGCAGAGCACCATCTCGGGTCGCACCCGCTCGCGGCGCATGTGCTTGGCGATGCGGCGCGCCCCCTCCTCCCCGCGCGGCGCCAGCGACCGATCGCGATCGTCGGTGTTCGGATCATCCCAGCTGGACTTGGCGTGCCGCAGGACGTGGACCAGCTTCACGCGGGAACCATCTCACGGGGGTACCCTGGGGGTGGTGACCACTTCGGGGGGTGACGACGATGAGTGACCGGCTGGAGCTCGCCACCCTGGGCGGCGGCTGCTTCTGGTGTCTCGACGCGGCCTACCGCCGGATCGACGGTGTCACCGGCGTCGTCTCCGGTTATGCCGGCGGGTCGCGGCCCAACCCGACCTACCAACAGGTCTGCACCGGCGCAACCGGTCATGCCGAGGTCGTCCAGGTCGAGTTCGACCCGGAGGTGATCTCCTACGGCGACATCCTCGACATCTTCTGGTCGATCCACGATCCCACCACCAAGGATCGCCAGGGAGGCGACGTGGGCACGCAGTACCGTTCGGTGATCTTCACCCGCGACGACGCCCAGGCGGCGACGGCGCGCGCCTCACGCGACGCCATCCAGCAGGCCTGGCCACGTCCGGTGGTGACCGAGGTCGAGCCGCTCTCCGCGTTCTATCCCGCCGAGGAGTACCACCAGGACTATTTCGCGCGCAATCCCCAGCAGGGCTACTGCCAGGCGGTGATCAACCCGAAGCTGGCCAAGCTGCGCCAGCATCACGCGGCGCGGCTCAAGGTCGGCGCGTAGGCACCGCACCCCGTCCGGCTAGACGTCCCACCACGCGGTGACGAGCTCGCGTGGCCGAGCCGGCGCCCGGCGCAGCGCCGCACCGACCTCGGGCTCACGCTCGACCGGCAGGCAGAGGTGGCGACGCACCAGGGTGACGCGCGCCGCGAACCGCTCCGGACTGTCCCCGCGCTCCCGCGTCCACCGCTCCTCGTGGGCGGCGATCCCCATCTCCGTCAGGACGCTCAGGAGATCGGCGGCACGCGGGCCGTCGGGACGCTCGACGCCCCACACCGTGCGCCACAGCTCGCGCTCCACCGGGTTGTGGAGCGGGTGGACGGCGGTGAACTCCAGAACCACGCGGCTGCGCGCCGCCGCGGTCAGAGCGGCGATGAATGGGTCGATATCGGCGACGTTGTAGACGACGTGGCCGCACGCCACCACGTCGGCCACCCCGGCGGCGGAGGCGACGTCCGGCCAACGCCCCTCGAGGCGCACGTCAGCGTCGCACTGCGCCAGCATCGCCGCCGAGGTGTCGACGGCGGTGATGCGGCTCGCCCGCTCGCGCAGGGGCCGCGACATGGCCCCGCCGCCGGCGCCCACATCGAGCACGGTGCCGGCGGCGGGCAGGGCCTCCAGCGCCCGCCGGTGTGACGGTGACAGGGTGCTCTCCGCCTCCACCGCGAAGAGTGCGGGAGGTATCCGCCAGGGATCCTCGGGAGCCTTCGCCAGGATGTCGTCGGGGATGCGCCAGCGCGCCAGCTCGCGGGCCCACCGCTCGGCTGCGCTACCCACGGTGAGGGTCATCCTGATGCATCGCGCTTCTTGCCCGCTGAGCTCGAGTCGTCACGGGGGGTGCAACCTGCGGGCTCGTGCGTGGCGCTGGACAGGGCTCGCGTCGGCAACGGTGCCACGATGTGAACGGCACACTCTGGCGGAGCGAGAGGGCTTCGGCTCCGCGGCTGCCACCTATGCGAGCGCGATTCACGTGAACCCGGTCATTCTTAGTGCGCTCGCCCCCGGTCATGGCGCTCGCCCGCGTCGCCCCGCCGGGGAGGGTTAGCGAAGAGCCACGGACTAGGCATCCCGCCAGTGCCGTTCCCAGACTAAATCGGTGGCCAGAGAATTGGCTACTTCAGACGTGCGCTCGTACGAGCAGACGATGCATATTCCAGCTGCGATGCCCATACCAAAGTCATCTAGGCCATCGCAGATGAGTGAGCTTCTCGCGCAGATCGGGCACTCTTGAGGTTCGGGGGTGGCGTCACGCTCGTTCGGATCCAAAGGCAAATACTCGCCGATGCGCGCAGCCCGCCTTTCAGCTTCAACTTCGCCAATTACCTCAAGATACTGCTCGGCGTGCGCCCGAATGTCCAGGTCACGAACCTGTGCACGCCTCCATGATCGATCAGCGTATCGATCCACGAGCACTCCCAAAGCTGGGTGATGATCAAGTGCGACTAATGCTGCGACCTGTGCTTCAGTGAGGATCGCTCCGCCTGCACGGCCATGCCTCACTCGCTGCGTCTGCGCAATTGCCTCGGTCAAAATAGTGGTGTGAATGACAACCGCTGCCCGACCTTTGGTCACGAACTCGTATGAGCCTTCACCGGCCCGCACGCCCATGTTCTCGACCACCCCTATGAGCTCGCCCGCGGACTTAAGACGATCTCCGGAGCGACCCTGATGGCCGGGCCACTCTTGCGCAACGATGGCCAGGAGGCCGTTGGTGAGCCCTTGATCAAACATCGCCGCTGCACCGGGCACCAGATGGTCTTCATCGAGGATCGCGGCGCATTCGGCATACACACGTGCCCACGTCCTCGCTAGGGGAGTCTCGCTCATCGCCGAGGTTTCAGGAGCAGGCGAAGTTGAGCTCACGACCACGGTCCGGGTTGGGCGATGCGTCTAGTCTCAACATCACGAATTCCTTTGTCGGTTAGATAGAAGCGCTTAGTTGTGGGGTGATGCAATACAAACCGGGCTTGATCCAGCCTGCGCAGTCGGTCCCGTAGGTGGTCCTTTCGAGCAGCGCGCAACCATGATGCGAGCTCATCGAGCGAAGCACCCAACGCTCCTGCGCGGTAGAGCATCAACAGGGCTTGATCACGGGGCGGGAGGCTAGAGAGGATGACGGGCTGACCATCGATTTCCTGGACGGCGGGTACTTCCTTGGTGACAAGGTCGCTTATGATTCGCTGTGCGCTATTGGCGTCGACGCTGTGGTGCAGGCGTACGAGCTCTGCCATTACCCAGTCCATGTTGCCGATCACCAATGTAGCATCTTGCAAGTTTGGATCAATACCGTCACCGAGATGTGCCGCGTCGCGCTTGTTTCGGATATCGTAAATCAACTTCAAAGTCCGGGGAATATGAATTCGTACTGAGTCGGGCTCGTGTGTGGCTCCCTCGAACGTTGTTAGCAGTCGGTCCACAGACGGAAGGACTTTTCCTAGAGGAGTAAACGAGTGCGAGCAACGGTGCTGCAGGATGCGGAAGACCGCCTCCGAGAATCTACCGCCCTCTACCTCTTGCGGGCGATGGTCGCCCAAATGAAAGCGCCGTTTTCCCTCGGCGTATGAATCGAGCAGTTCCTCAACAAGGCGCTGCGGGACGCCGGCGGAGAGGAAGCCCTGCTGAACGGCTGCCATATCCACGCTGAACTATTTCCCACCCTCGCCGGCACCTTGACCACGAGCCTTCGATACCGCGGCGTGGAATTCAAGAAGCCACTTTGAACTAAGCAAGATGTCCGTCGGAGCCGGGCCAGCGTTGAACCCCTTGAGGGGCCCAAGATGTTGTCGCGCGAAGTGACTCTGCTCATAGCAGTGCTTTCTCCTTAGTTCCTCGCGGACGGCATCCGCGCGGACGGGATTCTCATCGAGCCCCTCGGATCGGCCGCTAGCGATGAGTGCGATGCCACTCCGAGCCTGCTCGGCCAGCGACTCACCTAGGTCCTTTGTCGCGACCACGATCTGGACCTTGCCGTCGTCCGTCAGATGCAGTACATCGCGCAGCTCGCTGTCAGAAAGCCCAGATTCGTGTGCGAGTCTCGCGTAGAATGTTTCGCCATCGGGAACTGTTTTGACGGTCGCCGCCTCTGAGCCCCCCGCTGCGCGTCTCCTTGCCGTAGGCTCGGCTCCTTGCTTGCTACTAGTCGCACTGCCGACCTGACTATTTCCCCTCGTGGGCGCTCGGTCGGCCACCGCGCTGTCCCGGATGAAGTCGATTGCTTCCTTGAATGCGATGCCTTTATGCGGGTCGGGTACGCCCGCATTTTCCACTGCCTGCCAAGCTGTCCGCAAAAGCTCATCAGCGTCCACGGATCAATCGCCACCACCGAGTTGACTGACTAGTCTCGACGCCTCGACCCAACCAGGTGCGGTTGTCCTCATTTGGCGCCCCCGTGCTGTGCCTCTCATTGTGAAGAGGTTCTCGAGCTCCTTTATGGTTGCCGCGAAGTTGGCCGAATCCAGCTTCTTGAAGTGCTCACACCACTGGCGAATGACTGAGGTCGATGTCCAGTCTTCAATCCCAGCGGCTTGATGCCCTGCGACTGTGAGAATCGCAAGTTGCTTTGTGGCTGCAGAATTCTTCTTTTCCAGCTTGCCAGGCGCCACCACGATCTCCAGAACATCTCCTTCCTGGTTGAAGACGTGCTCCGCAATCTCCTTTGGAATCTTCAGCTTGCTGGCGATTCGCTCGAGATACCCAACTCCCGACTCGTCCTGTGCACCTCTTGGTTCGCGAGCCATCGCACCGCTGGTTGATTCCACGCTGAGCAACTCGGCTGCTTCCACGCACATGGCCTCCAGTGGCTTGTCTGCCCGAGTCTCCACGATTGGAGCAAGCCTGTCAAGATCTATTCCTAACTTGAACATGACATTGCCACGCTATGCATCTTAGAGGCCAGACGTTCTCGAGGGGGCTTATGAGTAGCGGGAGGATCGCTAATGAGCACCGTGGAATGACTGATCTTAACCGATCAATGACATGTTAGTGTCCAGACCAGAGGATCTCAGTATTCGCCAATGAGCATGACTAATAGCCGGCGTGTCATTGCCATAAGTTGATGAAGATAACCCATGCTGGCATCAAGATGATCACCAGCCCAACACCGGCGACAGGCACCCCAGCGACCGTGGGGCGTCCGGATTCCACCGTCGACTGGGAGCGTGTGAAGACCAGGCAAGCCCGCTTTCGAATACAACCGGCTCCGACGGTGTGGCCGCGCGGCAGGCAAGGGTGCTTGGTCGACGAGAAGTTATTCAGGCGGTCCTGCAATACCAGCGGTCCTTCTGCCGGCGCTCCAACCTTGGTGGTCGGCCCCAGCGGGCGAGGGCCAATGCCTGTGGTCAGAACCAGCTCAGCGAATCTTGCCGCTGCCAAATACTCATATGACCTGCAGCGATCAGCTAATTCTCATGCGCGCTGAAAGTGATCTCATTCTGGGATTGTCCTCATCACCAGCCCAACGCCGGCGACAGGCAGCCCAGCGACCGTGGGGCGTCCGGATTCCACCGTCGACTGGGAGCGTGTGAAGACCAGGCAAGCCCGCTTTCGAATACAACCGGCTCCAACTGTGTGGACGCGCGGCAGGCAAGGGTGCTTGGTCGATGAGAAGTTATTCAGGCGGTCCTGCAATACCAGCGGTCCTTTTGTCGGCGCTTCAACCTTGCTGGTCGGCCCCGCCCGGCGAGGGCCAATGCCTATGGCCCAAGGAGCCAGTTCAGCGGGTCAGTCGTTCCCTGCCGCGGCTATCTAGCTCGCCGGTGCCTGCGGCGGAAGGCGTAGATCGGTTAAGCGGCCTGGTCAGTCATAGTGATCGTCAACAAGGCCAAACGATCGGGTGGCAGCGCACGGGGTTTCGTTGCCTGCTTCGTCAGCTTGATGTTCGCGAAGGCCGCATATGCCAACCGTGACACAGGTGTTGGATGGGCTGGAGCGATTACATCAGCCGCCGCTCTCGCCCTGTCCGTCACTGTGCTGAGGCCGGGAAGGAAGCCGAGGACCGTGCAAAAACGGGACCGCGCAATTCGCCCCAGCCGTGATTCCGAGAGGTAGGCTTCCACTTGGTCAATGGCCTCCACTAGCTCGCCCTCAAGGCGGTCCAGGGCCCGCGCCTCCTGCGCAGGATCCGCCATGCGAAAGATCTCATCAACCCTTGCCTCCACCTCGCGGCGAAAAGTGGGCAAGATGTCGCCATGGCGACCTCGAAACGCCTCAATGTCCTTTGGCTCCGGCACTCCCATGGGAGCAGGGAAGAGCCGCTCCAGAACCATTGCTTGGATGCGCCGCACATTCTCAGCGCCGGTTGCGCGTGCTCGGAAGGCATGCTGTTCCAGTGCGACTGTCCCTGAGAGCACCGGAAGAAGGGAATGAGCCTGATCGGTAACCGGCACACGTCGTACTCCACCTTGCACCTTCTCCCACCAACGATACCCTACGCTTCCACGTACTTCCTGGTGTTCTGGCGCAGCGAGAGCAAGTGCTAGGGCGGCCATGTAGTCATCAGCGGTGGAACGCTCGACAGACCACCAAGGCCCCGATGCCGGCGAGCAAAGGCCCTCTCGCATCAGCTCAGTGAAGATGTGTAGATCCATCTTGTCGACGTGAATACGGCTCGCCGTCCCGCGCCGGAAGTCTCGCCGCCTCCTTCGCAGGTTCTCGCTGTCCAGTGACTGTACATACATTGCAAATCGAGCCCCCATCGTATGGACATCGCCGCAACTGGGGAGCACCTGGGTGACGAGCTCTCGCTGTACGAGCTCCTGTGTGTACGGCCCTAGTTCCTCAGGGGTTTCAAGCCACGCGTCGGGCACAATGGTGGCAACGTCGTCCCAGTACAGCAGGAGCCGGCTGAACCAGCCGGATTTCGGGACCCGGATGTACGGGTAGTAGAGGACACCATCCACCCTGCGACGATAGTCCATGCGGAGCGGATAGAGGCTGGCAGGCCAGGGTAGACCGCCCCGAACGCAGACAGCTCCACCGATGACCGAAGGCGGTCTTTTCGCAGAATTGCTGCCTCATAGAGCTCTGAATGAAGGTGGCAGCCCGCGACAAAGGGTCAATGACCTTCATGGCGTCGCCGTACGCTGCTTCTAATTCCTGCCGCATCGTGCTGGCTGCGGCAGGAGGTAGGTCGCCCATCGCTGGGTTCGTCGACCGCGGACCGTTGAGGCGCGCTCAGATGTTAAGGAGTAGGTCAGTTCCCCAACGGAGGAGATGGAGAAGGCGTGATCTCCCTAACCGTCGCATCGCGTCTCGCTAGATGGTCCTCACACGCGATGAACGCGTCGCGCCCATTACACCGGCGCGTGTGGTGGTCGTACAAGCCGACGAGACGTGTCCTGACAGCTGCCTGTTCCGACGGATCAGATCCCTCCACCTTCGCCAGCGTAAAGAATCCAACCTAACTTCACGCCGGGAAACTCGTTGCCATCTGATGCCATCCGTCATCGGGCTGCGGCTATCGCTCTTGCGATGAATCTATCATCAAACAGTCTTAAGGGGTGCGGTCGCCCGGCGCTTTGTCGGCTATCGGCTCCGCTTCACCACTCGTATCGGAGTTGCCTCCTGGTGCGACTCCTCCACCCGGCAACTTGGGGCCATGGGGATCGACCCCGCCTGTTGGTCCAGGTGGCCCCGCGGTTGATCCGTTGAGGAGGCTGTTCGCACGCTTATCGACAGCGCGCGTGACAGCTTGCTGCGCGATGCCGAACACCATTGCCCACGCGACGAGTGCGTTCCCGGCCTGCGGCTTCAGTATCCCAAGGACGTCGTGTTGCATTGTGAACAGGGCGATCAGAGATATCAGGGCCCCAGCTGGCAGCTTCAGTAGCGCCTGCGCTATGGCAAGAGTGTACGGACCACCAGTCACCTTGACGTTCAGCAGCATGGCAAGCGCGCCCAGCGATCCCCCGGCCACGCCAGCCAGGCCAAGAAGAAAGACGTCGCCAGCGCCGGGCGCGCCACCACTAGGACAGGAGGCACTGGCGTCAGCCGAACAGAGCGAGAAGAATGAGGGGTCCCGCCAACCCACCAGCGACAACAACAAGAAGACCAGGAGAAGCCCCCCAGCCGTGCCCAGCAGCATGTTCCGATATGTGCGCGCTCGGTAATGCTGGCCGTCACTCCCCTGATTGATAACCTCCGAGATCTCCTTGAGTTCAGCTCGGACATCGTCAGTTATTTGCTCGCGAGAAAGTTCTGGAAAGGCAACCTTGCGCAGAATTGATCGGTACTCATTGAGCCGGAAGTCATCGTGGGCGAGGCCGCAGAGCGGCAGGCGACCGAGGAGCAAGGCAGCGCGCTGCCGAAGGATCGGTGCTGGCGCGAGTGCAAGGTATGCCCCATCGGCGCGGTGCAGCGCCGAATAGGCTGCCTCCGTCCTGTCACCTGTCCACCAATCCCACGGTTTGAGCAGGATTGACATCGCTCGCCCCCGTATGGCCGGTGGTGTTGGACGCGCGGAGCCTTCCTCCCCAGCAGGGTCAATGTCGGGTGATACCATCCGCAGGCCAGCTAGGATGCGAGCGTCGCGGACGCCTGCCCATGCAACCCTGTAATCAACAGAGTTGCGCTCGGTGGCCGGCACGTGCCTGAGATCGTTCTCTAGGCGCTGAACTCGGTCGTCAAGATATGTCTGCCAAACCATGATCGAGTTCGCTCGTCTCCGCCAGCGTCAGCCCCGAACGCGCTGCAGCCTAACTCATTTGGGACCGAGGATGGCGGGCAGCAAGCCAGCCCGCGCCCTTGCGTTGGCCCTCAACCATACCCAAGCAAATCGTGCAGTAGACTCGAGTGCGTCTCGATCAGATCCAGGCGAGCCCTGGCGCGTGCCGCGAGCTCAATAGGGTCTATAGGCTCGGGCTGCTCCGGACTGGTTCGCAACCACGCGTATGCCATCATGTTCATGCCTTGCGCTACGACCGGCGCCGCAGCGCGGAGGGCTGGACGCAGCATCACGGTCTGCACTCGGCCAGAATGTAGTGCAATGTTGCGCTGACGGAATAGCCGGCGTAGCGCAGCGATCAAGTGACGCCGGATGGCTGGAAAGGCGGTGTCTGGTTGGTTGATCATCCGCATGAGCCGCTGGTAAGCGGCTTGATCCGACTGCGTCGGCAGGTAGAGCTCTACGCCAGCTCGCAGTGCCTCCTCGAGCGAGCGCACGGCTTCGCGGTGACCGTGACCGGCTCGTAAGTCCCCGCGAAGTTGTGCCGCGAGTGGATCAGAAGACGGCGCTCCATCTATGTGAGAATGAACGAGCGCGGTCAGCTCCGCTCGCGGCAAGGAACAAAGCACGATATCTGCACAACGCACCGCGGCCAATCCACGATCGTCGTCGCCAGGTCCGATGAGTAGAGATTCGATTGCCGCCCAGGCAGCCGAGACTGCAGCGCCAGGAGGGCCGCTGTTGAAGGTGGAAAGCAGGTCGAGTGCTCCATCAACTCGGCTGTCAGGATCAATCTTATAAACGGTTCGTGTCTTGGCAATTGCTTCAATCTCGACGGCCCACTCGCGTCGTAGCGGTAATGAGTGGCCAACTCCTTTAACCCAACACTTGCCGAGAAGTGGCATGGCCTTTGAGGGGCCGAGACGCACTCGTGCATCCATGCCAGCGATCATTTCGGTGGCGCGCTCGGCCGCCGCGTACGGATCCCGAGCATCCTCAATCGTAAATAGAAACGCTCCCGACTGACGCACGGGGGGAGATGTAGATGCGTACCGCTGCAGCCACTCGGAAGCCCGCTGGGCATCCCGCCACGCCTGGGGCAATGGCTGAGTGGGATCAGGCCGAGCAACGAGTGGAATCAGCACTTCGTAGTGGCGGGCGGCGTTGCGAAGAAGTTCCTGTGCTGACGCAATCATGTCGACCACGGTCGTATTCCCGCGAGTGAGCTTGCCCAGCCAGGCAACCAAGTACTGTTGGCTGTAGCCAGTATCCAGCAGGTGCGCGGCTATTGCGCGAGCAACCCTTTCCGGATATGGCTTTGGTGAGATCTGGATGGCAGCGGCCCAGTTGTCTAGATAATCGACCGAAATGTTGGCGGCCAGCTCTTTCAGATGCTGATATCCAAACCCGCCAGGTGCGATAGGCTGTTTGAGGCAGGTTCGCAGCGCGGCAAGGTGCGGGCCGGTCCCAAGCCCCGCATCGTTCTGTGCTGCCAGCGTGACCGCCTTTTTCAGGAGATCAAGAGACTTCGACCACACGACTCTCTCGGCCACGGCCCGCGAGACCTCGAGCACCTCGTCAAGCGAGAGAATCAGCCCCAAGGACCACAGACGGCGGTTCCAGGGCGTGCCTGGCCTGAAGAAGTCCTCCAGCCGAGCCGTAACCGTCGCCTCAAAGGCGGGTTGGGCGAGCATTGGGCGTGGTACGATACATGAGCCTAAGATCGTTGAATCGGAGGGTGTCGCCCTTTGCGGGCCTCTCCCTCCCCGGAGGGTGTGCTACGGCCCGCCCTCCTTTTTTTTCCGGAGCCAGACGGTAGGTGCAGGCTTGGCTGTTGGCCGATACCCAACCCAGGCGCACAAGCATTTTGCTTTTGACGAGGCGTCTTTGCATGCGTTTGGGGATTTGTTGCTGGGGTCGCCGTCATCTGGGCCGCATGCGTTAGTGAGCAGCGAGAGGGATCGTTGTCGTCTCCTCGCACGCGTGCAACCAGCCGGAGTAACTGACCGGCCCTATCATCGTTTGCCCTCAAGCGGACAGGGTCGTCCCTGCCGCTCCCGTGGCGCAGCGGAGTGCGTAACCCATGGACTCGGGAAGCGCTCGCTAAGGGGCCGTCGCGTTCTGGAACCGGGTCGGGCATCGCGGGATGCCGGCGCCGTAAAGGCACTTGAACCGCTCGAACAAACGAGCGGCGTCGGAGTCCTGGGGTCGGACGCGGTCGCGGTGCCCATAAGACGACGGATATGCACGCGTTATAGAAGGGCTCAGCGCTGTCGTAATGGCGCGCCATTACGCACGTTGGACCACGGCGCTGCGGGTCCCGAATGCCTGTTCCTCACCCTGGGCAATTGCTTCGAGTTGATCCGTTCTCGCGTCAAGCGTCGCTAATAGTCGTTCCGCGTTGCAATCAAGAAGGGGTAGGGACGCGAGGAAGTTCCATATACGACGCTCTAGGAGCGTGTACTGGTTGGCAGCGAGTGCGGCCGACTGCGATGTGCGGGCGGTGTTCATGGACGATGCTAGCCCGGCGGCCGCGGCCGCGACGAGACCAATGATGCCTAGAGCGAGTCGGACATTCGTAGCGCCCGGGCCGGACGTGGCGCCGGAGAGAACGGCACCCCCGCTGCCCCCGGCACCGAGAGCAGCGACGAACCCAAGTACGACGTTGGCCCAAGACCAACGAAGTCGTCGATTGCGCTCGTCTTTGGCACGCCTCATGGCTTCGTTAGCAAGGTCAACTAACTGCATCGCGAGCGCTTCGACTTCTGGTTTGGACTCACACTTCTTCAGTAGACCGTTCAAACTATCGAGACGGCGCCTTTTCTCGTCTTGCTCGGTGGCCCGCGCATCAGCCGTCCCTACCTGTCGGCGTAAGCGAATCACGCGCCAGATTAGGACGAACGACGAGATAAGGGCGACACAAGCGATCGATATCGTGGAGATTTCTAAAGCTGAGAAGCGACTCATGCCAACTGCGCGAAACCTTCAGGCCGCCGCCGCCCAGATGGCCCACGCACGGGAACAATGGCCGCGGTGGCAGCGACGATCCCGCAAGGGACGGGACGATGGTCCCCGCAGGCACAGATGGGCTCCCAACCCGGAGCGGTGGTTGACAAAGTCATCTTGGTGCCCCCTGCTCTCCATCCCGCCGGACGCCGGGCGATTAGGCTAGGCCTCGGTAGCCGACAATAGCCAGAATCCTCTTCATTCTTTACAGCCAGGCCCGCGTTGCATCGTACGGCGCGCCGGCTCGAGACCACCTCAAGCCAGATGGCTTCCTCCTTGAGGCTGCGGTACAGCCCTCGATGAAGGCGTTGCCGTCTGGGTGACGGTAGCGCGTGCGCGACAGGGTGATACCCAGCTGCTAAGCGACGTCGCGGTAGTGCAGCGAGGTGAACTGGGTGCCGTTGTCGTGACGGCAGACGACGGTGGCCCGCTCCGCCGGCGTGTACGGCCAGGTCGTCGCCCAGGCCCGCTTCAGCGACGCCGAGACGTCCTTGGCGCGGCAGCGCTGGGTGAAGCTCCCCACCCAAGGATGCTGCGGTCGACTGGGTGCCTTGATCGCTGTGAAGGACGGTCTCGCCGTTCGGCCAGCGCTGATCGATGGCCATTCCCAGAGCCTTGGTGACGGACTGTGAGAACCGGGAGTCGACGCGGTCACGGCGCCCCGGCGTGGAAGTCGAAACGAATAGCTGCGTCCCCGAAACGTCCCTCCGCGGGGTGCTGTGTCCCCTACGTGTCGTCATCCGTCGCCACTGACAGATCACTGACACATCCCCGGCCAGCGCGGTTGCCCCGAGGCAACGTCGATGCCGATTCCGCCCGACCTGAAGGGCGAAACGAACAGCTGCGTCCACGCGACGTCCGCGCCGTCGCTGCTCGGATGGCAGGGCGCGCATGTAACAAGTTCGTCTCTATCTGTCCTCTTTCGGCTCGAGAGCCGGATTTGTCTGTGGGGGGCCTTGTGCCCGAAGGACGCCAGCATCGTCCCAGCCAGAGCCCCGACATCGCCGGAGGACACATCGTCGGGATCGTCTCGGAGACGCCAGGAAGGGAAGGCTGTCAGAGCAGGGGCCTCGCGCGAAGCGGAGATCGCGTCGGCCAGCGAATCGGGGGGCGTCTGGGGGGGCGCCTGGGGGGTCGCTCTAGACGCGAACAGCCACTCGGTCAGATGGACGCGGGACGCGCGTTGCCCAGCAACGCCACCAGCCATAACCGGGTAGTCGCATGACTCCCCCGACTTATAGGGGATATAGGGGTTATCGAGAAGGGGTCGGGTCGCAGGCGCGGCCGCGGGCAGCGTCGAGCCTCGTGCATCAGGTCATCTCCTCCCTGTCTGAGCGTGATCGCCTCGTCGTCCGGCTGCTCGACCGCCATCGGGTGCTCACCACGCACCAGGTGGCCGAGGCGGCCTTCCCGAGCATCCGCCGGACGGAGACCCGGATGGGCCAGCTCCACGCCATGCGCGTCGTGGATCGCTTCCGCCCGTTCCGCGCCACGGGGTCGGCACCCTACCACTGGGTCCTCGACCACATGGGCGCCTGCATCGCGGCCTGGGAGCGCGGCGTGGACGTCGGCCAGCTCGGCTGGCGGCGCGAGCACGCGGTCAACGTCGCCGCCAGCGGCACCCTGCCGCACCTCCTCGGGGTCAACGGCTTCTTCACGGCCCTGATGCGCGCCGCTCGCCAGAGGCCGGGGTGCGAGCTTGGCGGGTGGCTGTCGGCGGCGGAAGCAGAGGCCGAGTTCCACCGGCGGTACGGGCAAGGCTATCGTCCCGATGGGTCTGGCGAGTGGGCCGAGGCGGGTGTGTGGCTCCCCTTCTGGCTGGAGTACGTGGTCCCCAGCGCCCGCAAGGCGCAACCGCTGCGTGACCGGCTCGCGGCCTACGAGCGAGCCGCCCGGCATGAGAGCGCGCCGCGACTGGTGCTGATCGCCTTCGAGGATCGAGCCCGCGAGTCCGAGGCGCGGCGCGGGCTCGAGACGTGGCTGCCCGCCGCGACGGCCGTGATCCTGCCCCACCCGACGCAGAGCCCGGCAGACCCCCTCTGGCTGCCGCTACGGCCCGGTGCCGACCGGCGCCGGCGCCTCATCGAGCTGAGCGCGCCCCAGGTGTGGAGGCGGCAGGCGGCGGTCGACGAGGATCGGCTGGACTGCGGGTCAGCGGCGGGTGGACGTCGCGAGCGGCACTGGGGCAGCGCCGGCGACGACGCCCCGTGGGAGAGCACGAACAACGTCGCCGCAGATGACCCTCAAGACCGAGGGGACGACCCCTGGCGATGACCACCCGACCGGCGGCACCCGACCGGCGGGTACGACGCCGTGCGGCGGGCAGGTCTGACGCCGAGTCGTATGTTCGCGATGACCTCAGCCAGGACGACGGCGCGTGGCGTTGACACCGCCGGCATGTGAACGACAGCGGCATGACCTTCGCTGAAGTGATCGCGCGCAACGTGGCGGTGTGCGGAATCCGGTGCGGCTCGCACCCGTCTGGAGGACGGTTGTAGGTGGAGCGGGAGTCGCACCCGGTCGCTCAAGGCCGAAGCGAGCGCGAGCCGCGCTGGTCTGCCCTCTGGATCGATCTGGCTCGCGTCGTGGCCGAGGCAAACGTTCGCGCGGCCGTCGCCCGCCATGGCGCAGAGATCCGGTACTATGCGACTGACAGCGACAAGGGGCTACAATGCGCGAATGGTCGATCTTATTCCCCTCGCGAAGGCGGCTGAGGAGTTCAACCTGCATCGCGCCACCCTGTACCGCTATGTCAAGGCGGGTCGGCTGAAAGCCTACGAGCGCGGCATCGGCCGAGGGACATACGTGGATCGCGACGAGTTGCGTCAGTTGGCGGAGTTCCGGCCTGTCGACGCGGAGGGCAAGTAGTGAGCCGGAACCTCGGGTACATCTACATTCGCCAATCTCGGCATAAGAATTACGAGCGCACCGTGAGCCCTGAAGTGCAGGAACAGGAATGCCGCGACCTCCCCGAGATGCGGTCATGCAACGAAGTCGTTGTCTACAAAGACCTCGACCTGAGCGGTGGATCGGCCAAGCGGCGCAAAGGGTGGCTTGCTCTCCGTGAGCGACTGGAGGCGGTTCGCAAAGACGACCAGGTCGTGCTGGCGCTCTACGACCAGTCGCGATCCTTCCGCAATACCGCAGAGGCTCTGGAGTTGTACGCGCTGTTGGAACAGAGGCCATGGATAGACGTCGTGTTCGTGCACGGCAAGTTCGACCGGTCACCCATCGGTGAGTTCAGCTACACGACGCTTGCAGCCGCACATGCCATGCAGCGTCGCATGGATGCCATCAAGATTCGTGAGGCGAAGCGGTATGCGGCGGCCCAGGGGGACGCGGTGGGGCCTCTGCCGGCCGGATACAAGTGGAGCGGGAACGGCGTCGACCGCTATGTGGAGATCGATGAGACGACCGCGCCACTGGTCCGGCGTGTGTTCGCCGAGTACGCCACCGGGAAATACAGCGCCCGGCTCTTGGCCCATCGCCTGAACGCGGAAGGAGAAATCCTGCCTGCCAATACCGGGCCCAGAGAATATCGCGGTAAGGGTTGGCATGGCGACACGATCATGCAGCTACTTGGCAACGTCGCGTACATCGGCAAGACGTACTCGGGTAGTCGTCGTTTTCGCGATGGTGAGCTGATCGACGCCAAGTGGCCCGCTCTGATCGACGGCGAGACATGGGAGTCTGTTCAGAAGCAGCGTGCCACCTGGCGGCGAGGGGTCGGCGGATCGGACAAGCGCGATCCGCGCGCCTACACCTTCCAAGGGTTGCTGCGGTGTGTGTGCGGACGCCGGATGACGGTGCACCGCAACCGGGGCCGAATCTACTACCGCTGCCGGGGAGGCGATGCTCCAGATCGCTGTACTGCGCGAATGATTCCCGAGGCTACCTTGCTGCCCTGGGCCGTGGCGGTCATGGGGTGGCTGGACAGTAATGCCCCCGCTAGGTTCAAGGAGAAGGCGGAGGAGTTGGCGGGCCAGCGGGGGGACGACGCGCCAACCGCCCTGGCCAACGTCGAGGACTCGCTGCGCCGGGCGGACTTCATGTTCTACACCGCGAAGCGATGGACGGAGGATCAGTACCTCGCCGAGTCCAGTCGCTTGCAAGCTATTCGCGACGAGCTGGCACGGGCGGTCGCCCCCAGCCGGCCTCCCCTCGACTTCACGGGCATTCTCAGTGCATGGGATGGCGGCGATGCCCTAACGCGGCGCCAGCTTCTGAAGAGCGTTTTCGAAGCGCTCGATGTGGAGGACGGCGAAATCGTTGCGTACGTGCCCCGATCCGACCGGGCGGCCGAAGTGGCGGCATTGCTGGAATCGGGGTGGCAGCCGCGGAGCGAGAGGGATTCGAACCCTCGAGGCACCTTGACGGCACCTACCGCATTTCCAGTGCGGCGCCCTCGGCCAACTAGGCGATCGCTCCGCCATGGATTGTACCCAGGCCTCTCGGAGCGGTCTGGGAAGCGCCGGTATACTCGCTCGCCGGAGAGGTGTCCGAGTGGTTTAAGGTGCCGCTCTCGAAAAGCGGTGTGGTGAAAGCCACCGTGGGTTCGAATCCCACCCTCTCCGGTCTCACCGTGCGTCCCCGCGCAGTCCGCGAAAGAACTCGGTGAGCAGCGCGCCGCAGGCGCCGGCCATCACTCCGGGCACGACCTCGATGCGGTGATTGCCGCCGGGGTGTCGCAGCACGTCGTAGACGCTGCCATCGGCTCCCTTCTTGGGATCGGTGGCGCCGTAGACGCAGCGATCGACACGCGCCTGGAGCATCGCGCCGGCGCACATGGGACAGGGCTCGAGGGTGACGGCGAGCGTCACCCCACCGAGCCGCCATCCGCCGAGCACGCGCGCGGCGCGGCGCAGCACCAGCATCTCGGCGTGGGCGGTCGCATCCCCACTGCGCTCCATGCGGTTCGACGCCACCGCGATCACCCGGCCGTCGTGCGAAGCGGCGGCCCCGATCGGGACCTCGCCGAGCCGTCCTGCAGCGCGAGCCGCGGCCAGCGCGCGCCGCATCAGGACGCCGTCGAGCTCCTCCCGCCGGCGGTCCTCAGTGGCCGGTGCCACCTCCGTGGCCATGGCCGGGCGGGGTCGGATGCGGGTTGTCGTGATCGGTGGGCGTGGCCGAGGCGGACGCTTGGGCCGGCGGCTGCCCGCTCCCGGCTCCGCTGCCCTGGCCGTGGGTCTGGCCCTGGTTTCCGTCGCTCTGGCCACCACCCGGCTGTCCCTCAGGCGTTGCGGCCGACGCGGGCGGGCCGCTCTCATTCTCGGCGGCACCGCCGTGCCCCTTGCCCTTCAGCCCGTTGAGCTGGGCAAGGACGTCGGCCGCCGCCCCGGCGTCGCGATTGTCGCGCGCCTGCTCGAGGCGCTGGAAGACCGCCGCGAGCCGGGGAATCTCGGTCGCGCTGGCGTTGGTGAGCGCCTGCTGGGCTCCGTGGGAATGGTCGTCGGCGAGCACCGCAAGAGCGTCGGCGAGCAGCGGCCTGGCGTCGCGGAGGGCGTCGCCGGCGAGGCCGAGCTTGCCGCGATCGACCATCGCCACCGCCTCGGCGGTGCGCCGGTCGACGAGCTCGAGCTGCAGCTTGGCACGATCGGTGTTGTCGTCGGCGAGCTGGAGCTCGATCCCCTCGACCGCCCGCTTGACGCCGTAGAGCGGCGAGTCGGGCAGCGCGTTGGCGGACGCCGCCACCAGGCCACCCAGCAGGCCGCCGGCGCCGGCGACGCTGAGCGAGGCGACGGTCAGCCGCCGCAGCCAGGCCGGCCGGCGAGAGCCGGCGACGGTTCGCCGCTGGGCCGCCGCGACCATGAGTGCGGCCCGGCCGGCACTGTGGCGCTGGGGGTCGCGGCTGATGGCGTGCAGCTGCCCAAGCGCCTCGACCAGCCCGGGGTCGATGTCGTCCTTGGTCATACCGTCGCCATGCCTCGTGCAACCGGGGCGGGCGCGGCGCCATCGCCGATCCCCCTACCCCTACGTCTGTGTGAACGCACAAACCACGTGCCGCTTACGGGCACGGCGCATACCCGGCCACCGCCCGCGGTCGTCCTCATGACACCACGCCGCCCCGCACCAGGGCCCGCTGCAGCGCTGCCAGCGCCCGGTGCTGCAGCGAGTGGACCGCTCCTGGCTTTCTCGCCAGGGCAGCCGCCACCTCCTCGACCTCCCACCCCTCGATGAAGCGCAGCACGATCACCTGCCGTTGCTCCTCGGTGAGGGTTGCCAGGGCGGCGGCCAACGCCTCGCGTTCCAGGCTCGCGGCGGCGTGGCTGAAGGGATCGGCGCCGAAGCCGGTCGCCTCGGCGGCCTCTGACAGCTCGAGCGCGTCACGCGCGGCCCGCCGGTGGCGGTCGATCACCAGGTTGCGTGCGATGCGGTAGAGCCAGGCGCCGAACGGGATCCCCCGGTCGTCGTACCCGGGCAGCGCCTCGAGCATCTTCAGGAAGACCTGGTCGGTCAGGTCCTCGGCATCCTCCGGGGAGCGCACCCGGAAGCTGACGTAGCGGTAGATCGGATTGGCGAAGACGTCGTAGATCTGCGCCACTGCCGCCGGCTCCAGCCGCTTGGCGGCGCTGACGACCTCTGGGGGAAGCTTCGGTGGCGCCACCGGGCGTCAGCCGCCGCGGGGCGCTGCGCTAGGCCCCGGCTGCGAGCACGGGAAGCTCGACCTTGAGCTCCGGCCTCTCGACCACGCGCATCACGTCGTCGACATAGCGGACCCGCTCGAAGGTGATGCAGTTCACGGGGCAGTGGTCCTCGCAGATCCGGCAGTTGGTACAGCGGTCGTAGTTGATGAAGATCTCTCCCGCGTACCCGCCGGCCTGCGGATCGCCGCCCGTCGTGCGGCACACCAGGGTGTCGCCGCCGGAGGAGCGTTCGCGGTCTTCACCGAAGACAACTACGTCGATCGCCTTCTCCGGGCAGACGTCGTCACAGGCTCCGCACAGAACGCAGACGCTGGCGTCATAGTGATGCACCGAGTCGCACTGGAAGCAGCGGATGGACTGCACGATGGCCTCGCGATCCGACCAGGGCTGCTCCACCTCGGTCATGTCGTAGCGTTTGGCCGCCTCGAGGATGGGGGGATCGGTGCGCGCGAAGGTCTCCGACTGGCGGTGGTCGTCGGTGCGCTCGACGATGGTCTGGTAGAGACGGCCGTTGTCCGCCTCCATGTCCTCGCCGAGGTACTCGCGGATGGAGCGGGCGACGCGGTGCCCCCAACCAACCGCGTCGACGATGAAGGACGGTCCCTGAACGCAATCCCCGCCGGCGAAGAGCTTGGGAACGCCGGTGTGGCCGCCGCGATCGGCGGCGATCAGTCCTCGGGGGGTCAGCGGCACGGTCTCGCCCGGCGTCTCCATGATCTGTCCTGAGGCGAAGATCACGTAGTCGCCGCCGACGAAGGTCCGCTCGGCGCCCTCGATCTCCTTGACCGATGAGAAGATGATCTTTCCGGTGAGCTCGTCGAACTCGGGCTGGTGCAGGGGGGCGAACGACACCCCGCGAATCCTGCCCGCGTCGTCGGCGTGGATCTCCTTGACGATGATCCCGGTCTTGATCTGCAGCCCGATCTCCTTGGCCTCGTGCAGCTCGTTGCCGAAGGCCGGCAGCCGGTCCTCGGGCTCGATGGCGCACATGTAGACGGTCTTGGCACCGAGCTTGATCGACGTCTGGCAAGCGTCGGTGGCGATGGCGCCACCGCCCACCACCACCACCGTGCAGCCGGGCTTGAAATGCTCGGGGACGGTGTCGTAGGAGACGATGCGGAGAAACCGCATGGCGTCGATCACCTCGGGCAGATCGCTGCCAGGGACGGGGAGGATGCGGCCCTGCATCATCCCCACGGTGAGAAAGACGGCGTCGTACTCGGCCAGCAGGTCCTCGACGTGGATGTCATCGGGCCCACTGCCGACGCCGCTGTCGAGCCGGACATCGATCCCGGTGGCGACGATCATGTCCAGCTCCCACTGGAGCTGCCTGTGGTCGAAGCGGAAGGGCGGGATGCTGGTGCTGAGCAGGCCGCCGATCTTCGCCTCACGCTCGTACACCACCACCTCGTATCCCTGGACCCGCAGGTCCAGGGCGCAGGTGAGCCCGGCCGGTCCGCCGCCGACGATGGCGACCCGCTGCCCCCTGGGGGCCCCGATCTTGTAGTCGATCCACAGCCCCTGCTGGAAGGCGACGTCGGTGGAGAAGCGCTTGATCGAGCGGATGGTCACCGGATCCTCGCCGGGATCCCACCCGCGCTTGCAGTCGGTCTCGCACGGGTGGTTGCAGAGCCGTCCCAGGATGCTGGGGAAGGGGTTGGTCTCGTGGATCACCACCCAGGAGTCGACGTACCGTCCCTGGCTGACGTAGTCGATGTAGGTGGCGATGTCCTGCTTGATCGGGCAGTTGCGCTGGCAGGGACTGACGGGGACGTTGAAGCCCAGATCACGGTGGCCGAGCAGCATCTTCATCGGCGCCTTGTCGACGACGTTGCGGCCGATCTCGGCCAGCAGCAGCTGCTCGGAGAGGAGGCCGACGGGTTGTGTCTCGCGCGAGAACACTCCTCCCACCGGTGCGGTGACCACCACCGTGTCGCTGCCCGCCGTCAGCATCGCCGACGCTGCCGAGGTCAGGCTCTGGCCGCTGTCGCGGGTCGGTGCCGCCAGCAGCAGGTCGCGAACCCGCACCGACTCCAGGTTCTCGCTCGCCGGCAGCAGCGCCTCGAGCCCGACCGTGCCGACGATCTCGTCGTCGCGGGTGACCATCAGCGGCACGGGATGTTGGGCCCGAAGGGCAGCGAGGACGTCGAGGATGCGATCGTCGGGATCGCACTCGGCGCCCAGCGGCACCATCGCCCGTTGCAGGTCACCCATCGGAGCGGCTTGCCTCGGCGAGTTGGCGGGCGAGCTGGGTGGCGATCTCACGCACCGTGAGCATCCCCACCGGACGCTCGTCCTCGTGCATCACCAGCGCCGTCTGGCGCTGCTGCTGCCGCATCAGGGCGACCACCTCCCACAGCTGCGCCGCTTCGTCGACCAGCAGCGGCGGACCACGCAGGATGTCGCGCGCGATCACGTCGGTCACCGAGGGCCGCACCGTGTCGCTTCCGGCGACGGCGACGTTGCCCTCCACCAGGTGGGCGACGATGTCGCGCGAGACCACGTAACCCACCGGCCGGCGATCGATCAGCACCGGAAGCTCGGAGAGGTCGTTGTCGGCAAGCAGCTTCGCGACGGCATCGATCGGGGTGCTCGGCAGGCAGAACACCACCTCGTCGCGCATCACCGATCGCACCGCGGGATTGCCGGCATCGGGGGCGACGCGGGCGGGGTCGAGAGCGGTGGTGTCGGTCACCGGTTCACTATAGACCGGCTCCGCCCTGCTGCTCGGCGAAGCGGCGCAACACGTCCTGCCAGCTCTCCGACTGTTCTTCGGCGACGGTGTGGGGAGCGGCGCGCCGGATCCGCGAGCGGGCGCGCTCGATCTCTCGCTCGCGTCGCCGATCGTGGGCGCTGCGGCTGGCGACGGTCAGCTGGCTCAGCTCGCTCTCGACCGCGGCGACCGCGTCCTCGCTCTCGGCGGCGCGCAGGGCGCGCTGCAGTCGAGCCGCGGCCTCGGCGGCGACGCCGGCGTCGCGGATCGACGCCGACAGCCGGCGGCGGGCGGCATCGAGACCGCGGCGGGCACTGGCTGCGGCCTCCTGCGCGCGCCGCTGCTTGTCGTACTCGTTACGGCCGAATGCCACCAGCGCCGGATACTGCCAGGCGAGGCTGAAGCGACCGCTGCTGATCCCGGCGGTCAGCTCGTCGAGACGCGAGCGCAGCTCGTCGCGGGCCGGCGGTTCGAGCAGGACCAGCAGGTCCCCCAAGGGTGGTCGCACCCTCGCGTACTCGCGCCGCACCCAGCCGGGCAGGTGATGGTGCTCAGGGGCGGGCACCGCGGCCGGACGCTCGACCTGGGGGAGAGCCCGCGGCCGCGGCGGTCCCGATCCGCGTCCGGATCGCTGGTGCTCACCCTGCTCACCCGGACGCCGACGGTTTGCCCGCGGGCGGGCGGCCTCGACGGTCTCCGACGCGGCGGCATCGGTCGTGGGCGTGGCGGCCACCTCATTGAGGAGATGCGGCGGAGCTGCCGCGTGGACGGGGCACACGATGGGACCCCACCGGGCCTGGCCCGGTCTCGACGGCGCAATGCTACCGAACGTGCCGCCGCGCGCGGTGATCCGCCATTCGCAACCCCGCTGCCTACACTTCATGCCGATGCATGGCAGGGCAGCATGACGTCGGGATCCGACCAACCATCCCGACCCGAGGGCCCGCCGGTGGTCACGCTGCCTCCTGAGGAGGTGCAGGCGCTCCGAGAGGCGGGACGCGCCTGGGGAACGACGCCACCGCGAGCTGTGCGCGACGACGGCAGCATCGACCCCGACCTGGCGGGCGTCGAGGAGCGGGGCCGTCCGGGAGAGCGCTACGTGCGCGTCCGGCGGCGCGAGCGTGAGGGCTTCGAGGCGGTGGAGCCGGGCTGGCTTCAGGCGACTCTGCGCGCCAGCGAACCCAAGACGGGGATGGCTCGGACCCTGAGCCGGGTTCGCCACTTTCTCCTCGGCGCTCCCCGCCAGACCCGCCAGTCGATCCACGAGCGGCTGACCAAGGTCAAGGCGCTGGCCGTGCTCTCGTCCGACGCGCTGTCCTCGGTGGCCTATGCCACCGAGCAGATCATGCTGGTGCTGGTCGTGGCCGGCGCGGCCGCCTACGGCTACTCGCTGCCGATCATGTCGGCGATCCTCTGCCTGCTCGCCATCGTGGTTCTCAGTTACCGGCAGACGATCCGCGCCTACCCGAAGGGTGGCGGCTCCTACATCGTCGCCAGCGACAATCTGGGACCGCTGGCCGGGCTGGTGGCGGGCTGCTCGCTCATCACCTCCTACACGCTGACCGTCGCGGTGTCCGTCGCCAGCAGCGTCGACGCGATCGTCAGTGCCGCTCCCTCGACGGCCGGGCTGCGAGTGCAGCTCTGCGCCGCCTTTGTTCTCCTGCTTCTGATGGGCAACCTGCGGGGCATTCGCGAATCAGGCTCGATCTTTGCGGCCCCCACCTACCTGTTCATCCTGGGAATGTTCCTGATGGTCGGTGTCATCTTCGTCAAGCTCGCCACCGGCGACCTGCACCGCTCGAGCCCCCGCATCGGCCAGGCGACCGAGAGCCTGACGCTCGTTCTCATCCTGCGCGCGTTCGCCTCGGGAGCCACCGCCCTGACCGGGGTGGAGGCGATCAGCGATGGCGTGCCCGCCTTTCGGCCGCCCGAGTGGCTCAATGCCCGCCGGACGCTCACCGCGATGGGGCTCATCCTCGGGGGGATGTTCCTGACCATCACCGTGGCCACCTACCTGCTCGGCATCACTCCGCAGAATCCGGCCAGCCACGGGTATCAGACCGTCATCTCTCAGCTCGCCCACGCAGCCTTCAGCGACAGCTTCGGATACATCTACGTCGCGATCACCACCACGGCAATTCTCGTCCTGGCGGGCAACACGGCCTTTTCCGACTTCCCCCGCCTCCTCTTCTTCATGGCTCGCGATGACTACGCCCCCCATCTGTTCCGCCGGGTCGGCGATCGGCTCGCCTACAGCAACGGGATCATCGCCCTGGCCGTGCTGGCGACCCTGTTGATCCTGGTGTTCCGCGGCGAGGTGTCACGGCTCATCCCCCTCTACGCCATCGGCGTCTTCCTCGCCTTCACCATGTCCCAAGCGGGGATGGTGGCCAGGTGGCGACGCCTTCGCGAGCCGGGATGGCGGCGTGGGCTCCCCATCAACGTGGTCGGGGTCCTCGCCACCGGCCTGGTCTTCATCATCACCGGCATCTTCAAGTTCACCCAGGGCGCGTGGATCATCGTGCTCGTGGTCCCCTTGTTGGTGCTGACCTGTCGCGCCATCCACAGCCATTACAACGAGGTGCGCGGCAACCTCGCCACCGAGATCCCGACCTCGCCCGACAAGGTGAAACCGATCTGCATCGTCCCCATCGCCGACCTCGACGGCGTGGCGCTGCAGAGTCTCGCCTTCGCGCGCTCGATCTCCGACAACGTGATCGCGGTCCACGTCTCCGAAGACGAGCAGGACATCGCCCGCATGCGCGCCAAATGGGAGGCATGGGGCAATCACGTGCCGCTGGAGATCGTCGAGTCGCAGTATCGCGCCCTGGTCCGCCCGCTGCTGCGCTATATCGACGCCATCGACAAGCAACACCGTGACGACACCCTGGTGGTGGTGCTGCCGGAGTTGGTGGCGACCAGCTGGTGGCACCAGCTGCTCCACAACCAGAGCGCGCTGCGGCTCAAGGCGGCGTTGCTGTTCCGTCCCGGCACGGTGGTGGTCAACGTCCCCTACCACCTGCGCCGGGTGCCGCGGGCCCGCCGCGGGCTGAGGGCGCGGCCGCTGGACGACGACCTCTGAGCGGGCCATCCGCGACCGGTCCCCAGGCGTCGCCGCGGCTCACCGCGGCCCAGGCGATGCGACGTCCCCATCACCTCCTGCCGGCGCGGGTTCGCCGCCTTCTCTTCGGCCTGGTGCGCTTCGCCATCGGCGCCGCCGTGCTCGCCTACATCATCAGCCTGGTCAAGCTGAGCGCCTTCCGCCCACTGACCCGGGGAGACAACGCGCTCTGGCTGCTGCTGGCGGTGGCCTGCCTGGCCGCCAACGTCTACGTCGCCGCCTGGCGCTGGCAGCTGCTGCTGCTCGCCCTCGGTGTCCGCGAGCGCATCGCGCCGCTGCTGCGCGCCATCTACGTCGGCGCCTTCTACAACCTGGTGCTCCCGGGGCAGCTCGGCGGCCAGGCGATCAAGGTGCTGCTGGTGGGTCGCGCCAAGGGGATCCGCTCGCCAGCGCTGCGCGAGATCCTCGCCTCGGTGGCGATGGATCAGCTGATCATCATCATCGCCCTGTTCATCCTGGGGCTGGTTGCCGCCGCCTTCGCCCCTCCCCTCGCCTACCGCACCGGCTGGCTCTTCGGCTTCGGCTTCACCCTGGTAGCCGCCATCGTTCTGTTGCTGGTGGTGATCGCCCCCCGACTGCAGCCGCGGCTGTTGCGCGGGGTCCGCCGCAGCCGGCGCCTGATCTGGCTGCCCGACGGGCTGCGCCACCAGACCTCGAAGACCTGGGCCTCTCTCGCCGCCTACGGCCGGGAGCCGGTGATGCTGCTGGTCGCCATCGCCCAGGCGGTGCTCTTCTTGATCACCCTCGGCGGCATGGCGCTCGGGCTCGCCCGCGGCCTGGGGATCGACCTCGACTTCCTCACCATCCTCTTTGTCCTCTGCGTCGCCCTGATCGCCGGGGTCGCACCCTTCACCCTGGCCGGGCTCGGCGCCCGCGAGGCGGCCTTCACCGCCGCCTTCGTCAAGTTCGGCGTCGACAAGGACGTTGGCGCCGCCTTCGCAGTGCTGTGGTTGATCCTCAACGTCCTGGCGGACGCCATGGGCGGGGTGATGCAGTTCTGGCACCCGCGCCAGGCCGGCACCCTGGAGCGGGCCCGACCCCGCCGCCGCGGAGGGCCCTGAGGGCGCCACCGCGCTGGGCAGGCCGTACACTCACCCGATTCCACGCCCATGCTCGAACTCGCGCCCACAGAAACCACCACCCCCGACCTGATCCGCCGCCTCACGGGCGGTGGTCCCCGCCGGATCGCCGAATCGGCCGGGGTGGTGATCAGCCACGGCCGCGGCGCCTGGCTCTATGACGAGGCCGGGAAGGGGTACCTCGACTTCACCACCGCGATGGGGGTCGCCGGCTTCGGCCACGCCCATCCCCGCTGGGTCGCGGCGGTGAGCCGTCAGGCGGAGCGGATGGCCGCCTGCATCCTCCACACCCGCGAGCACGGCGAGCTGCTCGCCGGCCTGGCCGGGCTGCTCCCTACCGGCCTGGAGCGCACCGCCCTCTACTCGGGCGGGACCGAGGCGGTCGAGGTCGCCGTGCGGCTGGCCCAGTCGGTCACCGGCCGGCGCCACCTGGTGTCCTTCGCCGGCGGGTTCCACGGCAAGACCGCCGGCACCCGCTTCACCGGGCACCGCTATCCGGGGGAGCGCGACTGGCTGGGGATCGACTGGGTCCACGACACCACCTACCCGCTCTGCCGCGACCACGACGCCGTCAGCTACCCGGACTGCGACGCCACCGGCGCCGGTGCGCTCGCCGAGCTCGACCTCGTGGCCGCCGGCCTCGACGGCGGGGTCGCCGCGGTGATCGTCGAGCCGGTCCTCGGCACCGCCGGCAACCGCCCGCCCGAGCGCCGCTTCCTCGCCGCCCTGGCAGATCTCTGCGCCCGCCGCGGCTGGCTGCTGGTCATGGACGAGAACATCACCGGCTGCGGCCGGCTGGGCGCCCCGTTCGCCGCCGATTACTTCGGCGTCCAGCCCGACATCCTTGTCTGGGGCAAGGCGATGGGCGGCGGCTTCCCTCTCAGCGCGGTGGCCGCGCGATCCGAGCTCTGGGATGCCAGCCTCTTCGCCGAGCCCTCGGCCACCTCCAGCAGCTACGGCGCCAACCCCGTGGCCTGCGCCGCCGGGCTCGCGGTCTGCGAGATCCTGGCCGAGGAGGGGTTCCTGGAGAACGTCCGCGCCGTCGCCCACCGGCTGGCCGCCGGGCTGCGAGAGATCGAGGCCGCCTCGCCGTACATCGCCCACACCCGCGGCGCCGGGCTGATGCTGGGCTTCGACTGGATCGATCCTGCCAGCGGCGAGCTCGCCGGCAGCGAGCTGTGCGGCCGCCTGTTCCGCCGCTGCATGGAGCACGGACTGCTGGTGGTCGGCGACGTCCCCGGGGTGCGGCTGAACCCCCCGATGGTCCTCAGCCCGGAGGAGGCCGACCAGGCGCTGGAGGCGCTGGCCGCCGCCGCATGTCACTGAGAGTCGGCGTCTGCGGGCTCGGGTCGGCGGCCCACCGTGCCCACCTACCCGCGCTGGCAGGCATCGCCGACGCAGCCGACGTCGAGGTGGCGGCGGTCTGCGATCCCGACCGCGAGCGCCGCACCGCGGTGGCGACCGCCCTCGGCGGCGCCCGTCGCTATCCCGATGCGACCGCGATGCTCCACGCCGGCGGCCTCGACCTCCTGGTGATCGCCAGCCCTCCCAGCTGCCACCTCGAGGCCCTGACGGCCGCCGCCGAACACGGCGTCGACGTGCTCTGCGAGAAGCCCCTGGGCCTCACCGCCGGCGACGTCTCCGCCCTCGAGCAGGTGGCGCGGCAGCACCCCGGCCGGCTGCTGGCGACCGTCCACCAGTACCGCCACGCTCCCGCCTGGACGGTGCTCGCCCGAGCGGTGCGCGCGTCACTGCGCAGCGGGGTCCCCTTCCGGGTCGAGGCCGAGGTCGAGCGGCCGGGGACCGATCCGCTGAGCAGCGGCGGCTGGCGAGCCCACGCCGACCGTGAGGGCGGGATCCTCGGCGACCACGGCAGCCACTACCTCGCCCTCTGCCACGACCTGACACCTCTGGCCCGGGTCATCGCCTGCCGCCGCCATGGCGCGGCGGGACGGGAGGGTGCCTCGGTCCGCCTGCGCCTCGGACTCGGCGAGGCCCGCATCGAGCTGACCTACGCGGGCGAGCGGCGGCGCAACCGGGTCGCCGCCGACATCGACGACGGCCGGCTCCAGCTGGAGTGGCTCGACGACGCGCTCACCGTGGTGCGCCGGGGCCGCACCACGCAGGGCGCGGTGGGAGCGCTGAGCCGTCGCGACTTCGTCAACCGGCTCTATCAGCCGATGTACCGCGACCTGGTCACCCGGCTGGGCGACGACGCCTGGCGCGCCGACCGCACCGCCGAAACGATGGCCACCGCCCGGCTGCTCTCCAGCGCCTTCAGCCTGGCGGCCAGGCCGGCGACCCAGATCGACGGCGGCGCCGGCCGGGCTGCGGCGGTTCGCTAGGAGGAACTCCGCGCGCGGAGAAAGGCTCGCACCTGGTCGCGCGCCCGCTCGCGGATCTCCGGTCCGTGGGTGAACGCCGCCACCTCGTAGTCGACCTCGCCCAGCCGGTCCGCCGTCTCGCGCGACAGCCGCCCATTGGTGCAGAAGACGGCGAACGAGTAGCGCATCCGGTTGCGCCAGTTGAAGATCGCGTCTCCGGTGATCAGCACTCCCGACGGTTCATGGAGTAGCGAGCAGTGGCCGGGGGTGTGTCCCGGGGTGTGCAGGACGCGCAGGCCTCCGGCCACCGGCAGCAGCTCGTTGTCGGCAAACGTCCGGTCCACGGGACCGCCGCCGATGCGGGCACCGACCACCGACCCGAGGGCGCGCGCGACCGGGTGGTCCAGCGGCGGCGCCGTTCCGCTCGCGCAGTAGGTGGCATCACCCTCGTGGATGCACAGCGCACCCCCGGTGCGCTCGCGCAGGCGGCGGGCATCGCCGACATGGTCGAGGTGGGCGTGGGTCACCACGATGCGCGCAACCTGGTCGGGCCGCTTGCCGATGGCGGACAGGTGACGCAACAGCCGGGCGGTGGCGCCGCGCAGCCCGGCGTCGACCAGGGTGACGCCTCCGTCCGGCTCCTCGAGCGCGAATGAATTGACCAGGCTCCCACCGAGGGTGGGAAGCCGCCAGACGCCCGGAGCAAGCAGTGTCGGAAGGCTCATGCCTGCCGCTCCGCTCGCGTCGCCCGCCCTGCGGGGCCGGCGCCTCGCGGCCGAGCCTTGCGAGAACGCCGTCCCCCGGCGACGAACGCCGACGGGCAGAAGGAGTTCAGCACGCAGACCTCGCAGCGCGGGATGCGGGCGAGGCAGACGCGACGGCCATGAAGGATGAGACGCAGGCTCAGCTCGGTCCACTCCTCCTTCGGCGCCATGGCGCACACCTGCGCCTCGATGATCACCGGATCGTCCGACCTGGTCAGCCCCAGCCGTTTGCTCAACCGGATGACGTGGGTGTCGACGGCGAAGCCGGGGACGCCGAAGGCGACGCCGAGCACCACGTTCGCGGTCTTGCGACCGACGCCGCGCAGGGTGACCAGATCCTCCATCCGCGGCGGCACCTCGCCGTCGTAGCGGCTGACGATGTCCTGCGCCATCTCCGAGATCGCGCGGGACTTGGAGCGGAAGAAGCCGGTCGACTGGATGATCTTCTCCAGCTCCGGCAGCGGTGCGGCGGCCAGCGAGTCGGCGTCGGGATATCGCTCGAACAGCTGCGGCGTCACCATGTTGACCCGCTCGTCGGTGGTCTGCGCTGAGAGGATGGTGGCCACAAGCAGCTGCAGTGGCGAGGCGAACTTCAGGGCGATCTCCGCCGTGGGGTACTCGCGCCCCAAGGCCTCGACGGTGGCCAGCGCGCGCGCCTTGGCACCGCGCGGTGGGGCGGGGACTCGCCGCGGAGGTGCGCCGCGCTTGCTGGCCGGCCGGGCGGTGGTGCGGCTCACGTCGCCGTGTCGCGATGCACCCGGCGCAGCGGCAGGGTTCGCAGCACGTCGTCGATCCGCTCCAGACCGAGACCCGCGACCGCCCACAGCGGGGCATAGTCGAAGCGGGTTGCACCGCGGGCGGCGACGAAGCGGCTGCGCCCCGTGTAGTCCCAGGGACACACCCCGACCAGCCGCCGCAGCAGCGACCCGGTGGCGGCCTCGGTGGCGATGATGCCGGCGGCATAGATGCCGGCGCGGGTGGCTCGCGGCGCCGTCCGCAGCCGGTCGTGGACAGGCTCGAAGAGAAAGGCGGCAAGGCCGTAGATCGGGAGCATCCAGAGGTACGTCTCCCCCACCAGACGGCGGTCACCGCGCCCTTGCAGCTGGTCGCTCAGCGCGGTGAAGACCACCTCCATCACCCATCCCGTCACGCCGTAGGCGAGGAAGCGCTCCGGACGTGTCAGCGGTCGGCGTTCCGGCTCCACCGCGCGGATCGTAGCGACCGCCCTCGCCCGCCGTCCTGACCTCCCCGCCTCCTAGAATGCTGGCCGCAGTGCGCGCGAAGATCACCGTCGTCGGAGCGGGCAACGTCGGAGCCACCCTGGCGCAGCGCCTCGCGGAGCGCAACTACGCCGACATCGTCCTCGTCGACATCGTCGAAGGCCTGCCCCAGGGCAAGGCGCTCGACATGCTCGAGGCCGGTCCCATCGTCGGCTACGACTCGGTGGTCACCGGCAGCAACGGCTACGAGGAGACCGCCGGCTCGGACATCGTGGTGATCACCAGCGGCGTCGCTCGCAAGCCGGGGATGTCACGCGACGACCTGGTGATGACCAACGCCAGGGTGATCGCCTCGGTGGTCCGCGATGTGGCGCGCCGTTCCCCCGACAGCGTGCTGGTGATGGTGACCAATCCGCTCGACGCCATGGCCCAGCTCGCCCACGCCGTCAGCGGCTTCCCGCGCGAGCGGGTGATCGGCATGGCGGGGGTGCTCGACACCGCCCGCTTCCGCACCTTCATCGCTCGCGAGCTCGATGCCTCGATCGAGGACGTCGACGCCTACGTCCTCGGCGGACACGGCGACACGATGGTGCCGCTGACCCGGCTGTCCACGGTCGCCGGCATCCCGGTTGCCGAGCTGATCGCGCCACAGCGGCTGGAGAGCATCGTCCAGCGCGCCCGCGACGGCGGCGCCGAGATCGTCAACCTCTTGAAGACCGGCAGCGCCTACTACGCACCCTCGGCAGCGGCGGCGCAGATGGTCGATGCCATCCACCTCGACACCCGGCGGATCCTGCCGTGCAGCGTCATGCTGAAGGGTGAGTTCGGCATCCAGGGGCTGTTCACCGGGGTGCCCTGCCAGCTCGGGACGGGTGGCCTGGTCGAGGTGGTCGAGGTCAAGCTGGAGCCCGAGGAGAGGGCCGCGCTGCATCGCTCGGCCAACGCCGTGCGCGAGGTGATCGAGCTGCTCGACTCGCGTCGCAGCGATATCGGCGGCACGGTGCCCCCGCTGGGGACGGGCGTGCTGGTGGGCGCGAGCACCAGCTGATCGTCACCCGTGGCGGCCTTGTCGCAGAAACGCGATCCCCGCCATCCGGCTTCCGTATAGAAATGTGAAGCACCCGAACGCAAGGAGTCCCCGATGCGCTTCGTCCACACCGCGGCCGGTCGCCGCCGCTTCTTCGCCTACCTGGTCGCCTTCGCCTTCGCCATCACCGCCTACCTCGCGGCGGCGGGGGGCATCAGCGCGCTGGCCGATCCCTGCCTGATCGGACTCGGCGCGTCGCTGGTCTACGCGCTCTTGAGCAGGGACGACCAGGCGCAGGAGCAGAACGCGGCCCGTCGGGAGGAGGCCGCCACCGCGCGTTGAGCTCGGTGGCAGGGGGGCAAGGCTAGGCGGGCGGCGCCGGCCGCTCCGCCACGGCCTTCAGCCTCTCCAGGCTGCGGCGCAGGTTCTCCGGCATCCATTCCTCGTGCCGCCGGAAGACCAGGTCGACGATCGCGCGCACCGGCTGGCGGAGCTCGTTGACCGTCTCGTACGACTCGGTGACCTCGGTACCACCGTCGACCGGCTCGAAGCGGTACCGCCAGCGGGTATGCGGCCTACCCATGACGATCGTCGAGAAGACCAGCTCCCGGCCGGGCTCGCACGCCTCCACCTCGACCGTGGTCGACCACCGCAGCCGGCCGAATCGGTTCTGCCCCTTGAACCGCGCCCCGGGGCGTGCCTCGGTGGCGCCGCCGGTCCAGCTGGTACGCACCGTCTCCGGGCTCCATTCGGGGATCCGCGTGACGTCGGCGACCATCGCGTGCAGCCGCTCCGGCGGCACGTCGACGCGGATCGTGGCCGCGGCCTGCGCCACTACCCCTGGCTCGGTTGCGGGGCGGTCTGCGCCGCCAGCTTCTTCGCCGCCTTGGCCTTGGCCTTCGCGCTCGGCTTCTTCTGCTGCTTCTTGGGTGCGCCCCGGCGCTTTTCCCCGGCCATGATGGTGCTGCCTCCTGCTGAGAATGCCGCGGCACATCATGCCATGACGCCGGCCGCCACTCCCGGACGGCGACTCCTACGGTGACCCCGGCGTGCGCGCGGCAGGGTCGGCGACGCCACCGGGGCCCTCTCCCGGCCCCTCGGGTCCGGGCGTGAGCACCGCCGGCGGCTCCGGCTGGGGCGGCTTGATGTGCACCCCGAAGAAGGGTCCGATCACCATCAGGAAGCGCACCGTGGCCCAGCGCAGCTCCGACTCCCGGAAGGCCGGGGTTCGCGACCAGCGGTAGAAGAGGATGAACCCCACCAGCAGCGACACGAAGATCCCCGAGAGGATGGCGACCGCCGGCATCATCGCTAGTGCCCTGTCACGACCGCCGGCCTATCGCGGTGGGCCGCCCGCCGGCTCCTCGTCGAGTCCGCGTGTCGCTGCGCCGCCACCGCTGTCGCGGCGCAGCTTGCGGCGGACGAAGTTGATCGGATCCCAGTGCGCGTCGGCGTTGCGCTCCTTCAGCGGGATGATCGCGTTGTCGGTGATGTGGATGTGCTCGGGGCAGACCTCGGTGCAGCACTTGGTGATGTTGCAGAGCCCGAGTCCGCCCTCGGCGCGCGTCTGCTCCACCCGGTTGAGCACGTCCTTGGGATGCATCTCCAACCCGGCCACGCGGACGAAGAAGCGCGGACCGTAGAAGCGATCACGCATGTCGTGGTTGCGCAGGATGTGGCAGACGTCCTGGCAGAGGAAGCACTCGATGCAGCGGCGGAACTCGTAGAGCCGGTCGATGTCGACTTCCTGGATCCGCCACGGTCCGCGGTCGCCCTCGGCGGCGGTGAAGGGCGGAATCTTCTTGTTCACCTCGTAGTTCCAGGACACGTCGGTGACCAGGTCCTTGATCAGGGGGAAGGCCGCCAGCGGGCGCACCGTGACCGGTCCCTCGGGGAGCTCATCGATCCGCGTCTTGCACATCAGCCGGGGGGTGCCGTTGATCTCGGCGCTGCAGGACCCGCATTTGGCGGCCTTGCAGTTCCAGCGGCAGGCGAGGTCGGTCTGCAGATGCTTCTGGATGTGGTGGATGGCGTCGAGGACGACCATCCCCTCGACCGGGGGGACGTCGTAGGCGACCTCGCCCTGCTCGCCGCCCGGCACCCCGCGGAAGACGCGAACCTCCATCAGCCGTCCTCGAGGTGGCGGCTGAGCTCGACCGGGATCGGCTCCAGCGGAACTGCGCGGATGCGCATCAGCTCACCGTCCCGGTAGACCGCGTAGTTGACCCGGCCCTGCTCCTCACTGAGATCAGGATAGTCGAGCCGCCACTGCGAGCCGCGGCTCTCCTTGCGCTCCAGGGCGCTGCGGACGATCGCCTCGGAGACGGTCAGCATGTTGACGACGTCCATGCAGCTGTGCCAGCCGGGGTTGAGGACGCGGCCGCCGCCGACGCGCATCCGCTTCGCCCTCTCCTGGAGCTCGAGGATGGCCTCGAGCGAGCGCGTCAGCGACTGCTGGTCGCGGGCGATGCCGGCGTCGTCCTGCATCGCATCCTGCAACGCCTCGTGGAGGAGGTAGGGATTCTCGCCGGTGGCATCACCGTCGCCGGCGAGGAAGCGCAGGGCGTCGCTCTGCGCCTCGGCGACCTGGGCATCGGCGATCACCGGCGCGCTGCCCACCGTCTTTGCGTACTCCGCCGCGTACTCGCCGGCGCGCTTGCCGAAGACGAGGATGTCGCCCAGCGAGTTGCCGCCGAGCCGGTTGGAGCCGTGCAGCCCGCCCGCCACCTCGCCTGCGGCGTACAGAGCGGCGACCCGCGTCGCCGCCGACTCCGGATCGACCCGCACCCCGCCCATGGTGTAGTGGATGGTCGGGTAGACCTCCATCGGCTCGCGGGTGATGTCGACCGATGCCAGCGAATGAAACTGCTCCCACATCGAGGGCAGCTTCTTCTTGATGTACTCGGCACCGCGGTGGCGGATGTCGAGGTAGGCGCCGCCGTGGGGCGTGCCCCGCCCCGCCTTGACCTCCTTGAAGATGGAGCGGGCGACCACGTCGCGCGAGGACAGATCCTTCTTCTGGGGGTCGTACTCGAGCATGAAGCGCTGCCCCTCGCTGTTGAAGAGCATCCCGCCTTCGCCGCGGACCGCCTCGGTGACCAGGATGCCGCGTGCTCCCGGCGGCCAGATCATCCCGGTCGGGTGAAATTGCACGAACTCCATGTCGAGCAGCTCGGCGCCGGCCAGGTAGGCCATTGCGGCACCGTCTCCCGTCCCCTCCCAGGAGTTCGAGGTGGTTCGGTACATCCGTCCCCATCCGCCGGTGGCGAGCACCACCGCCTTGGCCCGGACGACGACGAACTGGCCGTCATTGCGGTCGTACCCGATCGCTCCGGTGACGTGGTGACCATCGCCGAGCAGCTGGGTCAGCGTGTACTCCATGCTCACCTCGACCCCGGGGGTGTGCACCGCCTTGTCCTGGCAGGTGCGGATCAGCTCCAGCCCGGTGCGGTCGCCGACGTGGCAGAGCCGGCGGTGGCTATGGGCGCCGAAGGCCCGCTGCATGATGCGACCGTCCTCGGTCCGGTCGAAGAGCCCGCCCCAGCGCTCCAGCTCGAAGACGCGGTCGATGACCTCCTTCGCGTAGATCTCGACCATCCGCCAGTTGTTGAGCATCTTGCCGCCGCGCATGGTGTCGGCGAAGTGCACCGTCCAGCTGTCGTCGGCGTCGACGTTGCCCAGCCCGGCGGCGATGCCGCCCTCGGCCATCACCGTATGGGCCTTGCCCAGCAGCGACTTGCTGACCACCTGCACCCGGCAGCCGGCCTCGGCGGCGGCGACCGCGGCCCGCAACCCCGTCCCACCGGCCCCGACGACGAGGACGTCGCAGTCGATGGTGGTGTAGGGCTCGGCCATGGATCAGAACCGGATATGAGGATCGAGGAACCAGCCGGCCTGCAACATGCGCAGATAGATGTCGGTGCCCCAGACGCTGAACATACTGACCCAGGCCCACATGGGATGACGGATGTTGAGCAGCGTCACTCCCCGCCAAGCCTGATAGCGGGCCTTGCCGAAGCGCACGCAGCTGAAGCAGTCGACATGACCGCCCACCATGTGTCGGAAGGAGTGGCAGCTGGCCGAGTAGGCGGTGAGCAGGACGACATTGCCAAGCATGACCCCGGTGCCCACGCCCAGCCAGATGTGGCCACTGTCGGCCCCGGTGCCGAAGAAGGCACGGAAGACATCGAGCCAGAGGAAGCTGACGACGATGGCGACGAGCCACCAAACGTAACGGTGTAGGTTGTTGAGCACCGTGGGGAAAGAGGTCTCCCCGCTGTAGGTGCGATGCGGATCGCGGACAGCGCAGGCCGGCGGGTCTAGGAGGAAGGAGCGGTAGTAGGCCTTGCGGTAGTAGTAGCAGGTGAAGCGGAAGAGCAGCGGGGCCCCGGCGACGAAGATTGCCGAGGACGCGCGAGTCCGGCCCGCGGCGATCTCCGGCGAGTAGAACGGCGACAGATACGGCCCCCAGCGGTCGTGTCCGAGCAGGGCCGTCCAGAGCGCATAGCCGCTGAAAGTCGTCAGCGACGTCACCACCGTGGCCGGGAGCACCCACCAGGGGGCGTCGCGACGGAGGCGGGCCACCAGTCCAGGGCCAGCCGAGGGACGAGTACTAGCCCCCGCGCTCGGGCCCATCGCCGTGGTCTCGGACGCCATGCGGCTCGACACTCCCCCGTTCGTCCGTTCGTCTCCGGCTGATCGTAGCGAACCGCCCGGGACACCCGGCCCTCGCGCGAGGACCCCGCCGGAGCCCCGGAAAGGCGCCGAGCGTCCGTTCTTCCTGTAGGATTCGCAATTCAGAGGGCCGGCCTTACCCTGCGCCGGCGCAACGACCGCCCCGAGGCGATGACGGCCATCCTCACCGGCGCCCGGCGGTCACTCTCCGAGTTCGCCAGTCCGCATACCCAGACAGGTCCGCAGATGACCCCGACAGAGATGGGCGGCCAGGGTCTCTACGATCCCCGCTTCGAGCACGATGCCTGCGGGGTGGCCTTCGTGGCCAGCATCGCCGGCGAGCGGTCGCACGCGATCGTCTCCCGCGGCCTCGAGGCGCTGATCAACCTCGGCCACCGCGGCGCCTGCGGCTGCGACCCCGAGACCGGTGACGGCGCCGGGATCCTGCTCCAGGTCCCCGACGCCTTCCTCCGCCGCGCGTTCGCCCTCGACCTGCCCGCCCCCGGAGCCTACGGCGTCGGGATGGTCTTCCTGCCCACCGACCGCGACGATCGCGCCCGCTGCGAGGAGATCGTCGCCGGCGCGTGTGCCGATGAGGGCCTGCGGGTGCTCGGCTGGCGCGACGTGCCCCACCAGCCGTCGGCGGTCGGGCGGGTGGCCCGCCAGGGCATGCCCCGCATCCGCCAGCTGGTGGTGGCCGCCATCGGCCTGGACGGCGACGCCCTGGAGCGGCGCCTCTACGTGCTGCGCCGGGTGATCGAGCGCCGCGTCGCCGAGGCATCACTGCACCAGGGGCACCTCTTCTACTTCTCCAGCCTCAGCAGCCGGACCCTGGTCTACAAGGGCATGCTGATGGCGCAGCAGATCGTCAACTTCTATCCGGAGCTGCGCGAGACCGACATCGTCTCCTCGATGGCACTGGTGCACTCGCGCTTCTCCACCAACGTGCTGCCGCGGTGGAGCATTGCCCAGCCCTTCCGCTATCTCTGCCACAACGGCGAGATCAACACCCTGCGCGGCAACGTCAACTGGATGCGGGCGCGGCAGAGCAAGTTCAAGAGCCCGCTCTACGGCGACGACATCGCCAAGCTCTCGCCGGTCATCGACGAGACCCTCTCCGACTCCGGGCAGTTCGACAACGCGCTGGAGATGCTGGCACTGACGGGGCGATCGGTCGGCCACGCCATGATGATGATGATCCCCGAGGCGTGGCACGACAACCCGCTGATGGACGAGGATCGGCGCGCCTTCTACGAGTTCCACTCCTCGTTGCTGGAGCCGTGGGACGGGCCGGCGGCCATCGCCTTCACCGACGGCCGGGTGATCGGCGCGACCCTCGACCGCAATGGATTGCGTCCGGCCCGCTACATCGTCACCAACGACGGCCTGGTGGTGATGGCGTCGGAGGTCGGGGTGCTCGACATCGCTCCCGACCGGATCGTCCGCAAGTGGCGGCTCGAACCCGGCAAGCTGTTGCTCGTCGACACCGTGCGGGGACGGATCCTCGACGACGCCCCGGCCAAGAGCGAGCTGGCGACCCAGCATCCCTATCGCGAGTGGATCCGCCAGGGCACGGTCTACCTGCACGAGCTGAGCGACACCGAGCATCTGCCCGAGCCCGATCCGGCCACCCTGCTGATCCGCCAGCAGACCTTCGGCTACACCCAGGAGGACCTCAGGATCCTCCTCGCCCCCACCATCGCCACCGGCGAGGAGCCGGTCGGCTCGATGGGCAACGACACTCCCGCCGCGGTCCTCAGCGACAGGTCGCAGCCGCTCTTCAACTATTTCAAGCAGCTCTTCGCCCAGGTCACCAATCCGCCCATCGACCCCATCCGCGAGGCAGCGGTGATGTCGCTGGTGTGCAGTCTCGGCGCCGGCGGCAACCTGCTGGAGCAGGGACCGGCCCAGGCGCGACGGCTCGAGATGCCGCATCCGATCCTCACCAACGCCGACCTGGCCAAGATCCGCCACGTCACCCAGCGCGACTTCCCCGCCATCACCCTGCCCATCGTGTTCCATCGCCACGACGGCGAGGCGGGACTGGAGAAGGCGCTCGACCGCCTGTGCCGCAAGGCGAGCAAGGCCATCGCCGATGGCCACACCGTGATCGTGCTCAGCGACCGCACCGCCGACGCCGCGCACGTGCCCATCCCCAGCCTGCTGGCCACCGGCGCGATGCACCACCACCTCATCCGCGAGGGCACCCGCACCGGCGTCGGCCTGGTGGTCGAGTCCGGCGAACCCCGCGAGGTGATGCACTTCGCTCTGCTCATCGGGTACGGCGCCGAGGCGGTCAACCCCTACCTCGCCTTCGAGGCTCTCCACGACCTCGAGCGCAACGGCCTGCTGCCGCCGGGCATCGGCGCCGAGAAGGCCCAGGCGATCTTGGTCAAGGCGATGTGCAAGGGACTGCTGAAGACCATCAGCAAGATGGGCATCAGCACCATCCTCTCCTACTGCGGCGCACAGATCTTCGAAGCCATCGGCATCGGTCGCGAGGTGATCGATCGCTACTTCACCGGCACCCCCTCGCGCATCGGCGGCATCGGCCTCGACGTCATCGCCCGCGAGGCGCTAGCCCGCCACGCCAACGCCTTCCCCGAGGTGCGCGTCGCCGAGCCGGCGCTCGAGGAAGGCGGCCACTACCAGTGGCGGCGCAACGGCGAGTTCCACCAGTGGAACCCGGAGACCATCGGCGCGCTGCAGCACGCGGTCAAGACCGGCGATGTCACCTGGTACGGCAAGTACGCCGCGATGGTCAACGACCAGAGCCGGCAGCTGAAGTCGCTGCGCGGTCTGATGGAGCTGAAGCCGTCCGGGCTGCCGGTGCCGCTGGAGGAGGTGGAGCCGGCGAGCGACATCGTCAAGCGCTTCGCCACCGGGGCCATGTCGCTCGGTTCGATCAGCACCGAGGCGCACGAGACCCTCGCCATCGCCATGAACCGTATCGGCGGCAAGTCGAACACCGGCGAGGGCGGCGAGGACGAGCGCCGCTACGCCCGCGACAGCAACGGCGACTGGCGTCGCAGTGCCATCAAGCAGGTCGCCTCGGCGCGCTTCGGAGTGACCATCAACTACCTGACCAACGCGGCCGAGCTGCAGATCAAGATCGCCCAGGGTGCCAAGCCCGGAGAGGGCGGACAGCTGCCCGGGCACAAGGTCGATGACTACATCGCCAGGCTGCGCCACTCCACCCCGGGCGTCGGCCTCATCTCACCGCCGCCGCACCATGACATCTACTCCATCGAGGACCTCGCCCAGCTGATCCACGACCTCAAGAACGCCAACCCCCAGGCACGGGTGAGCGTCAAGCTGGTCGCCGAGGTGGGCGTCGGCACCATCGCCGCCGGGGTGAGCAAGGCGCACGCCGATCACATCGTCATCGCCGGGTACGAGGGTGGCACGGGCGCCTCTCCCCTCTCCTCCATCAAGCATGCCGGCGTCCCCTGGGAGATCGGCCTGGCCGAGACCCAGCAGGTGCTGGTGCTCAACGACCTGCGCTCGCGGGTGGTGCTGCAGGCCGACGGCCAGATGAAGACCGGTCGCGATGTCGTCGTCGCCGCCCTGCTCGGCGCCGAGGAGTTCGGCTTCGCCACCTCGGCGCTGGTGGCGTCGGGCTGCATCATGATGCGGGTCTGCCACCTCAACACCTGCCCGGTCGGCATCGCCACCCAGGATCCACAGCTGCGCAAGAAGTTCGCGGGCAAGCCCGAGCACGTCGTCAACTTCATGTTCTTCCTTGCCGAGGACGTGCGCGAGCACATGGCAAGGCTGGGCTTCCGCCGCTTCGAGGACATGGTCGGCCGGGTCGACCTGCTCGAGACCCGCGAGGCGGTGGAGCACTGGAAGGCGCGCGGACTCGACTTCTCGATGCTGCTCCACCAGCCCGACATCGCCGACGACGTCCAGGTGCACAAGGTGATCGACCAGGACCACGGCCTCGGCGCCGCTCTCGACAACGAGCTCATCGCCCTGGCCGAGCCCGCGCTGGAGCGGGGCGAGCCGGTGCAGATCGAGATGCCCGTGCGCAACGGCAACCGCACCATCGGCGGCATGCTCAGCGGCCGCATCGCCCAGCGGTACGGGTCCGAGGGTCTGCCCCCGGACACCATTCGCGTCGACCTGCTGGGGTCGGCCGGTCAGTCCTTCGGCGCCTGGCTGGCACGCGGTGTCACCCTCACCCTGCGCGGCGACGCCAACGACTACGTCGGCAAGGGCCTCTCCGGCGGCCGCATCGTGGTGACGCCGCCACCGGGATCGGTGATCGTGCCGGAGGACAACATCATCGTCGGCAACGTGGTGCTCTACGGCGCCACCTCCGGCGAGGCCTTCTTCCGCGGCATGGCCGGCGAGCGCTTCTGCGTGCGCAACTCCGGGGCGACGGCGGTGGTCGAGGGCGTCGGCGACCATGGCTGCGAGTACATGACCGGTGGCGTCGCCGTCATTCTCGGCCGGACGGGCCGCAACTTCGCCGCCGGGATGAGCGGCGGCACCGCCTTCGTCCTCGACGAGGATGCCCGCTTCGCGGAGCGCTGCAATCTCGGCATGGTGGAGCTCGAGCCGCTGGAGGCCGACGCCGACATCGACCTGCTGCGCAGGCTGGTCGAGCATCACGCGACCTACACCGGCAGCTCGGTCGCCGAGCGCCTGCTGGCCGACTGGAACGGCTCGGTCGCCCGCTTCGTCAAGGTGATGCCGGTCGACTACAAGCGGGTGTTGATGGCGCAGCGCAACGTCGGCCTCGAACTGGTCGGACGGGCCGGATAGCCATGGGCAAGCTCGGCGGCTTCATCGAGTTCCACCGCACGCTCCCGGCGCGCCGGCCGGTCGAGGAACGGTTGGACGACTACCGCGAGGTCTACCTCCCCTTCCCGGCGGAGGCGGTACGCGAGCAGGGCGCCCGCTGCATGGACTGCGGCATCCCCTTCTGCCACAGCGGCTGCCCGCTGGGCAACCTCATCCCCGAGTGGAACGACCTGGTCTACCGCGACGACTGGCGCACGGCGATCGAGCGGCTCCACGCCACCAACAACTTTCCCGAGTTCACCGGCCGCATCTGCCCGGCGCCGTGTGAGCCGGCGTGCGTGCTGTCGATCAACGACGACCCGGTCACCATCAAGCAGATCGAGGTCTCGATCATCGACCGCGCCTTCGAGGAGGGCTGGGTGCGCGCCGCGCCGCCGGCCCACCGCACCGGCAAGCGGGTGGCGGTGGTGGGCTCCGGGCCGGCCGGCCTGGCGGCGGCGCAGCAGCTCAATCGTGCGGGCCACTGGGTCACCGTCTACGAGAAGAGCGACCGCATCGGCGGCCTGCTGCGCTACGGCATCCCCGACTTCAAGCTGGAGAAGTGGATCGTCGACCGCCGCCTCGAGTTGATGAGCGCCGAGGGAGTCGCCTTCGAGGCCAACTACCACATCGGCGTCGACATCACCACCGACGAGCTGCGCGAACGCTTCGACGCGGTTGTCCTCTGCATGGGCGCCGAGCATGCGCGCGAGCTGCCGGTACCGGGACGCGAGCTCGACGGCATCCACCTGGCGATGGACTACTTACCGCAGCAGAACAAGCGGGTTGCCGGCGATCTGATCGCGAAGGCAGGCACCATCACCGCAGCCGGCAAGCGGGTGGTGATCCTCGGCGGCGGTGACACCGGCGCGGACTGCCTCGGCAACGTCCTCCGTGAGAAGTGCGCCTCGGTTCACCAGTTCGAGCTGTTGCCACGACCGCCCGACGAGCGCGCCCCGGAGAATCCGTGGCCGACCTGGCCGGTGATCTTCCGCACCTCGTCCGCTCACGAGGAGGGAGGCATCCGTGACTTCGGCATCGAGACCCTCGCCTTCAGCGGCGATGGACGGGTCGAGAAGCTCCACGCCATTCGCGTCGAACCCGAGCACGTCGACGGCCGGATGCAGTTCCGCCACCTGCCCGGCAGCGAGTTCGACCTCGACGCCGACCTGGTGCTGCTGGCGATGGGCTTCGTCTCGCCCGTTCACAGCGGGCTGCTCGACGACCTCGGGGTGGCCTACGACCCGCGCGGCAACGTCGCCGTCAACGAGAGCTACATGGCCAGCGTCCCAGGCGTCTTCGCCGCCGGCGACACCAAGCGCGGCGCCTCGCTGGTGGTCTGGGCCATCGCCGAAGGGCGCCAGGCGGCACGCGGCTGTGACCGCTGGTTGATGGGCTCGACGCGACTGCCCTGACCGGGGCTTGACGCGCTCGCAAACGCTGGTGCGTCCGCGTTAGGCTACGCGGTCTATGGCACGCAAGAGAACCACCTCCACCCGCAGACCGAGGACACCCACACCGCAGAACCCGGTGACGTTGCTGCGTGCAGCCATCCGGGCCCTCGACCGTCAGCTCGCGAGTCTCGAAACCCAGGTCTCGAAGGTGCTGCGCCAGCGGGCAGGCTCGAGCAGCCCAGCGCCCGCAGCCCCCGCCGCCAAGGCGGCGAAGCGCGGACGACGTGCGCCGAGGAGAAAGAGCACGACGCGGAAGTCCACGGCGTCGACGGCGACCCGAAAGACGGCGGCCAAGCGGGGCACGCGCAAGGCGGCGGCGAAGACCGCCGGACGGAAGACCGCGACACGCAAGCCCTCCGCCCGGAAGGCGACGGCCCGACGCAGCACCGGGCGCTCAGTCCCGCCGGCCCCGACGGTCACACCTCCGTCGTTGCCGGGCGAACCCGGCCTGTCGCAGTAGCTCGCCGCCCGCCAGGGCTCCGCCCCGGGCGGACGAATCACCGGCGGAGCGGCTTGGCGAAGCTCAGTTCGTGGCCGTCCGGATCGGTGAGATGAAAGTACCGCTCGCCCCATTCCGCGTCTCTTGGAGCCGCCTCGGGTGCAAGACCAGCCGCGCGGGCGCGCTGATAGACGACATCCACGTCGCGGACGTAGAGGATCAGGCGTCCCCACCATGACCACCTGCGAGCGGCCGGCTGCGCGATCAGGTTCAGGCAGCCGTCGCCGGCGGCGAAGCTGGTGAAGCCCGCCTCCTCACCGCCGTAGCGCATCTCGAACCCGAGCGCCCGGTAGAACCGCACGGCACGCGCCATGTCGTGCGTTGCCAGGGTGACGGCGCTGATCGACTGGATGTCGCTCAATCAGGCGGTGGCGCTTTCATGTGCCGCTGCGGCAAGCATACTGCGGCCGATTGACAATGAGGAGCCACAGTGGGAGCCTGCGCCGGTCCCAACCAGAGAGGAGGTGAAGGTCATGGCGCAGCAGGTTGCAGAGCATCCCAACGCGGTCCGCGCCCGGGAGGGCTACGAGGCGTTCAGCCGGGGCGACCTCGAGGCGATCAAGGGACTTCTCCATCCCAACGTGGTCGCCCATGTCAGCGGTCGCAGCCCGGTGTCAGGCGACTACAAGGGCGTCGACGGATTTATCGGCTGGCTCACCAAGCTCTTCGAGCTCTCCGACGGCACCGCCCGCGTCGAGGTGCACGACATCCTGGCCAACGACACCCACGTGGTCGTCCTCAGCACCGGACACGCCCAGCGCAAGGGCAAGTCCATCGCCGCCCAGCAGATCCAGGTGAGCCACACGGACAGCCAGGGACGGATCACCGAGTCGTGGTTCACCGGCACCGATCCCTACGGGGTCGACGAATTCTGGAGCTAAGCGATCAGGGCGCGCTCCAGCGGCCGCGGCGAAGTCGGTAGAGGACATGTGGCCGGATGGGGTGGCCGGCGGGAACGGCCGGGTGCTCGAAGTCACCGGCCTCGTCCCGCGTCATCCCGATGCGCTCCATGACACGCCGAGGGGATCTGCTTCTGAAACCAGTGGTGCGCGTAGGCCTCGTCGTTGAAGGGGGCGACCTCGATGTAGCCGGCGGATCGGTACAGGCCGATCGCCTCGGTGAGCGCCTCGTTGGTGTCGAGTCGGACGGCGCGGGCCCCGCAAGCGGCGGCGCGTGCCTCGAGCTCGGTCAGCAGCCGGCGGCCGATGCCCAGGCCGCGCACCGCCTCGGCAACCCACATGCGCTTGATGGTGGCGGGTTCATTCTCGTGGAACCTGAGGGCGCCGCAGCCGATCGGGCTTGATTGCAGCGAGGCCAAGAGGAAGAGGCCGGCCGGAGCCCGCAGCTCCTGCTCGGCGAGGGGGATGCTCCGCGAGGGATCGAAGCCCGCGTCGAAGCGGCGGTTCAGCTCGGCGAAGTACTCGCGCAGGCACTGCCGTGCCTGTGGTTGGGCCGGGTCGATCACCATCACCTCGACCATCGCCGCCGTCATCAGGCGCTCGATGTCGGCCATCGCCGCGACCAGGCGACCACGCTGCCTCGGGTTGAGAGGCGCCAGAAGCGATTCGGCCAGCTCGTCGCTGCGTTCGTCCAGCACGGCTCGTTCGGCCAAGCCCGACGGAGTCAGCCGCGCGGTCCGAATCCGCCCGTCGGACGCCTTCGATCCGACGGTGACCATCCCGGCTGCCTCCAGCGAACGCAGCAGCCGGCTGAGGTATCCCGAGTCGAGGCCCAGCTGAGCGCGCAGGGAACGCACGTCGCGCCCATCCGCCCCGATCTCCCACAGCAGCCGTGCCTCGCCCAGCGATCGATCCCGGGCGAGGAACCGGTCATTGAGCGCCCCCACCCGCTGGGTGACGATCCGGTTGAACCGGCGCACCTGCGAGACCATCTCGGGGTTCATTCTCTGACTATAGTCAGAGATCGGCGAAGAGATCAAGCCTCCATCTACGTGAGCTCAGCCCGTCCTGCCCCGGACGTGTCCACGACACAGAAGACGTTGCCCTCGGGGTCCTCGAGGAGGATGAAGTCATCCCCGGGCTCGGGGATGCGGGGGTGGCGGGCCGCGCCCAGCTCGAGCAACCGCCGCACCTCCTCCGCCTGGTTGTCGGTATAGAGATCGAGGTGAAGGCGGTTCTTTCCGGCGCGCTTCTCGGGAACCAGCTGGAGGGAGATGTTGACGCGCCTTCCCTGGGGATCCCGGAGGACCGTGAAGCCCTCCTCGGGTGGGTCTCTGGGGACATAGCGAAGCGCCGCCTGCCAGAACGCCACCATCCGGGCGAGGTCATTGCAGTCGATCACCACGGATCCGACATGCATTCGACATCTCCCTATCCCCCTCCCCGGATCAACCGAGCGCACGGGGACTGCGTCGCCGGTATCGTGGCATAGGCGAAGCGACGCATTCCCGACAGGGTGTCCTGGCTATTGACACCCGACCCACCCTGGACCACGATGCGGCCACCGGCCAAGCGCCGGCCAGCACGAGACCAGATGGAGAGGAGGGCGCTACATGTCGCTTGAGCAGAACAAGGCGATCTGCCGGCGGGTGCACGACGACGTCTTCGAGGGTGGGCGGCTCGAGGTCTGCGATGAGATCGTCGCTCCCGACGCTCAGTATCACGGACCTGGATTTCCTCCGGGCCGCGGCCCCGAGGTGATGAAGCAGGACGCCACCATCTACCGCACCGCCTTTCGCTTCGACAGGCTCGTTCGCGACCTCGAGCTTGCCGAGGGCGATCTGGTGACGCACTACTGGACCTTCACCGGCACCCACGTCGGCGACCTGGGCGACATCAAGCCCACCGGGCGTCAGGTCACCATCAGCGGTGTCGACGTCTTTCGGCTGAAGGACGGCCGGATCACCGACTTCTACCAGCAGTGGGATCAGATGGGGATGATGCAGCAGCTCGGCGTCGTTCCCTCGGCAGCGCCTGCGCGGGCCTGAGCCACACGACAGGGTGGCGTCGCGCTCCACGGGGCGCGGCGCTGCCGCTTTTCCGGAACCTCCAGACCGACGCAGAGTCCTACCCGGCGAGTCCAGGTAGGCCGGAGGCGGTAGCCTTTATCAGCGCGTAATCCACCATCTGGGGGACGCGCTCGCCGTAGTGCTCGAACCCCTCCCCCACCGTCATCCCCATCAGGTAGCGCGCGTGGATGCCCTCGGCCACGATCGCCAGCTTGTAGTAGCCGAGGCACGTGTACCAGTCGAGAGCGCTGGCGTCGCGACCACCTCGTGCGGCGTACTCGCGCACCAGCTCGGCACGGGTGAGAAAGCCCTCCTGCACCGTCAGCGGCGCCGGTGACAGAGCTCCCGCCACCTCGGCGGGATCGCTGCGATCGGCCCAGTACACCATCAGCAGGCCCAAGTCGGCGAGCGGATCACCGAGCGTGCACATCTCCCAGTCGAGCACGGCGACGATCCGACCCGGGTCGTCCAGCGCCAGCATGGTGTTGTCGAGGCGGTAGTCACCGTGCACGATCGCCGGCGGCCCGGACTCGGGGAGCCCCGCCTCCAGGCGCCGGCGGAGCTCCTCCATCTGGGGAAGCTCGCGCGTCTTGGACAGCTCCCACTGCTGCCACCATCGTCGCAGCTGGCGCTCCAGGAAACCGGCCGGCTTGCCGAAGCCCTCGAGACCGACGGCTGCCGGCTCGACCGCGTGCAGGGCGGAGAGCGTCTCCATCAGCGCCAGCGACATCGCCCGCCGCGTCTCGGGGACGTCGGCATAGTCGGGCGGCAGGCAGTCGCGGACGATGTGGCCGTGGACGCGTTGCATCACGTAGAAGTCGACCCCGAGCACGTCGTGGTCCTGGCAGAACGCGATCGTCAGCGGCACTGGGATGCTGGTCGGCCCCAGCGCGCTGATCACCCGGAACTCGCGGGCCATGTCGTGCGCGGTCGGCAGCACATGGGCGAGCGGAGGCCGGCGCAGCACCCACTCGCGTGCGTCATCCGCGATGACGTAGGTGAGGTTCGACCGGCCGCCGGCGATCAGCGTGGCGCGCAGCTCACCCTGCAGCCCGCCGACGTGCGGTGCCAGCCAGGCGGCGATGGCCGGCAGGTCGACCCCTTTGGGAACGCTGGTGGTCTCGATCTCGCTCACGGGTCGAGTAGGGTAGCTGCCTCGAGGAGCACGCGTGGGTATCCGCCTGGCTGCGCTATCGTCGCCGCGGTGCGCGCGTTCCTCGAGTGGCCCGGACCGATCCCCTTCGCGCATCGCGGCGGCGCCGAGGAACTGCCCGAGAACACCGTCCCCGCATTCGCCGCGGCGATCGACCTCGGCTACCGCCACCTCGAGACCGACGTCCACCTCAGTCGCGACGGCGTGGTCATGGCCTTTCACGACGATGTCCTCGACCGGGTCACCGACGGACGCGGGGCCATCGGCTCACTCAGCGCCGCCGAGATCGAAGCCGCGGATGCCGGGTACGGCTTCAGCCCCGACGGGGGAAGCACCTTCCCGTGGCGCGGTTGCGGCCTGCGAGTGCCGAGGCTGGCCGAGCTGCTGGAGCGGTGGCCCGAGGCGCGCATCAACATCGACACCAAGTCGGACGCCGTGGTCGCCCCCCTGATTGCGTTGCTCCGGCAGATGAACGCCTTCGACCGGGTGTGCGTGGGTTCCTTCTCCGATGCTCGCATCGCGCGTGTCCGGCGGCTCGCCGAAGCCCGAGTCTGCACCTCGATGGGCCCGCGCGCGGCGACCGCGGCGCGCTTCGCCTCCTACATCGGGCGCATTCCCCGCCTCGGCGCCGACTGTCTCCAGATCCCCGTCAGCAACCGCGGCGTGCGCCTGGTCGATCAGGTGATGGTCCGCGCGGCGCACCGGTCGGGGATCGCGGTGCACGTCTGGACGATCGACGACGAGGGGCAGATGGAGCTGCTGCTCGACCTCGGCGTGGACGGCATCATGACCGATCGGCCTCGCCTGCTCCGGGACGTCCTCCGGCGTCGTGGCGCGTGGTTCGGTGCAGAGGTGTAGAACGTATCCATGCCGCTGCTTCCGAGCGACCGTCTCCACGAGCTCTACCGCCTTCATTTCGAGGAGGCGCGCCGCGAGCGGATGTTCCTGTCGTCGACGTCCTTCTTCGCTGCCTTCGCGACCGCCCGGGCCATCACCCATGCCATCCGGCGTGGCGTCGGCCCGTTCCACAATCTGTCGACCGGCGGCCACCACCTCCACCACCTCGTGTTCGGGATCACCGGCCTTCTCACGACCGGCTATCTGTGGCTGCTGGAGGTGGGGACGGGCGCGCACGGCGACGATGACGCACTCTCGCGCGTCACCGCGCTGCTCTTCGGCGCGGCCGCGGCGCTGACCTTGGACGAGTTCGCGCTGTGGCTCAACCTCGAGGACGTCTATTGGGCACGCGAGGGACGCGAGAGTATCGACGCGGTCGTCCTCCTCGGCGCCGTGCTGTCGATGGGCCTGTGGGGCGGCGACTTCTTCCGGGCGGTGTCGGCAGAGATGCGGCGGGCGGAGGGGGTTGCCCCGCGCGCTATGGAAGCCGCCGGCGCCTCCGCAGGCTCGCGATGACGACCAGGCCAGCACCGGCGGCGATCGCGGAGCCGGCGCCTTCTGCGGTGGTGTTGGGAAGCGCTGCGGGAGGCCCACCACCGGTCGATCCGCTCGCTCCCCCGCCCGCCGGGACTGCCGCCACGGCCCTCTGCGGAGTGATGGTCACCGCGGCCGTCTCCCAGTAGCTGGGATCGCCAGCCTCGGCGGCACGCTCCTGCGGCGTGTACTGTTGGAGGGAGTGCGACGGTCCGAGGGTGACGTCGAAACTCAGCCGGCCGGCCGCGTCGGCCACCGCCGTCGCCGGTGACGCCCCGGCCCGCGCCCCCGACACCGACAGCGCATAGGCACCACCCGGCCGGTAGAGCGGTGCGCTCAGCAGGCTCACAGCGCCGCTGCCGCGCAGCGTTATCCCGCCGCTCGACACGCCGGCGAGCTCGAGGAACTCGACCACGTCGCGATGGGTCGTCGCCTGCCATCCCCAGACGGTGAAGGCCGTCTCCATCGACCTGTGGCTCCAGCTCGCGGGATAGGCTGCGGGGTGGGCGAAGACCGCGGCGATGAACGGCCACGCCTGGTGAAGATCGTTCTGCCAGTGCCACCAGTTGTGACCGCCCTGCGGGTAGGGCGTGAAGGTGTACGGCACCCCAGCCTGGGTCAGCGCGGCGGCAAATCCCGCGTTCATGCTGAAGATGGCCGATTCGGTCGCCAGGCCACCGGGATCGTTGTCGTCCGGTGCCGGTCCGCCGGGGACACCCTCACCCGTTGCGAACCAGAGCGGTACCAAAGCCAGGTTGCTGGCGAGGTCGCTGGGATTGTGCCCGCGCCAGCGCACCTCCTGTTCCTGCCATGAACCCCAGACGGCATCGGTGGGTGTGCCGAAGTGATCGTGCAGCGCCATGAAGGCGGCCGGCTCCAGGTAGGGGATGCCGGTGGTGTTCACCGCACCCGAGAAGCTCAATGCCGCCGCGAACAGGTCGGGATGCCGGGCTGCGTCCGCCATCGCTCCAAAACCGCCCATGCTCAACCCCGCCACCACCCGCCCGGCGCGAGTCGCCTGGGTCCGGAAGTTGGCGTCGGTGAAGGCGACCAGCTGATCGATGTGGAAGTCCTCCCAACGGGGCGGCCCGAAGGCACCGTGGTTGAACCAGTTCGAATACCACCCGGCGTTGCTGTCCTTACCGGCGTCGGGCATCACCACGATCACATCCTTGTCAGCGGTGAATGCCTCGAGCGACTGCTGCCCGTCGTTGTTGGTGGTCCACGACGGGGCGGTGTCACCGGCGCCGTGAAGCAGGTAGAGCACCGGGTATCGGCTGGTGGAAGTCCCGTAGCCGGCGGGAAGCAGCACCCGGACCTTTGCCGCGGCAAGGGGCGGATCGACCAGCGGGTCGGCGAAGCTCAGCTCGACCAGGCGCGAGTTGATCCACGTCGACGACGGCGACGGTGGTGGCGCAGTTGCGGCCCGCGCCGGCGCGAAGCCGGCCAGCGCCATCCCGGTGACAAGGCTGAGGAACGTGGCCGGCACCGCCGCCCGATGCCCGCTCATCGGTGATCCTTCCGGACCGTCGCCATCTCGCACACCCAATCTAACGAGACCGCCGGCCGGTACCCGGCACTTCATCCCCAGTTCATCACCGACCCGGAGACTAGAGCGCCGGTATCATCCCGCCGGGAGCGCCGTGCTCGGGGTTGCGGACCGGTGCCACCTCGCTTTCTCTTCCCGCTGACAGCTGCGCCCAGAGGACAACGATGTGACCATGGCCCCCGGTGCCCCGACCGCGGAGTCCGCCGGCCGCGCGACCTCCGACGCCGCCTCCGCCAGCGAGCTGGTCAAGGTCTACGGGCACGGCGACACAGCGGTGCGCGCTCTCGACGGCATCACCATCGAGTTCCCCCGCGGTCAGTACTCGGCGGTGATGGGCCCGTCCGGCTCGGGAAAGTCCACGCTGATGCACTGCCTGGCCGGCCTCGACCGGTCACCTCGGGGTCGGTGAGCATCGACGGCACCGACCTCGGCACCCTCAACGACAAGGAGCTGACCCGCCTCCGCCGCGACAAGGTCGGCTTCATCTTCCAGGCCTACAACCTGGTGCCCACCCTCACCGCGCAGGAGAACATCCTGCTTCCTCTCTCGATTGCTCGCCGCTCGCCCGATCCGGCGTGGTACGCGTCCGTGATCGACACCATCGGGCTGCGCGACCGGCTCGCCCATCGGCCGTCCGAGCTGAGCGGCGGTCAGCAGCAGCGGGTCGCCGCCGCCAGGGCGCTGGTGTCGCGACCGGCGATCATCTTCGCCGACGAGCCGACGGGAAACCTCGACTCGAGATCCAGCGCCGAGCTGCTCGACTTCATGCGCCGCACCGTGGTCGAGCTGGGCCAGACCATCGTGATGGTGACCCACGACGCCACCGCCGCATCGTACGCGCAGCGCGTGGTCTTCCTCGCCGACGGCCGCATCGTCGACGAGATGCGGGCACCCACCGCGGAGGCGGTCCTCGACCGGATCAAGGCCCTGGGCGGCTGACGTGTTCCGCGTCAGTCTCAAGGGGATCCTCGGCCACAAGCTGCGCCTGGCGCTCACCGCCCTGGCGGTCACGCTCGGAGTGAGCCTGGTCGCGGGGACGCTGGTCCTCACCGACACCATCAACGCGGCCTTTACCGATCTCTTCGGCCGTGTCGACCAGAACGTCGACGCCGTGGTTCGGGCTCATGCCACGTTCTCCGACAACCAGTCCCTGAACGGCGGTCGCGATCCGATCCCGGAGTCGGTGCTCGGCCAGGTGAGCAACGTCGGCGGGGTGCGCGCGGCCGCCGGGGGCGTGCTCGGCTACGCGCAGATCATCGGCCGCAACGGCAAGGCGATCGAGCCCGCGGGAGGAGCCCCCACGCTCGGGGTCTCGGTGTCGCCGGTGCGCCAGGTCGACAGCGTCAGCACCGCCAGCGGAAGGCTTCCCACCTCGTCCGGCGACGCGGTCATCGACGTCAAGACGGCCGCCGGCAACGGCATCCACGTGGGCGACCGGGTGAAGATCCTGTTCATCAACGGGCCCGGGACCTTCACCGTCGTCGGCACCATCCGCTACGGAAACGCCGACAGCCTGGCCAACGCGACTCTTGCCGCCTTCGACCTGCGAACGGCTCAGCACGTGATGAACCGCAGCGGCCAGTTCGACGAGATCCGGGTGGTCGCCGATTCGGGTGTCAGCCAGACCACCGTCCGCGACCACATCAACCAGGCACTCGGCGGCCGCTACGAGGTGTTGACCGGCGCCGACTACACCGCCTCCAACACCAAGTCCATAACCGACCAGCTCGGTTTCATCACCACCGCCCTGCTCGTCTTCGCTGCCATCGCCCTCTTCGTCGGCGCCTTCATCATCTTCAACACCTTCTCCATCCTGCTGGTGCAGCGCACCCGCGAACTGGCGCTGCTGCGAGCGCTGGGAGCCTCGGCGCGCCAGGTGATCACCCTCGGTCCTGCTCGAGGCGCTCACCGTCGGTCTGGTCGCCTCGGTCGCCGGTCTCGGCCTCGGGGTGCTGATCGCAATGGGCCTCGAGGCGCTCTTCTCCGCCAGCGGGGCCACCCTGCCGACCACCAGCCTGCAGTTCCACGGGCGCACCGTGATCTGGTCCTTCGTCGTCGGCGTCGGCGTCACCCTGATCGCGGCGCTCGGGCCGGCCCGCCGGGTGCGCGCCGTCCCGCCGGTGGCGGCGATGCGGGACGACGCCGTGGTCACAGCCGCGGTCGTCACCCGCCGGCGCATCGTCAGCGGCACCCTGACCACCGCCGTCGCCCTGGCAGTCCTTCTCTTCGGCCTTGTCGGATCGAGCAGCCAGGCGCTGCCGCTGGTCGGCATCGGGGCGCTGCTCACCTTCATCGGCGCCGGCATCCTGGCACCGCTGGTGGCCCGCCCGTCGGCACGCATCATCGGCTGGCCGCTCAGCCGCGGCCTCGGATTCTCGGGAAAGCTGGGACGCGAGAACGCGATGCGCAACCCGCTTCGCACCTCCCGCACCGCCGCCGCGCTGATGATCGGCATCGGCATCATCGGCTTCTTCACCATCGTGGCCTCGTCCTTCAAGGCCTCGGTCGCCGACACCATCAACAACGCCATCGGCGCCGACTTCATCGTCAACCACTTCACCGGCAGCAGCCCGGGATTCAGCACCGATGTCGCCCGCCGCATCCAGCGTGTCCCCCTGGTCGCCAGCACCGCCGAGTTCCGGTTCGGCAACTGGAAAGATGGCTCCGGCAAGACCCAGCAGCTGTCGGCAGCCGATCCCCAGGCCTTCAGCAGCGGGATCTTCAAGTTGAACATGGTCCAGGGCGGATACTCGGACCTGGGCGCTGGAAGTGTGTTCGTGTCCAAGCAAACCGCGGACGCCGACGGTTTTCACATCGGTGACAGCCTTCCCATGACCTTCGCACGGACGGGTGCGCAACACCTGCGGATCTCCGGCATCTACGACAAGAGTAACAACGCGTTCGCCGGCGACTTCTTCATCTCGCTGTCCTCCTACCAGGTCAACTTCACCGACCAGCTCGACAGCGTGGTCGGCGTCGACGTGAGATCCGGGGTCACACCCGCGGCCGGCAAGCAGGCACTGCAGGCCGCACTGGTCGACTATCCACAACTCAAGATCGACGATCAGGCCAGCCTCAAGAGGTCGAACGAGGACCAGATCAACCAGTTGCTGAACATCATCTACGTGCTGCTCGCCCTGGCGGTCTTCATCGCCCTCTTCGGCATCGTCAACACCCTGGCCCTGTCGGTCTTCGAGCGGACCCGCGAGATCGGGCTCCTCCGCGCGGTGGGCATGGCCCGCCGTCAGGTCCGGCGGATGATCACCTACGAGTCCGTGATCGTCGCCGTCATCGGCGCCTACCTGGGGGTGATCATCGGATCCTTCTTCGGCTGGGCGACCACCAAGGCCCTTCACGACTCCGGGGTGACCAACTTCTCCTATCCGCTCGCCACCCTGGTGATCTTCGTGGTGCTGGCCGGGGTCGCGGGGGTCGTCGCCGGCTTCTTCCCCGCCCGCCGCGCCGCCCGCATCGACGTGCTGCGGGCAATCACCACCGAGTAGTCGTCGCAAGCGCCGGCGCGGCAGGCCGCCCCGGCCCCGGGTGCCGGACGGCTTGACGCCCGAAGATGTTCGTTGTACAAACATCTCCACCGTCGTGACCGCGCTCACCACCGCCGCCCTCCCCCGCCATCGGGTCCGCGCCACCCGCGACTCCGGCCGCAGGACCCGGTCCGCCCTGCTCGACGCCGCCGCGGAGCTCTTCGGCGAGCACGGGCTCGCCGGTGTCTCCCTGGCCGGCATCGCCGCTCGCGCCGACGCCTTTCCCAGCCAGGTCACCTACTACTTCGGCAGCAAGGAGGCGCTCTTCGTCGAGGCGGCAAGCCGCGAGGTGCTCCACCTCGCCAGCCGCGTCGAGGCCGCCGGGTCGCGAGCGCGCAGCCACGCCGCCTACGCCCGGGCCCTGACCCGCGTCGCCCTCGGCTCCCCCGCCATGCTGGCCTTCGCCGAGGCGATGCTGCTCGCCCGGCACCGACCCGAGTTGTCCCCACTGGTGACTAGAACTCTCGACCGGCTGCACGCCGAGGGCGCCCGCGCGGTCAGGGCCCGCTGCCGCGAGATGGGCTGGCCGCTGCGAGGCTCGGGGGAGGACGTCGCCCGCCACTTCTGGGCGGCCGTGCTGGGCCTGGTCCTCGAGCGCGCCGCCTCGGGTGAGAGCTTCGACGCGCGGGCCGCCCAGGCCGCCATCCTTGCCACTCTCGGCATCGACCACGCACCGGCGCGCACCGCCTCCAGGAGGACCTGACGTGCTCACCGTCGACCCCGGCACCCGCCACATCCCGCTGCCCGAGTCCACCGACTGGTACACGCCCGATGAGCACCTGCGCTGGCTGGCGCGGCGCACCGTCGGCGAGGCGGTCTGGCCGGTGGCCGAGGCGGCGCTGCAGGATGCCGGGCGCATCGTGCCGCAGCGGATCGAGCCGCTGGCCGCCATCGCCGACCAGCACCCAGCGGTGCTGCACCAGTACAACCCTCGGGGCGAGCGCGTCGACGAGGTCGAGTTCCATCCCGCCTACCACGAGCTGCTCGACACCTGGACCCGGTTCGGCTTCGCCCGGGCAGCGTTTCGCGATGGCTGGCGGGGACTGCCGGGACGCGCCCCGCGAAGCCTCATCGCCGCGCTCAGCTATCTCTGGCTGCAGGCCGACCAGGCGGTGGCGGGGTGCCCCGGCGGAATGATCGAGGCGATGGCACGCGCGCTCGAGCGCAACGACCCGACACTGGCAGCACGCTTCGTACCCCGCCTGGCGGACGACACCGGCAACCACCTCACCGCCGCGATGTTCCTCACCGAGAAGGCGGGAGGGTCCGACGTCGGCGCCAACGAGACGGTGGCGGTGCGCCAGGACGACGGCACCTGGCGCCTCCACGGCGAGAAGTGGTTCGCCTCCTGTCCCCAGAGCGACCTCGCGCTGGTGATGGCACGACCCGAGGGAGCCGGCCCGGGCACCCGCGGCCTCGGGCTCTTCCTGATGCCCCGCCACCTGGAGGACGGCAGCCGCAACGCGGTCGTCATCCACCGCCTCAAGGACAAGTTCGGCACCCGCGGAATGGCCTCTTCCGAGCTGGGACTGCGCGGCGCCTTCGCGTGGCAGGTGGGAGACATCGAGCGCGGCATGAAGCAGATGCTCGACATGGTCAACCTGACCCGCGTCGGCATCGCCACCGTCACCGCGGCGGTGATGCGCCGCTGCGCCCATGAATCGCTGGCCCACTGCGCCGAGCGCAGCACCTTCGGCCGGCGGCTCGAGACCCATCCGCTGATGCGCGACACCTTGGCGGAGCTGGTCGTCGACTCCGTCGCCGGGCTGACCGCCGCGCTCGGGGTCGGAGAGGCGCTCGAACGCGCCGACGCCGGTGAGCCGGGGGCGGAGGGAGTGCTGCGGCTGCTCACCCCGCTGTTCAAGATGTACGGCTGCGAGCGCGCCCGCATCAGCGCCAGCGAGGCCATGGAGGTGCGCGGCGGCAATGGCGCGATCGAGGACTGGCCCAACGCCCGCATCCTGCGCGACGTCTACATCCACTCCATCTGGGAAGGGCCGGGCAACATCATGGCGCTGGATGTGCTGCGGGCCATCAGTCGCGGAGCCGCCCCGGACTGGCTCGCCGATATCGAGCGGCGGGCGGAGGTGGTGATGGCGGACGGGCCGGCGCGGCCACTGGGCGCCGTCGTCCTCGCCGAGCTTCGGCGGGTCGAGGGGGGCATCGCCGCACTGGCATCCGCGGACGGCGACGCGCAGCAGCTGCCGGTGCGCCGGCTCGCCCGCCGCATGGCCATCCTCGCCACCGGGGCCCGCCTATCCGAGCAGGCGCGCGAGCACGCCGCCGAGACGGGCAGCGGACGTCTCAGCTGGCTTGCGGCGCGGTATCTCGCGCGCCTCGGAGGCGAGGACGCGGTCGCCGCCGTCGCCGACGATGTTGCGTGGCTGGAACACGCCGATGCGATATTCCGCGGTGGGCCCGTGCCACTGCAGCTGGGGGAGCGCGCCGCCGCCGAGGTGGCGCGGGCGCACGAGCTCAGCGTGCCGGCGTGAGGTTGTGCCGTCGAGGGTGGGGTGGCCAGAGGGATTTGAACCCTCGACCTCCAGGGCCACAACCTGGCACTCTAACCAGCTGAGCTATGGCCACCCCGAGGGCGCCGATTATATGGGTGCGCCCCCGAACGGCCCGGCTGGTGGAGGGGTCCTGAGGCTGTGCCGGCCGTACACTGCGGCCCGAGCCCCCTTAGCTCAGCGGGATAGAGCAGCCGCCTTCTAAGCGGCCGGTCGCAGGTTCGAGTCCTGCAGGGGGCGCACCGAGCACGGGCAACTTACCGGCATCCGGAGACTGCCGCGATAATCAAGGGGTTGGCGCCGCCGATGCCTGCGCGGCCGGGGCCGACGCTGCTGCACCGCCACCTCCGGAGGGGGTGAAGCCGCAGTGAGACTGGACGTAGCTGTCTATGTGTTGACGCTCGGTGCTGACACTGGGTGCCTGTGCGAGGATCTTCTGCAACTGACTCAGAGACGTCGCTGCCTGGATCTGGGAATTCACGCTGTCAAAGACTGTCCGGAACTTGTGGAGGTCGGCGGCGATGTCAGCGGGTGCCTCTCCGTCGAGCGTGTCGAGGGCTGCCGTTCCCGCACCCACGCCACTCTTGACCTGGTCGAGGGTGGCGGTGGAGCCAAGCCCATTGAGCCTCGCGGTTGCGTCAGAGGAGCTCTTCGCGTCGCTGCAGAAGGCAGATCCGGGACCGACGCTCGAAGAGGACAACGACGACGACGCGGACGAGCCCCCGCCGCTGCTCGACGAGGACGACGATCCGCAGGCGGCGAGCAGGACGCCGATCACCACCAGGAAAGAGCCGAGACGCCACACACACCGCTCAGTCATCTCGTCTCCCTACGCCTCTGTGAGGGCTGAGCCAGGCTACACGACGAGGCTGCGGAACGCCACCACGCCCCGGAAGCAACACCCTCTACCCAATTCCTCCGACCCCCCTTCACTGAGCGGGGCGTCGCTTCCGTGAGATCGCCGGGGGAGGAGGGCACGCTGCCGGTCACCCGGAGACGGCGCTCTTGGTGCGCTCGCGGGCGTTGCCCACGCTTGTCTACTCTCTCAGGGGCGCACCAGCAGGCACACGTCACCGCCACGCTGTGACCGCCGCTGGTACAACCGAGGGGTGAACGGTCGACTTCGGCGGCTCGGCAGGCTCGCCCCCCTGGCGGCTGTCGTCGCCGGCCCGGTCGCTCTCACCGGGGTGCTTCTCGCCGCCAATCCTGGCAACCCGCAGAACTACGTGTACCTGTACCTCGGGGTCGTCGCCGTCCTTGGTCTCGGCAGTGGCCTGGGCGCCGCGCTGGTGGCGGCCGGGCTCAGCTTTCTGCTCGTCGACTACCTCTTCGTCGCCCCGGTGCACACGTTCCGGATCGCCGACTCCACCGACCTGGTCAACCTGTGCGTCTTCTTCGGAGCCGCGGGCCTGGTGGGAACCGTCGGGTCGCGGCGACTGGCGGCGCAGCGGCGCGCCGAGGCGCTGGCCCAGGAGCTGCAGGCCGCGAACATCGAATTGGCGCGGCTCGCGGAGACGGAGCGCCAGGTTCGCGTCCTCGAGCAGAGCGACCGGCTGCGGCGCGAGGTGCTCGCGGAGGTCTCACATGAGCTTCGCACCCCCCTCGCCAGCATCCTCACCGGAAGCACGAGCATCCTTCGCCGGACCTCTCTCCCTGACGACCTCCGCGGCGACGTCGACTCCCTCGCCACCGCGGCGCGGCGCCTCAACCGTCTGGTGTCGGACATCCTCGACATCACCCGGATCGAGGGCGGCGTGCTGGAGCTGCGTCCCGTCGACGTGGACCTCCGCGACGCGATCGATGCCGCCGTGCTTCGGTTGCGCCGCAAGAGTCCCGAGCGCGAGGTGATCGTGAGCGTGCCGGCCCAGACTCCGGAGGTGCTGGCTGACTGGGATCGCCTGGGACAGGTGCTCGACAACCTGCTCGACAACGCCGATCGGGTGGCGCCACCAGAGAGCCCCGTCCTGGTCGAGGCTCGTCGCACCGACGGGGGCGACGTTGTGGTTGCGGTCAGCGACCACGGGCCTGGGGTGCCCGCGGAGATCCGCGACCGCGTCTTCGATCGCTTCGTTACCGGCGGTGCGGGACGCGACGAGCCGGCACGCGGCATCGGCCTGGGACTGCCCATCGTCCGCGGTCTGGTTGCCGCCCAGGGAGGCCGGGTCTGGCTCGAGGATCCCGCCGACGGAGCCGGCGCCCGCTTCGTGTTCAGCCTGCCCACTGCGGCTGCCGGCGGCGAGGCAAGCGGGTGAGCGAGGGCGACCGCATCCTGCTGGTGGAGGACGACCGGAGCCTGCGCGAAGTCATCCTGGGGGCGCTGCACCAGAGCGGATTCCAGGCCGATGCCGTGCCCGACGGCATCCAGGCTGCCCAGCGCCTCCGCGCCGAGGAGTTCGGCCTGGTTCTTCTCGATCTGGGTCTTCCATTCGTCAACGGATGGCAGATCCTGCACACCCTCGAGGGACGCCGGCTGCCCTCGGTGATCGTCATCTCCGCCCGCGGCGAGGAGGGCGACAAGGTGCGCGCCCTCGACATGGGCGCCGACGATTACCTCACCAAACCCTTCGGCGCTGACGAGCTGCTGGCGCGCGTCCGCGCCGTGCTGCGCCGGGCGCATCCCCCAACCAGTGCGGACCACGTGGTGCAGTGCGGCGACGTCGTTGTTGATCTGGGTTCGCGCGCTGTCTCCCGCCAGGGACGCGAGGTTCGGTTGAGCCCCACCGAATGGGCGCTGCTGGCGGTCCTAGCGGAGCACGCCGGGACCGTGCTCGACCATCGCACCCTGCTGGCTCGAGTGTGGGGGCCGGAGTACGTCGGTGATCGGAACTACCTGCGCACCTTCGTCCAACGACTCCGGCGCGCCCTGGAAGCCGACCCCGCAAACCCTGAGGTGATCGTCACGGTGGGACGTCAGGGCTACCGCTTCGGTCCCATGCCCCACCATCCGCAGCACCGCTGAGGCGTCGTTGATCGATCGTTGACGGTTGGCGAAGCACGCTGGTAGCGATGGCAAGCCGACCGAGAGTGCACGCGCCGATCGGACAGGTGGTCACCACCCCTGATGGCCGCCGCCTCGGTCGGGTGATCGCGATCATCCACCACGGAGCGGGGGCCGACGTTCTCGTCGAAGACAGGCGCTGGCTCCGACACCGGTCGCTTCGCATCTCTGGCGATCAGCTGAGCCGCGGCCCCGAGCACACCTTGGTGTGCCACGCCGCCCCGATCGCTGGCGGCGGGGATGCGGGCAGCCTCCGCGAGTCAACCGCCGCCCGGAGGGCGCAGCAGGGTGGCTGAGGAGGCAGCCGACCACGGCCAGGCCACCGTGAGCCTGAGCGAGGAGGAGCGGCGGGCGCTGCTGCAGGCGGGACGTGCGTGGGCAGCCCCCTCGCGGAGCGCAGCTCACACGCCGTGGCGTGTCGACGAGGATCTCGACCTCCAGGAGCGGCGCGGGGCGCTGCCCGGCGACAAGTACGTCAGGGTGGGACGCCTTCGCCGAGAAGGCCTGGAGAAGGTGTCGCCGGGCGTGTTGCAGGCGACCAAGCGCGCCAGCGAACCGAGCACCGGGTTGGGTCGCGCCGCCACGCTGTTGCGCCGCGTGGTGCTGGGCAGGCCGCTGGCTTCCACCCAGCTGGCTCACGAGCGGCTGTCCAAGCCCAAGGCGCTGGCCATCCTCTCCTCCGACCCGCTCTCGTCGGTGGCGTACGGACCGGAGGCGATCCTGATCGTCCTGGTCGGCGCCGGCAGCGTCGCCTACAGCGCGCTGATCCCCATCACCCTGGTCATCGTCAGCCTCCTGGCGGCGCTCGTGCTCAGCTACCGGCAGCTGATCAAGGCCTATCCCAACGCCGGCGGCTCCTACATCGTCGCCAAGGAGAACCTCGGCCCCGCCTATGGCCTGATCGCTGGAGCATCGCTGGTGACCGACTACATCCTCACCGTCTCGGTCTCGGTGGCGAGCGGCGTGGCGGCCATCGTCAGCGCCTATCCCCAGATGGCAGGCTACACGGTTCAGGCGTGCGTCGCCATCATCGTCATCATCACCGTCGCCAACCTGCGCGGCATCCGCGAGTCGGCGAGCCTGTTTGCGCTGCCGACATACGTCTTCGTCGGCAGCATGTTCGTGATGATCGTCACCATCTTCGTCAAGCTCGCCAGCGGCTCCCCGCACGCCGCCTCGCCACCGCCGGTCCACGTGACCGAGAGCCTGGGCGTCCTGCTCGTGCTCAAGGCGTTCTCATCCGGCTGTGCCTCGCTCACCGGCGTCGAGGCGATGAGCAACAGCGTGAGCGCCTTCAAGCCGGTGGAGTGGCGCAACGCGCGCACCACGTTGACCACCATGGCCTTCCTGGACGGGGGGATGTTGCTGGGTGTCTCCATCACCGCGCACCTGCTCAACCTGGGCATCAAGGACAACGAGACGCTGCTTTCGCAGCTGGCCACGTATGCCTTCGGCCGCGGTGGCGCCTATCAGGTTGTGCAGTACTCGACCTTCCTCATCCTGGTGCTGGCGGCGAACACCTCGTTCACCGGTTTCCCCCGTCTCTTCTACTTCATGGCGCGCGATGGATACGCCCCGCGCCTGTTCACCCGCCTCGGCGACCGGCTCGCCTACAGCAACGGGATCATCATCCTCGGCGTCCTCGCCTCGGTGCTGGTCGCGGTCTTCCACGGCGAGACCAACTCCCTGCTCCCTCTCTACACCATCGGCGTCTTCGTCGCCTTCACCATGGCGCAGGCCGGAATGGTGGTCCGATGGCGCCGCCTGCGCGGGCCCGGCTGGCGCCATGGGCTGGTCATCAACGCCGTGGGCATGGTGATGACGGGAGTCGTCTTCGTCATCACCGCCGAGGAGAAGTTCACGGCCGGAGCCTGGATCGTCCTGGTCGTCATCCCCATCCTGGTGCTCGTCTTCCGTGCCATCCACGAGCACTATGGCGAACTCGACGGCCTGACGGCGACCGAGACGCCGACCTCTCCGGCCGGCATCAACGCGGTCTGCATCGTCCCCATCGCCGACCTCAACGCCGTCGCCCTGCAGAGCCTCGCCTTCGCCCGCACCATGAGTGAGAACGTCGTCGCCGTGCACGTGGTCTACGAGGGCGAGGACAACGAGGAGAGGATCGCCCGCCTGAGGGCGAAGTGGGAGGCATGGGGCAACCACGTTCCCCTGGAGATCATCGAATCACCCTACCGCTCACTGGTGCAGCCGCTGCTGCGATTCATCAACGTCGTCGACCGGCAGACCGATGACGCGACCCTGGTGGTGGTCCTTCCCGAGATGGTGGCCACCCGGTGGTGGCACCAGCTGTTGCACAACCAGACCGCGCTGCGGCTGAAGGCGGCCTTGCTCTTCCGTCCTGGCACCGTGGTGGTCAACGTCCCCTACCACCTGCGCCGGACCCGCCGTCTGATGCGGCTGCGCCGTGGCATCGAGGCCGACGAGCTCTGAGCCGGCGACGGAGCGCCGAACGGTTACTCGACCTGACCGAAGGCCTTGATCTCCTCCAGCTCCTGCGGCGACAGCTCGCGCGGCACATCACCGCGGGCCGCCTTCTCGCTCTGGACCTGGTGGCGGATGCTGTCGACGATCTCAGGGTTGGCGAGAGTGGTCACGTCGCCGACGTCGGCGAAGTTGGAGATCGATGCGATCACCCGTCGCATGATCTTCCCCGAGCGGGTCTTGGGCATGTCGGGGACGATCCACACGTTCTTCGGTCTCGCGATCTTGCCGATCTCCTTCTCGATCGCGTTGATCACCTTCTCCTCGATGTCCGTGCTCTGCTTGAGGCCGGGCTTGAGCGCGACGTACATCTCCACGACGCGACCACGCAGCTCATCGATCACCGGGACCGCAGCGGCCTCGGCGATCTCATCGACGGTGAGGCACGCGGACTCGAGCTCCTTGGTCCCCAGTCGGTGGCCGGCGACGTTGATCACATCGTCGACCCGGCCGAGGATCCGGAAGTAGCCGTCGGCCGCCTGGACCGCGCCGTCGCCGGCGAGATAGGGCCAGTCCCGCCAGTCCTTGCTCTGCGGATCGCGACAGTACTTCGCGTAGTAGGTGTCCACGAACCGCTCGGGTTGACCCCAGATCGTCTGGAAGATGCCAGGCCAGGGGTTGCGGATGCAGATGTTGCCGGCACGGCCGCTGCCCGCCTCCACGACATTGCGTTCTTCGTCGTAGATCACGGGATAGATCCCGAGGACACCCGGGCCACAACTGCCGGGCTTCATCGGCTGGAGCGCAGGCAGGGTGCTGCCGAGGAAGCCGCCGTTCTCGGTCTGCCACCAGGTGTCGACGATGACCGCCTCGCCCTTGCCCACCACTTGGTGATACCAGCGCCAGACCTCGGGTTCGATGGGCTCACCGACCGTGGTCATGTGCTTGAAGTGGTAGTCGTACTTCTTGGGCTCGTCGGGACCGAACTTTCGCAGCATGCGGATGGTGGTGGGTGCGGTGTGAAAGATGTTCACCCCGAGCCGCTCCGCGATCCTCCACGGGCGTCCGGCATCCGGGTACAGGGGCACCCCTTCGTACATCACGCTGGTCGTCCCCAGCGACAGCGGGCCGTACACGATGTACGAATGGCCGGTGATCCAACCGATGTCGGCAAAGCACCAGTAGGTGTCCTCGGGACGGATGTCCTGGTAGTACCTGGAGGTACCGGTGACGTAGGCCAGGTAGCCGCCGGTGCTGTGCTGGCAGCCCTTGGGGCGTCCGGTGGTGCCACTGGTGTACATGAGGAAGAGCGGAGCCTCAGCCGGCATGGGCAGGGGATCCACCAGCCGACCGGCATGGTCCGGCAGAAGCTCGTCGACGAAGAAGTCGCGGCCTTCGAGCATGGGGCTCTTGGATGCGTACTGGCCGGGATGACGTCGCCAGACCAGCACCTTCTCGACTTCGACGCCCTGCTCGCGGGCGACCGCCACCGCCTCGTCGGCCTTGGCCTTGTGGTCGATGAGCTCGCCGTTTCGGTAGTACCCGTCGATGGTGACCAGGATGCGGCTCTGCGAATCGGCGATCCGGCCGCCGCAGGCGGTGCCACTGAATCCGCCGAACACCTCGCTGTGGATCACGCCGAGCCGGGCGCAGGCCAGCATCGAGACCGGCAGCTCCGGGACCATCGGCAGATGGAAGGTCACCCGGTCGCCCTGTCGCACCCCGCCGAAGAGCTGGAGGAGGACGGCGAACTCGTTGACCCGCTTGTACAGCTCCTGGTAGGTGATCGCCTGGGTCGCCTCGACTTCCGGCTCGGGTACCCAGATCAAGGCAGCCTTGTTGCGACTCGACGCCAGGTGCCGGTCGATGCAGTTGTACGACGCGTTCAGCCGGCCGCCGGCGAACCACTTCCAGAAGGGTGGATTGCTGGTGTCAAGGGTGGTATGCCAATAGCTGTCCCAGCTGAGCAGGTCCGCATACTCCTTGAAGCACTCCGGGAAGCGCTCCTCGCGGAATCGCTCGAAGATGCTCGCATCACTCGCGTTCGCCTGGCCGATGAACTTCGCGGGCGGGAAGTAGTACTCCTCCTCGCGCCAGTGCACAGCGATCTGTGCCTCGGAGGGCTGGGTCTCCTCTCCGATTGCCATTGGCCGACCTCCCGCTACCGAGCAGAACCGCAGTCCGGTCGTTCCGGTCTCGAGTCACCCCCTCGGCAGGCTCAAGGGTAGCGGCGCAAGGATCGAGCTCGCGGCGCCGTTACAGGAAGCAACGGGACCCCCGCGCCAGCAGCCCGCGTCATCCCGGAGTGGACCATGCGTGTGCGTCGTCTGCGCCTGCGCCCGGCGATCGCAGCCGGGGCGTGCGTCGCCACCCTCGGCGTCGTCGCCGCCACCGTCACCGCCTCGCCGAGGACCGCCACCGCCGCCAGTCTGCCGGCTCCCTCGCTGCCGCCGCTGCCCACACCCTCCGCCCCACCCGGCCCGACGCTCCCGCCCGCACCGCAGCCAACCCTGCCGCCGGCGCCGCTGCCGGTCCCCACCCTTCTCCCGACGCCTCAACCGGTGCCGAGCCCGTCGCCCACGGTGACCCCGCCGGCCCCGCCGTCGCTGCCCCCCACCCCCTCCTCACTTCCCCTTCCCGCCGGCCTCCTGCCCGCGCCGCCGCCCGGCCCGCCCAGCGGGCAGGGCCAGCCGCCGCCGGCGGGGCCCGGCAACGGCTCGCCCCTCGGTCCCGGCCAGGGTCCGACCGCGGGCGGGCTTCCCGGCCTCGTCCCCGGAGGGCCCGGGACGGCGCCGGCGGCACCAGACGGAACCGCCGGCCCAGGCTCGGCGCCGGCGGACAGCACCGGCCCCCCACCGACGGCGGCGACCAGCGCCGGCCCGCCGGCAACGGCGGCGATTCCCCAACGCGATCTGGCGGCGCTGGCCGACCTCAACCCCGCCCTGGCCAGCCGCATCGCCGACATCGCCGGTCACCCGCTGACCGGCCAGCCGCCCGACCTGCGCCACCTCCCCGGCGGGACGGCAGGGCGGGCCGCGGGAGCCGGCCGTGGCGGCGGCGGACCCGGGCTGCCGGTGCCGATCCTCGCCGCCGCCCTCGCCGCCTTCGCCACCTTCGTCGCCGTCCGCCGCAGCGTCGGGCCCCTTCTGGGGCGCCGCCGCTCCGCGTCCCATCGCAGCGGCGCGATCTGGCGCCGGATCCCCCTCGGCTCGGCGTCCCTCCCCCTCGCCCTGCTTCTGCTCATTCCCCTCGGCGGCGCGGTCCTCTGGCTGCCGCTCGCCGCCGCCGGGGCCCGTACCGCCGCGGTCACAACCTCACCGGCGACGGGCGGAGCGCGGCTGGCCGACTGGGTCACGGTGCGCTCGGGAGCCCCCGGCACCCGCTCGGCGCCGGCGCCGGTGGCGCGAGGGTCGAGCGCCGACTCGTGGAGCGGCCTGGTCGCCATCGAGCAGCGGCTGTCCGCGCAGCACGACCGGGTCGTCGTCCTGGAGTCGACCATCAACGGGCTGGCCAAGTCGGTCGGCGGCGGCATCGCCCGGAGCACCCCGCTCGGCCCGGCGCTGACCGAGGCCTTCGCGACCCGACTCCACCAGGCGGTCGCCGCCCACGATGCCGCGGAAGCGGCCTACCAGAACTCCCTTCAGGCCGAGTACACCTTCTACCGCAGCGCCGCGACCAACCCGGCGCAACGCGACCGGCTGCTCGCCGCCGCGCAGCAGGCGTCGGCGCCCGGGGCCTCGGACGCGGTCGCCTACGACCTCCGGCTGATCGACACCCAGCTGGCCCAGGAGGCCGCGATCCGCGACGCCACGCTCACCCAGGCGTCGTCAGCGATCAGCGCCGGCCAGCTCGCGGCGATCGGCTCGGTCCAGGCGACGCCGCTGGCGCTTCCCATGGCGGGCTCGATCACCCAGGTCTTCGGTCCGACCTCGCTCGCGATGGAGGCGCCGATGAGCTATCTCGGCCGCTTCTATCCCCACTTCCACACCGGCCTCGACATCGCCGCCCCGCTGGACACCCCGGTGGCGGCCGCGGCCGGCGGAGTGGTGATCCTGGCCGGCTCGAGCGTCGACGGGGCCGGTCATCTGGTCGGATACGGCAATTACGTCGTCCTCCAGCACCCCGGCGGACTGGTCACCCTCTACGGCCATCTCGACCGCATCCTGGTGGCGCCCGGCCAGCAGGTGGTGGCGGGGCAACCGATCGGACAGGAGGGTTCGACGGGTTGGTCGACCGGTCCGCACCTGCACCTCGAGGTGCGGCGCGATGGACAGGTGGTCGATCCGCTCCAATACCTGGGCGGGGCGCGCTGACCATCACCACAATTGATTGACGCCTCAGCGGCGGTCGCCTACGATGCAGCCGCCTTCACCCCCACAGACGCGATGCAGAGCGAGGGGCAGGGCAGGAGGGCATCGCCGTGGATCAATGGAATCGCATGCCCCGGAGCGACCAGCTGATCGCTGTCGGGTCCTTGGTCGTCCTCGTCGGCCTTTTCCTGCCGTGGTTCGGCTATGACGTCAACGTCGGCGGCTTCAGCGCCAGCGACAGCGCCGACGGCTTCCACAGCTGGGGAATCCTCACCCTCATCGCCCTGCTCGCCGTCATCGCCCTCTACGTGGTGCGCAACTTCGCGGCTGAGGCGGTCAAGCTCCCCGAGCTACCAGTGGAGGATGGGGTCGCCTATCTGGGCCTCGCTGGGGTGGAGCTTCTCGGTGTCCTTCTCTTCTGGGTGGACTACCACGGTAAGGGTGTGTCGTTCTCCGGCGTTTCTTATGGCATCCGGTTCGGCTGGATCATCGCTCTCATTGGCGTCGTTGCCACCGGTGCCGGCGGCTACCTCAAGCGCACCGAGCCCGCCGCCGCCAGCGGTGGAGGATCATCGACATGGCAGACGTCGCCTCCCTCCGCCCCTTATGGCGCGCCCCCGCCGCCCGCGGCGCCGCCTCCGCCACCGGCCCCACCCAGCTCGTCGGGGCCTCCCGGCAGCCCACCTCCTCCGCCCTACAACCCTCCGCCGCCACCGGGCCCCGGGGGTTGATCACGGGCGGGAAGGGCGCTCCGATCCCGTAGCATCGGTCGGTGCCTGGCGTCCGCACCCGCCTCTATCTCGTCCGCCATTGCGACGTCCACAACCCGGGGCGCGTCCTCTACGGCTTTCTCCCCGGCTTCGGCCTCAGCGAGAAGGGCGTGACCCAGGCGCACGCCCTGGGCCGCCACCTGGCGCAGCAGCCGCCGCCGATCGCGCAGATCTACACCAGCCCGCTGCAGCGGGCCAGGGAGACGGCGGAGATCCTCGCCTCCCACCTCGACGGCGTTCCCGTCGTCAGTACCGAGGAGCTGATCGAAGCCCGTTTCGGCCGCTATCTCCAGGGAGTGCAGGCGACCCAGGTGCCGTGGCGGCGCCCGCGATGGCTGGTGCACATGGCGCGTCCCGGGCTGCTGCAGGACGACGAGTCGGTGCCGGAGATGGCGGCCCGGGTGCGGGCACCGCTGATGCGGCTGCTGCATGACCATCCCGGTCGCGGCGGTGTCTGTGTCAGCCACGGCGACCCGATCCAGGCGTTCTGGGTGGAGAGCGACGGGCGACCGAACTGGTCGCTCCACCGCCTGCAGTGCGCCAAGGGCGGAATGCTCGAGCTCGACTACGAGAACGAGACGCTCATGAGCAAGACCTATCGCGCGCCCGAGGAGCTCGCGGCACCCGCGTCGACCGCTCGCGCCGTCGATGCCGGCCACGCGTAGACGACAGGAGCCTAGCCGCCCCTACTCCATCCCGGCGGCGGCACCGACGTGGTCCGGCGCCGGACTCGCCTCCTCGCCCGCCCAGTCGAAGGCGGGCAGTGTCCGTGTCCGGCTCTTCCGCCGCCGCTGCAACCAGGGCCGCAGGTAGAGCTTGGTCATCAGCCCGGCCATGATCAGCGCAAAGGTGAGGTAGACGAGCGGGACGCCGTTGTCCTTCTTCACGTGGAAGAGCGAGTACTGCTTGAGCTCGGGGAAGGAGACGGTGAAGTCCGCCGATTGCCCGTTGCCCGCCGGCAGCGGCAGTCGCAGGGTCTGCCCCATCAACAGCGGCACCGGCTGAGCGTTGCTGAAGTATGGCTGCATCGCCGCGGTGTCGAGCTCGTTGACGTTCTGCGCCCGTCCGCGGTCGAGACCGAGATCGCCGACGAACAGCTGCACCTGGAGAGCGGGGTTGCGTGCCTGATTGCCCCCGGGTCCGTATTCGGTGCGCGACGGGTCGATGCTGCCGTCGGGGTTGACCGCGGCGATGGTGCGGGCGTCCGGGAAGATCGCCATCCGCGCGCCGATCTGCAGCGACCGCTTTGCCCCGGGAACCGTGTACCCGAAGTCGGGAACCTTGAGCACCCCCGTCTCCACGCTCTTGTCCGCCCCGAAGAACTGCACCGGACCGTCGAAGACCGACTGGCCGGAGGGGTTGCGGACCACCAGCCGTGGTGCCCAGCCGTAGTCCTGCTGGTAGAAGTCAACGTTGCGGTAGCCGAGAAAGTCATTGACCCTCACGTCGCGGCGTTCCACCAGCCGACCGTGATCCAAAACCGAGACGTTGCTCACGTAGTCCTTGGCCTCGCCATTGGCCGCATAGTCCGCGCGAAAGCTGTTCAGTTGCACCTGGTAGCCGCTGTGGTTCCCGTCGAAGAGCAGGCCCTCCTGCAGGGTGTCGAAGTTGGCCCGTGCCTCGGTGACGCGCTGTCCCTCGGTGACGGTGATGATCCCGTCGAAGCCGGTCGCCTTGCCCCACACCACCGCCACCAGCAGCAGGAAGAACGAGGTGTGGAAGAGCCACGATCCCCATTCGCCCCAGTACTGCGGCGTGCGGGGACTGCGTCGCATCGTGCGGACCACCAGGCTGCGACCACGGCGGAGCACGCAGGCGCCGAGAGCGAGATACAGGCTGCCAAGCAGGACGTAGAAGAGTGGCGAGACGAACACCTCGGTCAGCGGCAGGCCGACATGACTGGCGAGGCCGTTGAGGTTCTGGTGGGTGACCAGGAACTCGTCGACCTTGGTCTGGGCCGAGGTGTTGCGCTGGGGCACGAACGAGCCGATCAGGACGATGAGCACCACCCCGACGAGGAACATGATGGCGGTGCGCATGCGCGTGTACTCGCGCCAGAAGGAACGCAGATGGGTTGGCAACACCCTCTACGAGGTGAGCAGCGACGCCGGGTCGAACGCGCCGCGCACCAGCTCGGCGAGAACACTCCCGTCCGCCGGCGCGGTCGTGGCCGGCTCGGGCTCGGCCGGCTCGGCGGTCGGGATCAGCCGCAGGTGCACCGCGGTGATCACCGCAAGCCGGCCCTGGCTGCCCAGCAGGAGGCCGGCGAGGTCGTACCCGGTGACGTCCTTGAGCACGCCGCCGCCGGCGCGCACTGTCTCGCCGGTGGGAAGCACGCCTTCGATGCCGCTCAGCGCTCGGCGCGACACACCCGCCCGAGCCACCAGGCTGCCCACGTGGGTTGCCACCGGACGCGACCATCCCACCCCGACCGGACGCATGCCGGAGGCGCTGGCCACCGTGACCAGCTCGCTGACATTCGCGCCCGCCTCGGCGCGCACCACCGCGGCGCCGACATCCATGCGGATGGCGGTGAGCCGCTCCAGCGACAGCAGCAGTGCTCCCTCCGGAGCCCGCCCGCCGGGCGAGCTGGTCACCGCCAGCCGGGTGCGCGACTCGGCGCAGTGGCGGCAGATCGTCGCCACCATGTCGGCGGACATGGGGATCGTGGCGCCCCGGGCCTCATCAACGGCCTGGGCCCCCAGCAGTTCGATCAGCCGAGCGCGGGTCGCCGCGTCCATGGCGCGCGAGTCTAGCCGCTAGACTTCCCCGTCCGAATGAGGCACGAGGAGCGGAGCACCGAGCTCGCCGAGCAAACCGTGCGCAGCGCCTTCGCGGCACGCCCGGCACTGGCTCGCGCCGCCGGCGATCATGCCTATGACGGTGTCATCGGCGACATCGGCGCCGAGGTGGTGCAGCGCCGCATCGCCGAGCTCGATGCCCTCGCCGCCGAGATCGCAGCGGGCCAGCGCCCGACCGCGAGCCCAGCGGAGCGCGCCGATCTCAGCACCGCCGCTATGGCCGTGGCGAGTGAGCGCTTCGGCCTGGTGGCGCTGCGCGACCCGCAACGCGACCCTCGCTGGTGTCTGGATGCCGGCGCCGACGTGTCGAGCTACGTGTCGCGCCGGTACGCACCCGTCACCGACCGGGCCGACCTACTGTGCCGGCACCTGGCTCAGCTCCCCGACTGGCTCGACACCGGGGCCGGACTGCTCGACGAGGAGGTCGCTGCCGGTCCTCGGGAGATCGCGACCGACTCTGCCCGCGGCTACGCCGCCTTCTATCGCGAGAACGTCCGCCAGGAGTTGGGGCCGCTCGGCGACGGCCTGAGCGCACGCCTCGACCGGAACCTGGAGGCCGCCGCAGCCGCCTGCGAGCGCTACGCACAGCGGATCGAGTCGCTCGCCGCATGCGGGAACAGCGCCCTCGGCGAGCACCGGCTGGTCGCGATGCTGGCTGCCCAGGAAGGCATCACCGAGACGGCGGCGTCGCTGCGGTCTCGCGCCGACGCGGAGCTGGCACGGCTCGAGGCGGCGATGCTCGAGGTCGCCGGCGCGCTGGCTCCCCGCGGCGACATGACGGCCGCGATCGCGGCCATGGAGAGCGACCATCCCGCCGCCGGCGGACTGCTGGCCGCCGCCGAGGAGACCCTCGACCGGCTGCGCCGTTTCTGGCTCGAGCGTGGTGTTGTCAGCTTTCCCGAGGAGGCGCAGTGCGCCGTCCGGCCGACGCCGGTGTACCGGCGCTGGTCGAGTGCCTCGTACGAGCCGCCCGGCCCGCTCGACTCTCGCGACCTCCCCCACTTCTACTTCGTCACCACCGTGCAGCGCGACTGGACGCAGGAACAGGCGGAGGAGTGGCTCCGCCACCTCAACCATCCATCGCTCGAGAATGTTTCGGTGCACGAGGCCTTCCCCGGGCACTTCGTCCACGACCTGGCTGCCAACCGCCAGCCCTCGCTGGTGCGACGTGTCTTCTGGGGGATGGGCTTCGGTGAAGGCTGGGCCCACTACACCGAGCAGCTTGCGGTCGAGCAGGGGCTTGCCGAGGGCCGGCCCGCGCTGCACCTCGCCCAGCTCCAGGACGCGCTGGTGCGAGCCTGCCGCTTCCGGACCAGCCTCGGTCTGCACACCGAGGGATGGACCGTCGAGGAGGGCACCCGCCTGTTCATGAAATGGGCGCACCTGGGCCGGCTTCCCGCCGAGCGCGAGGCCTTGCGAGGCACCCACGACCCGATGTATCTGCTCTACACCTACGGCAGGCTCGAGATCCTGCATTGGCGCGAGCTGCTCTCGCAGCGGCCGGGCTTCGACCTGCGCGAGTTCCACGACGTCTGCCTGCGCACCGGCTTTCCACCGCTGTCGGTGGTGCGCGAACTGCTGCTCGAGGGCGGCTAGCTCAGCCGCGCCGCCGGCGGCGACCCAGGGCAGCGCCACACCAGCCGGCTGCCAGCACCGCCACCGCCCCGGACCCGGCGGTTGCGGAGGCGGCGGTGCTGGGCAGCGACACCGGCACCGTCGCCGCCGCACCACCGGTCGCGGCCATCACCCCGAGATGGACGTGGTAGTCGCCGCCCTCGGGATACACGTACGCCTCGCGGGCGCCGCCGCCCCGGTCGAAGACCTCCACCTCGGCACCCTCGGCCTTCATCTCTCCCACCGAGGGCGGAGGAATGACGAGCAGCGTCGCGTGGGCCTGGTCACCGGGCGCCACCCGTGCCGAGGTCGCCCGCAGGTCGAAGGCGCCGCTGTCGGGTTGATAGGCGAAGCCGGTCAGGTGGCCGGCGGTGAACAACGGGAACGCCCGTCCCGTGTACTTGATGCGGGTCGGGACCGGCGTGCCCGCGCCGAAGGGCGGTTGGTAGACACCCCACGCCTGCGCCGCGTTGACGTCGTTGGCGTTCTCCTTCCACAGCCACAGCGTGCCGCCGACCTGGTGCTGGTCCTGCAGCTGGTAGTGGGCGCGCAGCACGGTGTCGTCCTGGCTCGGCGGGTTGCCGTACTCGCCGACCCACAGCGGCAGGCCGAGCGCCTGAGCATCGCCGACAGCACTTCGGTACCCGTTCTCGGGAGGGAAGAAGGTCGGGGTGTGGGCCGCCCCCGCCAGCTCGGCGTCGATGGTGAACACCCCGGTGTAGATGTGGGGTGCGTAGACAACGTTGGGGTACGAGCTGTACACCGACCAGGGGGTGAACTCGGTGCGGGCGTCGGTGAGGTTGCGAGCCGCGTCCGGCTCGACGAAGAACAGCTGCCGGAACCGCGGGACCGCCGCGGTGACGGTGTTCACCACCTTGCCGTAGAAGGGGAACAGCTCGGCGGGATCCATCGCGGTGACCGGGAGATATCCCGGCGACGGCTCGTTGATGATCTCGTAGCCGGCTACCGCCGGCTCGTTGTGGAACCGCCGTGCCAGCGCGGTCACCGCGGAGGCGAAGTGCTCCTGCAGTCCGACACCGTCAGGCGCGGGAGCGTCACTCCACAGCCGCTGGAAGTCCTCCTGGACGGCGGCGTCGAACTCACGCACCCCGAAGAGGGCGCAGGCCGGCAACGCGTGGGTGCTGGCCCACTGCGGGGCGCCGTCGAAGCCGCGGATCGACGACAGCGGCGGTGGACAGGAGGTACCGCCGCTGGTGAACACGTACTTGCTCCACGCGTCCTGGTGCATGTCGAGAATGCTGTAGATCCCCTGCTGCTTCAGCCAGCCGACCGCCTGGGCGACGCGGTCGAGGTACCCGGCATCGATCGCTCCCGCCCGGGGCTCGAGCAGGCTCCAGGAGAGGTCGAGGCGGACCGCGCTGTAGCCGAGCGGACGCATCTGGGGCAGGTCGAGGCTGCAGAACACCACGCCTTCGACGCTGGGATCGTCGCGCGGGCAGGCCCCATTCGCGTACGCCGCAGGATCAACCGGGTAGGGGGTCCGCAGGTCGGTGCGGAAGTAATCGGTGAGGCCGTCGACGTTGACACCCTTGAGCAGGACCTCGCGGCCGCCCTCGTCGACGATCTGAGCGAGATGCGACGGGCCGCTCGCCGGTCCGGCGTGCAGGAAGGAGAGCAACCGGTCGGGCGCCGGTGGCGGCGCGGGGGCCGCACGCACGGCAGCGGTGAACGGCGCCGCCAGCAGCATCGCGGCCAGGGCGCCGACAACCGGTGTGGCCGCGAGATGGCGCGGCCTTCTCCCTTCCCTTCCCACAGCGGCGATGCTACGCCAGCTGCTGCGGCACCGGAAGCACGCCATGCTGGGCGGACACGGCGGCGGTGTAGATCAGGAACACCAGGATTCCCAGCACCAGCGTCCCGGCGGCGCTGGCTGCGAGCACTCCACCACCCGCCAGCGAGGTGCGCGCCCAGGGATACGTCTCCTCGCCCTCCTTCGGTCGCGTGTACATCAGCAGCCCCACCCGCAGGTAGTAGAAGATGCTGATCACACTGGTGCCGATGCCCCACAGCGCCAGGTAGACGGCGTGCGCGTGGATGGCAGCGCTGAACACCAGGAACTTGGCGAAGAATCCGGCGGTCGGGGGAAACCCGCCCAGGGAGAAGAGGAAGAAGGCCATCGCCGCCGCGGTGTAGGGCCGTCGGTAGGCGAGCCCGCGGATGCCGTCGTAGCTGTCGAGGTCCTCTCCCCGTCCGGCCAGCACCGTGATCACCGCGAAGGCGCCGAGGTTGGTGGCCGCGTAGGCGGCGAGGTAGTAGAGGCTGCCCACCGTGCCCAGCGGGTCGGGCGACACCGCCACGCCGATCAGGATGTACCCAGCCTGGGCGATTCCGGAGTACGCGAGCATCCGCTTGAGGCTGGTCTGGGTGAGCGCGGCGACATTGCCGACCACCATCGAGATGATGGCGACGAAGGCGACGATCCCCGTCCATTTGTCGGTGCTGTCGGCGAAGGTGTAGGTGAAGACCCGGATCAGGCTGGCGAACGCCGCCACCTTGGTGGCCACGCTCATGAAGGTGGTGACCGAGGTGGGCGCTCCCTGGTAGACGTCCGGGGTCCACCAGTGGAAAGGTGCGGCGCTGACCTTGAAGGCGAAGCCGACGAACAGCAGACCCACCCCGACCAGGAACAGCGGATCGGTGCCGCTGCTGCCGGCGAGCGACTGCTTGATCAGCGTCAGCTGGGTGTGACCGGTCGCGCCGTAGATGAGCGCCATCCCGTAGAGGAGGATTCCCGAGGCGAATCCACCGAGCAGCAGGTACTTCAGCGCCGCCTCCTGCGATCGCGTCTCCGTGTGGGCGAATCCGGAGAGGATGTAGAGCGAGATCGAGAGCAGCTCGATGCCGAGGAAGATCACGATCAGGCTGGCGGCTCCGGCGAGCAGCATCATGCCCACGGTGGCGGCAAGGATCAGGGCGTAGTACTCGCCGAAATGGAGGCCGCGCCGGTTCAGATAGTCGGGACTGATCGCCACCGTCAGCGCCGCGCTGGCGATGACGATGCCGTCGACGAAGCGGCCGAAGCGATCGTAGGCGAAGGATCCCGCGTAGATGGTGCGGGCGTGGTCGGCGTCGAACCAGCCCCACACCACCGCGCCCATCGCCGCCGCCAGAGCCACCAGGCTGACCGCCGCCAGGAGGCTGCGCCGCGAGGGCGGGGTGACCAGGTCGAGCATCAGCAGGATGACGAAGGCTCCCGAGAGGATCAACTCGGGGAGCAGCCCGATCAGGTCGCGCGTGGGCGGGAACTGCAGATTCTGGGTCGCGAGCAGCATGTTCAGCCTGCTACGGCCCCGGCGCCGATGCGGTGGCCGGCGAGGCGCCCGGTTCCGACGTCGCGATGGTCGCGTACTGGTGCACGTTGCCCCGGGCGACGTCGCCGATCGGCCGCGGGAAGACGCCGATCAACACCATCAAGGCCACCAGCGGCGCCAGCGTCAACCCCTCCCCCACCCGCAGGTCGCCGATCCGTTCCAGCCGACCCTGGATGGGGTCGTGCATCAGTCCCTGGTGCAGCCGCAGCATGTACCAGCAGGCGAGCACCGTCCCCAGCCCGGCGAGCACGGTGAAGACGGGATTCGCCTGGAAGGCACCCACCAGGATGGTGAACTCGCCGACAAAGCTGTTCATCCCCGGCATCCCCAGTCCGGCCAAGGTGATCACCAGGAACAGCGCGTAGAGCCAGGGCATTCGCGCCTCCAGGCCGGAGAGCTCGTGGCGGTCGCGGGTGCCGGTGCGCTCCTCGATGTAGCCGACCACCAGGAAGAGAGCGACGATGATGATGCCGTGGTTGATCATCTGGATGATGGCGCCGTTGATGCCGTTCTCGTTGAGCGCGAAGATCCCCAACACGATGAAGCCGAGATGGCTGATGCTGGCGTAGGCGACGATCCGTTTGATGTCGGCCTGGCTGAGTGCCAGCAGGGCGCTGTAGACGATGCTGACCACCGCCAGGCTCATCAGAAGCCACTGGAAGTGATGCACCGGCCCGGGGAACAGGGTGAGCCCGTAGCGGATGAACCCGTAGGCGCCCAGCTTGCTCACGATGCCGGCGAAGAATGTCAGTACCTGGGGGGGGGCCGAGGTATAGGAGTCGGGCAGCCAGGTGTGGAACGGCACCAGCGGGACCTTGATGGCGAACGCCGCCGCGAAGGCGAGAAACGCCCACTGCGCCGGGGTCAGGGTGGCGAACCCGAGCACCGACACGCGGTCCTGGGCCGCCGAGACGGCAGGGCTGTTGATCAGCGTCTGCAGGTCGAAGCTCAGCGTCCCGCTCGGGTTGGCGGCCGAGGCGGTCGCCTGCTGCGCCTGGAAGGTGATGTAGATGATCGCCACCAGCATCAGCAGGCTGCCGGCGGCGGTGTAGATGATGAACTTGATGGTCGCCCGTCCCCGGTTGGCGTCGCCGTAACTGCCGAGGATGAAGTACAGAGGGACGAGCATCGCCTCCCAGAAGAGATAGAAGAGCAGCAGGTCGGCGCTGAGCAGCACCCCCGCGGTGGCCGCCTCGGTGAGCAGCAGCAGGGTGCAGTAGAACTTCGGACGCTCGGTGGCGCGGCGCGAGACGACGACCGCGCCGATCAGGAACACCGCGGCATCGAGGGCCAGCAGCCAGCCGGAGAGCCCGTCGAGGCCGAGGTGGTACGAGGCGCCGATCCCCGGGATCCAGCTGTGCCGCTCCTGGAACTGCAGGGTGAGCCCGCGTCCGGGGGTCGAGCTCGCCGCGCTCTGATTGAAGGCGATCAGCAGCCCGGCGACGATGCCCGCCACCGCCAGGGTCCCGGCCACGGTGGTCGCCTTGATCGCCCCCGCGGCGGTGCGCGGCAGCAGCTGCAGCAGCAGTGCGGTCCCCAACGGGACCACCAGCACCAGCGTCAGCCAGGGAATCGAGTGCACCGCGGCGGCAACCTCAATGGGCGATGACGAACACGATCACCACCACTCCGACAGCGGTCGCCCCGATCATGTACGAGGCGTAGTCGCGGATCAGTCCGCTCTGGTAGCTGCGGAAGTCGAGGGAGAGGCCGGCGAAGACGTCGGCGAGGCCGCGCACCCAGCCGTCCATGACCCCGGGTTCGACAACCCGCCGCATGGTCTGCGCCGCCGCCCGGGTGGGTCGCACCAGGACGGCGTCGTAGAGCTCGTCGAAGTAGAACTTGTGAAGCGAGAGCAGGGTCAGCGACCGCGGCACCCGCGACGCGACCGCCTGCGCGTCGGGCTGGTGCCACAGCCACAGGCGAAGCGCACCGCCCACACCGACCAGGCTGGCGGCGGTGCCGGCGATCAGGGCCAGCGCCGCCACCCCGGCCCCGGGTTCGCCGGCAGGGTGTCCGCCGGCGGCGAACACCGGATCGAGAAAGCCGCTGACGAGATGGGCTCCGCCGCCGAGGATCTGGATCGGCCATTGGATGATCAGCCCGGTCAGGGTGCTGAGACCCGCCAGCGCAAGCACCGGCCAGAGCATCACCGGCGGGGCCTCGTGAACGGCGTAGCCGCGTGCCGTCTGCGGTTCCCCGCGGAAGACGATGGCCCACAGACGGAACGCATAGAGGCCGGTGAGCACGTTGACCCCGATGCCGACGAGGTAGAGCAGCGGCGACAGCGGTCCACTGACGGCGCCGAAGCCGAGCAGGTATTCCTTGCTGAACCACCCCGCGAAGATCGGGATGCCGGCGAGCGCGAACGAGCCCGCCAGGAAGGCGACCTCGGTCTGTCGCATCCGCGCCGACAGCCCGCCCATCAGCCGGATGTCCTGCTCGTCGGCCAGAGCGTGGATGACGTTGCCCGCGGCCATGAAGAGGAGCGCCTTGAAGAGCGCATGGGTGACGAAGTGGTACATCCCCGCGGTGTACGCGCCGATTCCCACCGCGAAGATCATCAGCCCGATCTGCGACATCGTCGAGTAGGCGATCACCCGCTTGATGTCGACCTGGGAGAGGGCGATGACGCCGGCCATCACCGCCGTGCCGATGCCGACGCAGGCGACCATCCCGGCCGCGACGGGAGCGAGGTCGTAGAGCACGTGGAAGCGGGCGATCAGATAGACCCCGGCGGTGACCATGGTGGCGGCATGGATCAGCGCCGACACCGGGGTGGGGCCCTCCATGGCATCCGGCAGCCAGGTGTGCAGCGGGAACTGGGCCGATTTGGCGAAGGCGCCGATGGCGAGGAGGGCGCAGATCCCGGTGATCAATGGGCCGCCGTGCGAGAACGACGACGACGCGTTGGCGAAGATGGTCGGCAGGCTCAGCGTGAAGATGCGATGGCCGCCGGCATCGTGCAGGCTGGTGAAGAGCATGGCGGCGGCGATGATCATGGCGACGTCGCCGATCACCTGCGTGATGAAGGCCTTGCGCGCCGCCAGCACTGCGCTCGGCCGCTCGTACCAGTAGCCGATCAGCAGGTAGCTGGAGAGGGCCACCAGCGCCCAGCCGATGATCAGGATCACCAGGTCCGCCGCCAGCACCAGCAGCAACATGCTGAAGATGAACAGGTTCATGTAGCTGAAGAAGCGGGCGATGCCCGGGTCATGCTCCATGTAGCCGACGCTGTAGAGGTGGATCAGGAAGCCGACCCCGCAGATGACCATGATCATCACCGTGCTGAGCGGGTCGAGGGTCAGATCGACGCCGACATGGAGGTTGCCGGCCCCGAGGAAGAGCCAGTTCCAGATCTCCACCGTGGTCGACTTGGAGTGCTCGGGAGCCCCGACCACCTGGGCGAGGACGATCAGCGCGACGAGGAATGACAGCCCCACCACCCCCGGCCCCACCCAGTTGACGAAGCGGCGGCCGTAGCGCGGGCCGAGCAGGGCGCAGAGCACACACCCCGCCAGGGGGAAGGCGAGGATGAGCGTGCCGAGGACACCCGCCAGGGTGCCGTTCATCGGCTCGTTGGTCTCATTCGCTCATCTCGCTGAGCTCGTCGACGTCGAGATCGTGGCGGGCGCGGAACACCTGGGTGATCAGCGCCAGCCCGACCACCACCTCGGCGGCCGCGACCACGATCACCATGAACGCGAAGATCTGGCCGTCCTGGCTGTTGAGAAAGCGGCCGAAGCTGATCAAGGCGAGGTTGACCGCGTTGAGCATCAGCTCGATGCACATGAAGACCACCAGCGGATTGCGGCGCACCAGCACTCCGGCGGCGCCGATGGTGAACATCGCGGCGCTGATGGCAAGCAGGATGGGAAAGGCGTCGATGGTCAGCATCTCAGGCGCTCTCCGGCTCGCCGGTGGCGGCGGGCGCTTTGGGGGAGGCCGCGACTCCGGGACCGAGCGACTCACCGGCCGGCGCCGGCAGCGGCGGACGGCGGCTCGCCCGCGCCTGCTCCGCGCGCTCGCGTCCTGGGCTCCGCCGGGTCAGGTAGACGGCGCCGACGGCGGCCACCAGCAGCAGCAGCGAGGTGATCTCGAAGGGGAGCACAAAGGTGGTGAAGAGCTGGCCCCCGGTGACCTGCACGTTGCCCACCCGGTTGACGTCGTCGGGAAAGAACAGCACCCCGTTGAGACCAGCGGCGCTGTTGTTCGCCTGAGCGATCGGCACCGCGTTCTCGTTGCCGTGAAGCGGGAAGGGATTGCAGCTCGCCGGCTGTCCCGCCTGGATCAGCCGGTAGGCAGGCACGGCCTCCCGGATGGTGGCGCATGTGGCCGTCGGCAGTCCTTTCTTGTAGGTCGTGCCGTTGGTGGCGAGCACGAAGATCTGCACCGTCACGTAGACGATCGCCGCCCCACCGATCAGCGCCCGCCGGTCGCGCAGCGGGCTGTCCTCGCGGCCGGGACTCAGCAGGGCGATGATGAACACGAAGAGCACCATCACCGCCCCGGCGTAGACGATCACCTGCACCGCCGCGAGGAACTGGGCGTTCAGCAGCAGGAACAGCACCGCCAGGCTGACCATGTTGCCCACCAGCGAGAGGGCGCTGTAGATCGGCTGCGACGACATCACCACCCCGGCGGCGCTCACCACCGCCAGCGCCCCGGCGATGTAGATGAGGATGTCGGCCTGGGTCACCCGGGATTCCGCTTCGGTGGCGTGGCCACGGTGGGCACGTGGGGTGCCAGACCCTCCTGCCCGGCCGCCGGACTGCCGCGTCCCGCCTGGCCGACCGCACCCTCGCGGTCCTCCCAGGCCACCCGCGGACTGACCCCGGGAGCACGCCCCGCCTGCTCGCGCTGGTCGGCACCGGCGCCGCGCGGGTTGTCAGCCAGCGACTTCTCGAACCCCGGCCACGCCTCCAGCAGGTCCTCCTTGGTCGCCACCAGGCGCTCGCGACGGTAATCGGCCAGCTCGTAGCGCGGACCCAGGGTGATCGCCTCGGTGGGGCAGGCCTCGGCGCAGTAGCCGCAGTAGATGCAGCGCATCAGGTTGATCTCGTAGCGCTCGGCGTACCGCTCCCCCGGCGAGACCGGATGCGCGGGATCGTTCTCGGCGGAACCGACGTAGATGCATCCCACCGGGCAGGCGGCGGCACACAGCTCGCAGCCGATGCATTTCTCCAGGCCGTTGTCGTAGCGGTGCAGGATGTGCCGCCCCCGGTGGCGAGGGGGAGACGGCTTCTGCTCCTCCGGCCACTGCAGGGTGATCGGCTTGCTGAGCATCTGTTTCAGAGTGAAGGCCATGCCCTTGGCGATCTCTTTGAACATCGCTCAATCCTCCGCTCAGCTCGCGGCCCGGGCGGCCACCACCGACCCGGTGATGACGATGTTGAGCAGCCCCAGCGGCAGCAGCACCTTCCACCCCAGGTTCATCAACCGGTCGTAGCGGAGCCGGGGAAGCGTCCAGCGGATCCACATCATCAGGAAGAGGAGGATCGACGCCTTCCCCAGGAACCACATCACCCCGACCAGACCGCCGAGCCAGTCGGAGTGGATCCAGGGGATCAGCGGCAGCCAGCCGCCGAGGAAGAGGGCGGTGGCGAGCGAGCAGACGGTCACCATGTTGACGTACTCGCCGAGGAAGTAAAACCCGAAGCGCATGCTCGAGTACTCGGTGTGGTATCCGGCGATCAGCTCGGTCTCCGCCTCGGGCAGGTCGAAGGGCAGGCGGTTGGTCTCCGCCAGCGCCCCGACGAAGTACAGCAGCCCTGCCAGCGGCTGCATCACGATGAACCAGGCGTGCTGCTGGGCGTTGACGATCTCCTCGAGGTCGAGGGAGTGAGCGAGGATCACCACGCCGATGAGCGCGAAGGCGACGGCCATCTCGTAGGAGATCAGCTGGGCTGAGGAGCGCAGCGCGCCGAGCAGCGAGTACTTGTTGTTGGCCGCCCAGCCTCCCAGGAAGATCGCGTACACCCCGAGCGCGGTGATCGCCAGCACGTAGAGCAGGGCAACGTTGACGTGGGCCATATTCCAGTGCAGCGCGTAGCCGTTGACGTTGGTGGTCCCGCTGAGCGGGATCACCGCATAGGCCAGGATTGCCGCCCCCGCCATCAGCGCCGGAGCCAGCCAGAAGAGAAGCTTGTCCCGCCCCGCCGGTGCGGTGTTCTCCTTGAAGAGCAGCTTGACGGCGTCTGCGGCGGGCTGGAGCAGACCGAACGGTCCCACCCGGTTGGGCCCGATGCGCAGCTGGATGTGGGCCGACACCTTGCGCTCCGCCAGGGTCAGGTACGCGGCGGCGGTGGCGAGGAAGCCGAGGACGATCACCCCCTTGATCAGCACCACCCACCAGTAGTCGGGGCCGATGCTGAAGTGGGCGAGATCGGCGATCATGCGGCCGCAACCTCCCAGCGCGCCCGTCCACCGTTGCCGGCGGCGGCGTAGGCGGGCACGTCCGCGGCCAGAGCGCGGTGCACCTCCATCAGGTCACCCGACCCCCATCCCTCGGCGCCGAGCGCGCCCGCCAGCATGCTGAGCACGCGCAGCTCCGAGGGCACGCTGGTGGCCGGCGGCAGCGCCGCACGGATCCGCTGCACCCGTCCCTCCAGATTGGTCACCGAACCCTGCTTCTCCATCAGGGAGTGTCCCGGGATGAGCACGGTGGCGGCGTCGGCGAGCACGCCCGGCTTGGTGTCGATCACCACCACCACCTTGGCGATGCGCAGCGCCGACTCCACCAGGGCGCCGAGACCGGCGAGAACACCCCCGGCGTGCAGCAGCAGCAGCGCCTGGATGCTCCCTGAGGTCGCCGACTCGAGGATGGCGCGACCGCCCATGCCGGCGGGCACGGCCGGACGGTAGCCGGGGGCCAGGTCGGGCAGCAGACCCATGTCCTTGACGCCGCGTCCGTTGCCGCCACGGGTCACCGTCATCCGCTTCACCGCTGTGCCGCCGCCGGCCAGGGCGCTCGCCACCGCGGCGGCACGGGCGCGGTTGGTCTCGTCGGCGACCACTCCCACCAGGCGAGCGTCGCCGACGCGGGCGGTGATGTCCCGCGGCTCGGCGTTGGCGGCGACCCGGTGCACCGCCACTCCGCGCTTGGTCGCCGCCTTGTGCAGTCGGAGGGTGAGCACCGGCGCGTTCACCTCCGGCTCCGGTCCGAGCACCACCACGGCGGTGCACGACTCGATCTCGGCAATGCCGAGTGCGTGCTCCGCGGGACCGAGACGCAGCATCTCCGCCAGCTGGTGGTCGATGTGGGGCGTCCGCAGCACCTCGCGGGCCAGGCGCTGCAGCAGCCACGCCTCCTCGTTGGTGCAGTCGGGCGAGCCCAGCACGCCGATCACCTCGCCGCCACCACGCTCGGACACCGCCAGCAGGCGCCGCGCGGCCTCCTTCACCGCATCGGCGACGCCGACGTCGCGCACCCCTCCGGCGGCATCCCGCACCAGCGGCCGCCGCAGCCGGCTGGTGCTGTTCCATGAGGTCGCGCTGTAGCGGCCCCGGTCGCAGAGCCACATGTCGTCGACCATCGGGTTGTCGCGGCTGGCGAAGCGCTTGACCTCAAAGTCGCGGCTGTCGACGAACACGTTGCAGCCGTAGGAGCACTCCGGGCAGACGCCCTTGGTGCGGATCAGGTCCCAGGGACGCGCCTTGAAGCGGTACTGGCGGTGGGTGAGCGCTCCGACCGGGCAGATCTCCGGCAGGTTGCCCTGGTAGTCCGAGCGCAGCGGCTGGCCATCGAAGGTGGCCACCGCGGTGTGCACCCCGCGCTGCTGCAGCACGATCTCCTTCTCGCCGGTGATCTCATCGTAATAGCGCACGCAGCGCCAGCAGAGGATGCAGCGCTCCTGGTCGAGCTCGATCTTGTCGCTGAGTGGGACCGCCTTGTCGAAGTGCACCTTCTCGGTGATGGGGAATCGCGAGGTGTCGGGACCGTAGCGGAAGGCGAAGTCCTGAAGGTCGCACTCGCCGCCGCGGTCGCAGACCGGACAGTCGAGGGGATGGTTGAGCAGCAGAAACTCCAGCATCCCCTCGCGCGCCTTGGCGGTGGCATCGCTCTGGGTGTCGACCACCATTCCCTCGCTGACCACAGTGGCGCAGGCGGGCTGGAGCTTGGGCAGCTTCTCCACCTGCACCAGGCACATCCGGCACACCGCGACCGGGTCCATCTTGGGATGAGCGCAGTAGATGGGGATGTGGATGCCGACCTCGCTGGCGGCGTCGAGCAGCAGGGTGCCCTTGGGGACGCGCACCTCGCGCCCGTCGATCACCAGTCCAACCTGGCCGTCGCCGGGCGGGGGCGCGGCCGTCATGACGCTCCCACCAGCGCGGCGGTGCGGGCGCCGCCGCGGACCGGACAACCACCGGCCCCGCAGTGGGCCTCGAACTCCTCCCGGAAAGCCTGGTAGGCGGACATCACGAACCAGGTCGCGGTATCACCCAGCGGGCAGAAGCACTTGCCGTTCATGTTGTCGCAGATGTCGCTCAAGGTGGCCAGCTCCTCGGGCTTGCACGTCCCGGCCTCGAGCCGGTGCATCAGGTCGGATTCGAAGTAGGTACCCTCGCGACAGGGCACGCACTTGCCACACGACTCGTGGTGATAGAAGTCGACCAGCCGCATCGAGACGTTGACCATGCAGGTCGTCTCGTCCATGAACATCATCGCCCCCGCGCCGAGCGACGATCCCGCCTTCATCACCGCGTCCATGTCGAGAGGGAGGTCGAGATGCTCCGGGAGGAGCACCTGCATCGAGCCGCCGCCGGGCTGGAAGGCCTTGAGCCGGCGTCCCTGCCAGACTCCGCCCGCCTCCTCCTCGAGGAGCTCACGAATGGGGCGGCCGTTCTCCATCTCGTAGCAACCCGGGCGCTCGATGTGGCCGCTGACGCACCACACCCGGGTGCCGGTGCTCCGCTCGGTGCCGATGCCCTTGAACCAGTCGCCGCCGCGCAGCACGATGTGCGGCAGGTTGCTGAGGGTCTCGACGTTGTTGACCACGGTCGGCTTTCCGTAGAGGCCCTTGAGCGCGGGGAAGGGCGGTTTCAGCCGGGGCTGCCCCCGATATCCCTCGAGCGAGTCGATCAGGGCGGTCTCCTCGCCGCAGATGTAGGCACCGGCACCCCCGTGCACGATCACCTCACAGTCGAACCCGCTACCGAGGATGTTGCGACCGATGTAGCCGGCGCCGCCCGCCTCCTCGACGCAACGCTCGAGCAGCAGCCGCTGATCGTGATACTCGCCGCGGATGTAGATGAAGGCGTGGTGGACCTGGAGGGCGTAGGCGGCGATCAGCACGCCTTCGATGAGCTGGTGCGGGTTCTCGTCGATGAGGTAGCGGTCCTTGAAGCAGGCGGGCTCCGACTCGTCGGCGTTGCAGCACAGATAGCGTGGGAACACATCCTTGGGGAGGAACGACCACTTGGTGCCGGTGGGGAATCCGGCGCCTCCGCGGCCGCGCAGCCCGCTGAGCTTCACCTGCTCGATGAACTGCTCCGGGGTGAACCTGCGAAACACCTCGCGCAGGCCCTGGTACCCGCCGAGGCGCTCGTAGCCGGCGCGCGTCTGCAGACCGTCGGCGCCGATGTGCTGGGTCAGGAGCTTGTACTCAGCCATGAGCCGACGGAATCCTACAGGTCGTTGCCCTCGGGACGCCCCCTGCGTCGGCGCTTCTGCCCCGGCACGCTCTCCCCCTTGACGGTGCCGGGCATGCGCGCATCGGAGGGCGGCCCCTCGGCCTCCGCCGGTGGCGGCGCCACCGATGGAGGCGCCTTGGGCATGGCCACCGCCTGCATGGTCGCGTGCCCGTCGTCACCGGCTTCGCCGGCCACCCGGTCGAGGATGGCGTCGATCTTGGCTGGGGTGAGGTTCTCGTAGAAGCGATGGTCGACCTGCATCATCGGCGCATACCCGCAGGCGCCGAGGCACTCGATGGTGCTCTGCCAGGTGAACATGCCGTCGGCGGTGGTGCGTCCCGACGGACAGCCGAGGGCCCTCTCCAAGTAGGCGACCACGTCGTCGGCGCCGCGCAGGGCACAGGCGACGTTGACGCACACCATCACGGTGTGGCGGCCGCCCGGCTTCTGGAAGTACATCGAGTAGAACGTGGCGACCGCCTGCACCTCGCTCGGCGCGAGATCGAGGATGCGCGCCACCTCCTCCATCCCCGCGGGAGCCAGATAGCCGAGCTCGTGCTGCACCGCCCACAGCGCCGGGAGGATCGCCGACCGTGCACTCGGATACCGCTCCTTCTGCCTGCTGATCTCCACCCGCGTCTGCTCCGAGAGTGCCACGTCTACTCTCCGGTCATCGGCTAGGACGCGGCCGGTCATGGGGCATCACTGATCGCCCTGGCGAACACGGGCTTTGCGGCCCTCTGTCGCGCCCACCATCGACGGCGAGCCCGGCTCAGCGATCGACATCGCCGAGGACGATGTCGATGCTGCCGATGACGGCGACGACGTCGGCGATCAGCTCGCCGCGGCACATATAGGGCAGGGCGCAGAGGTTGCTGAAGGAGGGAGCGCGCACCTTGCAGCGGTACGGCCGGTTGCTGCCGTCGCTGACCAGATAGAAGCCGAGCTCACCGCGCGGCGACTCTACCGCGGCGTACACGTGGCCGCGGGGAGTGCGGAAGCCCTCGGTCACCAGCTTGAAGTGGTGGATCAGGGACTCCATGCTGGTGTTGATCTCGTTGCGCGGTGGCAGCGCCACCTTGCGGTCCAAGGTGTTGACCGGGCCATCGGGAAGGTTCTCGAACGCCTGCTTGATGATCCGCACCGACTCCCGCATCTCCTGCATGCGGACCAGGTAGCGGTCATAGACATCGCCGTGACTGCCGATGGGGACGTCGAACTCGAAGTGGTCGTAGGAGGAGTAGGGCTGCGCCTTGCGCAGGTCGTAGGGCACGCCGCTGCCGCGCAGAGTCGGTCCGCTGACCCCGTAGCTGAGCGCGTCCTCGACGCTGATCACCCCCGTCCCGCGGGTGCGTTCCAGCCAGATGGGGTTTTTGGTGATCAACAGCTCGTAGTCATCGATGAAGCCGGGATAGGTGTGGATGACGTCCTCGACCATGGGGGAGAACTCATCGGGGACGTCCGCCATCAGGCCGCCGACGCGGATGAAAGAGGTCATCATCCGCACTCCGCTGACCAGCTCGTTGATGTCGAGGATCTTCTCCCGCTCGCGCCAGGCGTAGAGGAATGGGGTGGTCGCGCCGAGGTCGAGGGCGTGGGTGCCGAACCAGATCAGGTGGCTGCCGATCCGCGCCAGCTCGGCCATGATCACCCGGATGTACTGTCCGCGCAGCGGCACCTCGATCCCCAGCAGCTTCTCCACCGCCAGCGAGAAGCCGAGGTTGTTGATCGGCGGTGCCAGGTAGTCCATGCGGTCGGTGAAGGGGATGCACTGCTGATAGGTGTGCGACTCGAAGGAGCGCTCGAACCCGGTGTGGAGGAAACCGATGTCGGGGCGCATCTCGCGGACGACCTCGCCGTCGAGATTCACCACCAGCCGCAGCACCCCGTGGGTAGAGGGGTGCATCGGCCCCATGTTGAGCTCCATGGTGTCGTCATCGATCTGGGTGAGCTCGATCGCCTCCAGATGGCTCGGGACACCGAGAGTCTCGCGAGCGCGCGCGTACTCGTCGGGCTCACCGGTCGGCGGCGGGGTGGCGGGTGGCAGCGCCGCCGTCATCGGGTGCTCCCCGGCATCCCCGGCGGACGTTCCTGCGCGGGCAGCGCCCACTCGAGGTTGTGGGTGAAGGCGACCGGCTCGCCGAAGGACACGTAGTCCTTGCGCAGCGGATGCCCGACCCAGTCGTCGGGAAGCAGGAGGCGGCGCAGCTCGTGGTGTCCCTCGAAGATGATCCCGAGGAGGTCGTAGGTCTCCCGCTCCAGCCAGTCCATGCCGGCGAACACGCCCTCCAGGGTGGGCACCGTGGGGTTCTCCTCGGGAGCCTGCACCACCAGGCGGCAGATGTCGTTGTGCTCCAGCGAACGGAGCTGGTACACGACGTCGAAACGGGGCTCCTCCGGCTCGCGGTCGGGCCAGTCGACGGCGGTGACGAACACCGCCATCTCGTAGCGCCCCTCGGGGTCGTCACGGAGCAGGGTGCAGGCGTCGACCAGGCGCTCGGCACGGAGGTAGACGGTCTCCTCGCCGAATGCTTCGTCGCGGCGGAGCACGGCGTCGGGCATCTTGGCGGCGAGCAGCTGCGCTGCCCGAGCCCCGGCCACCGGCCGCGCCGCCGCGTTCGGGGTGGTGCCGGTGCTCAAGGCTGCCTACCCGCGCAGTGACGCCGGCTCGGCGACGATCTTCTGCTGCAGCTTCAGCACCGCGTCCAGCACCGCCTCGGGACGCGGCGGGCAGCCGGGGATGTACACGTCGACCGGCACCACCTTGTCGACCCCCTGCACGATCGCGTAGTTGTTGAACATCCCACCACAGGAGGCGCAGGCGCCCATGCTGATCACCCACTTGGGCTCGGGCATCTGGTCGTAGATCTGTCGCAACACCGGCGCCATCTTCTGGGAGACACGGCCGGCGACGATCATCAGGTCGGCCTGCCGCGGCGAGGCCCGGAACACCTCGGCGCCGAAGCGCGCCATGTCGAAGCGGCTGGCGCCGGTGCCCATCATCTCGATGGCGCAGCAGGCGAGCCCGAAGTTGGCCGGCCAGATGGAGCTGGCGCGGCCCCACGAGATCACCTTGCCGAGGGTGGTGGTGATCACCCCGCTGCGGATGGCGGTACGCTCGCGCGCTCCGGTCCGGGGAAGCGGGATCGCTCCTGCGTCGCCCTGGGCGCGCAGCAGCGTGGAGCCGTTCAGAACTCCCACCGCAACGCACCCTTGGCCCACACATAGATGAGCGCGATGAACAGGGTGGCGATGAAGATGCCCATCTCCACCAGCCCGAAGATCTTGAGATCACGGACGATGGTAGCCCAGGGGAAGAGGAAGATCGATTCGACGTCGAAGATGATGAAGAGCATCGCCGTCACATAGAAGCTGACCGAGAAGCGACGCCGCGCCGACTCCAGCGGCACGATGCCGGACTCGTAGGGGAGCTCTTTCTCCGGCGTCGGCTTGCGCGGTCCCACCGCGGCGCTGAGCGCCTGGACCCCGACCCCGAAGGCCACGCAGATCCCCAGGAAGACGAGAATCGGAGCGTAGTCCGAGAGCATGTGCGGGTCATCGTAGCAAAGGCCTCTCGCGGCAGGACCCGGTTCGGAGTTGCGACGATTGCGGCATGCGATCAGCTCTGTCGCCCTCGGTTCCCGCGCTGGTCACCGGTGCCTCGAGCGGGATCGGCGAGGCGATGGCGCGCGCGCTCGCCGGTCGCGGCCACCACGTGGTCGCGGTGGCGCGCCGGCGCGACCGGCTCCAGGCTCTCGCCGCGGAGATGGCGCCCTCCGGCGGCCTGATCGAGCCGATGGTCGCCGACCTCGGCACCGAGGCGGGGATGTCGGCGGTGGCCGAGCGGCTGCAGGACGGCCGGGCCTGGGTGCTGGTCAACAACGCCGGGTTCGGCAGCCGCGGTCGCTTCACCGAGCTCGACGCGACGCGCGAGGTCGACGAGGTCCTGCTCAACGTGGTGGCGCTGCACCGGCTGACCGCGGCCGCGCTGCCCGGCTGCGTCGCCCACGGCACCGGCGGCGTCCTCAACGTCGCCAGCACCGCCGCCTTCCAGCCGGTGCCCTACATGGCCACCTACGGCGCCACCAAGGCCTTCGTCCTCCACTTCACCGAGGCGCTGGCGGTCGAGCTCGCCGGCAGTGGGGTGCGGGTCACCGTGCTCTGTCCCGGTGCCACCCGCACCGAGTTCGGGGAGGTCGCCGGCAACGTCCGCCAGATCGAGATGGCGATGCCCATGGGTCCCGTCAGGGTGGCCGCCAGCGCCCTGCGCGCCTTCGACCGCAACCAGACCATCTGCATCCCCGGCGCCGCCAACGCCGTCGGCGCCTACAGCGTGCGCCTCGTGCCTCGCTCGGTGGTCCGCCGGGTGGTCGCCCCCCTCTTCAAACCGCGCTGACCGCGGCGCGGCTCCGCCGCGATCCGCGCCCCGCCCTCAGGCGTACGCGTACCCCTCCGGCAGTGGCCGCAGCGCGGGGGGACCGACGTAGAGCGCCGACGGGCGGATCAGCCGGTTGCTGGCGGCCTGCTCGGCGATGGCCGCCGTCCAGCCCACCGTCCGGCTGCAGGCGAAGGTCGGGGTGAACATGTCGCGGGGCACTCCCACGGTGTTCATCACCACCCCGGCGTAGAACTCGACGTTGGTGTACAGCCGCCGCCCGGGCTTGAGCTCGTTGAGCACCCGCAACGCCGTGGCCTCGACGAACTGGGCGAACTCCGCCTGCTCGCCGCCGATCTCGGCGGCCACCTCACGCAGCAGCGTCGAGCGCGGGTCGTCGGTCTTGTAGACGCGGTGGCCGAAGCCCATCAGCCGGTGGCCGGCGCCGATCTCGTCGCGCAGGTACTCCTCGGCGTGGTCGGGGGTGCCGATGGCGTCGAGCATCGCCAGAGCGCGTGAGGGCGCGCCGCCGTGGAGCGGACCCGCGAGAGCGCCGATGGCGCCGGTCAGCGCCGAGCCGATGTCGGATCCGGTCGAGGTGATCACCCGGGCGGTGAAAGTCGAGGAGTTGAAGCCATGGTCCATGGTCAGGACCAGGTACTTCTCGAGAGCTCGGGCCGCCGTCTCGGCCGGCCGAGTTCCGGTCAGCATCTGCAGATACGCGGCGGCGTAGCCGAGGTCGGGGTCGGGATCCACCGCGGGCAGACCCTGCTGGTAGCGATGCAGCCGCATCAGCAGCACCGGGGTCAGCGACGCCAGTCGCAGGGCCTCCGCGCGCACCTGCACGGCGGAGATGTCGAGGGTCGGCTCGACCTGGAGGGCCGCGCCAGTCAGCGACACCGCGGTGCGAAGCGCGCCCAGGGGGCTGTATCCGGGCAGGGTGGCGAGGCTGTGGAGCAGCGGATCGACGCCGCCGGGGAGGCTGCGAGCCGCCACCGTCCGCCCGCGGAAGTCCCGCAGCTGCGCGGAGTCGGGCAGCTCACCCTCGACCAGCAGGTGCCACACCTGTTCGAAGCTGCACCGCCGGGCGAGCTCGCAGGCGTCGTAGCCGCGGTAGTGAAAGAAGCCCTCCTCGCCGCGCACGTCGCCCACGGCCGTCTCCGCCACCGCGACCCCCTCCAGTCCGCGGGGCGCGAGTGCGGGCGCCGAGCCGGCCGGTTTGACCTCCTCGATGTGGGCGACCCGCACCACGTGCCGGATCGAGAGGATCCCGGCGACGTGACCGTTCTCCAGCACCGGCAGGTGGCGGAACTGCCGGGTGCGAAAGATCTCCAACGCCTGCGCCACCGAGTCGTCGGCGGCGACGGTGACCGGGTGGGCGGTCATCACCTCCGACACCCTGGTGCTGGCAGGGTCGACGCCCTGCCCCAGCGACCGGAGGATGTCGCGCTCGCTGACGATGCCGCGAACCCCGCCGTCGCTGTCGAGGACGGCGGCCGCCCCCACCTTGTGTTCGTCGAGCGCGTGGGCGGCCTCGGACAGGGTGAGATCGGCGCCCACCGTGACCGGGGGCTTGTGCATCACGTCGCGGACCCGGAGCGCTTCGGTCACGACGAGAGCTTAGTCCGGTTCCGCCGGCCCGAGCGCAGCAGATCGGGATGCCAGACGAGGTGAGCCGAAGGCGGCGACGAGCAGCGCAGGGAGCGCACCTGAATGGTGCGTGACCGAAGCAGCCACAAGCCAACGCACGGATCGCCCGGCTGGCGCCCGAGATGCGGGCGAGCGCGGCAGAGGCTAGGGGACCGAGTATCCGACTCCTCGCGGTACCAGGATGATCCACACCAGGCCCGGGGCGATCGGCGCGGGCGCGCCACCGGGAAGGGTGAACTGCGGCGGACCCGACGAACCCTGGGTGTAGCTCACGTCGTACCCGAGACCGCCGGTGAGGATCTGCGCGTTGCCGGTGCCGGCAAGGGTATGACGGGTGCCGATGGCGCCGGTGACGTCGTGCACCTCCGGTGCGGGAGAGACGTCGACCTGCATCACGATCACCGTGGGCGCGACCACGGGTTGGTTGCTGTTGGCGTCGATCAGCGGACCGGAGACATCGCTGCGGGTGTACCCGTTCAGCTCCGGGTGCCAGGTGTACGACGGCTGCTCGTAGGCCGAGATGGGCACGGTGAAGCTGCCGATGGGGTGGCCGCCGGGGACGGTGGCGGGGTCGACCCGCGGCCAGAGCTGGTACCCGACGGGCGGCAGCGCGAGTCGGTCGAGGAGGTGGCCGATGTGGGGCCCGTCGGTGTACAGGTTGTGGGGCGCGGCGCGAAAGCCGACGCGGAAGCTGTCGCCCGCGGCGGCGGTCTCGCCGAGGTGAGGGACGTTGGCCCCGTTGAGCTGGCCCTCGACGTACTGGCCGGCTCCCGAGTAGAGGAGCGCCGCACCGTAGATCTGGACGAGCTGCACGGTGGCGATGCGCGCGCTCCGCACCGGTCCGACCGATCCCGGCGGCACGTGGTAGAAGAACGCGCTCATCCGGGTGATGCCACCCTCGGTGACGTACTCGTAGATCAGGTCGGCCGTGGGGAGCCCCGACTGGGGCCGCGACATCGGTGAGTTCTCGATCTGGACGATCAGGGGAACCGGGGATTGGGGTGGTGGCGGCGGTGGTGGTGGCGTCGGAGCCGGCGTCGGCGCCGGCGTGGGGGTGGCGACCGGGGTGGGCTTCGGGGTCTTGCGGACCGCTACCTGGGACGCCGATCCGCACCCGACCGCGGCGAGAGCGCCGACGGCGAGGGCGGCGACGAGGCGGGTCGGTCGGCGCTGGGGGATGGGCAACCTGGGCTCCTGGATGGCGGCGTGGCAGGACGGAGAGAGGGTCTGCCGGGCGTCGGGATCATGCCACGACCGGCCCGGTTGTGCCCGTCAGGCCACCGCCCGCGTGCGGCGTCTCCCCGGAGCCGGCGAGGTCCTCCCTCGGCCTCGTCCCGGCCGCGGCTCTGCCCCGCGCTCCCACGCCTGCATCGCCGTTCGCGCCGCCTCGCGCCCGCTGCGCATGAAGCCGGGCCAGTCCTTGTGGTCGAGGAACTGCTGGTAGAAGCCCGCCCCTCGCACCGCCTCGTAGGGCACCGGGTTGGTCATCAGCACCTCGGTGGACGCTCGCAGCCGGGCCAGGTTCTCGCGGGCCAGCTCGATTTGCTGGGCGGTGCGGATCTGGCTGGCGATGTGGAGGATGCTGGCCGCGCGTGTCTTCCATCCGGTCGCATCCTCGCCCGCGAAATCGGGCGGATAGAACCCGTTGACGGCGAGGACGACGTCCGGACGCTCCTCCAGTTCCAGCAGCGGCCGCACCGGGAAGATGTCGACGATGCCGCCGTCGCACCAGTAGTTGCCGTCCAGCGGCACCGGATCGATGAAGAGCGGGATGGCGATCGCGGTGCGCACCGCCCTGGCCACCGGAAGGTCGGGGTGGGTGCTGGGCCCGAGGTACTCGATGCGGTTGGCCTCGATGTTCCACACCGGCGCGTAGCAGGGGATGGAGAGATCGCCGAGGCACATGTCACCGAGCAGGCGGCGGTAGGTCGACTCGAGTCGCTCACCGCGGATGATCCCGGCGAAGCCGCGCGCGCCGGTGGTCAGGGTGGCCAGGCCCGACCAGTTGATGTCGACGAAGTCGGCGGAGCTCATCGAGAGGGTGAATTCGGCCACCTCCTCGGCCGGGATGCCGGCCGCCAGCGGAAAGCCGAAGAGGGCCGATCCCGAGCACACCGAGATCACCGACGGGGTGGTGCCCGCCTCCTCGAAGGCGCGGAGACAACCGACCACCGAGGCCAGGGCGCCACTTCCCCCGGTCGCGACCAGGCCCACTCGGCGCTCGCGCAGACGCGGCAGCCGCAGGGCTCGCGGCGGCGGGAATGGCCGGGTCTCGACCGAGGTGTCCTCGAAGGGAAGGGTCACCAGGGCGCGCCGGATGGTGTTGACGAAGCCGACGTCCTCGTAGACCTGGGTCCCCAGCTCGCGGGCCAGGGTCACGGCGTTGAAGTACTGCCGCAGCCGGAAGACGTCGAGAACGGTCCCGAGCATGGCCGGATTATGGTTGGCGCCGCCCCCAGGCCGCCCTGCGCCATCGGGAGAACCGATCATCGCCACCACCGCCGTGGCCGCGCCCGGGCGCCGGCCCCCCAGCCGCCCGGCCCGCCGTCGGGCCGCCCCGATGTCGGTCAGGGGCACCGGTGTCGCCCTCCGCGACCGGGCCGCCGAGATCGGCGGCACCAGCCTGCACTGGGTCGAGGCGGGGAGAGGCCCGACGCTGCTGCTGCTGCACGGCCTCGGTGACACCGCCGACACCTGGCGCCGCGTCCTCCCCGAGCTGGCCCGCCACCACCGCGTGGTCGCGGTCGACCTCCCCGGCTGCGGAACATCGGGTCCGGTCACCGGTCACCCGGTGCTTCCCTGGCTCCTCGACGTCCTCTCCGAGCTGCTCGACGGCGTCGCTCCCGGACGCAAGGTGTCGGTGATCGGCAACTCCGTGGGCGGATCCCTGGCCCTGCGCCTGGCGCTCCATCATCCGCGGCGCACCGAGCGGGTCGTCCTGGTGGACCCCGCCGGCGCCGGACGCGACGTCCCGGTCTGGTGGAAGGCGGTGAAGTTCCAGCGTGCGGTGCGCCTGGTGCTCGGCCCGTTCCTCGCGCTGCTGCCGGAGTCGGTGCTCGAGGAGATCGTCGCCCAGTGCTACATGCGCATGGCCTTCCACCGACCCGATCGAGTTGATGCCGCTGCCGCCCACAACTACGCGCGCTACCTGCGCACCCACGGCGACATCGACGACTTCCTCGAGCGCGCCGACGAGGTGGTCCACGGATTGATGAGCGGGCTCGGCCGCGATCCCGGCAGCCTGCGCGTCCCGGTCCTGATCGTGTGGGGAGCCGACGACCGGTTGGCGCCCGTGCGCGACGCCCACGTCCTGCTGCAACGACTCCCGCGGGCGGAGCTGCGCGTCATCGAGAACTGCGGCCACATGCCCCAGATGGAGCGACCGCGAGAGTTCCTCCAGGCGGTGGAGCCCTACCTGCTGCAGGCGCGCAGGCGAGGATGAACCCCTGGTTCGAGCGGTTCACCGCCGCCCTGGAAGCAGATCCCGCTCCGCTCCTGGACCGCGAGGAGGCGCGGCTCCTGCTCGACCTCGCCGGCGCCGCGGCGCGGGGAGCGGGAGCCCGCCAGTTCGCTCCGCTGGCGACCTATCTGGCCGGGCGGGTCGCCGCCGATGCCGCCTACGCCGACCGGCTCCAGGTGATCCGGGCCGCCATCGAGGCGGCCGCTGCCGCCGGCCCCGCCGAGGAGCCGCTGGGCATCGACTGACCTCACCAGCCGGCCGCCTCGAGCGCCGCGCCGGCCGGCTCCGAGAGCGGCTCAGAGCGTCTCCCAGATCGACACCGACTCCGGGGGGAGTTCGACGCCGGCGCCCGCCAGATCGGGTGCTGCCTCGGAGCAGAGCAGCAGCCGGCGCCGGGCGGTCGCGGGCAGCGGCGCGCGGACCCGGCGCGCGCCGAGATTGCAGGCGACGGTGATCCGCCCCCGATCCATCTGCAGGCACCGATGCTCCTCGTCGACTCGGATCCGGACCCGGTCGAGGCGTCCGTCGCAGAGCTCGGGCCGGCTCCGCCGCAGCCGGAGCAGCTCCCGGTACCACCGCAGCAGCGAGGCGTGCGGCTCGCGCGCCGGCTCCGACCAGTCCAGGCGCGAGCGGACGAAGGTGGCCTCATCCTGGGGATCCGGCACCGCCTCGGCGGGCGAGCCGAAGGCGGCGAGCTCGCGGCGGCGGCCGTCGGTCACCGCCCGTCCCAGCTCGGGGTCGGTGTGGTCGCTGAAGTAGGGGAAGGGCGTCAGGGCCCCCCACTCCTCCCCGGCGAAGAGCAGCGGCACGAAGGGCGCGCTGAGCACCAGGGCGGCGCCGGCGCGCAGCAGTCCCGGGCCGAGCAGCGCCGCGATGCGTTCCCCCGCGGCACGGTTGCCCACCAGGTCGTGGTTCTGCAGGAAGCCGAGGAAGCGGCTGCCGGGAATCCCGCTGGGACGGCGGCCGTGCCGTCGGCGGCGGAACCGCGAGTAGCGGCCGTCATTGACGAAAACCTGACGGAGCGCGGTGGCGACGTCGTCGAGGCGGCCGAAGTCGGCGTAGTACCCGTGGCGCTCGCCGGTCAGCGCCGCGTGCACGGCGTGATGGAGGTCGTCGCTCCACTGGGCGTCGAGGCCGTATCCACCCGCCTGGCGGTCACCAACCAGGCGGGGGTCGTTGAGGTCGCTCTCGGCGATCACCCACAGGGTCCGGCCCAGCTGCGCCTGCAGGGTGCCGACCGCCTCGGCGATCTCCTCGAGGATGTGGGTCGCCGAGGTGTCGACGATGGCCTGGACGGCGTCGAGACGCAGCCCGTCGACGTGGTAGTCGCGCAGCCACATCAGCGCGTTGTCGACCACGAAGCGCCGCACCTCGTCGCTGTCCGCACCGTCGAGGTTGATCGCCGCGCCCCAAGGGGTGCGATAGCGGTCGCTGAAGTAGGGGGCGAAGTCGGCGAGGTAGTTGCCGTCGGGACCGAGGTGGTTGTAGACGGCATCGATCACCACCGCCAGCCCGTGGGCGTGGCAGGCGTCGACCAGCCGCTTCAGCCCCTCGGGGCCGCCGTAGCCGTGGTACGCCGCGTAGAGGTCGACGCCGTCGTACCCCCAGCCACGCCGTCCGGGAAACTCGGCCACCGGCATCAGCTCCACCGCCGTCACCCCCAGGTCGACGAGGTGGTCGAGGTGCTCGACGACGCCGTCGAAGGTGCCAGTGGCGCTGAAGGTGCCGACGTGGAGCTCGTAGATCACCGCCGCCCCCAGCGGCGCCCCGTGCCATCCCGCATCGCTCCATGGGAAGGCACGGTGGTCCACCACCCGCGAGCGCCCGTGCACGCCCTCCGGCTGCCAGGGTGAGCGCGGGTCGGGGCGGGCCGGACCGCCGTCGAGGTGGAAGGCGTAGTCGTCCCCGGTCGCCGCCTGCTGGTCGGCGACCGTGAACCAGCCGTCCGGGTGCGACTCCATCGCCAGGCGCCGGCCGGCCACCTCGACCTCCACCGCTCGCGCCCGGGGCGCCCAGACGGCGAACTCGTTCATGACATCCTCGACAGCAACGCGACGGGAAACCGGGCCAGCAGGCGAGCCATCGGCAGCCTGCCACCGTCGACGCTCTCGCCGGTCAGCTGGTTGTGCCACCGCCCCGCCGGCAGCCGGACGGTGGTGTCACCCCAGCCGTCGCCGAGCCGGCTGACCAGGCGGGGCACCACCGTCACCGCCCCGGGACCGCGTCCGCGGGCGAAGGCGACGCCGTGCTCGCTGCGCTCGCCGTCGATGGGCAACGGCAGATAGTCGCCACCCTCGCCGAAGTCCGCCGGCCGCCGCGCCCGGAGCTCCAGGGCGCGCCGGATCAGGTACAGCTTGGGCAGACCGCTGTCGGCGTCGGCGTTGATCGCCTCCGCGGAGACCGATCCGGCCCTGGCCAGCAGGCGGCGGCGCAGCCCGAAGTCGACCGGGCGGCGGTTGTCGGGATCGACCAGGCTCAGATCCCAGAGCTCGCATCCCTGGTAGATGTCGGGAACGCCCGGCGAGGTCAGCTTGAGCAGCGTCTGCGCCAGCGAGTTGCTCCTCCCCCACTCCACCAGCGGCCCGACGAAGCCGGCGATGTCGGCACCGAGTTCCTGGTCGGCGAGGACCGCCTCGGTGAAACGGCGAACCGCGGCGTCGTACCTCGCGTCGGCATTCAGCCAGGAGGTGCGCAGCTTGGCCTCGCGAGTCGCCTTCTCCATGTACGCAACCGCGCGAGCGGCATCCAGCGGGTGGGCGCCGACCAGGGTCTGGAAGAGGACGTACGCGGTGAGCCGGTCGGGCATGCCCTCGGTGCGGTGGCGTTCGCACCGCCGGCTCCACCGGCGCACCGCCTCCGCCCAGGCATCGGGAATCTCGGAGAGCAGCGCGAGCCGGGCCCGCACGTCCTCGCCGCGCTTGCTGTCGTGGGTCGAGGTCGCCACCAATCCGAACGCGCCGTGCGCCTGCGCCCGCTGGTTGGCGGCGTGGAACGCCTCCACCGAGACCCCGAAGCAGCCGGGGTCGGCGCCGACCTCGTTGAGCGCGAGCAGCCGCGGGTAGCGGTAGAAGGCGGTGTCCTCGAGCCCCTTGGCCGACACCGCCACCGCCGTCTGGGCGAACCGCAGCATGAGCTCCGCCGCCGCCGGCCCGGCGACCAGGCCCAGCACCACGTCTGCGAGCAGATCGAGCAGCGCCGCGGGCAGGTCGGCTCGGACGCGCCGTGCCTCGCCGACCGCGCTGCGGATCACCGCGACATCGGCGTCGCTCGCCGGCTCGCCGGGAACGCCGTAGGTCCGGTAGACGGTGAGCCCGGCACCGAGCTCGATGAGCGCCTCGCGCATCGCCCCGCGGGGATGGTCGCCGTGCTCGGGGTCGGCGGCGCAGACGCGGGCGAGCAGCCGGGTCAGTCGCTCGGTCTCGGCCGCCAGCATGGTGCGCATCACCTCCCGCCGGGCGTCGCGCGCGATCTGCGCGTACGGCCGCCGCTCCCCGGTGAGGTCGGCGAGCAGCGCGGTCAGCGGCGCCTCGCCGCGAGGATCGACGAACAGGCCGGTCACCCGGGCGGCGAAGTCATACCCGGTGGTGCCCTCCACCGGCCATCCGGGCGGAAGCGCCTCTGACGCGGCGAGGATCTTCTCGACCACGACCCAGCGGTCGCCACCGACCGCGTCGCGCAGGCGGCCCAGGTAGCCAGCGGGACGGCACAGGCCGTCGACGTGGTCGACCCGCACGCCGTCGAGCCTGCCCTCCCCCACCAGCCGCAGCACGCGCTCGTGCATCGCGTCGAAGACCGCCTCGTCCTCCACCCGCATGCCGACCAGCGAGGAGATGTCGAGAAAGCGCCGGTAGTTGAGCTGCTCGCTCGCCAGCCGCCAGTGCGCCAAGCGGTAGTGCTGGTGGTCGAGCAGGACGAGGAGCGCGGCGTGATCGGCCTCGACCTCGGCGAGGCGGTGGCCGGTGTCGCCGCCACCCCACCCCAGCTCCGCCAGTGATCCCGCCGACAGGGGCAGGCGCATGTCGGCATACCGGAGCAGCGGCCGCCCGCCGTCGAGACCGAGGCCCACCTCGCCCCGGGCGATGACGCGACCGATCTGGTCGCCGAGGATCGGCATCAGCACCCGATCGCACAGCGACGGCTCGTCAGCATCCCAGTCGATGTCGAAGAACGGCGCGTGGCGGCTGCCGCGGCCCCGCTCGAGCACGTCCCACCACCAGGGGTTGGCGGGGACGGCGGCGGTGTGGTTGGGGACGATGTCGACCAGAAGTCCGAGGCCGGCCCCCGAGAGGGTGTCGACGAGGGAGGCGAAGCCCGCCTCGCCGCCCAGCTCCTCGCTGATGCGGGTGGGGTCGACGCCGTCGTAGCCGTGGCTGCTGCCGGCGGCCGCCTGGGTGATCGGCGAGGTGTAGACGTGGCTGACGCCCAGCTCGGCGAGGTAGCCGGCGACGTCCGCGGCGGCGGCGAAGTCGAAACGGCGGTTGAGCTGAAGCCGGTAGGTCGCCCGCCGCTCGGTCACCCTGCGCTCCCAGTCCGCCGGCACCCCGGCACAGAGACTAGCGGCGGCGAGGCGGCAGGCTCAGCGGCTCAGCTCTCCACCCGCAGGCGCTTGCCGGCGGGCCGCCCGAGGTCGCGCTCGTAGGCCCGCTTGAGGATCCCGAGGATCGCCTCGCGCCGCGCCACCATCCGCTCGATCGCCGGCCCGTGTGCCGGCTCGCCGGGCTCCTCCGTCCCCCCCGGATCCTGCCTGGGTGTGTCGGCCATGGTCTCCTCCGGCCGCGCCTGCTCGGGGAGGGGCTGGGGGTCCTGCGCGGCGAGAAAAGACGATAGCAAAGCTATCACCAAAGAGAAAGCCGGCGCATTCAGCTTGCTGCCGGCCCGGGCTCTCTCCCGGGCGGGCGACGGGCCCGCCTCAGTCGTCCGGCGCGGCCAGGATCCGCTGTCCGGCGCGGCCCACCACCGTCAGCCGCATGGCGCGCTCGACCTGGAGGGGAAGCACCAGCTCCTCGCCGCAGCTGAGGCAGCGGCCACGCAGCTCGTCGCCGACCTCGGCGAGGGCTCGGCGGCGGCCGGCGCAGCGGGGGCAGGAGGCGAGCCTCAGATATCCCGGACCGGCGAGCGGGGCCGGCCCGGAGACCGGCGGGGACGGCAGCACACCTGGAGCGGTGGACATCGAAGACCCCCTCGTACCGGCTGACGGGGGATGGATTGTCCCACCGCTGTGCGACACGCACAAGACAGCACAACCGCTCCGTCACAGTGCGTCACAAAGCGTCAGACCCGCGAGGTCAACCGGCCAGCTGGGCGACCCGTGTGACCTCGGCGGCGCGCCGCTCCCGATCCAGCTCCTCGGCGAGGCGCTCGTCGTCGGCGCTCATCACCTCGGTGTCCAGCTGCGAGAACTCCATCACCCCCATGTCCTGGAAGGCGGCCTGGATGCGCGGACCCCAGATGCCGATGTCCTTCAGGGTGGGCACGATGCGCGAGAAGAGCATCCGCCGGAACTCGACCATGGTGACCGAGGCGTTGACCCACTCGAGCGCTTCGCTGCCGATACCGAGGTTGTCCCACACCTCGTCGGCGAGGAAGCGGTCGCGCATCAGGTAACACGCCTGGACGGCGAACTGCTCGCGCTCCTCGCGTTCACGCTCGCCGATCTCGCGGTAGTACTCGCGCAAGGCGATGCGACCGAAGGCGACATGGCGCGCCTCGTCCTGCATGACATAGGCGTTGATCGCCCGCGCCAGGGGATCGCCGGTGAAGTCGCGCTGCAGCCCGAAGGCGGCCAGCGCCAGCCCCTCGATGAGCACCTGCATGCCGAGGTAGGTGATGTCCCAACGGCTGTCGCGGATGACGTCGTCGAGCAGCGCCTTCAGGTTCTCGTTGATCGGATACGCCAGCGACATCTTCTCGTGCAGGAAGCGCGAGTAGGTCTCGACGTGACGCGCCTCGTCGATCACCTGGGTGGCGGCGTAGAACTTGCTGTCCAGGTCGGGCACCGTCTGGACGATCTTGGAGGCGCAGATCAGCGCGCCCTGCTCGCCGTGCATGAACTGGGAGTAGGTCCAGGCCGCCATGTGCCGGCGCAGGTCGGCCCGGGCGCGCTCATCGAGCCGCACCCACATCGGCGAGCCGTAGATGCCGATGTACTCGTCGGGGGAGCCGAGGGGGTTGTCGGGATCAGGATCGTGCGACCAGTCGATGCGCGTGGTCGCGTTCCACTGCTTCTCCTTGCCCTTCTCGTAGAGGCCGAGCATGCGCTCACGCCCCTCGTCGTACTCCCAGTTGAAGACGGTGGTGGCCGAACCGTCGACGCTCCATTGGGTCAGGTCGACGGGAAGGGCGTAGCGCCGAGTGCTCATCACATCCTCCCAAGCGCCGCCATCTTAGCCCGGATCCCCACGGGAGAGCTCAGGCCTCGGCGCGCAGCGCCGCGAGCGACGGATCGCGCCCCGGGCTGCGCACCCTGGCGAGCAGCACCGCCGCCACCAGCACCATCGCCCCGCCGGCGATCCGCGACGGCGCCAGCGACTCGCCGAGGAGCAGCGCCGCCAGCAGGGCCGTGGTCGCCGGCTCGAGGGTGCTGACGATCGCCGCCCTGGCCGGTCCGATCCGCGACAGGCCGGCGAGAAAGCTGGTGGCGGCGATCAGCGTGGGAACCACGGCGATGCCGACGATCACCCCCCAGGCCGACGGCTGGACGCGGTGCAGCCCGCCGCCCGCAGCGGCCACCACCAGGAAGCAGGCGCCGGCAACGCTCGAGACCACCGCCATCGCCGGCAGGGCGCCGATGCCGCGCAGCACCGCGCTGCCGAGCAGGATGTAGGCGGAGTACACGGCGGCGGAGAGCAGGCCGAGCAGGACGCCCTGGAGAACCAGCCCGGACGACCGCCCCGGCCCGGCGACGAGGATGACGCCGGCCGACGCCAGCAGCAGTGCCATGGCCCGGCCCCTGGTGACCCGCTCGCCGAAGAGGACGCGGGCGAGCACGGTGACGACTCCCGGATAGACGTAGAGAAGGATGCTGGTGATCGCCGCCGGAACGAAGCGCAGGCTGGAGAAGAAGGCGCTTGCCTGGCCGACGTAGAGCAGGCCCATCAGCCCCATGCCGGCCGCACCGCGCCTGCCGTACCAGACGCGCTCGCGACGGACGGCGACCATCGCCCAGAGCAGCACCGCAGCGATGCCGAAGCGCAGTCCCAGCAGGGTGGGGATGTCGAGGCCGCGCCCCGGCGCCCACTTGCCGAAGATGCCCAGGGTGCCGAAGCTCACCGCCGAGACGGCGACCAGCGCCAGGCCTGCCGATTCCCCTCGCCCGGGGCGCCCGCTCACCGGCGGCGGTGACGTCTCATCGTCGGCAGCCTGCTAGCCGTCGCCGACCGGCGTCTGCGACTCATCAGGCACTCGTGTCGGTCGCAGGCCGACCTCGCGCGAGGCGGCGGCGAAACGGACCGCATCGCGCAGCGCACACCCGGCACCGTCGTTGTTGAAGTAAACGTACCGGTCGGCACTGCTCGGCCATGCCGCGGCCAGTCGCTCCGCCCATTGCTGCAGCGTCGAGCGCCGGTAGCACGGATCCGGCGAGCCGGTGCCCTGGTGGAAGCGGAGATAGGTCCAGTCCGCGGTGCGCCAGACGGGAGACATCGCATGGGCCTGACGGTCGGCCAGGCACAGGGCGGCGCCGTGCTCGACCAGCACCTCGTGCACCGCGTCGCTGTACCAGGAGGCGTCACGGAACTCCACCGCCACCCGGATCGGACGGGGAAACCGCGACAGGGTGTCGGCGAGGCGCGCGGGCTCGGCCCGCATCGTCGGGGGCAGCTGGAGGAGCAGCGGCCCGCACTTGCCGCCGAGCGGCCTGGCGCGCTCGAGGAACAGGGCGGCCGGCTCCGCCGGCTCGCGCAGACGCCGCACGTGACTCAGGTAGCGGCTGAGCTTGGGGGCGAAGACGAAGTCCGCGGGAGTGCGCCGCGCCCACGCCTCGAAGGTCGCCTTCTCGGGCAGCCGGTAGAAGGTGTTGTTGATCTCGACGGTGCGGAAGTGTTGGGCGTACACCTCGAGCCAGCGATTGGCGGGCAGGTCGTCCGGATAGAACAGGCCGCGCCAGTGACGGTACTGCCAACCTGAGGTGCCGACGAAGAGGGTCACGCGATAATGCAACTCGTGAGCGCCCCCTTCGCGAAGCCGCGGCGAGGTCCGCTGGGGCCGGCGGTGCCGGGGGCGGTGGCCGGCGAGGCTCCCGCGGAGGCGGTCGAGCTCTACCACCGGACCTACACCAGCCTCCTGCGCAGCAGCGGCGAGATGCGGTTGCGAGTGTTGGAGTCGTCGCATCGCGCCATGCGGTCGAGCCTGCACCCGCTCGCCGATTGGGCCGAGCTCGACCTCGGCGCCCTGCTCTACGCCCTGCGGCGCCTCCCCGAAGCGGTGACCTCGGCGCGGCTGATCGTCATGGGGCAGTCGGCGGAGGTCTTCCTGCGCCACGGCTTCGGGCCTCTCGACAGCACCGCCGAGCTGGCCGCCCCGGGACGCCGCCGCCGCTGGTACCGCGCCCGGTCGGGGGCACTCGCGGTGCTGATCGCCAGTCCATCGGACGTCGACGACCTGGTGCCGACGCTGGTGGCGCTGCAGATGGAGTGGAACAAGCTGCACCGGCGGCTGCGCACCACCGGCGGCCTGACCGGGATCGCTCCCGACCCGGCCGCCTGCGCCGCCGTCCTCGGCGGCGAGCTCGACGACTGGCAGCACCTGGCCGAGCTCTGGAAGGACGACTTCGGCGACTGGCTGCGCGGCGTCGCCGCCGAGGAGATGTCGCTGCGCATCCGCATGCTCGGCGGCACCGCCGTGGGCTACGCGCGCGAGACCCGGCACTGGTGGACCGCGGTCACCGCGGCGATGGCCGCCGAGGGACTGGGGGAGCGGCCCGTCTACTTCGTCAGCAGCAACACTCACAGCCTGGTCAACCTGGTCACCGGCGTCGCCGCCCGGCACGAGCAGGAGCTGGTCGACTTCATCGCCACCCAGGGGCCCGACGACATGCGCCACGAGCTCGAGCAGCTTCGCGCCGGCCGCGCTCACAGCGAGTGGGCGAACTTCCTCTACTACGCGGCGCGGCTCTTCTACGCCGCGCTGCCGCCCGGCTCCCCCCATCGCGACCAGCGACGGCAGCAGGAGCGGGAGGCGGGCGTGCTCCACATCGGCAGCACCACCGCCCTCGACGTCGCCGCCCAGCTGATCGTTCTCGACCGCCTCGACCGCGCCCGCTTCGACGATCGCCTGCAGGACGTCGATGCGGGCTCGCTGGAGGCGTCGCGGGCGGTGGTGGTGAACATCGACTACCCGCTGGGCTGGGCGGCGTACAACATCCTCCGCGAGGTCGCCGAGGCCACCGCCGAGCTGCGCGGTGTCTACGTGCTCGGCAAGGCGGCAACGCTCAACGCCGACATCGGGGACGTGATGATCAGCAGCATGGTCCACGACGAGCACACCGGGACCACCTACTGGCTGGACAACGCCTTCAGCGTCGGCGACATCAGCCCCTACCTGCGCTTCGGCAGCGGCCTCGACAACCAGCGTGCGGTCAGCGTCAAGGGCACCTTCCTGCAGAACCGCGGCTACCTCGACTACTACTACCGCGAGGCCTACACGGTGGTGGAGATGGAGGCGGGACCGTACTGCAACGCCGTCTACGAGATCTCCGAGGCGGACCGCTATCCCACCGGCACCTCGGTCAACTTCTCCAAGCTCCCGCTCGACTTCGGCGTCATCCACTATGCCTCGGACACGCCGTACACCCAGGCACGCACCCTCGGCGCCCGCGGTCTCTCGTACTTCGGGATGGACTCCACCTACGCCTCCTCGGTCGCGATCCTGCGCCGCATCCTGCGACTCGAGAACGCCCTGCCCTGACGGGGCACCGGCCAGTCGACGAGACCGCACCGCGCGCGGCAACCGGCTACGCGATCCGGAGCGCGATCATCACCCCGTCGCGCACCGGGGCGATCATCGAGGCGAAGCGGGCGTCCTCGGCGACCAGCCGGTTGTGCTCGCGGATGGCCTCGGTGTATCCGGGTCGCCGCTCGTCGGGCTCGCCGGTGGCGGCGCGCCCGCTCCAGAGCGCGTTGTCGCAGAGGTAGAGCCCACCGCGCCGGATCCGCTCGCGGCCGGCGCGCCAGCAGTCGGGATAGCCGTCCTTGTCGACGTCGCAGTAGACGACGTCGAAGAGCCCCTCCTCCATCGCCAGGCCGGCGAGGGCGTCGCCGACGCGGTAGCGGACCCGTTCACCGAGGCCGGCGCGCCCCAGGTACCCGGTGCCGTCGAGGGCGTTGTCGGCATTGCCGTCGGTGCAGATCACCTCACCGCCCTCCCCCACCGCCCGGGCGAACCAGTAGGCGGAGTAGCCGTACCCGGACCCCAGCTCGATCACCCGCCGGGCGCCGATCGACCGCGCCTGCAACTCCAGCAACCGTCCGACGGCGCGGCCGACGATGGGAAAACTGTGCTCGCGAGCGCGTGCCTCCATCTCCTCGAGGACGCTGTCGGAGTGTTGCAGCGCGGCCAGCTCGAGCAGGTAGCTATCGACCGCTGGGTCCATGTAGGGCATGGCGCGGGCAAGCATGCCTCACGCCGCGGCGGCGCCGCGCAGGTGACCTCTCAGGCCGATATCAGGAGGACGGTGCCGCCGGAGCGGAGCTGCCGTACGCGATCGCGAACCCGTCCGATGCGCTGGCGTCGGACTCGGGCGAGTCCGGTGAAGACGGCGTCGATACCGATCCGTGCCGCTGGATCATCACCCCGCCGTCCGCCTTCACCAGGGCCGGCGACGCTCCGTTGGCAGTGCCGTGATCGAACACCGTGCTCCCGTAGCGCGCCAGCGTGGCGAGACGGCCACCGACCGTCGGCGCCTCCACGATCCACTCGGCGGAGGTGCCCGGACCAGCATAGGCGAGGCCCGTGGTCGTGAACGAGTTCCCATTTGACGAGTCCGTCAGGGTGATGCTCCACCCCGACACGCCCTTGCTGATCGACGCGGCCATCGTGTCGCCATGGCTGACGGTGATGCAGTTCGTGGTCACCGACACCGAGCAGGCTGGGATGAAGGTGACTGAGGCAGGGAGGATCTCCCACCACGCCGCGTAGTGCGCGGCGCCGCCGTAGTAGTCCTGTTCGGTGCCGGTCTGGATCAGGGAGGTATTGCCGAATCCGTCTATGCCGACCCACGCCGACGAGTACGTCGCGCCCGATGTCGCGCTGACCGTGGGCACCGTCCACCCCCCGGTGACGCTGCTGTACGTCGTCCCGGTCACCGCGTAGCCGGACCAATTGCTCGAGGCCCACCCCAGACCGCTCCCCCCGCCGCCGGTGCCGTGGCCGCCCTTCTCGGTCACCCGTGGATGGTGGCTGACGGCATTTGACGGGTGGGAGGCCGCCTGCGCGCTCACCCCGAAGGTGCCGGCCGTGACGAGCAGCACAACCATTGCCAGCAGGCCGCGCATCGGGCGCCCTCCCTCTCACGTCCCCCGTTTGAACGCGTCTATCCTATCACCGGCCCGCTAGCAACTCGAGCTTGCCGACGGGACCCGCCCCCTGCGAGCATCGAAGCGATGGAAGGCGCGCCGGGCGGACGCCGGATGGAGGCCAACGGGCTGTCGTTCCATGTCGAGGACCACGGCGAGGGCTCGCCGGTGTTGCTCCTCCACGGCTGGCCCGACTCCTCGTACCTCTGGCGTCACCAGATTCCCGCCCTGGCGGCTGCCGGACATCGCGTCATCGCTCCCGACCTGCGCGGCTTCGGCCGCTCCGACCGGCCCAGCGAGGCGACCGCCTACGCGATGACCACCCTGGTCGCCGACGTCGCCGGCATCCTCGACGCCGCCGGCGTCGAGCGCGCCACGGTGGTGGGCCACGACTGGGGCGCCAGCCTCGCCTGGGTGGTCGCCGGCTTTCTCCCCGAGCGGGTCGAGCGGCTGGTGGTGCTGTCGGTCGGGCATCCGACCGCCTTCGCGCGCGTCGGGATGCGGCAGTGGCAGCGCTCCTGGTACATGCTCTGGTTCCAGTTCGAGGGAGTCGCCGAGGCGGCGCTGCCGCGCAACGACTGGCAGCTCTTTCGCGACTTCGTCGGCAGCGGCGGCGGCGACGTCGACCGGTACATCGCCGACCTGTCGCGTCCTGGGGCGCTGACGGCGAGCCTCAACTGGTACCGCGCCAACATCTCGCCCGCGATGTTCGGCGGTGAGCCGCCACGGCTGCCGCCGGCGCGCTGCCCCACCATGGGCATCTGGAGCAGCGGCGACTTCGCCCTCACCGAGGAGCAGATGCAGCTCTCGGCGGAGCACGTCGACGCCTCCTGGCGATTGGAACGCATCGACGGATGCGGGCACTGGATCCCGGTGCAGGCGCCGGACGTCCTCAACCGCCTCCTCCTGGACTTCATCCCCACCCCGGCGGGCGTGTAGCGGCGCGGCGAGTCCACAGCTCCGCCCCGGCGATGCCGGCACCGGCCAGCACCAGACCGGCGAGGACGTCGACGACATAGTGCTCTCCCAGGTAGACGACGGCGACGCAGATGCACAGGGGGTAGAGCGCGATCCAGGCGGCCCGCCAGCCGAAGGCGCGGACGGTCCACCAGGCGACGATCACCGGGTAGGCGACGTGCAGCGACGGCATGGCGGCGTTGGGCAGCGGATCGGCACCGCCGTAGACGCCTGACAGCGGCCCGCCGTGGGCGACCACCTCGGACGCGATGCGCCGCACCGGGGGCAGCACCCCGAGCTGCGCCGCCCGCCACGGCGGCGCCTCGGGAAAGGCGAGATAGACCACCAGGCCCACCACGGCATTGCCGATCTGGGTGAGCACGAAGGGCCGGAAGAAGCGGCGGCGCAGGCGCCACAGCACCGCGCCGCAGACCAGCGGCGCCGGGCTGTGGAACAGATAGACGACCGAGAGCACGACGTCCCATGGCTGCAGGCCCGACCGGCCCCAGGCCTGCTGTAGGCGGTTCACCGGTGAGCCGCCGAAGAGCCGGCTCTCGAAGGCGACGACGTCGGCGGCGTGGGGCGTGCCAAGCACCGCCTGCAGTCCGCGCAGGTCGTCGAGGGCGACGATGGCCGCCAGCCATGCGGTCCACGCCCACGCCGCCGCCGGGTGGCGTCCCACCGCGGTCCACAGCACCAGTCCGGCGAGGATGCAGTACTCCGCGGTCAGCGGCACCCGATGGATGGCGATCAGTGGCACGCTCGCCGCGACCGCGCCCGCCATGGCCGCGAACCAGCGGGGGTGGGCGCGCCACGCCCGCGGCGCCGGTGGCTGCGCAGGCACCGTGGCGGGCGTCATGCCGGCGCATTCTCGCAGCGCCGCCGCCGCTGCACTGGGCCATCATGGGGCGCGGGATGACCACCGCCGCCCGCCTGCCCGTCGAGGCCGCCGACGTCGCCGCTGCCGCGGTGCTGCTCGCCGGCAGGGTGCGGCGCACCCCGCTGCTGCCACTCGACGGCACCGAGCTGCTGGTCAAGTGCGAATGCCTTCAGGAGACGGGCTCGTTCAAGCTGCGCGGCGCCACCAACGCGGTGACGGTGCTGCGCCCACCAGGGGTGGTCACCGCCTCCTCCGGCAACCACGGGCGCGCGCTCGCCGCCGCGGCGCGCCGCGCCGGCATCCCCGCCACGGTGGTGATGACCGCCGACTCCACCCCGTTCAAACGGGCCGCGGTGGAGCGGGCGGGAGCGACGGTGGTCGACTGCCCACCGGAACCGAGGCGCGCGCCCGTGCCGCCGCGGCGATCGCGCGACAGGGCGGCCTCGCCCTGATCCCCGCCTACGACCACCCGCTGGTGATCGCCGGACAGGGCACCGTCGGGCTCGAGATCCTCGCGGATGCGCCGGAGGTCGAGGTGGTGGTGGTGCCGCTCGGCGGCGGGGGCCTGCTCTCCGGCATCGCCACCGCACTGACGGGGAGCGCCCGCAGACCCAAGATCATCGGGGTGGAGCCGCGGGCGGGCGACGACTTCGTCCGCTCACGCGCCGCCGGCCACCGGGTGACGGTGCCCCTGCCCCGGACCATCTGCGACGGGGCCCGGGTGCAGACGCCGGGGCAGCTGACCTTCGACATCGTCCAGGCCCGCGTCGACGAGCTGCTCAGCGTCGATGACGGCGCCGTGGTCGATGCCATGCGGGTTCTGGCCAAAGGCGGCATCTATGTCGAGCCCACCGGCGCCCTCGCCGTCGCCGGTGCGCTTCAGCTACGCCTGCGCGGCGGCACCGTCTGCGTGGTCAGCGGTCGCAACATCGACCCCACGGAGTACGCCCGGCTGCTCGGCGCCTGACCTCGACGGGTGGGCCGCCGAGGCGGCGGAGCGTCGCGATGACGCCCCGCCGCCGGCTTCACTGCCTGGTGATGTCAGCTGCCGTGTCCGCCCATGCGACGGCGGATGGCCAGCGCCCCCAGGCCGCCGCCGATCAACGCCAGCCCGAGGCCGAGCGGCAGAGCCACCCCGGTCCGTGGGGTGGTCACCGCCGCGCCCGTCCCGGTGTTGGGAGTGGTGGCGCTGGCGGCCGAGACGGCACCGGTACCGCCGCTGCTGGTGGTCGACCGGCTGGTCGCGGTGGCCTGCTGACCGCTCGACTGCCCGCTGGACGTGCTGATGCCGCTCACCGCGCCCGCCGGCGACGCGCTCGACGTCGAGGACTGCGACGCGTGGGAGCTGGTGGCCGCCGAGGTCGTCGACGACGTGGCCGCGACCTGGCAGTTCACCCAGAACGTCTTGTGCTTCTGCGGATCCTGCGAGAACTGAAGCTTGAAGTGGAACCCCTGCTGCGGCTGTGGCATGTCACCGTTGGCCCTGGCATTCGCGATCAGGGTCTTGACGGGGATGGCCCAAGGCTGCGCAGGCGTCATGCCCCCGGGACCCGCGACGCTGAAACCGTCGTTGGTCAGGATGTCCTGGGTGCCGCCATTCTTGCCCAGCGAGTACTTCCACATGGCACTTCCCGGGCTCTTTGCCGTCCCCGGCCACGCCTGGTTGCCGGCCCCCGAACCGCTCGGCGGCCAGCCATCGATGGTGAAGCTGCCCGACGGATCGGCGAGGTCGCTCCCCCACAGAATGATGTCGGCACAGGCGAGATGGGGATCCATCTCGTGACCGGGACCGGGCGGCTGCCCGGCGTTGTCGAGCCAGACGTCGCCGGCGTTGTTGTTCCCCCCGGACGCCGCCTGGGCGGGCGACCCGGCCACCACACCACCCAGGGCCACCAGGCCCACCCCTGCGGCGATCGCGGAGACACCGATCTCCCGCAACCGCTGTGCAAATCCCTCGGATGCGCTCACTCAACCTTCCTCCGCCTTGTGGCCCCACCCACCTCGGCTGGCTGCACCGCTTGTGGTGATTGATCACCTTGGTGCAGTTAACTCAGTATCTATTATAACGAGACTGTCGCCTGTGTCTTACGCGCCAGTGTGCCCATCCGGCCACCGGGCAACCGCGGCGCATGCCGGGCGCGCGTCGGTGTGACGATCCCGTGCCCGCCTTTCCGGGGTGGGACGGCAGACCGTACCATCGCGCCCGTGCGCTCCCGCGACCCCCGTCCCCGCCCCTCCGTCATCGACCGCGCCGGACAGAAGCGCTGGGCGCTCACCCAACTGCTGCGGATGAAGCTGCGGCGCCTGTTGGGACGCGGCGCCACCGACCTGCCATCGCAGGGACGCTGACAGCTCGGTCGGCTGCCGCCTGGATCCGGATCCCGGCTCAGGCGGGGACGCGGGCACGGCGCTCGGCGTACCAGACCAGGCCGCGCGGCGTCGCCTCGAAGCCGGAGGCGCGCAGCACCGGCTCGAGGGCCGAGCCGTGGGCCGCCGAACCGTCGACGCTCTGCACCTCCAACCGGTCATCGCGCCCGGCCAGGGCCGCGAGCGCGGCGAGGTGCTCCTCCCCCACCTCGCCGAAGGTTAGCAGGGCGCGGCGGCCCCGCAGAGCGACCAGGCGCAGCTCGCCACCGTCGAGGACGAGATGGACACCGGGGACGCGGGCGAGACGGGCGCCGGAGGAGGGCCAGGGGAGGCTGACGCCGAAGGGGTTGGCGGGATCGGCGGCGCCGAGAGCGACGACCGCGGCCGGCGCCTCGCGGGTGGCGCGCAAGCGGTCGACCGCCCCGGGCAGGGCGAACTGGGACCCGCCCAGCCCGTCGATGAAATACCCGCGACGGATGCGGCCCGCCTCCTCCATCGCCCGCAGCACCGGGTAGAGGCCGGCGAAGCCGCCCGGCACCGCCTCCGCGGCGACCGCCTCGCGAGCGAGCACTCCGTGGCGAAGCAGCAGCGTTCGGGCCTGCGCCTCCAGCCGCTCGGTCGGCGACGGGGTCCGGCGCAGCAGGTCGCCGACCAGCCACCAGCGGCCGGCACTGCGGGGTGATCCCAGCCGCAGCAGCACCCCACGGGGGCTCCGACGGGGCCGGGGGCCGAGCAGCCGGAGCGGCGCCACGCTGTCGTTGGTCACCTCGCCGCCCCACACCATGTCCCAGAGGGCGTCGAGCACCTCTTCCTCGTCCCCGCCGCCGCCGGCGGCCCAGAGATCGGCGAAGAAGCACGCGCCGCGGGCCGCCAGGTGCTCGCGGAGGCGACGATGCAGGTCGCCCTCCCGCGCCTCCGGGGGCGGCAGCAGCGGTGCCGCGTCGCGGCGCAGGTAGAGGGCGACGCGTCCGTCAGCGGCGCCGAGCGACCCGCGACCGGCCCACACCACCTCCCCGGTCGAGACCAGCTGGTCGAGCAGGTGAGGACCGTAGCCGGCCACCCGCGGCGCCAGCACCTCGCGTTCGAGCAGCGACGCCGGGACGGCGCAGCCCTGCAGCTGGGCCACCACCTCGCGCAGCCGGTCGGGTCCGCGCGCGGTCGAGCCGATTCCGTGCCACTGCGGCAGGAAGCCGACCAGGGTGTCCACCGGCACCGCTTCCACCTGCCGCCGCAGCGCCGCCAGAGATCGGCGGCGGAGGGTACGGAGAACCTCGGGGTGACACCACTCGCGGGCGCCGCCACCACGGGGATGGAAGGCGCCGCTGAGCAGCGAGGAGGCGGCGGCGAGCCCGGCCAGCCGCGCCTCGACCGCGGCCGCGGTCAGCCCCCAGCGGCGGGCCGGCTCGGCGGCGGTGAAGGGGACGTGGGTGCGGCCCCAGCGCAGCAGCAGCGAGTCGAGGGGGTCGACCACCGCCGCGAGATATGCCTGCGGCAGTCCCGGCGGCAGCGCCACGCCGAGGGCGTCGCGGTAGCGTCCCGCGTCCTCGGCGGCGATCCAGCGCAACTCTCCGGCAATGCGCACCGACGCCGTCCGGCGCTCCTGGCCGAGCTGTTCCAGCCATTGCTGGCCGATACCACGGGCCTGCGCCTCCTCTGCCGAGAGGTCGCCGAGGCGGCGCAGGACGTCACCGGCGGCGTCGACGTCGGTGGGGCGCCGCCGAGCGGTCAGCTGCTGCAACTCCAGCTCCAGCTCGCTCACCACCGCCGGGTCGAGCAGCTCGCGAAGCTCCTCGTCGCCCAGCAGCTCGGCGAGGAGCTCGCGATCGAGGGTGAGCGCCTGGGCGCGACGCTCCGCCAGGGGGGCGTCGCCCTCGTACATGTACTGGGCGATGTAGTCGAAGAGCAGCGAGGAGGCGAACGGCGAGGCGCGCTCGAGGTCGGCGACCACGACGCGGGTCGCGCGCGCCCGCAAGGAGCGCATCAGCGCCACCAGCGACTCCATGTCGAAGACGTCGGAGAGGCACTCGCGGTAGGTCTCCAACAGGATGGGGAAGCCGGGATGGCGCGAGGCGACCTGAAGCAGGTCGTGAGCCCGCTGCCGTTGCAGCCACAGCGGGGTGCGCGATCCCGGGCGCCGGCGCGGCAGCAGCAGGGCGCGGGCGGCGTTCTCCCGGAACCGCGCGGCGAAGAGGGCGGACCCCGAGAGCTGCTCGGTGACCAGGTCGGCCACCTCGTCCGGGTCGAGCAGCAGCTCCTCCACATCCGGAGGACGATCCGCCTCGGGCAGACGCAGAGCGAAGCCCTCGTCACCATGGATCGACTGCACCTCCAGGCCGGTGCGCTGGCGCAGCCGCGCCTCCACCGCCAGCGCCCAGGGGGCGTGCACCCGAGCCCCGTAACAGCTGAGCACGCAGACGCGCCAGTCGCCGAGCTGGTCGCGGAAGCGCTCGACGACAACGCTCTGGTCGTCGGGCAGCGCGCCGGTGATCGCCACCTCCTCATCGAGGTAGGCGAGCAGGTTGCGGGCGGCGCGGCCGTCGAAGCGGGAGCGCTCGCGCAGCCGGGCGATGCCCGCGTCGCCGGTGCCGCGCAGCTCGCGTGCCAGCCGGCCCACCGACAGCCCGATCTCGACCGGCCGTCCCAGGGCGTCGCCGTGCCAGAAGGCGATCCGTCCCGGCTCGCCCGGGGCCGGCGTCACCAGCACCTGTGAGGCGGTGATCTCAGCGATCCGCCAGGTGCTGGCGCCGAGCACGAAGGTCTCGCCCGGACGGCACTCGTAGACCATCTCCTCGTCGAGCTCGCCGACCCGGCGCCCGTCGTCGAGCAGGTTGACGGTGTAGAGCCCGCGGTCGGGGATGGTGCCGCCGCTGGTCACCGCCAGACGCTGGGCGCCGGCGCGCCCCCGCACCGTCCCGGCGACCCGGTCCCACACCACCCGCGGGCGGAGCTCGGCGAAGTCGTCGGAGGGATAGCGGCCGGCGAGCATGTCGAGCACCGACTCGAAGGCGGCGTCACCGAGAGCACGAAAGGGATGGGCCCGCCGCATCAGGGCGACCATCTCGTCGACGCGCCATTCCTCCATCGCCACCATGGCGACGATGTGCTGGGCGAGAACGTCGAGCGGGTTGCGCAGGGTGCGGATCGCCTCGATGTCGCCGCCGAGCATCCGCTCCACCACCGCCGCGCACTCCAGCAGGTCGCCGCGATACTTGGGCAGCACCACGCCGGTGCTCGGCTCGCCCAGGGAGTGGCCGGCGCGGCCGATCCGCTGGATGCCGCGCGAGACGCTGGTGGGCGACTCCACCTGGATGACCAGGTCGACCGCCCCCATGTCGATGCCCAGCTCGAGGCTGGAGGTGGCGACGATCGCGGGCAGCTGTCCCGCCTTGAGGCGCTCCTCGATCACCACCCGCTGCTCGCGCGCGATCGAGCCATGGTGGGCCAGAACCAGCTCCTCGCCGGCGAGCTCGTTGAGGCGCGATGCCAGCCTCTCCGCCAGGCGGCGCGAGTTGACGAAGACGATGGTCGAGCGATGGGCCCGGATCAGCTCGAGGATGCGGGGGTGCAGCGCCGGCCAGATGCTGCGCTGCGGTCCCTCCTGCCCCGGTGCAGCCGCCGGCTCGACGCCGCGTTCCAGGTCGGCCATGTCCTCCACCGGCACCTCGACGGTGATCTCCAGCGACTTGCGCAGCCCCGCGTCGACGACCTCCACCTCGCGGCCGTGGCCGCCGAGAAAACGGGCGATCTCGTCCAGCGGGCGCTGCGTCGCCGACAGTCCGATGCGCTGCGGCTCGTCGGCGGTGAGCGCCGCGAGTCGCTCGAGGCTCACCGCAAGGTGCGCACCGCGCTTGCTTCCGGCGACCGCGTGGATCTCGTCGACGACCACCCAGCGCACGCTGCGCAGCACCCGCCTCGCGGCGCTGGTGAGCAGCAGGAAGAGCGACTCCGGGGTGGTGATCAGGATGTCGGGCGGATGGCGCTCGATGTCGCGACGGCCGGCGGCGGGAGTGTCACCGGTGCGCACCGCAACCGCCAGGGCGCTGACCTGGGCGCCGCGCCGCTCGGCCTCGAGCGCGATGCCGCGCAGCGGGGCGCGCAGGTTGCGTTCGACGTCGACGGTCAGCGCTTTCAGCGGCGAGATGTAGAGGACGCGGCAGCGCTCGTCCGCCGGCGGTGGCGGTGCCGCCATCAGCCGGTCGACGCACCACAGGAAGGCCGCCAGCGTCTTGCCACTGCCGGTGGGAGCGCTCATCAGGGTGTGACTGCCCGCGGCCACCGCCGGCCAGCCGCGCTCCTGCACCTCGCTGGGCGATCCCAGGGTGGCGCTGAACCACGCGCGCGAGGCCGGGGAGAGGAGCTCGAGGACCGGGGCCGTGGAGGCCATGAAGGAAGTCTAGGTGGCGGCGGAGTCGGTCACCCGCGGACGTGCCCGGCGACCAGCCCGAGCATGTCCTGATCGCCGCCGAGATGCGCCGCGTCGTTGAGGGTCAGCAGGATGCGCCGATCGGCGCGCAGCAGCACCGCGCTGATGCCGGTGTGCCAGGGCACGAACCACATGTCGTCGACAACCCCGAGCCAGCTGCCGACGACGGCGTTGATCAGCCCTCCGTGCGAGATGCACGCGACCACGCCACCGGGATGGCGGGCGACGGCGCGGTCGATCGCCGCCTGACCACGTGCCCGCACCGCCTCGATGCTCTCGACTCCATCCATGGTCAGCCAGCGACCGGTCCTGGGGATCACCCGCACGCCGGCCAGCGCCGAGGCCGCGTAGTCGCCCGGGTCGGGCTCCATCGCCCGTGCCGGACTGTGGGTGTAGCGCCGCTCCCGCGCCTCGGGGGTGAGCCGGTACTCCTCCAGCCCGGGCTCGACCTCGGGCTGGAGCCGGCAGCGGCGCGCGACGATCTCGGCGGTCTGCCGCGCCCGTCGCAGCGGGCTGGACACCACCGCGGTCGGCGGCAGCGCCGCCAGCCGCTCGGCGAGCAGCGACGCCTGAACCACCCCCCGCTCCGACAGGTCTGCGTCGGCGATCCGCATCGTCGCCTGCTCGGCATGACGGATCAGCAGCAGCATCAGGTCGGGCGGCGCCGCCGCCGCCGCCAGCTGGGAGCCGTCGGTGCCAGGCGACGGCTCGGGGCGCATGGGTGCAGGAGTGTAGGTCAGCCCGGGACGAGGACCAGGAGGTCGGACCGGGCGCCGGTCAGAAGGAGTCGGACGCGTCCAGTTGCTGCAGCGACGCCTCCAGGCGGGCACGCGCCTGGGCGCGCAGCGAGGCGTCCCGCACCACGGTGTCGAAGGTGCGCCGCGCCCGGTAGGCGGACAGCGCTCCCCGCTCGGCGACGTCGGCGGCGAGCTGGCCGCGGCTGGTCTCGCGCCGCTGCAGCCGGCTGGCCAGGGTGCGCCCGCCGCCCACGCGGCTGGCCGCCGGCAGCGAACGCCTGCCCACCAGCTGCAGCGCGGCACACGACACGCAGCCGGCGGGTTCCGTCTCCACCCCCGTCGCCTCGATGCCGGTCGTGCCGGTGTACTCCCAGCCACAGCGGGTGCAGGCCCGGGCGGTGCGGCCGCAGGCGCGGCACGAGACGGGGCTCACCTCGCCGTCCGGCACCGGCTGGCCCAGCCAGACACGGGACGCCTGGCAGCTCGGACACGGGCTGGGATCGACCATATTCATGAAACGCCTCGAACCCGCGGAACCTTGCACCGCGGCGACGATCATTTCGCGACAGCGAAGCTATCACATCTTCACGGGGGCGTGCGACCGGCAACCCGGGAGGCGGCCTGGCGGCCCACGGCGGTCAGCCGGAGCCGGCGAGGGGCCACCCGCCGGGCTGCCGCCAGCGACCGCCAGGCGGCGCGGGCGACGAGGTCCTCGCGGCGCGACCAGTCGATTCCGTAGCCACGGCGGAGAGAGGTGGGGAGCAGGCTGATGGTGGTCAGGCGGAGGACGTGGTCGAGCGGCGCCAGCAGCGGGGACGGAAGCGGCGGGTGGAGCACGGCGTGGGCGATCTCCATCGACGCCGCCGACGGCCGGAGCGCACCGCTCGCCAGGGTGGCGTCGATGTAGGCGTGGAGATGAGCGGCCCCGCGGAACTGGGCGCTCTCGGGAAGGTCCATCAGGGCCGCCGCGGCGTTCCACTCGACGACGAACCGATCGCCATCGGCAGCGGCGATCCGCCCGCCCAGACGGAGCTCGGTCTCCAGCATCGACTCCACCAGGGTCGCGTGCACCCAGCGAGCGAGCACTGGATCGCCGGCGGCGTAGCCGTCGGCGACCACCTGCCGGTGGCGCGCCGTCACCGCGGCGCAGGCGGCGCGGGCCTCGGCGGTGGTGCCCATCGAGATCGCCGCCGCCCACTCGAGGGTGCGCAGCAGCCGGCCGTACGGGTCGTGGGCGAAGTCGCTGTGCTCGACCACCGCCGCGGCGATCAGCGGATGGGCCACCTGCATCAGCAGCGCCCGGCCGCCGCCGAGCAGGAGCAGCGGTTCTCCCGCCAGACGCCAGGTCACCGAGCCGGGTCCGAAGAGGCCGGGGTCGGGGCTGGGATCGTGCAGCGGCGAGGTCGCGGGAAGGCCGGGGAGCGGCCCCACCAGCATCCCCGCGAGGCGTCTCAGCGACGCCGGCGGGGCGGCTACGCCTTGGTCGCGCGGAACGCCTTGTCCACCTCGGCAACGGCGTCGAGAAGCTTCTGCCCGTCGGCCGGGTCATTGCTCTTCTTGGCCGCGCCGGCAGCCTTGGTCGCGGTCCAGAAGATCTCGTGCAGGTTGGGGACCTTCTGCTGGTGCTCGGGCTTGAAGTAATCGGTCCAGAGGACCCACAGGTGATGCTTGACCAGGTCGGCGCGCTCCTCCTTGATGAAGACCGCGCGTTCGCGGAAGGTCGGGTCGTCGCTGCCCTGGTACTTCTCCTGGCACGCCTTCACCGACTCGGCCTCGATGCGCGCCTGCGCCGGGTCGTAGACGCCGCAGGGAAGGTCGCAGTGGGCGCGCACGACGGTCGGCGCCGAGATCCGATCGGCGAGGGCGAGCACGCAACTGAGCATCCGCATCGGCGCAATCCTCCTCCTGACCTGACTGCAATGCGATCAATGCTAGTCACCTACCGTGCAGCCATGCCCCGGATCGGCCGCGTCCTGACCGCCGCCGGCCTCGCTGCCGGCGCCGCGGCGGCGTGGCGGTGGCTGGGTCCCGACCGCGTGGCGGTCGACGGCGAGAGCATGAGCCCCGCGCTGCGCCCCGGTGACCGTCTGCTGCTCCTCCGCGGGCGGGTGCAGCGCGGCGACGTGGTCGCCTTCAGCCATCCCCGCCTGCCCGGGATCACAGCGGTCAAGCGCGTTGCCGGCCTCCCCGGCGACCGCGTCGAGAGCGGTGGCTGCTCACCGCTCGAGGCCGGCGACGGCTACCTCCTTCTCGGCGACAACCCGGCGGCCAGCACCGACAGCCGGCACTTCGGGGCGGTGCCGGCCGCCGCGCTGCGCGGCCGCGCCGTCTACCGCTACGCGCCACCCGCCCGCCGCGGCCGGCTTGGCGCCGACGGCGGGCTCAGTGCCCGGAGGCCGCGACGATGGGGGCGTTGAGCCGCTGACCGCCGGTCGAGCCCTCGAAGGGGGCGTCGCCGAAGCTGAAGGTTCCGCCGTCGGAGGCGACCAGCCAGTAGCCGCTGCCAGCGGTGCGAGGGGCGATCCGGGTGATCGGCTGGTTGAGGCGCATGGCGCCGGTCGAGCCGAGGAAGGGGGCTCCGCCGAAGCTGAACACCCCGCCGTCGGCGGCGACCAGCCAGTAGCCGCTGCCGTCGGGGGCCGCGGCGGTGCCGACGATGGGGGCGTTGAGGCGCGCGGCGCCGGTGGAGCCCTGGAACGCGGCGGTGCCGTAGGTGAAGACGCCGCCGTCGGAGGCGACCAGCCAGTAGCCGCCGCCGTCCGGGGTGGCGGCGATGCCGACGATGGGAGCGTTGAGGTGCACGGCACCGGTCGAGCCGTGGAACGCCGCGTCGCCGAAGGCGAACACGCCGCCGTCGGCGGCGACCAGCCAGTAGCCGCCGCCGTCGGGGGTGGCGGCGATGCCGACGATGGGGGCGTTGAGGTGGTTGGCGCCGGTCGAGCCGTGGAACGCCGCGTTGCCGTAGGTGAACACGCCGCCGTCGGAGGCGACCAGCCAGTAGCCGCCACCGTCACCGGTGCGCGAGATGCCCACCACCGGTGCCTGCAGGCGGACGTTGCCGGCGCTTCCCAGGAAGGGCGCGTTGCCGAAGGCGAAGACTCCGCCGTCGCGGCCGGCCAGCCAGTAGCCGGCGGTGGGGGGCGCCGACGGGCTTGGCGCCGGTCCGCCGCTGCTTGCCGCATCGGGCGGCAGCTGGGCGAACTCCTCGGCGGTCACGATAACGTTGGACACCTGGCTCCCACCGCCCGACCAGCTGGCCGCGGTGGCGGATCCGATGGCGACGTGGGTGTAGCTGGGATTGAGGATGTTGGCCCGGTGATCGGGGCTGTTCATGAACATCCGATGGAGCGTCGCCGCCGCCGCCGCCGGATCGCTCTCTCCGCTCAGCCAGCCGATGTTCTCGCCCGCCGACCGGAAGGGCACGCCGGCCGACTGCATGACGTTGAACACGTTCTGCCCGCCGCAACCGGGGATGACATGCGAGAAGTAGTTGCGCTGCACCATGTCGACGGCCCGCCCGCTGATCGGGAAGCCGCAACCACCGTAGCCGCCGCTCTCGGCGATCGATCCGAGAGTGTCGTTCCACTGCAGCGGCGCCAGCCCGTTGGCGGCCCGGTCCTGGTTCAGCAACGCCACCAGGTCGGAGTCGAAGGTCGCATCGGCGCTGGCTGAGCGGCCGGGGTGCACCAGACCGGCTGCGGCGGCGAGCATCACCGCGCTCAGCACGCCGGCTGCGGTGCGACGGAGTCGACGGCGCGGGCGGACGGCGGATGGGAGGGTCGGACCGACGACGCGCATGAGCTTCCTCGCGTCGGCCCACCGTTGCTGACTCCTTCGGTAGCCCGGCCGTCTCCGGCGGAGACCCGTGACTTTGCGCCCCCTCCTCGCGGAGGGTTAGCCGTTGTCGGGAGCCGACGCACTGAGCCTACCGGTGACGCCGGACCCCGGCACCACCCGCACCAAGGCGCTCGACGCGCGCGACGGCGGTGCGATTAATCGCCACCGCCCCGTGACCGCTCCCACCGCGAACGCGTGACTCGCGGCACGCGTCCTTGCCACCCCCGCTGCCCGGATCTCCACGGCCGCCGATGGAGATGCGACGATGAGGAGGTGCCCGATCCCGCCGGCCGGCTGCGGTCGCGCATGGCCGGCTTTCTCACCAACCTCGAGGCCGGACCGCCGTGGCCCGGCAAGGCGATCCCGCTGGTCCGCAACCGGGCTCGCGCGCTGTTCGGCGGCTGCTGCGGCAATCACGGCCAGCCCGGCTGTTGACAGGGCCCTGACAAGGGCGCCGGTCGGGCGTCCCCACCCCGCCGGAGGCGCCGCTAGCCCCGGCCCCACCACGCTCAGGCGGTCGGCGGTTCGGCTCCCCTGGGCTCTGCCCGGCCGCGCCGCCCGCCACCGCCGCGCCGCCGCGGCGCCGCCGCCCGCGCGGCGGTGCGCCGGCTCGTCTTGCTGTCGCCGCGACGCCCGCGCGACCGCGCCGAGGCGCCGGCGCCGTTGGCCGGCGGCTTGGCGACGGCCACCGGCTCGGCGGCGCGCACCTCCTCGGCGCTCTGGCTTCGCGCCAGCCTGACCAGCTCGTCGATCGCGGTCGCGATCCCCCGGGCGACGACGTCGATGTCGTGCATCTCGTCGTAGTCCCCGATCAGACCGAAGCCGATGCGGCCGTTGTAGGACATGATCGCCACCGCCAGCCGCTTGTCCTCGGCGAGGAAGGCGATGGGGAAGACCTCACGCAGCTCGCGCCCCAGCATGTAGACGGGAAACTGCGGTCCCGGCACGTTGGTGACCAGCACGTTGTAGAAGCGGGTGGAGAACGCCAGCCTGCTCGCCTGCGCCAGCAGCGTCGGCGGTGCGAAGTCCTGCATGTCGGTGATCACCCGCGCGCCGAGCGCCTGCTTCGACTCCTTGACCCCGTCCATCGCCGCCCGCACCACCCGTAACCGCTCGATCGGGTCCTCGACGTACACCGGCAGGGGCGCCAGCATGATCACGATCTTGTTGCCCATGGCGGTGCGCTCGTCGAGGCCACGCACCGACATCGGGACGCAGGCGCGCAGGTGGAGGCCCTCGGTGCGCACTCCCCGCTTGTGCAGCCAGCGTGCGATTCCGCCGCTCACCACGCTCACCACCACGTCGTTGATGGTGCCGCCGAAGGTGTTCTTGATCAGCCGGAACTCGGCGAGGTCACCGCGCACGGCGACGAACCGTCGATGCGGCCCGATCGGACCGTTGAGCGGGGTGCGGGTCGGCGGGTTGAGCGCCGCCCAGGTGATCTCGGCCAGCGCCTGGGCTGACTCGGCGGCCTTGCCCGCCACCGTCAGAGGCCGGCCGGCGGCACTCACCGCGGTCTCGGCCAGCTCGACGGCGGTGCGAGCCGCGTCGCGCACCCCCGCCGCCAGCAGCCCGGCGGTTCCCGGCTCGGGCTCGGCCTGCCAGGGCGCGTCGGGCTCGACCCGCGGCGCCGGCTCGGGAGCGAGGTCGAAGAGCAGGGTCATCAGCTCCGCCCCGGACACGCCGTCGACCAGGGCGTGGTGGGTCTTGGAGATGACCGCGAAGCGGTTGCCCTCCAGTCCCTCGACGATCCACAGCTCCCAGAGCGGCTTGCCGCGGTCCAGCCGCTGGGAGGCGATCCGCGCCGCCAGCCGCAACAGCTGCTCCTCGGCGCCGGGTGAGGGCAGTGCCGTCTGCCGGACGTGGTATTCGAGGGTGAAGTTGGGATCGTCGATCCACAGCGGCCGGCCTGCTTCGAAGGGCGGGAAGGCGAGCTTCTGGCGGTAGCGGGGGACCATGGGGAGGCGGCCGCCGATGTGTCCGAGGACCTCCTCGAGCGGCGGTGGCGGCCCGTCGAAGATGGCGATGCCGCCGATGTGCATGTGAGAGCCGTGCCGTTCCTGGTGGAGGAAGGTGGCGTCGACCACGCTGAGCCGGTCCAGGTGTCGCTGCCCCATCGTCCTGCCTCCTCCTTCCGCGGAGAGGAGATCGTAGGCGAACCCGTCAGTCAGTGGTGATCGACATATTCGCCGTGATCGACATATTCTTCGCGGCATGGCGCAGACCGTTGAACGACAGGAGCTCCGGGTCCTCGAGGCGCAGTGGACCTTCCTCGACAACTTCTGCCAGCGCCAGGCGGAACGGCTGCGCCACGGGCAGGACACCGACGAGGACGACGACCAGGTCCCCTACGAGCTCCACGCCTCCATCGCCCAGCGGGAGCTGCAGGCGCTGCGCGGAACGCTCGACGCTCTCCGGCGTGAGCGCGACCAGCTGGCGGCCGAGGTCGAGTGGCTTCGATCGGCCCTGATGCTGCGCGGAGGCGAGCCCACCGCAACCGTCATCGGCCGGGCGACCTTCGGCGTCCCGGCGGGCGGATGGTGGCGCCGGCAGAGCGGCCGGCTGCGCTGGCGGGGCTGGCTGCGCTGGCTTCGCCCCCGGCGCTGATCCGAGAGGGTGGCGCGCGGCGTCAGGTCGGGGTAAGGTTGCTCCGCCGCTCGCCCCCACGAGCGTGTGGAGGAAGGAGATGGTCGACCGGCCGAATGGCCGTCCCTCGTCCCGCGAGGCGCTGCGTCTCGACGGCATGACCTGGCGACACCTCGAGCGGATCACCGGAGACGCCTGCCACGACTGCGGCCGGTGCGACCGCGGCGCCGACGGGCACTACCGTCATCAGTGCAGCCTGAGCCCGGGGTGGTTCGCCGGCACGGTGGTGGTCTGCGCCACCTGCTTCGCCGGGCGCATCCGCGACGCGCTCTCCGACGGAGAGCTCACCGGCATCGCCGTGCGCGCCGCCACCGGGGACCCCGAGGCGCTTCGCCGGGTCCGCGACACGGAGTCGTAGGCACGGTTCCCCCCGGCTGAGCCGGCATTCGCGGCCGCGACGGCACCGGCGCCGCCTCCGGGCCTGGCTCCGGGACAATGGCGAGATGTCGGTGTGCGCCACCTGCGGGGTCGACAACCCGCCCGGGTTCCGCTTCTGCGGCGGCTGCGGTGAGCCGATGGCCGCGGGGGCGTGCGCCTCGTGCGGCGCCACCAACCCCCCCGAGCACCGCTTCTGCGGGCGCTGCGGCGCCGAGCTGACCAGCGCCGACCGGCCGAGCGGCGAGCTCGGGGAGCGCAAGCTGGTCACCGTACTTTTTGCCGACGTTGTCGGTTTCACGACCCTCGCGGAGAGGGGCGATCCCGAGGAGGTGGCCCGCGCCGTCGACGCCGCCTTCCGGCGCATGGGCGAGGTCGTGGTCGACCACGGCGGCACCGTCGACAAGTACATGGGCGACTCGCTGATGGCCCTGTTCGGGGTGCCCCAGGCCCACGACGACGACGCGGAGCGGTCGCTGGCCGCCGCCCTGGCAATGCGCGACGTCTCCGGGGAGCTCGACTTCTCCATCGGCGTCAACAGCGGCGAGGTGATGGTGACCTCGGTGGGGCGCGACGCCGACGTCACCGTGATCGGCGACGCGGTCAACGTGGCGGCCCGCCTCGAGAAGGCCGCCGCATCAGGGGAGATCCTGGTCGGCCCGCTCACCGCCGAGCTCGCCGGCCGCGGCATCGTGCTGCGACAGCGCGAACCGCTGGTGCTCAAGGGCCGGCGCGAGCCGGTGTCCGTCTGGGAGGCGGTCTCGCTGCGCTCCCGCGAGCCGGGGCCAAACCCCTCCAGGCTTCCGCTGCTCGGTCGCGACGACGAGCTCGACTTCCTGCGCGGCTGCTGGCGGCGGGTGGTGCGCTCCCGGCGTGCCGAGGTGGTGCGGCTGGTCGGTGACGCCGGGGTGGGCAAGACGCGGCTGCTCGACGAGCTGGTCGCGACGGCCGCCCCGGAGGCCCACGTCGCCCGCTCGGCCTACCCCGCCTATGGCGCCCCCAGCGGCCCCCGGGTGGCGGGCGACATCGCTCGCCAGCTCGGCAGCGTCGGCGACCCCGACGCCGACGCGCGCATCGCGACCCTGACCGGCGCGGCCCCGGCCACCCCCGACTCGGCGCCGGCCAATCTCCGGCAGGAGACGGTTTGGGCGCTGCGCCGCCTGCTCCGCGCCCGCGCCGACGGGCGGCCGGTGTTGCTCACCATCGACGACACCCACCGCGCCGGCGACGCGGCCCTCGACCTCTTCGCCGAGGTGATGGCGCGGGTGGTGGAGGCGCCGGTGCTGCTGGTTCTGGCGGGCCGCCCGCAGCCGTCACAATGGCTGGCCCAGCCGGCGGTCGCCTCGACCCTGGTGGTGCCGCCGCTGGAGGCGGAGGACGCCCGCGCCCTGCTCGACGCGCTGCTGCCGGAGCGCCGCCTCGACGCCGCCGCCGCGGAGGTGCTGGTGCGCCGAGCCGGCGGCAACCCGCTGCACCTGCGCGAGCTGGCGCGCCTGCTCGACGCCCAGGGCTACGGCGCCGGCGGGACGCCGGCGCTCCCGGCCACCCTGCAGAGCGTGCTCGCCGCCCGCCTCGACGCGCTCCCGCCCGCCGAGAAGGCAGCCCTGCTCCACCTCGCCCTCTTCGACGAAGGCGCCGGCGACGGCGAGCTCGCCGCGGTCGGCCTGACCCGCGCGGAGGAGCCCCTCCGCCGGCTGGTGAGCGCCGGGCTGGCGCACCAGCATGAGGACGGACGGCATGCGGTGGTCGACCCCCTGCTGCGCGAGGTCGCCTACGAGGCCATCCCCCGCGAGCTGCGCGGGCAGCGTCACCGCCTCGCCGCCGGCGCGCTCGACGATCCCGCCGAGGCAGCTCGTCACCTCGACCAGGCGACCCGCTTCCTGCCCGACGACGCCGGCTTGCGAGCCGAGGCGGGGGAAGCGCTGGCGGCCGCGGCGGCGGCGATGCTCAACACCCACCGCCATGCCGAGGGCATCCGGCTGCTGGAGCGCGCCATCGAGCTCGGCGCGACCGGCAACGACATCCGGCTGCGACTCGCCCAGGCGCTACTGGCGATCTCGCGCGGACACGATGCCGAGCGCGCCCTCGACGAGATGCGGATCCCCGAGGACGATCCCCGCCTGGCAGCGGAGGTTCTGCTCGTCCGCGCCAACGCCGTGTCGATGTATTCGCCCAACGATTCGCTCGCGCTCTTCGACCAGGCGCTCCACCATTGGACGGCCATCGGCGACCGCGACAAGCAGGCCTGGGCGCTGACCAACAGCGGCCTGCCGCACTTTCTCGCCGGAGATGGTGCCGGCGCTGTCACCAACCTCGAGGCGGCGATGGCGATCTTCGAGGAGATCGGCAGCCGCAACGGGCTCACCGCGGCGCGCTCGATGTTCGGCGTGTTCAAGCCCGAGGATCCCCGCGTCGGCGCTTGGTTCGACGAATCGCTCGGCTTCGCCGAGCAGATCGGGGACCGGAGCCGGCAGCGCGTCGCGCTGGAGGCACTGGTGTGGCACCACTCGATGCGGAGCCGTTGGGGTGGTCCCGCCGACACCAGCACGGCGCTGGCTCACGCCGAACGTCTCGCCCAACTCGGCGCCGAGGCGGGGGACAGCCACGCCGAGATGACGGGGCTGGCCCTGGCCACATATCTGTGCCGCATGGGAGGCGACATCGCCGGGGCCTGCGGTCTGGCCGAACGGCTCCGCACGCTTCCCGGCGACGACCCGGGTTCGGTGGCGACGGTGGCCCGGGCGGCGCTGTTCAGCGTCGACGTCCTTGCCGGCAACGTCCAGCCGCAGCGCCCGGCGATCTCCACGCTCGACCCGCTGACCGGCTTCGCCCTGGTGATCGTCGCCGAGTCGCTGGCCCTGCTGGGCCTGCTCGGCGAAGCTCGGGCCTGCCTCCCCGCCCCGAGCAGGCAGGACGCGCTCCCGCTGGAGGCGATGGTCGTCAGTCCCGCCGGCGGTCTGGTGGCGGTGCTGCGCGGCCAGACCGCCGAAGCCGAAGCGTGGCTCGAGATCGTCGCCCGCACCGCCGACGCCATCGACGCCGGGCCGGCAGGCGTCGCCGCCCGGGCGATGCTGGCCGAGATCGCGCTGGACGCGGGCGACGCTGCCGCGGCGCGGCGCCGGCTCGACGAGGTTGGCGAGCGCCGGCCCGGCGGGCTGGCGGCACTGCTTCTGCTGCGCGCCCGCGCGCGCTTGGGCGAGGTGTCGAGCGAGGCGGTCAACGCTGCCGCCGACGCCCTCGCCGCGCCCGCCCTGCAGGTGGTGACCGCGCCGGTGCGCAGCTGACCGCGTCAGCAACCGGTCAGGGCGGTGAGCAGCCGCTGGACGGGGCCTTCGATGGCGTGGCGCAGGCCGAGCTGCTCGAGACGAGCGGTGTCGGGAGGGCGTCGCGGCGGAATCACAACGTTGAGGTCGGTTGCGACCGGAACCACGGTGCGCATCGCCTCGAGATAGTCGCGCGCCTGCTGCAGCGCCGTGCGCAGCCGGGGCGATTGCACGTCGACCGCCGCCATCACCCCGGCAAGCGACCCATGGGTGGCGATCAGCCGCGCCGCCGTCGTCTCGCCGACCCCGGGGACGCCGGGAAGCCCGTCGGAGGGATCGCCGCGCAGCATCGCGAAATCGGCGTAGCGCGCGGCGGGGATGCGGTAGCGCGCCTGCACCGCCGCCTCGTCGAAGGTGCCCAGGTCGCGCACCCCGCGCACGGTGAAGAGGACGCGGACCGCCGGGTCGCGCACCAGCTGGAGGAGGTCGCGGTCGCCGGTGACGATGTCCACCGGGGCCGACGCGGTGGCGCGCGCCGCCAGGGTGCCGATCACGTCGTCGGCCTCGTAGCCCGGCACGGCCACCACCGGTAGCCCGGCGGCGTCGAGCACCTCGAGGAGGATGTCGAACTGACCCTCGAGCTCGGGCGGATCGGGCCGCCGGGCCGCCTTGTATCCGGGATAGGCCTCGACCCGCCACTGCGGTCGCCAGTCGGCGTCGAAGGTGTGCACGGCACCGGCGGGACGGCGGTCGGTGAGCAGCCGCGACACCATGTCGAGGTACCCGCGGACGGCGTTGACCGGTTGACCGGACGGGCTGCGGATGCTCGCCGGCAGGGCGAAGAAGGCTCGGTAGGCGAGGCTCGGCGAGTCGAGCAGCAGCAGCGGACGCGGCGGGTTCACCGCAGTCGCGACCGCTGCAGCTTGCCCATCCGGTTGCGGGGCAGCCGCTCGGTCACCACGAACGTCCGCGGTCGCTTGTAGGGCGCCAGCCGGTCGCGGCACCACTCGTCGAGCTCCCGGCTCGAGGGTGGCGAGGCTGGGTCGGCGGGGACGATGTGGGCGATCACCTCCTCGCCCCACTCCGGCGACGGCCGTCCGGCAACGCCGGCCTCGGCGACCCCCGGATGCAGCTCCAGCACCTCCTCCACCTCGCGCGGATGCACGTTGTGGCCGCCGGTGATGATCAGCTCGCGCCGCCGGCCGCAGACCCGGAGGTACCCGTCGGGGTCGCGGCGGACGACGTCGCCGGTGTGCATCCAGCCCTGCGCGTCGACCACAGCGCGGCGATCCTCGGGCCGCCGCCAGTAGCCGGCGAAGACGGTGGGACCGCGAACCAGCAGCTCGCCCTGGCCGGCATCACCGTCGCCATCGGCATCGCCGATCAGCCGGGTCTCGATACCAGGAAGGGGCAGGCCGATGCTCCCCGGCCGGCGCTCACCGTCGTGTGGGTTGGAGACGGTGATCATCGTCTCGGTCATCCCGTAGCGCTCGAGCACCTCCTGACCGCACAGGGCGCGGACCGTCTCCCAGAGCGCCACCGACAAGGGCGCCGACCCCGACACCATCAGTCGCAGCGACGCCGCGGCAGCCGCCCTCCGCGGTGACGCCCGCATCACCTCCGCCAGTCGCGCGTACATGGTGGGAACGCCGAAGAAGACGGTGGCATCCGCGCGTTCGCAGGCATCGAGAGCGGCAGCGGCGTCGAAGCGCGGCAGCACCAGCAGGCGCGCGCCCGCCAGCAGGCTGCCGTTGACGCCGAGTCCCAATCCGTGGACGTGGAACCAGGGCAGCGCCAGCACCAGACCGTCGTTCTCGCCGAGGCGCCATGCCAGCCGCACCACCTCCGCGCCGGCGAGCAGGTTGGCGTGGGTGAGCATCGCGCCCCGGGGGGTTGCGGTCGTCCCCGACGTGAAGACGATGGCGGCCAGGTCGCTGCCGTCCGCCTGGTCCAGCACGATGTCGGCGGCCGGCTCGGCGCTCAGCTCGGCCACCGCATCGGCCTCGAGGATCGGGGTTCGCGGACCTGCCGCGGCGACGTCGCCGGCGTGTTCGTCGCCGACCACGGCCAGCGAGGGTTCGACCTGGGCGAGGACATGGCCGAGCTCGCGCCGGGTCAGCGCCGGGTCGGCCGGCACCGCCACCGCCCCCAGGCGCAGCACCGCGACGTGCGCCAGCAGCAGCGGCCATCCGGGGGGCAGAGCCAGCAGCACCCGGTCGGCCCGGCCCACGCCTCGCCGGTTCAGCCCGGCGGCGAGAGCAGCCGAGCGCGCGTCGAGGTCTCCACGGGTGAGCCCGCGGCGTGCCTCCTCGCCGATCACCTCCAGCGCCACCGCGCCGGCGCGGTCCCGCCATCGCCGCCGCCACGCCCGGGGCAGCGAATGCTCGCGCAACAGGTCGACCGCCTCCGGCGTCATGCCGGCCGGCAGGTGCCGCCGCCACTCCTCCAGGTTCAGCCCCTGCCGTGGACCAGCCGCGTCACCTTCTTCAGCAGGTCGACCATCCTGGCAGGACGCTCGAAGCTGAGCAGCTCGACCGGCAGGGCATAGCGCTGCCGGGTGATCGCCTTGGTCCGGCTGAACTCGCGCAGACCCTCGTCGCCGTGGATCCGGCCGAACCCGGAGTCGCCGACGCCGCCGAAGGGGAGACCGGGGACCGCGGCGAAGGTGATCATCGCGTTGATGCTGGTCATCCCCGCCCGCAGGCGGCGGGCGATGTCGGTGGCGCGACGCTTGCCGAAGACCGCTGACGCCAGGCCGTAGCGGGTGTCGTTGGCGAGCCGCACCGCCTCGTCGGCATCGCGGACGCGCACCACCGGCAGCGCCGGTCCGAAGGTCTCGTCGCGCATGATCAGCGCATCGGCGGGAACGTCGACCAGCACCACCGGGTCGACGTAGGGCGGGTGCACCGCCTCGGGTCCGCCGACCAGGGCGCGGGCGCCGCGCGCGAAGGCATCGTCGAGGTGACTGCGAATGACGTCGATCTGCCCCGGCATGGTGATGGGGCCGATGTCCGCCTGGGCACCGTCGCCGCTGCGCACCCGACCCGCGAGCTCGACAACGCGGGCGGTGAAGCGGTCGTAGACGGCGTCGGTGGCGTAGACGCGCTCCACCGCGATGCACGTCTGCCCGGCGTTCTGGATCGCGCCCCACACCGCCGCCTGCGCCGCCGCCTCGACGTCGGCGTCGTCGTCGACGATCATCGCGTCCTTGCCACCCAGCTCCAGCAGCACGGGGGTGAGGTTGTCGGCACACGCGGCCATCACTCTGCGGCCGGTGCGCGCCGACCCGGTGAAGGCGAGCTTGTCGACGCCGCTGCGGCAGAGCGCCTCACCGGTGGCGCCGAGACCGGTCACCACCTGCACCAGGGGCTGCTCGGGGATCGCCTCGGCGAAGCGCTCGGCCAGCCAGACGCCCACCGCCGGGGTGTGCTCGCTCGGCTTGAAGACCACCGCGTTGCCGGCGGCCAGCGCGTACCCGATCGACCCCATCGGGGTATAGACGGGGTAGTTCCAGGGCCCGATGACGCCGATCACCCCGAGGGGATCGTAGACGACCTGGGCGGCGTGATTGGCGGCCAGCATCCCGGGGCGGACCCGCCGCGGCGACAGCACCCGCCGCGCGTTGCGCGCCGCCCAGGCGACGTGGTGAAGGGCCAGCATCGTCTCCAGGAAGGCGTCCGCGTCCGGTTTGCCGTTCTCCCGGTGCACCAGCTCGCTGAGCTCGTCGATGCGCTGGGCCACCACCCGGCGGAACCCCGCCAGGCGCCGCCGCCGCTCGGCGAAGTCGAGAGCACTCCACCATCGCGCCGCCTCGCGGGCCCGGCCGACCGCGGCGGCCACCTCGTCCGGTCCGTCGATGGGGAAGGTCCCCACCACCGCACCGGAGGCGGGGTTGAGGGACTCGAATGTCGTGGCGGCGGGCTTGGCGCTGGGACTGGTGGCGATCATCGGGTCATCGTACGCAGCAGCGCGAGCCGCTGCCGGTCCGCGCGGGGCACTAGTCTGGCCCCATGTTTCGCGGCCAGCGCGGCCAGTCCGGCCAGGCGACGCCCCACCGGACCGCCGCCGTGGGCCGGGGCTGCTCGCGGCTTGCTGGCGAGATCGACGTCGCCCTGGCCACCGTCGAAGCCGGCCGGCTGGCGGAGTTCGCGGTCGAGTCGGCGGCGACGCGGGCCCGCGTTCGCGCACTCGCGCAGATGGTCGGAGCGTGGCGGCGCCCCGACGACATGGCAACGCTGCGCGATGAGCTTCTCTACGACCTCGACCAGTCGGACCGCGCCCTCCGCTACATCGTCGTTTGCCTGCGCAAGCAGCGCTTCGAGGAGGTGCATCGCGGCACCAGGCCGTTGCGCGCCGTCGAGCAGCGCCTGCTGAGTGTCGCCGAGCGATGCGCCGGAGTCACGGCGTGAGCGCACCTGCGCTGGTCTGCTCGGTGGCGGGAAGCGACAGCAGCGCCGGCGCGGGGATCCAGGCGGATCTCCGGACCTTCGCCGTCTGCGGGGTCTACGGGACAACGGTGGTGACCGCGGTGACCGCCCAGGACACGGCCGGGGTGCGCGCCCTCGAAGCGGTCTCACCGGAGCTGGTGGCGGCCCAGATCGACGCCGTCGCGGGCGACCTCGGCCCGCTCGCCTGGAAGACAGGCATGCTGGCGACCGCGCAGCTCGTCGAGGTCGTCGCCGAGCGGCTTCGCCACCACCGCGCCCGCAACCTGGTGGTCGACCCGGTGCTGGTCTCGAGCGCGGGGCAGCGGCTGCTCGACGAGGCCGGTGTCGAGCGGCTGCGCCGCGATCTGCTGCCGCTGGCGACGGTGATCACCCCCAACCTCGACGAGGCGGCCGCCCTGCTCGGCGCCGCCGGCGCGGACCGGCCGTCGGCGCGCGAGGCGGCGCGGCTGCTGACCGAGCTCGGACCCCGGATGGCGGTGGTCACCGGTGGTGACGGAGGCCGCGACACCATGGTCGACACCGTCCACGACGCCGCCACCGATCGCACCGTCGAGCTGCGTCACCTCCGCCTGCCGGGTGAGCCGGTGCACGGCAGCGGCTGCGTCCACAGCGCCGCCGTCGCCGCCCACCTCGGCCGCGGCCTGGAGCCGCTCGAGGCGGTCACCGCCGCCGCCGAGATCGTCCAGGACATGCTCGCCGGGGCCCAGGCCTTGGGGCGGGGACAGCGGCTGATCTGGCGACCGGCCTCGGGGATGGACCTCCTCTGAACGATTGCCGGGCGGCACGCCGGGGAACACTTCGGGCATGGAGACGGAGACCTCGGATGCGCTGCCCTTCGAGAGGGCCAAGCGTCTCGCCGCCGAGACCCACCGCCCCGTCTACATCGTGGACGGAGAGCTGACCCACACCAAGCCGCGCAGGCCGGCGGCCACCGCCTGGCCGAACGGGACGATCACCGTGGGCAACCCGGACGCCGCCTCCCGCGACATCGATCGCCGCCTGGTCCCGCCGGCGGCCTGATCACCCGCCGAAGCCGGGCGGCGGGGGCAACCGCAGGGCGCGCGCCAGCAGCCGCAGGTAGGCGCGCCTCGACACCTCGACCGCTCCCAGACTGGCCAGGTGCGGGGTGAGCCACTGCACGTCGAGCAGCCGCCCCGCCCGCGCCGCCGCCGCCGGGCCCCCCTCGCCGGCGCAGAGCAGCTCGACCAGAGCGACCAGGGCGACCTTGGAGGCGTCGCGGCGATCGTGGAACATCGACTCGCCGGCGAAGAGCCCGCCGGCGGCCACCCCGTAGAGGCCGCCGGCCAGCTGCCCGTCGGCGGTCCACGACTCCACCGAGTGAGCCCAGCCGAGCCGGTGCAGGCGTAGGTAGGCGGTACGGATCGCCGGGGTGATCCAGGCGCCGGGACGATCGGGGGCGGCGCACCGGTCGACCACGGCGGTGAAGGATGTGTCGACCCGCACCTCGAACCGCCGGCAGGCGCGGCGGAGCGAGGCGCTGACCACCAGCTGGTCGAGGGGGATGATCGCCCGCGGGTCGGGCGACCACCAGGCCAGCACCGAGTCCTCGACCGGCATGGGAAAGATGCCGCGCCGGTACGCAGCCAGCAGGGTTCCCGGCTCGAGGTCGGCACCGACGCCCACCACCTCGCCGGTGCGAGCGCTCGCCGGCGGAAACGACCAGCCGGTCGGGGGTGGCTCGACCTGGGGCACCGCGCCAGTGTGCCGCGCCTATGATCGCCCCAGTGGCAGCCCACCGCTCACCCGCCGCCCCACGCCGCCGCGGCGGGACCGCCCTGCTGGGTGACCTGCTGGACGACGCCGAGCGGCGCATCCTCGCCTCTCGCCAAGCGGACCTCTGGAAACCATGGGTGGCGCGGGCCGACGCCGAGGAGATCGCCGAGCTGGTGCTCGGTCGCACGATCGGCGATGACGACCTCGACCAGCCCCTCAGCGCCGCGACACGCCGGCGACTGCAGGCGATGTTCCAGCGCCGCATCGACGGCGAGCCGCTCGCCATGATCCGCGGCTGGATCGACTTCCGCGGCCTGCGACTGACGGTGCGGGGGGACGTGTTCACCCCGCGACCCTCCAGTGAGCTGCTCGCCATCGAGGCCATCCGGCGGCTGCGCCGCCGCCGCCGCCCGGTCGCGGTCGACGTCGCCACCGGTGCCGGGCCGGTGGCGCTCGCGGTCGGCGACGCGGTGCCGGGCGCGCGGGTGATCGGCCTCGACATCGCCGCCCGCGCGGTGTCGCTGGCGCGGAGCAACGCCCGCCGCCTCGCGGTCGGCAACGTCGAGTTCCGGCGCAGCGACATGCTCGCCGGGCTTCCGAGGCCGCTGCGCCGACAGGTGGACGTGATCACCTTCCACCCGCCGTACGTCGCCGGCCACGAGCTGAAGACCCTGCCGGGGGAGATCGCCCGGTTCGAACCCGTCGAGTCCCTGACCGACCGCTCCTCCGACGGCCTCGGCCTGGTGCGCCACCTGGCGGACGAGGCGACGGCATGGCTGCGCCCGGGCGGCTGGGTTCTGGTCGAAGTCGGCCCATACCTGGCACGCTCGGCGACGGCGGTGCTGCGCCGCGGCGGGATTCGTGACCTGCGCAGCCTTCGCGACGGGCTGGCCGTGACCCGGGTGCTGGCCGGGCAGGCACCGTGAGCGGCTGCCGGGTGGTCGAGGTCACCGCCGAGCGCGGCCTCGACGACCCGCCCGAGATCCCCTGGCACCTCACCGGACCGCCGGGCGCGGTGCGCCTCCAGCTGCGCTCGACGCTGCGTCGCGTCGCCGTCGGGGCGGGCCTGGCCCGCGACCAGTCGCTGCTCGCGTCGGTGCGCGCCATCACCGGACTCCCCGGCCCGGTGACCAGCCCGGCCGGGGGTACCTTCATCGTGGGCGGTCCCGGTTGGCTGGGGCTCTGCGCCATCGGCGTGCCCCCCGTGGACCGGCCGATGCCCCTCGACTGGATGATGGGCGAGCTGCGCGAGTGGTTCGCCGAACGGTTGGGATCGCTCGGCCTGCCGATCAGCACCGGGCGCATCGACGGCGCCTGGTGTCCCGGCTTCAGCGACATCGCCGTCGGCGGGCGCAAGCTCGCGGGACTGGGGTTTCGGGTCACCCGCGACCGGGTGGTGATGCGCGGGGTGATGGCGGTGGAGCCGATCACCCCCGCGGACGTCGATCTGCTGACCGCGTGCCACCGGCTCATCGGCGTCGCCGTGGACCCGGGCGCCGCCACCTCGCTGGTGGAGTGCACCGGCGACGCGTCGTGGACGGTGGCCCGCGCCATCGAACATCTCCGCGCGCCCGCGCCCGAGCCCGCTGTGGTATCCACTGCCGATGCCCAACCAGCCGCTGAGCCGTGACGAAGCCCGGGCGCGGGCGAGGCTGATCTCGGCCATCGCCTACGAGGTTTCGCTGCGCCTCGACGGGCAGGGCGACACCTTCGAGAGCACCGCGGTGGTCGACTTCGCCTGCGCCCAGCCGGGAGCCACCACCTTCATCGACCTGGAAGCGTCGACGATGGTGCGCGCCGAGCTCAACGGATCGGCGATCGGTGCCGAGCACTTCAACGGCTCGCGAATCGAGCTCGCCGGCCTTGCTGCGCAGAACCGGTTGGTGGTGTCCGCGCGCTGCTCCTACGAGCACACCGGCGTCGGGCTGCACCGCTTCAACGACCCCGTCGACGGCGCCGTCTACCTGCACTCCCACCTCGAGCCGTTCGACGCGCACCGCATCTTCGCCTGCTTCGACCAGCCCGACCTCAAGGCGAGCATCGCCCTCCAGGTCGACGCCCCCGAGGAGTGGGAGGTCCTGGCCAACGGCGAGGAGGTGGGCCGCGACGGCCGGCGGCGGCGCTTCGCCACCACCGTGCCGATCTCCACCTACCTGTTCGCCACCGTCTGCGGACCGTTCCACGCGGTGCGCGACCGCCATCGCGACATCGACCTCGGTGTCTTCTGCCGCCGCTCCCTGGCCGAGCACCTCGACGCCGACGAGATCCTGGAGATCACCAAGCAGGGCTTCGACTTCTTCGAGGCGCTCTTCGACACCCCCTACGCCTTCGGCAAGTACGACCAGGTCTGGGTGCCGGAGTTCAACGCCGGAGCGATGGAGAACGCCGGCTGCATCACCTTCTCCGAGCACTACATCTTCCGCTCCAAGGTCACCGACGCGGCGCGGGAGTCACGCGCGGGAACCATCCTCCACGAGATGGCGCACATGTGGTTCGGCGACCTGGTCACCATGCGCTGGTGGGACGACCTCTGGCTCAACGAGAGCTTCGCCACCTACATGGCCACCCTCAGCCAGGTTCAGGCCACCCGATTCGTCAACGCCTGGGTCACCTTCTGCAACGAGGAGAAGGTGTGGGCGCTGGTGCAGGACCAGCTTCCCTCCACCCATCCCATCGTCGCCGACATGGTCGACACCGACGCAGTTCGGGTCAATTTCGACGGGATCACCTATGCCAAGGGCGCCTCGGTGCTGCGCCAGCTGGTCGCCTGGGTGGGCGACGACGCCTTCACCCGCGGACTCCGCGCCTACTTCCGCGACCACCGCTTCGGCAACGCGGAGCTGCGTGACTTCCTGGGCGCGCTCGAGGAGGCCTCCGACCGCGAGCTCGAGAGCTGGTCCAGGGAATGGCTGGAGACGGCGGGGGTCGCCACCCTGCGTCCCGTCTTCGACACCGCCGGCGGCCGCTACACCCGGTTCGCCATCGCCCAGGAGGCGGCGCCGGAGCACCCCAGCCTGCGGCGCCACCGCCTCGCCATCGGCCTCTACGGCGGTGACGACGGGCGGCTGCGGCGCCGCGCCCGGGTCGAGCTCGACGTCGTCGGGGCCCTCACCGAGGTCCCGGAGCTGGCGGGCGAACCGGTGGCCGACCTGCTGCTGGTCAACGACGACGACCTCACCTTCGCCAAGATCCGGCTGGACCCCGGCTCGCTGCGGACAGCACTCACAGGCCTCTCCAGCGTCGACTCGCCTCTCGCTCGCATCCTCTGCTGGACCGCCGCCTGGGACATGACCCGCGACGCCGAGCTGGCTACCCGGCGGTGGGTCGAGCTGGTCACCGCGCATGCCGCGAGCGAACCCGACGTCGGCGTTCTGCAGCGGCTGCTGGGCCAGGCGGAGCGCGCCACCGACCTGTACGGCGACCCGGGCAACCGCTCGACGGCGCGGCTGCTCCTCCATCGCCGGGCACGGCACGAGCTCGAGGCCGCCGAGCCGGGAGGTGACCTGCAGCTGGTCTGGACGCGTCTCGCCGCCACCAGCGCGAGCACCGCCGAGGGCCTGGGCTTCATCCGCGCCCTGCTCGACGGGTCGGTCGTGGTGCCCGGTCTCGCCGTCGACACCGAGCTCCGCTGGCACCTGGTCGACGCCCTCGCCGCCGAGGGTGCGGCCGACGAGGCGCTGATCGCGGCCGAGCTGGAGCGCGACCCCACCGACATCGGTCGCCGCCGGGCCGCCACCGCGCGGGCGGCGCGCCCGCTGCCCGACGCCAAACGCGAGGCGTGGACACGCTTGTTCGAGGAGCGCGACATGCCGCTGGCGACGATGCGCGCCCTGGTCGCCGGCATCCAGCGCCCGCGTCAGGAGCAGGTGTTGATGCCGTATGTCGACCGCTACGTCGAGGCGCTCGACGGCATCTGGCGCGACCGCAGTCCGGACGAGGCGCTCACCCTGACCAGCGGTCTCTATCCCAGCTACATCGTCGACCAGAGCGTGGTCGCCGCCGCCGACCGCGCCCTGGCCGGCGACCTGCCGGCACCGGCGCGGCGCATCCTCAGCGAATCGCGCGACCAGACCCTGCGGGCGCTCCATGCCCGCAACGCCGACGCGCTGCTCGCCGAGACGGCACGCTAGCCCGCTAGCCGCTCGCCTCCGGCTCCGGCTCCGGCTGGGCCGGAATCATCGTCAGCGGCAGCGCGGTGGCCACCGCGATGGTCAATGCGGCCACCACCAGGGCGACGTCCAGCGAACGAGCCACGATCGGTCCGCCGAGAGCGGCGCCGAGCGGGTAGCCGGCAAAGTTGAGGCTCATCGACACCGCGAAGGCGCGTCCCATCCAGGCGGGCGCGGTGCGGCGCTGTCGCAGGGAGAAGAGGCTGATGTCGTACGGCCCGTTGGCCACCCCCAGCAACACCATGCCGGTCCCCACCAGCACCATCGCCAGCACCACCGGGGCGAGCGAGGACGACAGCGCCACCAGGCAGAGCGCGACCACCGTGCCGGCGGAGCCCGCGGCCATCAGCTGACGTTCGCGCCCTTCGGTATCGACCCGTCCCGCGAAGGCCCCGGCGACGATGCCGGCGATCCCCATCGCCGCCCAGAGGGCCCCGACCGCCCCCGGTCCCTGGTGCAGACGATGGAGCACCAGCACCGGCAGGGTGATGGTGAACACGCCGAAGCCGAGGTTGAAGACCGAGAGGGTGACCGCCAGGCCACGCAGGCTGCGATTGCGGCACACGTAGAGCAGGCCGCCGAGGGAGTCGCGCAGCAGCCCGGCGCGGGGCTTGCCCGGAGCCGGCTCCTTCATCCCGAGAAGCGCCGCCGCGCCGGCCAGGAACACCCCCCCGGTGGCGGCCACCGCGATGCTGCCACCGACGGCCGCAACCAGCGAGCCGCCAAGGGCCGGGCCGATGATGGTGGAGATGACGAAGCGCCCGCTGTCGACCGCGTTGGCGCGGTCCCAGAGGTGGCGCGGGATGAGCAGCGGAAACAGCGACCGGGTTCCGGCGCGGCTCAGCGGGTTGCTCAGCGAGGAGATCGCGGCAATCCCCAGCAGCGAGGCCGGCGTCAACCGGTCGAGCAACGCCAGGGCTCCGATCAGCGTCATCGACGTCGCGGCCACGGCGTAGTCGGCGGCGATCAGGCGCAGCCGGCCGCTGCGGTCCAGCAGGGCTCCAGCCAGCGGGCTGATCACCAGACCGGGTCCGATGTTGAGGAGCAGGGTGAAGCCCGCGAGCTGCGGTGACGCAAAGCGTTCGAGCACGAAGAGCACCAGCACCACCGCGGTCATCTGAGAGCCGATCTCTCCCAGGGTCGAAGCCGCCACCAGGCGGGCAAAGCCCTCGACCTCGAGCAGGGCGCGATAGGAGCGCACCTCCGTCTCGCTGACCGCCGCCGGCCGGACAGGATTCGGCGCGGGAACGGGGGGCGACACGGCGGCCGAGCGTAGCTCGGCTAGCGCGGCAAGTGGGTCGTGGGCTCGGTGCGCCATGGTTCCATGTAGCATCTCTGGGCGATGGCCGCGCTCGCCCCCGTCGGTGCCGCCGCCGGCGACCCCCAGTACACCATCGACCAGCTGGCGCAGGAGACCGGGGTCACCACCCGCAACATCCGCGCCCATCAGTCGCGCGGGCTGCTTCCCCCTCCCGCGGTGCGCGGGCGAACCGGTTTCTACGGACCCGAGCACATCGCCAGGCTGCGCTTCATCCTGCGCATGCAGGCCGACGGCTTCAACCTCAACGCCATCCGCCGCATCCTCGACAGCGTCCCGGCGGGCTCGGTCGGCGAGATGCTCGACTTCGAGAGCGCCCTGCGCTCGGCGTGGGAGGAGGAGCAGCCGGAGATCTTCGAGCGCGACGAGCTGCTGCGCCTGCTCGGGCAGGGGCGCATGGACGCCGCGGTGGAGCGCCGCGCCCAGCGCCTCGGTCTGGTCACGCCGCTGCCCGACGGGCGGCTCGAGGTGCGCAGCCCGGCGCTGGTGCGCGCCGCCGCCGACCTGGTGTCGCTGGGCATCCCGCTGAGCACCTGCCTCGACGTGCAGGAGGGGTTGACCCGGCACGCGCAGGGGGTCGCCCGCAGCTTCAACGACCTCTTCCTCGCTGAGATCTGGCAACCGTTCGAGCGGGCCGGCCGGCCCGAGGCCGAGTGGCCGCGCATCCACCAGGCGCTGGAGCGGGTGCGGCCGCTGGCCACCGAGGCCCTGCTCGCCACCTTCCGCCTGGCGATGGGGCGCGAGGTGGACCGCGCCTTCGGGCGGATCCTCGAGCAGCAGGCGCGGAGCGCGCGCCGCGGCCCCCGGGGCCGCCCGCGTCGTTGACGTCGTCGCCGAAATGTCCTTCCCCGCCGACAGCGAGTACCACCGGGGCGCCATCCCGCCGGTGCCGCAGCGTACCGTCACCTTCGTGCCGGCGAGCAAGTGGCTGATGCGGGAGGCCCACGGAGGTGCCGCGTGGCCCGCCATCGTCGCCTACTCGGGGCTGGTCGCCGTGGCCCTGCTGTGGGTGGGGATGCTGACCCTCGCCTACGCCGCGGTGAGCCGGCGCTTCACCGCCCCACCGGGTCGACCCGCCGGACCGGCCGAACCGCCGGGCGAGCGGGTGCTGGTGGGACGGCCGCAGTACGTCACCCGATGACCCGTCTGGCCGGGCAGCGGGTCGTCATCACCGGCATGGCCGGGGGCATCGGCGGTGCCGCCGCCAATGCCCTCCGCGCCCGGGGCGCAAACGTGACCGGCATCGATCTGCGTGCTGCCGATGGGGTCTTCGCCGCCGACGTGCGCGACCGTCAGCAGCTCGACGCCGCCATGGACGCGGCGGCGACGCATCTGGGTGGCATCGACATCCTGATCACCTGCGCCGGCATCGGCCGCGCCCAGGACAGCGGCGACTTCCCCACCGAGGGGTCGCGTCTGGTGCTCGAGATCAACCTGCTCGGCACCTGGAACTCGGTGGCGGCGGCTCTCCCCCACCTGCTGCGCGCGCGCGGCCACGTCGTCACCATCGCCTCGGCGCTGGCCGCGGTCAGCGCCCCCTGGGCGGCGGCCTACGCCGCGAGCAAGCGAGGCGTCGCCGCCTACAGCGACGCGCTCCGCATCGAGTACGCGGGACGGCTGACGGTGACCACCGTCTATCCCGGCTACATCCGCACCGCCATCCACGACGTGGTCAACCGCCAGGGGGCGACGATGGAGGGCACGGTCCGGCCGGACACCCTGGAGCAGGCGGCGGGGGCGATCGTGCGCGCCTGCGCGCGCCGCCCCCGGGGCGTCGCCACCAGCTCGCGCACCGCGGTCGGGGTCTGGTTCGGCCGCCATCTGCCCGCGCTCGCCGACGCGGTGATCCGCCGCGGCATGATGCGTGCCCGCGCCACCCGCCCCCTGCCCAGCTTCGTGCGCGTCGACGAGCCGCGCATCATCACCCCTCAGCCGGAACCCGATGGCGACCACCCGATGGCGTCGCCGGTCGCAACCCCATCGCCCACCGTGGAGGAGACCAAGGCATGACCGACCAGAACATCAGCAGTCCCGCCGCCGACCTGCGGGCCACCATCGCCGGGAAGAGCGACGCCGAGATCACCGCCTTCGTGGAGCAGGCCGGCGTCGAGACCGTGCTCAATGAGATCTTCACCCAGATGAGCGCGCGCTTCCTCCCCGACAAGGCCCAGGGCAAGAACGCGGTGGTGCAGTACGACATCACCGCGGGCGACGGGATGCACAGTCACCAGGTGATCGTCGCCGACGGCACCTGCACCACCGCCGCCGGCAGCGAGCGTCCCGCCACCGTCACCCTGTCGCTCAGCCTGCCCAACTTCCTGCGGCTGATCGCCGGTGAGCTGAACGGCATGCAGGCGTTCATGTCGGGAGCGCTCAAGCTCAAGGGCGACATGATGCTGGCCCAGACCATGCAGACCTGGTTCGACCAGAGCTGACCAGTCCCGCGAGCTGACCGACCAGGGTGGGCTTCGCCGAGCGCTACCTCGACCTCGCCGACCGGCTGTGGCGGGGCGAGGAGGACGTCGAGAACGCCGGCAACCACCCGTTCGGCACGTCCGCCGACGAGGTCGTCGAGGTGAGCGAGGGGATCGGCTTTGTCCCCTCGTTCGCCAACGTCAGCGCCGTCGCCACCGACGATGGGCTGGTCCTGGTCGACACCGGCGGCAACCTGCTCGCCGCCCAGGTGCACGCGGCGCTGCGGAGGTGGACTCGGCAACCGCTGCACACCGCCGTTTACTCGCACGGGCACATCGACCACGTCTTTGGAATGCCGCTCTTCGAGGCGGAGGCGCACCACCATGGGTGGCCGGCACCGCAGGTTGTTGCCCACGAAGCGGTGCCGGCGCGCTTCGACCGCTACATCCTCACCGCCGGCTACAACGCCGCCATCAACCAGCGTCAGTTCCAGGCCCCGGGACTGCGCTGGCCGGTCGACTACCGGTACCCCGACCTGACCTACCGCGACCTGCTGCGGCTCGAGATCGGGGGTGAGCAGGTCGAGCTCCACCACGCGCGCGGCGAGACCGACGACCACACCTGGACCTGGTTCCCGCAGCGGCGCCTGCTCTGTTGCGGCGACCTCTTCATCTGGGCCTCGCCCAACGCCGGCAATCCCCAGAAGGTGCAACGCTATCCCGCCGAGTGGGCGGCCGCGCTGCGCGAGATGGCGGAGCTGGGAGCCACGCTGATGCTTCCCGGCCACGGCTATCCCGTGGTCGGGGCCGAGCGCGTGCGCCAGGCGCTCGAGGACACCGCGTTGCTGCTCGAGAGCCTCCACGACCAGACGGTGGCGATGATGAACGCGGGGTCGCGTCTCGACGAGATCGTCAACACCGTGCGAGCACCCGCCGCCCTGCTCGAACGGCCCTACCTGCGGCCCGTCTATGACGAGCCGGAGTTCGTGGTTCGCAACCTCTGGCGCCTCTACGGTGGTTGGTACGACGGCAACCCCGCCCATCTGAAGCCCGCCCCCGACGCCGCGCTGGCGGCGGAGATCGCCGACCTCGCCGGCGGCGCGGCTCGCCTGCGGCAACGAGCCGCCGAGCTGGCCGAGTCCGGTGAGCTCCGTCTGGCCCGCCACCTCGCCGAGATGGCGGCGCTGGCGGCGCCGGAGGACGCGAGCATCCGCACCACCCGCGCCGCGGTGTTCGAGCGTTCGGCCAGGGCCGAGCGGTCGCTGATGGCGCGCGGGATCTTCGGCTGGGCGGCCACCCCGTCACCGGGCCGGTCCGGGCCGGCGGGCGCTTGACCCGCTACCACCAGTGGATGCAGCATCGCCCGGTGTCATGATCCCGGCACCCCACCGCCGGGAAATGCCACCGCAGTCGTTTCTGTCATAGAGAGATGAGAGCCGCCGAGGGCGGCGGCCGACGGTTGAAGGGAAGAGCCGTGGCAGCAGGGAAGGGGACAGCCCTCCTCGGCGTCGTCGGCGGGCGAGCCTGGCGGCGGAGTGCGCCCGTGATCTCGGCAGCGGCCTGCCTGGTGGCGGTGGCGGCCACCCTTCCCTCGCTGCCGACGACCAATCCGCTCACCGCTCATCACGGGGGGTCCAGCGGCACCGCGTCCGGGGGTGCCAATGGCGCGACCGGGTCGAACGCGCCGGGCACATCGAACCCGGCAGCTCCGGGCGTCAATGGGACCGCACCCGGAGCTGCCGTCCCCGGGGCCGCCGCTGGGGCCGGGACGGCGCCGCGCGGCGCCGCCGGGGCCGGGCCGGCGGTCCAGAACGGCTGCAACACCTACCAGGGGGTGAGCTGCAACGCCATCCAGGTCGCCTTCCACTGGTACGACCAGGGGCCGGAGTGTCCCGGCGACCAGAACCTGGGTCCCTTCCTCAAGACCCTGGGAGTGCACACCGACCCCGAGGCCTCAATCGGGGTGCTGGTCCAGTACTTCAACGCCCACTCTCACGACATCTTCTCCCAGCTTCCGTCCGGGCAGCCCGGCTTCTACGGCCGCCAGATCGCGCCCCACCTGTACAAGAGCGACGGCGGACCCTTCTGCGGCAACGTAAACAAGCAGGCTGCGGTGCAGATGGCCACCGACGGCAACTTCGCCGCCATTGGCGGTTGTATCACCTGCGGCAGCGAGGGCTCGGGCGACGTCATCCAGTCAGTGCTGGCCCAGTATCACGTCAACTCCTACGAGCCCACCTGGAACACCAATGCGTATTACGCGAATAGGAACACCGCCCCGTACGCGTGGGGAGCGCTCACCAGCGGCGACACCATCGTCCAGCACCTGAGCAGCGTCATCTGCAATGCCTACGTCGGCCGCCCGGCCTCCGACACCGGTGACGGTACTGTCACCGGCAAGTCCCGCGTTTTCTCGATCGCCAACATCGACGAACCCGAGGAGAACACCCTCGGCGACCGGCTGATCGGCAACATCCGCGGCTGCGGCGCGACCATCGCCTCCGGTCCCGCCGGCCACGTTGAGTACGCCAAGGACACCTCGACGGCCTCCCAGCAGGCGGCGAACATCGAGTACCAGCAGCGGTCGGCCGGAGTGACCACCATCGTCTGCGTCTGCGACGCCATCGCCGCCCTGGTCGGCAACACCCAGGACGCGTCAACCCACTGGTACCCGGAATATCTGGTGTCCGACTTCGGGTTCCTCGACTCGCCGACGGCCGTCTACTCGCAGCCGCCGGCGGCGTCGAAGAACGTCGTCGCCGTCGCCGAGACCAACGAATACGACGAGTCCACCCAGCCCTTCTGCGCGACCCCCTACGGAAAGATCTGGTGCGCGGTGAAGGGCAAAGCGCAGCCGCCGGAGGACTTCGCCCTCTGGTGGGTGGTGTTCCGAGTGTTCATCGGGCAAATCGCCGGCGCCGGCGCCAACCTCAGCCCACAGACGATCTACGACGCGTCAGTGAACGGCTGCGCTCCGTGTGCGCCGGCGGGAGACTCGCGGCCGTACGATCCACAGATCGGCTTCGGGCCGAAGTACCCCGATGGGCAGTACAGCGCCTGGAAGGACTACACCCTGGTGCGCTGGGACCCCAACGCGACCAGCCCGTGGCTGCAGGACATCCAGGGGAGCGGCGCCCACGGCGCGTTCGTGCCCTACAACCCGGCGACCAAGAGCGCCAGCCTGGGCTGGTCGCGCTGGCGCAGCTGGGGAGTGCGAACCAAATGAACGCCACTCGAGGCGGCGAGGCGGGGTGAGCTGATGGCCACCGCAGCGCTGGCGGCGGCGAGGATCCGGCTGCGACGCATCGGCCCTGGTACCAGCGGGCGCCTCCCCTTCGATCCCGGCTACCTGCTGGTCGCCGTCGGCATCGTGGGTTTCCTCCTCTACGAGGAGGTGATGATCACCCCTCGCCTGCCCCTGGAGATCATCGTCCTGGGCCTGGTCTTCGGCTCGCTCGACGCGCTGCCGGCCCTGGGACTGGTCCTCGTCTATCGGGCCAACCGTGTCATCAACTTCGCGCTTGGCGAGCTGGGAGGCATGGCCGCGGCGCTGGCCGCGGCGCTGATCTTCATCAAGGGCTGGCCTCCCATCCCAGCGTTCCTCCTGGGCATCCTCGCCGCGGTCCTCGCCGGCGTGGTGGCCGAACTGGTGGTGGTGCGAGCCTTCTTCAACGCGCCGCGGCTGGTGCTCACGGTGGCGACGATCGGCCTGGCCGAGGTCCTCTACGCCGTGCAGCTCTTCATCCCGGGCTGGTTCGGCAACCCGACCACCAGCCTCTTCACCCTCCCCGCGCCGATCTCCGCGCAATTCAATGTGGGCATCGCGACCTTCGACGGTGCCGCCATCACCGCGCTGGTCCTGGCCCCGGTGCTCGCCGGGCTACTGTTCTGCTTCCTGCGGTTCACCATGGTGGGATCAGCGATCCGGGCCGCGGCGGAGGACAGCTCGCGGGCCCGCGCCCTGGGCGTGCCGGTCAAGCGACTGTCGACCCTGGTCTGGGCGCTCACCGGCGGGGTGGCGGCGCTGGCCGCCATCCTCATCGGCCACGTCCAGGGATTCGCCTTTGGTGCGCCCGCCGGCCCGGGCTTGCTGCTGCGCGTCCTCGCCCCGGCGGCGATCGCCCGATTCGAGAATCTGGGCGTCACCTTCGTCGCCGCCCTCGCCATGGGGGTCATCGATCAGGGGATCTTCTTCAACACCGGCCGCGACTCCCGCGTCGAGCTGACGCTGTTCGCTGTCATCCTGCTCGCCCTACTCTTGCGCGGCTCGGCGCGGGGACGGCGGGCGCTCGCCGAGGGATCGACCTTCGCCATGATCCGCGAGGTCCGTCCCATCCCGCTGCACCTGCGCTCCCTCCCCGAGGTGAGGCTGCTGCGCTGGGGTCCGCCGCTGCTGTGCGCGGCCGCCCTGGTCGTCGTGCCCCAGCTGCTCCAGCCCTACCAGATCGTCGAGGCGCAGACCTTCCTGATCTACGCAATGGTGGGCCTCTCTCTGGTCGTTCTGTCGGGCTACGCAGGACAGATCTCGCTTGGCCAGTGGGCATTCGCAGGGGTGGGGACGTTTGCCGCGGGGCGGTTCTTCAGCGCCATGCAGGGGCATGCCGTGGCCAACGACTTCTTCGTGGCGCTTGCCTTCGCAGGAGTGGTCGGCGCCATCGTCTGTATGGTCGTCGCCCTGCCGGCACTGCGCATCGGCGGCTACCTGCTCGCCGTCGTCACCCTCGGCTTCGCCGTGGCCGCCGATGCAGCGCTCTTCCAGTTCGACGTCGTGCAGCTACCTTCGTTCCTGCCACGGCCATCCCTGTTCGGCCGCTTCAACACCTTCGATGAGGCGACCTTCTACTACGTGGTCCTGGCCCTGTTCGCACTCGCCTTCGTGGCGGTGACCAACTTCCGGCGAAGTCGCCGTGGTCGCGAGCTGGTCGCCATGCGTGACAACGAGAGCGGTGGCGTCGCCTTCGGCCATTCACCGCTGCGGGCCAAGTTCGCCGCCTTTGCCTTGAGCGGCTTCATCGCCGCCGTCGCCGGCGGGCTGTACGCCTTCCAGGTGAACGCCCTCGGATCCGGCTCGGCGTCGTCGAAGGCATTCCTCCCGGTGGTCAGCATCTTCCTCTTCGCCATCGTCGTCTTCGGCGGCCTTGGCTCGCCCGTCGGGGCCACGATCGGCACCGCCTTCATCATCGGCGTCGAATCACTTGCCAACAGCCTCAACCTGCCCGGGCTCGACCTGCTGGCCGGCGGCATCGGCATCCTGCTGGTTCTCTATCTCGCTCCCGGAGGCCTGGGTCAGGTGGTCTACGACACCCGCGACGCCATCGTCCGCGCCATCGCCGCGCGGCGTCTCGGCCCGACCGCCGCTCCGCCGCCGACACCGGGCCCCGACAGCAGCGTGCCGGTGGGAGCACCGGCCGGAGGCGGACGATGACGGCGACGCCACTGCCGCTCACCGCACCGCGCCGCAGCCTGTCGCGGCGGCTCCTCGGCGAAGAGGGTCATCCCGTCCTTCCGGTGGTGTCGCTCTTCCTGATCGTCTTCCTCGCCTACGCCGACCTGTCGGCCTCGGGCGTGCTGGCTCCCGACATCCGCGACACCTTCCACCTCAACGACGGGCAGATTCTGCTGATCGGTGGCGGCGCCGGCTTCCTCGCCACCTGCGCCGCGCTCCCCCTCGGCTACGCCGGCGATCGCATCTCCCGCATCGACATCGTGGTCGTGCTGGCGCTGGTGCTCGGCCTGGCGACGGTCGGCAGTGCCCTCGCCCCGGCCATCGTCCTCTTCGTGATCGCCCGTCTGTTCACCGGTGTCGGCGAGGTCTCCAACCTGCCCATCCAGCAGTCGCTTCTCGCCGACTGGTATCCGCAGCGAATGCGGCCGCGCGCCTTCGCGATGCACCGGATCGGCCAGCCGGCCGGGCTCGTCCTCGGCGCCTTGATCGCCGGGGGCGTCGCTCAGGTCAGCAACTGGCGCGTCGCGTTCGTGGTGGTGGGCATGCCCTCCTTCGCCTTCGCCTACGTCGCCGGAATGCTGCGTGATCCGGCGCGTGGCGCCCACGAGGGTCTGGCACACGTCCGCGGCCAGCCGGTTCGCCTGTCGGCGGCGATGCGGCGACTCTGGCTCAACCGCACCCTGCGGAGGGTGTGGATCGCCTCCTTCATCATCGGCGGCGCCTATATTCCGCTGCTCACGCTCTTCCCGCTCTTCTACAAGGACGTGTACGGGATGGGCGACTTCCAACGCGGCGTCGCCGCCACGCTGTCGGGAATCGCACTGCTCCTCGGCCTGCTCGCCGGCGGCGTCCTGGGGCAGCGGCTCAGCGGCCGCACCGTGCGCGGTCAGCTGTACTACGCCGGCGCCTCGATCACCACCGCCTCACTGGCGGTGGTGGCAGCGGCGATAGCCCACACCGCGGCGATGTCGGTCACGGCCGCGGTGGTGTCGAGCTTCCTCGGCGGCATCTACTACGCGCCGTTCACCCAGGTGCTGGCGCTGGTCAGCCCGCCCCGGATACGCTCCACCGGCCTGGCCGGTGCAGAGTTCGCCCTCGGCCTGGGAACTCTGGTGGGCACCGCGCTCATCGGCAGCATCGCCACCGCCCACGGCGACCGCACAGCGTTGGCCACCGCCGGAGCACTTCTGGCCTTCGGTGGCCTGATCATCGGCAGCGCCATGACCAGCGCCTTCGAGGACGCGGTGGCGGCAGCGCGCGAGCTTGCGGTGCAGACTCGCCGCCGCAGCCCGGAGGAGGGCGCGACGCCGGCGCTCGAGGTGGTGGGCATCGAGTTCGCCTATGAAGGTAACCAGGTGCTCTTCGGCGCCAGTCTCGAGGTCCAGCCGGGTGAGACGGTGGGGCTGCTGGGCACCAACGGCGCCGGCAAGTCGACGGTGCTCAAGGTGGTGGCCGGCATCCTGCAGCCGCACCGCGGCGGTGTCTTCCACGCCGGTGTCGACATCACCGGAATGCCTCCCGAGGAGGTGGCCCGTCGCGGCATCGTGCTGATGCCCGGCGGCCGCGCCGTCTTCGCCAACCTCTCCGTGCGCGAGAACCTGCGGCTGGCGACGTGGCTCTACCGGCGCGAGCGCGAAGCGTCGCACGCAGCGATCGACGAGGCCCTCGAGCTCTTCCCCAAGCTCCAGGCCCGCATTGACCAGCCCGCCGCCCTGCTGTCGGGCGGGGAGCGGCAGATGCTCGGGGTGGCGCAGGCGCTGGTCTGCCGGCCCCAGCTGCTGCTCCTCGACGAGCTGACCCTGGGGCTCTCCCCTCGCATCGTCGAGGAGCTGATCGGCGTCGTCGCCGACCTGCGCAAGCGCGGCCTGACCCTGGTGGTGGTCGAGCAGTCTGTCAACATCGCCGCGCTGCTCTGCGAACGTGCCTATTTCATGGAGAAGGGACGGGTCCGCTTCAGCGGGGCACCGCAGGACCTGTTGCGCCGTCCCGACCTGGTGCGCTCCGTCTTCCTGGGCGCGGTGACCGCGACATGAGCATCGATCTCACCGGCCAGGTGGTGCGCCTCGACGGCGCCGCGCCACTGCTCACCGTCGAGGGACTGGGGGTGACCTTCGGCGGCCTGGCCGCCGTGTCTGACGTCAGTTTCGAGGTGCCGTCTGGTCAGCTGGTCGGGGTGATCGGCGCCAACGGCGCCGGCAAGACCACCATGTTCGACGCCATCAGCGGCCTGGTCCCCCACCACGGACGCGTCACCGTGGCCGGTGTGCCCGTCGATGGTCTGCCGCCCCAGATGCGGGCCCGGGCCGGCCTGGGGCGCTCCTTCCAGGATGCCCGCCTGTTCCCCGGCCTGACGGTGCGCGAGACCGTCTCGCTGGCGTTGCAGCGGCACGCCGAGGACCCCGGCATGTGCGCCGAGCTGATGGCATGGCCCGGCGCCGTGATGAGAGAGCGGCGTTTGCGCGAGCAGGCGCAGCAGGCGGTGCATCTCTTCGGCCTGGACGCCTGGGCCGACACCTTCATCAGCGAGCTCTCCACCGGGACGCGGCGCATCGTCGACCTCGCCTGCGTCTACGCGCAGCAGCCCCGGGTGATCCTGCTCGACGAGCCCTCCTCGGGCATCGCCCAGCGCGAAGTCGAGGCGCTCGGCGAGGTGATCCTGCGACTGCGCGAGCTGGCAGGAGCAACCCTGCTGCTGGTCGAGCACGACGTGCCCCTGGTTCGACGCATCGCCAACCGGGTGCTGGTGATGGAATCGGGCCGCCTCATCGCCGACGGACCGCCGGCGACAGTGCTCGAGCTGCCGGCGGTCATTGCCAGCTACCTCGGCACCGACGAGCGTGCCCTGCAGCGCTCAGGCGTCTCCGCCGCGGCACTGGTCGAGGTGGCTGAGCTGCCGGCCGAGGAGCGCACCGATGAGACGCAGCCGGCGCTGGCGGGCCTCCCGGCGCGCGACCAGTTCCGCGTCCCTTTCCGCCAGGTCGGCGAGATGGCCATGGCGGCGGCCGCGGCCCTGGTCGTGGCCGCGGTCGCCTTCCAGTCGCCGGCGCTGGAGACCGCCGCCCAACACCTGGCACCGAATCGCGCGCCGGCGGTAGCCGGTTCCGCTCCTCCGGCCGGGCCACCCGCCGCGCCGCCGGCGATCCCACTTCCGAATGCGCCTGCGGTCACCACGCCGATCGTCTTCCCCACACCTGACACGGGAGTGGTCGTCGTTCCCCCGGACACCGGGAGCACGTCGACGCCAACTCCGAAGCCGACGCCCACGCCCACCCCCTGCCCGGCACAGCAGCTCCAGCCGCTGTGCGATGTCCTGCCGCTGCCCGCGCTTCCGGTGACTCCGCTGGCGGGCCTGCCGTTGCAGGCGTCGAGTCCCGGCTACAGCTGGGTCCACGCCGCCACCGGCGGACCCTGGGTGCAGCTCCCTGCCGGCTGGCCGGTGACCGCCTGGGGGGCGACCGAATCGGTGCCCGCCGCCGGCGACAGCGGCACCCTCATGGCCTGGGGGCTGACCCCGGCAAAGCTATGGAGCCAGATGTCGGTGAGCTGGTGGCGCTCCACCACCGCGCCGTCTCGCAGCACCGCGTCGGGACCGCTGCCGCTGACCCTGGAACAGACGGAGTGGCTGCAGTCGACCTGCGACGGGACCCACTGCTATCTCTTCGTTGCCATCTCGGCGCCACGTGGCGGCGGCGCCGGCCCCACCCAGCTCGCGGTGGCGGCGGCCAGCCTGCGCCCCAGCTGAGCGAACGCTCCGGCCGGCCCTGGCGGCCGCCCTGCGGAGCGCCCCGACCTGGCGGCTAGTGCGGGCCGGCGAACATCTCGCCCAGCCGCGCCGCCACCGCCAGGTCTCCCTCGATTTCCATGCCGCCCTCGAGGAAGACCTGGCCGGGGTCGGCCTCGCCGGCGGCGAGCCGGGCGAAACGGGCCACCGGCATGCGGATGGTCACCGCCGGTCTGCTGGCGACACCGGGACGCGCCTCGGCGTGGCGGTCGGCGATCCGCAGGGTCCACGGCGTCACCCCCCGCCGTCCGGTCAGCTGGTACTGCACCTCGCCGCTGAAGCCGTGAGCGTGGTCGGGCTGGAAGCTGCGCTCCATGCCGCGGAAGAGCACCGTCAGCCCCGGGCGCGAGCCGACGATGCGGTCGAGCTGATAGTCGCTGCGCCCGCGGACCAGCCTGACGAAGGCGGCCTCTCCGGCACGCCGGGCGCGCGCTGCCAGGGCCGAGGGAACGCTGCCGTTGCCCGGTGCCGGCGCGCGATACACCGACGCTGCCGGCGACGGCTCACCCGCCGGGGTGACCAGGTACTCGGCGGGCGCTGACCGAGCCGGGCGGCGCCGGGCGAGAGCGCGCTCGCAGGCGGCGGCGAGGCACTCGCGCTTGGCCGCCTCGCGCTGCTCGACCGCCGCCGCGATGTCGGGGAGCACGGTGCGGCCGAAGAGCTCGATGCTCTCGCAGATGTGCTCGTGCCGGTTGCCACCGGCCTGGCCGACGAAGATCACCTGATCGATTCCCGCGGCCTGGTAGCGCTGCAGCAGATCGGCCACCTGCCTCGGTGTGCCGATGGCGCCGCGCAGTGAGCCGAGACCCTGCTGCAGCAGCCGCACCGCCAGCGGCCCCTGGTCGGCGCTGACGATCTCGCGTGCGAACCCGCGCTCGTTGCGGTCGCGGTTGAACTGCTCCCAGAGGTTGGTGATCCCCGGCCGGTGCTCGCCGAACACGTAGTAGTGGGCCAGCGAGTAGCCGAAGAAGTGGCCGCCGTCGATGCCGCGGTCGATGGCGGTGGCCTCGTCCTCGTGACACATGAACGGCAGCACCACCGCGACGTTGGGATTGACGGCGAATCCCGCCGCCACGCACTCGTCGGAGGCGATGATGCGGTAGTAGTCGTCGACCCACTGCTTGGCCTGCTCGGGCTCGACGAAGGAGAAGGAGAGCGCGCCGATCCCCTTGCGCGCGGCCAGCAGGATGCTCTCCCGGCGGCTGCACGCCATCCACAGCGGCGGATGCGGTCGCTGCTTGGGCTTGGGCACCACGTTGCGGGGAGGGAGCGAGAGGAACTGTCCCTGGTGACCGGCGAAGGGTGTCTCCACCAGCATGCGGGTCACCACGTCGAGCGACTCCTCCCATTGGGGGTGCTTGAGCTCCCGGTCGACGCCGAAGCCGCCCAGCTCCATCTGCGAGCTGGACTCGCCGGTGCCGAACTCCACCCGGCCGCCGGAGATCAGGTCGAGGGTGGCGATACGCTCGGCGACGCGGGCCGGGTGGTTGAAACCGGGGGGCAGCTGGACGATGCCGTGGCCGAGGCGGATCCGCGACGTCCGCTGGCTGGCGGCGGCGAGGAAGACCTCCGGCGCCGACGAGTGCGAGTACTCCTCGAGGAAGTGGTGCTCGACCTCCCAGACGGTGTCGAAGCCGGTGCGGTCGGCGAGCTCGACCTGCTCGAGGGCGTTGCCGAGGAGCCGCTCCTCGGCGCCGTCGTCCCAGGGGCGTGGCAGCTGGTGCTCGTAGAAGAGGCCGACCCGCATCAGCGCTCCCTTCCCATCACCCCGTACCTTACCGATTCCGAGAAACCGCCGGGATCGGTCGCCCGGCGCCCATCGGACGCGTCGCCGGGACCGGAGGGGTGATGTCGCTGGAGCTGTGCAGGACGCCGGAGGAGCGCTTCGCCGCCCTTCCCGCCTACCCGTTCGCGCCACACCACGTCGAGGTCGACGGGGTGCGGATCCACCACCTCGACGAAGGGCCGCCCGGCGCAGCCCCGGTGCTGCTGCTCCACGGCGAGCCCTCGTGGTCGTACCTCTACCGCAGCGCCGTGCCGATCATCGCCGCCGCCGGCCACCGGGTGGTCGCTCCCGACCTGGTCGGCTTCGGCCGCTCCGACAAGCCGGTGCGTCGCGAAGACCACACCTATCAGCGCCACGTGGACTGGATGCGCAGCCTGGTCGAGCAGCTGGAGCTGCGTGACATCACCCTCGTGTGTCACGACTGGGGCGGTCTGATCGGGCTGCGCCTCGTCGCCGAGCACGCTGATCGCTTCGCCCGCGTGGTGGCGACCAACACCGGGCTTCCCACCGGCGATGTGCCGATGCCGGAGATCTGGCACGCATTTCGCAAGCACACCCAGGAGGCACCCGAGCTCCACGTCGGCGGGCTGGTGGCGAGCGGCTGCGTCACCCGTCTGCCCGCGCACGTCATCGCCGCCTATGACGCGCCCTTTCCCGACGAGAGCTACAAGGCGGGGCCGCGGCAGATGCCGTTGCTGGTGCCGATCACTCCCGACGATCCCAGCGCCGCCGCCAATCGGGCGGCCTGGGAGCAGCTGGCCCGTTTCCGCAGGCCGTTCCTCTGCGCCTTCGGCGACTCCGATCCCATCACCCGCGGCGCCGCTCCTCTGCTGCAGAGCACCGTACCGGGCGCCGCAGGTCAGCCCCACACCATCGTCGCCGGGGCCGGTCACTTTCTCCCCGAGGACCGCGGCACCGAGCTCGGCGGGATCGTGGTGGACTTCATCGCCGCCACCAGCTGAGGCGAACCGGACGTCAGGCCTGCGGTCCCGACCCCACCAGTCCCGCCAGCAGGTCGACGTAGGTGATCAGCGAACGCGCTTCCAGAAACCTGTCGCGCACACTCCGCTGCGCCGCCTCACCGATGGCGGCCGCGCGCGCCGGGTCGTCGATCAGGCGGCGGACGGCGGCACCGAAGCTGCGCAGGTCGTGCGGGTCGTCGAGCAGGATTCCGGTCACGCCGTCCTCGATCTGATCCTGGATGCCGCCGATGCGGCTGGCGACAACCGGCCGCGCCTTCCACATCGCCTCGGCGACGGTCAGCCCGAAGCCCTCGGCGAGGCTCTTCTGCACCACGATCTGCGAGCGTCGCTGCACCGCGTTGACGATCACCGCGTTCTCCTCACCGTCCTGCATCGGCAGGCTGGCAAGATGCACCCGCGAGCGCGGCTCGTCCGCAAGCGCACGCCACGCCGCCACCACCTGCCGAAAGGTGGCAGCGCCCTCGGGATCGTCGCTGACGGCGGCGGTCGCCGGCCCGGCGAGCATCAGGTGTGCGTCGCAGCTCGGGCTGACGTTCTCGGCGAACCCGCGCAGCACCCCGACCGGGTCCTTGAGGCCGTCCCAGCGCGAGACCTGGGTGACCAGGGTGATGCCCGAGCCGATGGGCGACTCCTCGAGCATGTCGGCGCGGTGCTCGACCGTGCCCCGGCTGCCGTCCTGGCGGGTGAACGGCACCGGCCTGGGGGCAGCGCCGTCGATGACGCCGGCGGCGCGGAGGATGCCGTCGACCCGCGTCCCGTCGAGCTCCTGGTTCTTGGCAGAGAAGGCGTCGATGGTGGGTGGGATCACCACCATGCGAGCGCGATCGAGACCGTCCCATTCGAACGCCTCGCGCGAGAAGACGCAGAGGTCCGCCTCGACCACGTAGGGCCGGAGGAAGTCCCAGGCGCGGCGTGCCAGCTGGTTGGGCAGATCGACCCCGACGTGGCACCGCCAGATGACGTGATGACCACGGCGCCGGAGAAGCGGGACCAGTCCTGCGGTCTGGGGATCGTGAAGGATGGCGATGTCCGCCGGTCTCATCAGGGCCGCCAGCTCGCCGCCGTCGCGCCCCAGCGTCGCGTCGTAGACGCGGCGCTCGCTCTCTCCCAGCGGACCGCCGTCGCCGGCGGCCCCGTGGAGGTTGTTGTGGATGCGTTTGGTGATCGCGAAGAACTCGTCGTTGCCGCTGATCACCTGCCATCGCGCATCGATGCCGGCACCGCGGGCGTAGGCGAGCAGCGAGCGCAGCATCTCGGCGACACCGCCGCCGCGGGCGGTGGAGTTGACGTTCCAGATGGTCCGGTCCGCCAGCAGCCGGCGGGCCCGATCGCCCTGGCTGCGAAGGCGGGCCCGCCCGTCGTCGGTGAGCAGGGGCTCGAAGCGCTCCGGCGGCAGCGGCGAGACCGCGACCTCGCTGACGCCCACGCTCTCACCCCAAGGCCGGCGGCACCACCGGCAGCAGCAGATGCGACGGGCGCTCGGCGTCATGGAAGACGCGCTGCACCGCCGGCACCGTCACCGTGGCGTCGAGCGCGCTTTCACCGGTGTTGGGATTGCGATCGTAGCGAGGGAAGTCGCTCGAGGTGACGATCACCCGCAGCCGATGGCCGGGGAGGAACACATACGAGGTCGCCCACATGTCGACGGCGTGACAGGCGACGGTGCCCGGCTCGACCAGGGGATCGCCTCCGGCCGCCTCGGCACCGACCCGGACGATCCCGTCGCAGACGTTCAGGGTTCGACCGCGGGGATCGAGGTCGCAGAGCTTGACCAGCCAATCCGTCGAGGGCGCGCTGCTGCTGGTGAAGAGCGCCGCGGCGACCGGGCCGGTGACCTCGAGCTCGGCGGTGAGCGGCGCCGATGTGTAGACCAGGACGTCGCGGCGGGCGAGGATCGCCGCCTGGTCGACCGGGCCCGCGGGGAAGGTGTGTGGCATCAGCACGGTTCCGCCGCGGGTGGGGCACGGTTCCTGGGGATCGTAGACGTAGGCGTCGGGAGCTTCGCCGGCGGCGGGCACGCCGCGGCCGAGGCCACCACCGGCCGCGAGATACCAGGCGGTCGGCACCGCCCGACGCAGCGGCCAGTCGTCCTCGTCGCGCCAGCGGTTGCGTCCCTGCACGAAGAGGCGCACCCGAGGTTCCTCCTCGACCCGGTTGGCCGCATCCTTGAGCCAGTGGTCGAACCAGCGCAGGTGGAGCGCGGTGAGGTCCTCGCGCAGGTCGAGGTAGAGCCCGCTGGCGCGCAGCCCGAAGTCGACGTCGCCGACGATGTTGTTGAACATCCCGTGCGACCAGGGACCGATGATGATGCGGCTGTGCTCACGCGCCACCTCGGTGGCGGCGTCACGGCGCACCGCGGCGAAATGGTCGAGGTCGGCCGCCAGCAGCAGGTCGTGCCAGCCGGCCACGATCAGCGCCGGCACCCGCACCGATCGGTGTCGCCCGCTCACCGAGAGCCCAGCGGTGAACTCGTTGCGGCCTGGATTGGCAAGAACATCCCGGAAGAAGGGGATGAAGCGGGGATCGTCCTCGCGGGCGGCCGGCAGCGTGCGTGGCGGCAGGTGACGCGCCGTCAGCTCGTAGCCGTCGACGGCGTCGACCAGCTCGGTCATCGCCGGCGCCAGCTGGGCAGTCCCTCGCTTGGCGCGGATCATCGCCGCCAGACCGATCGCCTGCAGAGACCAGTACAGCTCCAGGCCCCAGGCGAGCGCGCCGCCGCGCCAGACGTGGTTCAGGGCGAAGTCGTTGGGGGCGGTGGTGGGGGCGATGGCGCCCAGCGCCGGCGGCGCGGTGGTGGCGGTCTGCCAGCTGGTCTGGCCCATGTAGGACACGCCGTACTGGCCGACCCGACCGTCGGCGTAGGGCAGCGACGCCGCCCAGGCGACGGTGTCGTGGCCATCGTCGAACTCGTGTCGGTACAGGTAGAACACCTCACCATCCGAGGCCCAGCGCCCCCGCACGTCCTGCAGAGCGATTGCGTATCCGGAGGCGGCGGCCCGGATCGGGTCGAGGGTGAGCGCAGTCAGGGGCAGCATCTCCTTGTTGTAGGGAGTGCGCTGCACCAGCACCGGGTACCGGCCCGCCTCGGCGGGGCGAAAGACGTCGGCACGGAGCACCGCTCCGTCGCGCATGGTGGCAGGAACGTTCCGCTCCACCACCACGTCCATGCTGGCAGCCTCCGACCTCGGTCCGGCGCGGCGCAAGGCTACTGCGGGCCACGCCAGCTTCGCTATCCTCCGCAGCCGATGCGCTGCACCCTCGACGGGATTCGGGTCCTCGACCTCACCCGCAACATCGCCGGCCCCTACTGCACCATGATCCTGGCCGACCTCGGCGCCGACACCGTCAAGGTGGAACGCTGTGACGGCGGCGACGACACCCGCGACTGGTCACCGCCGTCGTGGAACGGCGAGAGCGCCATGTTCCTCAGCGTCAACCGAAACAAGCGCAGCCTCGGCGTGGACCTTGACGCCGACGAGGGTGCTGCCATCGTGCGCCGGCTGGCCCAAGGGGCCGACGTGATGGTGGAGAGCTTCCGCCCCGGGGCGCTGACCCGTCGCGGCCTGGGCGCCGAGCAGCTGCGCGCCGACAACCCCGGCCTGGTCCACTGCTCGATCAGCGGCTTTGGCGCCCGCGGGCCGATGCGTGACCGCCCCGGCTACGACCCGCTGCTGCAGGCGTACTCCGGCCTGATGAGCATGACCGGTGAGCCCGAGCGTGCTCCGGTGCGCATCGGCACCGCCATCGTCGACATCGCTGCCGGGATGTGGGCGGCCATCGGCATCCTGGCGGGGCTGCAGGAGCGGGCGCGATCCGGCCTCGGCTGCACGGTGGAGACCAGTCTCTTCGAGACCGCGGTCGCCTGGCTCGGCTACCACATCACCGGCTACCTCGGCGGCGGCACGCTGCCGGAGCGGCTCGGTTCGCAGACGGCAATGATCGCGCCCTACGAGGTCTTCGCCGCCGCCGACGCCCCGCTCTTCGCCGGCGCGCCCAGCGACCGCCAGTTTCGCCGGCTGGCGGCGGCGCTCGGGATGGCCGAGCTGGCCGACGACTCGCGCTTCGCCTCCAACGCCTCCCGCGTCGAGCACCGCGCCCAGCTGCACCGCGTGGTCGAGGAGCGTCTGCGGACGCGCACCGCCGCCGAGTGGGAGGCGCTGCTCACCGCCGAGGGGCTGCCCTGCAGCCGGGTCCGCAGCATCGCCGACCTGGTCGACGACCCGCAGCTCGAGGCCCTCGGGCTGCTCGCGCCACTCCCCCATCCGCGCGTGCCCGACCTTCGCCTGGTGGACATGCCGTTCAGCTGCGACGGAGCGCGCGCCCGTCAGGCACTGCCGCCGCCGCTGCTGGGTGAGCACACCGACGAGATCCTCTCCGGCATCGGCTACGACGCCGCCGGGATCGCCGGGCTCCGCCGGCGACGGGTGGTCGCGTGACCAGCCCGCAGCGGGACGAGAGCGGGCTCGAGCAGATCCGGCGATGGATGACCGAAACCGGGAGCTACGGCATGTGGGCCAACCTCGGCATGCGGGTGGTGGACGCCGGCCCGGGTGAGGCCACCATCGCCGCGTCTCCCACCGCCGAGCAGCACGGTCAGCAGTCGACGCGCGGTGCCTTCCTCCACGGCGGCGTCCTGGCCACCGTGGCCGACGCCGCCATGGCGGCGGCCGCCCGCACCCTCTGCGGACCCGGCGAGGGCGTCGCCACCGCCCAGCTCCAGGTCGAATACCTGCGGCCCGCCGCTCCGGGACCGCTGCGCGCCCACGGTGAGGTGCGGCATCGTGGCCGCTCGATCTTCCGCTGCCGGGCGGTGATCACCCAGGGCGAGGTGACCGTCGGAGAGGCCAGCGCAGTCGTCAGCCTGCTGCTGCGCAAGGAGGAAGCATGAGATTCGAGAACCGGGTGGCCCTGGTCACCGGCGCGGCGCGCGGCATCGGCGCCGCCACCGCTCGCCTCTTCGCCGCCGAGGGCGCCCGCGTCGCCGTCCTCGACCTCGACGAGTCCCAGGCGCGGCAGGTGAGCGATGGCTTCGCATACAGCGGGCTGGCGATCGGCTGCGACGTCAGCAAGCGCAGCGAGGTCGACGCCGCCGTCGCCCGAACCGTGGAGCGCTTCGGCACCCTCGACATTCTGGTCTGCTGCGCCGGCATCCTCCGCGACAACCTGCTGCACCGGATGAGCGAGGAGGACTGGGACGCGGTCATCGACACCCACCTCAAGGGGACCTTTCTCTGCATCCAGGCGGCCCAGCGGGTGATGGTGGAGAAGCGCTACGGAAAGGTGGTGCTGCTCTCCTCCACCTCCGCCCTCGGCAACCGAGGCCAGACCAACTACACCACCGCCAAGGCAGGGCTGCAGGGCATGGCCCGGACCCTTGCCATCGAGCTGGGCCCGTTCAACATCAACGTCAACGCCATCGCCCCCGGCTTCGTCGAGACGGCGATGACCCGCGCCACCGCGGAACGCATCGGCATGGACTTCGAGGAGATGAAGCGGACGCGCGCCGAGGCCATCCCCCTGCGCCGCGTCGCCCAGCCCGAGGACATCGCCAGCTGCATCGCCTTCTTCTGCAGCGACGAGTCGAGCTTCGTGACCGGCCAGACGCTGTATGCCCGCGGCGGGCCCTGACCCTGATGTCCGACCCCGAGACCCCGTTCGGCAACTACCAGTTCGAGATCTACCTGGAGGGGCTGAGCGGGCGGCTGCCGGAGCTCCCCTTCACCTACGACGAGCTCGAGCGGGCGGCGCGCGAGGTGCTCGACCCCGGCGCCTTCGGATACGTCGCCGGTGGTGCCGGCTCCGAGGACACGGTGCATGCCAACCGCGAGGCGTTCCGTCGCTGGCGCATCGTGCCGCGGATGCTCCGCGACGTCGGACGGCGCCATCTCGCCACCACCGTGCTCGGCACCGAGATGCCGGCGCCGCTGATGCTGGCACCGGTGGGCGTGCAGTCGATCGTGCATCCCGATGCCGAGGTCGCCGTGGCCCGCGCCGCCGCCGCGCTCGGGGTGCCCATCGTCCTCAGCACCGCCTCGTCGAAGACGCTCGAGGAGGTCGCCGCGGCGGGAGGCGACGCGCCGCGCTGGTACCAGCTCTACTGGCCGCGCGATCCCGACTTCACCGTCAGCCTGCTGCGGCGGGCCGAGCAGGCGGGATACCGCGCCGTGGTGGTCACCCTCGACACCCCGATGCTCGGCTGGCGTCCTCGCGACCTGCGCCTCGCCTACCTCCCGTTCCTGCGCGGCGAGGGCATGGCCAACTACCTCTTCGATCCCGTCTTCCGCGCCGCGCTGCCGCGACCGCCGGAGGAGGACCTGATGAGCGCGCTGCTGCACTGGGCAGCGGTGTTCGCCGATCCTACGCTCACCTGGGAGCGAATCACCTTCCTTCGCGACAACACCCGCCTCCCCTTGCTGCTCAAGGGAATCCTCCATCCCGACGACGCGCGGCGGGCGGCGGCGGCGGGGGTCGACGGGATCATCGTCTCCAACCATGGTGGACGCCAGGTCGACGGCGCCGTGGGTGCCCTCGACGCGCTGCCCGCCGTGGTCGAGGCCGCCGGCGGCGCCATGCCGGTGCTCTTCGACAGCGGCATCCGCACCGGTTCCGACATCGTCAAGGCGCTGGCACTGGGCGCGCGCGCGGTGCTGATCGGCCGGCCGTACATGTGGGGTCTCGGCCTGGGCGGCGAGCGGGGCGTGACGGCCGTGCTGCGCGCGTTTCTCGCCGACTTCGACCTGGCGATGGCGCTGAGCGGTCTGGCCGCGCTCGAGCAGCTCAGCCCCGACGTCCTCCGCCGCGACTGACCCCGGCGCGGACCCCGGGGGCCCCGGAGGCGCGTGCTAGACTCGAGTCCTCGCCGGCAGCCGGCGGGGTTCGCCGTGGATCGTCTCCCTTCTCGTACGACGCGGGCGTTCGTTCGATCGAATCGGGAAGGTAGGAGACAGAGATGTCCACAGGAACCATCAAGAAGCTGGTCCACGACCGTGGTTTCGGCTTCATCACCGCCGAGGACGGCAAGGAGTACTTCTTCCACCGGAGCGCGCTCGAGGCGACCACCAGCTTCGACTCTCTCGCCGGTGGCGAGCAGGTCACCTTCGACGTCGAGCCCAGCCAGCGCGGCCCGCGCGCGACTCGCGTTCGCGTCGCCTAGCCGGGACTCGCGGCCGCGGGGACCGGCGCTTCGGGGCCGCCCCGTGGTCGCCGGACCCCGGCCCCGCGCGGCTCTGTAGCAGCGCTCACTGTTACACTGCCGTCTGCTGAGAGAACCGCACGACGCGGGCAGCGGCGGTCGCCGCCCCGGCGTGCGGCTGCTCGCGGGAGATGCGGGTGACGGACGGATCGAGCCCTGGCCCAACCGACGGCAGCCCTGCCAGCTACACCGTCGACGGCTTGGCCGCCTTCACCGGGGTACCCAGTCGCACCATCCGCTTCTACCAGACCCAGGGGGTGCTGCCCGCTCCCGAGCGCCGCGGCCGGGTAGCCGTCTACAACGAGGAGCACGCCGAGCGGCTGCGGCTGATCGAGATGCTGCAGTCGCGCGGGCTGCGCATCGCCGCCATTCGCGACCTGGTTCGGCACGGCGCCGGCGACAACCTCTCGGTCAACCGATGGCTCGGGCTCGATGAGCGGCTGGCCACACCGTGGTCGGAGGATGCGCCGAAGCTCGTCAGCGAGGCGGAGCTGAGGCGGGTCTCCGGGCGCGACCGCGAGGGACTTGGGTCCCTGGAGGAGGCCGGGCTGGTGCGACGCCAGGGTGGCGGCCGCAGCGCCGGATACCTGGTGCCCAGCCCCGGCTTGCTGCGGGTGACACTGCAGCTCGAGAAGTCGGGAATTGATCTGGAGACGGCCGCCGGCGCCGCGGCGATCCTCCGGCGCCGCCTGGCACGGGCGGCCGACGAGCTGGTGGCCCACTTCGCCTCCCGCGTCGGAACAGGGTTCGGCCGCCGGGTCGCACCGGCAGAGATCGGTGCCGCCCTGGAGGCGCTGCGGCCCCTCGGGGTCGAGGCGGTGCGGCTGATCTTCGCCCAGGAGATCGAGCGCTCTCTGCGCCGGCTGATCAAGGTCGGCGTGAAACCTTGACACTCCCCACTGCAACATTTTATCGTGCCAGATGAGCATGGCCACGACCCAGCCGACCACCGCCCCGCTGCCCTCCTTCGCGCTGACGCCCGACCTGATCACCATCCGTGACTGGGCGCACGAGTTCGCCGCCCGGGTGATCCGACCCGCCGCCGCGGAGTGGGACGAGCGAGAGGAGACGCCCTGGCCCATCCTCCAGGAGGCGGCCAAGATCGGCCTCTACGGATTCGAGTTCGTCCACACCTCCTACGGCGAGGAGAGTGGGCTCACCATGCCGCTGGTCAACGAGGAGATCTTCTGGGGAGACGCCGGCATCGGGCTCTCCATCTTCGGCTCCCAGCTCGCCTGCGCCGGCATCTTCGCCGCCGCCACCCCCGAGCAGATGATCGAATGGATGCCCCGCTGCTTCGGCACCCCCGACGACATCAAGCTCGGCGCCTTCGCCATCACCGAGCCCAACTCCGGCAGCGACGTCGGCAGCCTGCGCACCCGGGCCCGACGTGAGGGCAACGACTGGATCATCGACGGCACCAAGTGCTTCATCACCAACGGCGGCATCGCCGACGTGCACGTGGTGGTCGCCACCGTCGATCCCTCGCTGGGTCACCGCGGTCAGGCCACCTTCGTCATCGAGAAGGGCACTCCGGGTCTGTCGCAGGGAGCCAAACACCGCAAGCTCGGCATTCGCGCTTCGCACACCGCCGAGGTGGTGCTCGACGGGGTGCGCGTCCCCATGGCGAACCTGTTGGGCGGCCTGGAGAAGCTCGAGGAGAGGCTGGCCAAGGCCCCCGTACCTGCCAACAGTGGCGGAAACGGCAGCGCTCCGCGAGGCACCTCGGCGGCGCTGCGCACTCTGGAGATGTCGCGGCCGTCGGTCGGCGCCCAGGCGGTCGGCATCGCCCGCGCCGCTCACGAGTTCGCTCTCGAGTACGCGACCACCCGCAGCCAGTTCGGCCGCCCGATCATCACCAATCAGGCGATCTCTTTCCTGCTCGCCGACATGGCGGTGGAGATCGACGCCGCCCGGCTGCTCTGCTGGCGCGCCGCCTGGATGGGCCGGCAGGGACATACCTTCGCCCGGGCCGAGGGCTCGATGGCCAAGCTCAAGGCCGGCGAGGTTGCCAACTGGGTCACCGATCAGGCGATCAGCATCCTCGGCGGCTGGGGATACGTGCGCGACTACCCGGTGCAGCGCTGGCACCGCGACGCCAAGATCTACACGATCTTCGAGGGGACGCGGGAGATCCAGCGCCGGGTGATCGCCCGCGCCCTCAGCAACGGGGCCAGCGAGCCGGCCTGACGTCGTTCGTCAGTTCCCTCGTTTGAGGACTGCGTGCAGCACGCCGCGGCCGTCGCGGTGGAGCAGGCGCACCGCATGCCGAACCCGGGCCGCGCCCAACTTCAGCGGGTGGTCACCGTGCGAGTACAGCGCGTCGAGGTAGTCGCGCGCGAATGCAAGGCGGAGGTTGCGCCGAAGATGAGCCGGCCACCCCAGCCCGAAATTGGCAAGCACGCGCGCTTCATGGAACCTTGGACGCATGCCGTCGGGGTAACCCTCCGGGAGCATCAACCCAGTGAATCGATGCGCCAACCACAGGTGGTTGCGTAGCGCCCTCGACAGGCCATGTCCGTCCATCCGGGCATCGATGAGTGCCCAGTCCACGCACCGACCGTGGACCTGGATGAGGCTGGTCAGGGTGAGCAGGTGGCGCAAGGGAAGCCCGGCCACCGCCTGATTGTGGTCCTGGACAGCGGCGTGGAGAACGCAGTGCAGCACCTGATGAGTGGGACACAGCATCCGGGCTCGGGCCGTGCCCACCGCGATGTCGGAGCTCTCGGCCCAGGCCTCGGCCGCGGACAGGACAGCCGGGATCGGCGGCGAACCGAGCTCGAGGTGAACCTCGATCGGGCCGGGTCCGCCGGGTTGCGCCAGGGCGAGGTCATGCACAAACGGCTTGCCGGGTGCGGGCTCGTATCCCAGGTCGCGCAGGACGTCGACAGTTCTTGCCAGCCTACCGGTGGGAACGGCCACGTCGAGGTCGGCCATCCACCGGCTTCCCGCATCCGCCAGGGTGCCGTCCACGAGCTGCGCCGCGCCCTTGAAGAGCAGGGGGGTGATCCCCACTCGGTTGAGTGCCTCCACGGCTTCCGCCAGACGGTGCTGGAAGGCGAGGTTCCGGATCGTATTCCAGCGGTGATGCGCACGCAGCAGCGCGGCGATGTCCTCCGGCAAGGCGCAGCCGCGATCGCGAAGCGCGCACCAGAGCTGCGGTGCCACATTGAGCTCCATGGCCACGCCCACCGCATCGTGCCACTCGGTCCACCCCGGGTCGCCTGCCCTTCGATCGGGGTACGCCATGGTCCTCCCCCCGAGCATCGGGCAGAGGTGGCGCAGCGCACGGACGCGCCGTCGAGGCGAACGAGGCGCACTCATGGCTCTCCGGGGCCACCGGGTCTGGACTTCGACCACAGCGTACCGATCCCTCCGCGGGGCAGGAGCTGAGTAAGCGCTGAGACCGACGTTACCCTACCCTCGCCAATTGGCGACGCCCTCCCTACAATGCCGGTCGTGCGACTTCGGGTCAACGCGCCTCACGTCATCCACGAAAGCTTTGATGGCGACGTCGTTGTGATCAAGCTCGCCACCGGCGTGTACTACAGCCTCACCGACACGGCCGCTGAGATCTGGGACCTGCTCGAGGCCGGGGTCACCTCCGATCAGCTCCCCGCCTTCCTCGCGGACCGTTACGAGCAAAGCGCTGACGCCATTGCAGGGGTCGTGAGTGAATTCGTCGGCGAACTGTGCGCCGACGAGTTGATGATCCCGGACGGTGCCATACCCTCAGGCAAGCTGCCCACGTCCGGCGCTGCGGCCTGCGCTCGGACGGCCTTCCGAGCTCCCCGGTTGGATCGCTTCACCGATATGCAGCACCTCATCACCCTCGACCCCATCCACGATGTCGACGAGGAACAGGGGTGGCCGCACACCCGGTGACCAGCCGGGTCTTGGAGACCCGCTCCTGACTGGCGTCCCCATCAGCATCGTCATAGCAGTTCGCAATGGGGCGATTCACCTCAAGGGCGCCATCGCGAGCGTGCGCGCGCAGAGCTGTGGACCTGTCGAGATCATCGTCGTCGACGACGCCTCGCGCGACGACACCTGCAGCGTGGCTGCCGAGAGCGGCGCCGACCGCATCGCCCGTCTGGACGTGGCCCAAGGGCCCTCGATGGCACGCAATATTGGAATCGCTCTTGCCTCCGGAGAGCGGATCACCTTTCTCGACGCCACCGACCGAATGGCCCCGGGCCGCCTCTGTCACCAGCGGCGATGGCTCGACCAGCACCCCCACATGGCGGGAGTCTTCGCCGATCTGGGCGTTGAGGCGGGCTCCGGTGGATTGAGTGACTCGGGCGATGGATTACCGATCTCCGTGATGCTCCGCGTCCCGGTGTTGCTCAATCACGGTGGTTTCGACCCTCGCTGCGGCACAGCAGAGGATGGCGAGTTGCTGAAGCGTCTCGAGCGGGGCGGGGCCAGGATCGGCCGCCTCAAGGAGCCGCTGACGGTCAGTCCGAGCCATCGTCGTCGTACCAGGCATCACAGCGGTGCCATGTGGTCGGCTTCGGGGGGTACCGTCCATCAGCCAGCACCCTCCTCGCCGGCGCCGACGATCAGCGTGCTCATCCCTGTTTTTGAGACGCGCCGCTATCTCGCCGCGGCCGTGGAGAGCGTGCTTGCCGATGCACTACCCGGCACGGAGATCGTAATTGTCGACGACGGGTCGCGTGATGGCAGCTTCGATCTGGCACTCCAGCTGCAACGGGACGAGCCGTCTGTCCGAGCGGTACGCCAGCCGCATGCCGGTGCCGGCGCGGCCCGCAACCTAGGTCTGTTGCTCGCCCGCGGGCGCTACGTCGCCATGCTCGACGCCGACGACCTTTCGATGCCCGGTAGGTTTCGCTCTCAGCTGGCCAGCCTCGAGGACGACCCCACCATCGAATTCGTCTTCGGCGGAATCGAAGAGTTCATCAGTGACGATTCGCCACCCGCCGTCGCGGCTCGGCTGCGACCTCGCGTCGTCGCGTCGGGGCACGGAACGTCCTCATTGCTGGCCCGCCGCGCCGCGATGGCTGAGGTCGGCCTGTTCCCCGCGGGCTCGGCAATCGCCGATTGGCCGGAGTGGTATGCGCGAGCGGTTGATCGGGAGGTTCGAATGGTCTCAGTGCCCCACGTGGTCGCCCGGCGGCGCCTCCACGGCGCCAACCACAGCCTCGTCCACGACACTGCCCGCAGTCAATATCTGGGAATCCTCAGGCGGTCGCTGGTCCGCCGCAGCGGCCTTGGCTCGTGAGATTCTGGCTGGCGGCGACGTCGGAGGTCGGCTCCTCGGCTAGGTACAGGGGCGCCAACTCGCCAAGAACCGCTTCCGCGCGCCGCTGAAACCAGAGTCGACGAACGGGTTCGCCCTGCTGCAACAAGGCGCCCACCGTGAGGGCGGTCCAGCCGCCACGGCCAGCCTCTTCGAGAAGGCGACCGAGCAGCCAGCCGCGTCGTCCCGGTGCCGACGGTGCGCCATCATGCACAAGCATGATCCCACCGGGCTCCAACTCTTCGAAGGCGACCACGACATGGCGATCGAGGTCGAGGTCGAGAAAGTCTCTGGGAGACGAGCTCCAGCCGACGACCTCCATGCCTGATCCTCGCGCGATGATGTAGGAGACCAGGCTCTGCGTCCCATAGGGAGGCCGGAAGTACCTGACTCGTCGCCCGATCAGCTGCTCCAGGCGATCTCGGGCACCACGGATCATTGCTGCGGCCGCTCGTGGAGAGCACCGCGTCAGATCGACGTGATCCTGACCATGGAGCGCCACTTCGTGGCCGGCCGCGACGATGTCGGCCACCACTCCGGGGAGACCGATGGCATTGCGGACAATGACGAAGAAGGTTGCCCTTGCGCCGCGGTCAGCGAGGATGGTCAGGATCCTGGGAGTGTTCAGCCGGTGAGGGCCGTCGTCGAAGGTCAGCGCGAAGACCGGATCATGGGTGCGCACACCATGAACCGATCCTGCCAATCTCGCCAATGCCGTCCCCGCGACGCCCGCGGGGGCGTTCCGCCTCATCGCTTCGGTACCGGCAGACCTGTCGCCCGCTGACGCATCACCTGCCGATGGGTCGGCACGCAGCAGGCCACGTTCGACGCCCTGAGTTTGGTGGGCGGGGATGACCACGCTGACGAGGGGCTGCTCACTCACCTTGCCAGCCATGGACTCGCCTGCGCTGGCCCGGCTAGGCCACCCGCGGCGGGGTGCCGTGCCAGATACCCCCGTGGACGAAGGTCGGCGCGGTCCCTGGTGACAGCCGGTTGGCGGTCAGCTCCGACGAGGGGAAGTACTGCAGGAAACGCGGGTCACGACGGCTGCGATCGACGATGCTCTTCTCCTTGATGCAGGAGTTGTACTGCTCAGCCGTCGACTCGATGGTGTTGGCGTTGAGGATCACCTCCTGCTGCCACTCGGCGGCGTAGCGCGACACCCCGGGGATGCGACTGTGCTCCGGGGTCAGGCACTCGGTGGCGATGACGTTCTCGCTCACCGCCCAGATGCCGGTGGCGGTGTTGAGCACCAGGGTGTGATTGCCGATGGTGTGGCCGGGGGTGGCGAGCAGGGCGATGCCGGGACCCACCAGCACGTCGCCGTCGATCTCCATCACCGTGCCGGCGCGCAGGTCGCGATAGGCGGCCGGCTGGTACCACGCCGCCTGCAACGGATGCATGTCCGCCGCCAGCAGCTCCAGCTCCCGGCGCTGCACGATCAGCTTGGCGTTGGGGAAGATCGGCTCCACCGGGTGGGACGGCGAGATGTCAGCAGCCGGCTCGTTGGTGCCCAGCCAGCGCCGTACGTCCTGGGTGTGCAGATGGTCGAAGGTGATGTAGTCGACCGCGGCGGGGTCGACGCCCAGGCGCCGAAGCTGGCCGGGAGCATCGCCGAAGGTGCGGCTGAAGAGGGTTTCGAACTGCTTCGGTGTCTTCTCCGACAGCCGGGCGAAATACGGCGTGTTGCGTCCCAGCAGATGGTCGCTGGGCTCGCTGAGCAGGGTGCGGACGCGGCCTTCCTCCTCGCGCCAGCGCAGCAGCATCATGCGATTGGTGATGGTGAGGAACGGCGCCGGGGTGCGGTGGGCACGGAAGAGCCCGAACTTGGTCGGATACGGCAGGGTGATCAGGTCGAAGGTGCCCACGTAGTCGGGGGTGCCGGTGGCGGCGAACCATTCGCGGAACCGCGGCGCCGCCTCACGGATGAGGCGGAGCTGAGTGCCCATCTGCTCGGCAGCGTCCGCCGCCGTGAAGTGATCGATGCCGCGCATCCCCGCGGGCAGCGAGACCGGGCGAGCCTCGGTCAGCGTGGTCATCGCCTTCCTCCTCACATGTCGAGCGCGGGATAGTAGTTCTCCGGCCCGATCTGGCGCACGTCGGACAGCCAGTCGCCGTCATAGGGCCACTGGTCCTCACGGCCGGGTGCCGGCCCCTGCCAGTATCGCGCCAGCGGCCCCTCGACCGAGGGCACCAGCGACCACGCCTGCCGCTTGTACGTCCAGTTGTCCGGTTGCAGGCGGTGCGCCTCGCGGAAGTGAACGACGGCGTCGCCGGCATGACCGGCGCGGTGCAGGTGCTGGGCGAGCTCGAAGTGCGCCGCCGCCCGCGACGCCTCCGGCGGCCGCGGCCGCGACCGCCGCACCACCTCCTCGGGCGGCAACGCGTAGGGGCTGGCCGCGCCCTGCTCCACCCAGTCGCGCAGCGCGACCAGGTAGCGCTCGGGATCGATGCGAATGTGCGCCGCCTCGGCGAGGATCTGGGTCATGCGGTCGGCGCCCGCGTCGGCGGCGGGACCGCTGCCGCCGGTGGGCGGACGTCGCGCGAAGGCCGGCTCGGCCGGCCGGACGATCACTCCCGCCTCGTCGATCCAGACACCGCTGGGGATGTTGACCATCCCCAGCACCTCACCGGTGCGGTGCTCGACGTCGATCAGCGCCGGATGTCGCGGCCGGGCGGCCTCGATGAACGGCCTCGCCGCCGCCGCGCCGGCGACGTCGAGGCAGACGGTGACCAACTCGAAGTTCCGCGGGTGGAGCTCCTCGCGCACCTCCTGCCACACGGGCAGGTCGAAGGCGCAGCCTCAATAGGACGCCCAGGCGAGCAGCATCACCTTGCTGCCACGCAGCGACGAGAGCGCGAGCGGCCGTCCCTCGAGGTCGGGAAGGACCAGCTCCGGCGCGTCGGCGGTGGTCAGCGCGTGGCCCCCCAGCGTCTCCGGCCCCAACGCCCACAGCCCATGCTTCGGCTCGGGCACCAGGGCCATGCCGAGACGCTCCGACAGCATCCCCGCGTCCACCGTGGTGACCGGCGATCCGGGCAGGGGGACGCAGATCTCGCCCTTGCACGCGCCCTGCGCCTTGATCGCCCAACCGGTGCGCCGCTCGAGCTCGGCGGCGGCGACCTGCTGCCTGTCGATGATCATCCCGCACTCTCGGCGGCGAGCTGGGCGCGCAGCTCCTTCTTGAGCACCTTGCCGATGGCGTTGATCGGCAGCGACGGCGCCACCACCAGCGAGGACGGGCACTTGTACGCGGCCAGGCGGCCGCGACAGAAGGCGAGCAGCTCGTCGGGAGAGGCGGCCGTCCCGTTCAGCACGACATAGGCACGAACGTGCTCACCCATGGCCGGATCGGGGACGCCGATCACCGCCGCCTGGGCCACGGCGGGATGCTGGTGCAGCACCTCCTCGACGTCGCGCGGCAGGATGTTGAAGCCACCTCGGATGATCAGGTCCTTCTTGCGGTCGACCACGTAGAGGAAGCCGTCCTCGTCGAGGCGGCCGACGTCGCCGGTGTGCAGCCACCCCTCGGAGACCGCCTGCGCCGACTCCAAACCCATCCGGTGGTAGCCGAGCATCACGTTGTCGCCGCGGATGACGATCTCGCCGAGCTCGCCGGCGGGCAGGCGGCGTCCGTCCTCTCCCACGATCGCCACCTCCACGCCGTGCACCGGCCGGCCGACCGAGCCCGTCCGGTTGGCGTCGGGGGTGTTCATGCTGCACTGGGCGGCGCTCTCCGACAGGCCATACCCCTGGAGCACGGTGCACCCGAAGTGCTTCTCGAAATCGCGCTGCACCTCCAGGGGTAGGGCCGCGCCGCCGCTGATGACGTGGGCCAGCGACGACGTGTCCCGGGTCGCCGCCTCGGGGTGCGCGAGCAGGAACACCATCATCGTCGGCACCAGCGCGGTGATGGTGACGCGGAACTCCTCGATCAGCCGCAGCGCCTCGCCGGCGTCGAACCACCGCATCATCACCCCGGTGCCGCGGGTGTAGCTGCTGGCGAGCGCCGCGGAGATGCCGTAGGCGTGCGCCAGCGGCAGGCAGGCGAGGCCAACCTGACCGTCACCAAAGGAGTGAGTCGCCTGCGCGTTCTCGGCCATCGCCAGCAGGTTGGCGTGTGAGAGAAGCACGCCCTTGGGATTGCCGGTGGTCCCCGAGGTGTAGAAGACGACGGCGACGTCATCGGGAGCGGCGTCGTGGATGGCGGGGTCCGGCGAGCCCGAGGCGACCTCGGCGAAGTTCACCTCGCGCATGTCGGGCGAGGTGGCGCCGTCGACGACGATGATGTGGCGCACGCCGGCGACGTCGCCGGCGGCCTCGCGCACCTTGGCGAGCAGCTCGGGGGTGGTGACCACCGCGACGGCGCCGCTGTCGCGCAGGATGTGGCGCAGCTCCTCGGCGGTGAGCAGGAAGAGCACCGGCACCACCGCCGCGCCGGCGCGCCAGAGCCCACCGTAGGTCACCCCCACCTCGGGGCAGTTCATCATGCTGACCACCACCCGGTCGCCGGGGGTGACACCGAGGTGGCGCAGCCCGCCGCTCAGGACCTGGGTGGACCGGTGCAGCTCGCCGCTGCTGTACCAGCGGCCCTCGAACCAGAGGGCGCGGTAGTCGCCGAAGCGCTCGGCCGCGGCCTCGGAGAGGCTGGCCACGTTCATCCCGCCCATGATGGCAAGCTGGCCCCCTGCGCCGCTGTCGACGGCTCCGATACCGTGGCGGTACCAGCGGCGGCGTGGCCACGCCCGCCACGTCCCCCCGGCCGGAGGAGAAGCAGGTCCATGTCCCTCAACCTCGCCATCATCCTGCGCGAGCCGGCAGCCGCCCACCCCGACAAGGTCGCCGTCCGCTTCGAGGGCGTCGACCTCAGCTATCGCCAGATCGACGACCTCTCCAACCAGCTGGCACGGCAGCTGCGCGGCGCCGGGATCGGTCGTGACGACGCGGTCGGCCTGATGCTCCCGAACGTCCCCCAGTTCGTCATCGCCTACTTCGGCATCCTCAAGGCGGGCGCCCGGGTGGTGCCCATGAACGTGCTTCTCAAGGGGCCCGAGGTCGCCCACTATCTCAGCGACTCCGACGCCAAGGCGTTCATCACCTGGGTCGACGTCGCCGCCGAGGCCATCCGCGGCGCCGCCGGCAGCGCGGTGCAGACCACCTGGGTCGCCACCCTGCCCGGCCAGGAGGTGCCGGCCGGCACCCGTGCCTTCGACGAGCTGCTGCGCGGTGATCCCCGCTTCGAGTTCGTCAACACCGCCGCCGATGACGTCGCCGTGCTGCTCTACACCTCCGGCACCACCGGCCGGCCCAAGGGTGCCGAGCTCACCCACTTCCAGCTGTTCCAGAACTGCGACATCGCCGGCCGGCTCTTCGGGGTGCGCGACGACGACATCGTCGTCGCCGTGCTCCCACTGTTCCACGTCTTCGGCCTGTCGAGCGTGATGAACGTCGCGGTTCGCTACGGCGGTACCATGACCCTGGTGCCCCGCTTCGATCCGGCCAAGGTGCTCGAGGTCATCCAGCGTGACCGCGCCACCATCTTCAGCGGCGTGCCCACCATGTTCCACGCCCTGCTCCACCACCCCAAGGTGGACGACTACGACCACAGCTCGCTGCGAGTCTGCAACTCCGGAGGGGCGTCGATCCCGGGAGAGGTGCTGCGCGGATTCGAGGAGAAGTTCGGCGTGGTCATCCTCGAGGGCTACGGACTCTCCGAGACCGCCTCGGCGGCGTGCTTCAACCGCAGCGTCGAGGAGCGGCGGATCCTCAGCATCGGCAAGCCCATCTACGGAGTCGAGGTCCGCGTCGTCGATGACCACGGCGAGGAGCTCGCGGCCGGCAGTGACAACGTCGGGGAAATCGTCATCCGCGGCCACAACGTGATGAGGGGTTACTACAAGAACCCCGAGGCCACCGCCGAGGCCTTCAAGGGTGGCTGGTTCCACACCGGCGACATGGGGTACCGCGACGAGGACGGTTTCTTCTTCATCGTCGACCGCAAGAAGGAGCTGATCATCCGCGGGGGGTACAACGTCTATCCGCGCGAGATCGAGGAGGTGCTCTACGCCCATCCGGCGGTGGCCGAGGCCGCGGTCATCGGTGTTCCCGACCAGCGCCTCGGCGAGGAGGTGGCGGCGATCGTCGTCCTCCGGCCCGGGGCGCAGGCGAGCGAGCAGGAGATCATCGACTGGACCCGCGAGCGGGTCGCCGCCTACAAACACCCCCGCAGCGTGCGGTTCGTCGACGGCCTCCCCAAGGGGGCGACGGGCAAGGTTCTGAAGAAGGAGCTCAAGGCCGCGCCCGCGGCCGCGGGGCGCTGAGGTGCCGGAGGTGGTGCGCGCCGCCGCCGAGCGGGTGATCGCCGTGCCGCCGGCGCAGGCTCGCAACTTCCTCCTCGACTACCGCGAACGGCGACCCCGGATCCTCACCGCCAACTACCAGGAGTACGCCGTCGAGGAGGGTGGCCGCGGCTCCGGGACGGTGGTCCGCTACCGCTTCAAGGCCGGGCCTCGCGAACGCTGGTACCGGATGCGGGTGGAGACTCCGGCAGAGGACTCCGTCACCGAGCGCGATCTCGAGTCCTCGCTCAGCACCGTCTGGACGCTGCGGCCCGCGGCCGGCGGCAGCTCCACCGTGGTGCGGATCGAGACCAGCTGGCAGGGCGCCCGCGGCATCGGCGGCCTCTTCGAGCGCACCTTCGCCCCCCGCGCCCTCTCGGGCATCCACCGGCAGATGCTCGATCGCCTCGACGCCGTCCTCACCGGCGATGGAGCGGCTGCCTGAGCCACCGGTCATGCCATGGTCAGCCCGCCGCTGACCGACAGCGTCTGCCCGGTGACATAGCCGGCCGCCTCGGAGGCGAGAAAGGCGACGGCGGCGGCAACGTCATCGGGGGTCCCCAGGCGGCGCATCGGGACCGACCTGGTCATCGTCTCGATGACCCGCTCCCCCTCCGGGGAGGCGGCGACGATGCCCGCGAGCAGCGGTGTATCGGTGGGCCCGGGGCAGACGGCATTGGCGGTGATACCGTGCCGCGCCATCTCCCGCGCCACCGTCTTGGTGAAGGCGATCAGCCCGCCCTTCGCCGCCGAGTAGATCGACTCCATCGACGAGCCGACCCGACCGGCGTCGGAGGCGACGTTGATCACCCGGCCCCAACCGGCCTCGACCATCCCCGGCAGCACCGCCCGGCTGACCCGGATGGGTCCCACCAGGTTGATCTCGAGCACCCGTGCGGTGAAGGGCTCGTCGGTGTCGAGAAACGGCCGCAGCTCGTCCCAGCCGGCGCAGTTGACGCAGATCTCGATGCGGCCCAGGGTGGCGGCGACCTCGGCCACCGCGGCGGTGACCGAGCCGGCATCGGTGACATCGAGGCGCACCGCGTGACCGCCGATCGCGCGTGCCACCGGCGCGGCCGCGCCGACGTCCAGATCGGCGACGGCGACCCGCCCGCCGGGAGCTGCGATCGCCCGGCACACGGCGGCGCCGATGCCGCCGGCACCGCCGGTGACCAGGGCGACGCGGGCGGGGCTCATCGATAGGGGGCGAAGTCGGGCTGCCGCTTTTCGACAAAGGCGGTGTTGCCCTCTCGCGCCTCGTCGGTGCCGACGTACAGCGACAGGGCGTCGAAGGCGATGGAGCCGATGCCGGCCACCGCCTCACTGTCGGCGTTGAACGAGTGCTTCAGCACCCGCAGCGCGGTGGGGCTGAGCGCCAGCATCTCGTCCGCCCAGCGACGCACCTCGTCCCCCAGCCGCGTCGCGGGGACCACCGCGTTGACCAGGCCCCAGCGCTCCATGGTCGCCGCGTCGTAGCGGCGGCAGAGGAACCACACCTCCCGGGCCCGCTTCTCCCCGATCACCCGGGCGAGGTAGGCGCTGCCGAAGCCGGCGTCGAAGGAGCCCACCCGGGGCCCGGCCTGACCGAAGGTGGCGTGCTCCGCGGCGATGGTGATGTCGCAGAGCAGGTGCAGGACGTGGCCGCCGCCGACGGCGACCCCGTTGACCGCGGCGATCACCGGCTTGGGGATGTCGCGGATCAGGCGATGGAGCTGCTCGACCTCCAGCAGACCGCTCTCGGTGGGACCGTAGTCGCCGGTCTGCTGCCGCTGCTTCTGATCACCGCCGGCGCAGAAGGCCCGGTCGCCGGCGCCGGTGAGGGCGACCACGCCGACGCGGTGGTCCGTCCAGGCGGCCTTGAAGCAGCGGATCAGCTCGTCGACGGTGCGGCCGCGAAAGGCGTTGAGCCGCTCCGGCCGGTTGATGGTCACCCAGGCGAGGCCCTGGTCGACCACGTAGGTGACATCGGTGAGCTCGGCGGCGTCGATGGGCATGGAGATCCTCCCGGGCAGCTGGATGGCGCCAATCATGGCGAGCGGCGCGGTCGCAAGACCGGGGCCTCGCAACCCGTCTTTGCAGATGGGAAGGGATGCCATCCGGGCTGGCCGAGACGGCTGCGCCTTCCCGACCACGGAGTCACGCATGTCGGAGCCCTGCCCCTCCAAGCGCCTGCGGCCGGGAAGGGGCGGTGCCGCCCTGCTGGCGGCGGTGGCGGCCGCCGTCGCCGTGGTCCCGGCGCTCGCCCGCGGCGCGGCTCCGGCGGCCGGCCCCGCCGGGCAGCCGGGCGCCGGCTCCGGGTCCGTCGCCCCGACCTCCTCGCCGGCCACCACCGCCGCGGTCTACCGCGCCGCTCCCGCGGTGTCGCCGGCCCAGGTGAACGGCGGCCTGGCCGCGACCGATGCTTCCCGTGGCCAGCGGACCCGATTTCGCGTCGGCTTCGCCAAGGAGCTGCTCGACCCGAGCGCCGCCGACATCGCCGGCGGTCAGCTGCACCTCGGTGGCTATGGGCTCTTCCCGACTCGGGCCGCCACCGGCCCGCTGGTCGACGGCGACGGCACCGTCGAGCACATCTACGTCCGTGCCATGGCGATCAGCAACAACGCCGGCACGACGCTGCTGCTGGCGGCCCTGGAGAACCAGGGCACCTTCACCGCCTACAAGCAGGGTGCCTTCGGCATCTGGGACATCCGTCAGCAGGTGGCCCAGGATAGGGGCGTACCGGCGGCGATGATCGTGGTCAACAGCGACCACAGTCACGCCGGTCCCGACCTCATCGGGCTGTGGGGTGGGGTCCCCGTCGACTACCTGAAGTACGTCCACGACCAGGCGGTGAAGGCGCTCGATGAGGCATATGACAACCGCGTTCCCGCGACCCTGGCGGTCGGCAGTAACATCCCCACCATGCCGACGGCGGCGCAGGGAGGGTATGCCGCCGGAACGGCGACGCCGGGTGAGGACTTCGTGCACAGCCAGTTCGGCCAGGACACGCTGACCGGCTACCACGACGAGACGGTCGACACCCAGCTGCGCGTCCTCCAGGCGTACGACCAGCATGGCGCTCCCCTCGGCACCTTGATCAACTACGCCGCCCACGCCACCGTCATGGGCGGCGGCAACGTCCGCTATTCCGCCGACTGGCCGGGGCGGGTGGCCGCCGCCACCGAGCTCGCGGTGCGCGAACCGGTGGCGGTGACCATGGTCGCCGACGTCGGCCGCAGCCAGCCGCCGCGGCCCACCACCTACACCGGCGCGAACCGGCCCGCCGGGCTCACCGGCGACGTCGATGCGCTCGACACCTGGACCCGGCTGTTCACTCCGTGGGTGCTCGACGCGGTCAGCCACGCCGCGCCGCTCAGCGGACACGCCGACACCGTCTCTGGCACCGAGGTGTTCACCCGTGAGCCGGCCACCAACGCGGCGCTGCTCGGGGTGAGCTACAGCGGTGAGCTGCCGGTGCGCGGCTACGGCGCGTACCGCGCCACCACCGCGCCTTGGGTGACCGGCAACGCCATCGGCACCTTCGTCTCGGCTCATCGGGTCGGCGACATCCTCTTCACCGCGGCACCGGGCGAGGCCTATCCCGACATCCGCGCCGGCGTGTCCAAGAAGCTGAGCGGGATGCGGGCGGTGTTCACCTTCGGCCTGGCCAACGACCAGCTCGGCTACCTGATCGCTCCCACCACCGAGTACGGCTGGATCACGGTGAGCAACATCCCCAACGACAACGCCTTCTTCAACGTCACCCCCGCCTACGGTGACCACGTGATGTGCACCCAGACCGCCGCCGCCGCCGGGCTCGGCTTCGCCCCCACCGGCGCCGGCGCGGCGTACGGTGGCAACGCGGCCGACCCGCCGTGCCCGTTGCTGAGCGCCTCCGACGCGATCCCCATGGGACCGGCGCCGCAGCAACCGTGGCCCTTCGCCGACGGAGTGGCGCTGCCGCCCCCACCCCAGTGACCGGCGCCGCGCCAGCGGCCACCCGACGTCGATTGGCCTTCAGCGCTACCTGCGAGCTACACCCATCCGGCCAGGCGCAGAGCGTTGACCAGGGGAGCGGCGACGCTGCCGATCGCCAGGATGCGCAGGACCGCGAGCCGCATGCGCCACCGAATGCGCAGCAGCACCGCCCCGGCGACGACCACGCAGGCCGCCCCCAGCTTCACGGTGTAGGCGGCCGCGGGATGGTGGTCCACCAACGGCCCCAGCAGCTGATTGCCCTCGGCGAAGCGGCCGGTGTCGAGGGCGATCCAGGTGGTGACCAGGTCGAGCAGCTGGGCGACGAGGACCAGTTCGCACAGGCTGCGCACGTCGCGATAGGCCAGCACGGCACGGGCGCGAACCACCACGCTCACAGCCGCAATCATGCGGATCCGGGAGGAGGTGTGACAGCGCTGCAACGCCGCAATTGACGAAGTCAGAGAGGAATTGACAACGCTTCACATCATCCCGTCGAGCCATCGCGCCGCCGCCACACGGCGACGCTTCCTGGCCCTGGGTTTGGTGACCGGGACGGTGGCTGGCGCCGAGCCTGCAGCCCGTCAGCCCCGCTCAGGGGTGGCGACGCCCGGCTCCCCGCCGGTGCGCAGTCGAGCCGCGGGCAGCGCCTCGCTCGCCATCCGAACGAGGTCGGGGAGCGTCTGGTCGCCGGTGACCGCCGCCCACGCCATGCTCAGCGACGGTCGGAAGACGCGCTCCCCGATGCGCACCGGCTGCGAGTCGAGGGTGCGTCGCAGCTTGTCGCGGATGAGAGGAAGCAGATTCGGTTCGACCTCCGGGTAGAGCACCAGGAACTCGGTGTCGGACCACCGGCCGGCGTAGTCGCCGCGGCGCACGGCGGCGCGAAGTCGCTGCCCCACCTCGTACCGCAGCGTGTCGGCGGCACCGGCTCCCTCGCGTTCGCTCAGCGGGCCGAGGTCGTCGAGATGACAGAGGATGACCGCCAGCGCGCGACCCGGACCGCGTTGCCGCCGAAAGGCCTCGGATGCCGCGGCCTCGATCCCTGCGCGGCTGAGCAGCCCGGTGAGCTCGTCCACCGACGGCTCGGTCCGGGCGCCGGGGGCGGGCGTACCGGCCGTGGCGGCACCTCCGGGCTCGCGCCCGGCCATCCGCGCCATCACCGCATCGATCACCTCGTCGGGTAGCGTGGCCACCACCGACGCGGGAACCGAGAGCCAGGCCGCTACCGCGTCGTATCGCGGGTCGTTGCCGGGCTGGGGCACACCGACCGCTGCTACCGACTGCCGAGCAGCGAGCCGACCAGCAGCTGCAGCGCGCACCAGGCCGGCAGACTCGCCCAGGCCAGGGTGATCCACGGCACCTGATCCGCTTTGGCCGCCGACTGCTCGCGCCAGAAGATCAGCATCAGCCACAGCGTCTCGAGTGCGCCCAGCGCCACCAGCGCGCCGCGACCGCGGTGTCCGGCGAAGCCGCTGCTCTCCACACGCCAGGCGAGCAGCCACAGGACCAGCGCACAGCCGAAGCAGACAACCTCGCGGAACCGCCGGAGCGTTGTGTCGCGCGGCCGGTTCCCACCCGCCTGATTCACCCCGCGAGTCTGACACCCCAGCCCGGTCAGGCGGGAGATCCTCCCAGCAGCTTGGCCCAATCGTCAGCCTGATCCTCGGGCACCGGCGTGTGACCGTCCAGCGAGGCGGCCAGCCGCTTGGCCTCGAGCGGGCTCAGGCGCAAGCGGCCGGCATCGGCGTCGGTGAGCAGCTCGGCCTCGATGCAGAGGTCGATAAACTCGGCCAGCTCGGCCGCGTCGAGGGGGTCCAGCGCCTGGATCTTGAGCATCAGGCGCTCGCGGGGACTCGGCAGGTAGATACCCAGGTCGGCGAAGGCGAGCAGCACCGCCCTCGCCACATCGCTGAGATCGCTGATCACCCATGCTCCCGACATCTCGATGCGCGCCCGGAGCGGCACGCGTCGTTTCGCGGCCATGGTAAGCCCCGCCGCCCCGGAGCGGGCGGCCGGCACCGCTCGCGGTTGTCCACGGCCACGTCACCGGGCCGTCGCCGGCGCGCTCCCCGGCGGCGCCTACGATCGGCGTCATGGACGACCGCGAGCGCTCCTGGGACGCGCCCGGACTCTACGATCGGGTCCAGGAGAACCGCCGCTGGCAGCCCCGGCGGCGGGAACGCCTGCCCTGGTGGCACCCGATGCGCACTTGGCGGCCCCGCTGGACGGTGACCATCGTCGTCATGCTGTTCATCACCATCGCCACCGTCAGCGCGGTCACCGCCGTCCTCGCCCGCGGAGGTGTCGGCGGCCAGATCATCCCCGCGCCCCAATCCACCGCCGCCGCCACCCCCGGCTGCATCGACGCCCCCATCGCCTACTCCACCCGGCCGCTCTGCCGCCATTAGGTCCGGCTACTCCACCAGCTGGAGCACCTCTCGCTGACCGGCGACGTAGCGTGGGTCATAGGTGATCTGCGGCTGACCGTGGTAGCCACTCTGTCCCGACCAGTTGTTGACGATGGCCTGCCCCTGGATCGACACGGCGGAGTTGGTGTCCATGGAGAAGGTGCCGCTCGGCAGGTACACGGTGCCCGTCATCCCCAGCAGCGTTCCGTTCTTGCTGAGATAGACCCCGCCGGCCGAGCCGATCGGGGCGTACACCGCGTACCGGCCGTCGTTGGGGTCGCTGCTCCCGGACGGGAGGTAGGGGGTGATGATCGCCGTCTGCTTGCCGGTGACGCCGATGGTCGCCCCCTGGTCGAGCCAGAAGGTCACTCCCAGCAGGCAGGTGCTGTAGGTGGGGCTGTAGGGGGCGGTGCAGTTGGCTGGCGCGCTGCCATCGATGACCACGTCGGTGCAGCCGGGTGCGATGCAGTTGGGGTTGTGGGTGATGTAGTAGAGGCCGGGGCTGAGCGGCGAGGTGACGGTCAGCACCGACTGGCCGCTGGCCAGGCCCGAGCCGTTGTAGTAGACGACGTTGCCGCTCAGCGATGGGCCCTGCAGGTCGGGGGGAAGGAGCGGCGGGTTCGCCATGCATGCCAGCGATCCCGGGTCCTGCACGGTGCTCATGGTGACTCCCTGGACCACCAGGCTCGCGCAGTTGCCTAACGGTGCCGTCTGGCTGACCGCGTCCCCACCCGCTGCCGGCGAGCACGAGGACACGTTCTGGATCTTGGTGACCAGGTACTGGAACGGAGCTCCCGCCGCGGGGTCCGGCGACGGATAGGGCGACGACTGCGGCCAGCCCACGACCAGGTGCCCGAGGTTGCCGGTGGGGTCGGTGTCGGCGCAGAAGTCCGCCTTGCCGCTGCTCTGGGGAGTGAGGTTCCGATAGGAGTAGACGTTCCCGCTGATCACGTTGTCGGTGTTGCCGCCGGAGACGGTGGTGTTGCTGTAGAGGGCGAACCCGAAAGCCTGACTGGGCGGATAGTGGTAACCGATGGCGTGACCGCCCTCGGTCTGCTTGGTGAAGCCGATCACCCCGGCGAAGAAGGTCGGATGCTGGTCGCTGACGGTGACCTCGATGTACCCCCAGGGCTGCCCCGGCGAGCTCTCGTTGTAGAGGTTGTTGTAGGCGTGCAGCGGCGGCACGTTGACGGTCACGGTGGTGTTCGCCCCCGAGCCCGGGCCGGTGGTGGTGACGTCGCAATGGGTGCCGGAGTCGTCGCAGGTGCCACTGTGGGCGCTGATCACCCCGTTGGCCCAGGTGGTGCCGGCGCTGCCCCAGCCCATGTGGTCGTAGACGACTCTCAGCGCGTCGGTCGCCGCTGTGGTGCGGTCGTTCTGGTTCGCCTTGCCGCCGTTGCTCGTGCCCAGATCGCGGGCTCCCGCCAGCGCCCCCGCGTCCGCCGCGTTCTGGAGATTGCGATGGTAGTGGCTGGCGAGGCTGAGGTCGGTGCCGAGGGCCACCGCACCGAGCAGCAGGGTGGAGAAGATCGCCGCGATGGGCAGCGCCTGACCGCGCTGGTGACGGCGATGGCTCAGCCGGGCCGCGGCGGCCGGCGGAAGGAAGTGATCGCGGCGCCAGGAGATCATGCGCCCTGGGTCACCGCGCACGGCTCGATCTGCATACGCTCGGTGCCGGTCACAGTGCGCTGGCCGGATCCCGGCGAGTCCTCGAAGAAGCGGGTGATGAAGGGGGCGAAGACCGGGACCTTGTAGGAGACGGCGATGCTCACGTAGGAGGTGTCGGCGACCACGGTGGAACAGGTGGCCGCCGGCGGCGGGGTGGGCAGCGGCGCCGTCGATGTCGCCGTGGCCGTCGGCGTCGGCGTCGGTGCCGCCGTCGGCGTTGGTGCCGGGCTGGGGCAGACGCCGGTGACCGGCAGGGTCATGTTCCCCGGCGAGGGCGTCACCGTCCCCGACGGTGTCACCGTCAGCGACAGCGAGGTGCTGAAGGCGCATCCCTGGCTGTCCACGGCGGTGGCGGTGATGGCGGTGGCCTGGCTCTGGCTGCCGCTCGGCGTCGACAGGCAGATCGAGTACTTGCCGCTGCTGTCGGTGGTCACCGTGCCCGACGTCGCCTTGGTGGGCGAGGACATCGTCGCCACCGTGCCGGAGGGGAGACCGGAGACGGTCCCCGACTCCAGGGCGCCACCGGGGCAGGTCTTCTTGCCGGCCAGGTTCGGCGGCGACGGCAGCCGGGAGATGGTGGAGGTCTCGGTGACGGTGATGGTCAGCCCCGAGGCGGACAGCAGACCCGAGGCGCTGCGGACGGCGTCGCACACCGCCGACTCCGTCAGCGCGTCGCTGGGAGACTGCCCGCAGGTGTAGGTGGTCACTCCCAGGGTCACCACGAAGTCGAGCGACTTGTTGGGGGACTCGCTGGCGACCCGGGCGCCCTCGCGAGCAGCACTGTCGACGGTCACCGCGCCATAGGCGACGGTCGCCACCTGGCCGGCACCGCCGGCCAGCGCCACCAAGGGCGGTGCGATCAACGCCATCTCCACCAGTGATTGCCCCAGCGAGCAACGGCTGCGACGAGGCCGCCGGACTACTGCTCGCATACCGCCTGGGCTCGCGCGTGAAGTGTTCGTACCGTGGTGCCTCCGTCGCCGAAGACGTTGCCGACCACCGGCATGTACAGCTGCTGGGGATAGGTCATGTCGACCTCCACCACCGTGCCCTTGTTGCACTTGTCGAAGATGTTGGGGTCGATCGTGTCGGTGGCCACGCAGGTGGTGCCCTGGGAGCTGCCGTCGCTGGATCCGACGTACACGCAGACCCCGGTGGCCACCCCACCCGGCACCGCACTGAGGCGGGAGTTGAGATAGCTGATGAGGTAGCGGCTGTCACAGGCGGACCCGTTGGGCAGCGCCGGCACCACCGGCTGGCTGTTGCGGCTGGGCCCCCCGCACACGGCTGCGGCTCGGGCTCCATCGCGCACCGCACTGTTGAGCTGCATCTGGTTGACGGCGACCAGGCCGAGCACGAACAGGCCCATCACCATCAGCACGAAGACAGGGGCGATCAGGCCGAACTCGACCAGGGTGACGCCCGATTCGGATCGCCGCCGGGCCATGGGGGATCGCCGGTGGATGCTCAAGGGCCTCGTCGACCGGATGTGGACGGAGTTCGCCGCTGCGCTGAGTCCATGCTCCGGCGCCCTCCTGCCGCGGCTCGGCGGCGCCGGTGTTTCGCGACCCTTCCGTGATGCGACGATCGTCGCTCCGTCAGCCCGCCGACACTCGACCGAAGGCGTGGACGGTGGCCGGCGGCCGCGTTTGACAGTCATTCACCGCCCGTCACCCGGACGGCGGCGCTGGCGTCAGCGCGTCCCCTTCAGCGACGCCAGCGGCCAGAGTTCGTGCTCCACCGTCGCCAGGCCCGCGCGGGTGACCGCCTCGACCACCTCCCGCGACGACTTGTACGCGGGACCGGCCTCATCGATGGGCACCCGCCCGTCGAGGTTGACGACGATGCCCTGGCGCCGGTACTCATCGTCGATCTGCCGCTGATCGAGCTGCTTGCGCGCCGCGGTGCGTGACATCCGCCGGCCGGCGCCGTGGTTGACGGTGTAGGCGCTCTTGGCCGAGTTGCGCGGCCGGAGGATGTAGCTCTGATCGCGGTTGCTCCCAGGGATGAGCACCGGGTGTCCCGTCGTCGCCCATTGGGTGCCGTCCAGGCCGGGATGGCCGGCCGGGAATGCTCGCGTCGCTCCCTTGCGGTGGACGTGGACCTCGCCGAAGTCCGGATGCCACTCCCGCTGCACCAGGTTGTGGCTGATCTCGTAGACCAGCTCCAGCTCGGCCGTGAACACCTCGCGGAAGGCGGCCGCCAGCTCCTCGGCGATCACCAGCCGGTTGATGATCGCGTAGTTGCCCGCGGCTGCCACGGCGTTGAGGTAGTCGGCGCGACGCGGTGAGTCGGCGGCGAACCACGCCTCGTCGAGGCTCTGGATCTCCGCCGGCCGTTCGGCGCGCGCCACCTGGAAGTACATCTCCGCCAGGCCGTGCCCGAAGCCGCGCGAGCCGGTGTGCACCTGGACGAACAGGGTTCCGGACTGGGCGCTGCGCTGCAGCTCGATGAAGTGGTTGCCGCCACCGAGGCTGCCGAGCTGCGCCATGCCGCGGTCGGCTCGTCCCGAGGGGAGCTGCCAGCCCTCGTCGACGGGGATGCGCTGCCGCTCGGCCCGGGCGCGGTCGAGGCGAGTCCCGTACCTCTCGGTGTAGTACTCGGCGCCGCCGCGCACGAGCCGCTCGAACTCGGCGCGGTCGATGCGGGCCAGACGGCTCACCCCGCGCTCGCCCGCACCGAGCCTGACCCGCCGCATCACCGCGCGGTTGAAGGCCATCCGGCGCTCCGGCGTTGCCGCCCCGGCGGGGACCGCCGAGCTCAGCGAGCACATGCCGCATCCGATGTCGAAGCCGACCGGTCCGAGGGCGATGGCGCCGGCGTCGACGTCGGTGAGGATGGCACAGCCGACCGGGACGCCATAGCCGTGGTGCACGTCGGGGGTGATCACCACCAGGCGCACCCCGGGGAAGCGCGTCGCGGTCACCACCTGCGGGTAGATCGAGTCCTCGACGTCCTCGAGCAGGCGCGGCGTCAGGAACAGCCTGACCGGGACCGTCCCGGTGTCCTCGGTGGCCAGGGTGAAGTACCCGTCGCCGCTGTCGACGCACCGCGACTTCCACGCGGTGCCACCGCCGGACCGCAGGGTCGAGCCGGACATCACGCCACCATTGTGGCGCCGGCGCTCTCGAGCGATCAGGAGCCGCCGACCACGACCACCCCCTCCCAGGGGACGAGGTCGATGCCTCCCCGCACCCCGTCTCCGTCGCGGTCGCGACCGGTGCTCAGCGCCACCCTCCCGTGCACACCGTCGACCCGGCGCGGCTCCGCGCCCAGGTTGACGGCGATGACGGTGCCCTCACCTCGCCGCCACACCCAGGTTTCAGCAGGTCCCGGCAGCAACGTGTATCGACCGCCGCGAAGCTCGTCGCTGGCGCGGCGAAGCGCGACCAGGTCGCGGCACAGGTTGAGCGTCGAGGCGCGCCGGCCGCGCTGGCTGGCGACGTCGACCCCGGCCCCCTCCCCCACCGGCAGCCAGGGGGTTGCGCCGACCACGCAGAATCCGGCGTTGGCACCGGGCGACCAGCGCATCGGGGTGCGAGCCGCATCGCGACCCGGCCGGTCCGGCCCCCGCCGGCCGAGCGGATCGCGCACCGCCTCGGCTGCGACGGCGACGTCGGTCATGCCGAGCTCGTCGCCGTAGTAGAGGATCGGGGTGCCACGCAGGGTGAGCAGGATGAGCAGAGCGCAGCGGGCGCGAGCCGGTTCTCCGCGGCACCAGCGCGTCGCCATCCGCGAGGCGTCGTGGTTGGAACCCACCCAGAGCGGCCACGCCCACGGCGCCAGGGCTGCCTCGGTCTCCCGCACCACGGTTTGCAGCGCCGCCGCCTGGAAGGGGGCGAAGAGGAACGGGAAGTTCATCGCCAGCTGGATGCCCTCGTCGTGACGGCCATAGAACCGTGCCAGCAGCGGAAGGTCGAAGAACCACGTCTCTCCGACCAGCAGCCGCGGCGGCCGGTAGCGCTCGCAGATGCGCCGCCAGCGTCGCAGCACCGCGTGCACCTCGGGACGCTGGGCGTTGAACACGCGACGCTGGCCGTGCAGCCGCACCAGCGGGTGGTCGCCGGGACGCGCCGGGGGATTGTCGCGCAGCCGGCGGTCCTTGACGATCACGTTGGCGGTGTCAATGCGGAATCCGGCGATGCCGCGGTCGAACCAGAAGCGGAGGATGCCGTCGAAGGTGCGACGCACCTCCGGCTGCCACCAGTTGAGGTCCGGCTGCGCCGCGAGAAAATTGTGCAGGTAGTACTGACCACTCGGCTGGTCGTAGGTCCATGCCGGCGCTCCCGAGAAATCGAGCCAGTTGTTGGGCGCCGATCCGTCGGGCCGCGGGTCGGCCCACACGTACCAGTCGCGGCGTGGGGCGCGGCGGGAGCCACGCGCCTCTCGAAACCATGGATGGTCGACGCTGGTGTGGTTGGGCACCAGGTCGAGGAGGATGCGAATACCGCGCTCTGCCGCGCGAGCAACGAGCTCGTCGAGGTCGTCCAGGCTCCCCAGGTCGGGATCGACGTCATGGTAGTCGGCGACGTCGTAGCCCCAATCGGCGTTGGGCGACGGGAAGGTCGGCGACAACCACACCGCGTCGACACCGAGCCAGCTGAGGTGATCGAGGTGGTCGACGATGCCGCGGAGGTCACCGATGCCGTCACCGTTGCTGTCCGCGAAGGAGCGGCAGTAGACGTGATAGAGGACGGCGTCGCGCCACCACCGCCCGTCGCCCCCGGGATGGCGGCTCATCAGGACCAGGGGGCCCCCCGCGCGTAGTCGCGCAGCAGCCGCTGGGCGACCACCATCCGGTGCACCTCGTCGGGACCGTCGTAGATGCGCCCGTAGCGGGCGTCGCGATACATCTTCTCCAGCGGCGTGTCGGCGCTTACCCCCAGCGCGCCGTGCACCTGGATGGCGCGGTCGATGACGTTGTGGAGCATCTGCGCTCCGTAGAACTTGATCAACGAGATCTCCACCCGAGCCTCGCGACCGGCGTCGAGAGCGCGGGCGGCGTCCAGGGTCATCAGCCGCGTCGCCTGGATCTCGGCGGCGGAGTCGGCGATGAAGGTCTGGACCGCACCCTTCTCGGCGAGCGGCGACCCGAACGCCTGACGCCGCAACGCGTGGGCGCACATCAGCTCGAAGGCACGCTGCGCCTGGCCCAGCCAGCGCATGCAGTGGAAGATCCTCCCTGGACCGAGCCGCTTCTGGGCGATGACGAAGCCGTCGCCGCGGTCGCCGAGCAGGTTCTCGGCGGGGACCCGCACGTTGGTCAGGCGGATCTCGCAGTGATGACCCGAGGTCGAGCCCATGGTCGGGATGACACGGACGATCTCGTAGCCCGGGGTGTCGGTGGGCACGATGATCATCGAGAACTGGCGGTAACGATCCGCCTCGGGATCGGTGCGGGCGAAGACGGTGGTGAAGGCGGCCCGATCGGCGCCGGTGGTGAACCACTTGTGTCCGTTGAGGATCCACTCCTCACCGTCGAAGTGCGCCGTGGTGCGCACCTGGGTGGGATCGGATCCCGCCACCTCGGGCTCGGTCATCCCCACCGAGGGAAGGATGTCGCCGTTGACCAGCGGGAGCAGGAAGCGTTCGCGCTGTGACGGCGAAGCGAAGAGGTGCAGCATCAGCGAGTCCTGGGTCTGCGCCGTCCCCAGTGCCTCGATGGCGAACTCGGAACGTCCGATCACCTCGTTGACGTAGACGTAGGGCATGAACGGCAGGCCGCCACCGCCGATCTCCTCGGGCAGGCCGAGCGCCCAGAGTGCCTGCGCCTTGGCCGACGCCTGCAGGCTGCGCATCAGCGGTCCCCCCGGCCCGTCAGCGGCGAGCGCCGCCTCGGCGGGGATGACCTCCTCGTCGACGAACTGACGCACCCGCGAGCGCAGCTCGCGCAGCTCCTCGCTCATGCCCGGATCGGTCATCATCTGGCCTCCTCAACCGCGGATGCGACGGCTCCGGCCGCCACCGCCCGACCCCGCCGGCGTGGAGGATGATCCTGCCGGACACACCGATGCACGCACCGAGCGGCGACCTGGAAACGCGGCTGCGCGAGTATCTCGCCGCCAGCACCGGAAAGGTTGTCGCGGTGTCGGCTCCGGTCCGGCTCTCCGGTGGAGCCAGCCGCGAGAGCTGGGCCTTCGACGCTCGGGTCGGTGACCAGTGCATGTCGCTGGTGGTGCGGCTCGATCCCCCCGGGGCGCCGGTGCAAGGGGGCACGCGGAGCGAGATGCGCCTGCTCCGGCTGGCCGGCGAAGGCGGGGTGCCCGTTCCGCGAGTGCTGTGGGGTGAGGAGTCGGACCAGCCACTGGGCGGCCCCTTCATGGTGATGGAGCGGATCGAGGGAGAGACCATCCCTCGCAAGCTGTTGCGCGACGACCTCTTCGCGGAGGCGCGGCAGCGCATGGTCGGCCAGTGCGCCACCGCCCTGGCGCAGATCCACGGGCTGCCGATCGACTCCGTCGATGTCCTGGGCCCGGCGCGCAGCCCCCACCAGCTGCTCGGCGATCAGCGCGCGCTGATCGATCGCCTCGGCGAGCCTCATCCCGTCTTCGAGCTCGCCCTGCGCTGGCTGGAACCACGCGCTCCCGCACCCGGCCGGATCGCGCTCGTTCACGGTGACTTCCGCACCGGCAACCTGATCGTCGGCAGCGATGGACTTCGCGCCGTCATCGACTGGGAGCTGGCCCACCTCGGGGATCCCGCGGAGGACCTCGGCTGGTTCTGCGTCCGCTCCTGGCGTTTCGGCAACGACGCTCTGCCGGCCGGCGGTTTCGGCAGTCGCGAGGAGCTGCTCGATGCCTACGCCGCGGCGGGCGGAGCCCGCGTCGACGCCAGCACCCTCCGCTTCTGGGAGGTCTATGGGACGCTCCGCTGGGGGATCATCTGCGTCTTGCAGGCCCACACCCACCTCAGCGGTGCGGTGCGCAGCCTCGAGCTGGCGGCGATCGGGCGGCGCGCGTGCGAGATGGAGTACGACCTGCTCGACCTGATCGGCGACGACCTGACCGCGGGCCGGCTCGGATGACCCAGGACCGCCCCACCGCGCCGGAGCTGCTCGACGCGCTCTTCGCCTTCATCACCGATGACGTGACTCCCGCGCTCTCGGGACGGGTGCGATTCCACGCCCGGGTCGCCGCCAACGTGGTGGCGATGCTGCGGCGGGAATGGGAGCTCGGTCCGGAACATGCCGCGGCCGACGCTGCGGGGCTTGCGCGGCTGGTGGGCCACCGGGGCGAGCCGCGGGTGCTCGAGGCGGAGCTGGCCCGGGCGATCCGAGGCGGTGAGCTCGACCCGCGGATGAGCGAGGTGGTCGCCTTCCTCCGCGAGTCGGCCCGTCGCAAGCTCGAGATCGCCAACCCGGGGTATCTCCGCTGAGCCCGAATCCAACGGCGGGGTGGGCCGGATCGGGGTTGCGGTCGAGGGGATCGCAGGACGGGCCGGCGGGGACGCCCGGTACCATGCGGCGGTGCCTCGGCGCATAGGAAGGGTGTGCGCGGCGCTGCTTGCCGCGCTGATGGTCGCGCCCGTCTCGGTGGGCCGCTCCCAGGGCATCGGACAGTACCGGGTCAACGACTACGGCACGCCCGAGCTGGTCCGCAACATCATGCCCGCCGGTCAGGGTGCCAACGTCACGGTGGCGCAGACCGCCCAGGAGCAGCTCCAGCCGGATTACCTGCCGCCCCACCTCCACGACCAGGCGCCGCTCTACGACGCGGCGACCCTGCTCCCCCCGGGCCAGGTCAGCGACTCCCAGCTGCAGCAGCTGACCAAGGAGGAGAGCTTCGGCGTCGCCGACGATCAGATCGCCAGCGTGGAGACCCCCCGACCGGGGGTGACCATCATCCGCGACAAGGCGTGGGGAGTGCCACACATCTTCGGCGCCTCGCGCGAAGACGCCAAGTTCGGTGCCGGATACGTCACCGCCGAGGACCGCCTCTTCCAGATCGACGTGCTCCGCCACGCCGGTCGCGGCAACCTGGCGAGCCTGATCGGATCTTCCGGATTCGCCTCCGACTGCACCACCCATTACGGCACCGGGTACGACCCGGCCGAGGAGGCCAGGCAGGTGGCCCAGCTGCCGGCGATCGGCCAGGAGGACCTGCGGTCGTTCTCCGCCGGCGTCAACGCCTTCGTGCACGACCCCGGCAATGCCAACCGGATGCCGGTCGAGTACACGGTGTTCCCTCCTTTCGCCGACTGGAGCCCGGAGGACACGCTGGTCGTCGCCGGGCTGATCGGCGCCAACCTCGGTTTCGGGGGTGGCAGCGAGGCCAGCAACACGCTCGCCTTCGAACAGCTGACACGGACCTATGGCGCCGCCGCCGCCCGCCGCATCTTCGACGACTTCCACGCCGCCGATGACCCGGAGTCGCCGACCACGATCGACGCTCCCTTCCCCTACGAGGCGCGCGGACATGCCGACCCTGCGTCGGTGGCGCTGATCGACAAGCCGGCCGCCGATCCCGGCGGCTGCACCCACACCCCCGGTCCGTCCGGCGCCGCTCCCGCGAGCAGTGGCCAGGCGGCGATGCCGCGGGCCCGGGCGGCGCGGCATGCCCTCGACATCGTGAGCGCGGTGCGCTCCGGCTTTCCCCATCACATGAGCAACGCCCTGGTGGTCGGTGCCGACCGCTCCGTCGACGGCCACCCGCTCGCCGTCTTCGGGTCGCAGGCGGCGTACTGGTCGCCGGAGATCTACATGGAGATGGACGTCCATGCCCCGGCCACCGCAGACACGCCGGGCTGGGACGCCCGCGGCTTCCAGTTCCCCGGCACCGGGGTGCTGGTCGAGATCGGCCGCGGGCAGGACTTCGCCTGGAGCGCGACCTCGGCGGGCGGCGACAACGTCGACCAGCGGGTCGAGCGGCTGTGCAACCCCAACTCGGCGAACCCGCTGCAGAACGTCGACACCGGCAGCACCCACTACTGGTACAAGGGCCGCTGCCTGCCGATGGTCGAGAAGACCCTCAGCTACCCGGTGCCGCCCTCGCCGGGATCACCACCGGGAAGCGGCCCCTCGAGCCTGCCCTTCGTCGGCGTCGAGACCTTCAAGGTGGAACGCGCCGTCCACGACGACGGGATCGCCGTCATCCAGGGACGGACCACGGTCACCAGCAACGGGGTCGCGGTTCCGGTGGCGGTGAGCAGCCAGCGCACCAACTTCCTGCGCGAGCTCGACCAGGCGGTCGGCTTCGACCAGTGGAACACCCCCAGCGCCGTTCACGACGCGGCGTCCTTCATCGCCGCCGCCGCGCACATCGACGACACCTTCAACTGGCTGTACGTCGACGATCACGACATCGCCTACTACCAGTCCGGTCTGCTGCCGGCGCGCAACCCCGGAGCGGATCCCGACCTGCTCACCTGGGGCACCGGTGAGTGGGACTGGCAGGGGATGCTGCCCGCCGATCAGCACCCGCACGCGATCAACCCGGCGCGCGGGTGGATGACGTCGTGGAACAACCGTCCGGCGCCGCACTTCGGCGCCGCCGACAGCAACTGGAACTACGGACCGCTGTACCGCAACCAGATGCTCGACCAGGGCCTGCGGCACGCGTTCGCCGCGGGAGGCGGCAAGACGACATTGACCGGCGTCTTCGCCGCCATGCAGGCCGCCAGCGTCGAGGACTTCCGGGCGCGGCAACTACTGGGATACATCTTCGACGTGATCGGCGATCCCGCCCCGCTCAGCCCCGCCGAGCAGTCGGCGCTGGCGGCGCTGCGCAGCTGGCACGCCGACGGCGACAACCGACAGGACCGCAGCAAGTCCGGCGCATATGCCCACGCCGACGCCATCTCCATCTTCGATTCCTTCTATCCGCACGCGATCCACACCATCTACGGCGGCTGGCTCACCAGCAACCTGGGTGGCTTCCCCAAGACCCTCGACAACCCGCCCAACGACGCCCACCGCTACGGCAGCTACAGCGGCTACAACGTCGGCAGCGCCTTCGACGGTGGCTGGATGGACGCCATCGACAAGGACCTGCGCCAGGTGCTCGGTCGGCCGGTGACCCTGCCGCACAGCCATCTCTACTGCGGCGGTGCCGAGGCCACCGAGGGCAGCCTGCCCGGTTGCCGGACGGTGCTGCTGGCGGCGCTGGACACGGCGATCCAGGACCATCAGACCGACTACCGGAAGCTCACCGCCGACGACCGTCTCGACTACCGCCCGCTCGGCCTGCAGGCGCTGCCGACCAGCCCCTGGACCAACCGTCCGACCCAGCAGCAGGTGGTCGAGTTCACCTCCCACCGACCACGCGCCCAGGCAGCGGCGGTGGCGACGCTGCCCAACACCGGAGCAGCCCCGACGCCGGCGTTGCTCCCGCTGGTCGCGCTGCTGCTGCTGACGCGCGTGGTCCGGCGCCGGCAGCGGCGCTGACTCACGGTCCGATCAGCGCGGCTGCGAGGTCAGCGAGGGACGCCTCGAATCGAGCCACGGCGGCGGCGCCCGGCCCTCGACCATCAGCCGCACCGTGGCCCCGGCGGCGCTCAGGGCGAAGCCCAGGCCGTGCCCGGTGTAGCCGCCGCACACGTAGACGTTGGCCATCCCCGGCACCGCCCCGGCACGGGGAAGACCGTCGTCGCTGAAGCCCATGATTCCCGCCCATCGGTGGGTGACCGCGGCCCCGGTGGCGAGCTCCGACAGGTGGGCATCGAGATGCTCCTGCACCGTCGCGGTCGGCACCGCCTGGTGCCCGACCTCGTCATCGACGGCGCGGTCGCGCTGCCCGCCGACCAGCAGGCGGCCGTCGTCGAGCTGGCGCCAGTAGCGGAATCCCCAGTGCGCGTAGGCGGGACGCGACGCAACCCGATGCGGCCATGGCGCCGTCGCCAGCATCTGGGCCCGCACCGGGCGGATCGCGACTCCGGGGAGCAGCTGCGCGGTGGCGGCGTTGGTGGCGGCGATGACCGCGCCGGCGGTGATCTCGATGCTGCCGGCATCGACCCGCACCCTTCCACCCGACGGCTCCACGGCGCGCACCGCGATGCCCTCGACGATGCTCGCCGCCGGCGCGAGGTCGGCCAGCGCGGCAACGGCGGCCACCGGGTCGAGGACTCCGTCGTCGGGATTGAACAGCGCCCCGTGCCCAGCCCCGGCGACCCCGGCCGGGTGCTGCTGCCATTCGGCTCGCAGGCGGTCCTCGCGGAGCAGCTGTTCCGCCTCGCGGAGCTGGGCAGCCTCCTCACCCGATGCCGCGACCGTCCAGCTGCCGCATCGCCGGTATCCGGTGCGCCGCGATGCCAGCAACGCGGCGCACCGCGAATGGTTCTCAAGGGTGAAGCACCACACCTCGCCGGCCACGTCGCGGCCGTACTGGGCCACCGCCGCCGCGTAGTTGGCCGCGGTGCCGGCGAGCAGGAAGCCGGCGTTGCGCAAGCTGGCCCCGGCCGCCAGGTGATCGCGCTCCAGCAGCACCGCGCGCAGCCGGTACCGCTGCAACCAGTGCAGCAGGCTGACCCCGGTGATCCCGCCACCGATGACCACAACGTCGGCGGACGGCGGAGCTTGAGTCGGCGGGCGCCGCCGCGATCGGCCCCACACCGGGCCGGTGTCGACGACGGTCACAGGCCGGCCGGGGCGGCGTACATGTCGCAGCGCACCGCACGGCTCGACAGGATGACGGGGTCGTCGACGCCGCTCGCCCTCGGGGCCACCACCGTCGTCCCCCCGCCCACCACCGCGCCGCCCGCGTCGTAGCAGACGGCGGTGGCGCTGACGAACGGAGGCAGCGGTGCGCTGGGCGCCGCCGTCAGCACGGCGTGCACGGTACCGAAGCCAGGGCCATTGCCGGGACAGCCGGAGCAGGCCGCGGGACCGGCGGTGATCGTCGGCGGTTTGGGATCGCTGAAGCCCGCCACCGAGAGGGTGGCGACGGCGTGGTCGCCGGACGCGCGCAGGTCGATGCGGCCGGCGATGGCGCTGGTCTGCTGCGGCGCCAGGGCGCCGACCTCGGCGTCTGTCTGCTGGACAGTCATCCCGGCCGGATTGACCACCGCGAAGTGGACGCGCACGCCGGTGGCGGAGTGGGCGGTCGCCGAGTTGCGGACCACCGCCACCGGAACGGCGGTCTCCAGGTAGGTGCCGAGACCGACGGCGACGAGGGCCACCGACTCGGTGTCCGGCGCGGAGGTGGGTGTCGGCGACGCCGAGGCCGTCGCCCCGGCGCTGGGCGAGGCCGGCCCCGGGGTGCGAGACGCTTGACCAGCGCCACCGCCGCAGCCGGCGATGACCAGCGTGAGCAGGGCGGCGGACGGAGCGGCGAGCCTCACCACCCCATGCAACCACACCGATTGAGAGAATGGCGGCATGAGGGTTGCCCGCCCCGAGCCGCCACTGGTCACCCCCGACTTCAACCCGTTCCTGCCCGAGGTGCACGCCGATCCCTATCCCGTGTATCGGGCGATGCGCGAATCGGATCCGGTGCATTGGAGCCCCGACCTCGGCGTGTGGTTCCTCTCTCGCTACGACGACGTGATGGCGCTGCTGCGCGACCAGCGTTTCTCCGCCGATCGCAGCAGATCGTCGCTCTATGTCGCTCCGCCGCGCGCGGTGTACCGGTCGCTGCTCACCCTCGATCCACCCGACCACACCCGGCTGCGCGGCCTGGTGAGCAAGGCATTCACCGCGCGAGTCGTCGAGGTGCTACGGCCCCGCATCGAGGTGATCGTCGACCGGCTGCTCGACGCGGCCGCGGCTCGGGGCGAGATGGAGGCGATCACCGAATTCGCCTATCCGCTGCCGGTCACCGTGATCGCCGAGATGCTGGGGGTGCCGTCCGAGGACTGGGAACGCTTTCGCGACTGGTCGGCCGTCCTCGCCGCGAGCCTCGATCCGGTGATGCCCGAGGAGCGTTGGGCGCGCGTGTTCCCGGCGCGCGACGCCCTCTTCGACTACTTCAGGGTCATCGTCGCCGAGCGCCGCAGCCAGCCGCGGGACGACCTGATCAGTGCCATGGTGGCCGCCGAGGAGAACGGCGACGTCCTCAGCGAGCACGAGCTGCTGGTGATGTGCAACCTGCTGCTGGTCGCCGGGCACGAGACCACCGTGAACCTGCTCGGCAACGGCCTGCTCGCCCTGCTGTCCCACCCCGAGACGATGGCCGAGCTGCGGGCGCGACCGGAGCTGATGGAGAGCGCGGTCGAAGAGCTGCTGCGCTTCGACTCGCCGGTTCAGTTCACCGGCCGGGTGGCGGTCGAGGAGGCGGTGATCGGTGGACGGAGCATCGCCCCCGGCCAATCGGTGGTCGCCATGCTCGGGGCCGTCAACCGTGACCCCGACCAGTTCCCCTCACCCGACCGGCTGGACCTCGCGCGCAGCCCCAACCTGCACCTCGCCTTCGGTCGGGGCATCCACTTCTGCCTGGGGGCCCCGCTGGCGCGACTCGAGGGGCAGATCGCGTTGACCGCGCTGCTGCGGCGATTCCCGCGCATGCGCCTCGGCGCGGCCGGACCGCGGCTACGCGACACCGTGGTGCTCCGCGGCCTCAGCTGTCTCCCCCTGCTGCTCCGCTGAGCGGCGGCACCGCTCACCACCTGCGTGGTCGATCCATGGCGGCGTCGCCGAAAGCCCGGCACCCTGTAGGAGACGTGGCGCCGCCGGGCTAGGATTGGCGATCATGGTCCCGCCGGCGGCGTCCCCGCCGGCTGCCGCGGTCCGCGACATCGACCCGGAGGGCCTCAGATGCTCGACGAGATGGATCTCACCGTCGATCCCACCACCGAGGCGGCCGACGAGCTGAGCATCCGCGAGACGCGGTTGTGCGCCGGGTGCGGCCGGCCCGAGTCGCACTGGCGCGAGAACGACGGCGCCGGATATCTCGCCAACGACGGTCACACCTACTGCTGTCGCGGTTGTGCCGACCAGACGGGCTGCACCTGCGGCTGAAATGGCAGACCCCGCAGCGCTCGCCGACCTCGACCCCTTCGACCTCCTCGATACCGAGACCGGGCGCCTCGACCGGCACTTCGCCTCGCTGGACGCGCCTGCGTGGGAGGCGCCGTCGCGCTGCGCCGGGTGGCGGACCCGCGACGTGCTGGCGCATCTCTGCGGCAGCGAGGAGTACAACCGCGCCTGCCTCGACGACCGGCTTGCGGACCTGTTCGCACAGGCTCAGGGGGAGTCGATCAGCGGCGTCGATGACTTCAACGCCTGGCAGGTGCGTCGACGGCTCGATCGCCCGGTCGGCGAGGTGCTGACCGAGTGGCGGGCGGCCAACGCCGACAGCCGCCGGCGCATGCGCGAGCGCGGCCGCGACGGGCTGCTGCCGACCATGGTGGGTCCCTACCCGGTGGGCTTGCAGGCCTTCCACCTCGCTGTCGAGGGGGCGGTCCACGCCGACGACATCGGCGCCCCGGTGACGCCCGCCGAGGCTCCGGCGCGCATCGCCTGGCAGGCGCGCTTCGCCCGCTTCGCCATCGCCGAGGCCAACCGACCGGCGCGCCTCGAGCGCCAGGACAGCAGCAACCGCGTCCGTCTGGGCGACGAGGTGGCGACCCTCGACGACGGCGAGCTGGTCGCCGCCGTCACCGCCCGGCTTCCCGAGCAGCACCCGCTCACCCCGGGGCTGCGTGCGGCCCTGCGAGTGCTCGCCTGACGCGTAGACATCACCCGGCGCGGCGGGTATCCTCGCCCGGCGCGCGGCATCATGCTGCGGCGAGAGGAGGTGCACCGATGCCGAAGTACATGGACTACCACGCCGGCCTGCAGCTGCCCCAGGCGGCCATCGATCAGATCCGGGACGATACCCGCTCGGGCAAGAAGGACGCGTTCGGCGTTCGCCAGCTCGAGCTCTACCACAACCCCGAGGGCCGGGTGTACTGCCTGCTGGAAGGACCCGACGCCGAGTCGGTGCGCAAGCATCACGCGGCGCTCGGCGTCGATTGCGGCGACGTGCACGAGGTGAGCAGCCTGCTCTGACTCCACGCGGCCGCGGCTCACCTGAAGCCGTAGAGGCCCTCGTGAAAGTCACCGGTCTCGATCCACCGGTGGATCACCAGGTCGACCACCGCGTCGTCGACCTCGGTGGCACCGAGACGGCGGGCATTCCCCTCGACCGCCTCCAGCACCTGCCCCTGCACAAACTCTGGGATACCGTCGAAGCGGGATCGCGCTGACGCGGTCCAGGGAAGCGCGTCGCGGTCGCGGTCCTTGATGGCGTGCGACACGCGCCCCCACATCTCGTACTTCACCTGCATCACCTCGGGGGTGACGGTGGTGCCCAGGCCCAGCTTGTGCGCGGTCCACTCCACCCGCCAGCGAGTCAGCTCGCGACAGAAGTCGGGAACCTCGGCGAGGCGCGCCTCCGCCTCCGGCGTCCAGGTGAAGGCGGCGACGCCGGTCCGGTCGCTGAGCGGATGTCCGTATCCCAGCTTGCGGCCGAGGGTGCGCACGAACAGTTCGGTGATTCGCTCCGCACTCCGCTGGTCGGCACGCGACTCGACCGCGCGCACCGCCATGCTCGCGGCCCGGTTCTCGTCCAGCCGGCTGGCGCCGGCGGCGGCGCGGCCGGTGGCCTCGGCGGCGTCGCGCGCGCCCGCCTCCCACAACGGGGTGGCACGGCCCGCGCGGGCTCCACTCACCGGGCAGGACGCCGGTGGCATCTCCGCCGGCTCGTCGCCGTGGGGGAAGGGGCAACCCGACGCGCGGGGGGCAGCGCTCACCACCGCAAGGCTAGCGGACCGGCCCAGCCGGTTGGGTCAGTCGACGAGCTCGGCGACGCGGCGGCGCCGCTCGGGGGCGCGAAGCTTGCGGATGGCGACGTTCTCGATCTGCCGGATGCGCTCGCGGCTCATCGCGAAGCGGCGGCCGATCTCCTCGAGGGTGCGCTCGTGGCCGTCGACCAGCCCGAACCGGAGCTGGATGACGCGACGCTCCCGGGGTGCCAGGGTGTCGAGCAGCTCCTCCACGCTCTGTCGCAGCATCACCCGCCCCGCCTCCTCGGACGGCGCCGGGCTGGCGGTGTCCTCGATGAAGTCGCCGAGCAGGCTCTCCTCGTCCTCGTCGCCGACAGGCTTGTCCAGCGAGATCGGCTCGCGGGCAGCCCGCCGCATCTCCGCGACGCGCTCGGGCACCACCCCCATCTCCTCGGCGATCTCCTCGTCCGAGGGCTCGCGGCCCAGCCCCGCCCACAGGTCGCGCGACACCCGGGTCATGCGGTTCACCACCTCGACCATGTGCACCGGCAGGCGCACGGTGCGCCCCTGATCTGCCAGCCCGCGGGTGACCGACTGGCGGATCCACCAGGTGGCGTAGGTGGAGAACTTGAATCCGCGGCGGTGGTCGAACTTCTCCACCGCCCGCATCAGCCCGAGATTGCCCTCCTGGATGAGGTCGAGCAGCGAGAGTCCGCGCCCCATGTACTTCTTGGCGATCGACACCACCAGCCGGAGGTTGGCCTCGGTCAGCTGGGCGCGAGCATCCTCGTCACCGGCCTCGATGCTCTGGGCGAGGTCGACCTCCTGCTGCTTGGTGAGCAGCGGCACCCGCCCGATCTCCCGCAGGTAGGCGCGCACCGAATCGTCGAGGCTGGGCTCGGTGTCCCAGACCTGCTCCGCCTCGTCGTCGCCGGCGGCGGCCAGCTCGTCGGCCTCGCTGACCACCTCGATGCCAATGGCGCGAAAGGCCCCGATCAGGCGCTCGAGGGCCTCCTCCTCCGGCTCGAAGGGCGGAAACGCGTCGAGGATCTCGTCAACGGTGAGCTCGCCGTGCTCCTTGCCGCGTACGATCAGGCGCTCGGCGACGAGTTCGAGATCCTCGGACGGGTGCGCGGCATCGGCCCCGGGGACGGGGCTGAGGAAGGTCGCCTGCTGAGCCATGCTCAGACGCGGCCGAACGCCGCGCACGTTGGTACTCATGGTTGGGTGAGCGACACGGCCGCCGCCGGTCCGGGGCACCCGGACACGACCGATCGCACGAGCCGTCGCGCAGCTTCAGGATACCCTGGACGGCCCCCGGCCATACAGGCACCGCCGCCCCCGCTGACGCTCCGCCGGGTCAGCCGAGGCCGCTGACGAAGCCCTGCCGCCAGCTGGGGAAGGCGGGCCGCCAGCCGAGCTCCCGCCCCGCCTTCTGATTGGAGGCCCCGCGCTGCCGGGTCGCGCTCTCCGCCACCTGCCGCCCGGCGACCAGACGGGCGAGAAGGGTAGGGATACGAAGCGGCCGAGGTGCACCCAGGGCCGCGGCATAGGCGGGCAGCCACAGCCGCGTGGGAGCGGGGTCGTCGTCGACGATGTTGTAGACGCCGGGGGCTCCCCGCTCCACCGCCGCCACCGTCGCGGCAGCGGCGTCGTCGACGTGGACGAAGGAGAAGATGCCAGCTCCCGAGCCGACGACCGGAAAGCGCCGCCGCCGCACCTCTCCGGCGATGGAGCCGTCCGCCGCGAAATGGGTTCCGGGACCGTAGAAGTAGCCGTAGCGGAGCACGACGCCGTGGAGTCCGTCGGCGTGCAGAACCTGCTGTTCCAGGTCGAGCACGGCGGCCATGGCCTCGCCGAAGGGTGCGGGCGCTCCGACGATTGGGCGTGCGTCCTCGTCTTTGACCGGACCTCCCTCGGGTGCGTAAAGAAAGGCGATGCTCTGCGCGATCAACCGGTGTGCCCCGGCGGCGCGAGCGGCGGCAACGAGGATGCCGGTGCCCTCACGCCGCAAGCGGTTGGTCCCGGTGTAGTCGGTGCGGCGAGGGTTGAAGACCGCCGGCAGATCGGTGAGCTCGTGCACCACCACCTCGGGATGGGCGGCGCGCATCGCCTGCTCCACCGCGGCCGCATCGAAGACGTCGCAGACGACGGCATCGACGCCCATCCGCTCCAGCGCCCGCGCCTTCTCCGCGGAGCGGGTCATGCCGGTCACCTGATGACCGGCGGCGCGCAAGCCCGACGCGAGAGGCCGGCCGATGGCACCCGTGACCCCGGCGACGAAGACCCTCATCGCCGTGGATGTCAGTGATGACGCCGACTGCCTGCCGGCGAGCTCATCCCTGGCGGCGCCGTCGCAACGCGCGACGCAGGAAGGCACGGCGGGAGCGAGCGCGAACCACCGTCCGCACCGTGAGCAGAGCGACGATCGCCACCAGCTGACCACCCATGATGATGCGGTTGACATCGAGCGCGGGCTGCCAGGTGACCTGCTCGCCGCGGATCACGTACGCGCCGACCGGCCGCGCCACCATGCCGAAGCCTCCACCGCCACCCTCGCCTGCACCCTCCGCGCCGGTACCGGCCCCTGCTCCCCATCCACCGCGGATGGCGACCACCGAGATCAGGGTGATCCCATTCTTCTCGTACGGCTCGCCGGTGACACGCCGCACCGTCATCGTGTCCTGCGCTTGACGCACGACTTCCTGGATGTCCATCGCTGGGCCCCTCCGAGCACCTCCGCCGTCTGCGTTGAGAGTACCGAGCGCGGAGGCGGCGGCGCTGGTTTCCCTGCGAGCTACGGGTGCGGCGGTGGAGTGGGCAGCGGTGGCAGCACCGAGGTGGGGGCCGGTGTGGGCGACGTCGAGGGCGAGGGCGACGGAGCGGCTGTGGGCGAGGACGCCGGCGCCGACGGCGGTGACGGACGAAGGGTGGGTTCGCCGGCCGCTGCGGCCTGCGACGGTGCGCTGAGCGGCGCCGCGGGCGCTGTCGAAGGCGTCGACGAGCCGGCCGGCTCGGCCGAGGGTGTCAGCGCCGGCGCGGCCGAGGCCGCGCCGGAGAGCGGGGCGCGGGACGGCGCTGGCGACACCGACGGAGATGCCGGGGAGCGGAGCGGATGGCTTGCCGATCCCGTCGCCGCCCAGAGGATGCCGGCGGCCAGGCCGCTGCAGACAACCCCGCCGGCGACCAGCGGGAACCAGCGTCGCGCTGGTACTGGTGCTCGAACCGGTGGCGGAGACACCGGCCCCATGGCACGGGCAGCCGGCGCCGGCTTGGTCGGCGGCGGTGGCATGACGGCGGTGCGCGGCGTGAGCGATGCCGCCTGGGCGCGGCAGAAGCCACAGCCGTCGAGATGGCTGCGAACGGCATCACCCGCAGCCGGGCTCAGCTGCCACGCCGCGTACTCGCCGAGCATCGGGTGCACCAGGCAGCAGCGACGAAGGAACTGGATGTCGTCGTGCATGCGCGCGCACTCCGTGCAGCTCACGAAGTGTCGGGTCAGCGCTGTCGCGTCGTCTGCGGACGTCTCGAGGGCGGCGCCCTCGTACCGTGCGAGAAGGGTGGCGCGGAAGCCGGCGCAGTCCGCCCGCGCGGCGGCGGTGTACGTCTCCCCTTCCCTTCCCGGCTGCATGAGTGGGGCTGGTCCTCGTGGCGGGTCGCCCCCCTCAGCCCGCGCATTCAACCACGCGTCGGCGTCGATCCGCGAGCGCCGGGCGAGGGGCCGCTCTTGCCATGATGCCAAGCGACGGCATGGACGGTGGCCCTCTGCTGCTCGGCCTCGACGCCGGCAGCTCGCGCATCAAGGCGCTGCTCCTCGATCGAAGCGGTGACGAGGTGGCCGTCTCGGCGGTCGCGACCCCGTTCGTGCACCGTGGCGACGCCGTGGAGACGAGCGCCGGCTCGCTGGTGCGGGCGGTCGGTGAAGCGCTGCAAACGCACCAGCCGCACCTGCACCGGGTGGTCGCGACCGGAGTCTGCGGCATCGCCGAGAGTGGCGTGCCCCTGGACGCGCACGGCACCGTGCTGACGCCGGTGATCGCCTGGCACGACCCGCGCGGCGCCAAGGTGGCGGCACGGCTGAGCGAGCGCTTCGGCGACGGCCTCGCGCTGCGCGCCGGGCAGCGGCCGCGCGCGGTGTCGTCGGCTGCCAAGCTCGGCTGGCTGGTCGAGCATGGTTGCCGCGGGGTGCGTGCCTGGCTGGGTGTTCCCGAGCTGATCGCCTGGAGGCTCTGCGGACGGGTGGCAAGCGAGCACTCGCTCGCCAGTCGCACCGGCTGGTACGACGTCATCGCCCACCGCTGGATGCCCGAGGTGGCCGCCGCCACCGGCATGCCGGCCGCCGGCCTGCCGGCGGTGGTGGCGGCGGGCACCGCGCTGGGAGGCGTCGACGGCAGCGGCGCCGCCTGGTCGGGCCTGCCACCCGGGACTTCCGTCACCCTGGCGGGACACGACCATCTCGCTGGAGCCGGCGGTGCCGGTGTTGCCGCGACCGACATGATCGACTCCACCGGAAGCGCCGAGGTGATCCTGAGCCATCGACCGACTGTTCCCGACGTGGCCCGCGCCATCGCTGCGGGGGTTGCCGTGTCCGTCCGCCCGGGTGGGCGCGAGTGGGCGCTGCTCGCCAGCGCGGCGCGCGCCGGCATGCATCTGCAGCGGGCGGCGCACCGCCTCGGCCGAGCCCCGGCCGAGCTCGACCGGCTGGCCGATGCCCAGCCGCCCGCCGGCGAGCGTGACCCGGAGGACCCGGAGCGGGTGATCGGCAGGATCGACCCCTGCGAGCCCGGCGCGGCGTGGGCGGAGCTGCTCGACGCGCTGGCGGCCAGGACCGCCGACGCGACCCGCCGGCTCCTGGAGGTGGCCGGTCCACACGACCGGCTGGTGGTCATCGGCGGCGGTGCCCGCAGCGACCCCTGGCTGCGGGCGAAGGTCAGGCGCGCGCCGGTGCCACTGGCGCGGACCAGGAGCGCGGAGGCCGCCGCCCGCGGAGCGGCCGCGACCGCGGGGGTCGCCGCCGGCTGGTGGCCGGGCATCACCAACGCCCCGCCGCCCGGCACGGAGCCGGTCTGAATGCGGGCGACCCTTCCGGCGGCGTCGGTGGCGACCGGGGAGCGCCCGGGCGCGAGCGCTCGCGGCGGCGTGTTCGCGCCGGCCCGGGTGGCGGTCGCCGCGGCGGTGCTCGCCATCGCCGGCATCGCCGTGGCGCTGCGCTTCGCCGCGCTCGGCTCCCAGCCGGGCGGCCTCTACCCGGACGAGGCCGCCGAGGGCTGGGACGCCCTGCGATTGCTCCACCAACCCGGCTTCCATCCCCTCTTCTTCGCCGGCGACGGGGGCCGCGAGCCGGTCTTCGCCTACCTGGCGGCGGCGGCGTTCCGAGTCGCCGGACCGTCGGTGACGGTGCTTCGCGGAGTTGCCGCGGCCCTGGGGGTCGCCGGGGTGGTGGCGATCCTCTGGGCGCTGTGGCGCTTCGGGCGCGGCGTCGCCCTGGCCGGGGGCGCCTGGGCCGCGGGATCACTCTGGCTGGTCGCCGTGGCCCGCGACGGCATGCGGGTGGTGCTGGTGCCGCTGATCGGCGCCCTCGCGCTCGGGGCCCTGGTGCGCTGGGCCGAGCGTCCCGGAGTCCTCCGAGCGGTGGCCGCGGGCCTGGCTGTCGGACTCGGCCTCTGGGGCTACCAGCCGCTCAAGCTGCTGCCGCTGCTGGTGGCCGGGTGGCTGCTGGCGCTTCACCGCCTCGACCGCGCCGCGTTCGAGCGGCTGCGGCACGGTCTGCCCGCGGCGGCGGTCGCCTACGCTGCCGTGGCCGCCCCGATGCTGATCTACGCCGCGCTCAGCCCCGCCACCTACTTCGGCCGGGCCGCGTCGGTGACACCGCTGGGCACCGGCTCGGCGAACGCCGTCGACCACACCCTGCGCACCGTCGGGATGTTCTGCTGCGTCGGTGATCCCAACGGGCGGCACGACGTCGCCACCCTACCCCTGCTCGGAGTGCCGCTCACCCTGCTCGCCGTGCTCGGCGGGCTGCGCGCCTGGCGCCGGCGCCGCGACCCCGGCCACCTGCTCCTGCTGCTCGGCATCCCGGTCTTCCTGCTGCCCCCGCTGCTCAGTCTCGAGGGCGGGGCCCCGCACTTCCTGCGCAGCCTCGGGCTCGCCCCCTTCGTGGCCGGGTTGGTGGGCCTGGGCTGCGCCGAGGTGGTCGCCGCCGCCCGGGCCCGCCGGCCGGCCGGCCCCAGGCCGCAGGCGCTCGCGACGGCGGCGCTGGCGACGCTGTTGCTGGCGATGGCCGCCGGCAGCGGACGCGCGTACCTGGCGCGACCGGCGGCCGAGCGCTACCTGCCCTACGCGGGACCCGTCGTCCAGCTCGCTGCCGCGGCACATCCGAACTCGGTGGCGCTCATCGACGGGTACCAGGGAATGGTGGTGCGCTTCCTCGACGCCGAGCGCATGCCCCGACTGGCGATTCCGGGGGCGAGGGTCGACCCGCCTCTGGGGTGGACGGTGCTCGCCCTGAATCGCGACGACCTGCGGCGATCGCTGGGAGCCGCGGCGGCGTCTCGGGCCCAGGTGGCCGCGCGCGATCCCCGGGGACGGCCGTCGGTCTGGGAGGTCGAGCGGTGAGCGCGCTGGCGGTCCGCACCCCGGCACCGCCGTCCGGTCGCGCCCTGCTCCGGCGGCCGGCTCGCCTCGGATATCCGCACGCACTGCTGGCGCTGACGGTGCTCGCCGCCGGGCTGCGGATGGCCCGCCTCGGCGCGACCCCTCTCTGGCGGGATGAGGCGTTCACCGGCGTGCTGTCGCAACGGTCGTGGCGGGAGATGCTCAGCGCCGTCGGCCACGACAGCGCCCCGCCCCTCTGGTACCTGCTCAGCCACCTGACGGCCGCGGTCGTGGCCGGTCCCGCGGGGCTGCGGTTGCCCGCGGCGCTGGCCGGGATCGCGGCGGTGCCGCTGGCGGCGGCGCTGGGGCGGCGCCTCGGCGGCGACCTGGCGGGACTGTGCAGCGCGGCGGTGGTCGCCTTCGGTCCCGCCTTCGTCCTCGTCTCGCGTGACGCCCGCATGTACTCGCTCGCGGGGACCCTGGTGCTGGCGATGGTGCTGGCGCTGTGGCGGGCCCTCGAGCAGCCCACCCGCGGCCGCCTGGGGCTGTTCGCGCTCAGCGTCTGCCTCTGCCTCGGCACCCAGTACTTCGCCGCCCTGGCCGTGATCGCCGCCCTGGCGGCAGCGGCGCTCCTCGGCGCCGGAACCCGGCGGATCCTGCTTGCGGTGGCGGCGGCGGCCATCGGCACCCTTCCGGTGCTGGGGTGGCTGGCGATGTCGCCGGGCCAGCTGGCGCACGCCGGAAGTCCGTTCTGGGTGGAGTCCTCCCACCCCGGGATGCTCTGGTCGGTGGTGGTGCAGTTCGCCGGCGGACCGGCGATCGATGCGGGCAACCCCTGGCACCTCCAGCTCGGATCGCTCCAGGTGATCTCGTTCTCGGCGCTGGTCGGAGGTGGGCTCGCCCTGCTCGCCGCCCTGGTGACCGGCCGCCACCGCAGGCTGCCGCTGCAGCGCCGCGGCATCGCCTTCCTCGGCGCCTGCGGGTTCGGCGGCGTCGCCCTGCTGCTGGCGCTCAGCGTGGTGCGGCCGCTCTTCGAGGCGAAGTACGCGTCGGTGCTCTGGGATCCGGTCGCTCCCGTCGCCGGCTGCGGCCTCGCCTGCATGCCACGCCTTTTGCGGCCTCTGGCGCCGCTGTCGCTGACGGCGCTGGCCGTTGCCTCGTCGCTGCTCACGGTCGGCGTCACCCGTCCCGATGCCGCCGCCCTCGCCGGGACGCTGTCCGGTGCCGGCAGCCCACACCGGCTTCTGGTCAGCGATCCGGCCGACTACCTGCCCCTGCTCTATGCCCGCGGGGCGGAGGTGCACGTGCTCGCCGGCTCGGTCCCCTGGTGGTGGGGGGTTGCCGCCTATCCCCCGGGCGCGATCTGGTCGCGACTACCTCCGGGGGTGCGCGACGTGGAGGTGGTGGCAACCCGCGACTCGATGCCGCGGCTGGGTGGCCGGCTGCGGCCGGTCGAGCAGCGCTGCGCCGCCGAGGGGGTGTGCGCCTGGCGCTACCGGGAGGCCGGCTGACCGGCGCAGGTCGCTGGGCGCACCGCGCGATCGCCTAGCGGCGATGCGGCGCGGTGGTCTCGGCAGCGCGGGCGGCCTCGCCCCGCAGCGTCGCCGCGCCACCCAGACGGCGCACCGCCGCCAGCACGTCGGCGGCGTGACGCTGCGGGTTGACCGACGGCCAGACCTCGGCGATCCGCCCCTCGGGGTCGACCAGGAACGACACGCGCTTGGCGACGGGAAGGATGCCGAGCATGCGGGGCACCCCGTATGCCCTGGCGATCGCGTGATCGCGGTCGGCGGCAAGGGGAAAGCGCAGGTCGTACCTCTGCTGGAACTGGCGGTGCGAATCGCTGGAGTCGAAGCTCACCCCGATCACCTCGGCACCGCACTCCTCGAGGTCGTCGATGCTGCGGTTGAGCGAGCAGGCCTCGACGGTGCACCCGGGGGTGTTGTCCTTGGGATAGAAGTAGACGAGCACGAAGCGTCCCCGCAACTCGGAGAGCCGGACGATGCTCCCGTCGGGACGGCGAGCCTCGAAGTCGGGTGCCGGGGTACCGGGCGGCAGCAGAGCCATGGCTGGTCTCCCTTCCTGTCAGCGCCTGGGGGTGCGCAGCGGTGATGGTACCGCCTTTCAGGCGACGATCTCGCCGCGCAGCCCGCGGCGGTCGCGCTGCACCGATCCCTCGGGCAACCGCATCTCCTCGCCGCCGGATAGTCGCCGTGCCGTCCACAGCAGTGCGTAGGCATCCACGGCGTCGCCGCCCACCCCACCGGCCACGCCGTCGAGGCGCTCGAGGATGTCGGGAAAGTGCGGCCGGAGCAAGCCGAGCCGCTCCGTCCGCCCCGCCGGCCCGCGCTTGTGGTGGCGAAGCCCCCGACCTCGCGCCAGCAGCGCAAAGCTCACCTCGGGGTGACCCTCCACCAGCCGGTCCTGCAGACCGGGAGTCACGCGACGGTCGACGGCCGCGATCCTGGGAAGGATGGCGGCGAGCTGCCGCGAGCAGGCCCTGCCCTCGACCTCGCGCCCAATTGCGGCCGCTCGTGACCATATCTCTGCCGCCGAGTCCGCGGTCACCGCGCCGAGCAGAGACCGCAGCGGAGCCGGGAACACGCTGCTCGCCCGTGGCCGTCCCAGCAGCCGCCGAGCGGCAAGGTCGGCCTGCCGGCTTCCACGATCCGGCAGGCCGATGGGGACGTCGATCACGATGATGCCGATGTCCGCGCGCGCGAGCAGGCGAGCCGGGTCGTGGCCGGCGAATCGCTCGACCCGGGTGCTGCCGTCGGGATGGAGGATGGCGGCGATCCAGCCGCCCGGGCAGCCGTCCACTCCCGCCAGGGCGGGTCGCGCGCCGCTCGCCGACATCACGCGCCCCGGCAGCATGGAGAGGTCGCCGGCGACGGCACGCGCACCGAAGGACCACCGGCGGCGCCGTCGGCGATGCTGATAGCCGCTGCGTCACCAAAGGATCGCCGGCGAGTCGTCGGATTGCTCCGCGACGGCAGCGTCGCCACCGCGAATGCCCGGCTGCGGGTAGCCAAACCGGCGCGATTCGGCGAGAATCCAGTAGCCGTCGGCGGGTAGGGGGCCTGCCGGGTCACATGTTGGGGGGCGTGGATTGGCAAACTCGCATCGTCGACGCTCCGCGGATGCTCGTCCACTGCCGTCCGAGGACGCGTTTCACCGCGTCCGGGGCGAGGACCCGCTGGACGCCGCCGGGCTGGAGGCGGTGCAGCTCTGGATCGATGCCTATCAGGACATGGTTGCGTTCGAGCAGTACCTGCTTCACCACGCGCGCCGGCGGCTGGCGACGCTGCGCTCCGAGCCGGCCCGCCGGCACCTCCAGGAGGTCGACATCACCCTGCTGGAGATCCGTCACGACCGGATCCGCCGCCGGTTGGAGCTCTGGCAGCAGCGGGCACGCGAGCTGCAGGAGCGCGCGCAGCCTTCCCTGATCTCGGTTGCACCAGAGGAAGGGCGGAAGCCGCACAGGCAGGCCGGCTAGACCGCGGCCGTCGGCACCGCGCAGGTCAGCCGGATGCTGACGACACTACGACGGTCGCTCCTCGAGAGCGAGGACCATGGCGCCCAGCGCTCGCTCCACCGCGCGCAGACCGGTGATGGTCTCGGCGAGAAGCGCTTCCGCCTCGCCGGCGCGACCGAAGCGCAACAGTCCGTGCGCATTGTGATTCGCCGTCTCCAGCGACCGCATCGCCGAGAGGCATTCCTGCAGCCACCCTCGAGAATCGTGCGCTGAGGAGGCTGGCGCCGGCTCGCCGTCCCGGTCCACCAGCGCCGGCGACGCGGGCTCAACGGTCGAACCCGCCAGGCGAGGGCTGCTGGATGGGGTCATGCGGTGCGCCGATCGTCGCCGGGCTAGCGAGGTGGATTCGTCGCGGCCCGGCGGGAGCGGCGACCGACCAGCTCGCGGTCCACCAGCGTGGACAGAGAACCGAGCACCGCGTCGTCGGGGCTGCCCTCGATGACACAGCCATGCGCACCCAGGCGCCGTGAGAGTCGGTCGGCGGCCGCGGCCGCATCGACGGTGGCAACCATGACGACGGCGGCCTGCGGCGCGCGTGCGCGCAGGGCGGGGATCGTCTCGAGACCGGACATCACCGGCATCGACGCGTCGAGCATGACCACGTCGGGCTGACATGCCGTGGCGAGATGCACCGCGTCGGTCCCGTCGGTGGCCTCGGCGACGACCTTGAACTCGCGGGCGAGTCGAAGCACTCGCCGCAGCCAGGCAGCGCACCTGGGCTCGGCCGCGATCAGCACCGTTGCGGGGCGTTCGCGCCGCCCGGCCGCCGAGGAGCGTAGGGAGCCTACCAATTCCATTTGATGCGATTGCCCACTACCACTAGCCACTACCACTAGTATACAGCCGAGCTTGGTTGATAGCTTACACCCTGGCATACTGCGAGCCACCGTCAGCGCTGGCATGAAAGGGGGCCATCCGCCTGACGGTTCGGAGGCGTGACTCTTCAATGACGTCGGGCATGGGGACACCTGACAGGAACTCGACTGCCCACCCGGAGCCGGTCGCGACCTGGTCTGCCGGCCCGGGCGCTGCCGATTGCCGGGATCTCCGGTGGCGACTGCTGGCGCGCTGTGAGGGGGTGCGCATGCCGCTTCGCGAAGCGATGGAGCTCGCCCATCACCTGGAGATCTGCGCGGAGTGCGATCGCAACAAGGACAACGTCACATTTCTCCGGAGGTGCTGCCGCCTCCATCCCTGGCTGGACGGATTTCGCCGCGGGGCGCTGCCGGCCTCCGCTCACGCGACCGTGCGCGCCCATCTCGAGGAGTGCCGCAGCTGCCGGCAGGCAGTGGCGGGCTCCTCGGTTGACCTCGCCGGCCGGCCCCAGCCGCTGAGCCGGGCGATCGGCGCCACCATCCCCGAGCCGTCGGCGGCGCCCGCCCGCCGCTCCGCCCTGGTCGGCGGTGCGGTGTGCGCCGCGCTCACCGCGGGCGTCCTGTGGCTGACCAGCGAGGCCACCGGCTCGTCGCGGCCCACACCTCCCCCACCATCGCCCTCGGTCACCCCTCGGGCGGGAGCCGCCCTCCCGTCCTCGACCGTGGTCACGCCGTCCCAGGCCGCCTCCCCGCTGCCGAGCGCATCCCTGGCGCCGGCCGGCGGCGCTGCACCAGTGGCCCACGCCCGGCCCGCCGCCGCGCGGCCGCCGGCACCGGCCGCTGCGACCGCACCTGTGGCACCGCCTCCGGCGCCGGCTCGCTCCCCGTCCCCGACTCCCCAGCCCACGCCGCCGCCGCTCATCCCCCCGCTGCCGAGGCCGCCGGGGGTGATGGTCCTACGCTGAGAGTCCGTCCAGGATTCGCCGCCAGGCATCGCAGCGCTCCCGGAAGTGGCCGGCAGCCTCGGTCAACGCAGCGACGTGGCTGCGCTGCAGGTATCGGCGAGCCGGTTCCTGAAGGTCGCGCATGTGGTCGAGGGTGACATCGAGCGAGCGCTCGGTGACCCGCAGCAGGCCCATGTAGATCCGCAACCAGTACTCGGCCTCTGCCGCGTCGGGCTGCGCCGGCTCCTCGGCGCGCAGGCAGTCGGCGTCCCGGAGACCGGGCACCGACTCGACCGACACCGACCACATGGTATCCGCGGCAAGGAGAGGCGACGCCATCGCTGCGAGCAACCTATACCCGCCGGATCCGGTGAGCTCTGCATGCCAATCGCATCGTGATGCCGCCGTTGTCCGTTGTCAGGTGCGCGTTTACCGCACTTCACAGCCCGCACCGCCTCGTCGACATCGAAACATCTGATGCCGTGTGGCGAAGCCGTGACGTCCCGGTGACTGGGAAGTTTCTGACCGATGGCGCCGTAACATCGAGCGCGCGCGCTGAGCATCTGGAGATCATCGTTGGCCGAGCCGGGCATCGGACAGGGGCTGGCTGTCCTCATCTTCGCCATCGATCCCCCGCTGCCAAACGGCGCCGGCCTCAGCACGTGTTTCGCCGCCGCAGCCCAGATCTTCGGTCCGCGCCGGATCGAGGACATCGTGATGGGTCCGGGATCGACAACCGTCGTCATCGTCGACGGCAGTGCATCGGACGAGAGCGAGGTCACCCTCTCCGATCTTCACCTCGCCCTGGTCGCGGAACTGAACCGGCGCGGCTTCCCCGGTCGCACGGTGGAGGTGGCCACGCTCGGCTCGCCCCGCGCCACCACGGCCTACATGCGGGAGGCCATCGAGCACTGGATCGGACACCTCAGCGCCGAGACCACCGTCACCGCTCAACGTCGCTCCTACACGGCCGCGCTCTCCCGCATCCTCGACTCCTCTGCGGCGCGCACCCTGTTCCAGCCGATCGTCGACGTCCCGTCGGAGGTGGTGGTGGGATACGAGGCGCTGAGCAGAGGACCGCTCGGTCATCACCTCGAGTCGGCAACGGCCCTCCTCGAGGCGGCGGTGATCGCGGGACTGGAGCGCGAGGTCCACGTCGAGCTGGCGCGACTGGCGCGCGAACGGGCTCGGGAGCGCTTCTCCGGACGTGATGTGCTGCTCTTCATCAACGCCGCCCCGACATCGCTCTGGACGCCCGCGGGCGGAGCGATCGAGCGATCGGCGCTGACCGGGCGGGGGCGCACCTGGCCGCTTCGCAAGACGGTGGTGGAGCTGACCGAGCGCAGCCCGATCCACAATCCCAGGGACTTCCTGATCGCTCGCGGTCGCGCCCGGCGGCAGGGGGTGCAGTTCGCGCTCGACGACGCCGGGGCCGGCTACGCGGGCCTTGCCGCCGTCGCCATCGCGGCACCCGAGTTCATCAAGATCGACATGGAGCTGGTCCGCCGCTGCGACCGCGACCGGATGAAGCGGGCGGTGATCTCCGGACTGGTCCACCTGGCCCAGCTGGCGGGAGCGACGGTCGTCGCCGAAGGGGTGGAGACCACCGCCGAGCTCGACGTCGTGTCATCCCTCGGCGTTCGCCTGGTCCAGGGCTTCCTGTTCGCGCTGCCCACCGAGTTCCCGCCGCTCACCCAACCGGTGACCAGCCAGAGGCACATCGAGCTGGTGGCCCACCCCTCGCCGCCGGGAGCCCTGATCATCGAGGACTGACCTCCGCCTGGCGCGTCGCGGGCGCCAGGCGCCGCTGCCGGCGGCGGCGCACAATGGCTGATCAACTCGCGGCTTGCAGCACGGGGAGAGGGGCCGATGTTCGAGATCGAGCAGTTCGTGGCCGACTGCCACACCGCACTCGGCGAGACCCAGCCCAGCCTCGCCCTCAAGGAACTGCTGGAACGGACCGTGGAGCGCGATCGCGACATTGTCGCGGCGGTCGGCGAGCCCGCCGGCGCCGATCTGACCGTGCTGCACGCGGCGGCAGACCTCACCGTGCTCAACGCGGTGTGGGCGCCGCGCATGAACCTCTACCCCCACAACCACAACATGCTGGCCGTGATCGGCATCTATGGTGGCCAGGAGGACAACACCTTCTGGCGGCGCCAGGCTCCCGGACTGGTGGTCAATGGTGGAACCGAGCTGCACGTCCGTGATGCGGCCATCCTCGGCCCGAACGTGATCCACAGCGTCGCCAATCCGCGCCGGGCCTACACCGCCGCCATCCACGTGTACGCCGGCGACTACCTCCACGCAGAACGGAGCGAATGGGACCCGGAAACCCTCGAGGAGCGTCCCTTCGACTTCGAGAACGCCCGCCGGGTCTTCGCCGACGCCAACGCGGCGTGGCAGCGCGAGCAGGCGACCCTCGGCGCCGGCGGCCGCTAGCGCTCTCCGGCTGCCTGGGTCCGCAGCGGCGTGGCAACGGCGGCGCGGACAGCGGTGTACCTCGAGGTCGGGGCCAAGCGCAGCTTCGCCTGCGCCATCGAGTGGCCGGGGTGGTCGCGCTCGGACCGCGGGCAGGAGGCCACGTTGCAGGCGCTGGCCGACTACGCACCGCGATATGCGCGGGTTGCGGCGCGGGCGGGGCTGACCATCACCCGGATCACCGCTGCCGATCTCCACGTCGTGGAGACGGTGGCCGGCACCGCCACCACCGACTTCGGTGCGCCCGACGCCATCGCCCGCGCCGACCGGCGGCGGCTCGACGCCGCCTCGGCGCGGCGGATGGTGGCCCTCCTCGACGCGGCGTGGCAGGAGCTGGACCGCGCGGTTGCTGCCGCGCCGCCGGGGTTGCGCAAGGGACCGCGCGGAGGCGGACGCGACCACGACGCCGTCGTCGGCCACGTCATCGACGCCGAGCGCGCCTACGCCCGGCGCATCGGGGTCCGCCTCAGCGCGGCAGAGTGGCGGGACGGTCACGTCGGGCTGCTGCGCGCGCGCTGCCGGGAGGTTCTCAGCCGGCCGTCGGATGGATCGGCGCCTTTCGAACGCGGCTGGCCGCCCCGCTACCTCGCCCGCCGCACCGCCTGGCACGCCCTCGACCACGCCTGGGAGATCGACGACCGGGCGCGGTGAGCCCGACTTGCTACATCTGGCGAAGCATTCTAGAATCACCGGCTCACGTGACTAACTATTTGATCATCGAAGCAGATTCAGAGCGGTGAGCACCGCCCCCACCCGCCGCCGGCTCAGCCGCCAGGCCCTCGCCGACGCCTTCCTCGAGACCCTGCCTCCGCTGCGCCGGGCGATCGAGGCTCGCATCCCCGAGGACCTCCGCGAGGAGCTGGCGACGGTCACCTTTCATCAGCTCGAGGTGCTCCTCTGTCTCAGCGAGAAGGGCGGGCTCACCATGAACGACCTCGCCCGCGTCCAGGGGGTGAGCCTCAGCAGCTGCACCGCTCTCGCCGATCGATTGGTCCGCCACGGGCTGGTCGAGCGGCAGACCGATCCCGCGGACCGGCGGGTGGTGCGGCTGGTACCCACCGGGCGCGCCCTGAGCGTGGTCGAGCGATTCCGCGCGGCCAAGCGCAGCGGCGCCCTTGCCGCCCTGAGCGGTCTCGACGAGGAGGAGGTGACCACCCTGGTCGAGCTGATGCGCAAGATGGCCGCGGCGCAGAACGACGACCCGCGGGGATGCGCGTGACCAACACGGTTCACGACCAGGTCGCCTCCGAGAGCGCGGTGGTCACCCGCCCCGCGACCGATGCCGCCAGCACCGTGACCGCGGTCGCCACGCCCGCACCAGCCCGGCATGGCCGCTTCGACTACCGCTACCTCGCCATGGCGGTGGTGGTCGGCGGCTCCTTCATGACCATCCTCGACGCGACCATCGTCAACGTCGCCGTCGCCACGCTGCAGCGCTCGTTCAACGTCGCCAGCTACAACGACATCGCCTGGGTGGTCACCGCGTACATGCTGGCCCAGGGAGCGGTGATCCCGCTGGCGGGATGGGTGACCGACCGTTTTGGCACGAAGCGGGTCTATCTCATCACCCTGGTTCTCTTCACCGTCGCCTCGGCCCTCTGCGGGGCGGCGTGGAACCTTCCCTCGCTGATCATCTTCCGCATCCTTCAGGGCGTTGGCGGCGGGATGCTCATGCCCATCGGCCTGACCATCCTCCTGGGGGCCTTCGGCCCCGCCCAGATGGGGCGGGTGATGGGGCTCTTCGGTGTCCCCACCCTGATCGCGCCGGCGATCGGGCCGGTCCTCGGCGGATGGCTGGTCCAGGACTTCAGCTGGCGGCTGATCTTCCTGGTCAACGTCCCCGTCGGCGCCGTATCGCTGGTCGCGGCGGCTGTATTCCTCCGCGAGACCGCGCACTCGCGGCGTCTCCGGCTCGATGTCATCGGCCTGTTGACCGGCATTCCCGCGGTGCTGGCGTTGATGTACGGCGTCGACCGAAGCACCATCTCGGGCTGGGGCTCGCCGCTGGTGATCTTCATGCTGACCTCGAGCGCTCTGCTCTTCACCGTCTTCGTGATCCGGCAGCTGGGTGCCCGCGAACCGCTGCTGCACATCCGCCTCTTCAAGGACACCACCTTCACCATGTCGACGGTGCTGAGCCTGGTGGTGGTCACGGGAATGTTCGGGGTCATCTATCTCCTGCCCCTCTACCTCCAGCAGATCCGCGGCTACGACGCCCTCACCACCGGGTTGCTGCTCATGCCCCAGGCGTTGACCGCCGCGGTCCTGATGCCCCTGAGCGGCTCGCTGGCCGACCGCATCGGCCCGCGGTACGTGGTGATGTTCGGGCTGGTGGTGCTCGCCGTCAGCAGCTTCATGCTGGCGCAGGTCCAGCCCGACACCTCGACCGCCTACCTCGCTTTCGTCATGTCGCTGCGCGGTGTCTCCATGGGCTTCGCCATGATGCCGGCGATGGCGGCCGGCCTGGCGCGCATCCCGAGATCATCGGCATCACGGGCATCGAGCATCACCAACACCGTGCAGCGCGCCGGGGCCTCGGTGGCGGTGGCGGTGCTGGTGACCATCCTCGCCGCCCAGACCGGCACCGCTGCGCGCCAGGCGAGCTGCGACCCGTCGCCGGCCGTCCTCGCCGCCGCCGCCCAGGCGCACCTGCCCGCCTCGCGGGACGGGCTGTGCGCCGCCCTCGCCCAGCGCACCGCGAGCTTCTCCCGCGACCAGCAGGGCAGCCAGCTGCCCGCCGCCGATCCTCAGCTTGCCGCCTTCATCAAGCAGTTTCGCGACGACGCGGTGAGCATCAGCTTCGACCGCACCTTCGTGCTCGCGGGACTGGTGGCGATCGCCGGCCTGGTTCCCGCCTGGTTCCTCCGCCGGCCTGAGCGCAGCGCCGATGTGACCGCGCCGGGCGGCGGCTAGCGCCCTCCCGGTCTCGGCCCGGCGCGCGCGCCAGACCCTCGCTTCTGCGGTCCATGATGCGCGGGTGACCGTCGAGGTCCCTGTCGCGCGGCAGCGCAGGGCACCCGATCCCCCCGTCGCGCCGGCTCTGGTCCCTCGCGCGCATCCTCGTCTGCTCGCCGTCGTCGTCGCCGCCGGCGGCGCCGGTTCGCTGGCCACCGAGATCTGCGCCTCGCGACTGCTCGCGCCTTTCTTCGGCAGCTCGACGGTGGTGTGGGCCAACGTGATCGGCCTGATCCTGATCTATCTCTCTGTCGGCTACTGGTTGGGTGGTCGCTACGCCGACCGGCACGCCACCGCGCCGGCGCTCGGCCGCATCCTCGTCGTCGCCGCCGGGTGGATGGCGGTCCTCCCGTTCATCGCGCATCCGGTGCTGCGGCTTGCGCTGCAGGGATTCAACGCCGTCCAGGTGGGAATCGTGGTCGGGTCGTTCTTCTCGACCCTCGCCCTGTTCAGCGTCCCGGTCACGCTACTGGGCATGGTGTCGCCCTTCGCGCTGCGACTCGCCATCACCGACGTCCGCCTCGCCGGATCGGTGAGCGGACGTCTCAGCTCGCTCGCCACCATGGGCGCGATCGCCGGTACCTTCATCCCCGCACTGATCACCATCCCGGCGGTCGGCACGCAGCGAACCATGCTCGGCGCTGCCCTGCTCGTCGCGCTGGCCGCCATGCCGCTGCTCGGGCGGCGCTGGCTGCTGGTTCCGCTGGGGATCGCAGCCCTGATTCCCGTTCCCACCGGGCCGATCAAGCCGCTGGCGGGCACCGTGCAGGAGATCGAGACGCCGTATCAGTACGCCGCCGTGGTCGACCTCAGCGATCGCCGGGTGCTGCGCATCGACGAGGGTGTCGTCGACCAGTCGATCTACCGGCCCAACACCGTGCTCACCGGCGGCGAATGGGACATGCCCCTGGTGGTGCCACCGCTGATGGACCGGCCACTTCGGCGGGTGCTGGTGATCGGAAACGCCACCGGCACCACGGCCCGCGCGCTGGCGGCGATCTATCCGGGCGTCCGCATCGACGGGGTGGAGCTGGACTCCCGCCTCAGCGACCTGGGGCGGCGGTACTTCGGCATGAGCGACGTCCCAGGCCTCGCCGTGCGCACCGCGGACGGCCGCGTGTTCCTGGCGACCACCGGCGACCGCTACGACCTGATCGTGGTCGACGCCTACCGCGCCGCCTACATCCCCTTCTATCTGGTCACCAGAGAGTTCTTCCAGCTCACTCGTGACCACCTGGCGCCGGGGGGAGCGGTGGCGTTGAACGTGGCCCGCGTCCCCGGGGACAACCGCCTGCCGCAAGCGGTCGCCGGCACCCTCGCGACCGACTTTCCCTCGACCTACGTGTGGCCCGCGCTGCGCTTCAACGAGCTTGTCGTCGCCTTCGACCACCACCTCGATCGCGACACCCTGATGGCGCGGCTGGGCGGACTGCCCGGTCGCATAGGCTCGCTTCGCGCCCCGGTGCAGGCCGGCATCACCCGGGTGCAGCCAGCCGCCGACCCGATGACCGACGACCGGGCTCCGGTGGAATGGCTCACCGACCGCGCGGTGCTCGACTACATCGCGCTGGGCGGCCGTTTCGACGAGAAGCTGCTTCCCACCGCGCCGTAGGGCTTTTCGGCCGTCGCGCCATCCATCTGGTCTCGGCGCGCGATTACTGCTCGATGGCGGTCGCGGTGCGAGAGGCGCGGCGCGCATGGTGGCTCGGCCTGCGCCGGCACCAGGCGGGTGGCGCCGACATGGAGGCCGCGGCGCGCCGGCTGCGCAGCCGCCTCCGCGTTTCACGCCTGATGCTTCAGCCCTCGGCCGCGCTCATCGGGCCTCCCGGCGGATCGCCGGCGAGAGGATCGGCGGCGGGGTCACCTCCAAGGGCGGTGGATCACCGCCGCTGGTCGGCCGTCCGTCACGCGGCTCGGCCCACCGATCGATCAGCCGGCGGAGCAACCTCTCCTTGGCTTCCACGGCTTCCCTCCTCGACACCACCTAACTTGTTTAGCAGGTGACGATCGTATCGCTCGTTGGCGTAACCTGTCAAGCTGCTTCATCGGTGATTCGGGGTATGCTGGCGACATGGAGCAGCCTGCCGACCGCGTCCCCGCCCCCGGCCGGCTGGCGCTGGTGCAGGAGTTCGTCAACAGCGCGGACCTCGAGGAGGGCACCGACCAGCTCGCCGACGTGGCGACGGCGGCCGGCTGGTTGCGCCGGCACCACCCCGATGCCCGGCACCGGCTGGACGAGGATCAGCGCCGCCGCCTGATCGACGTCCGCGAGTCGCTACGCTCGGTGCTGCAGGTCCACAACGGAGAAGCCGTCGATCAACCGGCGAGCGCCCGGCTCGACGGCCTGCTCGCCGGCGTTCGTCTCCGACCGGCGGTGACCGCCGGCGGTGGCGCGCTGGTTCCCGTCGGGGACGGCGTCGACGGCTTCCTGGCGGTGCTGACCTCGGCGATCGTCGAGGCGACCATCGCCGGCACCTGGGAGCGGCTCAAGGTGTGCCGCGACGACGAGTGCCGATGGGCGTTCTACGACCACTCCAAGAACGCGCGCGGTGCCTGGTGCACCATGCGGGTGTGCGGCAACCGGGCCAAGGCCCGTGCCTACCGGGACCGGCAGCGCGCAACCGCACGTCGATGAGCGGTCGGTGCAGGGTTCGGCTCCGCCTCACCGCGTCGCGCCGGGGTGACGCGCGCCGGGTGGGCGCACCATCGTCCAGAACGGCGGCAGCCGCGCGTCGTCGATCGCCTCGCGATCTTCGAAACCGAGGGCGCGGTAGTAGGGCGGGTTCGCCGGGTTGAAGGTCTCGAGGTAGATCGGCACGCCGTCGTTGTCGGCCGCTGCGACCCTGGCCGTCAGCAGCAGGCGCCCCAGGCCCCGACGCTGCAGGCCGGGCTCGACGCCGAGGGTGACCAGGTACCAGTGCGGCTCCTGCAGGTGGGCGCGGTCGACCCGCTTCAGCCAGGGAAGACGTCGCGCCGCCGACCATCCCATTCGCGGCATCACCCGCGACATGATCTGCAGGCTCGGCAGCAGCGGGAACGGATAGCGACCGGGCAGCGCCCACAAGGCGGCGGCCACAGCTGCTCCCCGCTCGTCGACGGCGACGTCCACACGACCCTGCAGCGAGGTCAACCGCACCTCCCCCCCGATGAAGGCGCGCACGCCGCGCAAGCGCCTGTCCGTGTCCGGCCAGAACCATCGGTAGAGCGGGTCGTCGACGAAGGCGCGGGCGAGCACCGCGACAACCTCCTCGTGCCCGCGCGCGTTGTACGACGTGATCTCTGCCGTTGCCGATTCGGTCATGGCCGAGACGGTAGCGACTCCACCACACACACGGCGCGCCGATCGGCCGCGGTCGACCGCCAGGTCCGGTGCCCTCCGTATGCTGCCCTGGTGCCCACGACCGCAGACTTCCAGGCGCTCGGCCTGTACGACGCGACATCCCCGCAGGCCGCCGAGCGCTTGGAGCTGCTCGAGTACCTGGTCGGGCTGGGCGCGACCGTCGAGGACCTGGATGCCTATCGCGACGAGCTGGCGGGGCTCGCCTCGGTGGTGGCGCTGCGCGGGGGCCGCGCGCTGACCCTGAGCGAGGTGGCCGCACGCTCGGGCATGGCGGAGGCCAAGCTCCGCCAGCTGAGCCGCGCCGCCGGCTTCCCCGAGCCCGGCCGCAAGGACCGCGTTTTCGCGGAGCAGTTCGTCGACCTCGCGGTCACCGTCGCCGCTGCCGAGTCGCTCTTCGGTGAGGATGCCGTGCTCCAGCTCGTCCGGGTGATGGGGTCGGCGATGGCTCGCATCGCCGATGCCATCGTCTCCGCCTTCCTCGTCAACATCGAGCCGGGCGCGCACGGTGATCCGCTGGCGGTGGCTCGAGCCAACGCGGACGCGGTCTCCCTGCTGCCGGGCGTCGCCCCCGCCCTCGAGGTCCTTCTGCGTCAGCACCTGATCGGCGCGCGCCGCACCAGCCTGGCCGACATCGGCGCTTCTGGGTATGAGACGCAGCGGCTCTGCGTCGGTTTCGTCGATCTTGTCGGCTCGACCGCGCTGGCGCAGCGACTCTCGACGCGGGAGCTCGGGGCGGTGCTGACCAGCTTCGAGAACGCGGCATCGGATGCGGTGCGGTCAGGCGGTGGCAGGGTGGTGAAGCTGATCGGTGACGAGGTCCTCTACACCGCGACCGACGAGGCATCCGCGTGCGCCATCGCCTTCGACCTGATCGCCGCCTTCAGCAACCATCCCAGCGTGCCGCCGGTGCGCGCCGGACTCGCTGCCGGCGAGGTGATGCTCCGCGACGGCGACGTCTTCGGACCGGTCGTCAACCTCGGTGCCCGGGCGGTGAGGGTGGCGGCGCCGAACGAGGTGGTGGCGACCAGGTCGGTGGCGGCAGCCGCGGACGTGGTGGCGGAGCCGATCGGCTCGGCGATGCTCAAGGGCTTCGACGCCGGGGTGGCGCTCTGCCGGCTGCGGCCGCCGCTTCGGGGGTAGCCCGCGAACCCGGCCAAGGCCAAGGGGCGCGATGTCCGGCTTTTTCGATAAAATCGATCCACAAAGTCAACAATGGGTCCCTTGGGCTGGTGCTCACGGGACCGTGCCGCTCGGCTTCGGAGGGAGCCGCATTGAACGTCCGCCGGTTGTTCTCGTTCCCCAATCCCGTCAACGAGGTGTCCGCACGGCTCGTCGCCGGCGGCGTCGTCCTGCTCGCCGGGCTTGCGCTGGGGCTCCACCAGCGCTGGCTGATCGTGCCGCTGGCGTACGGCTTCCTGGCCCGGGTGCTCACCGGGCCGACCCTCAGCCCCCTCGGCCAGCTGGTCACGCGGGTGGTGGCTCCCAGGCTTCCGGTGGCGCCGCGGCGGGTGGCCGGGCCGCCCAAGCGGTTCGCCCAGGCGATCGGCTCGCTGTTCTCTCTCGCCGCCCTCGGACTCGCGTTCGCGGGCGCGACGACCGCGGCGTGGGCGGTGCTCGGCATGCTCATCGTCGCCGCCTCGCTGGAGTCCTTCGTGGGCTTCTGCGTCGGCTGCCGCATCTTCGCCGCGCTGATGCGCGCCGGGCTCGTCCCGGCCAGGGTGTGCGAGGAGTGCGCCGACATCACCGGGCGCGCGGCAGCCACGGGCCGCGCTGCCACGCCGGCCTGATCCCCGCGCAGCCGCAGTGAGCTGAGGAGCTGCCGGACCGCTCCGGCAGCTCCCTCGCGAGGAGGGTGACGACGCGCCGTCAGCGGCGGGTCACATCCCCTTGACGAGGCCGACCATGTTGCCCTCGGGATCGGCGAAGAGGGCGATGGTCGGTCCACCGGGGACGTCCATCGGCCCCATCACCGCTTTACCTCCCAGCTTTTCAGCCTTGTCGAGGTAGGCCTTGGGATCGTCGACCTCGACATAAAACGTGACATGACCGGCTCCGTCGGGAGACGGGCCGATGCCCCCGGCGATGGCGCCGTTGCCACCGGTGTCAACCATGCCGTAGTTCATCGGGTTGTTCGCATCGATCTTCCAATCGAACAGCTGGCCGAAGAACTGCTGGAGCCGCTTGCCGTCCTTGCCGACGACCTCGAAGTGGATGACCGGATTACCCATGTGCCCCGTCCTCCTGGTGGTCTGGTCTGCAAAAGGCTATCGCACACAACCTGTACGACGCCGAGTTACTGGACGAGCGCTACGGGGTCCGTCCGAGCAACCCGGCCAGGCGCTCGTACGCCGGCGCCGTCTGCGCCGCCGCGACGGCGTCGGCGAAGGGGTCGCCGGTGTCGTTGCGCAGCTCCGGCCGCAGCAGCGACGCGGCAACCGCGTTGCACGCCTCGGCGAGCTCGGGATCGAGATGCCCGAGCTGATCGGTGGACCCCTAGGAGCCGGGCTTCTCGATCGCGTCGCCGGCGGGCGAGACGACGTCCCAATCGGCTCTACAGATCGGCGCATCCGCTGATGACCGTCGCGTTGGCGGTGGCGTAGACGATGACGATGCGTCCCGATCCGGCATCCACGGCGCGAACCGAGGTGTCGACGGTGATCACCCCCGCCGGGCTGGCAGTGGGAACCGCCAGAACCGTCAGGTGGTTCGAGCTGCCGGCCGCAGCACAGGAGCCGAGGTGATCGTGGATCGCGTGGGTCGATCCCGGCCTCAGGCCGGTGACCACGAGATGGTAGTGCGCGGTGCCGCCGGACAGGGTCACGCTCACGCTTCCCCCCGCGCCCCCGGCGCTTGACGGCCGGATCGCGAAGACGGCGGTCATCGGGACCATCGCCGCGGGCGGCGGCGCATGCACGGGCGTGACCATCTGCACCACTGGTGGAGCCGTCGGTGCCGGCGGAGGCGAAGGAGTCGGTGGCGGCGCCTGCGGGCTCGGTGTCGGCACGGTCATCGCGCCGGTGGAGGGTGCCAGGGGCGACGCGGCCGGGCCGCTGACGGGGAGGCTGGCCGCTCCGCAGGCCACCGCCAGGAGGCCCAGTGACGTGATCGAACGCGCGACGACGCGGCCGCAGAGACCTCTCTTCATGCCACGTGTTACGCGCCAGAGTTACGAGGCGGACACACGTGCGCGGCGCACGGTCATGACGGCACCGATGAGCGCCGCGCCCGAGACGCCGGCGAGCAGGTACTCCACCGCGACACCGCTCTCGAACGCGTCGCCGCGCAGCTGCCACGGCACGGTGTCGCCGTTGACCACCGCCAGGCTCACGGCGAAGGTGAGACTCGTCGCGGCTGCGATGGCCAGCGCGGCGGCTACGAGCCGCAGACCACCCTTGGCAACGACGAAGAGGGCGAACGCGGCGGCGGCGAAGACCGCGGCCAGGGCGACGTCGAGGGCGATCACCGAGAGCGCGAAGACGGTCGGCGCTCGCAGCACCACATGGGCGAGAAGGTCGTTGACGACGCCGGGTCTGCCCTGGCCGATCGAACTCTCGATGAAGGTGGGGAACTGGCCGGCGAAGTCAGAGGTGATCTTGTGGCTTGCCGAGAGGGTCCACTCCCAGGCGAGGACCGCTGACATCGCGGCCAGACCCGCGTGCGCCGCCGACAGCCGACCGCGAGCGATCTGCATCGACCGGTGGCGCACGGAGGTGCTGCGCATGGGCGCCGCCGGCCTGACGGCAACATCACTGCTCACCGCCACTGATACCGCGTCGAGTTACCCGCAACCGGGCCGCGAGTCAGCGCGGGCGGCTCACCCCGTCCCCCGATACCGGTCTGATGCCCGGCGATTCGTTCTCCGCCTCACGCCGGATCAGGCGGAGCAGGTCTCGCCGGATCAGACCGCTGAACGGCCCGACCAGAGTCCAGTACACCCGGAAGCGCCACAACGCTGCGGCGTCAACGCAGTCGATCCGCGTCTCGGTGCGCAGACGACACCCGCCGCTGCTGGAATCGATGCGGAAGTTCCACGCGGCGCGCGCATGACCCGGCTCGGCAAAGCCTTCGAACCCTTCCGCCCGAATGTGCACGATCCCGCCCCCGGGACGCCAGAAACGACCCACCAATCCGAGGACGATCTCCTCGCCAGGAGCATCGGCCAGGATCACGAAGCCGCTGGAGAGGAGATCCTCGAGCGTGGCCCGCCGCGATGGTCGCAGACCCCCGTTGAGCACGGATGGCAGACGGCGCAACAACAGCAACCCCGCGGTGAAAGGCGACCGGGCAAGGTCGAGGTCGCGGACGCAGCCGTCGACACGTTGTGGCGACGCCGCCACCCAGGTCTCGTGACGCTCGACCACGTCGTAGCGGGGCAACCACTGGTCGATCAGCATTGCCCGAGCCGCGAGACCAGGGACGACGGTGCTCAGCCGGAGCCCTCCACCGCGATCCTGACCAGGGTCTTGCGCACCGAGTCGGGCACGAACACCTCGCCGCGGCTCATGCCACTGACCCCGGCGTCCAGGGCGCCGAAGAAGGCGCGCAGCGCCACGATCCGCTCCCTGGCGACGGCATCGTCCACCGGTGGCTCGGCATCGACACCGGTCGCCGCCTCAACCCCCAGGGCCTGCAGCGTTTCATCGGCGGTCGCCAGCACCTGGCGCAGATTCCACCGGAAGCGACGCTCCATCACCTCCTGCATCACCCGCCAGAAATCGCTGGCCGACTCGTAGTGGTCCTTGCGCGATCCTGAGATTCGAACCTGCTTCACCAGCTGCCATTCCAGCAGCCCACGGATCTGCACCGACACGTTGCTCTTGCTCTGCTGCAGCTGCTCGGTGATCTCGTCGAGCGACAGCGGTCGCGGTTGCAGGTAGAGCAGCCCGAAGATGCGGCCCTGCAGCTGGGTGAGGATTCCGGAGGTGGCCGCCGCGGTGCCCATCCCGTCGACAAAGATCCCGGTGATGCGGTCCACGGTTGTCAGGTGCCTCCGTTCACCGCGTCACCGCCCGCTCGAGGAGATAGGGCGCGACCCTCCGGTGCAGGCGGCTGATCACCGCCCAGGTCGCCTTGCCAAGCCACCCGCGACGCTGGGCAAAGGTCGAGAGCACGAGCGCGGGCGGGTCGTTCCTCGAATCCACGAGCAGCGCCAATTGCACGGTCACGCTCCTGCCCGGCGCCTTCAGCAGAATGGCGTCTGCCGCCTTCTCCCCTATCCCCAGTCCCAGCACGTGCTGGCACGAGCTTCGCGGGCCCGCCCTCAGCCCGGCGAGCGACCACGCCGCCCGCCAGAGCACCTCCGCCGGCCGGGGCAGGCTCTCCAGCGCAGCGCGAGCCCACTCCTCAGCCGACCGCTGCACCGGTCGCGAGGCGCGAGCCCGGTAGGCATCCCAGTAGTCGATGCGCTCGAGGTCCTGCAGGGCCAGAGCCATCGCCGGCACCGGGCATGGGGCTGCGGAGAGATGGCTGAACATTCTGAATTTTCAGAAACATAATACGCCCGAACCTGCCCGGCGGAGTGGCGGTTCGCCTCTGATTCACGTCTGAGGCAGTCGATGCAAGTGCTTCTATTACATCGTCCGACCCGTCAAATGCGTCAACTCTGCTAACCAAAAGGCTTGTCCCTTGCCATAGGATTCTATGATCACGGGCATGGAGGTTTTTCCACGCCCGACCCTGTCATGACGGGCGAACGGAGCAGGGAGGAGAGCAATGAGACGTCGTCGGCTCGGTTTGGTGGCGGCGACCGCGGTCGCGCTGGCGGCTGGTGCATCGTGGGGTGTCCCGGGCGTCGTCGGCCATGCAGCCCAGGAAGGAGCGTCGTGCACGCTCGCTGGAACTGCCAACCTCAATCCCGGTTTGAGCACGACCTCGCAGAGCTTCCAGTACGCGTTCTCGGGGACCATGAGTGGTTGTCACTCGACGGACAGCACCCTGACCTCGGGCACCGTCTTCGCTGGCAGCCCAACCGGGACCATCACCGGCTCTGGGCCGTTCCCGAGCGGCACCGGCAGCTGCGGCTCGAGCACCACCAGTGGGGTTGCCGTCGTCCAATGGAACAACGGCAAGGCGACGGTCGTCAGCTATTCCACCAACGGCGCCGGCGCGGGGGTCTCGCTGCAGGGCACCGTCATCGCCAGCACCGTTGTGAACGGAGTCACCTACACCACCACCGAGTTCGCAGCCGGTGAGCAGACCGCCGCCCCGCTGGTCTTCAGCGTACCGGTGGGAAGCAATCAGAACTGCGCCACCGTGCCGGCGACGACAGCCAACATCAATGGTCAGACCGCGCTGGGGAGCGCCCAATAGAAGGAGCGGGGGACCTCGAAGGGCGGGGCCTCGCCCCGCCCTTTTCTTTTGCCCGCGCTGCTGGGCCCGGCATGGCAGCCCGGCGCTTGCGCCATCATGCGGAGGTGGACATCCTCGACGACGTCCGCACCTATTGGGAGGCCGACGCCGCCGGCTATGACGCGGTCCCCAGCCACCATCCCGCCGACCCCGGCGTGCGAGCGGCCTGGGCCGCAGCGCTGGCGCGGCACCTGCCGCCTCCGCCTGCACGGGTCCTGGACTGCGGTGCCGGCACCGGCTTTCTGACACTCATCGCTGCCCGGTTGGGCCACCGGGTGGTGTCGCTCGACCTGTCGGAAAGCATGCTGGCGCGCCTTCGCGCCAAGGCTGCCGTGGAGGACCTCGCCGTTGAGGTCGTTGTCGGAGCCGCCGATCAGCCACCGGCCGGCCCGTTCGACGCGGTCATCGAGCGCCACCTGCTGTGGACGCTTCCCGATCCCGTTCACGCGCTGCGCGCGTGGCGTTCGGTGACGCCGCACGGCCGGCTGCTGAGCGTCGAGGGGATATGGGGCTCAGCCGATCCCGCCGAGAAGGTCCGTGGCTGGGCGCGCACGCGAACCGCTCGCCTGCTCGGTCGACATCACGACCACCACGCTCCATATCCGGCGCACGTGCTGGCTCAGGCGCCTCTGGCCAACCGGACAACGCCCGCGAGCGTGGTCCTCGCCATCGAGGAGGCCGGATGGCGCGGCCCGCTGATGGAACGGCTCAGCGACGTCGAGTGGGCGATCAGGCTGACGCTGCCTGCCCTGCTCCGAGCGCTCGGCGTACCACCCGTGTTCCTCGTGGTCGCCTCAGCCTGACCGACCTCGCCTTCTCACTCGGCGGGCGTCAGCCTCCGGCCGCCTCGGGAAGCGGGACCGAGTGCAGCAGCGCGATCTTCCACTCGCCGCCCTCGCGCCGCAGGGTCATCGAGGTGGGAGCCGTGATCCGTTGCTCCTCGCCCTTCATGCGATACGTCTGATCGATGACGCAGGTGACCACGCCGGTGTCTCCCCACTCCCGCGCGTGAACGTCGCTCACCCGGGTGTGGACCTGGTCGATCATCGCCTTGACCTGGCCGAAGTATGCCTCCACGGCGCCGCGCCCCCTCATCCAGCCCCGGCTGATCTCATCGACTTCCTGGGCGTCTTCGGTCATGAGGGCTGTTATCGCGTCGACGTCCAGCGCGTCCACCATCTCGAAGACTCGCTGCGGCATCTGATCGAGCGGAGTCGCCGTCTGCTGAGCCATGTCCCACCTCTCTGGTCCGGTCTGCGTGGGCAGGGTACACAGCCGCGCCCGGCCAGACAAGCGGCCCCCACGGCGCCCTCTCAATAGGGATGTCGTGGACGGCCAGGCCGCCAGGGTCGGACGCGCGCCGCGTTGACGGGAGCTGTATCGTGCGGTGGGGCGGAACCGTGAGGGCGGCGGGACGACGCTGGCAGTTGCGGCACGGCGCTCATCAGCGGCGGCGAGAGGAGGAGACGACATGGCGGCGATCAGGGAGAGCATCGAGATCGAGCGGCGTCCCGAAGACGTCTTCGCGTACCTGGACGCCCTCGCGCGCCACGGCGAGTGGCAGCAGTCGATCGTCAGTGTGCAGGTGGCCGGCGACACCCCCACCAAGGTGGGAACCCGGGCGACCGAGACGCGCAGGGTCGGCGGCCGCCAGCAGGCCGTCACGTACGAGATCACCGAGCACAATCCCCCGAGAAGCTTCGCCTTCCGGGGCATCGACGGACCGATCCGCCCGGTCGGGAGGGGCACGGTCGAACCGCTCGGCGACGGCTCGCGTTCGCGGCTGACCCTCGAGCTCGACTTCGAAGGGCACGGCATCGGCAAGCTGCTGCGCCCCATGGTGGTCCGCCAGGCGCGAAAGCAGGTGCCCCAGGACCACCAGCGCCTCAAGCAACGCCTCGAGAGCGGCGCGGCCTGACCGAGCCGGCGTTCCGAACAGTCTCCCAGCACTCTCCGAGCAAGCTCACAGGGCACTACCAGTCGCGGGCTGCACCGTGGGTCACATGGGCGGCACCGAACCACGCGACTAGGGATTCCCCAACGACCGCAGACGGTGCGCGGATGGCTCGTGGTCGGGGCAGGCGCCGCTGCGCTCGTGGTGGCCGGTGGCGTGGGGCTTCTCTACCAGGTGGTGTTCGGCACCTCGTCTCCCCCGCCCCTGAGCTTGAGCACGCCGTCACCGACGAGCGCGAGTGCGACGCAGTCAAGCCCGGCATCGCAAGGCACCGCAGGGCAGCTCGCCGGCAGCTGGACGGTGGCCAGCGGCTCGGTCGCCGGCTACCGCGTCCGCGAGCAGCTCGCCTTCCTGTCAGCCCCGAGTGACGCGGTGGGACGGACATCGTCCATCAAGGGCACGGCGACGCTGAGCGGCTCCGGTGACGCGCTGACGGTGACCGCCGCCTCGTTCACGGTCGATGTCTCGACTCTCGCCAGCGATCGTCCGATGCGCGACGAGCGCATCCATTCCATCGGCCTGCAGAGCGATCAGTACCCGACCGCCAGCTACGTCCTGACATCACCCGTCACCCTACCGTCGTCAGCGACCAGCGGTCAGGCCATCCATGTCACCTCGGTCGGCAGGCTCACCATCCACGGCACGACCAGGAACGAGACCATCCCGCTCGACGCCCGGCTCTCCGGAACGGAATTGGAGGTGGTCGGGTCGATCACCTTCCCGTGGAGCGAATTCGGCATGCAGGCGCCGAGCGTCGGCGGATTCGTCACCGTCACCGGTCCGGCGACGATGGAGTTCGACCTGCACCTTCAGCGCGGCTGATCGCCGCCGGCATCACGCGTTGATGCTCCATCTCGCCGGCGACGGCGTCGGCCAGGCTTCTCCCCCACCAGCGCTCGACGATCCACAGGCCGAGGTCGATTCCCGAGGTGACGCCGGCCGCCGTCACGATGTCGCCGTCGTCGACGACCCGCGCCTTCACCAACCGCGCTCCGGCATCCCGCAGGTCGGCATGGGCTCGGTGGTGCGTCGTCGCCCGCCGGTCCCGAAGCAGGCCGGCCGCGGCGACGATCATCGCTCCGGTGCACACCGATGCGATCACCGAACCGTGCAAGTGAAGCTCGGCAAGAGCCGCGGGCAGATCGCCTCGCACCGCCTCCGCGTACGCTCCGGCCGGCGCGCGATCGTTCCATCCACCACCGGGAACCACGATCAGATCCCGCCGGTCACCAAGGGTGCCGCTCGGCTCGAGGACCAGCCCGTGGCTTCCCGTCACCCGCACCGTCGGCGCGAGCGACACCAGCTCCACCCGGAGCTCGGGAACGGCCGTTGCGGCGTTCGCCAGCACCTCGTAGGGACCGACAGCATCGAGTTCATCGACGCCGTCGAAGACGACGACGGCAGCATCCATTCGCTACTCCCCGTTCAACGCGTCGACAAGTCTGCGCGACGAGTCCTCGAGACCGTGGCGCTCGGTCAGGGCGGTCAACCCGGCGGCGTGGGCGGGGTAGGCGTCGCGCCGGCCGGCGGGCAGCGGGATGGGCAGGTCGGCGACCGGCCGAACCACCCGCAGCGCGCGGGTCAGGTAGTCGCGGTCGCCGTCCGACACTCGACCCTCCTCGAGCATGCCCTGCACCCCACCATAGCGGCGGATGAGCTGAGCCGCGGCAGCCGCACCCACCCCCTTGAGCCCGGGCAGGCCGTCGGACGGATCGCCACGCAGGACCGCGAAATCCCCATACGCGCGTCCCGGGATACCGTAGCGGCGACTCACCTCGGCCTCGTCGACGACCGTCAATCCCGACTTCTCCGGATAGAGCACGGTGATTCGCGGACTCTCGACCAGGGCGAAGAGGTCGCGGTCACCACTGACGATCTCCACCGTCCCCACCGCCTGAGCGGTCCAGGTCGCGATGACGTCCTCACCCTCATGCTCCGGGGCGCCGGCGGCATCGATGCCGATGGCGTCGAGGAACGCCTCGATCACCGGCATCTGCGGTCGCAGCAGGAGCGGGATCGGCTCGGCCGTTCGGTGGGCCTTGTAGGTCGGGAGCAGCTCGACGCGCCAGGCAGGACGCCAGGCGTCGTCGCCGGCAACGGCGAGGCGGCGTGGCCGCCGCCCCATGACCAGCCGTGCCAGCGTCTCCATGAAGCCGCGCACCGCGTTGACCGGCCGCCCGTCGGGTGCACGGATGGTGGTGGGCACCCCGTAGAAGGCGCGGAAGATCAGGCTGGAACCGTCGACCAAAAGCCAGTCGCAGGGCACCGCCCCAGTGTGAGCCAGCGCTTCCCGCACGCGTGAAGGCCGCGATCGTCAGGTGACTTCGGTGGCGGAGGCCGTCGATGCGGCCTCGGCTATCGACGCCGCTTTCAGCGCGCGAGCACCTTCTCCTCCCCATCCTCGGGAGGGCCGATCGTGGCCGCCTGCGGCCCGAATCGCTCGACGTAGCTGCCGTTCAGCTCACGCCACCGCTCGCCGGGTGCCCACGAGGGCGGCTGGAAGGCGACGACCTCGCCGTCGAAGTCGCCGAACTGGCTGACGAACCGCAGCGGCGCGCCGACGACCCACTCGCCGACGATCTGATGCGGAAACCATGCTTCGAGGTGCTCCGCCTCGGTCACGGCGCGCCAGACCTTGTCGGGCGAATGAGGGAGGCGGCGGGTGAAGCGCAAGTCATAATCCCGCGGGGGCCCGCGTCGGGCGGGAGGCCCTCCGGCTGAGCACCCGGCTCAGGAAGCAACTCGCGCCCGCAATCCCGCAAAGAGGTCGTCCACCGGGGCCGTGCCGCCGGTCGTGCCGGGCCCGCCGGCGAACTCCTCGATGCCGAACATCTCGACGAAGTCGGCGACCGGGAATCGCAGGAAGAAGAGGTTCTCCTCCTGGCTGCTGTGAGCGCGAACTGCCGCCAGCTTGGCTTCGGCGTGGTCGCGGCAGTCGATGATCGCGGCGATCGCATCGTCGGGCGAACCGAAGCGCTCGTCGTCGAAGGTCGGCGGCTCCATTCCTAGCTGCAGCATGTGCTCACGAAACCCGGCGAGACGGGATCTCCGCACCGTTGGGAAGAAGAGCCTGGCGGCTGATCCGACCCTCTCGATCGCGGCGACGGTGATCCGATGCGCCTGGATGTGGTCCGGGTGTCCGTAGAACCCGTAGTCGTCGTAGGTGACCACAACGTCGGGGGTGTATCTCTTCATCAGCGTCACCAGCGGAGCTGCGGCCTCCTCGACCGGAACCGCAAAGAACGCGCCGGCCTCCTGATTGGACGGCCATCCCATCATTCCCGAGTCGTGGTAGCCGAGGAGCTCGAGATGCCGGACACCGAGGACGCGGCAGCTCTCCTCGAGCTCGCGCCGGCGAAGCGCGACCAGCGTGGCCTCGTCGTGGCCTGGCTGTCCCGGCTTGGCTCCGCCAGGTGCGTCGCCGAGCTCACCATTGGTGCAGGTGACGAGCACGGTGCGTATGCCCTCGGCGGAGTATCTGGCGAGGGTGCCCCCGGTGCTGGTGGCTTCGTCGTCGGGATGCGCGTGAACCGCCATCAAGGTGAGCGGGGCGTCAGATCGCATCACGCGGGTCATGCTACCGCCACCGCCGGCCCATGCGCGGCGAGCGACTGGCGATCGCGACTGCTCCAGGTGATGAGTCCCCCGTCGCCGGATTCAGTTGAGGTGCACCCCGGTGGCGACTAGGTCGGACAGCATCCGATCGCCATCGCCGGGATGCAGGTCGACAGCCCGGATCGCCTCCTTCAGCACCGTCGTGTCCCAGCCGGCCTCGGTCGCGTCGCGAGCCGTGGCTCCGACGCAGTAATCGGTGGCCAGCCCCAGCACCACGACGTGTCGAACGCCCGTGTCCCGAAGCCTTGACCCGAGCTCGGTCGCCCTCTCGTCGCCGGATCGCACATCCCTGACGGTGAAGCCGCTGTAACCATCCTCGCCGCCGATGCCCTTGCGGATCACCTCGCCCTGCACCTTCAGCTTGGGATGCAGCTCCGCGCCCCAGCTTCCGGCGACGCAGTGGACGGGCCAGATGCCGCCGTCCTTCTGGAAGTGGGGGGTCGACGCCGGATGCCAGTCCTGCGTGTAGAAGACCAGCGACCCGGCCGCCCGCGCACGGTCGATCTCCCGATTGGCCACCGGCACCACGTCCTCGCCGCCCTCCACGTGGAGCGAGCCCTTCGGATCAGCGAAGTCGTTCTGCACGTCGACCACGATCAGGGCGACGTCCGGCCCATAGTCGACCATCCACCGATCCTATCGGTCGCGGTGGCGACCGCGGTTCTGGCCGAGCGTCACCGCTACCGCGCCAGCGCAACGCTGGACTCCCAGACGCAGCGTTCCTCCTCGTAGGGCGCGTCTTCGACGTGCGGGCCGGTCCCGAGCACCATCGTCGCGCGTCGTGCCGCGTCGTACGGTGGCCACTCTCCGAGGCGCGGCGTGCTCGGGTCGCCGGTGCGGGCGAAGGCCAGCCAGGCATCCATCATCGTCTCGCTGAGGGCCTCCGCCGCCGGTCCGGCGCCGGCGAAGCGATCCATCCGCGGCGCTGACAGGGTGCCGAAGACGAACGGGATCTCCAGCGCATGACATGCCCCGAGAGCGCCGTCCATCGCGGGCGATTCCCAGCTGAACAGATAGCTGTAGGTGTGGCGCTGGTGACGGGCCTGGGATTCGGCCATGCGCACCGAGCCGCTCCGGAACACGCGATCGGTCTCGATCGCCGACCACAGCTCCCGCGGATCGACCGGCTGGCCCCGCGCCGCCCGAGCGGCGCGATACCTCGCGATGACGTCGTCGACCGCCAGCTCCACGCCGTTCGCGCTGAAGGCGCGCTCGATGCGACGGCGCAGGATGGCCTCGTCAGGGGCGCGATTCTTGGGATCGCTCACCATGAACACCTTGGCCTCGTCGCGATTGGTCCCGATGAGCAGGGGGATGTCGGCTGCGCACCCATCGGCGATCGCCTCGTGCGGCTCGACGGGAAGGGTCACGCCGTCGACGACGGGGGTCAGCGGAAGGCCCGCGGCTCCCCGCTGCGCCACCACGGCCGCCTGGGCATCGAGCAGCGCGTCGACCGGCACCGTCCGCAGCGTCTCCGGGCGACCGACGCCCGTCTCGGCCAGCACCGTGGCGGTGACCTGTTCGGCCGCCTTCATGCTCATTGCCGACGGCGGCCCGCTCTGGGCGATGGCCTTGTGGAAGAGGCCTCGAGCCGCGGGAGCGGCGAGCAGATCGGCGACCGACATGGCCCCGGCGGATTCGCCGAAGATGGTCACGTTTTCCGGATCGCCACCGAAGGCGGCGATGTGGTCGCGCACCCAGTGGAGAGCGGCGATCTGGTCGAGCAACCCCCAGTTCCCGGCGGCGCCGGTGCCGGCGGCACCGGCCAGGCTGGGGTGGGCGAGGAACCCGAGAATGCCGAGCCGGTAGTTGATGGTCACGACAACGACGTCTCCGCGACTCGCCAACCGGCCGCCTCGATAGAGCGAGGACGCCCCCGACCCGGTCAGGAAGCCCCCGCCGTGGATCCAGACGAGCACGGGCCGACGGCCACCGTCGATGCCCGGGGTCCAGACGTTCAGGGTGAGGCAATCCTCGTGCTGAGGACCAGGCGGCGGTCCGAGCAGCACCGAGGTGGGCGGATTCTGCGGCGCCCACCTGCCGGCGTCGATGGCGGCGCGGACTCCCCGCCACGGCGGCGGCTGCTGAGGCGCGCGAAGACGCGCCTCGGCGATCGGGGGCCCGGCGTACGGCACCCCTCGGAAGACGCACAGACCGTCCTCCTCGATGCCCTGGAGCTTTCCGATTGCTGTCTCGACGGTCGCGGAGCGCGTCACCACACTGCAGCCTCCCTTCCAAACCCGATGGTGAAGTGTAGTTACCTGATCCCCTGCGCCACCGCGTAGGCCGCCGCCTCGGCCCGCCGCCGCATGCCGAGCTTGGCCAGCACGGTGGCGACGTGGTGCTCGGCGGTGCGGGTGGTGATGAACAAGCGGCCGGCGATCTCGGCGTTGCTCAGCCCCTGGCCGAGGAGAGCGAGAACCTCGCGCTCGCGGCGGCTGAGGTCCACCGGACCCTGACCGCCCTGGCCGGTCACCCGGGTGCCGGCACCCAGCCGCCGGAGAAGCGCCGTCGTGCGGTCCGTCTCGCGACGGATGCCGAGCCGCGCGAACACGGGAAGCGCGGCCTGCGCCTGGGCAATCGCGCCGTCGGCGTCAGCGGCGCTCAGCACCTCGGCAAGCTCCAGCCGAACCTCGGCCCGGAGAACCGGGCGATCCACCGCGCTCAGCACTCGGATGGCGTCCTCCAGATGTGCGCGAGCGGCGTCATCGCCGGCGGCAGCGGCAGCACGACCGGCTGCCAGCAGCCCGGTGGCAACCAGTCCCGGTCGCCCGAGCACATTCCCAAGGTGCAGCGCCTCGGTCGCCGACCCCTCCGCGCCGGCGACGTCGTTCGCCTGGAGCAGGACCTCGGTGCGAGGGCCTGCAGCCGCAGGGTCACCGGCAGGTCTCCCTCGAGCTCACGCAGCGCCTCGAGCAGCATCGCATCGGCCAGCCCCGGTTTGTCTCGCAACAGCCAGAGGCGGGCGCGTGCCTGCACGGTGTAGTGCTGGTCCTCGTAGCCGCGAAGCAGCTCCTCCGCCTCGGCAGGACATCCGCGTCGCACCAGGATCTCCGCCAGCCGGCCGCTTGCCTCGGCGCGCTTGACGACCACGCGCGAGGTGTCGCGCGCCCGCCGCAGCTCGGCCTCCGCCTCGTCCCAGCGTCCGACCTCGACCAGCATTGCGCCGTAGGCGATGCGGCAGTGGCTGAGCAGCACGTTGGGTGGCGGGTCGCCGAATGCCGCCCGGGCGTGGTCGGTCACCGCCCGGGTCCACTCGGCGGCACGTTCCACATCATTGATGCGGTCGCACGCGTGCAGCATGGCGCAGCAGGTGAGCCCCGCCATCGCGTAATTGCGCACCTCGCCCGACACCACCGCGGTCATGGCCTCGTCGAGACGGGCGATGCCCTCGGCGACATGCCCGAGAGCAACCATCGCCAGGCCGCTGTCGGCGAGCGCCCGCGTCTCGAGGTCGGTGTCGCCGTGGCGACGCGCCAGCTCGAGGGCCAGCTCGGTGTCGCGTTGCAGGGCATGGAGGTCGTGGACATCGCATGCCGCCAGGGCGACCGCGAGATAGCCGCGCTCCAGGCAGGGGCCCTCCCCGTCCAGCAACCGGGCGCCTCGCCCGAGCCAGCCACGAGCTGCGGCCACGTTGCCCAGCGCCTGCTGCTGACCGGCCAGGGTGATGGCGACGAAGGCCGCCCGGCGGGGCTCGCCTGCCTCGCGCCACATCCGGAAAGGCGGCAGCGGCGTGCGTCTGACCGGATTCGTAGTCCTCGAGCGCCGAGCAGGCCACCGCCAGGAGCTGCCGGACGGCCGCCTCCGGCTGCCCGACATCCGTCCCGAGCGCCCCCTCGAAGTGAGTTCGCGCCGAGGCGAAGTCCCCGCGCGCCAGCGCGGCCATCCCCTCCTGCATCTCGCCGGATGCGGTAATCACGGCGCCGATTCTCGCATCGGACCGGCGGGCGCGCTCGGCGAGTTTGGGTAGTTCCACCGATGTCCCTGCCCTCGACAGCGCCGATCCTAGGCGTCACCGACTGCCACCGACCGCCAGCCCACGGAGGGACGGGGATGCACACCATCACCGAGGTTGCCGAGGACATCTACCGGGTCAACGCCGCCGTGCCGGACAGCCCGGTGACCTTCAGCTTCTTCGTCATCCGCGACGAGGAGCCCGCGCTGGTCGAGACGGGGTTCTCGGCTCTCTTCGACGACGCCGTCACCGCGGTGCGCAGCATCGTCGACCCGACGACCATCCGCCACATCGTCATCCCTCATCTCGAGGGCGACGAGAGCGGGGCGCTCAACCGCTTCCTCGACGTGGCACCTCATGCGACGCCGCTCTGCAGCCCGATCGGCATATTGACCCTGCCGGACTACTCGTCGCGCCCGCCGCGGCCGGTGGCGGATGGCGACACGGTCTCCCTCGGCAAGCACAGCCTGCGTTTTCTGACGACGTCATATGTGCACCAGTGGGACAGCATGATGGCCTTCGACGACACCACCAAGACCCTGTTCTCCTCCGACCTGTTCATCGAGGCAGGTGATGGACCGGGGCTTGTCGACGACGACCGCAGCGACGCCATGGCCGGCTTCTACAGCGCCATAGGCTTCCTTCCCTCGAAGGCACATCTCGACATGGCGCTGGACAAGATCGACGCCCTGCAGCCGCGGACCATCGCGTGCCACCACGGCTGCGTCAAGGGTGGGCGCATCGATGCCTACCTCGCAGCGATGCGGGGACTCGAGTTGCGGGCGGTGGACTGGAACCCGCTGCTGATGGCCGAGCCGAGCCACTAGGGCGAGCTGAGCCCGAGGCCGGGCCTGCTTGCGGGGCGCTTCGACCACCCCTCGAGCTGTGGCAAGGTGGGACACCGCCATGTCCACCACCGCCCCCGCGCCGCCACGCGCGGGGCAGCTCGCCAGACGGATCGTCCGCCATCCGCGGCGGGTGATCGTGGCCGTGGTGGTCCTCGCGCTGGTCGCCGGGATCCTCGGCGGACCCGTGGCCGGGCTGCTCTCCCCCGGCGGGTTCTCCGACCCGAACAGCGAGAGCGCGGCCGCGGCGCGACAGGTCGCCGCGGCAACCCATGCCGACCCGCAGCAGACCGTCGTCACCCTGGTCCGTCCCGGTACGCCGGTTGACTCGCCGCAGGGTCGGATCGAGGTGGCGCGGGTGCGATCGCGCCTCGCCGCGGACCCTGGCGTCGCGCTGGTGCTCGACTCCGGCTCGGTGCCCGGACTCGTGTCCCGGAACGGACGCAGCACCTATCTCGTCGCTGAGACGCGCCCGATGTCCGACAAGGGGCGCAAGGATGTGGCCACCCGGCTGGAGAGCAGCTTCGCGGGCGACCCGCGGGTCATTCTGGGCGGGCAGGTCGTCGGCGAGCAGCAGGTCCAGGACCAGGTCACCAAGGATCTGGGCCGCGCCGAGCTTCTCGCTGCGATCGTGCTGGTGCCGCTGCTCATCATCGTCTTCGGCAGCGCGGTCTCCGCGCTGATGCCGCTGATGGTCGGTGTCCTGACGATCCTGACCACCTTCCTGGGGCTGCGGCTGGTCAACCAGGCGACCGACCTCTCCATCTTCGCCCTCAACCTGGTCACCGGTTTGGGTCTGGGGTTGGCGATCGACTACAGCCTGCTGATGGTGTCGCGATACCGCGAGGAGGTGGGCCGTCACGGGTATGTCGCCGACGCGGTGTTGGCAACCGTCGCGACCGCCGGCCGCACGGTGCTGTTCAGTTCGATGACCGTGGCCGCCGCCCTCGCGGCGCTGCTGGTCTTCCCGCAGCAGTTCCTCTACTCGATGGGGGTCGGCGGACTGCTCGTCACTCTGAGCGGCGCCACCATCGCGCTGACGCTGCTCCCCGCCGTCCTGCTCCTTCTCGGTCCCCGCATCGAACGCCTGCGGGTGCGCCGCCCCCCCGATGCGTCACGGCACGGTGGCTGGTACCGGCTGTCGCGCGCGGTGATGCGCCACCCTGCGGCCGTCGCGGTCGTCAGCGCCGCTGTGCTTGTCGTCGCCGGCATGCCCTTCCTCGGGATCCGCTTCACCTCGGTCGACAGCAGTGTCCTTCCCGAGAGCGCCTCGGCCCGGCAGGTAACCGACGCCCTGCATCGCGACTTCGCCACCGACGCGAGCACGCCGGTCACCGTTGCCGTCACCGCTCCGGCGTCGATGGGCACCCACGTGGCCGGCATCGCCACCGCCATCCGCGACCTCCCGGGCGCCAGTCTGGTCGCGCCGCCGCGGCTCGTCGGTGGGGACACCTGGGTCATCAGCGTCGACTCGACATCGGGCCCACTCACCGACCAGAGCAAGAAGCTCGTCGACTCCATCCGAGCGCTTCCCGCGTCGGCCAGCGTTCGTGTTGGTGGCGCCACCGCGGAGTTCGTCGACCTTCAGGCGAGCCTGCGCAACCACCTGCCGCTGGCGGTCATCATCGTCGCGGTCGTCACCATCGTCGTGCTCTTCGCGCTGACCGGTTCGCTGGTGCTGCCGCTCAAGTCGGTGGTGATGAACGCGCTGTCGCTGAGCGCCGCCTTCGGCCTGCTCGTCCTCGTCTTCCAGGACGGCCGGCTCACCGGACTGCTGCACTACGAGAGTCAGGGAGCGCTGGAGTCGACCCAACCGATCCTGCTCTTCGCCATCGCCTTCGGGCTCTCGACCGACTACGGCGTCTTCCTGCTCTCCCGGATCAAGGAGGAGCACGACGCGGGATTCTCGACGCACGAGGCGGTCGCCGGCGGCCTCGAACGCACCGGCCGCGTGGTCACCGCCGCGGCGGCACTCTTCTGTGTCGCGATCGGCGTCTTCGCCACCTCGAGCATCGTCTTCATCAAGGAGCTCGGGGTGGGAACGGCGCTGGCGGTGGTCATCGACGCCAGCGTGGTGCGCGCCTTCCTCGTCCCGTCGCTGATGGCTCTGCTCGGCCGCTGGAACTGGTGGGCGCCACCGCCGCTGCGTGGACTGCACCGGCGCCTCCACCTCGATCGGCTCGAAGGCCGGCCGGTGGCCGCCTGAGCGTCGCCGGCGGTCAGCTCGCGGCGCGAACGCGTCGTGACCGGATGTGCCCGGCCAGGAGCATGTGGACGGTCTCCTGCGCGAAGGCAGCAGGGTCGCCCGGCAACCGCGCGACCGCGGTCATCACCTCCTTCCGTGTCAACAGGCTGAGGAACGCGTACTGCAAACAGGCGCCGAGGAGGGCGGCGGCCAGATAGGCCGGCTCCGTGTCCGCGGCCAGGCGCCTGGCGCGCTGTTCGGCCTCGAGGTAGGCGATCACACCCGCATGCCCCAGGACGGGACCCGGCGGGGTGGCCGCGCCCGGGGTGGGGCCACCCCGCCGCAGCCACTCGAGGAGCTCGCGGTCTCCGAGCGTCGGACCGGTGATGGGGAGAAGGTCGAGGAGAAACCGCACCTGGGCCTCGGCAAACTCGTTGAGGTTGTCCTCGACGCTGCTCTCGCCGACCCGCTCCAGCAGCCGCGCCATCGCCGTGCGGATGCCGCTGGTCACCTCGGACATGGCGGCGGCGATGAGCGCGGTCTTGTTGTCGAAGTGGTTGTAGATGCTGCCCTCGGAGATGCCGGCCGCCCGGGCGATCTCCTTGGTCGTCGCCTCGGCGAAGCCGCGCTGCCGGAGGACCTCGGCAGCGGCCAGCACGATCCGCTGCGACATGGGCTGCCGTCCACGAGCCATCTCGGGGGCAAGCCTAGCACGAACTTGACATCTGAGTGAGTGCCCACCCATAATGAGTGGGTACTCACCCCTCAGATTATGGAGATCGGCGATGGGCACCCCCGCGCTGCCGTCCCCGGCGACCCGCACTCTCGATTCGCGACGTTGGCTTGCCCTGGTCTTCATCGCCCTGGCGCAGCTGATGGTCGCCCTCGACGCGACCATCGTGAACATCGCACTGCCCTCCGCCCAGCGTGCCCTGGGTGGGTCCGACGGGCAACGTCAGTGGGTGATCACCGCCTACACCCTCGCCTTTGCGGGGCTGCTCCTGCTCGGTGGTCGCATCGCCGACTACGCCGGTCGCAAGCGAACGTTCCTGATGGGACTGGCCGGCTTCGCCGCGGCCTCGGCGCTGGGTGGAGCGGCACCGAACCTGGGCACGCTGGTCGGCGCTCGAACGCTCCAGGGAGCGTTCGCCGCCCTGCTCACCCCCACCGCGCTCTCGCTGCTCGCGGTGAGCTTCACCGACGCCCGCGAGCGAGCCAAGGCGTTCGCCGTCTACGGCGCCATCGCCGGCAGCGGCGGCGCGCTCGGACTCATCCTCGGCGGTGCGCTCACCCAGTCGCTGAGCTGGCGCTGGTGCCTCTACGTGAACCTCCCCGTCGCCGTCGTTGCCGCGCTCGGTGGGTCGGCGCTGCTCGCCGACGTCCGCGGCAGCCGCAGCGGTCGCTTCGACGTGCCCGGCGTTGCCCTCGCGGTCGGCGCCCTCGTCACCCTGGTCGACGCCTGCACGCTCGCTGTCTCGGATGGCTGGGGCGCGAGGTCGGTGATCGCCATGCTGGCAACCTCCAGCGTCCTGCTCGCCCTCTTCCTGCTCCGTGAGTCGAGCGCCACCGAACCCCTGCTCCCGCTGCGCATCCTCCGTGACCGGAACCGTGCTGGCGCCTACCTAGCGGTCGCGGGCGCCGTCGGCGCCATGTACGGATCCTTCCTGCTGCTCACCTACGACTTCCAGGTGGTCCTTGGCTACTCGCCGCTCCGCGCCGGACTGGCCTTCCTCCCCTTGTCGGCGATGGTGTTCGTCAGCTCGGGAGCGATCGCCAGCCGGCTGCTGCCGCACGTACCGCCCCGCGCGCTCATGGTTCCCGGGCTCCTCGTCGCCGCCGCCGGGATGCTGGTCCTCACCCGGCTGACGGTCGACGCGAGCTACGTGGTCCACATCCTGCCCGCCGAGATCCTCCTCGGCCTGGGCATGGGCTGCGTGTTCGTGCCCGCCTTCAACGTTGCGACGCAGGCGGTGAACCCCCGTGAGGCGGGCGTGGCGTCGGCCATGGTCAACACCGCGCAGCAGGTCGGCGGCTCGATCGGCACGGCCCTGCTCAACACCATCGCCGCCGGAGCGACGTCGAGCTACCTCGTGTCGCACGCCCCCGGCGCGTCGACGAGGGTCCAGGCACTGGTGCACGGATACTCGGCCGCCACCGGATGGGGTGCCGGCATCCTCGCCGCCGCGGCGGTGCTTGCCGGCCTGCTGGTCACGGCGGGCCGGCCGGTGGCTCGAACCGGTGCTCCCCGTGCCGCGGGTCCGGACGACGGTCGCCGTCCAAGCAGCCGCACCAGCGACATGGTCGAACCGTCCATGTCGCGCCAGGGGGCGTGACATCGCCCGCGACGAACCGGCGGCGGCGCCTCAGGGATGTGAGGGTGCGAGAGGCGCGTCCTCGAGCTCGAACATCACCTCGTCCAGGTAGCACCAGTACCAGCTCTCACCGGGCTCATACGACCGGACGATGGGATGGCCAGCGGCCCGGTGATGAGCCGTGGCATGACGTCTCGGTGAGCTGTCACAGCAGCCGACGTGACCGCACGTCTGGCAGACGCGCAGGTGAACCCAGTTGTGCGCGCCGGCAGCCAGGCAGTCCTCGCAGCCGGTGGAGGACGGAGTGACGTCCTGGATCTGGTCGAGGTGAGTACAGGTGTCAGCCATGGGTGTGTTCTCCAGTCCGAGTCGCCACGCCCCAATACTACGACGAGCCTCGCCATGCCCCGCTCTGAGCCGGCGAGTACCCTTCGTCGCTACCACCACCTGGCTCGACGAGGAGGACGGCATGCCGGTCAAGGTTGCGATCATCTACTACAGCGCGACGGGCATCACCTATCAGCTCGCGCGGGCGGTGCGAGAGGGAGCCGAGCAGGCGGGTGCCGAGGTGCGCCTCCACCGGGTTCCTGAGCTGGCCGCGGAGGAGGCGATCGCCTCCAACGAAGGCTGGTCCAGTCATCGGCTGGCGACTCTCGACGTCGCCGAGGCCACTCACGACGACCTGCTCTGGTCGGACGCTGTCATCTTCGGCACACCGACGCGTTTCGGCAACGTTTCTGCGCAGCTGAAGCAGTTCATCGACACCACGGGCCCGCTCTGGCGGGAAGGACGGCTCGCCGACAAGCCGATGTCGGGGTTCGTCAGCACGGGCACGTTTCATGGAGGACAGGAGAGCACGCTCCTCGCGCTCTACAACACCATGTACCACTGGGGCGCGATCGTCGTCGCCCCCGGGTACACCGATCCCGTCCAGTGGAACGCGGGCAATCCGTACGGCGCCTCCTCGGTCAGCAACAACGGTCAGCTCCCTCCCAGCGGCGTCGAGATTCGCGCCGCGAAATACCTGGGTCGGCGGACCACCGAGGTGGCGCGCCGTCTGCTCGAAGGCCGTAGCACCCCGGCCGGCGCTCGCCTGCCGGTGCTGAGCACTTCACCAATCGACGCCCGGCCCTTCTACGACACCACCACCCGGGAGCATCACGACCGCTGACGCGGGCCCAGGACTGCATCCGGCCGGCTCAGGCCGCGACTCCGGAACCCACGGGCTCACGGCTATGCTCGCGCGAGCATGACCACGCCGCAGCACAGCATCTTCGCCCAGGGCACCGTGGCGCATCACTTCCTCGAATTCGACCTTCGTCGCGTCGAGCCGAGCCGGGCGGTGGCGGCCGTCGCGCAGCTCCGCTCGCCGGCGGTGTCGGCCGGCGGCGTCAACCTGGTGATCGCCTTCGGTGCGACGTTCTGGCGCGAGACCGCACCCGACCACGCTCCCGCGTCGCTGCGACCCTTCAGCGCCGTGGTCGGTCCCGACGGCCGGAGCGCGCCTGCCACCCAGCACGACCTCTGGCTCTGGGTGAGCGGCAGCGCACCCGACGTCGTCTTCGAGCATGCGCGCGCTGCCGCGAAGCTGCTGGGCGACGTCGCCGTGCTCAGCGCCGAGCAGCCCGGCTTCGTCCACCGCGACAGCCGCGACCTCACCGGCTTCATCGACGGGACCGCAAACCCCCAGATGCTGGAAGCGCCACAGGTGGCGCTGGTGCCGCCCGGCCAGCCCGGGGAGAACGGCAGCCACGTGATCGCGATGCGCTGGGTGCACAACCTCGACGCGTTCGAGGCGCTGCCGGTGGCCGATCAGGAGCGCGTCTTCGGTCGCACCAAGGTCGACAGCCAGGAGCTGGAGGGTGACGCCAAGCCACCGACCGCGCACATCGCGCGAGTCGAGGTCCATGACGACGCCGGTGAGGAGCTGCCGATCTACCGGCGCAGCGTTCCCTACGGGACGGTGGCCGAGCACGGCCTGTACTTTGTGGCCTTCAGCGCCGATCCCGCCCGCTACGACCTGATGCTGGCGCGCATGTTCGGCACGTCCACGGATGGTGTGCACGACCGATTGACCGACTTCACGCGACCGGTGAGTGGATCGTATTACTTCGCACCGTCGCTCACCCGGCTTGCCGAACTCGCGTGACCGCTGCCAGCCCAGCCGAGCGCGAGATGACGGCCACCACCTTGAAGTAGCCACGGCGATGACCGGCGTCGTTCCAGTCCTGATCACCACCTTCCTGGCCTCGACGGTGGAGGCCATCGAGATGGTCACCATCGTCGTGGGTGTCGGGGCGACCCGCGGCTGGCGATCGACGCTCCTTGGCGCCGGCGCCGGGTTCCTGGTTCTCGCGGTCGTCGTCGCCGTACTCGGCGTGGCGCTCAGCGCCATTCCGATCAGTCAGCTCCGGCTGGTGGTCGGCGCCCTGCTGCTGGTGTTCGGGCTGCAGTGGTTCCGCAAAGGGGTGATGCGAGTCGCGGCCCGCGGGCTGGCAGGGACGCAGGTGGCCGCGGAGCAGGCCGAGGTCTGGACCGGTGACGGTGTCGACTGGACGGCATTTGTGCTCGCCTTCAAGGGGGTGCTGCTCGAAGGACTCGAGGTGGCGTTCATCGTCGTCTCGTTCGGCGCAAACGCCAACCAACTGGGCGTCGCGGTGATCGGCGGCGCCGCCGCACTGGCGGTGGTGGGCGCCGTCGGGGCGGCCCTGAAGCCCATCGTCATCCGGATCCCGCGGAGCCTGCTGCAGTTGGTGGTGGGAATCCTGCTCACGACCTTCGGCTCGTTCTGGGCAGTTGAGGGCCTCGGCGTGGACTGGCCCGCCGGAGACGGCGCGATCCTCGGCCTGCTCGGCCTGTACGTGCTGACCGCTGTGACCAACATCGCGATCGAACGTCGGCGCGCCGTCGTCCTGAAGCCCGCCAGGTTGTGATGCACCGCCTGGTGTCGTGGGTCGTCGGGTTCGGGCGGTTCTGGTACCGATTCATCATCGGCGACGACTGGACGCTCGCCGCAGCAGTCGCCGCCGCTCTCATCCTCACCCGAGTCCTCAGCGCCCGCGGCGCCGCCTGGTGGCTCGTTCCCCTCACCGTGGTCATCATGGTGCGGGTGGGCGTGCAACGGGCCAGGCGACCCTATGCCGCCGGTGCCGGCTCCGCATCGAACACAGCCTCGGGCTGAGCGGCCGCGCTCTCGACCCGCTCGAGCAGCAGCGAGACCAGCACGCCGCCGACCGCGAGCAGCACCGCCCCGATACGAAAGGCCAGGACGTACCCATCGGTGAACGCATGCGCGATCGAATCGCCATGCCGGACCTGGTCGGCGGCGTGCCGCAGAGCGAACGCCACCAGGCAGGAGAGCCCGATCGCACCGCCGACCTGCTGCACGGCATTCTGAACACCCGACGCCAGGCTGGCATCCTGGCGGGTCACCCGGTGAAGCGACGCGTTGCCGACGGCCGTGAAGCTGATCCCGGAGCTGACTGCGAGCACGAGCATCCCCGGCAGAATCCCGCCCAGGTATCCGCTCGTCGGGCCGATCCCGCCGGTGAGGAACAGCCCGACCGCACTCCCGAAGAACCCGGTGGCAACCAGTGGCTTGACACCGAACCGCGGCATCAGCGCCGTACTGAATCCGATGCCGGCGCCGATGGCCAGCCCGAAGGGCACGTAGGCGAGGCCGGCCTGCAGCGGCGTGAAGTGCAGGGTCTGCTGCATGTAGAGCGTGAGCAGGAAGAAGTAGGCGAAGAAGGCGCTGGAGAAGAACAGGGTCACGAAGTTGATGACCACCCGGGTGCGGTCGGTGAAGAATCGCAGCGGGATCAGCGGCGCCTCGATGCGCGCCTCGATGAGCACGAACCCCACCAGCAGGGCGGCGCCTCCGAGCAGTGGGAGCAGCACCGAGACCGAGACCCAGGGATCGGTGGCCGCCTGCAGCAGCCCGTCGACGACCGCGACCAGGCCGCCGGTCGCCGTGATCGGGCCCCAGATGTCGATGCGCCGGCGTGCGGCGGTGATGACTCGGTCCATGCGGCTCTCAGACACCAGTCGGGGGACGGCGACGAGGGCGAACAGGGCGACGGGCAGATTGACGAGGAAGATCCACCGCCAGCTGGCCAGGTCGGTGAGCGCGCCCGAGATGACCACACCGGTGGTGCCGCCCAAACCCGCGAGTCCGCCCCAGATCCCGAGGGCCTTCATGCGCTCGAGCGGATCAGGGAAGAGCAGGGCCACCAGTCCGAGGGCGGCGGGCGCGGCGAGCGCCTCGCCGGTCCCCTGCACGAAACGGCTGGCAACCAGCATCGCCGGGGCGACGGCGAGTCCGCAGGTCAGCGAGGCGAGCGCGAAGAGGCCGACGCCGATCAGGAACAACCGGCGCCTGCCAAGGAGGTCGGAGAGCCGTCCGCCCAGGAGCAGCAGCCCGCCCGCCATCAGCGTGTAGCCGTTCACCACCCAGGCAAGCCCGGCCTGGCTGAAGCCAAGGTCGGTCTTGATGGACGGCAGCGCGACGTTGACCACGGTGATGTCGAGGATGAGCATGAACTGCACCAGCGCCAGCACGGCGAGCGCCTTCCACCTCCGCGGATCGTACTGTGCCGCGACAACCTTGCTCAGCTCGATGCTCATCGACGTTCCCCTTGTGGTTCACGGTTCGCAGCCGTGGGAGCGCTGCCGAGGAACAGGACGGGCCGCGGCCTCGGAACTCATCGGTGGGGGACAACGGTGAGTTTCGTCGCTCCCGGCAGTCTCATAGAGACACATGCCTGGGCAGGAGTGGAGCACGATCACCTTCGTCATCCGAGGGCCCATCGCGCGGTCCGATCTCCCCGGTCTCTGCGACCGTGTCTGCGGGTTGCTCGAGCGCGGCGGCGCGCCGGTCGCCGTCTGTGATGTGGCGTGCGTTGGCGCCGACGCCGTCACCGTCGATGCCCTGGCGCGGCTCCAGCTCGCCGCCGGACGGCACGGCTGTCAGGTCAGGCTGCGCCGTCCGTCGAACGAGCTGCGCGAACTGCTCGCCTTCATGGGCTTGCAGGACGTCCTGCCCGACTGACGATCACCCCTCCAGGCGAGGGGGCAGGCCGAAGAGGGGAAACAGCGACTCGGTGTCCAGGAAGAAGGTGAAACCGACGATCCCGCCGTCCGCGATCTCGAGGACCTGTATGGCCCATGGGTCGTACCCACTGCCCGAGGCGCTCGGCTTGTACTGGCCGAACGCCACCATGCCGTTCGCCGCCGTCGGCAGCAGCCGTGAGCCGCGACAGCCGATCCCCGGTCCGAACCACCAGGCAAGGACGTCCTCGCGACCGGACAGCCACAGGTCGTACGGCGGCATGGACATCCGCGCGTCCTCACGAAGCAGCGAGGTGAGCGCGCTGACGTCGTAGCTCTGGAATGCCTCGACGTACCGCGCAAGCAGCTCGCGCTGCGCCGCATCGATGGCAGGGGCAGGGTCCTCCGAACTGAGATCGTGCGCCTCGAGCGTGGCACGGGCGCGCTGCAGCGCACTGTTCACCGAGGCGACGCTCGTCTCGAGGAGCTCCGCGACCTCGCTCGCCCGCCAGCGAAGCACCTCGCAGAGAATCAGCACGGCCCGCTGCCGGGGCGGAAGGTGCTGCAGCGCCACCACGAACGCCAGGCGGATCGTCTCGTGGGCCACCGCCACGTCGGCGGGATCAGCCTCCGGGGCGACGGCACTGTCCGGGATCGGTTGGATCCAGGTTGCCTCGGGGAGCTCGTGCAGGTTCTCCGCAACCGGCGCCCGGGCGGGCCCGAGGTCCATCGGGAGCGCGCGGCGGGCGCGTGCGTTGGCCATGTCCACGCAGACATTGGTGGCGATGCGATAGAGCCAGGAGCGCAGCGCTGCGCGCCCCTCGAAGCGCTCCAGGCCTCGCCACGCTCGCAACAGCGTCTCCTGGACCGCGTCCTCTGCCTCGAACGGCGAGCCGAGCATCCGGTAGCAGTAGCCGGTCAGCTCCTTCCGGTGCCGCTCCAGCCCGAGCTCGAGCTCGGGCGCGACGGCGAGGGACGGGTCCTGCACGGCGCTCATCGTACGCGGAGGTCAGGCATCCACCGGGTTCCTCGCGGGGATGGCCGCGTTGGGAGCGACGAGCTTGAACTCGGCGCCGGTCGGGTCGGTGGCGGTGGCGAGGCGGCCGTAGGGCGTGTCCTCGGCGGGCACCACGATCGAGCCGCCGAGCTCGACGATCCTGGCCAGCGCGGCGTCAGTGTCGTCGACGCCGAAGTACACCGACCAGCGGGCGGGAACGCCCTCGGGGAGGAAGCCGGCGGCATCCATGATCCCGGCGAGCGGGCCATCGCCATTCTTGAGGGTGGTGTAGCGGAACTCGTCGGTGTCGCTGACGACCTCGGTGTCCCAGCGGAACACCTTGCGGTAGAAAGCGACAGCGGCTCGGTACTCCCGGGTGTGGAGCTCGAACCAGCTCGGGGCGCCAGCCTCGCCGAGGATGCCGAAGCCCTTGTGAAGGCCGGGCTGCCACAGGCCGATCCCAGCGCCGCCGGGGTCACCGACCACAGCCATGGTGCCGAGCTCGCCGACATCCATGGCCGGGACCTGGACCTGGGCGCCGCTGGCCGCGGCGGCGTCGACGGTCTTCCGGGCGTCGTCAGTGGCCAGGTAGACCGACCAGGCGTCGGGCATGTCCCAGCCGGGCTGGCGCGCCATGCATCCGGCCACCTGCACGCCATGCTTGGTGAAGCTGAAGTAGCCACCGAACTCCTCGGCGGGGTCGCCCGCGGTCCAGCCGAAGAGCTGGCTGTAGAAGGCGCGGCTGCGCTCGGGGTCGGAGGTCATCAGATCGACCCAGCAGGGCGCTCCGATCGGGGGTGTCTCTCGCCTCGGCATGGTGGCTCCCTCGTGGTGCTCAGAAGTGGCGTCACCGCTTTCGACGCCGGAGCTGACCAGGACTCATCGGTCCCGGCGAAACTCGCCGGCCGTCCCTCAGCCGAGGCCCGTCGGTGCCAGACTCCCGGCTCGTGCGCCTGGCGACCTGGAACGTGAACTCCCTCGTCCCCCGCATGCCGCGGCTCCTCGAGTGGCTGGAGCGCGTGAGACCGGACGTCGTCTGCCTGCAGGAGACCAAGATCGCGGCCGAGCGCTTCCCGCGCCTGGAGCTGACCGGCCTCGGCTACGAGGTCGGCGCCCTGGGCCAGGGCCCGTGGAACGGGGTCGCGCTGCTCTCCCGCGTCGGCATGGAGGAGATCACCGCGGGTCTGACCCGCGACGTCGCCTGGGACGGCCTCACCGAAGCACGCGCGATCGGGGCGACTTGCGGTGGCGTGCGCGTGTGGTCGGTGTACGTCCCCAACGGACGCGAGCCGGGACACGCGCACTATGCGTACAAACTGACGTGGCTCGGGGCGCTGCGGGACACCGTCGCCGCCGAACTGCGCCGGGGAACGCCGTTGGCCGTCTGCGGCGACTTCAACGTCGCCCCCACCGATGCGGATGTGTGGGATCCGCAGGCGTTCGTCGGGTCGACCCACGTCACGCCCGCCGAGCGCGATGCCGTCGCGCAGGTGCGCGCCCTCGGTCTCGAAGACGTCGTCCCGCGGCCCCTCAAGTACGACCGACCCTTCACCTACTGGGACTACCGCGCCGGGATGTTCCACAAGAACATGGGTATGCGCATCGATCTCGTTCTCCTCACCGCGGCGCTGGCGAGCTCCGTGTCCGACGCCTACATCGACCGGGACATGCGCAAGGGCCCCGGTCCGTCCGATCACGCCCCGGTCGTCGTCGACCTAGCCGGCCCGGCCTAGTCACCTGGATCAGCGACGATGGCGCCGAACCCACCGACCGGGCGTTGCTTCGGCGACGGGGATGCTCTCTTTGAGCGCTACCACGATGAGGAGTGGGGCTTCCCCGTGCTCGACGAGCGTGGGCTGTTCGAGCGCTTGAGCCTCGAGGCCTTCCAGTCCGGGCTGTCGTGGCGCACCATCCTCACCAAGCGCGACGCGTTCCGAGCCGCCTTCGCCGGCTTCGACCCCGACGCCGTCGCCCGCTTCGGCGACGCCGACATCAGACGCCTGCTCGCCGACGTGGGAATTGTCCGCAACCGGGCCAAGATCGACGCGACCATCGCCAACGCCCGCGCCACGGTCGCGATGCGCGCCGGCGGGCAACCGGTGGAGGCGCTGATCCGGGCGCACGCCCCCGCGTCACCGAAGCGGCCGCCCGCCACCTGGGCGGATGTCGAGGCGACGACGCCTGAGACCGTGGCGCTCGCCCGCGAGCTCAAGCGCCGTGGCTTCCGATTCGTGGGTCCGACGACGCTCTACGCCCTGATGCAGGCCTGCGGCCTGGTGGACGACCACCTCGCCGGCTGCCCCGCGCGACCTGCGGCCGAGCGAGCCCGCCGGGCCGCCGGTTTGCGCTAGCCGATCTGTAGTGTGTCGCCACCCCGGGCGGCACCGCCCGGTTGACGATGGAGGCACAGATGCGAGCGGGTGAGCCCTCCGAGACAGCGCGTCGCGTTGCCACCTACCGGTTGCGGTTCCCCCGCGCGCCCGCGTCCCTTGGGGATCCTGCGGCCGATGACCGGCTGCAGGCTGACATCGCCGCTGCGAGACAGCCCCGGACGACCGGTCTGACCGACTATCTGTCGCGTCGCACCGCCTTCTTCGACCACACGGTTGTCGACGCGATCGAGGATGGCATCGCACAGATCGTGGTGGTCGGCGCCGGCTACGACGCACGGGCTCTCCGATACGCCAAGCCGGGCGTCGACTGGTTCGAACTTGACCACCCGGACACGCAGGCCGACAAACGCTCCAGGCTCGAGCGCCTGGGTATAGGCGCAGCGGGAGTGACCTTCGTCGGAATGGACTTCGCGCAGGTGGATGTCGGGGCTGCCCTCCGGCACGCTGGGCACGACCGTGGTCGCGTCTCTCTTTTCGTCTGCGAAGGGGTCGCCGGGTATCTGAGCTACGAGGTGCTGCGGTCGTTGCTTGCGGCCCTGTCGCGGTGTGCCGCCGCGGGAAGCAGGCTGGCGATCAGCATCCCGCTGCAACCGACATCGTCGCGCGGTCAGGCCGGGCGTGCGGCGCTCGCCACCGCGGTGGCCCAGGTCGGCGAGCCACTGGTGACCGCGCTGCGGCGCGCGCAGCTGGCAACGCTTCTCGAGACCACCGGTTGGACGGAGGTTCGAGTCGCCGACCCCTCCGGTGCGACGTTGGACGGCGATGCCGGCGGCGCCGCATTCGTCATTGCCGAACCCGCCGGTTGACGGTGGTCAGGGAACGCGGGCTCGAGCGGAGCCCGGTCCCTGACCATCGCCGACGCGGGACGCAACGCTCAGCGGGGCCCGGCTCCCGCGTACATCAGCGATCCCGGCGTGGTGAGCAGCTCACCCGTCTCCAGCCACGTCTTCAGACCGGAGAGGATCATCGGCCAGCCACCGTAGAGCTCACTGTTTGCGCCCTCGCGAAGCTGGTCGTGGGTGACCGTCAGGCGGCAGGAGTCGCGGATTGGTTCGATCTCCCAGGTGACTCTCGACGTTCCCTCGCTCTTCACGTCATCGCTCCAGAGCGCGGTCATGCTCTGGACGAGGCGCCGCGGCGGGTCGACCTCGAGATTCTCCCCCTCGCCGAGCAGAAGGTTCGCGCCTGGGGCGCTCATCTCGAAGCGCGACCCCCGCGTCCAGTCCGAGGTGATCCGGGCGCCGAAGTTGTACTTGCTCCTGATCTCTGGATCGGTGATCGCCTCCCACAGGCGCTCAGGCGTGGTGCGGATGTAGATCTCGAAGACCTTTTCCATGTGCTTCTCCAGTTGGTGTTTGAGGTCGCTCAGGGAAGCGGCCCACGGCTCGGCGTACTTGCTCACCCACCGGTCGTGGACGAGCCGGATCGGGACGGGGTTCAGGAAGTGGAGCTTTTCGCGACCCCGGCGCTTGGTGACCACCAGGCCGGCCTCCTCGAGCTGGCGGAGGTGCTTCATGACCCCGAACCGGGTCATCGGGAAGCGCTGCTGCAGGGCGCCCAGGGTCTGGCCGTCCTCTCGGGCGAGCTCGTCCAGAAGGCTGCGCCGGGTCGGGTCGGCCAGGGCCTTGAACACCTCGTCCACGGGGCCGATTATATGTGACCTTTTGGTCACCTGTCAAGCGCGGGGACTGGACTGGGAGTCCCGACCTCGGAGGGTCAGCTCACGCGGCGCGCGGCTTCCCGCTCGTCGAGAAAGGCCCACCAGGCGTCCGCGGCAGTGGCGGCGGCCGCGGTGACGGTCTCCGCGCTTGCGTCGATGCCTGCCAGCGCGTCGATGAGCCACCCGGCGTGCTCCACATCGGCGGTGGCATGCGTGTCCCAGAACGCGACCGCGCCACCGTCGAGCCCGTACCACTGCCGCAGACCGGTCGCCTTGGTCGCACTCACCTCCGGCGACTGCAGCTCGTACGCGCTGAGGCCGGCGAGGCCGGTCGCCGCAGACCTCTCGGCCAGACCGCTGAGCACATCGACGAGCTTCGCGGTCGCCGGCGACGCGGGAGCCACCGGAGCGTCGAGCGCCGCCGCGAACTGGTCGAAGAGCTCGAGGTGGCTGAGGACGCCGGCGCCGCCTACTTCGTCGGCGAGCGTCCGCATGACCTGCTGCCGCACCGTGGCGTCGCGACTGCCGCCGGCAATGGTGCGCAGGATGTCCGGCACCGTGGCCTCGACGTGGCGATACTGGCCGGCGTACGCGCGAAGCTCGTCGCGCGACAGCTCACCGGCCGACCAGCGCCGATAGAAGGGGTGGGCAAGAAGGCGGCGGTCGGCGAGAACCGTGGTCAGCGCGGACTGAAGATGCTCGACATGCATGGAGCTTCCTCGGGATGGTCGGCGACCGACCAACTGTACCCGAACGACGTGAGCGGTAGGCCCACAGCCGCCAAACAAGAGAAGAGGCTGTGGCAGCGAGCTGCCACAGCCTCCGAACAGATGTCGAGCGGGTCTACCCGGCTTTGACGCTCACACGGTCACCAGCCTTGATGGGGCCGATGGCTCCGGGCAGGGAGCTGGAGGGACCGGACGCGTTGGTGAACACGGTCGGCTGCACCGCCGGTGGGGGAGCATAGGTGCAGGCCGTGGCACCGGCTGCCAGGGTCCCCGGTCCATACGTGATCGTGACCACTCCATTGCCGCCCCAACCGCCGGCCGCGGTCGCCTGGTAGGCGCAGGCGGCGCCAGGAGCTGTCGGGGGGCTGGTGGTCGGGGTGCCGTTGGCCGGGTTGCCGACCGCAGCGCCGTTGTTGCCGCTGGAGACGACACAGCCCTCGGGGCCGGCCGCGTGCGTCGTCCTCAATCCCGATATTGAGGCGAACGCCGTGAGCACCGCGAATGCCAGCGCAACTGCCAAACCCTTCCTCATGGTGACCTCCCGCTGTCATGGTGACCGCCATCGGAGCGGTCGCGACCATCGCGCCGGGTGGCGCGAGGCCGGCGAAGTTACACAGCGGACCACTCATGTTTCATGTGAATGTACGAGTTAAATTAAAGCGATTGCCTCGATGGGCGCTTAGCGTAGCGCTGTCAGGCCACTTCGCCGAGGGATGTCGGGTGCCGTCGCATCGTTGATGGCCTCAACCGCCGATCGATGACTCCAAGAGGGTGTTCGACGAAGGCGCCGGCGCGCAGGGTGCGGTGATCACCGGACGCCGGACCGACGACATCGCGAACGCCTGGGGCGGTACGCCTCCTCGACGGCCTCGAAGCGCACGGGGTGGAGCTGCAGCTCGTCCGCGTGGTCGATGCCCCAGGCGTCACCCACCTGACTTATCGGGTCGTGAAGTAGCACGGCCCGGACCAACGTCAGCGGCCCGCAAGCCGGTCGTGAGCCACGCGGCTTGACCCTGGCCTCGTGCGGTGTGATGGTTGCCGGGATGGCTCGTCCCGGGTGATGTCCAAGGCTCTCGGGCCGAACCCCGGTCGTGGTGTATCGCACGCGTCGGCGGCGCGCGAGCTCGCCGCTCGGGAACCGGTGCTCGCCGCACTGGTGGATGCGGTTGGACCACCCCGACTGCGGAGGCCGCTGGACACGCACTTCGCCGCCCTGGTGCGGTCGATCACCTACCAGCAGTTGGCCGGCCCCGCAGCCGCCGCGATCCACGGTCGGCTGGTCGCCGCACTCGGTGGCGAGGTCACCCCCGACCGGCTGCTCGCCCTGTCGTCCGCGGCATTGCGACGCGCGGGGATGTCCACCAACAAGGCGGCGTCGGTGCGCGACCTGTCGGCCAGGGTGCTCGATGGGACCGTCGTTCTCGATCCGCGCGGCTTGTCGCGTGAGAGCGATGACGAGGTGATCGCCCGGTTGTCGACGGTACGGGGAATCGGCCGCTGGACCGCGGAGATGTTCCTGATCTTCCAGCTCCGCCGGCTCGATGTGTGGCCCGCCGGTGATCTCGGGGTGCGGCGGGGCTACGGGCTGGCCTGGGGTGTCCCGATGCCGACAGCCCGCGAGCTACAACCGCTGGGTGAACGGTTCCGGCCCTACCGTTCAGTGGTCGCCTGGTACTGCTGGCGGGCCAACGAGCTGTACGCGCGAGCCACCGACAGCGCACTCACCCGATAGTCCGCACCGAGGAGGCCTCATGCCCAGCACTGAACCAGAAGCCATCACCCGGTGAGCGAGAGGGATCCACTAATGGACGATGCAAGGGTGAAGCGGGTCCGGGCGGTGGTTGCCGCGATCCCCGCCGGGGAGGTGCTCAGCTATGGCGAAGTCGCCGGCCGCGCCGGGTTGCAATCGGCGCGCCTGGTCGGACGGATTCTCGCCGAGAGCCACGGCCTGCCGTGGCATCGGGTGATACGCGCTGACGGGACACCGACGCCGCACCTGGCGGCGCAGCAGATCGCGCTGCTGCGCGCCGAAGGGGTGCGACTCGTGAAGGGACGGATTGCCCGTTGAGGCTTGTGGGCCGTAGACATCTCCGGGACGTCGGCTGGACGGCTCGCGGCTGGTCCCAGACAATGCGCATGGCCGACGCCGAACGAGGGATCCGACTGCCGGTGTCGGTTGCAATCTCACCCCCTGACGCGCCTGGAGGACAAGGATGGCAGTAGCGCCTGTTCCCGCCGGAGAGAGCCACTATCGACGCTTCCTCGATGAGTGCAGCCATGTGGCCGCGCCGTTCGGCCCCAGCTCGTTCGGCCAGAAGGCAGAATCCTTCGCCCGATTCTTCGGCACGCCTAAGTTCCTGATCGGGCAAACGCTCATCGTGGGCGGCTGGGTGCTGATCAACGCGACCCACCTCGTCCACTTCGACCTCTACCCCTTCATCCTTCTCAACCTCGCCTTCAGCCTGCAGGCCGCCTACGCCGCTCCACTGATCCTGCTGGCACAGACCCGCCAAGCCGATCGCGACAAGGCACACGCCGAGGCGGATGCCAAACACCGCGAGGCGGTTGCGCGCGCCAGCGTGCACCGGCAGCAGCTGGCCGAGCGCGGCATCGATCTACTGAAGACGCTGATCGACGAGAACACCCAGCTCACCAAGCAGGTCGATGAGCTGACCAGGCAGATCCACGGCAGGATCGTCGTGCAGTCGTAGCGCCCAGGTCAGGCGCCATGGCGACCGGGCCTGCACGGCCGCCCGAACGGCGGTCGTGGTTCGCCGATAGCGCGATTCGCCAGTAGCCAGCGCGGCTAGAATACCGGCCATGTTCAAGGAGGTCGACTTCCACCTCGGCTGCCGCGTCGTCTCCAGCGACGGTTGCGACATCGGGACGCTCGAGTCTGTCCTCGTCGACGACGAGGGGTTCGACCTGAGGCACCTGGTGGTCAAGGAATCACCGATGGCAAGCGGCCATCACTGGTACCGCGGCGCCAACATGCTCATTAGGAACGTGGTCATTCCGGGCGACGGGGTCGGCACCGTGACCCACGATGAGGTCGCTCTGACGATCACCTTGGCAGCCGTCCGGAAGCTCCCGCCATTCATCTCCTACAACTACGTCGGCGCTACACGCGCGCAGCTCGCCGTCGCCGTACTCGGTGGTCGCCCCGTCTGGACTGTCGAGCAGACCATCCACAAGCCGAGCGCCCGTGAACTGAACATCGAGAAGGATGAACGAGTCATGCTCGGACGCACCGGCAAGGTGCTCGGCCATGTGCACGACGTCGTCTATGACGACGGTGGCGAGATAGCCGGCATCGTGGTTCGCCCTTCCGGCTTTCTCACCCGCGACGTACTGCTGCAGATCCGATTCATCGACCGCGCCGATGACCTCTGCCTCTTCACCCACGTCACCGCGGAAGACCTCGACCACCTGGCGCCGTTCCAGCCGCCGGGATAGCATGGAGCCGCTGACGAGGTGATCGACGATGGCCGCGGCGTGAGTGGCTTGCAAGAGCTGAACGCCTGGCCGGCGATTCCATACCAGCCATGGCGCGAGACGCGCGACACGTTGCACATGTACACGCAGGTGATCGGCAAGCTGCGCCTGGCGTTGAGCCCCTTCGAGCCGCAATGGGCCCACGTGCCTCTCTATGTCTCCAGCCGCGGGCTGACGACATCGCCGATACCTGTCGGACTGCGCACGTTCGACGCTGAGTTCGATTTCATCGATCATGCATTGGTGATGCGGACCAGCGATGGCTCCACCGAGCGCCGCCCGCTCGGAGGAACGGTCGCCGACTTCTATCAGGACGTGATGCGCATGTTGGGCCGTATGCGCGTGGATGTGGCGATCTCGGTACTGCCCTCTGAGGTCGCCGATCCTATCCCCTTTCCCGAGGACCGCACCCATCAGACCTATGACCCTCAGCACGCGGCGCGGTTTCACCACGTGCTGACGATGGTCGATGTGGTGATGAAGGAGCACCGCGCCCGCTTTCGTGGACGGACGACCCTTGTACAATTCTTCTGGGGGACGTTCGACCTCGCACTCATGCGCTATTCGGGCCGGCCGGCCGAGCCGCCGCCAGGGGCGGGCGTCATCGCTCGCGTGGGCGGGGACGCCGAGGCGATCTGCGCGGGGTGGTGGCCTGGCGACGAGCGCAACCCGTACCCGGCGTTCTTCGCCTATGCGTACCCCGCGCCTGACGGCATCGCCAGCGTCTCCATCCAACCGCCCGCCGCGGCATGGAATTCCACGGCGGGCGAGTTCCTGCTGCCCTACGACACGGCGCGCGCGGCGGACGATCCAGCCCGGGCCCTCGGCGATTTTCTTCGCAGCACGTATGCAGGTGCGGCCGAGCTTATGGGATGGGACCCTGCGCTGACGCACGTCAGCGCACCGACCTGAGCCGACCCTAGGCGCTGCCTCTCAGTTCCCGGATGTCCTCATCCGTGAGGTCGACCTCAGCGACGGCGAGATTCTCCTCGAGGTGATTGACCTTCGACGTCCCGGGAATCGGAATCATGACCGGGGAATGCTGCAGCAGCCAGGCCAGGCCCACCTGCACGGGGGTGAGGCCACGGCGGCTCGCTACCCGCTCGATGGCCTCCCCGGCCAGCTTGCCGGTGGCCAGCGGATACCACGGGATGAAGGCAACGCCGTCGCGGGTGCAGGCCTCGAGGACCGGCTCGCTGGCCCGATCGGTGAGGTTGTACCGGTTCTGGACGGAGACCACCTCGACGATGCCGCGAGCGACTCCCAACTGCTCGAGGCTGACGTTGCTGACGCCGATATGGCGCACCAGGCCCGCCTGCTGCAGGTCCCTGAAGACCCCGACGGTCTCCGCGTATGGCACCTTCCGGTCGGGGGTATGCACCTGGTAGAGGTCGATCCGCTCCAGCCGCAACCGGCGCAGGCTGCCCTCGATGGCCTGGCGGATGTGCTCGGGACGGCCGTCGGGCGCCCAGCGGTCGGGCGCTGACCGGGTGAACCCCGCCTTGGTGGCGATGACCATGCCGTCGGGATACGGGTAGAGCGCCTCCGCGATCAGCTCCTCGCTGACGTGCGGGCCATACGAGTCCGCGGTGTCGAAGAGGTTCACCCCCAGCTCGACCGCCCGCCGGAGGACGCGCTTGCATTCCTCTGGGTCGGCGGGTGGTCCCCATATGCCCCGGCCGGTGAGACGCATGGCGCCGAACCCCAGGCGGTTGACGGTCATGTCCCCCACGGTGACGGTGCCCGCTCCGGACGCGATCAGGTTGGTCATCGCTCCATCCTGCAACGAGGTCTCAAGCCGACGTCGAGGGGTCGAGGGTGCGTGCGCCAGGGTCCGAGCCCAATCTGCCACGCCGGGCCGCGGTGATCCCGGAGGCTAGTCCGGGACCACCGGGTGACGACCGGCAGCCGGCGGTCAGCCAGCCATGGCGGCGGCAGCGCGCTTCGCCATCTCCTCGGGCGGCACGTCCTCGATGTGCGTCGCGACGAACCACTTGTGCCCGAAGGGATCGACGAACTGGCCAGAGCGGTCGCCGTAGAACTGGTTCTCGACCGGGCGGTCTGCCGTCGCGCCGGCGCGGATTGCCCGCTCGAAGACGCTGTCGACGTCCTCGACGTAGACCATGATGCTGACTGGGGTGCCGCCCAGGGCCTTGGGGGTCGGGCCGCCCATCTCGGGGAAGGCGTCCGCCAGCATCACCACGGAATCTCCGACCTCCAATTCGGCATGGCCCACCTTCCCGCCCGGAGCCGCCATCCGCATCCGCTCCTTGGCGCCGAGCACCTTGGTGTAAAAGTCGATCGCAGCGCTGGCCCCGTCGACCGAGAGGTACGGGATCACCCGCGGGTACCCGTCGGGAATGGGCTTCACAGTGGCCATGGGCATCTCCTTCGCCGAACACCCTGATGACCCGGTCCAGGCCGCGCTGTCGATCGCCGGCCGCGCCGGGGCGGCTGATCGTAGCACCGACTTCCGCGCGCTATCAGGCGCGCGCACCTCGACGATCGGAGTTGGCACGACGCCTCGGTCTACATGCCGGGCATGGACAGGAATTCGAGTGCGGCGGCTCGATCGCGCCGACGCGCCGTGGGTCCTGCCCGGGTTCGGTGGGCGCGTAGAGGCGCTCGGAGCCCCAGAAGTGACCGATGGTATCGCCCTCGCGATGGAAAACGTTCAGCATCAGGCATGTGCGATCCCTCTGCCGTGCCACCCCTGGTCAAGATCGGGCCTGTCTAGAGTGGCAGACGGAGCTCTCCCACGACATGGGGTCGAGGTGAGCGGCTCGCGCCCAAGCGTCTGCGTTATCGGCGCCGGAATGTCGGGGCTCGCGGCGATACGCGCTCTCGTGCGCGCGGGGCACGAGATCACCGCCTTTGAGGCAGGCTCAGCGATCGGTGGGATGTGGCGCTACGCCAATGACAACGGCTTGTCGGCTGCCTACGCGTCGCTTCAGACCAACACCTCGCGGCGGCGGATGCAGTACCCGAGCCTGCCGATGCCCCACGCGGTGCCGGAGTTCCCCCACCACACCGACATGCTCGTGTACCTGGAGGACTACGCGCGCCGGAACGACCTGGTCCGCCACATCGCGTTCCGCGCATGGGTCGAGGCGGTGCGGCCCCTGGAGGATGGGTGGGAGGTCGTTCTTCGCGACGGACAGACGCGGCGTTTTGAAGCCGTCGTCGTCGCCAGCGGCCACTACTGGGATCCCAAGATCCCCGAGATCCCCGGCGAGTTCTCCGGCGCGGTGCTTCACGTGCGCG
>VBIQ01000008.1 GCA_005880985.1 Chloroflexota bacterium
GTAGCGGGGAGGTCGGATAGAGCAGCGTGGATAGGGTGACCATGCACGACCGGGTGCCGCACCGCCCACTGCCGCAGGCTCTGGAAGCGTGCCATCCTCACGCCCGCAGCGTCAGCGGGCGGCCACCTGCGAGAGCTTGGACTCCACGTAGGTCATCACGTCGTTGAAGGACTGGGCGAATGTCTCGACACCCTGGCGCTCCAGGGTTCGGCTCACCTCCTCGCCCGCGTGCGCGGGTCATCGAGGAAGACGCCGCGCATGCTCGACGGGCACGTCGGTCACGGCAGGGTGCAAGGGATGCCCGAGCAGCGTTGTGCCGTGCAGCAGGTTCTTCACCGACTGCCCGGGCCGGCCCAGTGCCCGGTAGACAGCGCCGATGGCGCCTTGGAGGAGATCGCCGACCGTCTCCAGCCAGGTCTGCCGTCGGATCACCCGATCAACCAGCGGCTCCGCCATCCGTGCCGGCCTCCACAGTGCGACTACCGGCCTCCACAGTGCGACTAGAGGAGCTCCCCGCCTCGCCTTCGGCAATCTGGCTTCCATGCTGCGCTCGCGTGATTTGTTGTGTCAAGATCCAAGAAATGCTAGATTCAACGGACGGGAACGGCGTGACGACCGGAGTCGACAAATGGACGAGGACGCGGTGGCCGCGCTCCCCAGGTCTCCTGAGCTCGACCGCCTAGCGGCCGCGGTGCATGACCCGACGCGCCGGGGCATCCTGCTCTTCCTTCTGCGCGATCCGAGGTCACTGACCGTGGACGATGTTGCGGAGGTCGCTGGGGTGCACCGGACCGTTGCCTTCGGCCATCTGGAGCGGCTGCTCGATCTCGGCATTCTCAGCAAGGGAAAGCGACGCGGCCGCCTCGGCAAGCCGGCCGCGCTGTATGCGCCGACGGACAGGCTGCTCTCGCTCCAGTACCCGGCGCGTCAGTTCGTGACCCTGGCACGCCTTCTCGGTTCGGCTCTCGGCGACCCCGGGCTCGACGGCGGCCGGGTGGCCAAGGCGGCGGGACGCCGATTCGGCGAGCGGCTGGCGGCCGCCGCCGGAGCACGAACGGTCGAGGAGGCTCTGGCCCCGCTACAAATCCTGGGCGGCGAGTACAAGGCGCGCGGCAACCACATTCGCGCCGGCAACTGCATCTTCCTGGAGGCGTGCGGGGAGTCCTCGGCGGTTGTTTGCGGGCTTCATGCAGGAATCCTGGAGGGTGCACTCCAGGGCGCTGGGGTCGCCGTGAGCGTGCAGCCGGTTGGCTCGGTGCCGCCGGCGGCTTGTGACTACGAGTTGGCCCCGGCGTAGCGCATCTCAGCACGGAGCACCCACCCGATGGACCTGGTTGAGCGGCTGGGACTGGAGCGGCCCGTCGTCCAGGCGGGAATGGGGGGTGGGCTCGCCACCGCCGAGCTCGCCGCCGCCGTGTCGTCCGCCGGTGGGCTGGGAACGGTCGGCCTCATGCCACCGCGGCTGCTTCAGGCAGAGCTGCGGGCCGCCTCTTCCCGTGTGGCTCCCCGCCCGGTGGCGGCCAACCTCATCGTGCCGTTCATGCGCAGTGGCCATGTCGAGGCCATCATCGGTGGCGGGGCGAAATTGGCCGTTCTCTCCTTCGGTTTCCGTCCCGCTGCTGTCGCCGCCCTGCGGCACGCCGGGGTGGTGGTTCTGCATCAGGTGGGCACGGTGACCGAGGCCCGGCGAGCCTTGGGCGACGGCGCTGACGGCCTGATTGCGCAGGGGATGCAGGCTGGCGGCCACCTGGTCGGCGTCGAGCCCACTCTCGACTTTCTCCCTCGCGCCCTCGAGGCGGCCGGCGGACGTCCCGTTCTCGCTGCCGGGGGAATCCACGACCGGACCACCGCGGCTGCTGCGATGTCGGCGGGTGCCGCCGCGGTGGTGGGCGGCACCCGCTTTCTGCTCACCGACGAGTGCCACGCCCATCTCCGCTACAAGCAGCGGGTCTGTGGCGCGTCGCGGACGATAGTGACCACTCTCTTCGGCCTCGGTTGGCCGCTTCGCCACCGCGTGGTCCCCAACGCGGCGACAGAACGCTGGTTGCGATCCGGTCGGGAGCCGGCCTGGATGCGATACGTCTGCAGCGCCTCGGGGGTGCTCGGTCGGCTGGTGCCAATGGACGCTGTCTCGTCACTGGCCGCGACTCGGGTTCCGTGGATGCCGCCGAGTGCGGCTCCGGTGCTCGCCGGTCAGCCCGAGGGGGCGGTCGACCTCGGTCCTCTCTACGCGGGGGAGTGTGCGCGGCATATCGATGCCGTGGTGCCAGCCGGTGTGGCAGTGGCTGCACTTGACCCAGGCTAGCTAGCGACGGCGTCGCAGGCGGAAACGGCCGGACACGGCGGCACCAAGCAGCAGCGCCGCAGCCAGGCCGAGGAAGGCGCCGGCGGCGACGGTTGAACCACCTCGACCACCGCTGTCGGCGTGACCGCCGGTTCGGGCCAGGCCTGCCGGGGTGGGAGCGCCGGTACCTGCGCCACCCGGCGATGCTGTCGGGCTGGCTGAGGGCGAGGGTGCGGAGGTTGCCGCAGCTGCCACGGTCACGGTGCCGTGCATCACGCTGTAGCCGTGAACCATGCAGTAGTAGTTGTAGGCGCCGCCGCCGGTGAAGGTATGAGAGACGGTTGTGCCGTTGGCGGACGCCACGGACATGTTGAACGTGTCCGACGCATTGCCCGACCCGGGTCCCACGGGGCATGCTGAAGCGGTGCAACGGGTGACGGTGTGGGACGCACCCGACTGGTTGGTCCAGACTACGGTGTCACCGGATGAGATGTTGCTGCTACTGGGAACAAAGCAGAACGTGCTGGTGCAACCGCTGGTTCCCGCTGCGACGATGGTGACGTTCGACGTTGCCGCCGCGGCCGTGGCAGGGATGGTCAAGGGGACAACCCCCAACAGCGAGGCACATGCAGCCGTGATCAAGAGATGCCGATGCTTACTACTGAAGACCGACGGTGCAGTCATTCCACAGTTCCCTCTGAGATATGATCCAACGCGGCGACAACCACGAAGCGGTGGTCGTCGACCAGGTAAGGGAAGCAGGTGAATAAGGTCAGAGTGGGCGCAGAAGTCGCCTTCAGCACACTCAGGTCGGTTGCTGCGCTGACTTTCGTTGCTGTCACCCGGTACACTCGGGTGCTGCCCCCGCTCAGCTGAACCCGGAGCTCGTCTCCACGGACTACTCGGTCGAGAAAGCGGAATACCGAGCCCTGGATGTCGTCGTGACCGTAGAGCACGGCGTTCGAGGACGACTCGAGTGGCGAAGAGAGTGTGTAGTGGGTCACAGCTCGACCAGGAGCGATCAGCATCTGCCCATCGGCATCGAGCCCGCGGTCGAGAATCGGCACGTGCCCTAAGCCAAGCCGAGGAACACTCAGCCAGGCCACCGCGGAGTCGGACGAGCGCGCTGCGCTAGATGGGCCGCCGGCCGATCTGGGACCGGCGAGCCGAACCGGCGGCGGGGCAGGGGAGGGGGGTGGGGGATGCTGGGCCGGATGCGGTGACGATGCCCCGGCGGCTGAGCTCATCCGGTCCTTGCCGGTGCTGCCGACCAGGCCGGTGGAGAAGACAGTCCCGGCTATCGTGGCAAGGCCAGCAGCAACAAGCACCAGCCGTCTGGGCCACCTCCAGGCCATCAGCTCCCTCCACCCCTTTGGGCGCGAAGAGACACACAATCCTCCTCGGAGCAGATACTGCGGCTGGTTACGCCCGAGCCGCCAGTCGCCCATCGAAGGAAGCGACATCGGGCTGACGCTTGCCCCGCTGCGGCCGGGTCTGTCGGCGGCGGGGCTCCGCCAGCGGCAAAGGCCGCCATCAAGGTGGCGAGGAAGCCGGCTTCCATGGCCAACGCGATGGCTCCGAGTGGGACACCCGCAAGTGGATCCAACCAATCGTCCTCGCCGTAACCGGGGAGACCGGTGGTTCGAGCAAGCACGAAACGGGCGACCGCTGCGACCTGGATCAGGGCTCCCGCGTACCAGGCAAGCGCCAAAAGCCGAATGATGCCGACGCAAAGCGCAACGCAGGCCACCGACAGCCCCAGGAGGAGCACGCCGATGTAAGCAGACGCCTCAAAGTGATTAGGAAATGCCTCCACGTGGTCGGCGCTGATGGTAAGAAGGGTGGCCACGTGAAGCATCTGAAGCGAGCGCCCCGCTCAGAGGGTTTGGGATGCCGTTGCCTGGACCTTGTGACTTCGAGTTGGTGAAAGGCTGTAACCACCTCGGGTATCTTTGACGCCCAAGCGGAGGAAGGGAGATTGATCCACCGGTCCCATGCCCAAAGGGGGCTCGGGGATAGCGCGGCAGCACTTGTCGCGGCGCTGGTCGTCGCGTTGGGGTGGGCGACGGCCGTGCCAACCAGTCTGGCGCGTGCGGATAGCGCTGCTCAGAGTGCCCCGGTGAGCATGAAGGAATTCATGTTCATGCCGAATAGGGTGACCATCGTCGCCGGCGGCACGGTCACGTGGACATATGACGAGTCGGCGAGCGACCCCAACCCGAACTGCGAGTCGCCGTATTTCCAGTCGAAACCGGTGACGTGTCCAGGTCACTCCACCACCGCGGCGGCCAACGGGCCCGACGGCAAACCTCTCTGGGATTCGGGTGTCGCACGGGCATCCGGGTTCCCGTATTCGCACAGGTTTGAGACACCGGGTACGTATCACTACTATTGCAGGGTCCACGGAGGGCCTCATCCGAACAACCCACTCACCCACATGGAAGGCGACGTGGTGGTAGTGGCAGCGACCGGCGCGGCGGTCAGCTCGCCCCCGAGTGGATCGACCGGGGTGGGGAGCGCGCCCACCATCACCCCGAACACCGCGGCGCCGGCGGCGGAAGGGGGACCTGCGGCGGCAGCGGTGGTGGTTCTCGGGGCTGGGCTTTGGACGGCCCGGCGTACAGTGAGGGTTAGGGCACGTCAATCGAGATCAATCGGGACTGCCCGCAGCGAGTGAGCGAGCCTCCGGCATTCGCCGACCTCCGGCTCTCACACCGGAACTGCCAACGCGACCGCGAAACGAGAGAGCGCATCGACATGCCAAGCGCGTAGCTCCATCGCTGCCTCCGTCAGCTGCCGCTCAACCCCGTCCTTGGTGAACTTGCAGCTGATCTCTGTCCGCACCGTCTCGTCGGCAGCGAAGCCGACCTCCATCTCCGCCCCCGGGATCGAGATTGTCTGGGCATGTCGGGCTCGCAGGTGCATCTCGATGCGGTTCAGCTCGTCATCGTAGATTGCCACGTGGTCGAAGGCGCGCGGGTCGAAGTCCGCCCCGAGCTCGCGGTTGATCACCCCCAGGATATTGCGGTTGAAATCCGCGGTCACACCGGCGGCGTCATTGTATGCTGCGATCAATTCGTCAGGGTTCTTCACCAGGTCGAAGCCGACGAGAAAGGCTTCACCGGGCGCGAGCAGCCCCCGCACGTCGGCATAGAAACGCCGACGCTCACTCAGCTCCAGGTTGCCAATCGTGCTTCCGAGAAAGGCAACGAGTCGCCGACCCAGGCGGGGGATGAAGGCCAGATGGTCGGCAAAGTCCCCCACCATGCAATAGACGATGAGGTCAGAGTACTCGTCCAGCAACTGTCGACCCGCCTGCTGGAGGCTGGAATCACTGACGTCGAATGGCGTGAATGATGTCAGCCCTCCCGCGCGGCGACAGGCGTCGATCAGGATGCGCGATTTGGTACACGAGCCAGCACCGAGCTCCACCAATGACTCTGGTCGCACCGTTTCTGCGATTGAATCGGCGTTGGCCTGCAGAATGTGCATCTCGGTGCGGGTTTGGTAGTACTCCGGTAGCGATGTGATGCGGTCGAAGAGTTTGGAGCCTCGCTCGTCATAAAACCATCGCGGAGAGAGATGCTTGGGCGTGACGGCCAGCCCGGCCCGAACATCGGCGATGAGCTCTTCACGCATGCTTCGACCGATCGTGTGCACTGCAACCGTAAGCGGCGCGAGCGAGAGCGTCATGGCGCTTCGCGACCAACGTTGGAACTGAAGTCCACCGGATCGGACGTTGTCAGAAGCACGAAGCAGCGCATCAGGCAGTCTCCGAGGCGTGACTCAGGCATCGCGCGCAAGGCGTACACCGGCAAAGACCCAACGTGCCGACGGCACGAAGAAGTTGCGATATGTGGCGCGCGTGTGCCCGCTTGGGGTGACGCACGAGCCGCCGCGCAACACGAACTGATTCACCATGAACTTTCCGTTATATTCGCCGACGGCACCTGCAGCGGGAACGAATCCCGGATAGGGCCTGTATGGGCTGGCGGTCCATTCCCACACGTCGCCGAAGAGACGATGATCGGTGGTAGTGCCGGAATATGGCTGGGGATGGAGGACGTCTGGATCGAGGAAGTTTCCCGTGACGGGGATTTGGTCCGCGATCGCCTCCCACTCGGCTTCAAGCGGCAGACGGGCGCCTGCCCAGCGCGCATAGGCGTCGGCTTCGTACCAGCTCACATGGCAGACGGGTTCGGCGGGATCGAGCCGTCGTGTGCCACTCAGTGTAAAGAGGGAGCACTCCTGATCCTCACGGATCCAGTACAGGGGTGAGTTCCAGCTCTGGTCCTGGACAGCCGCCCAGCCGTCCGACATCCAGAGCTCGGGTCGGCTGTACCCACCGTCAGCCATGAACGCGAGCCACTCCTGGCACGTGACCGCGCGGCTGCCGAGCGCGAATGGTGCTAGAAGCTGGCGGTGCTGCGGCGACTCGTTGTCGAACGCGAAGCCACCGCCGTCATGGCCCACGTTGACCAGGCCTCCCGGATGAATGATCCACTCGAGTGGCTGTGCCACACTGGATTCGCTCTCGGAGCGCCCTCGGTAACCAGGCAGCAGGGGATTGCAGAAGAGCACGTTTTTGATGTCCATCAGCAACAGCTCGTCGTGTTGCTGCTCGTGATGGAGGCCGAGTTCGACGATGTCAGCGGCGGCGTCAGCCTTGGGCGACTCGAGCAGGTCGAGCATGGCTGCGTCGACGTGGCGACGATACTCGGCGATTTCGTACACACCTGGACGGGTGACCAACCCACGCTGGGGACGCGGATGTCGTGCGCCGACCGTTTCGTAGTACGAGTTGAAGAGGTATCGAAACCGCTTGTTGTAGGGCTCGTATCGCGCAACATGAGGACCGAGCACGAATTCCTCAAAGAACCAGGTCGTGTGGGCACGATGCCATTTCGTGGGACTCACGTCCGGCATCGATTGAACCGTCTGGTCCTCGGCCGAGAGCGGTTCGGCCAGGGCCTCGGTCAGGTCCCGCACCTGGAGAAAGCGGGAGGCGGTGGATCGGCCAGTGTCAGGCAGCGTCCTCGACCAGACTGAATCGCGCTCCCGCAGCATCACGTCCTCCTCAGTACTGGGTGCCCATCGGCTGATGGGTGCATGGCGCCGGCGACAGAGACCATCGCTGGGCCAGGAACCGTGGAGCCGGCGCTGGCGCACAAGGCGCGTGCCGCGAACCACGACGGATTGCGTGGGCTGCCCCCTCAGGCCGCGGGCCTGTTCCTGTTACCGAACGTATGCTCGATCGGGATCTCGGCGCGCGCGACCTCCGGGGCGGCGAAGCTGGCCAGGAGGTGCTTCGCAGCGGTGGCTCTGGGAGATCACCACAGGTCCGCCAGGTTGTGCGGAGAAGAGATCCAACGGACGCGGGCATGGGCGCAGCCTACGGACCTCGGTTGCTTCAATGCAAATTTGGAGGTCCAGACTTGATCCGTGTCGATGTCGTGGACACTCCCGCGACGCACAAGCGGATGGCCAGCTGCGGCCCGACCGCCCAACGAAATCGGGAGCCGGCTGGTGAGAGGCAATGGCACGAGCCGGACCGACCACCTCGTCACCGTGCGGACAGGCGCTGAACCTCGAGAAACTGCGATGGGGCGTGGTCAACCTGCAGCGTCGTGTGCTCGATGTGGAAGCGTTCGCTGAGGAGCCGCTCGAGCTCGAGCCGGATGCGGTGGCAATCGTCCTTCGGATGCACCAGGACATGAGCGGACAGCGATGGGAACCCCGAGGTGACCTCCCAGACATGCAGGTCGTGGACATTGACGACGTGGGCGTGGTCGGCCAGCGCGCGACCGACCTGCTCGGGATCGACGCCGGCCGGCGCCGCTTCGAGGAGCACCATCCCGGCCTTCCAGAGGAGGCCGACGCCGGCGCGAACCATGAGGCCGGCGACGACCAGCGAGGCGATGGTGTCGGCGCGGTCGAATCCGGTGATCACGATGACGATGCCGGCGACGAGTGTGCCGATGAACGCGTAGAGATCGGTGACGGCGTGGCGAAAACTGCCCTGGATATTGAGGCTTCGACGGTTGGCCCGTGCCAGCTGCCACGTCGCCATGAGGTTGACCAGGATCCCCGCTGCAGCGGTGCCGATCACCGCCGCCCCCTGCACCGACGGCGGAGCGCCGAGCCTCCGTGCCGACTCGTAGACCAGCACGCCGGCCAAGAGGAAGAGCGTCGCTCCGTTGACGAGCGCGGCGAGGATCTCGGCGCGCTTGAGGCCGAAGGTGAGGCCGCCAACCGGGGGTCGTGCCGCCAGGCGCAGCGCGACAAGCGACAGGCCGATCGCCCCGACGTCGGTGAGCATGTGGGCCGCGTCGGAGAGGAGGGCGAGGGAGTGGGCCAAGGCCCCGACCACCACCTCACCAACCATGAAGAGCGAGAGGAGGCTCAGGGTGACGAGAAGTCGCCCTTGGTCCGCATCACCGGTGATCTCGTGGCTGTGCCCCGGCCGTTCGGCTCCCTCTCCCGTCACGCGGAGCAGGCTACACGGCCGAAGCCGGGACCACGACCCGGCTGCGGCCCGCCGCCCGCTCAATTTCTCCTCTGGGCCGTTCTGGCCGGTTCCTTCGGGCTCCTGACCGACAGGGCCATGCGACGCGACGGATCGTGGCGACGACGTGAGCGCGAATCTGTCCGTGACCGGGTCAGCGAGATCACGCTCACCCAGGCCTGAGCAGCGGGCGCTGGCCGATCGCCTCGCTGACCCACATCCGGCACGCTGGCCGACGGCGTGTAACCCCTTGGCGTATCTGGGACCCGAGGAGGAAGGGGATCTCGTGTTGCCATTGCGGGCTTCGCACACATACGTTTGGCAACCAATCCGGGCAGCGGGATCATGTGCATGGCCGCACAACGTGAGGAGTTGAGAATGTCTGCCATCTCGCGTCGACCTGCGAGTGCCGCTCTCCTGGCGGCGGCGCTCCTAGCGCTCACGCCACTCGAAGTGGCCGCGGCGAGCACATTCATCGGCCCGTTCAACAGCGTGCAGACACTGGCCAGTACGGTCCCCAATAACGGCGACGTCAACCCCTATGGCGTGGCCGTCGCTCCGGTGACCAGCGGCCGCCTGGTGGCCGGCGACGTGTTGGTCAGCAATTTCAACAACCACCGCAATCTGCAGGGCACAGGCAGGACCATCGTCGAGGTGTCGCCGAGCGGAAGCCAGACCCTATTCGCGGAGATCAGTCCGAACAAGCTTCCCGGGCCGTGCCCGGGGGGAATCGGGCTCACCACGGCGCTGGTGGCTCTGCGCAGCGGCTGGGTCGTTGTCGGCAGCCTCCCCACCAAGGACGGCACGTCAGCGACCATGCAGGCGGGCTGCCTGCTCGTTCTCGATCCGATGGGGAATGTCGTCGAGACGGTATCCGGTCCACCGATCAACGGCCCGTGGGACATGACCGCCGTCGATCGAGGTGGCATGGCGACCCTCTTCGTCACCAACGTGCTCAACGGCACCGTTGCCTCGAGCCCGGACGTCGTCAACCGGGGCACTGTGGTTCGTCTTGGGCTGACGACCCCGAGCACGGGTTTGCCGACAATCACCTCGGAGACTGTCATCGGCCAGGGATTTCCGGAGCGAACCGATCCGTCGGCGCTGGTGGTCGGCCCGACTGGACTTGGTATCAATAGGAAGGGAACGCTCTACATCGCCGACAGTGCCGCCAGCCGTGTTGCATCCATCGGCGGTGCACTCACCCGGACGACGCCGGCGACCGGCACCACCGTGTCCGCAGGCGGGAATATCAATGATCCGCTCGGCTTGGCCATGGCTCCCAATGGCGACATCCTCACGACCAATGGAGGGGACGGCAATCTGGTGGAGACGACCCCAAGCGGCAACCAGGCCGCGGTGAAGACGCTCGATAGCAGCCCGGCGCCCCCGGGGCCAAATGGGAATGGCACGCTCTTCGGCCTGGCGGTGGTACCTGATGGCAGTGGCGTCTACTTCGTCGATGACGGCACCAATACCCTGAATCTGCTGAACAAGGCGTGACCTGGCTGCGACCGGCGCGGAGAGAGCGTGCCCACGAGCACCCCGAACACCGCGGCACCGGCGGCGGAAGCAGGCGCTCTGGTGGCAGCGTTCGTGCTTCTAGGCGCTGGACTCTGGAGGCCCCGGCGCAAGTGAGGGGTCGAGCGCGTCAATCGAGATCGAGCGCGACGGCCCGCAGCGACATGCGCGAGCCCCTGGCGGCCGGTGTCTGGCGGCTTTCCGGCGCGCCATTGACGAGCTTCGGGCGATCACCGCTGGGGACGGGGCCTCGAGCCGAAAGCGCGCGGGTGCGTGTAACCCGATCGCGTAGCATTGATTCGCCGACTAATGGGGCCAAACTGATCTGGAGGCGCCCAGACGATGCGGGCTCTTGAGGCGACACTGGCGTTGGGGCTCGTTCCCCTTGTACTGGCCGCGTGCGGTAGTTCGTCATCGTCCACCTCAGGAGCGACGCCCACCTCCGCCTCGGCCTCGACTGAGAGCCCGACCTCCAGCCCTTCGTCGAGCCCTGCTCAGATCAAGACGGCGACGGTGACGGTCTCAGGGGCCTCCAAGACCGTGCTGGCCGACAGCCAGGGAATGACCCTCTACTACCGGACCACGGACAGCTCGACCAAGGTCACCTGCACGGGGACCTGCGCGGCCAACTGGCCCCCGGTCCTGGCGACATCTGGCACGCCGACCGGTTCGTCTTCGGTCACCGGCACTCTGACCGTGTTCGCGGGTCCGAATGGAAACCAGGTCCTGTACAACGGACACCCTCTGTACCGCTGGGTCCACGACACGGCTCCGGGGCAGGCGACCGGCCAGGGGGTTGGCGGCTTCCTTGTAGCCACGCCGGATCTGGCAGCTTCGAGCTAGGAGCGCGGGCAGCAAGATCTCCGCCTCGGCAGCCGTCGTACACGGTGAGTCGGCGCCGCGGGTGCGCCGGAAGGGCAAGGCGGGAGGTAGGTACAGCTGATGGACCTGGCACCCTTGCTGGCCAGCCTGGCGCTCCTCATCCTGCTCATGACCGTGGTCTGGGTGGTCGCCCTGGTCGATGTGGCGCAGGCGCGGGACACCGACCCGACGACGCGGCCGCTGCTCGCTGCACTCCTGATCTTCGTCGCCCCGGTCGGCCTCCTGGCCTGGGCACTGGTCCGCGGGCCGGACTGGTGGCGAGCCTTGGCCGTGGTCGCGACACTCGGAACCCTTGTCATCGTGCCCCTGCTTGTGATCGCCGCAGCCTCCTCGGCACGATCGCACTCTGTCTCCCCGGCACGGCAGCAGACCCCCACCGTGATGGTGGAGCGGGCGCCGTCGCTGGTTTGCGATAGCACCGGCGCGTGCTACGACCCCAGCCATGGCGCCACGGTGCACGCCACGCCCTCGCGGTAGCGTCAAGGCTCGGTAGGCGATGCTCGCGCGCGCGAGATGCGGAACGGTGCGTCGAGCGCGAGCAGAAGAACGATTGCGAGCATCCCGGCGATGCCGAGGTACCACGGCCATGGGCCCATGAGATCGAAGAGCGTTCCTGCAGCTCCCTTGCTGCGAAGAAACAGATAGTTGCCACCAGTAGCCACGTCCGCCGGTACCGCAACCACGAATGCGTAGAGTGCCGTGATGGCGAAGACGCGTGGCACCGCGTGATCACGCGGCCTCAGTCTAAGCCCGATGACAAGGAAGAGCGCGGCGAGCACCGGGCCGATGTGAGCGATGTAGAACTGGAAGTAGAAGTAGCTGGGAAAGTGATAGCGCGTGTCCGGCTGGAGCACGCCCTGGATCGTCCCGGCGCAACCCCAGAAGTACGTCAACTCGACGAGCACTGGGAGCGGCCGCCAGAGCGTGGCCGCGGCGACGATGTTCGCCACCGGGCAGACGTCGATCAGGAGGTTGCTCGAGGCATTCCACGTCCCCCCGGCAGCGAGGACTGTCTGCCACACGACAATGTTCACGAGGAGCGCGGCACCCAGGGCCCGTCCCGCGGGCACCCGCCACGGACCTGGCCACCGGCGGGCCGCCGCGCAGAGACCGACACTGACCAGGGCGCCGACCGCAGCCGCGCCGAGGTGCTCCGTACTGGTGAGCGCGACCACAGCCACCGGCGCATGTATCAAGGTCGCGATGGTAGCTCCGGGCAGCTCAGCCCCTCACTGGTCTCTGAGCCGCGATACCACCGCCCGCACCTTGCCACTCGGGCCGGGCGCGATCGCCTCCACAAACCTGATCTCGACCGAGGCCTGTTCTCCGATGGTGCTCCGGAACCGCTGGAGCAGGTTGCGGCCAAGAGCCTCACGGTCGGTGGACGTTGCACTGACGACGTCGACGCAGAGTTGGTCTGGAGCCAGTTGGACAACTTGGAACTGCCACACCTCGTCCTCACCGCGGAACGGGACGCAGACCATCTGGGGGTGGATGCGACGGCCGTTGCTCACCTCGACCCACTCGTCGCTGCGACCCTGGATCGGGGAGAGAAGAGGCAGGTTTCTGCCGCAGCCGCACCGACCCGGCAGTAGGGCGGCCACGTCACCGATCCGGTAGTTCAGGACGACGGTGGCTCGGTTCTCGAGGTTGGAGACCACCACCTCGCCCACCTCACCCAGGGGCAGCGCCCGTCCGTCCAACCCGACCACCCGCACCGGATAGCAGTCGACGTTGACGTGAAGCACGCTCTCGTGGGCGCAGCCAAAGGCGATCGGTTGAGCTTCGACGGCCTGATAGAGCTCAAAGACCGGAATTCGAAAACCCTCCGAGATCAGCCGCCTGCTTGCCTCGGTGAGGGCGTCGCCGCCGAAGACAACGGCCTTGGGCTGATGAAAGGCGCCGGGATGGGATTGGAGGTAGCCGAAGAGGGCGGCGAGATACGACCCGTACGAGGCGATCACCTCGGGCTGGTGCTGCGTGATCAGCTTGATGTTCAGGGTTGGAGGGTCCCCGAGTGACAGATGCTGTCGCTTCGGACGGAGCAGCTGCGGGACATAGGCCAGAGCCCGCCCGATTCGCTCGCCTTCACGTGGGCTCCCACCTGGGGCCGTGATCACCGTCTCGCGGTAGCCGAAGCGCCTGCCGACCAGATCAGCGACCATGGAACGGTATCGCTCGCGCCGGGAGATCACTGTGAACCACGACTTCCAGTCCCAGAAGACGGTGAGGGGAGATCCGGTGCTGCCGGAGCTCCGCATCACCGCGTACGCCGATTGCGGTTGGGCAGCAGACAGGAAGTACTCCGGGTCGCGTTGGAGCTGGTCCCGTTCGAGCACTGGCAACCTGGCGAGGTCCTCGGCCGAGGTGAGGTCATCTGGCGTCAGGCCCAGCCGGTCCATCGTTTCCCGGTAGTAGGGAACGGTCTGATACGCGTGCGCCACCATGGAGGTCACCCGGCGAGACTGCATCCGCCGGATCGCCTCCTCACTGCGAAAGGGAAACGCGGCCTCGCCGACGGTCTGGCGCGCCAGATAGGCAGACCATCGAAGCTGTCGTGCCAATCGAGCGATGCCGGACTGCATCGTCCAGCCAGTGTAGGCGCTCCATCGGGGAGCGCGCCGTCTTGACAAGGTGATGGCGGCGGGCTCAAGTTGCCGCATGCGCCACAGCTCCGCCCGACTTCAGCAACGGATCTGGTGGACCGGCTACCTCGCGGCACACACCGCGGGTGAGGCGCACTTTCCCTTCCTTCCGGAGATCGTGCTGCGGCGAGTGCAGTCACATCGCGTCCGGTCGATCGTTCGGCACGCGTACCACGCCGTCCCTTACTACAGAGAGAGCATGGACCGCCTGCGCTTGCGTGTGGAGCAGTTTCGCACCGTGGAAGACCTGGCGCTTCTGCCAATCCTCGAGCGGGACCAGATCCAACGGGACCCTGAGTATTTCCTCTCCACCGCGCCGGCGAAGCTGCCACACCGAACGGAGCGCAGCTCGGGAAGCACCGGCGTTCCCGTCACGGTCTTCTGGGATTGGGCCTCCTGGCTGCGGACTCTGGCTCGTCGCGAGCGGGCCACCTTGACGGTTCGGCGGCTGGCTGGCCGCCGCAACCATCGCGCCACCCTCATCGCGGTGTTGCCGGTGGCGATGGAAGGGATCTCGATGCTTCGCGACGGGACCCTCATCCCGGCGCGACTGCGACCAATCCAGCAACGGCTCTCGTCACTTGATCCCCCGGAGCTGAACATCGAGCGGATGAACGAGTTTCGTCCAGACGTGGTGGTCGCCTTCGGCTCATACGTGGACGCGTGCTTCCGATACCTGGAGGCGTATCCACGCGACTTCCATCGTCCCAAGGCCATCGTGTATGCGAGTGACGCTCTCCCTGAGCCAACGCGGCGGCGTGTGGTCGAAGGTTTCGGAATACCAGTCGTTGCCGGCTATCAGGCTGTCGAGGCTCATCCGATTGCATTTGGATGCGGTCGAGGAAGCTCGATGCATGTGAACATCGACATCAACCCGGTGCGCATCGTGGGGCGCTCGGACGAATCGCTCGCTGTGGATGAGACGGGTGACATCATCGTTTCGAATCTCGAGAACCGCGCCTCGGTGATCCTCAACTACCGTATCGGCGACCTCGCCGCCCTGCTGTCAGAACGATGCAGCTGCGGGCGGACGCTACCACTCCTCTCACGCATTCAAGGACGCCGAGGTGACTGGTTCGAACTCACGGGGGGCGTGTCCATACCGCCCCAGGAAATCGAGATCGAATTGACTCCCGAAACCGAGATCATGCGCTGGCAGCTGGTCCAGGTCGCCCCTGACCTCATCCGGGTTTCGCTTCTGTGCCGGCCGTCCTGCGACAAGGAAGCGCTCCGGCTACGCTTGGAAGCAAGGCTGGTGCGAGTGTTTCGCGGCCTGGCCCGGGTGGAGACACAGTTTGTGGACCGGTTCGGTCAATCTCCGTCGGGGAAGTTCCACGCGTTCGTGCCGCTATCCCGGCGGTAGCGGTCGGCGAGCCGTCTCAAGCTCGGGTGAGCGCCTGACGGCTGCGTTGCAGAAAATCGCGCTCGGTGGCGTTGTCGGTGTGGGCGATCGCCGCCTCGTACGCACGCGCCGCCTCGGGGTTGCGGCCGAGGCGCCGGAGCAGGTCGGCGCGGATGGCGTGGAGCAGGTAGTAGCCGTCGAGGTCGAGGCCGTCGACGACGGTGAGCGCTGCATCTGGTCCCTCGACTTCGGCGACCGCGACCGCGCGGTTGAGGGCGACGACCGGGCTCGGGGCGACCGACTGGAGCTGGTTGTACAGCTGCAGGATCTGCCACCAGTCGGTGGCGGCCGCGGCCGGCGCGTCGCTGTGGACGGCGTTGATCGCCGCCTGCAACTGGTAGGGGCCGGGCTGGTTGCGCATCAGGCATTGCCGGACGAGGGCCTGGCCCTCGTCGATGAGGCCGCGATCCCACAGGGCGCGATCCTGGTCGGTCAGCAGCACCAGGTTGCCGTCCGAGGTCGTGCGGGAGGCGCGACGCGACTCGACGAGCAGCATCAGCGCGAGCAGCCCCATGACCTCCGGCTCGTCGGGCATGAGCTCGGTCAGGAGCCGTCCGAGGCGGATCGCCTCGGCGCAGAGGTCGTCGCGAACCAGCCGGGCGCCCGAGCTCGCCGCGTAGCCCTCGTTGAAGATCAGGTAGATCACGACAAGCACGGCGCGAAGGCGGCCCGGGAGGTCGGCTTCGCTCGGGATCCGGTACGGGATCCTCGCGTCGCGGATCTTGCCCTTGGCCCGGACCAGCCGCTGGGCCATGGTCGGCTCGGGCACCAGGAAGGCGCGCGCGATCTCTGCGGTGGTGAGGCCTCCGAGGAGCCGGAGCGTCAGCGCGACCTGCCGGACGGGGGCGAGCGCGGGGTGACAGCAGGTGAAGATCAGGCGCAGCCGATCGTCGCGCACGGCACCCTCCTCGGCCGCCTCGCCACGCTCGTGCAGAAGCGCGGCCTGCGCCTGCCGGTCGGCACGAGACGCCTCCCGGCGGAGGCGGTCGATCGCCCGGTTGCGGGCGGTGGTGATGATCCAACCGGCCGGACGCGGGGGCAGCCCGGCGGCCGGCCATCGCTGCACCGCCGCGGTGAACGCGTCCTGGACCGCCTCCTCGGCGAGGTCGATGTCACCGAATTGGCGGACCAGGACGGCCACCGCGCGACCGTACTCTTCGCGGAACACACGTTCGATCTCGGAGACGTCGAGGGCCGGCACGCCGATGTCAGCCTTCGGCGTTCTCTTGGAAGGGACGCACCTCGACCGGTCCGCCGCACGCCCGCGTCGCCTTGGTCGCCCAGGCGAGCGCGGCGTCGAGATCTGCGGCCTGGATCACCCAGAACCCGCCGATGTGCTCCTTGCCCTCGGCGAAGGGGCCGTCGGTGGTGAGCACCTCGCCGTCCTGGACCCGGACCACGGTGGCCGTGTTCGCGGGGTGCAGCCCGCCGGCGAACACCCACGCCCCGGCCTTCTGAATCTCGGCGTTGAGGGCGTTCACGTCCCGATACATCTTCTGCATCGTCTCCGGGGGTGGCAGCGGGTCGCCCTCGACCATGTGAACGCTGAGCAGGTACTGCTTCATCGGGGTTCCTCCTTGACGGTACCGCCGGCGCCGTGCCGGCGTCTCACCCTCTACACGAACGGCCCGCGCCCGGATCGACATCGAGACGGACTCGACCGAGGGCTAGGGTGGCCCGACCGTTTGAACGGCCTGCCGTGGTGGTCGAGCCGGTGCTTACGCGGTCGCCTTTCGGGCCCGGCTGGGCGCGACGCGAGGCGGCTCGCCCGGCATCTTCGGATAGACGGGTGGCCACGGCGCATCGACCAGCCCGGCGGCCGTGTCGCGCGCGTGGAGGGCCAGCAACGGCTCGAGTGACTGGGGAGCGGCGGTCATCGAAGCCCATGGGTCGCCTTGGCGAGCGACCCGCGCGGGCACGGTGGCGATGGAGAGCGAGTCCGGGTCGATGGCGTCGAGCTCGTCCCAGGTGAACGGTGTGGACACCTGAGCACCCGGACGAGCACGCACGGACCAGGCGCCGAAGATCGTCTTGTGGGGGGCGTTCTGGTTGAAGTCGACGAAGACCCGGCGGCCGCGTTCCTCCTTCCACCAGGCCGCGGTCGTCAGCTCGGGACGCCGGCGCTCGAGCTCGCGAGCGACTGCGACCGCGGCAGCCCGCACCTGGTAGGAGGTCCACCGCGGTTCCAACCGCACGTACACATGGATGCCACGGTTGCCCGTCGTCTTGGGCAGACCCACGATGCCGAGTTCGTCCAACAGAGCGCGCACCTCGCGTGCTGCCTCCTGCACCATCGGGAAGGTGACGCCCGGACTGGGGTCGAGGTCGATCCGGAGCTCGTCCGCGTGATCGGGATCAGATGCCTGGGCGGGCCACACGTGGAATCCAATGCAGGCGAGATTGACGGCCCACAGCACGTGCGCAAGGTCGGCCGCCACGAGGGCGCGCGAGGTCGTGCCGTTGGGGGTGCTGACGATCGTCGTCTGCAACCAGTCGGGGTGCGAGTCGGGAATCCTCTTCTGGAAGAACGAGGAGCCGCCCGCCCCGTGGGGGAAACGCTGCAGGAGCACAGGCCGATCGCGCATCGCGCGAAGCAAGGGCTCCTCGACCGCCTGGTAGTAGTGGACGAGGTCGAGCTTGGTCTCGCCGCGCTCTGCGAAGAACACCTTGTCGGGGCTCGTGATGATGACCTCACGGCCCGACGCCTCGACCGCCGCTGTCTCGTCACCCATCACGGAGGAGCATAGCGGCCCTTGGCTCGATGATCCCGGAACGCTGCAGCCGTTCCCGCATCCGCCGGGAAGAACAGCTCGATCGCGAGCTCGGAGGTGGTCACCTCGAACGGGGTGTCGAAGGTGGCGAACATGCCGAAGAACGCCCACTCACCGCCGTTGGGAGCGCGCATCCTGACCGGGCCGAGGATGTCGTCAGCGCCGGAGCGCGAAGCTCGACCATGCCGGGGGGCGGGCGCAGGGTAACCGGCGAACTCCTCGACCAGGGCAGCGAGGTTCGCGTCGCCGGTGATCGCAGCCTGCCGCTCGAGCCGCTCGCGAATGAAGGCGTACGCTTCGCCGAAGTTGAGGATCCGAGGGGCGATGTGCAGGCCGACCCGCAGCACGTTGATCGGCGGCACCAGCAGCGCCGGATCGACACCCTCGATCAGCGGTAGGACGGCGGAGTTGGCGGTGACCAGGTTCCAGGCGCGGTCGAAGACGACCGCCGGATAGGGCATGTGGCCGGTGAGGATCAGCTCGAGCGCCTCCCGGACCGGTGCCATGTCGGGGTCGTCGAGTGAGCGCTGTGGGAAGGCCGGGGCATGGCCGGCGGCGAGCAGCAGGAGGTTGCGCTCCCGGAACGGGACCCCGAGCTGCTCGGCGAGCCGCAGCACCGTCTCGGGGCTCGGCGTCGACCGACCGGTCTCGACGAAGCTCAGGTGCCGGGCCGAGATGCCGGCCTCGAGCGCCAGGTCGAGCTGAGTGCGCCGCCGGCGCCGGCGCCACTCGCGCAGCAGCGGCCCGACCCGGGGCTGCGAGGTGATGGTCGCCATCTCGTCGTGGCGGACTATAGCGGCGACGCGATCGCCCCTCGATTACCTCCCAGGTAATCGACACGACGACCCCCGGCGAGCGATCCTCGGCTCATGCCAGGCTCCGGGCCGCCGACCACCGCCGACGCCGCCGCGGCGCGGGCGGCACTCGCCTCCGTCGTTCCCCGGCTGACCGCGCTCATCCGCTCCATCCGCAATCCGGCCGCACCGGCGGTCGGCGAGTGGAACGCTGGCGATGTCGCCGTCCACCTCGCCCACGCCTGGGAGCTGCTGCCGGCCCTGGCCAGGGGCGACATGGGATCTCCGCTTCACCAGCCGGACGAGCTCGCCGGTGTGACCACCGCGATGGTGCAGCGCGAGCCCGCTCGTGAGCTGGAAGCGATCGCGGGGCGCATCGAGGAGGCGGCGTCCGACTACCTGGCGACCCCGATGACGGACAACGGGGCTCGGCCGTGGATGATCGAGGGGACGACGCTGCCGTCCTCTGCCTTCAGCTGCCACCTGCTCAACGAGTCGCTGGTGCACGGGTACGACATCGCCCACGCGGAGGGCCGCCGCTGGCACATCGATCCCGCGCACGCCGGCATGGCCATCATGGGCTTCGCCATCCCCGCGCTGTCGGTGGTCGACCCGCGCTTCCCCGTCGACCAGCGGCACGCCGCCGGCGTTCGCGCCTGCTTCGACATCCGGGTGCGGCGGACCGGGCGTTTCTGCCTGGTCTTCGACGACGGAGCGCTGACCGTCGAGGCGCCGGGCGAACGGCCGGCCGACTGGCACATCTCCGCCGAGCCGGCGACCCTCTTGCTCCTCCTCTGGTCGCGCACGAGTCCGTGGCCGGGCATGCTCAGCGGGCGGTTGCGGGTGTGGGGGAGGCGGCCGCTGCTCGGGATGCGCCTGACGCGGATGATGCGCAACCCGTAGCTCGCGCCTCGCGTGTTCGCGCTCGCCCTCGTCATTCTGGCAGTGCTGACTGTCGTGGTGTTCCTGGCCATGCGCTCTGCCGTGGGCTGGGAGGGAGTGATCCGAGGTACCGCGGTGTACACGATCGCGGTGGTCGCCATGGCGCTGGTGACCGTATTGGTGATCCTGGCCACCCACGCCGCGGCGCGGTGATGTGGTAGACAGGCCGTCACCGAGGCTCACCTATGGCGCCCAGACACTCCCACTTCACCCCAGCACTCTTCGACTTCCTTCGCGAGCTTCGAGCGCACAACAATCGCGAATGGTTCCAGCGGAACAAGGTGCGCTACGAGGCAGATGTCCGCGCGCCCTCGCTCCAGTTCATCACCGACGCCGCCCTGCCGCTGCGGAGGATCAGCAGGCACCTCGTCGCCGATCCCCGTCCCGTCGGCGGCTCGCTCTTTCGTATCAACCGCGACATCCGTTTCTCGTCAGACAAGAGTCCCTACAAGACCGCTGTCGGCATGTCCTTCGGTCATGATCGCGGTCGGGATGGCCCCGCTCCCGGCTACTATCTCCATCTCGAGGCGGAACAGTCCTTCGTCGGCGGCGGAGTGCACATGCCCGACACGGCGACGCTCAACCGTGTCCGAGACGCGATCATCGCCGACACCGGCGGCTGGAGACGTGTCGTCGAAGACGCCGACTTCGCGCCCGCGTTCACCCTCATGGGTGACGCCCTGAAGCGCGCTCCGCAGGGATACGATCCGAGCCACCCCTACGTCGAGCACCTCAAGCGCAAGAGTTACGTATGGCACGTGGCCTACTCCGAGGCCGAGGTGTGCGCCCCCGACTTCATCGACCGCTTCCTCGACTCCTGCCGGATGGCGGCGCCATTCACCCGCTTCCTTGCCAAGGCTCTCGATGCCGCCTGGTAGCCGTGCCGTTCCCTCATCCCGGCCCGACGTGGGGGTCAGGCCGATGGCCCCCGGCGATTGGCCCGCGGTGCGCCGGATCTATGAGGAGGGGATCGCCACCGGGGATGCCACCTTCGAGACCGAGGCTCCGGCATGGGAGAGTTGGCACGCGAGCCACCTCGCTGCTCCCCGGTTGGTTGCCCGGTGCAATGGGGAGGTCGTCGCCTGGGCCGCCCTCGCACCGGTCTCCGAGCGCTGCGTGTACGCCGGCGTCGCGGAGGACAGTGTCTACGTGAGCGCGGAGGCGCGCGGACGTGGCGTGGGACACGTGGTTCTCACAGCCCTTGTCGCCGAAGCAGAGGCGGCCGGGATCTGGACGGTGCAGACGGGGATCTTTCCGGAGAACCACGCCAGCGTCGCGCTGCACCAGCGTTGCGGCTTCCGCATCGTCGGCACGCGAGAACGCGTGGGCCGGCTGGCCGGACGGTGGCGCGATGTGGTCCTTCTCGAGCGCCGAAGCTCGGTTGCCGGGATCGACTGACCCGGCTGAGGCGGCCGCCGCATACGGCCGGCTGCGGCGTCAGTCGGACCAGCCGTTCTCGCGGTTGTACTGCCTGGTGGACATCGCCGCATCGACCAGGCCGCAGAGCCAGACCAGCGAGCCGAACAAGAGCAGCGCCGGAAGCGCGATCAACAGCTCCTGACAGTGGGAGCCGGTGCAGTCGATGGCCCCCGACCCCATGACGGCGGTCACTCGGGAGTGGTTCTCCGCCGCGAGCAGGAGGGCGGCCGCGGCCGAACCGTTTGCCAGGAGGCAGAGAGCGAGACCTCGTGCCCACTGTCCTGCAAGGGCTGTCCCGAGCCCGCTGACGAGCAGGCTGGCGAGCACGTGCAGGGCAACACTCTTCCGGGGACGGGGCTGCGGCGCGACTTGGACCCACCGAGTGCCGTTCCACTGCAGGAGCCCGTCAGCAGAGTAGGGAAAGTGCATCACCCCGGTCCCCACCCCCGTGCGACGGCTGGCCGCCCCCCATCTCTATCCCTCTGTGCGGTCGGCGCTCCCGCCAATCGCGAAGCGAAGGCTAGGCCAGGCAGGCCGGGCGTGGCCGAGACTTCGTGAATCTTTACAGCGAGAACGACACCGTGGTGCCCGAGCTGCCGGCGCCGGGCGGTGGGGTGATCGCGGGCACGGAGGCGCGGTAGTCGTAGTCATCGAGCGATGAGGAGGTGGTGTCCTGCGGGCTGTGCCCGCAGGCCGTGCTTCCTCCCGACGTCGCCCTGCCGGTCGTCTTGTTCTCGATCACCCGTGCGGGCCCGTCGACAGCGACGTAGGTAATGCTCGGTGCGGCGCCCGGCGCCTTGCCGTCGTCCATGATGGCGATGACCCGGATGCCCTTGATGGTGCTCACCGCGCCCTTGGTGAGCTTGCCGTGCTCCTTCTGCGCGCAGTCGATCGTCTTCGACAGGGTTGCCGACTGAGCCTGGAGCTCGAGGTCCGGCGTCGCCTCTCGGAAGGGGCTGCCGCTCTGCGACACGTATGCCTTGCCGCCGACAACGACCACCACGTCATCGCTGCTTCCCTGCTTGAACTCGATGCGGGCCGCGTTCTGGGTGACATCGCCGGTGACGTGGGTGGTGCCGGTGTCGTTGGTCTGGGTACCGACGATGCGGACGTGGTCGACCTGCCTCATCGCCGCCAGGGTGTCGCCGTAGATCTGGTCGGCGCTCCTGCTCGCCTCGCCCGAGTCCGAGCCCGAGCCGCAGCTGCCGAGGGAGACCAGGCAGGCGCTCCCGAGCGTGGCGGCGAGGGCCCTGATCAGCATGAGAGATGGCATCGTGTCCTTTGCGTCGAACGGCGCATCAGCTGCGGCTCACCGGTGCGAGCACCCGGTCGACGGCAGCGAGCACATCATCGCTCAACCGGGTCCCCGATGCGGCCGCGTTGGCATCGACCTGCTCGGGACGGCTGGCCCCGACGATCGCCGCCGTCACCTCGGGCCGTCGCAGCACCCAGGCGATCGCCATCGTCGCCATGGTCAGTCCCGCCTCGCCGGCGAGCGGACCGAGCGCCTGGACCGCCTCCAGCACATCGTCGCGGAGAAGGCCACCCATCGCCCAGTTCATGTCGTCGCTGCGCGCCCGCGAGTCGGCGGGAGGCGCTTGGCCCGGACCGTACTTGCCCGTCAGCACACCCTGGGCGAGCGGTGACCACACGATCTGGCCGATGCCCTTCTGCGCGCAGAGCGGGAAGACCTCCGGCTCCGGGGCTCGCCAGAGCATTGAATACTGCGGCTGGCTCGAGACGAAATGTTCCACTCCGGGAAGATCCAGTGACCGGCGGATCTGATCGGGCGTCCACTCGCTGAACCCGATGTAACGCACCTTCCCCGCTCGCACCACCTCGCTCAGCGCATCCATCGTCTCCTCGAGCGGTGTCTCGGGGTCGTAGCGATGGCACTGGTAGAGGTCCACGTGGTCGGTCCGCAGGCGCCGCAGCGAGGCGTCGAGCTGCTTGTGGATCTGCGCTGCGGAGAGGCCGTGGTCGCGCGGTGACATCGGGAAGAACAGCTTGGTTGCCAGGATGTAGGAGCTGCGGTCGATCCCGGCCAGCGCCTCGCCGAGCAGCGATTCGGCGCCGCCGCCACCGTAAACGTTGGCGGTGTCGAACAGGGTGATGCCGGCGTCGAGGGCTCGGCGGACGCAGGCGATCGCCTGGTCACGTGCGACGCCGCCTCCGTAGGTCAGCCACGACCCGAGGGCCACCTCGGAGACGAGAAGATCACTGTCGCCGAGCCTGCGGTACTCCATCCCGCGTCCCTCCGGTCCGGCCGTTGCAGCGGCGCAGGCCCGGACTCTAGGGACATCGCCCGCACCTTTACAGCAGCTTACAGGCGCAGCCGACTCCGCCTGCGGGCGATCTCCTACCATGGAGGACGGCATGCGGCCGCGGGCGGGAGCGGCTTGACCAGGGGGAGACACGATTGGCCATCGACGCTGCCGCCTCTGGCGGCGCCGGTTCCAGCCGCCGCTCGGAGTCCCCGCCGCCGGCGGCGCTGTCCGGGTACCTCGCTGCCCTCGGTCCACTGCGGGACCTGGTGGAGGACGACAGCCTCACCGAGATCATGGTCGTGGGCCCGGACCGGGTCTACGTGGAGCGGGAGGGAAGGGTCCACCTCACCGATGTCAGGTTTGACAACGAGGCCCACCTGGTCGGGGTGATCGACCTGATCGTCACCGCCGTCGGACGCGAGCTGAACCGCCGCCATCCCATCTGCGAGGCGCGGCTGCTCGACGGCTCGCGGGTGGCAGCCAGCATCCCCCCGGTGGCGCTCAACGGTCCCCTGCTCACGATTCGCAAGTTCAGCCGCCGGCGGTACGACGTCGGGGACCTCGTCGCCTTCGGGTCCATCACCGAGGAGGCGGCCGCCTACCTCCAGGTTGCCGTCCTGGCCCGCGCCAACCTGATCATCAGCGGGGGAGCGGGGAGCGGAAAGACGACCCTGCTCAACGCACTCTCACGCTTCATCGCGGAAGAGGAGCGAGTGGTCACCATCGAGGACGCGGCAGAGTTGAAGCTTCATCAGGAGCATGTCTGCTCCCTCGAGTCGCGCTCCGGTGATGACGACGGCACCGGCCGGATCTCCATCCGCGACCTGGTCGTTCATTCGTTGCGGATGCGGCCTGACCGGATCATCGTCGGCGAGTGCCGGGCCGGCGAGGCGCTGGACATGCTTCAGGCAATGAACACCGGTCATGACGGGTCACTCACCACCATTCATGCCAACAGCCCGCGCGATTGCCTGGCACGACTCGAGACGATGGTGCTCATGGCGGGTCTCGACCTCCCAGTTCGGGCCATCCGCCAGCACATCGCCTCCGCCATCGACGTGCTGGTCCACCTGAGCAGGCTGAAGGACGGCCCACGGCGGGTCGTCTCCGTCAGCGAGATCGTCGGCATGGAGGGAGACATCATCACCATGCAGGACATCTTCAGCATGGGCCGCGGCACCGAATCTGCGAAGCAAGCGGCGGTCACCAGGCTCCGGCCGACGGGAGTGCGCCCGCAGACGCTCCGCCGGCTCGAGGAGCGCGGCATCCCCGCCCCGGACGCGCTGCGCCGGCTGTTCCCGGTCCCGCGGGTGGTCGCCTGACGCCGGCGCGAGCCGCCGAGACCGTCGAGCGTTCACGATTGGAGCTGTGTGGGTGACCGCTGCCGCCTGGGTGGGCTTCCTGGTCGGGATCGTCGTCGTGCTGGTCACCGCTGCCAGCGTGCTGACGACCATGGTGGTTCCTCGCGCTGCAAGGTCTCGCCTGTCGCGGTGGTTGGGGATCACACTGCGACGACTGTTCTACCTGGTGGTGGTTCGCATCGACGGCTATGAGGGCCGCGATCGCGTCCTCGCCATGCTCGGCCCCGCGTTTCTGGTGACGCTGCTGGCCACATGGATGATGCTGGTCTTCGTCGGATACAGCCTGCTCCTGTTGCCGTGGTCGGGTCCCTCGCTGACCGAGGCGATGAGGCTGAGCGGATCGTCGATGTTCACGCTCGGCTTCGTGGTGCCTCAGGACGCGGCACCGACGGTGCTGGTGTTCCTGGCGGCCGCCAGCGGGCTGGTGATCGTCGCCCTGCTGATCGCCTACCTTCCCGCGCTCTACAGCGCCTTCAACCGCCGCGAGACCCTGGTCACCATGCTGGACGCCCGTGGCGGGTCACCGGCCTGGGGTCCCGAGGTGCTTGCGAGGCAGGAACTTGTTGACGTGGTCGACAGCCTGGGCCAGTTCTACGAGCGCTGGCAGGAGTGGGCCGCCGACCTCGCCGAGACCCACACCAACTATCCCACCCTCGTCTTCTTCCGATCTCCCCACCCCTACCGTTCCTGGATCATCGCGCTGCTGGCGGTTCTCGACGCCGCCGCGCTCCACCATGCCCTCAACCCGCTGTCGTCGCCCTCACAGGCGCGGCTGGTGCTGCGGCAGGGCATCACCTCGCTGCGCGACATCGCAACGGTGCTGCGCATCCCCTTCGATGCCGACCCCCACCCGGAGGACCCGATCGCGCTCACCCGGGAGGAGTTCGACACCGGCGTCGCCCACCTCGAGGCGAGCGGCTGGAGCATGGAACGCGGACCCGACGACGCCTGGACGAACTTTCGTGGCTGGCGGGTCAACTACGAGTCGATCTCGTACGCCATCGCCGACCGGGTGGTGGCGCCGCCGGCACTCTGGTCGGGACCGCGTCGCTATCTCCAGGAGGCTGCGAGGTCGCCCCTGCGCCCGCCACATCGTGAGCCGGACCAGGCGGACGAGCGCGACCTGCTGCGTCGCGCGACCGCCAAGCGCCGTGCTGCCCGACCCCGCCGGCCCGACTGGTGAATCACCGCAGGCCCGTGCGCAGCTCCTGCTTGCGCACCTTGCCCGAGCTCGTCCGAGGCAGTGAACCGAGCACGTACCAGCGTCGCGGCTGCATGTAGCGCGCAAGCTGGGCCGCGCAGAGCCGGCGCAGCTCGTCGATGACGCCGTCGCCGCGAGGCGACACCAGCACCGCCACCACCTCTTCGCCCAGGTCTGGGTCGGGAACGCCGACCACCGCGGCCTCGACCACGTCGGGATGAGCCTCGATGACCCGCTCGATCTGGCGCGCCGGCACCTTGTGGCCTCCGCGCACGATCACGTCCTTCAGCCGGCCGGTGAGCGTCACCCGTCCGTCACCGGCGACGCTGCCGAGGTCCCCGGTTCGCAGGAATCGTCCTCGAAGCGCCGCGGATGTCGCCTCCGCATCGCCGTCGTACCCGCTGAACATCGTGGGCGCCGCCGCTTCCAGCTCCCCCTCGCCGGCGCCGTCCACGGTTCGCACCACCACGCCCGACAGTGGCTGACCCACATCTCCCGGTGGCCCGCCGTGGCGAGGGACGCGACGCATGGTCAGCGGCGATACCTCGGTCATTCCGTAGCGTTCCACCAGGTTGGCGCAGAGGCGCTCGTGTACCAGCGTCGCCAGCCCCGGGGGTAGCGGTGCTCCGCTGACCACGCAGAGCCGCAGCCGGGACGGCGGCGGTCCCTGGGTTGCGGTCAACCTCGACAGCATCGTGGGGACCGCCTGGAGCACCGTCACCCGCTCCCGTTCCATCAGCGCTCGCGCCGCCACCGCGTCGAAACGCCGCATCAGCACCACCGAGGCACCTCCGACCAGCGACGCGTTGAGCACCGCGCTCAGCCCGAAGGAGTGGGCCAGGGGCAGAGCTCCCAGCTGGACGTCGCCCTGCTGGAGGCCGAGCATCTCGAAGGCCACCGCGGCGGCGTTGCCCAGCAACGAGGCGTGGGAGTGCACCGCGTGCTTGGGTGTGCCGGTGGAGCCCGACGTAGGCAGGATCACGGCGGGCTGTTCCGGCGGCAAGGGGCGTGGCTCGCGCCCGGGGTGGTCGACGAGGCCACCGACGCTCAGGTCGCCGCCGCCGCCCTCGGTGACCAGGAGGCGGAGCGCACCGGTGTCCGAGGCGGCCGCTGCCGCGGCGTCGGCGCATTCCTCGTCACAGGCCACCAGCCGCGCCCGCAGGCGTCGCACGCAGCGGATCAGTTCGGCGACGGGAAGCGAGGGCGACAGCGGCGCCACGACGGCGCCGGCGCGAAGCGCCCCGTAATAGACGATGGGGAAGACCAGACCGTTACCGCAGAGCAGGACCACGCGCTCGCCGGTCGCGACTCCATGCCGTTCGAGCCAGGCACAGACACCCGTGGCGGCACGATCGAGCGAGCGGCTGTCGAGAACAGCCTCGTCGAGACGAAGGGCGGCGGCGCCGGGCCGGTCGAGGGACGCCCTCCAGGGGAGGGCGGCGAGGTTGTCGACGGTCAGCGAACCCGGTAGGCAGCGGGCCGGGAGTCGCTGGCGACCACCCGGTCGGCGGCCCGCTCCAGCACGCTGCGGACCTGCTGGCTGCTCACCTGTCCGCCGAGGCGCTTGCGGATGGCGGCGATGGGCATCGGACGGTTGCTCGCCCGGAGCACCGCGAAAACCTCGCGTTCCAACGGGTCGGCGGCACCCTCGGGCGAGGCGCTCGCGGGGGACGCGGATCCGCCCGCCGTGCCGTCGCCGGTCGATGGCTGCTCCCTTGGCGGTGGCGGCATGGCGATCGAGGCCGGTCGGGACCCGGGCTCTGCGCGCAGACGCGCCAGCAGCACCGGCAGCTCGTCGAGAGTGTGGCGCACGAAGCCGGCGCTGCCGCTCACCTCGAGTTCGCGGTCGCCGTCGCGCAGTCGCAGCGAGTGCACCGGTTCGGCCGGCGGGGCGGGGACGAACGGGCGACGCACAAAGGGGCGGTCGTCGTTGCCACGCACGAACCCTCGGTCGCCACCGCGGCCCTGGTGCCGATCTCGTGGCGGTCTCGGTGGCGGAACCCGCTCGTTGGCCATCGCGGCCGAGTGTAGCCCACCGTCACGGATCGACCGGTGGTCGACTTAGAGCGGCATCCAGACTCCCTGGAGAGGAGCCCTGCCACCACGCTCGAAGCCGCAGGCAGCGGTGCAGACGAACTCATCGCCGCCGACGCGCACGCGCAGGTCGGCGACCTCGGTGTTGGCGCAGTAGACGCGACTGCCGTCGGGATCGTGATAGGTGACCCCGGTGATCCAGTCGCGCCGGGCGGTCACCTCGCCCTCGACCTCGGTTCCCTCCAGCCGGGCATGGAACTGGGCCGTCTCGGGTCCGGTGTCGCGCCAGCGAACCGCGCGAAATGCCGTCGCGCCGCCGCTGCGCAGGGTGCGACCGCCGACCCGGAGCGCCAGCGACGAGGCGGCGGGAACGGCTCCACCGAGCCGCTGTGGCCGAGCCCAGATCAGGGTGAGGTATCCGTCCTTGTCGCCATCGAAGCCGAGGGCGTGAAGCCAGCGCCACCGCGCTGCATGGCGGCCGCCGAAGAGATGGGTCTGCTCCACCGCCGTGCCGTCGGCAGACACCGTCTCACCGTCGATGCTGACGGTGCCATGCATCTGTGCCATCGGTATCACCGCGATGGGAAACGTTGCCGAGGCGGCCATGCGCTCGAGCACACCGGGGAAATAGGAGACAGCTTCGGCGTGAGACTCCCAGCGCAGATGCCAGTCCATGTGCCGTCCGTCCGCGTCATCGATGGTCCCGTGACAGCCGTCGCCGGAGAGCGCGGAGCCATCGATCTCGACGCCGGTCTCGATCGGCCGCCACGCGTCAGCGGGGTGAGTGGCCCTCGCGGCGAACCAATGTGGACGCGAGCGGTCGAAGGCACAGGCCCACAGCGCGCAGCTGCCGGGACCGGAGCGCGGCAGGTGAAGCGTCCACCGCAACCAGACCGCTCGCTGTCCGGGAAGCGCGGCGGTCGCGTAGAAGACCTCGTACCAGCCGGTCTGCCCCGGTTGGGCGCGGACTCGATTGGCCTCGGCGAGCGGGAGTGTCAGTGTTCGGCGGAGAGGACGCCCCCGCCCTCGGGGTTGCCGTCCTGGGCGGCTGCCGCAGCGGTTGCCTTCTGTTGATCGTCGTTCGATTCCGAACCCGAGCCGGGGCTCGACTGCGGCGGGATGGGGATGGACGTGGCGGGCTCGTTGCGCTCGTAGGGGTAGGGCTGCGACTGCTCGCCCCGGAGCTTGCGCGCCAGCGGCGAGAGCTTCACCGCTCCGATCGCTGCGCCCCCGGCGCCGAGCAGGAAGACAAACCGCAAGCGGCGCCGGCGCTTCTTCGCCCGCGTCTTCGACGCGCCCTTGGCGCCGGCCCCCGTCTTGCCAGGTGCTTTGCGCGTCTTTGGCCGCGCCTCCTCCGCGGCCGCCTGGCTGAGTCGCTCGGCGGTGTCGGCGAGGACTTCGGCGGCGCGCTCGGCGGCATCGCTCGCCCGCTCGGCGGCGGTGGTGGCGGCGCTGCGCAGAACAGGCGTTGCCTGCCGCTGCGCCTCGCGAGCCGCCTCGCCGGCACGCTCGGCAGCCGCGCTGGCCGCGCTGCGGATCACCGGGGTCGCCTGGCGCTGGGCTTCGCGGGCCGCGTCGGCAGTGCGCTCCGCGATCTCGGCGGCGCGATCCGCCAGCTCGGCCAGGGCGTCGGCGGCACGGTCTCCGACCTCGCTGCGGCGGGCGCCGAACCTGGCGGCGCGACGGGTGCTCTTCCTCGAGAACATGGTCTCCCTCCGTGGCGGCGCGAGCCCCCACCCTCTGGCGGCGACCGTGCGCGACGTGCGCCGGCGGTCAGTCCCGAAAGGGGGATTCTACGAGTGCCGTCCCGCCTCGCATTCGCCGGCCGATGGCGAGGGTGTCGCCGTCGCCCGGGGCGCCTTGGTGCCGATCAGGCGACCTGGCGCCAGCCTGGCCGCCGCCCGGCCGCGGGGGCGCCCAACGGGGCGTCGAGGAACCAGCGGATCCGTGCTGCCGCGACCGCGCCGACGGCGGCGGCGAGCCTCTCCTCGCTGGCGGCATAGACCTCGGCCAGGCTGCCGAAGCGCGTCGTCAGACGCCGTGCAGCAGCCGGATCGACGCCGGGAAGATCGGCGAGGTGGCGTTGCCGGCGGCCCCCCAGCTCATCGGTCTCGGGGTCGCCCATCGGCAGGTCCAGCTCGATCGGGAGGCGGCTCATGAGGACAGTATAACGAACAGGTGTTCGCAGTCAAGCGACCGATGTCCCCGGCGTCGAGAGCCCGGTGGTCGCGGGATCAGCCCGGCCCCGACCGGTCTCCGTCCTCACCTGCGGCCCGCTCGGGCCGGAAGTCGCGCAGCACCCGGCCCGCCTGCCACAGCTCCTGGTCGGCCATGGCGCCCAGCTCACTCTCGAGACGGGACCGATAGTTGGGGTCACTGTTGGCAGCAATCGTGATGCGCGCCTCTTCGCCGCTCAGCACCTTTTGATAGCAGTCCTCGATCACCGGCCGCAGCACCGCCTCGAATCGCGGCGCCCAGTCGAGGGCACCTCGTTGGGCGGTGGTCGAGCAGTTCGCGTACATCCAGTCCATGCCCTTCTCGCCCACCAGCGGGTAGAGGCTCTGCAGCGCCTCCTCGACCGTCTCGTTGAACGCCTCGCTGGGACTGTGGCCGTGCGCCCGCAGCACGTCGTACTGAGCCTTGAAGGCTCCCTGGATCAGCCCCATCAGCACCGACCGCTCGCCGCACAGATCGCTGAAGACCTCGTGCTCGAAGGTCGTCTCGAAGACGTGACCGCTGCCGATGGCGAAGGCGGTGGCCAAGGCGCGGTCACGGGCACGACCGGTGTGGTCCTGGTGAACCGCGAACGATGCGTTGATGCCGCGCCCGGACAGGAAATGCGTGCGCACGGTGAGCCCGGAGCCCTTGGGCGCGACCAGGATCACGTCGACGTCATCGGGAGGGATGATCCCGGTCTGGTCACGGAAGACGATGCCGAACCCGTGGGAGAAGTAGAGGGCATCACCGCTGCGCAGCCGCTTGCGAACCTCGGGCCACATCGCGATCTGCGCGGCATCGCTGAGCAGGTACTGGACCACGGTTCCCTGCTCGGCGGCGTCCTCGATGCTGACCAGGTTCTCGCCCTCCTCCCAGCCGTCGGCGAGCGCTCGGTCCTGGCTTCGCCCGGCGCGGACCCCGACGACCACGTTGAGCCCCTGGTCGCGCATGTTGAGGCTCTGGCCGCGTCCCTGCGGACCGTAGCCGAGCACGGCGGTGACCTCCGAACCGAGGATGGCGCGCACCCTCTCCACCGGGAAGTCGCTGCGCTCGATGATCTCCTCACGGACGCCGTTGATCTCGATGGTCTTCATCGTCCGAGACCCGCGGCGTCCACCCGGTAGCCCGGCGGGTGGTCCGCTTCGGGGACGCCGGTGGACTCCGCGATCCGCGCCCCCAGCTGGTGATAGCCGCTGCGGAAGTAGACCAGTGGGTCACCGTCCGCGTCCGCCCAGGCATCGACCACCAGGCCGACGAGCAGGGTGTGGTCGCCGTGCCGGGAGAGGCTCTCGAGCCGGCACTCGAACCAGGCGATGGCGCCCGGGATGAGTGGCGCCCCGCTGCGGGCCGCACGCATCCCCGCGGTCGCGTTCTCGGTGTCGTCGCGCCCGGCGGTCGCGGCCCAATCGCACACCTGCCGCTGGCCGCTGCCCAGCACGCTGACCGCGAAGTGGCCGGCGTCGCGGATGATCTTCAGCAGCCGCCCGTGGTTGGCGATCGCCAGCAGCACCAGCGGGGGGTCGAGCGAGAGCGACGCGAACGCGGTGGCGGTGATCGCGTGCAGCCGGCCGCGATGCCGCGCCGCGGCGACGGTGACGCCGGAGGCGAACATCCGGGCAGCTCGGCGATGCTGATCGGGGCTCACCGGGCGGGTGGGAATTCCGATGATCTCGACCCCCGTCGCCGATCGCGCGGTGTTCACCCTCTCAGAATACGGCTCCGGCCATGGCAGGCAGGCGGCAGGGGAGCCCGCCTCAGCCGGCCAGCGCGGCGACCGGGCCGGCGCCGTCCTCGAAGTCGAGGCCCTCGTCGTCGAAGAGGCCGAGCTGCAGCAGGTTGCGGATGAAGACGTGACGGTGCTGCCGGTGGGTCCCGTGGGCGCGGATCGCCGCCCGGTGCTCGGGCGCGCCATACCCCTTGTTGCGGTCCCAGCAGTACACCGGGGCGTCGCGATGGAAGGCGGTCATGATGGCGTCGCGGTGCACCTTGGCGACGATCGATGCCGCCGCCACCGCAGGGACCAGGGCATCGCCGTCGACCAGGCAGTGGACCGTGCGTTCGCCACCGATGCGCAGCCGCCCGTCACAGCAGTAGCCGTCGGCGTCGACAGCGCTGGCGAGCCGGCGGAAGATCTCCGTGTTGGCCCAGCCGAGGCCGCGCCCATTGATGTCGTCGGCCGAGATCTCCTCCACGGCGATGCTGACGGCGGAGCGCCGGATGGCGGCTTCCGCGGTCTCGCGCTGACGGGCGCTGAGCAGCTTGCTGTCGCGAAGCAGCGGATGGCGGAAACGCGGCGGAAGCACGACCGCCGCGGCCACCAGCGGCCCGGCGAAGGAACCGCGACCGACCTCGTCCATGCCGCACAGCCGGTGGTGGGTCGGATCGTCCCAGCCGAAGGTGGTTCGCAGATAGCCGCGGAGCGAGAAGCGGGGCACCGCCGCCTCACCGACTCCTGCCGCCTGGCCCCATGGCCGGCGAGTCTAAGGCCGGATCCGCCCGCGTGCCGCGGCATCTCGGCATGTCGCGGCAGCGCGTGCCGCGCTCGCCGGGGGCTCTGCTACGGTGCCTGGGATCATGGCCGAGGTGATCTGGACCGACGTCGGTCCGCGTGACGGGCTGCAGAACCTGGCCGACGCGGCGCCGACGGAGGTCAAGGTGCGCCTGGTGCGCGGCCTGCTCGCCACCGGCGTTCCGCGGGTCGAGGCCACCTCGTTCGTCTCACCGAAGTGGGTCCCCCAGCTGGCCGACGCCGCCGAGGTGCTGAACGCCCTGGATCGCGCCGACCTGTCCCGGCTGCGCGTCCTCATCCCCAACCGCCGCGGTCTCGAGCTGGCCATGGAGCATGGGGTGGGCAACGTCCTCGTCACCATCGCCGCCACCGACTCCTTCAACCGTCGCAACGTCAACCGCAGCGTCGCCGAGTCGCTCGACGGCGTCAGCGAGATCGTCGAGCTGGCAGCTGCGTCCTCGGTCACCGTCGACGTCGCCGTGTCGGTTGCCTTCGGCTGTCCCTTCGAGGGGCGGGTCGACCGGCAACGCGTGGTCGAGCTCTGCGGCGAGCTGATCGCGCGCGGCGTCGACGAGGTGGGCGTCGCCGACACCATCGGCGTCGCCGATCCCGCCCAGGTGCGCGACCTCTGCGAGCGCGCCGCCGCGGTGGTGGCAGGGCCCAGGCTCGCCCTCCACGTGCACGACACCCGTGGCATGGCAGTCGCCAACGTGGTGGCCGCCTACCAGGCCGGGGTGCGGCGTTTCGAGGGTTCGGTCGGCGGGTTGGGAGGCTGCCCCTTCGCTCCCCGCTCGACCGGAAACGTGTGCAGCGAGGACGCGCTGCAGGCGCTGATGCGGATGGGGGCGTCGACGGGGGTCGACCTCGAGGCGTACTGCACCGTCGCCGAGCGGCTGGGGCGCGACCTGGGCCTGGAGCTGCCCGGCAAGCTGTACCGCGCCGGTGTCTGGAAGCCGGATGCGATCGGGGCGAGGACCCCGGCGTGACCGAGGCTGCGGAGCCCGCGACGCCGGCTCCAGCTCATGGGCGCGCCGATGTCGCGGCTCGACTGGCGCGCGCTCGCGCCGGCGGCTCACCCAAAGCGCACGAGAAGGCGGCGGGTCAGGGCAAACTCTTCGCCCGCGAGCGCATCGCCCGCCTCTTCGATCCGGGGAGCGACTTCGTCGAGGACGGGCTGATGGCCAACAGCGAGGCGCCGGATCTCCCCGCCGATGGGGTCGTCACCGGCATCGGTGTGCTCCACCGCCGTCCCTGTGCGGTGATGGCCAACGACTCCACCGTCAAGGCGGGATCGTGGGGGGCGCGGACGGTCGAGAAGATCGTCCGCATCCAGGAGACCGCCGAGCGGCTGCAGATCCCGATGCTCTACCTGGTCGACAGCGCCGGAGCGCGGATCACCGACCAGGTTGCGATGTTTCCCGGACGGCGCCACGCCGGACGCATCTTCCACACCCAGGTGCGGCTCTCGGGCCAGGTGCCGCAGCTCTGCCTTCTCTTCGGACCGAGCGCCGCCGGCGGTGCCTACATCCCCTCCTTCTGCGATGCGGTGGTGATGGTCGAGGGCAACGCCTCGATGTACCTCGGCTCACCGCGCATGGCCGAGGCGGTGGTGGGGGAGAAGGTGACCTTGGAGGAGATGGGCGGGGCGCGGATGCACTGCACCGTCAGCGGCTGCGGTGACGCGCTGGTCAAGACCGAGGACGACGCGCTGCAGCTGGCCCGCGAGTGGATGGCGTACATGCCCAACAACTGGCGGGAGACGGTGCCGGACGTCGAGCCGCGACCGGTGGCCCGGGACGCGAAAGCGCTCGATGAGGTCATCCCCGAGCAGCCGGCGCGCGGCTACGACGCCATGGAGGTGATCGGGGCACTGATCGACGAGGGGAGCTTCCTCGAGGTCAAGAAGCTCTATGCCCGCGAGGTTGTCACCGGCTTCGCCCGCATCGATGGCGGGGCGGTGGGGATCATCGCCTCGCAGACGCGTTTCAAGGGCGGCGTGCTCTTCGTCGACTCGGCCGACAAGTGCACCCGCTTCATCCTGCTCTGTGACGCCTTCAACATCCCGCTGCTCTTCCTCGCCGACGTGCCCGGTTTCATGATCGGCACCGTGGTGGAGCGCCAGGGGATCATCCGCCACGGCGCCAAGATGATCTCGGCACTCTCCCGGGCGACGGTGCCCAAGATCTGCGTGGTGCTGCGCAAGGCGTACGGCGCCGGCCTGTATGCGATGTGCGGCCCCGCCTTCGATCCCGACTGCACCCTGGCTCTGCCCTCGGCGCAGATCGCGGTGATGGGTCCCGAAGCGGCGATCAACGCCGTCTACTACAACAAGATCGCCGAGCTTCCCGAGGAGCAGCGGGACGACTACGTGCGCCGCCTCCAGGACGAGTACCGCGACGACATCGACATCTTCAAGCTGGCGTCGGAGCTGGTGGTCGACGCGGTGGTTCCTCCGGCTGAACTGCGCTCCGAACTCGTCAACCGGCTGCGGATCTATCGCTCACGGCGCCGCGACCCCATTGCCCGGTGGCACGGCGTGTTCCCGGTCTGACCCCGGTCCTGGACTACCCTCCGCGCTGCGCGCTCCGGCCGTGGGCGATGACCCCGTCCACCCGCGCGGCGACGGCGCCGGCATCGAGACCGCGCCGGTGCTCCTCGAAGCCGGCTCGCTCCCGGCGTAGCGCGGCCAGCAGGGCCCCGTCCTCGTCGTAGAGCCGCTTGTAGGCTCGGAGGACCGGTTGGTCGGCGGCCGCGATCGCGGCCGCCATGCTCATGGCGGCGGCCAGCAGCTCGGCATGAGCGACCACCCGCGTCACCAGTCCGGCGCGCAGAGCGGTGGTCGCGTCGATGTAGTCGGCGGTCAGGCTGAGATGCCGGGCCCATCCAGAGCCGACCAGTCGTGGAAGGATCGCCGACATCCCCCAGCCCGGATGGACGCCGACGCGGGTGTGGGTGTCGGCGAAGCTGGCGCGCTCGGACGCGATGCGGACATCGCAGTTGAGCGCCAGCTCCAGCCCGCCGGTGACGCAGGCGCCGTTGACGGCCGCGATCAGTGGCTGCGGCACCGCGCGCATGGCGGAGATCACCCCCTCGCCCTCGAGCGAGCGGGTGCTGCCCGCGAGCTCGTGCAGGTCGAGCCCGGCGCAGAAGGCGGGGTCTGCGCCGGTGACCACCACGACGGTGGCATCGCCGGCCGCGACCTGGGCAAACGCCGTCTTCAGATGTGCGAGCAGCTCGAGGGAAAGGGCGTTGCGCCTCTCCGGCCGGTTGAGGGTCAGCAGCGCCACCGGCCCGCGGCGTTGCTGGCGGAGAACGCTCATCCGGGCAGGGGATGCGCGGCCAGGAACTGCATCATCCGGGGGAAGGCCTCGAGAGGACGCTCGAGGCCGTAGGCATGACCGGCGCCCTCGAACTCCTGGTACTCGGCGCCGGGGATGTGGTCTGCCAGGTACCGCCCGGCTTCCACCGCGATCAGCCGGTCGGCGCTGCCGTGCTGCACCAGGGTGGCCACCTTGATCTCGCCAAGCCTGTCAGCAACGTCCCAGGCGCGCCCGGTGGCCAGGTCGGCGATGGCGCGCATCATCTGCATGGGAGCGGCCTCGTCGATGGGGGCGGCGGAGACGAGCGCCCCCGCCATGTCCCGCACCGAGGGGTTCTCGGCCAGGAACTCCGGGCTGAGGATCAGGGGGAGAAGACGGTCCACTCCCGTCTGCGGGTCGGTGCGCATCAGCGACGCGGCCTGGAAGAGCTCGATCGAGGCAGCGCCGTCGTCGGCCATGAAACGCAGCGGTGCCGGGGTGGTGCATCCCAGCACCAGGGTGTGGACCAGGTCGGGTCGGGCCAGCACCAGCGACTGGGCGATCATCCCGCCCATGGAGACGCCGTGGACGTGCGCCCGCCGGATCGCGGCGGCGTCGAGCACGGCGGCGGCGTCGGCGGCGAAGGTGTCGATGGTGAGCCCCTCGAGCGCGCCCTGCGAGCCGCCGGTGCCGCGGTTGTCGACGATCACCGCCCGGTAGCCGGCGAGCAGCGGGAGCATCGGCGTCCAGGCGTCGCCGCTGAGCCCGTAGCCCATGAGCAGCAGCAGCGGCTCCCCCTGACCGGCCAGTTCGTAGTGGATGCGGGCCCCGTCGGACTCGGCGAATGGCATCGGTGCTCCCTTCGACCGGAGTACTGCCCGGCCATCTCCGGCCGGGTGGCGGCAGACTACCGTGCCCCGGGGGAGGCGGGCCGGAACCGCGGCGTGGCGGTGCCCGCGGCCGGGAGCGTCCGTCCGGCCGCCCCAGCCCACCCGTACGTGGACCGCGCCGCCGGCGTTGTTACAGATGCCTCAAGTGCCGCCCGACGGTGGCCCGAGGGTCCTATCTGCCCCACCCGACGGGTCTCCTTGCGGAGGCCCGTTATTTTTTCCCGCTGGCCCGGCTCGCTCCATCGCGTGGCCGCGGCCGGTTCGGGGTACCCTGGGTGGGCAGCAGCCCTGGCCGGAGTGCCCGGCGGCTCTGCACAGAGGAGTGTGCAAGCACCATGTGGCAGAACGTGAAGACGGCCTTCCTGCTGGGCCTGCTCGACGCCATATTCTTGGTCATCGGCCTGGCGATCGGCCACCGCAGCGGCCTGATCATCGCCGCCATCATCGCCGTCCTCTTCAACGCCTTCTCCTACTGGAACAGCGACAAGATCGCCGTGGCCGCGTCGCGGGCCCAGGCGGTGAGCCCGGAGGAGGCGCCCGAGCTGCACCGCATCGTCGAGGAGCTCGCCGCCGGGTCCGGAATGCCCAAGCCGCGGGTCTACATCACCGACGACCCCTCGCCCAACGCCTTCGCGACCGGGCGCAACCCCAGGCATGCCGCGGTCTGCGTCACCACCGGGATCCTCAACCTGGTGACCGCGCGCGAGCTCCGCGGGGTCCTGGCGCATGAGCTCAGCCACGTGCGCAACCGCGACATCCTCACCGCCTCGGTGGCGGCGACGATCGCGCTGGGCATCTCGGTGATCGCCCAGATCGGCCAGTTCGCCCTCTTCTTCGGCGGCTTCGGCGGCCGGGACGGCGAGGACGGCGAATCGTGGCTGACCACGCTGCTGCTGGTGATCTTCGCGCCGCTGGCGGCGGCGATCATCCAGTTCGCCATCAGCCGCGCTCGCGAGTACGAGGCCGACCACGACGGGGCCGTGCTGTCGCGCGACCCCATCGCCTTGGCGGACGCCCTCGGCAAGCTGGCCGCACGCACCCAGCAGGTGCCGATGCAGGTGGCTCCGGCGATCGCGCCGCTGTACATCGTCAACCCCTTCGGGGGCCGCCGGGTGTCCATGTCCAACCTCTTCTCGACCCATCCCCCGATCGAGGAGCGCATCGCCCGCCTCCAGCGCATGGTCGGCACCGTCTGATCCTCCCCGCGCAGGCCGACCTGGTCACTCTCGGGCTGCTCACCGGCACCCTCAAGACCCTGGTCGGCCGGCTCGGCTACCTGCTCCCCTTTCTCGGCGTCGGCATCGAGTCGCTGGGTATCCCCATCCCGGGCGAGACCAGCCTGGTGATCGCCGCGGCGCTCGCCGGCCAGGGACAGCTGTCGCCATGGGGGGTGGCCCTGGCGGGGTGGGGTGGAGCCGTGCTCGGTGACAACATCGGCTACCTCATCGGCCACCACTACGGACGCCGGCTGGCCACCGTGCCCGTCCTGCGCGCCTTCTTCGACGAACGGCGCATGGCGGTGGCCGAGGGCTTCTTCGAGCGGCGCGGCGGAGTCGCCGCCGTCTTCTTCGGGCGCTGGGTCGCCTTCCTGCGCATCTTCGCCGGGCCGCTCGCCGGCATCTCCCACATGCCCTGGCCCCGCTTCCTCGCCGCCAACGCCGCCGGCGGGGCCGTCTGGGTCGGCGCCGTCACCACCATCGGCGTCCTCCTCGGCAGCCAGCTCGACCGCGCCGTCTCCGTCGTCACCAACACCGGATACGTGGGGCTGGTGCTGGTCGCGGTGCTGCTGGCGGTCGGTGGCCTCTGGTACCTGCGCAGGCATCGCGGCTCCGCTCGTGGGGCCGACTGAGGGGAGTCGGGAACCTGGTCGCTTCCGGGGCGGAGGGGGCACGTCACTGCGGAGACCCGCGGTTCTGACGCCTTTGGCGTCAGCCCGCTGCGCTCGGCTCGCTCAGCTCGCCTGCGCGACGGTCTCCTCCGCGACGTGCCCCCTCCGCCCTGCAGATGCAGGGTCCGTCCCCTGGCGCCGCCAGGCGCTTCGGCGCTGCTACTCCGCTTGGTGGTGGGCGCGACGCACCGGTTGTCGCGCCGCCGGCGCCGCTCGTCCTTGCTCCAGGAGCCGTCACGTCCACAGCGGCGGCGCTGCGCGCGGGAGGCAGAGGCGGGGGAGACCTCGTCGCGGAGGAGGCCGTCGCGGCGCGGCGTGCAGCCGCGTCCGCGCCGAGCGAGTCGACGCCGGTAGGCGTCGGCCGCGTGCCGCCGCAGCGATGAGGTCTCCCCCGCCCTGGAGCCACAGCAGACACCACCGCCGCGGAGGCTACGCGACGAGCGACGCCCTCCAGACGATCCGGTCGTAATCCCGCCACCACGGCGTGCAGGTGATCAGCGTCAGGTCGTGACCGTCTGTCGGCACCAGCTGGGTGACGTCCTGGGGATGGATCACCCAGCGGTCGGTGATCCGGTAGGTGTAGGTGTGGCAGCTGCGGTCCTGGACGGTGACCACGTCGCTGACCGCGAGATGGTCGACGTTCTCGTAGTTCGGCTCGCGGTGGAAGGCGATGATGACGTTGCCCTTCTGGCCGGGAGCGGCGGTGTCCGAGTAGTGGACCATCGAGCGCTGATGCAGGACGTTCCAGTCGCCGTTGCCGGCGACGCCGCTGTACCCGAGTGAGGGGAAGGTGACCAGGGCGTAGTTGTCGCTGGGTGAGGTCGAGGGGGCGCAGTTCGACGGGGAATTCGCCTGCTCGCTGCCGGGCGCGGCACCGACCAGGGCGTTGGAGCCTCCGTGCTTCCACTGCTGCAGCGCGGCGCTGTCGGCGCGGGCGTGCTGCCAGACCTCGAGGATCGGCCCCAGCAGCACCACCAGGCCGGCGACGATCAGACCCAGCCCCGCCAGCGCGATGGTGGCGCGGATGGGGGAGATGCGACGCCGGGAGCGCGCCGGCGGCGAGGTGGCGCTCGCCGTCACGGGTGGGTCGCTCCCGTGAGCGACCAGGGAGTGCGGCCGCGCGATCGAGAGACCATCGTGTGGCCATCATAGGTTCGCGGTGCCGTTCGAGCCGAAGGTGACGATCCCCTCAGTAGCGACGGCGACCGCGGGCGCCGAGCCATGCCAGGCCAGACCGGGCCGCCGGTCGGGGCCGCCGTCACAGCGATTTGACGCTTGCGATCGGGCGGGGAAGCCCGGGTTCGCGGGCGGTCACGGTGCGTTGGCGGTGCTGTCACCCGGGTGCCAGGTGGTCGTGCCACCACCGTAGGCTGCGCCCGTCGGCTCCCGACAACGGCAAACCCTCCGTGAGGAGGGGACGCAAAGCCACTGATCTCACCGAGATGGCAGGGCTACCGAAGGAGTTCCCGGGGCCGGCGGAAGGAGGCCCCGATGGAGCACCGCCGACCTGTCGTCCGGCATACCGCCCCGTCGCGCAGTGCGGCGACCGCCGCCCGTCCCACCCGCACCTCGGCGGCGGCGGGCGTTCTGATCGGCGCCGCGGCCGTGCTCGCGGTGACGGCCACCCAGATGACGGTGGTACCGGCCCATCACAGCGCGCGTGCCGTCTCCCACCCCGCGTCGGCGGCCGTCTCGCTCTCTGGGGGCGAGAATCCCGACCGGGTCGACCGCCCCACCGTGGTTCGCGCCGCCCTGACGCTGCCGCCGCCTCCCCCCGCCCCCGCGCCTGCCCCACCGCCGCCGCCACCCGCGCCACCCGCGCCGGCGTCGGCGCCGGCTCCGCCGGCGGCACCACCCGCGCCGCCCCCACCACCGCCGCCCCCGCCGCCGGCGCCTTCAGGGGTCAACCTCCTGGTCAGCGCCGACGGCCGGCTGCATACCGGCGTCGGGATCTACAGCGACTGCAGCGGTGCCAGCCCCCTCACCCGGGCGGTGGCGGCGATCGACACCTGCATCCACGGGCTGACCTACTTCGTCGGCCACAATCCCGGCGTCTTCACCCCGCTGATGTCGATGCCGATCGGCGAGGTCATCACCTGGTGGGACAGCGCGGGCCACGCCCATCCCCTGCGGATCGTGGCCGAGCGGCGCTGGGACCACACCAGCGGCACGCTGGGACCGGCGACGGGGGGGGTGGTGGCGCAGTTTCAGACCTGCATCACCGCCGACGGCAGCGTCAACCTGATCGTTGACGCCGTCCCGGCCTGAACCGGACCCCTCTGCACGGCCCGGCGGGCTTGCCTGCCGGGCCTACCCGGGGCTACCGCCGGGCGTTGCGAGGCCGCTTGCGGCCGTAGGCGACGCCCTCGGCGACGGGGTCGAAGGGCTGGGCGGGCCCCTCGCCGGCCGCGGTGACGCCCCCTTGGACGAACACCTTGCGCGAGCCGACGTCGATCAGGTAGGCGACGGTGGTGCCGCCGTTGCCGTCGGGCATGACCGACGCGTCGGCCACGAGGCCGACGCGTCGACTTCCCCCGTAGGGGAAGGAAACCCGAGTCCCGATGCCGAAGGTGCCTGCGGGGAGATCCCCGCTCATCGGACTCCGGCGCGGAAGCAGTCGCTGCAGTAGACGGGGCGGTCGCCCCGGGGCAGGAAGGGCACCCGGGCCACCCCGCCGCAGGAGGCGCAGGTCACCTCGTGCATCTCGCGGGGCCGGCTGTTGTAGCCGCCGCCGCCGCCGTAGCCGCCACCGCCGTAGCCGCCGCCGCCGCCGTTCGTCGCCTTGCGGGCGGCACGGCACGAGGGGCAGCGCGATGGAGCGTTGGAGAGCCCGCGAGAGGCGTAGAAATCCTGCTCACCAGCCGTCCAGATGAAGTCGACGCCGCATTCGCGGCACTTGAGAGTCTGGTCTACCGACACGCGCCTAGTTCCTCCGTCCGGCGCGTAGTTCGGCGCCTGAGAGTGATTACGTGGCGGTAACAGTACACCCTCAGAGTGGGCTTGACCACCCGGCGGTGCCGACTCGTTGCAACCCCTCTGGTAGGATCGCGGCACCCCGGACAGGAGCGGGCCGGCGGCGCACAGGGCGTCGCGGGTGGCCGCCGGTGGGGTGGAGGACCTGCCATGCGCGCACGGGCACGACGCCTGTTCACGTCGGAGTCGGTGACCGAGGGTCACCCCGACAAGATCGCCGACCAGATCTCGGACGCCGTCCTCGACGCCGTCCTCAGCAAGGATCCCCTCGGTCGCGTCGCCTGCGAGACGGCCCTGACCACCGGCACCGCCCTGGTCTTCGGGGAGATCACCACCGACTGCTACGTCGACATCGCCCGCGCCGTGCGCCAGACGATTCGCGAGGTCGGCTACACCCGCGCCAAGTACGGCTTTGACTATGAGACCTGTGGAGTTCTCGTCTGTATCGACGAGCAGTCGCCGGACATCAAGCAGGGCGTCGATGTCGGCGGCGCCGGCGACCAGGGAATGATGTTCGGCTTCGCCTGTGACGAGACCCCCGAGCTGATGCCCGCGCCCATCCAGCTGGCCCATCAGCTGGCCCGCCGCCTCAGTGAGAAGCGGCGCGACGGCACCCTGCGCTGGGCGCGTCCTGACGGCAAGACCCAGGTGACGGTGGAGTACGACGATCAGGGCCGGCCGCGGCGCGTCGACACCGTGCTGGTCAGCGTGCAGCACTCCGAGGACGCCTCCAACGAGCACATCTTCGCCGACGTCCAGGAACACGTCGTCGAACCGGTGATTCCCGAGGGCTGGCTCGACAAGGACACCCGGCGCCTGGTCAACCCCACCGGACGCTTCGTCGTCGGTGGGCCCCAGGGAGACGCCGGTCTGACCGGCCGCAAGATCATCGTCGACACCTACGGGGGATACGCCCGCCATGGCGGTGGCTGCTTCAGCGGCAAGGATCCGACCAAGGTGGATCGCACCGGTGCCTACGGCGCCCGCCATGTCGCCAAGACGCTGGTGGCCGCGGGCCTGGCCGGCAAGTGCGAGATCCAGCTCGCCTATGCGATCGGCGTGGTCAAGCCGGTGTCGGTGCTCATCGAGACCTTCGGCACCGAGCGGGTGGCGCGCGAGCAGATCGCCGCCCTTGTCGACGAGTACTTCGACCTCTCGCCGGTGGGCATCATCAGCGAGCTGCAGCTGCGCCGGCCGATCTACCGCCAGGTGGCGGCCTTCGGCCATTTCGGTCGCAGCGATCTCGACCTGCCGTGGGAGAGCACGATCAAGGCGGCCGAGCTGGCGGCGGACGCGGGGACCCAGCCCGTCGTCACCGGCGCCGCATGACCGTGGCCGGCATCGGCATGGCGGAGCGCGCGGACTGAGCCTCCACGTCGTCGTCCTCGCCGGTGGCAGCGGCACCCGCCTCTGGCCGCTGAGCCGCGCCGCGGTTCCCAAGCACCTGCTGCCGCTCGGCGCCGGCGGCGTCACCCTGTTGCGGGCCACGGTCGAGCGGGTGCTGCCCACCGGGGCAGGGGTGCACATCGTCACCAGCGCAAGCCAGGTCGAGGGCTGCCGCGAGGTCCTGCAGGGGCTGTCACCGGTCGACGTCATCGCCGAGCCGGAGGCACGCGGCACCGGTCCGGCGCTGGCGCTGGCGGTGCGCTGGATCGCGCGGTCGGATCCGGCGGCACTGGTCTGCTCGGTTCACGCCGACCACCACGTCGGCGACGCTCCCGGTTACCTGGCGGCGATCTGGGCGGCGGCGGGCTGGGCTGCCGCCGGAGATGGCCTGGTGACCGTGGGGCTCGTCCCCACCCACCCCGCCACCGGTCTGGGGTACGTCGCCGTCGGCGAGCAGCGCAATCCCGACCAGTGGGCACCGCCGGCAGCCGAGCCATCCGGCGGCGGTGGTGAGCTGGCCGGTGCCGCGCGGGCTCTTCCCGCATACGCCGCGGCGGGATTCGTCGAGAAGCCCTCGCGCGACGTGGCCCAGAGGTTTGTCGAGAACGGCACCCACCTCTGGAACACAGGCCTCTTCGCCTGGTCGGCGGCCGCGTTCGAGCGCGAGGTCGCAGCCTTCGCCGCCGAGGTCGCCGACGGTGTGGCGGCGACCGTGGCGGCGCGTGCATCGGGGGACGAGGAGGCGGCGAGACGGCGGTACTCGGCACTCACCGCCATCGCCGTCGATCCGATGGTGCTGGAGCGCACCTCACGGTTGACCGTGGTGCGTGCGTCGTTTCCCTGGTCCGACCTGGGCTCCTGGTCCGACCTGTATGCGGCGCGACTCGGGTTGGGACTGGGGGACGGCGACGCCAACGTGGTCTCCGGTGACGTGCTCACCATCGACTCGCGCGACTGCCTGGTCGACTCCCGCGGCGGCCGCACCGTCGCCGTGGTCGGCGCCGACGGCCTGGTGGTGGTCGACACCGGTGACGTGGTGCTGGTGGTCCCCCGGTCGCGCGCTCAGCAGGTCAGAGACGCGGTCGAGCGGCTGCGCCTCGAGGGGCGCGATTCCCTTCTGTAGAGAGCGACCTGGAGTCCGACGGCGCGCCACTGGACACCAGCTCGGCCGCCTCGGTTGCCGCCCCTAGTGCTCCGGCCAGGTCACCGAGCTCCGCCGGCAGCACCGCCACGCTGTCCCTGCCGTCGACGAAGAGGTGGGGCTGCATCGCCGCCGCGATCCGGCGGACGAAGCGGCTGCCGAGGCGGGTGCCGAGCCCGCCACCGATGACGACCGCCTCGACGTCGAGGACGTTGACCACCGAGGCGATGGCCGACCCGGCCGCGACCACCGCCTCCTCGATCATCGCCTGGGCCACCTGGTCGCCCATGTCGAGGGCGCGCGCGATCACGCCGCTGGTCAGCGTCCGCCGCCCCTGCTTCTCCATGATCGCGAACAGCTGGGTGCGGCGCCCCCGCGCCTCCAGCTTGCGCGCCCGCCGTTCCATCGACGCGCGTCCCGCATAGGCTTCCAGACAGCCGCGCCGGCCGCAGCCACATCGGCGGCCGCCGATCCTCACGCAGACATGGCCGATCTCACCCGCCGCACCCGCGCGTCCGCGGCGCAGCTCGCCGCCGAGGATGACGGCGCCGCCGACCCCGGTGCCGAACCACACTCCCAGCACGTCCCGATAGGGACGTCCCGCCCCGAGCCGGTGCTCGCCGAGGGTGCCGATGCGAACGTCGTTGTCGACGACGACCGGCGCGCCGGTCGCCTTCTCGAGCGCGGGTCCGAGGGGAAAGGGATCGATCCACCCGGCCAGGTTGGGGCTCCGCGACACCACCCCGCGAAGGCGATCCACCGACCCGGGGGCCCCGATGCCGATCGCCGCCAGGCGGCCGTCGGCGACCTGCCCGGTGGCTTCGGTGATCAGCGGGACGATGGCGGCGGCGACCGCCTCCGGACCACCCGTCGCCGGCGTCGGTCCGCGGGACTGGGCGAGCACGCGGAACCGCCGATCGGTGACCACCACCTGGATCTTGGTGCCGCCGACATCGACGCCGGCGATCGGTTCGGCAGGGCGTGGCGCGCTGGGCACGACGGATCAGCCGGCCGGGGCGGGAACGGCGTTGACCTCGAAGGTGGCCGCGGCGATGGTGCCGTGCGGCGCCGGCCCGTTGAGCTGGACGTCGGTGGTGGACCCGGCCGCGACGTTGACCGCGCTGCCGGTGGCGTCGCCGATGAGCTTGTGGGCGGCGTCGTACAGCGAGGCTCGCAGGCTGACCGTCTGTGCCCCGGCGGCGACCGAGTGGACCCGCGCCCGGACCACCAGCAGGTGTGCCTCGTCGAGCTGGAAGGTGGCGCTGCCCGCGACGATGCTCGCGGCCGCGCTGCCGGTCTGCTTCACGTCGACGCGCTCGGCGGCGACCGGCGTCGAGGAGGGCGCCTCCGAGAGGGTGGTGCTCGAACCGCACGCCGTCGCCCAGAGGCCGAGGGCGATCGCCCCAGCGACCCGACAGGGACCGGTTCGGGACGGTCGGTGCATCAACCTCTCCATCCTGCTCCGGCGCCGCATGCGCCCGGCACCGGCAGTATGCATACCACGCCGTGCCGTGGCCCGCGGTGCTCGGGACGTCGCGGGCACAGCCGCCAAGGGGATGGCGAGGAGGGCACGCGTACAATGGCCGGCCGTGACGGCAACGCCGATCAGGTTCGGTACCGACGGCTGGCGCGGCGTGGTGGCGGACGATTTCACCTACGAGAACGTCCGCTATGTGGCTCAGGCGGTGGCCTGGTACCTGCGCGACGATCCCCGCCCGGTGGTCGTCGGCCACGACACCCGCTACTGCGCCGAGCTCTTCGCCCAGGAGGTCGCCCGCGTGCTGGCCGCCAACTCGCGCAACGTGCTTCTCCTCGACGGGCCCGCTCCCACCCAGGTCACCTCCTGGACGCTGGTGGCGCGCGGGGCCGGTGGTGGCGTTGTAGTCACAGCCAGCCATAACCCGCCGGAGTTCAACGGCCTCAAGTACAAGCCCGACTACGGAGGCTCCGCCTCCCCCGCGGTGGTGGCCGAGCTGGAGCGGCTGACCGAACGGGCCGAGCGCGAGGGCGTGCAGGCCATGCCCTTCGAGGACGCGCTGGAGTCGGGACGGGTGGAGATGGTCGATCCGCTGCCCGACTACGAGGCGCAGATCGCCCGCATGGTCGACCTGCAGCGCCTCCGCGCCGCCGGCCTCCACATCCTGCACGAGGCCATGCACGGCTCCGGCGCCGGCTTCGTGCGCCGGTTGCTGGAGGGCGGTCGCACCGTCGTCGCCGAGCTGCACGCCGACCGCAATCCCGGTTTCGGTGGCCTGCATCCCGAACCGATCGCCCAGTACATGCCCGAGGCGATGGCCATGATGGCTCACGGGGGCTACGACCTCGGTATCGCCAACGATGGCGACGCCGACCGGGTCGGCATCGTCGACGAGTCGGGGCGGTTCGTGAACCAGCTCGAAGTGATGGCCCTGCTGGCCATGTATTTCCTCGAGAAACGGGGGATGCGTGGCGCGCTGGTGCGCTCGCTGACCTCGTCGCAGATGATCGACCGTCTCGGCGAGATCTTCGATGTGCCCGTGTACGAGCTGCAGGTGGGATTCAAATACATCGGGCCGAAGATGACCGAGACCGACGCGCTGCTGGGCGGCGAGGAGTCGGGCGGCTTCGGATTCCGCGGCCATCTGCCTGAGCGCGATGGCGTGCTCGCCGGCCTCTTCGTTGCCGAGATGATCGTGGAGTACGGCATGCCGCTCTCACGCATCCTTGCCCACCTCTTCGAGCTGGTTGGACCGCATGCCTACGCGCGCCACGACATCCGCCTGCCCCGGGACGGGTACGCGCAGCGCAAGGACGAGATGTACCGCCGGGTGTCGGCATCACCGCCGGACCGGCTCGCCGGCAGCGGGGTGGTGCGCACTCGGGATGACGACGGGTTCAAGTTCTACCTCGACGACGGCTCGTGGGCGCTGGTCCGGTTCAGCGGCACCGAGCCGCTGATGCGCGTCTACAGCGAGGCTCCGACCTCGCGGCGGGTGGACGAGCTGCTCGGCGCGCTCGAACAGCACCTCGGCGTCGAGGCGACCGCCGCGGCGGGGGCGTCGCATTGAGTGGCACGACCATCCCCGGCGTGATCCAGCAGCCGGGGGCCGGTCGGGTCGAGAAGCCGTGGGGTTACGAGCTGCGCTGGGCGATCACCGATCGCTACCTGGGCAAGATCATCCACGTCGATCAGGGCCACCAGCTCAGCCTGCAGTACCACGTGCAGAAGGATGAGACGGTGCTGGTGCTGCAGGGCCTGCTGGACCTGGTCCTGGAAGACGACGACGGTGAGCTGCGCACCCACCGGCTCGAACCGGGGATGAGCGCCCGCATCCGGCCGGGGAGGCGGCACCGCTTCATCGGCGCCGCCGACGTCGACCTGCTGGAGGTGTCATCGCCCGAGATCGACGACGTCGTCCGGCTCGAGGACCGCTATGGCCGGGCGGGGACGTGAGGGGTTTCCCCCAGCTTCCACAGGGTGACGTGGATAACCGAACAGCCATTCGGCCGCGGGCGGGGCAGAGGCGGGACGGCGACCGAACCGGCGAGACCGCCGTCGCCGGCTCGCTCCGAGGCCCCGCCTATCTGGCTCATCAGGCGAGAACGGCCCTCGGCGTCGGTGCCGGCGCGCCGGCGAGCGGAGCGTTCGCTGCGCCGGCGACCGTGCCGGCGGGCCTCATCGGCGTTGCCGTCGCCGCCGTCGCGGTGCTGGCGCGTCCCGAGGCGGTGGGTCCACCCGCCACCATGGCCTGCACGGTGGCGCTCGGGGCGGTCCTCGCGCTCGCCCTCCGCCACAGCGGCGCCACCGCTCTCGCCCTGGCGGTGCTCCTCGCCCTGGTGTCGGTGCTGGGAGCCGGCGACAACCGATCGGTCGGAGCCGCGGCCGTGGCGATCGCCGCCGCGGTCCTCGCCGCGGCTCCCCATCTCGGCGCGGTTCGCGCCGGCGACCCGCGTCACCGCGTCGTGCGGCTGGCCCGCGAGCTCACCGGCATCGGAGCGGTTGCCGCCGTCCTGCTGGTTGCGATGGCGCCCGCGACGCCCCTCGGCGCCCGGGTCGCGCTGGTGACGGCGGTGGCGCTGCTGGCCGGCTGGGACGCGGTGCGTGGCGATGGCGCGACCCGCCGCCGGGCGCTGCCGGCGGTGTCGGCGATGTCGGCGGTGATGGTCCCGGCGGCACTCGCCGCCGGCGCCGGTGCCCGCGCCCAGACGGCCGGGGCGGCGGCGCTGCTGGTTCTCTGGTACGGCCTGCGCGGTCTCTGTGGCCATGCCGCCACCTCGGAGCTGCGCCGCCATCTGGTGATCGAGTACGGCACCTTCGTGCTGGTGGCGGCGGCGGCTCTCGGGGTGAGTGCCGGGCGATGATCGGCCCGGCTTCACAGACCTGAACCAAAACCCGACAACGTTTAACTGCGCGTCTCCCGGACGTCATCGGTGCAAACCGCAAGATTTCTTGCGCCGGTCACCGATTCGTCACGAGGCGTGCGCATGCCTTCGATCCAGGTTGATTCGGGCGACGACCGGACGCAACTTCCCAACCGGGTCGTTGCCGACGACGAGCAGGTTCTGGTCGACCGGTTCCGCTCCGGTGATGTCTCTGCCTTCGAGGAGCTGTACCGCCGTCACCGCACCGCGGTGCACCGGCGCCTGACTCAGCTCTGCGGCAACGAGGCGGTGGCCGAGGAGCTCACCCAGGAGACCTTCCTGCGCGCCGCGCAGCGCATCGGAACCAGCGGCGACATGCGTTTCCGCGCCTGGGTGATGCGCATCGGCGTCAATCTCTCCATCGACCACCTCCGCGCGCTCCGGCGATGTCCCGCGCAGTCGATCGACAGCGCACTCGAGAGCCGGCTCGTCGGCAGCGGCATCATCGACACCGAGCGCCAGGTCGAGCAGCGCGAGGACGTGCGCTTCGTCGCCGCGGTGCTGGACCGGTTGCGCCCGCGGCATCGCCGGGTGCTGATACTCCGCGAGATCGAGGGCTACGACTACCGGTCGATCGCGGAGCGCATGGGGATCTCGGCATCGGCGGTGGAGACGCTGCTCTTCCGCGCTCGCGCCCGCTTCCGCGAGGAGTATGCGCGCGCCATCACCGACTGAGGGCGCCGAGGAATCCGCCCCCCGCCGCGACGCTTCGGCCTCTATACGGCGCCGAGCGGGTGCAGCGGCGCCGATCTCCGTCCGCAGACCCGGCCGACGGCTTCGACCAGCTCCGACGGCTTGACCCCGCCCTTCTGGAAGTAGGCGTCGGCGCCGTACCGCGACGCGGTGGGCCCGACGGCGGCGGGCTCGAGGCCGGAGATCACCACGAACTTGGTGGCGGGAAAGCGGCGGCGGATCAGCGACATCGCCAGGAGTCCGTCCATGCGGGGCATCTCCACGTCCATCAGCACCACGTCCGGTCGCTGGGCGATGGCGACCGCCACCGCCTCGTCGCCGTCGCCCGCCTCGCCGACGACCTCGAAGCCGCGGGATACCTCGAAGATGGCCCGATACAGAGCCCGGATCGCCGATGTGTCATCGGCGATCAGCACCCGCAGGGCTTGGGGGACCGGCCTTCTCCAGCGGCCGAGCATATGTTCGCAGTGTGCCCTACCGCTAGGGTCTGCGGAGCGCGATTAACAACTTCTGACACGCCGGCCTCCACGCCGGCTGCGGCGGAGGCTTCGATGGCCATCGACGATGTTCTGGGGAACGATGCCGCAGCCGTCTCCGGCCGCCGCGCGCTGCTTCGCGGCGCCCTCGCCGGCGCCGGCGGGCTCGGCGCGCTGCTGGCCGGCGGCTGGCTCTCTCGCCTCGGGCCGACCGCCTTCGCCGACACCGCCTCCGATGTCGAGATGCTGCAGACCGCGGCCTCGATCGAGAACCTGGTGATCGCGGCCTACAGCCAGGTCGCGACGCTGCCGCCGGCCACCACCGGTGCCTCCATCCCGCTCGTCGCCACCTTCGTCACCATCACCAGGCAGCAGCACGGCGACCACCGCGATGCCCTCAACAGCGCGCTGCGGGCGCTCGGCGGTCAACCCCAGTCACAGCCGGACAAGGCGCTGCTCGACCAGCTGGTCGAGCCGGCGCTGGGAAAGATCGGCGGACCGGGAGACGTGTTCAACCTTGCCATCGAGCTGGAGAGTGCCGCGGCGGCGACCTGCGTGAAGTTCGCGACACAAGTCAGCGACCGGCGATCCGCAGCGTTGCTGGCGAGCATCGCTCCGGTCGAAGCCCAGCACGTGGCGGTGCTGAGAGCGACGGGCGCGCTGGTGGCGGCGGGCGCCACCCAGTCGATCGCCATCCCACCCGACATCGCCACCCTCCCGGCGACCGCGGGCTCGGCGGCGTTTCCCGACGCCTTCCTGAAGACCGATCAGGCCCGTCCTGCCGGCGAGGGCGCGGTGGCCACCAGCAGCCGCAGCACCAGCGGTGCGGCCGCCACGTCATGAAGGCCACGCGGATGGAGATCTCCGAGCGCGAGCTGCTCGCCATGGCGCGAGAACTCGACCAGATGCACCGCGAATCTCTGCCGCGCTTCCACGAGACGGTGGCCGCGCTCGGTGAGGCCGCTCGTGACAAGCTAGCGAGAGCACAGGCCGCCAATCGCCTGTCGACCACCCGCCGCAACTTCCTCCGCGGAGGGGTGGTCACCGCCGGAGCTCTCGGCGGCGGTCTTCTGGTGTCCGGGTGCAACGGGGGTGGCAGCACGACCAGCCCCAGCTCGTCGGCGCGCAGCGACCTCGCGCAGGTGAGGACCAACGCCAGCATCGAGGTCCTTGCCGTCACCACCTACGACCTGGCGTTGCGGGCAGCGGCGTCAGGCGCGCTGGGGCCGATACCGCCGGCCATCTCCACCTTTGCGACCACCGTCAGGTCGCAGCATCAGCAGCACGGTGACGCCTTCAACGCCATTCTCACCCAGGGGGGTGAGCGGCCACAGACCGAGCCGGACCCGGCGCTGATGGCGTCGGTGCGGAAGCGGTTGCAGGCGGTCAAGACGGTGGCCGACGTGGCCCGGCTGGCGCTCGACCTCGAGCAGGCCGCCTACGAGACCTACACCCGGAACGCCAGCACGCTCACCGACCGGAACGCCCTCAGCGTCTCCCTGAGCATCGCTCCCGTCGAGGCGCAGCACGCCGCGGTGCTCTTCTTCGTCCTCGGCTCCTACCCGGTACCGGACGCGCGGGTCAAGACCGACAAGGCGCGCACTCCGGAGGACCTCGCCGTCACCTCGAGCAGCGGGGTGTCCAGCGGCTGAGCGCGACGAATCGCTACCCTCGCCGCCGTGAGCGTGGGTGTGCGTGTCGACGGACCGGTCACCATCGTCAGCATCGAACGTCCCGAGGTCCGCAACGCCGTCGACGGCCCCACCGCGGCGGCGCTGGCCCGGGCTTTCCGTGACTTCGACGGCGATGACCGGCAGTCGGTGGCGGTGCTCACCGGCACCGGCGGGACCTTCTGCGCCGGCGCCGACCTCGGCGCCATCCTCGACGAGGGGCGCCGTCCCCGCGCCGCGGCGGACGGTGATGCGCCGCTGGGGTTGGCGCGGATGCTGCTCGACAAACCCGTCGTCGCCGCCGTCGAGGGGCACGCGGTGGCCGGTGGTCTGGAGCTGGCGCTGTGGTGCGATCTGCGCGTCGCCGGCGAGGACGCGGTGTTCGGGGTCTTCTGCCGCCGCTGGGGCGTGCCGCTGATGGACGCCGGCACGGTGCGCCTGCCGCGGCTCATCGGGCACAGCCACGCGCTCGACCTCATCCTCACCGGGCGGGGAGTGTCCGGGGACGAGGCGCTGCGGATGGGCCTGGCCAACCGCCTGGTGCCGACCGGCCACGCGCTCGAGCACGCGGTCGAGCTCGCCCATGAGCTGGCGCAGCTGCCGCAGGTGTGCCTGCGCTCCGACCGGCTGTCGTCGTACGAGCAATGGGGACTCCCGCTGGCCGAGGCGCTGGGCAACGAGACCCGCCGCGGCCTGGAGGTGCTCGCCTCCGGCGAGACCGAGCGCGGCGTCCGCCGCTTCGTCGCCGGCCACGGGCGCCACGGCAGCCGCGAGGACATCTGAGCTCGGCACCGGCACCTGACCAGCACCGCTTCAGCTGCCGGTCTGGTCTCCCCGACGGCGGCGGCGCAGCGGGTTGCGAACCAGCGCCGTGGTGAGGGCGACGCGCTCGTGCAGGTCGATGATCAGCGCCTCCACCTGCAGCAGCGAGCGATGCATGTCGGACAGGGTGTCGAGCATGCGCACCGCTCCCTGCTTGGCGTGGCCGCGTCCTTCGAGCGCGTCGGCGACCGCCTCCAGGCGCAGAGCGACGCGGGCGAGGTTCTCGATGCCCACCTCGTCGTCGATGCGGTCGACGTAGTCGAGCGCTCGCTCGGCCGACATCGCCAGCCGGTCCAGGCTCTTGGCCGGGCCGTCGATGCCGGAGATCTGCCCGAACACCACCCCGGGGGTGCGAAGGAGGCCGCCGAGGCCGCTCGCGCGCGCAGACTGCTGCGCCGCGGAGCGGGGACGCGCCTTGGCGGGGGTGCGCCGCGTCGTCGCCGACTTGCCTCGCGACCCGGCGCTGCCGCCGGAGGCGCCGCGTCCGCGTCCCGAACCGCTGGAGCCGGCGCGCGTCACCCGCTACATCCCCAGGTAGGCGCGCTGCACCTCGGGCGAGTCGAGCAGCTCGGACGCCGGTCCCGAGGTGGCGATGCTCCCCGTCTCCATCACGTAGGCTCGCCGCGCCGTGTTCAGCGCCATCAACGCATTCTGCTCGATGAGCAGCACCGTGGTGCCGTCGGCGTTGATCTCGCGGATGACCTGGTAGATGGCCTCCACCAGGATGGGTGACAGACCGAGCGAGGGCTCGTCCAGGAGCATCAGCCGGGGGTGACCCATCATCGCTCGGCCGATGGCCACCATCTGCTGCTCGCCACCCGAGAGGCTGCCGGCGAGCTGGCCACGGCGCTCGCGCAGGCGCGGGAAGAGCGTGTAGACGCGCTCGTAGTCCTCGCGCAGCCGGCGCGTGTCCCGGCGCGAGAAGGCGCCCATCTCCAGGTTCTCGCGCACGGTCATGCGGCTGAAGAGCCGCCGGCCCTCGGGGGCGTGGCCGATGCCGAGGCGCGCGATCTGCTCGGCACCGAGCTGGTGGATGGGGGCATCCTCGAACCGCACCTCGCCACGGGCGGGCCGCACCAGCCCGCTGATGGTGCGCAGAGTTGTCGTCTTGCCGGCGCCGTTGCTGCCGATCAGCGCGACGATCTCGCCCTTGCCGACGTAGAGGGAGATTCCGCGCAGCGCCTGCACCCGTCCGTAATACACGTCGATGCCGCGCAGCTCGAGCAGCGGTTCGACCGCCGGCTCGGGCGGAGACTCGGGCTCGACGGGAAGGGGCTGCGCGCTCACGCCGGTCGCTCGCCCTCGTCGTCGGCAGGGTTGGCTGGTCGGAGGGGAGTGCTTCTCGCCGTGTGCATCTGGGTGGTGGCGCCACTGCCCAGGTAGGCCTCGATCACTCGGGGATTGTTGCGCACCTCGGCGGGTGAGCCCTCGGCGATCTTCTCGCCGTAGTCGAGGACCACGATGCGGTCGCTGATCTCCATCACCACGCGCATGTCGTGCTCGATGAGGAAGATGGTCAGTCCCTCGTCGCGCAGGTGGGAGATGACGCCCATCAGCTCGTTCTTCTCCTGGGGATTGAGCCCCGCGGCGGGCTCGTCGAGAAGCAGCAGACGGGGGCCGCTGGCCAGGGCGCGGGCGATCTCCAGGCGGCGCTGGAAGCCATACGGCAGGTTGCGTGCGTACATGTCGGCGTAGCGTTCCAGGCCCAGACCGCTGAGGATCGTCAGGGCGTGCCCTTCCACCGCGCGCTCCTCGCGGCGCGCCTTGGGCGTGCGAAGGATCGCGTCCCACACCTTGGCGTGCATCCGGCTGTGCTCGCCCACCATCACGTTGTCGACTGCGGTCATGAAGGAGAAGAGCCGGATGTTCTGAAAGGTGCGGGTGATACCCAGCGCCGTGATCCGGTGCGGGGGTAGGCCGACGATGCTGACCCCGTCGAAGCGTACGTCGCCAGAGGTGACCGGATAGAGACCGGTGATGCAGTTGAAGGCGGTGGTCTTGCCGGCACCGTTGGGACCGATCATCGAGACGATCTCGCCGTCGCCCACGTCGAAGGTGACGTCGTTGACGGCGAGCAGCCCGCCGAAACGTTTGCTGATGTGGTCGATCTCGAGCAGGCTCATCGGCGTGCTAGACGGTGCCCCGCACCGCGGCGAGGGACTCCGATTCCATTCCGGTCTGCAGCTCCACCTTTCGTGCCCGGCTGGGCAACAGGCCTGCGGGTCGGAGCAGCATGATGAGAATGAGCATGACGCCATAAACGACAAAGCTGTACTGCTCATAGGGGACGGTGGAGAGCTGGGTGATGCCCGTGGTGTGGCCAACTGTCGTCGACCACTCCGTCATGTGCGGGAGCACCCAGAAGATCAGGAAGGTGACGATCATTGCTCCCACGGCAACACCGGTGATGTTGCCGATGCCGCCCAGCACCACGATCGTCAGCGCCGTTACCGAGACAGCGAAGCGGAAGTCCTCAGGCGTCACGATGCCGAGCTCGGCGCCGTAGAAGGCGCCCGCGAAGCCGCTCACCGAGGCGCCGATGGCGAAGGCCAGCAGCTTGCCCGACACGGTGTTGATCCCCGTCGCCGAGGCGGCCACCTCGTCCTCGCGGATGGCCACCCAGGCTCGGCCCAGGCGACTTCGCTCCAGGTTGCGCATGCAGATGATCACCAGAGAGATCAGGATCAGCAGCGCCCAGAAGTAGTAGCGGTAGTCGGTGCCGAAATCGAAGTGGCCGAAGCCAGGGCGGTCGATGCCGCTGATGCCGTTGGGCCCACCGGTCTGGCTGAAGAGGTTGTTGTTGGCGGCGTCGGGGATGATCTCGCCGAAGCCGAGGGTGACGATGGCCAGGTAGTCGCCGCGGAGCCGCAGGGTGGGCGCTCCGAGAATCGCGCCGAACAAGGCGGCCACGGCGGCGCCGAGGAAGATGATCACCCAGAAGGGAATCTCGTGGACTCCGTGCCGGGACCCGAACAGGGATCCGGCGGTATAGGCACCGATGGCGAAGAAGGCGGCGTAGCCGAGGTCGAGCAGGCCGGCGAAGCCCACCACCACGTTGAGGCCCAGCCCCAGCAGGGTGTAGATCGCCAAGGACCCCGCGGCCCAGCTGATGAAGTCACTCGACTGATTGAAGATGTAGGGCACCAGGCCGCCGACGATGAAGGCGACACCGGCGAGCGAGACGGAGGTGTGCCGGATGATCCAGGGGCGGAGCCCGTAGGCGAAGGCGCAGATGGCGAAACCGGTGAGGGTCATCCACACCGCGTTGTCGGTCTGCGCACTGGCGCTGAGCGCGCCGAACAGCGGCTCCTCATGGCTGAGACCGATGAGCACCCAGATCGCCAAGGTGCACACCACCCCGGTCAGGGCAAGGACGGCGCGCGCCCCCTCGTAGCGCAACGCCCGGCCGCGGTGACCATACACGGCGACCGCGTCCACCACCAGTCCTGCCAGCAGAGCCAGCATGGCGGCACCCATCACGTACACCAACACCGTGCCCACCCCGGTCGGCGAGGAGGACACGACATCCTGGGGACTGAAGCCGATGCCGTTCGCGGTTGGCTCGACGAACCACGGCAGGAACCACCCCATCGCGACGAGGAGAAGGCCGCCCACGGCGAGCAGCCAGAAGATGGCCGAGGACTCGACCTCTCTGGTCTGCCCCGCGGTGGCGGGAAGGTCGACGCTGTCAGCCGGGATGGGAGATACCGGCGTTTCAAGCACGGTCAGGCACCCGCATGCCGAGCAACCCCACCGGGCGGAAGGTGAGGACGATGATGAGCATGGCGAAGACGATGGAGTTCTCCCACTCGCCTCCGAGCAGCTGCGAGCCGAAGACGGAGATGACCCCGATGAGAAAGCCGCCCAGCCCAGCCCCGACAATGTTGCCGATGCCACCGAGCACTGCGGCAGTGAAGGCGATGATGCCGTAGCGGAAGCCGAGGTTCCACTGCACCGAGTTGTAGTAGATGCTGTAGACGAGCGCTCCCGCGCCGGCCAGCGCCGAGCCGATGAAGAAGGTGGCGGCGATGGTGCGGTTGATGTTGATGCCGCTGAGCAGGGCGGCGTCGCGATCCTGGGCGGTGGCGCGCATCGCCTTGCCCAGACGGCTGCCGCGCACAAATGCCTGCAGCGCGAACATCAGGCCGAGCGCGGTGCTCAGGACCAGGACATCGTTCCACCTCACCGGGACGCCACCGGCGGTGAAGGCGGTGCCGTGCACCCAGCCGTCCTTGCGCGCAGGGTAGTTGGCGGCGCCGAACTTGGCGAACATCACCCCCTCGAGCAGGAAGGAGACGCCGACGGCGGTGATCAGCGGGGCCAGTCGCGGCGACTGGCGCAGGCGGCGATAGGCGACGCGCTCTATCAGCACGCCGGTGATCCCGGCGGCGAGCATGGTGATGGGGAAGAGCAGCAGCAGGCAGGCGATCAGGCCACCGGCGCTGCTGGGTGCCAGGGTGGTCACGTTGAGGCCGAAAAACCCGAACAGCTGTCCGAAAAGGATGGCGTAGAAGGCGCTGAGGGTGAAGACGTCGCCATGGGCGAAGTTGATCAGCTCGATGATGCCGTAGACCATGGTGTAGCCCAGAGCGATCAGGGCATAGATGGCGCCGATCTGCAGGCCGTTCTTCAGCTGCTCGCCCGCGATCTCACCGCCGCTGGTGGTGGCGATGCGCAGGAACATGCCCACCAGGGCGGTGACGAGGATGATGGGAAAGGCGCGAGCCGTGAGCTGCGGCAGCAGGCGGAGGCGCAGCGCGTCAAGGCGCGGCTGACGCCCCGGCGGGAGGACGGCGGCCGCGTCAGTCGTTTTCTGCGCCAACGGTCACTCCCCAGGCAGTGGGTCTACGAAGAGGCGGCCCGGTCACCGACCGGGCCGCCCCCAATGTTCTGTCATCAGGGGAGCACCGCGGGTGCTCCCCTGGAGATGGCGCCGTCTAGACCGGCGGTGCCTGGACGACCTCCGACTGGGTCCACTGCCCGCCCTTGGACGAATAGAGCCCGAAGGCGTGGTTGGTGGTGTCGCCGTTCTGGTCGAACTCGATGTGCCCGACGAACCCGTCGTACTTGGTGGCCGCCACCTTGGCAATCACCTTCGAGCGGAAGGACGCAGAGTCGGTGGGGACCTTGCCGCCGTTGTCGACGAGGACGGCCTTCACAGCGTTGAGCACGATCCGCATGGCGTCGTAGCCGTATGGCGAGTAGACGACACGGCTGCTGTCGGCGAAGGACGCGTCGTAGAGCGGAGTGAAGCCGGCGCCGGCGCTCGTCTTGGTGGCATCGGGCGCGCTGGTCGCGTAGGCACCGTCGCCGTTGGTGCCTGCGCAGTCCTTGAAGAACTGCGGGTCGACCGTGCCGTCACCGCTCATGTACTTGGCGGTCAGGCCGACGTCCTTCATCTGGCAGTAGATGATCCCGGAGCCGTTGGCGGCGACTCCGCCGAAGAAGAGCAGGTCTGCGCCGAGGCCCTTGGCCTCCGTCAGCTGCGCCTTGAAGTCCTTGGTGGTGCCGGGAAGCGCGACGTGCTTGAGCACGGTGCCGCCGTCCTGCTTGAAGTACTTCTCGAAGAAGTCCGCCAGGCCCTTCCCGTAGGCCTCCTGGTCATCGATGATGTAGGCCTTTCTGGCGTTCAGCTCCTTGTAGGAGATCTGGGCGTCGTCGGCGCCCTGGGCGATGTCGTTCCAGATGATGCGGTAGTAGGTGACCTTGCCTGTCGGGCGCAGTGAGTTGGTGTCGACGTCGGGTCGGCTGCCCGCGATGGTCAGGCCGGGGTTGGTGTTGGCGGGGCTGAGCAGGAGCATCCCGGCCCGGTTGGCAATGGGCATCTCGGCGATGGCCACCGACGAGTTGAAGGGCCCGACCACTCCCACCACCGCCGGGTTGGTGGTCAGCGCGATCATGTTCTGCGCGCCCAGCGCCGGGTCGTGCTCGCCCTTGGCGACCGAGGCGTCGTTCTTGGGGATGTAGTTGATGGTGCAGCCGCCGAGCAGCTTCTCCTGCTGGGCCTTCAGGACGGCTGCCCTGACGCCGTTCTCGGTGCCGCCTCCGATGGCGGCGTCGCCACCGCTGGTGGGCAGGTCACTGGCAACGGTGACCGAGCCGGTGCAGCCGGCCAACCCACCGCCGCCCGAGGTTGTGCCGCCGCCGGTCGAGCTGGTGCCGCAGGCCGCCACCAGGGCCAGCGCTACCGCGCCGAGGATGGGGATCAACCGTGACTTGGTATGCATCGCTCCTCCTGAGGTCGGGTCCGGCCCCAGGGGCCGGGACGCAAGCTGGTGATGAGCCAGGGGAAACGTGAGCCCCCCTCGAACGCTGCCGGCCTGTCTACTCCCCGCCGGAGCGATTGTCAATCGCGCGACAGGGTGATCTTTGTACCGGCCCAGCGCAACCAGCGGCCCAAACGAGCCGTTGCTACCATCCCGGAGGTGGCCGGTCGCACCTTGCTTGCGCAGGGTCTGGCCAGCCTCTACTTCCCATGGTCCCTGCCGCTCTCGCCGCCGTCCTCGCCCTCTGCTTCGGCTTCGTCGTCGCCGGCCGCTGGCGTCGCACCGGTCGACCGGCCTTCGCCGCCTGGGCGACGGGTCTGCTGATCTTCGCCGCGGCGGCGGCGGTGCAGGCCGCCGGACAGGCCCGTGGCTTCTCGGTCCCGCTCTTCCGAGCGTTCTACCTTCTGGGCGGCGTGCTCGGCGTCATCTATCTCGCCCTGGGCACCGTGCTCCTGCTGGCACCCTCGCGCGTCGCGCGCGTCTGCCTGGTCATCCTCCTGCTGCTGACCGCCGTGGTCGCGATCGACGCCGCGATCGTCCCCGTCGACCCTGGGCGGCTCAGCACCGCCGACGGCGTCCTGGGTGGTGCCGCGGCCGGGCATGGCAACCCGATCTACCTCGCCGCCGTGGTCTTCAACATCGCCGGCACCGCGGTTCTGGTCGGCGGGTCGGCCTGGTCCGGGTGGCGCTTCTACCGCGAGCGGGCGGGGTTGGACCGGGTGGTCTGCAATGTCCTGCTCACTGTCGGAGCACTGCTGATCGCCGGCGGCTTCAGCGCCGCCAAGACGGTGGGCGGTTCGCTCTCGACACTCGGGGCGTACGAGGCGGCCGGCATGGCGGTGATGTTCGCCGGCTTCCTCAGCCTGGGGCGGATCGGCGGCGCTGAGCGGTTGGGCGGTACTGTGGCGGGCGTGGGTGGGGAGCAGGGGCGCGCCACCGCTGGTGGCGCGGGGAGGTGAAGTGGCCTTCCCGTGGCGGCGACGCCGCCCAGCAGTGGCGTCAGCGCGACGCCGCCGTGGTCTCGGCCGCCTACAGCCGCTACTCCGACCTGGTGGTCGAGAGCGCGGAGGGCGCCCATCTCCACACCGCCGACGGTCGCGACGTGCTCGACTTCGGCAGCGGCATCGCGGTGGTCAACCTCGGCCACCGGCACCCGGCGGTGACCGCGGCCGTCCACGCCCAGCTCGACCGCGTCTGGCACGCGTCGGTCACCGCGCTGAGCCCGCCCGCCATCACCGCCGCCGAGGCGCTGGTCCGAGTCGCACCCGACGGGCTCGACCAGGCCTTTCTCTGCAACAGCGGCGCCGAGGCTGTCGAGGCGGCGCTCAAACTGGCCCGCCGGGCCACCGGCCGCAGCGATGTCCTCGCCTTTCGCGGCGCTTTCCACGGGCGCACCTACGGCGCTCTCACCCTGACCGCGAGCAAGGCCAAATACCACGCGGGCATGGGCCCGATGCTCCCCGGTGTGCACCACGTCGCCTATCCCTACTGCCTGCGCGAGTGCCCTCCTGATGGGCAGGGACGCTGCGGCGTCGCCGAGGGTGACGAGATCGAGCGTCTGCTGGCGACGGTGGTGGCCCCCCAGGACGTCGCCGCCATCGTTGTCGAGCCGGTGCTGGGCGAGGGCGGCTATGTCGTGCCACCCGCGGTCTTCCTGCCCGCGTTGCGCCGGATCTGCGACGCGCACGGCATGCTGCTGATCGTGGACGAGGTGCAGAGCGGCTTCGCCCGCACCGGGCGGATGTTCGCGGTCGACCACAGCGGGGTGCGGCCGGACATCATGTGCGTGGCCAAGGCGATGGGGAACGGGCTGCCCATCGGTGCCATGGTGGCTCGCGGGGAGGTGATGCGCGCCTGGCAACCCGGCGAGCACGGCAGCACCTTCGGCGGCAACGCCGTCGCCTGCGCCGCCGCTGTCGCCGTGGTCGAGACGATGGAGCGGGAGCGCACCTGGGAGCGCGCGGCAACCCTGGGAGCGAAGGTGATGAAACGTGTCCGCAGCTGGCAGGATCGCTTTCCCTCTCTTGCCGATGTGCGCGGGCTCGGACTGATGATTGGTCTCGAGTTCCTCCATCCCGATCGCAGTCCCGACGCCGAGGTGGTGGAGGCGGTGCGGGCGGCGGCGCTGCGCCGCGACCTGCTGCTGCTCGCCTGCGGCACCGACGAGAACGTCATCCGGCTGGTGCCGCCGCTGACCATTCCCGACGACGAGCTGGAGACGGGCCTGCGACGCATCGAGGAGTCGCTGGCAGAGGTGGCGGGATGAGCGCCGAGGTGGCGGTGGTCGAGGCGGGCAACGTTATCGGGGGCGAGCGGCGGCCGGCGGCCGACGGGCAGACCTTCGAGTCGCGTAACCCGGCGCGCCACGCCGAGGTCGTTGGCGTCGTTCCCCGCAGCGGCGCGGTCGATGTCGACGCCGCGGTGCGCGCGGCGGCCGACGCGCTGCCCGGCTGGCGGCGCACTCCGTGGCCGAGGCGCGGCGAGATCATCCTGCGGGCCGGGCTGCTGCTGGAGCAGCGCAAGGAGGAGCTGGCCCGGCTGATGACCAGGGAGATGGGCAAGGTGCTGGTGGAAGCCCGCGGCGATGTCCAGGAGGGCATCGACATGGCCAAGTACATTGCCGGCCAGAGCCGCCTCCCCTTCGGCGACACCGTCCCCAGCGAGCTTCCCGACAAATGGGCGATGACCATGCGGCAGCCGCTCGGCGTGGTCGGCATCATCACCCCCTGGAACTTCCCCATCGCCATCCCCACCTGGAAGCTCTTTCCCGCCCTGCTGGCGGGCAACGCCGTGGTCTTCAAGCCGGCCGAGGACACGCCGCTGTGCGCCTTGCGGCTGGTGGAGATCCTCGAGGAGGCCGGGCTTCCGGCCGGGGTTGTCAACATCATCTTCGGCCTCGGTCCCGAGGCGGGCGAGCCGCTGGTGCGCCATCCCGGCATCGCCGCGGTGTCCTTCACCGGCAGCGTGCCGGTCGGACGTCGCATCTCCGAGATCTGCGGGCCGCTGCTGAAGCGCTGCTCGCTGGAGCTGGGCGGCAAGAACGCCATCGTGGTGATGGCTGACGCCGATCTCGAGCTCGCCGTCGACGGCGCTCTCTGGGGCGCCTTCGGGACCAGTGGGCAGCGCTGCACCGCGTCGTCGCGGCTGGTGGTGCAGCGCAGGGTGCTCGACCAGTTCACCGATGCGCTGGTGGCCCGGGTCTCACGGCTGCGCCTGGGTGACGGGCTGGTCGAGGGCGTCGATGTGGGACCGGTGATCAACGAGAAGCAGCTGCGCCGTATCCACGGCTACACCGAGATCGGGCGGGATGAGGGCGGGCGCGTCCTGATCGGCGGTGAGGTCGCCAGCCAGGGCGAGCTCGGACAGGGTTGGTTCTACCTGCCCACCGTGTTTGCCGACGTGCGGGCCGACATGCGCATCGCCCAGGAGGAGATCTTCGGGCCGACCACCGCGGTGATCCCGGTCGAGTCGCTCGACGACGCGCTGGCGGTGGCCAACGACACCACCTACGGGCTCAGCCTGGCGCTCTACACCCGCGACCTCCGCACCGCGTTCCGCGCCATCGACGAGCTCGAGGCCGGGATCGTGTACGTCAATGCCCCCACCATCGGGGCGGAGATCCAGCTGCCGTTCGGCGGCATCAAGAGCACCGGCAACGGTCATCGCGAGGCGGGCCTGGTCGCGCTGGACCAGTTCAGCGAATGGAAGTCGATCTACGTGGACTACGGCGGCCGGCTGCAGCGGGCCCAGATCGACACCTGATGGTGCGGAGGCGCCTGATCGCGGCGGTCTGCTCGGCCGCGGCCGCGGTGCTGCTGTCCGCCTGTGACAGCGGCACACCGACGTCGACGGCGCCCACGCTCCCGCCGCTCCGCTCGCCCGAGATCGCCACGCCCACCGAGCCGCCGATCCCGGTCCCAACCACCGCCAACCTGCTCTCGGTGGGTCAGACAATCTTTCCCAAGATTCTGGCCACCGGCGGCTACGGCATCTGCGGCATCACCAGCCCCGACGCCTCCGAGTGCCCCATCACCGAGCGGCTGCGCCACCGCCTGGCTTCGGCTCGGATCACTCTCGGCTGGGGGGGGCAGAACCCGTCGCCCAGCCGGCAGCTCAGCGCGGAGGTCATCGGCAACGGGGGTGTGACTCACGTGGTGCTCTTCGGTGGCCGCACCCACATCGATCTGGTCATTCTCTTCGACAGTGGGTTGTGGCGCGTCGACGACGAGGTGTGCGCCAGCGCGACGGTGCCGGTCTCCATCTACGTGGCCACATCCTGCTGAGCCCGCGCTTCCCGGCACGCAGCCGTCCCGAGTACCCTGTGCCGGTCTCGCTGCCGGTCGCGGCGGACGCAGGAGCGATGGTGGCGGAGAGAAGTGGTGCGCCCGGCGACGGCGCGGTGCGGATTCTCGAGGAGCGCAGCGCACTCCTCGACGGGCGGCGCCTGCGCTACCTGATCGGCGGGAGCGGCGATCCCCTCGTCCTCTGTCACGGGTTTCTCGGTTCAGCCGAGAACTTCGAGACCTGGTTCGCGGCACTGGCGCAGCGCCGCACCCTGATGATTCCCGATCTTCCGGGATGCGGTGCCTCCCCGGCGCTCAGCGGAGTGCACAGCGCTGATGCCCTGGCGGAGGCGATCGCACCGCTCCTCGACGAGCTGGGCATCCACCGCTTCGACCTCGGCGGCCTGTGCCTGGGAGCCTCGGTGGCCCTGGCTCTGGCGCGGCGGCGACCGCCGGCGGTGGGACGGCTGATCCTCCACACCCCGCTGCTAGCCCCCGAGGTGGTGCGCCGGCGCTTCCACCTCCAGGTGGCGGTGATGACCGCGCCGGGAGTGTTCCCCGCCGTCCACTGGCTCAGCCGCCGGCGCGTGGTCAGTGACCTCTACAAGCGGCTGCTGGTCGAGGGACCGGATGTCGACCGTCATGCCGCCGAGGTCAACTTCGTCAACCAGATGCGCGCCCATCCCCGCGCCACCCGCGAGTGGTTGCGAGACGGGCTGCGCCGGCACGACATGGAGTTCGTGGCGGCCCGCACAGAGCCGACGCTGATGATCGCCGCCGCCGCCGACCGCATCGCCGATGTGCACCGACTGCGCCGGCTGGCGGCGAGCTGTCCCCAGGTGCAGCTGGCGGTCGTCGACGACGCCGGCCACGGCTGGACGCAGCAGTACGTGGAACGGCAGCTGGCGGTGCTCGGCGCCTTCCTGGACGGACGGCCGCTGCCGGTCTTCGTCGACGGCGTCGCCGCGTAATCCCTGGCCGCGGTGGCTCTCCCCTCCGGCGCCGACTGCCTGATCATCGGCGGCGGGGTGGTTGGCTGCAGCCTCGCCTTTCACCTCGCCCGCGGCGGCATGCGCCCTTTGCTGCTCGAGCGAGCGACCCTCGGGGAGGGGTCGACCGCAAAGGGCGCCGGCGGGGTGCGGCAGCAGTTCTCCACCGAGGTCAACGTCCGCGTCAGCCGGATGTCGCGCGCCATGTTGCGCCGCTTTCCCGATGAGATCGGCGCCACCGCGGCGCTGCGCGAGATCGGCTATCTCCTCCTCGCCACCACCGACGTTGAGGCCGAACAGTTCGCCCGCAACGTCGAGGTGCAACGCACTGCCGGGCTCGAGGAGGTCCGGCTGCTGAGCCCCGACCAGGCCCTCGAGCTGGTCCCCGAGCTGCGCGGTGACGATCTGCGCGCCGCCACCTTCTGCCCCACCGACGGTCTCGCCGGGCCTCACGAGGTGACCACCGGGTACGCCGCCGCGGCGCGCCGGCTGGGAGCGCGGATCGTCGAGGACTGCGCGGTCGAAGCGGTCGAGCGCGATGCCGGCCGGGTCATCAGCGTCCGCGCTCGCGGCCAGAGCGTTGCTGCCTCGATTGTCGTGAACTGCGCGGGCGCCTACGCCGCGGTGGTCGGCGCCATGGCCGGGGTCAGCGTGCCGGTCAAGCCCTACCGCCGCCACATCTTCGTCACCGAGCCCTTCTCGCTGTCGCGGCCGGCGCCGATGACGGTGGACTTCCACACGTCCTTCTATTTCCATCCCGAGGGCGACGGGCTGCTGCTGGGGATGAGCGACCCCGCCGAGCCGCCTTCCTTCGACACCTCGGTCGCCTGGGACTTTCTCGAGCACCTGATCGAGCACGCGACCTGGCGCCTGCCGGTGCTGGAGCGCGCCACCATCCGCACCGGCTGGGCGGGGTTGTACGAGGTGTCGCCCGACAATCAGGCCATCGTCGGAGAGGCGCCGGAGCTGGCGGGCTTCTGGCTCTGCTGCGGGTTCTCGGGACACGGGTTCATGCAGGCGCCGGCGATGGGTCACCTGCTGGCGGAGCGGCTGCTCGGAGGTGAGCCCGAGATCGACCTGGCTCCCTACGCCCCGCAACGCTTCGCGCGCGGCGACCTGCGGCCCGAGGCGGCCGTCATCTGAGGCCGCTGCGGCCGGGCTGTCAGCGGACGGTTGCGCCGGCGGCGCCGCGCCGGCCGCCGGGTATCGTGGCCGCGCGTGAGCGCGATGCCAGGGTCGGCCGAGTCACCGCCGCGGCCCCCGCTGGGGCGGCGCGGGCGGCGGTGGTGGCTGCTGCTGGCGCTGATGGTGGCGCTGGTGCCGACGGTGGTGGTCGCCGGCCTGACCCTGGCCGGCCGAGCGCGCGGCGGCGGGGCCGAGGTCGCCCTGGTCGGTGCCGTCGCCCGCGGCGCCACCGCGACCAGCATCGACCGCGTTGAGCTCGGCGGTGCGGGCAACACGGTGACGCTGACGGCGACGACGTCACCCCTGGCCCGCGCCCCCGACGAGGCCGATCTCGGCGTGCAGCATGTTCCCGCGGGACGCTACCAGGAGGTTCGCGTCGGTGTCGGTTCCACCACGCTGCGCGCCGCGCTCCGGCTGCAGCTCCATGACGGCGATCTGGTTCCGCTGCTGGTCGTCGTCGACGGTGGCAGGCTCAGCGCCTACACCGGCAGCGGCGCGGTGAGTCTTGGGTTACAGCTGGCGGGGGGCACCGTGGTCCACCCGCCCGACGCCATCACCCTCGCCGACCAGAACGGGGTCACCGCCTCGCTGCAGCAGCTGCTGCGTGGCCATCTCACCGTCCTCGTCTCCTTCAACACCCACTGCCACGACACCTGTCCGCTGTACACGGCTCTGCTCGCCGACCTCGAGCAGACCCTGCGGGCGCGCGGCTGGCAGGACCGGGTGCAGCTGTTGGAGGTGACCATGGACCCGGGCCGCGACAGTCCCGCGGTGCTGAGCGCCTATGCCCGGCTGACCGGCGCCGACTGGAGGCTGCTCACCGGCGATCCCGCGGCGGTGCGGCTGTTCTGGAACGCTCTCGGGGTGCGCTATCAGGAATCGGCGTATCCGCCGCAGGCCGCGCCGATCGACTGGTACTCGGGAACGCCGGAGGCCTATCACCTCGATCACGATTCGGCGGTCTTCGTCGTCGATGGCGACGGCAACAGCGACTTCGCCCTGCTCGGCAATCCGCGCCTCTCCCACGGGCTCAGCCAGCCCCTCGACCACCTGCTGCAGCTCGGCGGCCACTCAGCGGCGCCGTACGAGGCGCTGGCAACGTGGACGATCACCGACCTGCTGGACCGCGTCGACGTGGTGCTGCACGAGCCCGCCGAGCAGGCGCGAGCGACCGAGGCCACGGTGGCGCCGGGGACGGCAGTTCCCGACTTCACCCTCCGTGACCTCGATGGGCAGCAGGTCCGGCTGGCGCAGCTGGTCGGCGCGCCGGTGATCGTCAACTTCTGGGCCACCTGGTGCGGTCCCTGCCGCGCCGAGCTGCCGCGACTCGCCGCCGCGGTGCGCGAGCATCCCCGACTGCGGGTGCTGGCGGTGGACGAGGCGGAGGACGCGGCATCGGTGCGCAGCTATCTGCGTTCGCTCACCGGAACCTCGTCGCTCACCGTGCTGTTGGACGGCGACCGCGCCGTGGCGGAGCGATACGCGCTGGCGGGGATGCCGGTGAGCGTGATGGTCGATGCCGGCGGCACGGTGCGCGCGGTCCACGTGGGCGAGTTGAGCAGCGGCGATCTCCGCCAGGCGTTGACGGCGATCGGAGCCGCCTGACCGCCGCCGACGGGCGCGGCCCGCGGCAGCGGGAGGGGGAGGTAGCATCAGAGCGGAGATGACCCAGCTCGACGAACGACCTCCTGCCACGCCGCTGATCTCGGGACCGAGCGGCCCGCTGGCGGTGGTGCCGCCGGCGCTCGAGGACATCGACCCCGAGGAGACCCGGGAGTGGCTGGAGTCTCTCGACGAGCTCATCGACCGCTACGGTCCCGAGCGCGCTCGCTTCATCGTGACCCGGCTGATGGAACGTGCCCACCACCGGCACGTCCACCTGCCGCTGCGACGCACCACCGACTACGTCAACACCATCGCTCCCAATGAGGAAGCGGCCTTCCCCGGTGACGAGGCGATGGAACGTCGCATCCGGCGCATCGTCCGCTGGAACGCGGCCGCCATGGTCACCCGCGCCAACGCCCGCTGGCCGGGCATCGGCGGTCACCTCTCGACCTACGCGTCGGCGGCGTCGCTCTACGAGGTCGGCTTCAACCACTTCTTCCGCGGCCGCGACAAGGGCTCGGGGGACCAGGTGTACTTCCAGGGTCACGCCACCCCCGGCATCTACGCGCGCGCCTTTCTCGAGGGGTTCTTCGACGAGGCCCGCCTCGATCACTTTCGCACCGAGGTGCAGGGTCCCGGGCTGTCGTCCTATCCGCATCCGCGGCTGATGCCTGACTTCTGGGAGTTTCCCACGGTGTCGATGGGCCTCGGCCCGCTCAACGCCATCTATCAGGCACGCTTCAACCGCTACCTGCGCGACCGCGACATCAAGGACACCGACGCCTCTCGCGTCTGGTGCTTCGTCGGCGATGGCGAGATGGACGAGCCGGAATCGCTCGCCGGCCTGGCGATCGCGGCCCGCGAGAACCTGGACAACCTGATCTTCGTGATCAACTGCAACCTGCAGCGGCTCGATGGCCCGGTGCGCGGCAACGGCAAGGTGATCCAGGAGCTCGAGGCGCTGTTCTTCGGGGCCGGCTGGAACGTCATCAAGGTGATCTGGGGCCGCGAGTGGGACGACCTGCTGGCACGTGACCGCGACGGAGTGCTGCTGGAGAAGATGAACCGCACCGTTGATGGTGAGTTCCAGAAGTACGCGACCGAGACAGGCGCGTATGTCCGTGAGCGCTTCTTCGGTCCCGATCCCCGTCTCCAGCAGTTGGTGGCCCATCTCTCCGACGATGAGATCCGTCACCTGCGACGGGGCGGCCACGACTACCGCAAGCTCTACAGCGCCTACCGCAAGGCGGTGGAGTGGGAGCACAGCCCCACCGTCATCCTGGCCAAGACGGTCAAGGGCTGGGTGCTCGGTCCCGTCTTCGAAGCGCGCAACGCCACCCACCAGATCAAGAAGATGAGCGAGCTGGAGGTGAAGACCTTCCGCGACCGGCTCGAGCTTCCCATTCCCGACTCCGAGCTGAAGGACGGCCATGTGCCCTACTTCCACCCCGGGGAGAAGAGCGAGGAGGTCGCCTACCTGCGCGAGCGCCGGCAGGCGTTGGGTGGCTACATCCCGCGGCGGTCGACCAAGGCTCGCAAGGTGGAGATGCCCGCCGCCGCCGCCTTCGCCGACCTCTTCGGCGGCACCGGCGACAAGGGGCAGGCATCGACCACCGCCGCCTTCGTGCGACTGCTGCGCAATCTGCTTCGCGACAAGTCGGTGGGCAAGCGGGTGGTGCCGGTGATCCCGGATGAGGGACGCACCTTCGGCATGGACGCGCTCTTCCACGAGTTCAAGATCTACGCGTGGACGGGACAGCTCTACGAGCCCGTCGACGCCAAGATGCTGATCAGCTACCGCGAGGGCAAGGACGGCCAGATCCTCGAGGAGGGAATCACCGAGGCGGGCAGCATGGCGAGCTTCACCGCCGCCGGCACCTCGTACGCGACCCACGGCGAGCCGATGATCCCGTTCTTCACCTTCTACTCGATGTTCGGGTTCCAGCGGGTGGGCGACCTCATCTGGGCCTTCGGCGACGTGCGCGGACGCGGCTTCCTGCTCGGCGGCACCGCCGGGCGCACCACCCTGCACGGCGAGGGGCTGCAGCACGACGACGGCCACAGCCTGCTGGTGGCATCGTCGGTTCCAAACTGCCACGCGTACGATCCTGCTTTCGCCTATGAGGTGGCGGTGATCGTCCGCGACGGCATGCGGCGGATGCTCATCGACAAGCAGGACGTCTTCTACTACCTCGCGCTCTACAACGAGAACTACCCCATGCCGGCGATGCCCGCCGGGGTGGAGGAGGGGATCGTGCGCGGTCTCTATCCGCTGCACGCCGCCGAGGGAGTGAACCAGGACGCGCTGCGGGTGCAGCTGCTGGGGAGCGGCCCGATGGTGCGGGCGGCGCTGGAGGCGCAGTCGCTGCTCGCCGACCATCACGGCGTGGCCGCCGACGTGTGGAGCGCGACCAGCTACCAGCAACTGCGCGCGGAGGCATTGCGAGTGGAGCGTTGGAACCGCCTCCACCCCACCAAGACGCCGCGCGTGCCGCTGGTCACCGAGCAGCTGGCCACCTCGAAGGGGCCGATCATCGCCGTGAGCGACTGGATCAAGTCGGTGCCCGACCAGATCGCGCGCTGGGCGCCGCGGCGCTGGTGGACCTTGGGGACGGACGGATTCGGTCGCAGCGACACCCGCGAGGCGCTGCGCCGCCACTTCGAGGTCGACAGTGGCCACGTGGTGGTGGCGGCTCTGCATGCCCTCGCCGTCGAAGGCGCGGTGGAACCGGCGGCGGTGGCGGCCGCCATCAAGCGCTACGGCATCGACCCCGATGCCGTGGATCCCCGCGACGCGTAACCACGATTGCGTGTCGGTGCGAGGAGGGTGATCGAGCCGAGCGGAATCGAGGCGCCGGTCGACCTCGCCGCCGTGAGCGCCGAGCCGGCCGCGCAGGCTTCCCCAGCGCGGGCACTGCGCCGCTTTCCCCCTCCGGCGCTCCAGGTCCGCCCCTTTCGCTGGTACTGGCTCGCGCAGTGGCCGGTGCTGCTCGGCGTCTGGATGCAGATGGTCGCCCTCGGCTACCTGGTGTACCGCCAGACGCACAGCAGCACCGCGGTCGGTGTCGCCGCCGCCGCTCAGGGACTGCCCGCGGTGCTGCTCTCCCTGGCCGGCGGAGTCGCCGCCGACCGGGTGCCCCGCCGCCGGATCCTGCTGGTGACCCAGAGCGTGCTCGGCACCAGCGCGGCAACCCTCGCCGTGCTTGCGGCGACCGGGCACGCGACCTTCGCCGCCATCGTGGTGGTCGCCGCCGTCTTCGGCTCGGCCGACGCCGTCGACCTGCCCACCAGGCAGGCGCTGGTCGCCGACCTGGTCGACCGCGAGCTGATCGTCAGCGCCGTCGCCCTCGGCACGGTGGTGATGAGCGCCACCCGCATCGCCGGGCCTTCACTCGCCGGGGTGCTGATCGCCTGGACCGGTCCCGCCGCCTGCTTCGCCACCTTGGCCCTCGCCTACACGGTGCCGCTGGCGGTGCTCGCTCTGGTGATCCCCGACCTGCCACCGGCGCCGCGGCGGGCCGGCAGCACCGCCTTGGGCGAGATCGGCCGGGCGCTGAGCACGGCCGCGCGTGATCGGCTGGTGCGTCCGGTGCTGATCTGCGTCGCCGTCATCTCCTTCCTCGGGGTGTCGTACATGCCGTACCTGCCTGTCCTGGCAGCAACTCGGCTGCACGGCGGCTCGACCGTGCTCGGCATCCTCTACAGCACCGGTGGGATCGGCGGCCTGGTGGGGGGAGTGGCGCTGGCATCGCTGGGGCGGACGGCGTCGCGGCGGCCGCTGCTCCTCGGCGGGGCGGTGCTCTATGCCTGCGGGTTGTTCACCGTCAGCCACACCGGTGCGCTGGCGGTCGCCCTGCCCGCGCTGGTGCTGATCACCCTCGGCTTTCTGGCGATGAACACCTCGCTGACGACGTGGATCCAGGCCGACACCGATCCCGCGATGCGCGGCCGCCTGCTCGGCATCTACACCATGCTGCTGGCCGGACTGCAGCCGCTGGGCACGTTGACCTACGGGCTGCTCGCCCACGTGGTGCCGCTGTTCGACGCCATCGGCATCGGCGGGCTGATCGTCGGCGCCGTCGGGGTGCTCACCGCCGGCAGCCCGGCGATGCGTGGTGCCTCAGGGGTCGCGCCCGCGGTCGCCGCAGTCGACGATCCTGGCTGAGAGGACGCTCGAGCTCGGCGGACTACACTGCCCGACCGCCATGCCCCCGGGTCTCGGTCGACGCAACGCTGCCCTCGTCGCGTCGGCGGCGGCAGCGCTCGCCTCGATGCTGCTTCTCAGCGGCTGCGGTGGGCCGACCTCGAACGCGGCCGCCACCGCCTCCAGCCCGGTCGCCCGGGTCGGGAACGACGTGATCCCGGTGTCCCTCTTCGAGCTCCGGGTCGGCAAGACCCTGGCCGGCATCCGCCAGGGAGGAGGGCCGGCGCAGGGTTCACCCGGCTACGCGGCGATGGTGAAACAGGTGCGGGCCAGCGTCATGCGCAGCCTGATCATCGACACCGTCATCGCTCACGAGGCGTCGTTTCGTGGACTGGGCGCGACCGATGCAGAGGTTGAGCGCGAGCTCGCCAACGACGCCCGCGCCGCGGGAGGGATGGACAAGCTCCGCCAGCAGCTCGCCGGCGACGGTGGGTCACTCGATCAGCGCCGTGACGAGCTGCGCGCGCACATCAACGAGCAGCGCCTCGAGGATCTCTTCGCCAGGCAGCGAGCCGACGAGATCGCGGCTCAGCTCAACCACGGTGCCGACTTCGCCACCCTGGCGACGCAGCTCTCCGACGACGTGGCGACGCGCAGCCGCGGCGGTGATCTCGGAGTGCTCGGCGCAGACCAGCTCCGCGCCGGCGACGCGGCCTTCTCCGTCGCGGTCACCGCCCTGTCCGCCGGTCACACCACCTCCGCGCCGGTTCGTGACGACGCCGGGTACGAGCTGATCCGGGTCGACACCGTCGCCGCCGCCGGAAGCAGCGTGCGCCACATCCTGGTGGCGGCCCCGCGCGTCTATCGTGTCGCCGACCGGCCCGCATGGTTCAGCCAGTCGATCCTCGACGCCGTCGCCCAGGACTGCGCGCACAAGGCGATCACCGTCTACATCGACGCGGGTCAGCAGCCGTGCGTCGCCGGTGCGTCGGCAACCGCGTCGCCGGCAACGGGTACCGCCTCCCCGACCCGGTGAGGGCGTTCCTGGGCGTCGCCGTCACCGAGCCCGCGCTTGCCGCGGCGGTCTCGCTGCTGGCGGAGCTGCGGCGGGAGGTCGCCGACGTTCGCTGGGTCCGCGACGAGGGGCTCCACCTGACCATTCATTTCTTCGGCGCGCTTCCCGCCGATCGCCTCGATGCCGCGGTGGCCGCGGTGGCCCCCGCGGCGGCGGCCACGTCGCCCTTCCGGGTGCGCCTCGCCGGGCCGGGCAGCTTTCCCGGCGGGCGTCGCGAGCGGGTGCTCTGGATCGGGGCGTCCGAGGGGACGGCGGAGATGGCGGCCCTGGCCGGGCGCTGCACCGCGGGCCTCGCCGCCACCGGCTTCGCCGTCGAGGAGCGACCGTTCCGCGCCCACTGCACCCTGGGGCGGCCCCGCGGCACGGCGCTGAGCGCCGCCGCACGCGGGGCCTGGGAGCAGGCTGCCGCCGCCTCACTGCCCGCGTTCACCGCCGACCGGCTGACCCTCTACGAGTCGGTCCCGGCCCAGGGCGGACCCCTCTACGTGCCTCGCGCCGAGGCGGGGTTCGGTCAGGCGGGCTCGGCGAGTGCCGGGTTCGGCGCCGGCACCGGGGCCTGAAGCGCGGCCACCGGCGCCGGTCGCGGCCGGCCAACCACCACCCCGGCGATCACCACCACGCCGCCCGCCAGTTGCAGCGGTCGCAGCGTCTCGCCCAGCGCCAGGAAGGCCACCACCGCCCCGAGGAAGGGCTGGAGGTAGCCGTAGACCGCCGCCCGGGTCGCGCCGAGGTGCTCGAGGCCGATGTAGAAGGCGAGGTTGCACCAGCCGACCGCCATCACCGTGCTGAAGGCGAAGAAGCCGAGCAGCTGCCAGCTCAGCCGTGGCGGGGCCGTCGCCGCCTGGGCGGCGGCCACCGGGAGCAGGGGCAGGGCGCCGAGGATGGTGACCCAGCCGCTCAGGACCAGGGGCTGGTAGCGGGGGAGGAGGTCGACCAGGCGGGTGACGTAGAACGCCCAGACCAGCGGCGCTCCCAGGGCGATGAGGTCGCCGCCGATCTGGCCGTGCGCCCCGCCGCCCGCTCCGACCACCAGGACCAGGCCGGCCGCGCCCACCAGCATGCCGCTCCAGGCGCGGGCTCCAATCCGCTCGGAGCTCAGCAGCGCGCCGTAGGCGGCCACCACCAGGGGGGTGGCGCCGAGGATCAGGGAGACGTCGACGGCGGTGGTGTAGCGCAGCGAGACGGTGAAGGCGGTCTGGTTGGCGGCGATTCCGAAGAGCCCCGCCAGCGCCATCGCCCCCAGGTCGCGAAGCGGCGGCCGCCCCGACTCGGAACGGTGTAAACGCACCACGCTGAGCAGAAGCGTCCCACCGAGAAGGAACCGCGCCGCCGTGTACACGAGCGGGTCGACCGCGTCGAGGGCGACCTTGACCACGATGACGTTGACGCTCCAGACGCAGATCGCCGAGAGGACGAGGAGGTCGGAGGAGGACGCGCGGCGCGGGTGGCGACTCACCCGGGCACCCTACCGGAGGGCGGATGAACGGCGCCGGCGAAATGCAGCCCGGCCGGCACCGCAAGGGGATGAGCGCCACGTGTTAGGGGGGACAGCGACCGCGCGCCCCATGAAGAGAGGACAGGGGGGTGGGGGAGACGTTGCAGCGGCCACCGGCGTGGATGTGGCCTCAGTCGCCCCCCGTGGCGGCGGCGAGCACCGCCCTCGCCCCGGCGGCCGGGCCGCCAGGATGGCCGAAGACCGCGGTTCCCGAGACCAGGACGGTGGCACCGGCCTCGACGCAGGCGCGCGCGTTGGCGGTGTCGACCCCGCCGTCGACCTCGACCTCGGTGGCCAGGCCCTGCCGCTCCACCTCCCGGCGAACCTGCTCCACCTTGTGGAGAGTGCGGGGGATCAGCTCCTGGCCGCCGAACCCGGGATCGATGGTCATCACCAGGGCCAGGTCGCAGGCCTCGAGGACGTCGTCCAGGTGATGGGCGGCTGTGCTGGGATTGATGGCGGCGCCGGCGCGGCAGTTCAGCTCGCGGATGGCGCCGAGGGTCCGATGCAGATGGGGGGAGACCTCGTAGTGGACGGTGATGCCGTCGGCGCCGGCTCGGGCGAAGGTCACGAGGTGGCGCTCGGGATCGACGATCATCAGGTGGAGCTCGAGGGGCAGCTCGGTCTCCCGGCGCAGGGAGCGCACGGTGTCGGTGCCGAAGGTGAAGTTGGGCACGAAGACGCCGTCCATCACGTCGACGTGAATCCGCTCGGCGCCGCCTCCCTCGAGCGCGCGCACGGCGTCTGCGAGGTGGCCGAAGTCGGCAGCCAGGACGCTGGGAGCGAGATGGATCGCCCCGGGGCACGGCGTCCAGGTGGAGCGCGGCATCCGGTGATGATGCCAGCGCCTCCCATCGTGGTGGCGGTTTGCCAGACTGCGCGGCGTGCGGTGGGTGACCTTCCGGCGGGCGGATCACGTCGAGGACCGGGTCGGTCTGGTGGTCGGCGATCGCGTTCACGCGCTGCCTCCGCGCACCGCGCTGATCGACCTGCTCGGTGACGACGGCGAGCGCCTGTCACGCGCCGGCGAGCGCGCCGAGCATGAACCCGACCTGGTTCTGGTGCTGAGCGAGGTGCGACTGCGGCCGCCGATCACCAGACCGCCGTCGGTCCGCGACTTCTACGCCTTCGAGCAGCACGTGCGGACGGCTCGTCAGAGCCGCGGGTTGGAGATGGACCCTGACTGGTATGAGCTGCCGGTCTTCTACTTCACCAATCCGCATGCGATCTCGGCGGACGGTGATGACGTTGCCGTCCCGCCGGGTTGCGGCGAGCTCGACTACGAGCTGGAGGTCGCCGCGATCGTGGGACGCGGGGGCACCGACCTGGATCCTGATGAGGCAGAGCGTGCCATCGCCGGGTACTGCGTGATGAACGACTGGAGCGCGCGCGACCTGCAGCGACGCGAGATGAAGCTCAACCTGGGTCCCGCCAAGGGCAAGGACTTCGCTACCGGGCTGGGACCGTGGTTGGCGACGCCGGACGAGCTCGAGCCGGTGCGTTCCGGCGAGGCCTTCGATCTGGCGATGACCGCGTCGGTCAACGGCCGCGAGTACTCACGTGCGTCGCTGGCGGACGTGTACTGGAGTTTCGGTGAGATGATCGCCTATGCCTCACGAGGCACCCGCGTCGAGCCCGGGGATGTGATCGGGTCGGGGACGTGCGGCACCGGCTGCATCCTCGAGCTGTCGCTGGTTCATGGCGGTGACGCGTACCCATGGCTGCAGCCCGGCGACCTGGTCGAGCTCTCGGTCGACCGCTTGGGAGCGCTGCGCAACCGGGTCGTGCCGGGGCCGCCGCTGCGCTCGCTGCGATGACCGCCGGCGCGGCCGCGGATCTGCTGATGCGCCTCGACGCGGTGGAGGCTCGCCTGGCATCGCTCGCGGTCGAGTCGGTTGGCGGGCTGACCGACGCCGACCCCGCAACCGGTGAGCGCTGGGATGCGGGACAGGTGTGGGCGCATCTGGCGGAGTTTCCCGGCTACTGGCTGGGGCAGGCCCGTCTGGTGGTGGAGAGATGGCGGGACGAGCCGGTTCCCTTCGGCCGGGTCAAGACCGATCCCGAGCGGCTGGCCGCCATCGAGAACGAGCGGATGGCGGCTCCTTCGCTCCTGTTGGATCGCGTGCATGCGCAGCTCGACGCGCTGCGGAGCTGGCTGCGCGAACTGCCCGGGGACGCCTGGGACGCGGTGGGGTTGCACGTCAGGCTCGGTGAGATGGGGCTGGCCCGCACCCTGGACGAGTTCGTGGTCGGCCACCTCGAGGAGCACGCCGCCCAGCTCGAAGGGATGGCGGGACGCGGCTGAGCGGCACTCCATCACGACTCCAGGCGTTCGCGGAGCTCGGCGCTCAGGCAGGCGGGACACGCGGGAGCGCCGCCACCGCGGATCGAGCACTCCGCGCTCAGATGACCGTCGTACAGCCGGGCGGGGCTCGGGCGGGTCTCGGTGTGGTGGGGGCGCACCCGGGCGGGATTGCCGGCCCCCTCGGGCATGAACGGCTGGCGGGCGGGGTCGGGGCGAGGACTCACGCCGCGATGCTGCGTGCCGCCGCCTCGTCGAGGAACCAGATCAGCTCGCCCTCGCGCGGCGCCACGCCGGCCGCGGGCACGCTGCCGTCCAGCACTCCCCGCAGCGCGTCCGCCTTGTTGGCGCCAGCCACCAGGAAGGCCACCGCCGCGGCGGCGTTGATCGTCGCGTACGTCAGGGTGATGCGGTCGTACGGCGCGTAGTCGGCACGACCCCGGGTGGCCCAGGTGTCCTGGACCCGGAGCGCGGGCTGTCCGGGAAAGAGCGAGGCGGTGTGTCCGTTCTCGCCCAGACCGAGCAGGATGCAGTCGAGCCGCGGCGCCCCGCACGGGCCTCGCGGCAGGGTGCGGACCAGCAGCTCTGCGTAGCGGGCGGCGGCGGCGGCGGGATCGGGCGCCTCGCCCTCCATCCGGTAGATGTGGTCGCGATCGACGGGAACCTGGCGGAGCAGGGTCTCGTCGATCAGGCGGTAATTGCTGGCGGGATCATCGGGCGGGCAGGCCCGCTCATCGGCGAAGTAGATGCGCCAGCGCTGCCAGTCGGCGCGAGTGCGCCATGGCTCTCCAGCCAGCAGCTGATACAGGGGGCGCGGGGTGCTCCCGCCGGAGACGGCGAGGGTGAAGCGGCCGTGATCGCCGATGGCGGCAGCGGCCCGGTCCATCAACCACGCCGCCACCGTTTCCGCCAGGTTGGCCGCGATCCGCACCTGGCCGGGAAGCGACTCAGGCATTGTCGGCCAGCGCTGCAGCCCGCAGCGCGGCGAGGTGGATGGGATCGACATCGGTCTCCTGCAGGATGCTGCCGACCAGTTCGGCGGTGCTTGGATCTGTCGCGGGAAGGCTGCGGACCAGGCGGGGACCGCGTTCGACCTCCAGGGAACAGGTGATGACCCCCTGCTCGCGGGCCAGCCTCACCCGCGCCGCGCCTCCTCCCGCGTGTCCTTCCAGCTCGACGGCGGCGAGCCGCGGCGCCGCGTCCGAGCCGCTGATGGTGGCCATCTCCACTTTTGGCGAGAACGACTCCCCGGCGGTCGGGGGGACCCGGGATGCGATCCAGCCGGCGATCAGCCACCCGTCGCTGCAGGGACGGTCCCCGGCGGTGGTCACGGCGAGACTTTGCAGTCCCCGCAGGTAGCGCGGCATGTCCGGTCCGTCGAAGGCCTGCGCCAGCAACTCGCGCCAGCGCCGCCCGCGGACCCAGGCGAGGTCGGCCAGCCGCAGCCGTGGCTGAACGGATGCGTGGGTGGCAAGCAGCATCAGCGTTCTCGCGCTGTCGGCGTAGCCGTTGCTGTCGAGGATGACCCGCTCGCAGGCGCCGGCGACGTCGTCGCTCAGCGCCTGGTCGAGCGGCGGCGCTCCCACCACCCAGAGGTAGACGGGGACGTCGGGCAGCAGCAGCGGCGCGACCACGCTGAGCAGGTGGCGGGCCGGTTCGCCGGCGACGCGCAGCTGAACCTGTTCGGCGCAGACCTGGCCGCCGCCGCGGACCGAGCATTGGAGGGAGAGGTCGGCGGTGATCGACGCCTCCGCCGCCGCGGGGTCGGCGAGGATGATGATGATCCGCGCCGGACTGGTCTCGGCGATGCGCGACGCCACCACCTCGGCGGTCTCCGTGCCCGCCTCGTCGGTACAGGCAGCGACCAGGGTCAGACAGCTGAGGCGCACCGGGGTGCTGCCCTCCTCGCCCGCCCTGAGCGTCTCCGCATGCAGCGCGATGAGCTCGTGGGCGACCGCGTTCAGCCCGCTGGCGTGGGCGGTACGGATCAGGGTCGGCGACTGGCTCACCGGCGGAGGACTACAGGCGGCGCCAGGCGCGGCCGTCGCCGGCGATGAAGTCGTGCGCCTCGCGCGGTCCCCAGGTTCCCGCTTCGTAGTTGGGGAACTGAGCCGGATCGGGAGGGTGGGTGCGCCAGGCGTCGAGGATGGCGGTGCAGACCCGCCAGGCCTCCTCCACCTCGTCTTCGCGGGCGAACAGGGTGGCGTCGCCGAGCATGCAGTCGAGCAGCAACCGCTCGTACGCGTCCGGCGAGGCGCCGAGGAAGGAGCTGCCGTAGAGGAAGTCCATCGAGACGCTGCGGATGCGCATCGTCTGGCCGGGCACCTTGGCGGCGAAGCGGAGGGTGATGCCCTCGTCGGGCTGGATGCGGAGGATCAGCCAGTTGGGTTCGATCGTCCCGCCGACCACGGACGAGCGCGGGCTGTCGAACGGGCTGTGGGGGACGCGCCGGAACTGGACGGCGATCTCGGTGGCGCGCCGCGGGAGCCGTTTGCCGGTGCGCAGGTAGAAGGGCGTCGTCGCCCATCGCCAGTTGTCGACATCGAGCTTGAGGGCGACGAAGGTCTCGCGCAGCGACTGCTCGGGAACACCCTCCTCCTCGCGGTATCCGGGGACGCGCTCGCCGTCGATCCAGCCGGGGCCGTACTCGCCTCGGACGGTGCGCGCGAGCGCGTCCTCCGGGGCAATGGGACGGATGGCGCGCAGCAGCTTGACCTTCTCGTCGCGCACCGTCTCGGCGGCGAAGTCGGCCGGCGCCTCCATACCGACGAGCGCGACCAGCTGCATGATGTGGTTCTGCACGATGTCGCGCAGCGCCCCCGACTCCTCGTAGTAGTTGCCGCGCCCTTCGACACCGAGCGACTCCGCCACCGTGATCTGGACGTGATCGATGTACTGGCGGTTCCAGATCGGCTCGAAGATGCCGTTGGCGAAGCGGAACACCATCAGGTTCTGGACTGTCTCCTTGCCCAGGTAGTGGTCGATGCGGTAGATCTGGTCCTCGTTGAAGCTGCGGTGGAGCTCCTCGGTGAGGGTGCGAGCGGTGGCGAGGTCGCGGCCGAACGGCTTCTCGACCACCAGGTGGACATAGGCGCCGGGGCTGTCCGCGGCACGGTTGAGGCCCTCCTCGCCGAGCCGGGTGGCGACCCGGCCGATGCCGCTCGGGGGGATGCTGAGATAGAAGAGTCGGTTGCCGCCGGTGCCGCGGTCGCGATCGCACTCGGCCAGCACCTGTTTCAGCGCCTCGAAACCGCCCTCGGCTTGGAAGTCGACGACGGCGTAGCGCAGGCCCTGGGCGAAGCCGCTCCAGACATCGTCGCGGAGCTCGACGCGGCCGTACTTCTCCACCCCCTCCCGCATCGCGGCGCGGAACGCGTCGTCCGACATCTCGGTGCGGCCGGCGCCGACCACACTGGTGCTCGAGGGGAGCAGGCCGTCGGAGGCCAGGGCGTAGAGAGCGGGGACGAGCTTGCGCTGAGTGAGGTCGCCGCTGGCGCCGAAGATCACGACCGCACAGGGCAGCGGGGTGCGCTGCTGCCGAACCCCCTCGCGAAGCGGGTTGACCTCCTGCTCTGGTGGCGCCTGCGTCTGCACCGGTGCCGACGCTCCGTCGGGAGCCACCCTACGGGGCCTCTGCCTTCACCGCGTGGCCGCCGAACTCGTTGCGCAGCGCCGCGATCACCTTGTTGGCGAAGCTGTCATCGCGGCGCGAGTCGAACCTGGTGAAGAGACTCAGGGCGATGGTCGGGGCGGGGATGCGCAGGTCGATCGCCTCCTGCACCGTCCAGCGGCCCTCGCCGGAGTCGTCGACCCAGCCGCGCAGCCTGTCCAATCCCGGATCGCGCTGAAAGGCCGCCTCGGCGAGCTCCAGCAGCCAGGAGCGCACCACGCTTCCCTGGTTCCAGAGGTGGGCGATGCCGTGCAGGTCGAGCTCGAACTCCGACTTGGCGTGCAGGATGTCGAAGCCTTCCGCATACGCCTGGAGCATGGCGTACTCGATCCCGTTATGGACCATCTTGACGAAATGTCCCGCGCCGGTGGGACCGACATGGAGGAAGCCGTCGGGAGGCGCCAGGGTGTCGAACACCGGCCGCAGGTGGTCGATGGCGGTCTGGTCGCCGCCGGCCATGATGCAATAGCCGACCTCCAGGCCCCAGATGCCTCCGCTGGTGCCGGCGTCGACCAGGTGCACGCCCCTGGCCCGGCAGCGTTCGGCGTCGGCCATGGTGTCGCGGTAGTTGCTGTTGCCGCCGTCGACGATGATGTCACCGCCGCCGAGCAGCTCCAGCAGCCGGCTGATGGTGTCCTCGGTGACCTTGCCGGCGGGGACCATCAGCCACACGGCGCGGGGCCGGTCGAGCCTCCCGACCAGCTCGTCGAGGGAGGAGACGGCAACCGCGCCGAACTGCTCGACCGCGTTCCGGGCCTGCGGGTCAGGGTCGAAGGCGACCACCGCGGTGTCGCTGTCGCGGCGCAACCGGTGGACCATGTTGCCGCCCATCCGGCCCAGCCCGACGAATCCCAGCTGCATCAGCGTACCGCCCCCGCTGCGGTGGTCAGCGCCGCGGTGAGGCGCTGCAGGCCCGAGCGGAGGTCACCGGCGATGTGGATGCGGATGGCGCGGCGCCCGTGCTGGTGGAGCGATTCGAGGTCGCCCTGGGCCTGCGCCCTTTTCAGTACCGAGAAGGTGTACCGCTTGCCGGGGACCTCCACGTCGGTGGTGTCGTCGGTGGTGATCTGGATGAAGACCCCCTTGTCCGGGCCTCCCTTGTGGAGCTGGCCGGTGCTGTGCAGGAAGCGCGGTCCGAATCCCAGCGTGGTCGCCACCCGGCGGCCGTCGCGGATGGCGACTCGCAGCTGCTGCAGGGCCGCCTCATTCTCCTCGCTCGGGGTGACGTAGGCCATCAGCGCGACGTAGTCGCCACGCTGCGCGCTCTCAACGAAGCGGCGAAGGGCGGCGCCGGCGTCACGCTCCTTCTCGCCACCGAAGACGGCGATGTCGCCGTCGCTGACCGCCGGCTCGCCGGCATCGGGCAGCGCGCCGCTGCTTGCGAAGGCGTCGAGCAGCCGCTTGGTGTTGTCCTTCGACTCCTGCACGTTGGGCTCGTCGAAGGGGTCGATGTGCAGGGACGCGCCAGCCACCGCGGTGGCGAACTCCCAGCGGAAGAATTCGCCACCCAGGTCGTAGAGGTCGGCGAGGTCGAGGGTGACCATCGGCTGGCCCGCGGTCCGCAGCGCGCCCACCCCGCGGTCGAACGACGGGTCATCGCCCAGGCGCAGGGCGACGAAGAGGCGGTCGTCGCCGTAGACGTCGGGGCGGCCGACCGGCTCGCCGCCGATGGGGATGATCCCCTTGCCCTCCTTGCCGGTGCTCTCGGCGATGAGCTGTTCCGCCCAGAGGCTGAACGCGGCGATGCGGGGCGGCGCCAGGATGGTGACCTTGTCGCGGCCCACACCGCTCAGCAGCCCCATGGTGGTGCCCAGCTCGAGGCCGGGATTGAGCTGGGCCGGAGCCTCGGCGCCGCACTGGGCCGCCATGGTGGCGGCTCGGTCGAGCAGCGCCTCGATGTCGATGCCGGCAACCGCTGCGGGTACCAGCCCGAAGAACGACAGTGCGGAATAGCGGCCGCCGATATCGGGAGGATTCTCGAAGAGGTGTCGGAACCCGCGCTCTCCGGCGGTCTTCCCCAGTGACGTCCCGGGATCGGTGATCGCTGCGAAGGCTCGTCCGGTGTCGGGGATGCCGGCGGCGCGGACCACCCGCCAGAAGTGCTCCAGGTGGGAGAGCGTCTCCACCGTGCCGCCCGATTTGCTGGCGACGATGAAGAGGACGCGGTGCGGGTCGATGCCCCGGGTGACGGCCACGATGGCGGCGGGATCGGTGGTGTCGAGGACGTGGAGGGTCGGGTAGCCGGCGGCGCTGCCGAAGGAGGTGCGCAGCACCTCGGGACACAGGCTGCTGCCGCCCATGCCGAGCAGTACCGCGTCGCGGACGCCCTCGTCTCGCAGCGCCGCGGCAAAGCCGAGCAGCTCGGGCACACGGCCCTTCATGGTGTCGATCACCTCGAGCCAGCCGAGACGGTTCTCGATGATCGCCTTGTGGGCGGCATCGCCTGGCTTCCAGAGATCGGCGTCCCGCTGCCAGATTCGCGTCGCCACCTCGCCGGCGGTACCCTCCCTGAGCTCCGACTCGACCACCGACGCCTGGGCGCCCAGCTCCAGACGGGTGCGCCCCGACAGCCCGCCGCGCAGCTTCTCGACCTCGCGCGCGATCGCGGCGATCAGCTGGTCGTACGAGTCGGCGAACGACTTGACTCCGGCGTCGAGGAGATCCTGAGTCACCTCGTCCATGTCGATGCCGACCGCCGCCAGGCGCTCGAAGGTTCGGTGAGCTCCGGGATAGTCGCTGGACGCGGTGTCGCCGTCGACGATGCCGTGGTCGCGGAAGGCCTCGATGGTCGCCGGTGGCATGGTGTCGATGGTGTCGGGGCCGACCAGCGCCTCGGCGTAGACGACGGCCCGGTACTTGGGGTTCTTGGCGCTGGTGCTGGCCCAGAGGGTGCGCTGCGGCCTGGCTCCCACCTCGCGAAGCTGCTCGAATCGATCGCCTTTGAAAACCTGCTCGAAGCTCTCGTAGGCAAGCCGCGCGTTGGCGATCGCGGCGGTACCCAGCAGTGACCTGAGCTCCTGGTTGTCGGGGTCCTTCTCGAGCTTCTCCTCGAGCAGCTTGTCCACGGCGGTGTCGACCCGGCTGACGAAGAAGGAGGCGACGGAGGCGATGTCGACAGACTGCCCGCGTTCGCGACGCTCCTCGAGTCCGCCGATGTACGCCTCGGCCACCGCCTGGTAGGCGGAGAGGGCGAAGATCAGCGTCACGTTGATGTTGACGCCGGCGGCGACCAGACGGCGGATGGCCGGGATGCCCTCGGGAGTCGCCGGCACCTTGACCATCAGGTTGGGGCGCTCGACCTTGCTCCACAGGAACTTGGCCATGTCGATGGTGGCAGCGGTGTCGTGGGCGAGCGCCGGCGCGACTTCGATGCTGACGAAGCCGTCGGCTCCTCGGGTGCGGTCGTAGACGGGTCGCATGATGTCGGCGGCCTGCTGGATGTCGGTCACCGAGAGCTCGACAAAGAGGTCGTCGGGAGAGGCGATGCCGGCCTGGAGCAGGGCGGCAAGCTGCGCGTCGTAGTCGGTGCCCTCGGCGATCGCCTTCTGGAAGATGGTGGGATTGCTGGTGAGCCCGGTGACGTGCTCCGCGGCGACCAGGCGCCGGAGCTCGCCGCTGGTGATGAGCTCGCGGCTGATGTAGTCGAGCCAGATGCTCTGCCCGTGCTCCACCAGCTTCTGCAGCGGGTTCTTGTCGGCCATCGATTGCGTTCCTCCCTCAACGGCGGCCGTCGGCGGCCAGGCTGCGCGCCGCCGCGACGATGTGACGTGCGGAGATCCCAGCCGCGTCGAGCAGCTCGGCCGGTCTTCCCGATCCGGGAAGACCGCGCACCGCCAGGTGCCGGATCCGCGGCGGTCGCTCCTCCTCGGAGAGCGCCTCCATCACCGCCGCTCCCAGGCCTCCCTGGGGATAGTGGTCCTCGACCACCACCAGCCGCCCTCCGGTCACTCGCGATGCTTCGCGCAGGGTCGCGACGTCGACCGGCTTGACCGAGTACAGGTCGATGACGCGGACGTGGGCGCCAGCGGCGTCGAGCTCGGCCGCCGCCTCGAGGCATTGGTGGAGGGTGACCCCGGCCCCGATCAGGGCCACCTGGTCGTCGTCATGCTGGCGCAGGACCTTCGATCCGCCGACCGCGAACGTCTCGTCCTCGGTGTAGATGACCGGATAGGCGCCGCGGGTGGTGCGCATGTAGACGATTCCGTCGGTCGTGGCCATCTCCGCCACCAGCCGCACCGCCGACACGGCGTCGCATGGATAGAGCACCGTCGAACCGTGCACCGCGCGCAGCGCGGCGAGATCCTCGAGCGCCATCTGCGACGGGCCGTCCTCGCCGATCTCGACCCCGGCATGCGAGCCCGACAGGCGGATGTTGGCCTGGGAGATCGCGGCCATGCGGATGAAGTCGTAGGCGCGGCTGAGAAAGGCGGCGAAGGTCGAGGCGAAGGGGACGTAGCCGCGCACGCTCATGCCCACCGCGGCCGAGATCAACTGCTGCTCGGCGATGAACATCTCGAAGAAGCGGTCGGGATAGGCCTGCTTGAACTCGTCGGCATGGGTCGAGTTGCTCACCTCACCGTCCATGGCGACGACGTCGGGGCGCGCTCCGAGCGAGACCAGCGCATCTCCGTAGGCCTTGCGAGTCGCCACCTTGTCGCCCAGCTGGTAGCGCGGCAGCTCGATGCGGGCGCCGGCACCGTGTGGGGTTGCCGGCTCGCGGTGCTCCGGCACCGCCACCTCGACCCGGAGGTCGCGAACGCCGCCGAGCTCGGCGATGGCGCGCTCCGCCATGTCCTTGGGCAGCGCCTTGCCGTGCCAGCCGTCCTTGTTCTCGATCTCCGGGAAGCCCTTGCCCTTGACGGTGCGGGCGATCACCACGGTGGGACGGTCGCCGCCGTCGCGGGCATCGCCGAGGGCACGGTCGATCTCACGCAGGTCGTGGCCGTCGATCACCAGCGGACGGCAGCCGAACGCTTCGACTCGCTGCCGGTAGCGGTCGAGGTCCCAGCCGAACTCCGTCTCGCCGCGTTGACCCAGGCGGTTGACGTCGATGATGGCGCAGAGATTTCCGAGCTGGTAGTGCGCGGCCTTGTCGAGCGCCTCCCACATCGAGCCCTCGGCCATCTCGCTGTCGCCGCACAGGGCCCAGACGTGGTAGGGGAGCTTGTCCATCGCCTTGCCGGCGAGAGCGATGCCGACGGCAATGGGCAGCCCCTGTCCGAGCGAGCCGGTGGCGACGTCGACCCAGGGGAGCACCGGGGTCGGGTGCCCCTGCAGACGTGACCCGAAGCGGCGATAGGTGGTGATCAGCTCGCGGTCGTCGATCACTCCCACCGCCTTGAACATCGCGTAGAGCAGCGGTGACGCGTGGCCCTTGGAGAAGACCAGGTGGTCGTTGTTGGGCTCACGCGGGTTGGCCCAGTCGTAGCGGAGGTGGTGCGCCAGCAGCATCGCCATCAGGTCGGCGGCCGACATCCCCGAGGTGGGATGGCCGGATCCGACCTCGGTGCTGCAGCGGACGCCGTCGACACGCAGCTGCTGCGCCAGTTCGTGCACGACGTCGAGGTCGACGCCGGCCTCGCCGGTGGTGCGCCGGGTGACTGCCATTCTCACCTCCCTCGATCACGGTGCACGGGAACGCCCGCCGGTCTCCATCATGGCCCCTGGGATCGGATGACTGCAGGGGCCCAACTCCGGCGCGGAGTCGCGTGCGCCGACGCTCAACCCGGGCCGAGCAGGGCGGTGACGGCGGCGCGGGCGGCGGCGGCGCGCGCCGGCGCGGCGGCGAGCTCGTCCTGCCGCCGCCGGCGCCGTTCGTCCGGCCCGCCGGGGTCGATCGCCCGCCGCCACCACGGTACCGCGGCCTCCCCGAGACCCACGCGCCGCGCCAGCCGGGTCACCGCGACGGCGTCGGCGACGCCGCCGCAGACCAGCACCTGCCCGACCACCGCTGCCGCGGCCTGGCGCCAGGCATCCGCCTCGCGGTCGACAGCGGCGATGCCGGCGCGGCCCAGGGAGATGAGCACCTGCTCGCTGCGACCAACGTCGCGCACGGTGGCGATCCGGCCCACCGCGGTGTTGGGGCCGCCGCTCGCACGGGCGGCCAGCTCGGCGTCGCCGTCGAGGATGACCGCCGCCTCGCCGGCCATCGGAGTGGCGATCGCGGTCCCCGCGACGGCGACGCGGCGGGCCCGCGGCATCCAGAACCCGGCCGCCTGCCGCGCCGCGGCGATCCCGCTCCCGCTGACCACCAGGGCGATCGTTCCCGCGGGAGCGGCACAGGTCCACGCGGCGCGCGCGCGACCGGCGGGCACGCTGCGCAGCTGCAACCGCCGGCGGCGGAGCTCGCCCCGGACGGGGACGGCGTCCGCCGACAGCGCGCAGGCGACGATCCCGACCAGCCAGGGCTGCTGTGCCATTGCGGAGGCTCCTCGGTGCTTCGATATGGGCGTGAGGAGTCTGCCCGGAGACCGGCGGCGGGCGTGGGTGACCCCCGCCGGACGGGGTGTACACTCGGGTTCCCGAGACGGTTTTGCGCGCCGCGCGCCCATAGCTCAGCCCGGATAGAGCAGCGGACTACGGATCCGCGTGCGGGGGTTCAAATCCTCCTGGGCGCGCCACCCTGTTTCGAGTTCGATTCGCAGCGTGGAGCTAGCCGATGGGTTTGTACCAGGACCAACTCCTGCCGCGATTCCAGGACAAGGTGATGAGTCGAAAGGCGACGCGCGAGCCCCGAGCCCGCGTCTGTGCCGGCCTGCATGGCGAGATCGTGGAAGTCGGCTTCGGCACCGGGCTCAACGCTCCGCACTATCCGGCCGAGGTCGTCAAGGTGTTGGCGGTCGAGCCGTCGGCGGTGTGCATGCGGCTCGCGGAGCCACGGATCGCCCGCACCTCGGCCCGGGTCGAGTTGGCGGGTCTCAGCGGCGAGCATCTGGACCTGCCCTCCGATGAGTTCGACGGTGTGTTGTCGACGTGGACGCTGTGCACCATCCCCGACGTCGGTGTCGCCCTCACCGAGCTGCGACGGGTGTTGCAACGCGGCGGGTCATTCCACTTCATCGAGCACGGGCACGCGCCGGATCCCAAGGTGGCGCGCTGGCAGGGACGGCTCGAACCGCTCAACAAGCGGCTCGCCGGGGGGTGCCACCTCACTCGCGACATCCCCCGGCTGATCGAGGACGCGGGGTTCGCCATCGAGCACCTCAACAAGTATTACTTCAAGGGCGAGCCCAAGGTGTTCGGCCACACATTCGAAGGCCGCGCCGTCAAGGTTTGACGAGGGAGCCGCAAGCCGCAGCGGGAGGCGGCCTCAGGCTTTGACGGTGGTGCTGGCCGTGCCGGAAGAGCCGTCGTCGTCGCTGATGACCACCGTCACCGTGTAGGTGTGTCCCTGGGCGTACTGGTGGTTGAGGGTGAAGGTCCGTCCCGTGAGGGCGAGTGGCTGCGGCCCGGCTCCGTCGCCGTAATCGACCGTCGCCGTCCAGGTGTCCGATGCGGGATCGCTGAACGAGCCCGGCTGTGAGTAGGTCTTCGTCCCCGAGCCGGCGAGGGTTGCCGTGGGAATCGCCTGGACCACCGGCGCGACGTCCACAACCCGCAACGACGTGCTGCCTCGTCCTGAAGCACTGCCGTCGTCGGTGACGGTGACCGTCACCGCGAACGTTCCCTCGTTGGCGTAGGTGTGGCCCAGCGTGAACGATCGCCCCGCGAGCGCCAGCGGGTGGGTTCCGCTGCCATCGCCGTAGTCCACGGTCGCCGTCCACGAGCTGCTGTCGGGATCGCTGAACGAACCGCCGCCAGAGAAGCTCGTCCCCTCGGACACCTGGGCAGCCGCGTTGACGGTGACCGTCGGCGGCGTGTCGACCCTCGCGGTGGGAGTGGGTGATGGCGAGGCCGGTCCGGTGCTGGTTGGTTGGGCGGCAGCTGATGCTGCCGGCGTCGCCGTCGCGGTCGGGTTCGGCTGCAGCCGAACCGCCGACGGCACCGGCGAGCCCGCGGACGCAGCCGGGGTGGATGCGGGCTGAGGGTTGGGCGACGGCGTGGCCGTCGCGCCGGGTATCAAGGATGCGGAGCGACCCGGGGGAACCGGCTTGGTGTGGGCCGCCGCAGTTGCCGGTGCGCTCGCGGCCGCCGAGTGGTGCGGTCCCAGCACGCCGCCGACCACCAGTCCGGCGGTCGTCGCGGTCACCGCCACGCCGGAGGCGATCTGGCTGCCGATCTGGCCGAAGCCACCGCCGAGGCGCCCGAGCAGCGGGAATTGACCGAGCCAGGCTCCGAAGCCGGCAGCCCGCCAGATCCGGCCAACCGAGATGTTGAGGAAAGCGCGGACCACTGCGGGATCGAAGTGCGTGCCGGAGCACCGAACCAGCTCCCCGCGCGCCGCGGTCGCCCCCATCGGCCGGCGGTACGGCCGGGGAGCGGTCATCGTCTCGTAGGAGTCGGCGACCGCGACGATGCGGCCTCCGAGTGAGATCTCCTCACCTCGGAGGCCGCGAGGGTAGCCGCTGCCGTCGAATCGTTCGTGGTGGTGTTCCACCGCGAACGCCCACTCGCCCAGCCAGGGGAAGATCGGTGCGACCAGCTTCGCGCCCTGCTCCGGGTGTGCATGCAGGGTCGCCCACTCTTCGTCGTCCGGCGCTGCCGCCTTGGTGAGGATGTCGGCGGGCACGTCGAGCTTGCCGATGTCGTGCAGTAGGGACGCCCACCGCAGCCGCGCCCGGTCGAGCTCGGGCAGCTGCATCTCCTCGCTGATGAGGTCGGTGAACACCCGCGTCCGTTCCGAGTGCCCGCGGGTCTGGCGGTCATGGAGCTGCAACGCGGTGACAAGCTCGAGCACTGTTCGCGCCCCGAAGGCATCGTCTTCGAGGCCGTCCTCATGGGCGCGAAGCAGCTTCTGGCGGAGCTCCTCGGGCCGGCCGACCCGGCGGGCCACGGCGAAGCGCGCCGGCGCGCGGTCGGGGAAGAGCAGGCTGAGGTTGAGCAGCGTCGCCAGAGGAATCAGCCGCCGGGCCAGGCGCCCGACCCCTATCAGCGCCACCAGCGATCCGGCCACCACCACCGTCCACCACAGCCCGATCCGGAGCGCGCCTTCGGGGCGGGGAAGGACCTTGATCAGCAGCATCGACGCTGCCAGCGAGGCGGCGACGGGAAGCACGAAGATCGCCGCGCGCAGGAGCCCGCTGAGCAGCGGACGACGCCGCCAGAGTTGCCCGGGACGCGGCTCCTCCACCCTCTGCTCGGGGTTCAAGCTGCTGACTGCCTCCTCGATGGCGCGGCACGAGATCTCGCCCGCGCGCGTTCACGGTGATCATGGATGCCAGTAACCCCACCGCCTGAACCGCCGGCGTGACAAGCCCGTAAACGCCCTCCCGGCTCCCGGTTCGGCTTCTGCCCCGGATCGGTCACGAGGCCTTGACGCGCTCGTCGGGGCGGCCGGTGGGCGGCGACGATTCCCCGCGACGCGAAGGTTCGCGCGTGAGGGACCGCCGGGAACGCCATGGCAGTGGCCCGGTCCGGCCACCCTGACGTTCGCCTACCCAAGAGGATGGATGAGTTGAGGTGAAGGCAGACGGGGGTGGTGCCCTCGCCCGACGCGCACAGCGCCGGCGCGAGTCCGGCGTCTCCATGGTCGAGTTCGCGATCGTGGCACCGCTCGGACTCCTCCTCATGTTCGGCATCGTGATCTTCGGCCTGCTGGAGATGAACCAGGTGGCGCTGAGCAACCTCACGAGGGACTCGGTGCGTGCCGGCGGTGTCTGCGGCAGCGCGTTGCGAGCTTCGAACTCCAAGCTTCCCGATGGGAATGCCTGCTCCTACGCAAACCTCAAAACCTTCGTCACCAACCGCCTCAACGGGCTGCCGAGCGGCTCGGTGGTGAAGCCGCCCGCCGCCGGCTTCAGCAGCACCAACTGCGACACCACCGACACCAACGCGATCTACTGCGTCTGGGACGCATCGCACAATGCCGTCTCGATCAGCAGCTCCAACCCGCTCGACGCCTGCATCAAGGGCGACGAGCTGGAGATCGTCACTGAATTCAGCCAGAGCCTGTACACCCCGTTCGTCGGCAAGGCCTTCGGCGGCAGTGGCTCGAGCAAGACGCTGAGCGCCGACGCCTACGCAGCGTGCGAGCAGGCACTGTCATGAGCTTTCGCCGCTCGCGATCGAGGAGACGGCGGGGTCAGGCGATGGTTGAGCTGGCCATCGTCGCCCCGATCCTGGTGCTGCTGGTGACCGGTGGCGCCCAGGTAGCGGTGGTCGTCTATTCCCAGGTATCCGTTGGCACCGCGTCGAGGGAAGGCGCCCGCACCGCTGTCGACAACCCCAAGGACACGCAGCTGTTCCCGGCAGCAGTCACCAAGGACTGCACCAGCTCCAGCGACACGCGCAAGGCCTGCGCCGCCGCCTTCAACTCGACGACCCAGACCTTCGGCCTTGTCAACCCCGCGAATTTCACCGTCCACCTGTCGTCGCAGAAGTACCCCTCGGGGACCTCCACCCCTTCCTGCAACGGGAGCGCAGGCACGGCCGACGATGGGCTCGTCCAGGTGCAGGTCACGTATCAGGCGCCCATCTTCGTCCCATTTGTCAACCGGTTCTTCGCTGATTCCGGTCAGTCGTATCGCACGGTAAAGAGCACCGTGACGATGCGGGTCAGCCCATGCTCGGCCAATGGTGGTAACTAGAATGCACAGGCCTCGTCGCTCCGGCGGGCAGTCCGGCCAGATGCTCGTCGTCACGGCGCTCCTGGCTCTGGTCCTCATCGGCGCCACCGCTCTGGCGGTCGATCTCTCGGCCAACACCCAGAGCCGGCGCAGTCTCCAGAACATCACCGACTCGGCCGCGCTGGCGGCGGCTCGGAACCTTCCGAGCAACCAGAATCAAGCGATGAAGGACGCGCTCGACGACCTGGACCGCAATTCTCCATGGTCCAGCGACCCAACCTGGCTGGCCAACGCCCAGGCTGCGATCACCTGCGCCGGCGGCACCTGCACGGTCAGCTACCCGGGGCCGGGAAGCTACAGCAACTACACCGTATCGGCCAGCACCCCACCGGCCAGCCCGAAGAACTCCGCCTACAACAGCAGCAGCTACATCCAGGTGGACCTGACGCAGAGCACGACCAACGGCTTCGCCGGGGCGGTCGGGTTCAGCTCGTCCACCGAGGTGGGCCACTCGGTGGGCTACAGCGCCGGTCCGTCGACGTTCTACGACTATGCCTTCTTCTCCAAGGTGCACGCCGGTTCGGGTAACCAGCAGGAGCAGATCTACGGGGACGCGTACCTCGGTAATGGGTACTCGCCGCAGAGCTCAGGCAAGGCGGGCTTCTGCGCCTTCCAGCTGACCGGCAAAGAGACCGCCGCGACAGATACCGATAACGACCTGAACGATCCGATGCCTGACAGCGGCGGCGACGTCGATGATCAGGGCCACCTGACCTTCGCCGGGCCGCCGAGTGTCGGGCCAAACCCCAGCTATGATGTGGGACCGCCCTGTGCGGGCAGCGGCGGGCTGAGCGCGCAGTCCGGCCCGCCGAGCGCGAGCAACTGTCCGCCGGCTTCAGCTCCGCAGTCATACACAAGCGGCGGCACCACCTACTCGGTCTGCGTTCAGGCGGCGCCTCCCCTTCCGAATATCATCGCGCCCACCGTCACCACGGCGAGCGGCACTCCTGCCCTCTGCGGCGCCACCATCTCCAACGGATACGCTAAGGGCGTATACGCGGTGGGCGCCAATTGCACGGTGACGCTCGACTTCTCGTCCGGCAACATCGACTGCGTCTCCCTCGTGCTGGGCGCGGGGGCATCGGTCAGCATCACCAACAAGAAGGGACAGAACTACATCAGCGCTTTTGGCTTTGACCCCACGACCTCCGCCAAGGCTGTTGCCGCCATCAACGCTTTGCCAGCGGTTGCCCCGGTCGCTGCGTGTCTCGGTGCGAGTGGGACGGAGCCGGGGCCGAACAAGAGCGTCATCTGGTCACCCAACACCTCGGCCAGCCCCATGCCGACGGCGTTGAGCAATGCCGCGACAGGCTGCTGCAGTGACACCCTCTTCCTCGGCACCGTCTATCTGCCCGGCCAGCAGGTGAGCTTCGCCACCAACCAGGCGATGGAAGACGTCGGCATGGTGTACGTGGGGGACTGGGACGTCCAGAGCGGAAACCATCCCAACCCCATGGTGCAGTTCGATGGGGCGGTGGCGGCACCCCTGCAGACCATCCTTCGGTTGGTCGAGTAGGCAGGGAGCGGTCGGCACCAACCGGCCGCCACTTCGCCCGGCGTCGCGTACGCTGCTCACCATGGACGAACCCGCCGCAGCCCCAGCCTTCCGGCTGGCGGCGTTGCGCCCGCCGGTGGCGCTGGCGCTGAGCGGCGGCGGCGCGCGGGGCGCCGCCCAGGCGGGCGTGGCCATCGAGCTGATCGCGGCCGGGCTGCGGCCGGACCTGATCATCGGCACCTCGATCGGTGCCTGGAACGGCGCCTGGCTGGCCGCCCACCCGGACGACGTGGAGTCGCTGGCGACCTGGTGGCTGGACGCCGAGGTGCGGCGCATCTTCCGCGGCATGTGGCTCGGCTATGCCGGCGCCCTCGCCTGGCGTCGCAGCGCCGCGCTGTCGGCGGGGCGGGTCGATCACCTGCTGGGGCGCGGTCTCGGCGACATGACCTTCGAGGAGCTGCCGGTCCGGCTGGTGATCGGCGCCGCCGACCTGCTCACCGCCGACCTCGTCTACTTCGACAGCGGCCCGGTCGCTCCCGCGGTGCGCGCCTCCTCGGCGATCCCCACGGTGCTGCCTCCGGTGGCGCTGGGAGACCGCCTGCTCGTCGACGGCGGCATCCTCGACAACTTCGGCGTGCACGAGGCGGTCCGCCGCGGCGCTCGCAGCATCATCCTCGTCGACGTCAGCACCTACGATCTGGTCCAGCCACCGGTCGGTCTGGGCGAGATCTTCGACCGTTCCACGGTGATCGCGCAGGTGCACCAGCGGCGCCGATCGGCGGCGGCGGCGGCAGGCGCCGGCGTGCCCATGCACCTCATCGAGGCGAGCAACGGGGAGTCGCCGCTCGACTTCCAGCATGCGGCGGCTGCGCTGGAGCACGGCCGTGCCGTGGCCCGTGCCTGGCTGGCCGGCGAGGCTCTACCACCGCTCCGTCCGGCGCCGCCGGCCGAGGAGCGGGTCCGGCTTCTGCAGCGGTGGCGGGTCCTCGAGGAGCAGCTGGTCGCCCGGATGTCCGCCATGCCCCTCTGGCGGCGAGTGGCACAGTATGGGAACGGCTCCGACCCGGCGGTCCCGGCCGCCGACCTCGAGCCCATCGACCCGGTGGGGGACGCCGCCGGCTGACCGGTCCCAGGAGCGACGCCTGTCCGAGATGAGCTGCGTGATCAGTCGTCAATGCCGGTGAGCGAGCGCACCACCCGCCGCCGCATCCTCCACCTCGACGGAACGCAGCAGCGCTGGCGCACCGACGAGGTCGCCGGCGAGGAGCCCCTCGAGATCCGCATCGGCGGCGTGCCGCTGGCGCTGACCATGCGCACTCCCGGCCATGACTTCGAGCTCGCCATCGGCTTCCTCTTCACCGAGGGGGTGGTCGGCGAGCCGTCCCACATCCGGTCGATCCGCACCTGCGCGGCCAAGCAGGACGCGGCCCGCAGCGGCGTCTACAATATCCTCGACGTCACCCTGGCGCCCGGCGCCCCACCGTTCGATCCCCGCGGCGGGCGCAACTTCTACACCACCTCGTCCTGCGGCGTCTGCGGCAAGGCGAGCATCGAGGCATTGCAGACCAGGGCCCGGTGGCAGGTTCGCGACGACCCGTTGATGCTCGACCCGGCGCTGCTGGCCGCGCTGCCCGACCGGTTGCGTGAGGCGCAGCGCGTCTTCGAGCGCACCGGCGGCCTCCACGGCGCGGCACTGTTCGACGCGGCGGGGAACCTCGTGTGCCTGCGCGAGGACGTCGGCCGCCACAACGCCTTCGACAAGGTGGTGGGATGGGCCGCGGGCGAGGGCCGGCTGCCGCTTCGCTCCCACGTCATCCTCGCCTCCGGCCGGGCCAGCTTCGAGCTCACCCAGAAGGCGTTGATGGCGGGCATCCCCGCGCTCGTGGCCATCTCGGCTCCGTCGAGCCTGGCAATCGAGCTCGCCGACGATGCCGGGATGACCCTGGTCGGCTTTCTGCGCGGGCCGCGCATGAACGTCTATGCCGGCCACCACCGCATCGTCGCCGTCGCGGCGGTGACGACCGCCTGATGCTGCCCCTCGCCCCGCCGCTGGAGCCGATGCTCGCCCGGGTGCAGGACGAGATCCCGCGCGGGAAGGGCTGGCTCTACGAGCCCAAGTGGGACGGCTTCCGCGCCCTGGTCTACCGCGACAACGACGGCCTGGTCATCGGCAGCCGCAAGGGGCAGCCGCTGGAGCGGTACTTCCCCGAGCTGAGCCAACCGCTGAAGGCGGCGCTGGCCGAGCACTGCGTGGTCGACGGAGAGATCGTGGTCCCCGGCCGGGCCGGGCTCGACTTCGATGGGCTGCTGCAGCGCATCCATCCGGCCGCCTCGCGGGTCCGGCTGCTGGCGGAGAGCACCCCGGCGATCTTCATCGCCTTCGACCTGCTGGCCCTGGGTGGCGACGACCTGCGCGGCTCACCGCTGCACGATCGCCGGGCGGCGCTGCGAGCGATGCTCCGACCGAATCCCAGCGTCGTGCTGACTCCGCAGACCGATGACGCGGAGCTCGCCGCCTCGTGGTTCGAGCGATTCGAGGGGGCGGGCCTCGACGGCGTGGTCGCCAAGCACGCCGACATCCACTACGTCCATGGCGAGCGGGTGATGATCAAGGTCAAGCACATCCGGACCGCCGACTGCGTGGTCGGCGGCTACCGGGTCGCGTCCAAGGGGGGCGGGGTGGCGTCGCTGCTCCTCGGGCTGTACGACGCGAACGGCGCCCTGCACCACGCCGGCCACACGTCGTCGTTCAACGCGGCGCAGCGCGTGGAACTGCTCGAGCTGCTGCGGCCGCTCGAGGGCGGTCACAGCTTCGGAGGCGGGCGCACCCCGGGCGGCCCCAGCCGGTGGTCGCAGGGACGGGACCTGTCCTGGGTCGCGGTGGAGCCCACGCTGGTCTGCGAGGTCCAGTTCGACCATCTCCAGGCCGACCGCTTCCGCCATGCCACCCGCTTTCTCCGCTGGCGGCCCGACAAGGATGCCCACCAGTGCACCTACGACCAGCTGGTGCCGCCCCACTCCTTCTCGCTCGACGACGCGCTCCACGCCGACGCGGGCGGTCTCTAGGGGGCGCCGCTCGGGTCGCGTCCGCGGCCTCCGCTAGGCTACCGGCATGGGGCTGGGCGACGACGACAGCGGAGGGCTCGCCGGCCTCGACCCCGCCACCCTCGCCGTGCACGCCGGCGCGGAGCCGAGCGCGCTCGACGGCGCGGCGATGCCGCCCCTGGTGTTGAGCACCATCTACGAGAACAGTCGCGCCGGCGAGCACAATTACGGCCGCGAGCGCAACGCGACCTGGGAGCGTCTCGAGACGGTGCTCGCAGCCCTCGAGCGCGGCCCGCGCGCGGTCGTCTTCGCCTCGGGTATGGCCGCAATCGCGGCCGTCGTCGACGCCGTGCCGGTCGGTGGCCGGGTGGTGGCGGCCCACAACAGCTACTCGGGAACGCGCCAGCTGCTTCGCCGGCTACACCACGCCGAGCGGGTCGAGGCGGTGCTGGTCGACATCGCCGACACCGAGGCGGTGACCGGCTCCTGTGACGGCGCGGCGCTGCTCTGCCTCGAGAGCCTGACCAACCCGATGCTGACGATGCCCGACCTGCGGGCGTGCATCGACGCCGCTCACGACGCCGGCGCGATGGTGATGGTCGACAACACCTTTGCCACCCCGGTGACGCTCACCCCGCTGACCTGGGGCGCCGACGTGGTGGTGCATTCATTGACGAAGTACGTCGGCGGCCACAGCGACCTGCTGCTCGGCGCCCTCGTCTGCCGCGACCCCGCGCTGGCGGAGCGCCTGGTCGAGCACCGCACCCTCGGCGGGGCCGTCCCCGGCCAGCTGGAGACGTGGCTGGCGCTTCGCGGCATCCGCACCCTCGATGTCCGGGTGCGTCGCCAGATGGCGAGCGCGGCCACCCTCGCCGGCCGGCTGGTCGAGCATCCCGCAGTCGCCCGGGTCCACTATCCCGGGCTTGCCTCGCACCCGCAGCACGCGCGCGCCGCCCGGCAGCTCGAGGGAGGTTTCGGCGCGGTGCTCTCCATCGAAGTGGCCGGCGGTCGCGAGGAGGCCGAGGCGGTCTGCGCCGCGACCAGGCTCTGGCTGCATGCCACCAGTCTGGGCGGCGTCGAATCCACTCTGGAGCGGCGGCGGCGATACCCGGCGGAATCCGACGCCGTCCCCGAGTCGTTGCTCCGGCTCTCGGTGGGCATCGAGGCGGTCGAGGATCTCGCCGCCGACCTGGTCAGCGCCCTCGACGGCGGCGCGTCGCGCTGATGGACCAGCCCGCCGCCGGGGGCACCGAGTACGCCGAATACCTGCTGATCGATGACCTGCTGCGCCTGCAGTGTCCGCTTACTCCCGGCGCCGACGACGAGCTTCTCTTCATCGTCGTCCACCAGGTGTACGAGCTGTGGTTCAAGCTTCTGCTGGCCGAGCTCTCTCGCGCCCGCGACCTGCTGGCGGCGTCGGATGCCAACGCCGCAGTGGGCCTGCTGCAGCGCGTGAGCCGCATTGACCGCTTGCTGGTCGAGCAGCTCGCCGTGTTGGAGACGATGAGTCCCGACGAGTTCCTGCGTTTCCGCGATCCGCTGGCACCGGCATCCGGTTTCCAGTCACGCCAGTTCCGCGCCATCGAGAGGATCTCCGGGGACGCCGGCGACGGCGGCGGGGGACTGTGGGACGCGTTCTGCGCCTGCGGACGCGGCCTGGGTCTCGACCTTCCAGCCGGCGAGGAACCGCTCGCGCGCAGCGCGCGGCTGGCCGCGCTGGCTGGTCTCTACCACGAGCATCGGGCTCCCGGTCGTGCCGCCCTGCACCGCGTCGCCGAGCTGCTGCTCGACCATGACGAGACGATCGCGGCCTGGCGGTTCCGGCACACCCTGATGGCGGCGCGGGCGATCGGTTCGCGCCCCGGCACCGGCGGCTCGAAGGGGGTCGGTTACCTGCGCGGCACCATCGACCAGCGTTTCTTTCCCGAGCTGTGGGAGGTGCGCAACCGGCTGTGACCGGGCTCGCCGGTGGTCCGCTGACCCGGGAGCGGTGCGCCGCCCTCGACGCCACCGATCCGCTGGCATCGCTGCGCGATCGATTCCAGGTTCCCGACGATGTGGTCTACCTCGATGGAAACTCGCTCGGGGCGCCGCCACGCGCCGCGGCCGACACCGTGCGGCATCTCCTCGATGAGGAATGGGGGCGGGGACTGATTCGTAGCTGGAACGAGGCGGGTTGGATCGATGCGCCGCGGCGCATCGGCGACAAGCTCGGCCGGCTGATCGGCGCCGCCCCCGGTCAGGTGGTCGTCAGCGACAGCACCTCGGTCAACCTGTTCAAGCTGCTCACCGCAGCGCTGCGGGCCCGGCCGGGCCGCCGGGTCATCCTCAGCGAGCGCGACAACTTCCCCACCGACCTCTATGTGGCCGAGGGCGTGGCGCGCGGCATGGATGCCGTCCTGCGCATCGTCGACCGCGGTGAGCTCGAGGGCGCCATCGACGAGTCGGTGGCGGTGCTCATGCTCACCCACGTCGATTACCGCACCGGCTTCATGCACGACATGGGCAGCTTGACCGAGGTGGCGCATGCCGGCGGGGTGGTGGCGCTGTGGGACCTCTCCCACAGCGTCGCCGCCGTTCCGCTGGCGGTCGACGAGTGGGGTGTGGACCTCGCCGTCGGGTGCGGCTACAAGCATCTCTGCGGCGGTCCCGGGGCGCCGGCTCATCTCTATGTGGCCTCGCGTCTCCAGGAGGAGATGCGCTCGTCCATCCAGGGATGGATGGGTCATGCCGACACCTTCGGCTTCGAGGCCGAGTACCGTCCGGCGCCGGGAGTATTGCGTCACCTCTGCGGTACACCGCCGATGCTCGCCATGGCCGCGCTGGAGGCCGCCGTCGACCTGTTCGGCTCGATCGATACGGCGGAGGTGCGGCGCAAGTCCGTCGCCCTGGGCGATCTCCTCATCCGGCTGGTGGACGAGCGCCTCGCCGGTCGTGGCCTGGTGGTTGCCTCGCCGCGTGATGGCGCCTGCCGCGGCTCGCAGGTGTCGCTCTCCCATCCGCAGGGATACCGGGTCATGCGCGCGCTCATCGATCGAGGGGTCATCGGAGACTTCCGTCCGCCCGACCTGATGCGGTTCGGCCTGGTGCCGCTCTACGTCCGCCACGTCGACATCTGGGACGCGGTGGAGGTGCTGCGCGAGGTGATCGACGGCGAGCTCTGGCGCGACCTGGCGTATGCGGTGCGCGCCACCGTGACGTGAGGACGAGCCATCGATACGGTGCCGCGCCGGATCAGGAGGGCGAGCTCTGGCTGCCGTCCGGCAACGGACCCCATCCCGTCGCGGTGCTCATCCACGGCGGCTTCTGGCGTGCCCGCCACCGGCTCGATCTCATGGACGCGCTCGCCGCCGACCTGCAGGCACGCGGTCTCGCCGCCTGGAACCTCGAGTACCGCCGTATCGGTGCCGGTGGCGGCTGGCCCGCGACCTTCGTCGACGTGGCCGCGGGAGTCGACGCGCTCACCGTCATCGCTGACGCGCACCACCTCGACGTCACCCGCATGGTGGTCGCCGGCCACTCGGCGGGTGGACACCTCGCCCTCTGGACCGCGGCGCGGGCGACACTTCCCCACGATGCTCCCGGCGCCTCGCCGCGACTGCGTCCGCGGCTGGCGATCGCCCTCGCCGGCGTCTGCGACCTGGTCGCCGCCGCCGAGCGTCGCCTCGGCGACCGTGCCGCCATCGAGCTGATGGGCGCATCGCCCGAGGCGGCTCCAGACGCCTATGCACTGGCATCACCAGCGGCGCGGTTGCCGCTGGGCGTGCCCCAGCTGTTGGTCCACGGCACCGCCGATGACAGCGTTCCGGTGGATGTCAGCGAGCGCTACCAGGCCGCCGCGACCGCCGCCGGCGACCGATGCCGGCTGCTGCGGCTGCCCGGGGTCGATCACTTCGCGCTGATCGACCCCGGCAGCGATGCCTGGCGGTTGACCGCCGACGAGATCGGCGCGGCCCTGAGCTGAGGTCGGTCGCGGATCAGGAGACCGTGGCCGGCGCCGCAACCAGTCCGAGCTGGGTCAGGAACTCGTGGCGATCGAAGTAGAGGCGGTCCTCGACGAGGCGGTTGCCCTGGACGCGGGCGATGTTGACGCCTCGCATGCTGATGCGCTTCCCGGTTGACTGCACGGTTTCGCCGGTGGCAAGCCGCAGGGGCGCGGTGTGCGTCGCCGTGTTGCGAAACTCGCTGACCACCACGTCGCCGTCGACGTACTGCTGCTCGATGTCGATGCGGGTGTCGGAGTAGGCGCGCAGCAGGTTCTCGTAGTGCTCGCGGATGGCGGCGGTGCCACTCACCCGGCGCCCTCCCGGCCAGACCAGCTCCGCATCCGGCGTGTAGGTGGCCATGATCGCGTCCAGGTCGTGCGTGTTCATGGCGTCGATGTTCCGCCGAACCACCGCTTTGGGATCAGCCATCACCGCCCCCCTCTATACCAGCCAAACGAAGGACACGATGATCGCGCCTGCCGGGCGATGGGTCAACCGCCGCGTCGTGGGGTGTCGCTCAGCCTCCCCGGCTCTCGCCGCGCTCGATGCGGGCGCGCTGCGGCCCCACCGCATAGGCGGGGTCGCGCACCGAGTGAGCGCCGGCGGCGAAGACCGTCCAGCGCAGGCAGGCGGCGCCGGCGAGCACCGACAGGCCGCCGAGGATCGCCGCCGGGCGGCGCCGCCCGGTCAGCGTCATCGCCAGCGCGCCCGCGGCGGTCAGGCCCCTGGCCAGACGACGGCTGACCGCGTTGCCGCCGGTGGAGTACGGCTGGCCGGCCTCACCCAGCCGGCGCTCCATCACCCCGGTGGCGGCCAGTTCCACCAGCGCGCCCATCGCGCACAGCCGGCGGGCGGGTCGCGCCGACGCCGCCGGTGTCACCAGCGCCGCCGCCGCGCCTGCGCTCGCCGCCGAGCTGGCGGCGAACACGAAGGGAAGCTCGAAGCGTGCCTCGTGCCACGCCGGCACCGCGGTGTCGGCGATGAGCACCGCGGTGTAGGTGGCGAGCGCCGGTCCCAGCGCACCGGCGGCGGTCTCGGTGGCGGTGCGGAGTCGCGGCATGACGCCCAGCACCTCGCAGCCGGTGGCAACCCCGGTGGCAAGCCCGCTGGCGCTGAGCACCCAGGTGCCGACGCTCATCGGCGAGGTGACCTTGAGGACCCGCAGCATGTGGTGGAAACGGGCCGGTCGGCCGAGGTCGCGGATGAGCAGGGGAGGGCTGACGATCAGGCCCGCCAGCGCGACCATCAGGGCGCGCCGCGCCAGCACATCGTTGCCGCGCCGCCGCGCCGCCGCAGCGAGCGTCGCCGACGCTCCTGCCAGCCCACCGGTGAAGAGGTAGGCGGCGATGTCCGGCTCCCACACCGGTCCCTTGAGCAGCGGACGGCCGTAGTACGAGCGCGCCTCGGTCACCGCCGCTCTCCGAGAAAGGCCGCGGCCACCCCCAGGGCGAGCGCTCCCGCAGCGGCGGCGGCGGCCCCCCACATCTGTCCCAGCCGGCGGGTGCTGACCACCGGATCCGGCGGCAGCCCGTACACCTCCGGCTGGTCGAGGAGCAGGAAGAAGGCGCCGAAACCACCGACGCCGTTGTCGCGGTCGGCGCCGTACAGCCGGGCGTCGCCGACGCCGCGCTGGTGCAGGGTGTCCACCCGCTCGCGCGCCAGCGCCAGCAGCTCGTCGACGGGGCCGAACTGGATCGACTTGGTCGGGCACGCCTGGGCGCAGGCGGGCTCCAGGTCGCCGCGGAGACGGTCGTAGCACAGGGTGCACTTCCAGACCCGGCCGTCCTCCCGGCGCTTGTCGAGCACGCCGAAGGGACAGGCAGACACGCAGTAGCCACAGCCGTTGCAGATGTCCTGCTGGACGACCACGGTGTCGAACTCGGTGCGGAAGAGGGCGCCGGTGGGGCAGACGTCGAGACAGGCGGCGTGGGCGCAGTGCTTGCAGACATCGCTGCTCATCAGCCAGCGAAGGCCATCGCCGGCTTCGGGGTCGGAGACGGCGACCGGCCGTCCCTGCTCGATGAAGGCGACGTGCCGCCACGAGTTGCATCCGATGCTGCCGGTGTTGTCGTAGGAGTCGCCGGTGAAGCTCAGGCCGTCGTCGGGAACCAGGTTCCACTCCTTGCAGGCCACCTCGCAGGCCTTGCAGCCGATGCAGATCGAGGTGTCGGTGAAGAAGCCCATCGCCCGCGGCGACCCGTCCGGATGGTGCGAGGCGACATCGATGTCGTGGCTGATGATGGTCGGATCGCCGCTGATCGCGGTCATCTCTCGGAGCGCCGCCCTGAGGAGCGGCCGGCCCGGCCCGGTGGCCTGGCTGCGGCACGCTGTCGGTAGCCGGCGACCAGCTCGAGCAGCGCCGCTCCCCGCGGGCGCCGTCCCGGCCGGATGTCACAGGTCGCCGCCTTGCACTCCTGGATGTGGACGTTGGGGTCGAGCGCCAGCGGGAGAAGATCGTTGCCCGCATCCCCGGTGCTCAGCCCGCAGACGCCCCAGTGATAGGGCACGCCGACGGTGTGCACCTCGCGCCCCTGGACGCGCACGCTGGGGATGCGCTCGGTCACCAGCACCCGTGCCTCGATCGCGGTGCGAGTGGTGATGATCGTCGCCCAGCCGCCGTGCTCCAGGGCGCGCTCGGCGGCCAGTTGCGGGCTCACCTCGCAGAAGAGCTCGGGCTGCAGCTCGGCCAGGTACTCGACCGAACGGCTCATGCCCCCTGCGGTGTGATGCTCGGTGAGGCGGTAGGTGGTGAGCAGATAGGGGAAGAGACCGTCGTCGTCGAAGGCGTCCGGGGCGTTGTTGTAGGCGTTGAGCGGGTGCCGGAACTGCTGGCGCACGGGATTGCTCTGCTGGCGGTACAGCGGGTTGCGGAAGACCGACTCCTGCGGCTCGTAGTGGGTGGGGAACGGTCCGTCGCGCAGGCCCTCGGGGACGTACAGCCAGGCCTTGCCATCTGCCTGCATGATGAACGGCTCGGTGCCGCGCAACGCCTCCTCCGCGGCCGCCTGCTTGCCGGGCTCGTGGTCGGGCGGCATCGTGCGCTTGAAGTCGGGGGTGTCGATCCCGGTCCACTGGCGCCTGGCGCGGTCCCACCAGACGTAGCGTTTGCGCTCCGACCACGGCTCGCCGCGAGGATCCGCCGAGGCGCGGTTATAGAGGATGCGCCGGTTGTCGGGCCAGGCCCATCCCCACTCGGCGCCGACGTAGCTCTGCTCGCGGTGCGGCGTGCGGCGCGCCGTCTGGTTGACACCGTCCCGGTAGCAACCGCTGTAGATCCAGCACCCGCACGCGGTGCTGCCGTCCGCCTTCAGCTCGGTGAACGACGAGAGCTGCTTGCCGTCCGGGCCCCAACCGCTGATCTCCCGCAACACCGCGTCCGCGCTGGGCTCGGCACGCCTGCCCTCGACCGGATAGTCCCAGGTGAGCTCGAGGACGGGGCGGTTCTTGGGATCGTCCGGAGCGCGGTCACGCAGCTTCATGCGGATGATCCGGCCGAGGTGGAAATAGAACCACAGGTCGCTGCGACAGTCGCCCCGGGGTTGCACCGCGGTGTGGTGCCACTGCAGCAGTCGCTGGGTGTTGGTGAACGAGCCGTCCTTCTCGGTGTGCGACGCCGCCGGCAGGAAGAACACCTCGGTGGGAATGTCGTCGGTGCGCAGCTCGCCGGTCTCGATCTCCGACGATCGGTACCAGAAGGCGGCGCTCTCGATCTCGACCAGGTCGCGCACCACCAGCCAGTCGAGCCTGGCCATCGCCATCCGGTTGAGCTTGCCGTTGGCCGAGCCCACCGCCGGGTTCTCCCCGGGCAGGAAGTAGCCCCTGACCCCGCCCTCCAGCATTCCCATGGTGAAGACATAGGCGGAGTGGTCGCCGTCGATCCGAGGCAGGTGGCCGAAGGCCCAGTCGTTGTCAGCGGTCGCGTGCTCACCCCACCACGCCTTCATCAAACTGATGAAGTACTCCTCCATGTGGCCCCAGAAGCCGGTCGGTGCCGAGTTCTTGCGCACGTAGTCCTGATGGCCGAGATACCGCTCGCTGTGCGGCATGGGGAGATATCCCGGCAGCAGGTTGTAGAGGGTGGGGATGTCGGTCGAGCCCTGGATGCTGGCGTGGCCGCGCAGCGCCAGGATGCCGCCGCCGGGCCGGCCGATGTTGCCCAGCAGCTGCTGGACGATCGCCGCGGTGCGGATGTACTGCACCCCGACGGTGTGCTGGGTCCAGCCGACCGCGTAGCAGAAGGCGGAAGTGCGCTCCCGTCCGCTGTTGGCGCAGAGCGCCTCGGCCACCCGCAGGAAGAGCTGCCGGGGGATGCCGCATGTCTCCTCGACGAGCTCGGGCGTGTAGCGCCGGTAATGCTTCTTGAGCAGCTGGAAGACACAGCGCGGATGCTGCAGGCTGCGGTCCTGGGGCGGCTCACCGTGCTCGATCGGACGGCCGGCGCCGCCGGTCTGCTCGCCGTGCGGCACGCCGGGTGGCGCCTCCATCCCGTCGTACAGCCACGACCGCACGTCGTACGCGGCCTTCTTCGCATCGAAGCCGGAGAAGACGCCGTCGAGGTCCTCGGTGTCGCGGAAGTCCGCCTTGATGATCGTCGCCGCATTGGTGTACTCGACCACGTAGTCGCGGAAGTACCGCTCGTTCTCGAGGATGTGGTTGACGATGCCGCCGAGGAAGGCAATGTCCGAGCCGGGGCGGATGGGAACGAAGATGTCGGCGAGGGCGCTGGTGCGAGTGAATCGAGGATCGACATGGATGATGGTCGCGCCCCGTTCCTTGGCCTCCATCACCCACTGGAATCCGACCGGATGGCACTCCGCCATGTTGGATCCCTGGATGACGATGCAGTCAGCGTTCTGCAGGTCCTGCTGGAAGGTGGTGGCGCCTCCCCGACCGAAGCTCGTCCCCAGACCGGGGACCGTGGAGCTGTGTCATATCCGCGCCTGGTTCTCGACCTGGACCACGCCGAGGGCCGTCATCAGCTTCTTGATGAGGTAGTTCTCCTCGTTGTCCAGAGTCGCGCCGCCCAGCGAGGCGATGCCGAGGGTCCGGTTGCGGGGTCGCTCCTCGTCCCCGTCTCCCTCGGTGCTCTGCCAGGTGGCGTCGCGAGTGGTGATGACCCGCTCGGCGATCATGTCCATCGCCGCATCCAGCGACAGTTCCTCCCACTCGGTGCCGAAAGGTCGCCGGTACTTGACCCGGTACTCGCGGCGCGGCGCGGTGACCAGGTTCTTGGTCGCCGCACCCTTGGGACATAGCCGGCCGCGCGAGATCGGGCTGTCGGGGTCACCCTCGATCTGGACGATGCGCTCGTCCTTGACGAAGACGCGCTGCCCGCAGCCGACCGCGCAGTAGGGACAGATGGAGCCGACCACCCGGTCGGCGGTGGCGGTGCGCGGTCGCAGGCGTTCGGTCGCCGGCGAGCGGACCGAGTCGCCACGGCCGAGGAGGTCACCGCGGGTGAGTTGTCGCACCAGCGGCCAGCGGGCGAGCATGCCCCCGAGACCCATCGGGGGCTGACGGTAGGGGAGTGGACCGCTCGGCGGCAAGACGGCCGATCGCTACCCGTGTCGAAGCGAAGGTACTTTGGTCGCGCCGACCCTACGCGGCGGTGGCGATGACCTGGCCGCCCCGCCCCGTCACCCTCAGCGTGCAGCGTTCGACGTCCAGCGGTCCTGCCAGGGTGTCGCCGCAGCCGAGGCAGCGACCACGCAGCCCGCCGGCCGCCTCCTCCAGGGCTCGATGACGTCCGCCGCATCGCCGGCACTCTGCTAGGCGCAGTACGAAGGTATCCATGTTCAGCACCGTGACATGACGACGCCGCCGTCACCAGGGGCGCGGTGCACGAGATTTGCTCCGCCCGAACTGTGCGCGGCGACGGTTCTCGCCGGCACGACGAGCCGCCTATTCGCCCATCGACCGTGCCGTTCGGACACCGCGAACTACGGCGAAGCCCAACACCAGGACCACCAGGGCTCCGGTGAACCAGAGCCCGTAATGGGAGATGTTGTCCGCAATGCTGGTGGCGCGGCTTCCCAACGCCCAACCCAGGCACACGAGCAGCCCGATCCAGGACAGGGTTCCCAGCGCGTCGGCCGCGGCGAAGAGCGGGATCGGCATTCGCGCCTCTCCGGCGGCGATGTAGAGGAGGAGGTTGGGCACCGGGAGGAAGTACCCGAAGGCTATGGTCCAGGCGCCCCAGCGGGCGAAGAATCTCTCCCCGCGGGCCACCAGCCGTTGCGAGCGTGGGCTCTGACGCGCGTAGTGCTCCAGGATGCGGCGTCCGTAGCGCCGGCCGGCCCAGTAATAGAAGGGGTCGACGGCCACCATGATCGGAATGGGGGTGATCATCGCCAGCCAGATCGGCCCCTTGGCGCCCGAGGCGATCAACGCCGAGATGCTGCCGCGGAGCGCCGATAGGAGGAACGGGTGGGGTCCGATCAGCCACGGCCCCAGCGGAATCGAGGCCCACGCGTAGATCGCCATCACGAATGGCGGCCCGAGGCAGGCGACGTCGGTGCGGGTGATGGTCAAGCCGCCCGGCTGCGGCGGTGCCGGCTCGGACGACGGGGCGCGCGCGGCCTCCTCCACCAGGTGATTCTCCGTGTTGACCGCCGGTGAGAGGCTGGGCGCGACGGCTACCAGCGCCGTCCGGACCAGAAGCGCCGCCGTCGCACTCCGCCCAGGCCGCGGCCGCCGCTCAGCACGCGGAGGAGCGCCAGCAGCAGGACCGCGCCGACGAAGGCGACCACCACGCTCCAGAGCCCGCGGTAGTCGACGCTGGGATCGACGGCCCGGAAGACGGCGCCGCCCACGATGGCTCCGGCGAGGCCGACCACCAGGTCGCCGAGCAGGCCGAAGCCTCCGCCCTCGACCACGCGGCCCGCCAGCCAGCCGGCCACGATGCCGATGACGATCCAGGCGATGAGGCTGTGGGTGGGCATTGGCAGGACGTGTATAGCATCAGGGTCGTCGGCGGCGACGGTGGTGAGGTGGATGTGATGGCGATCCAGGCGGCGCGGATGAAATCGGTCGATCCGGCCACCGGAGAGACCATCGCGGAGTTCGACGTCATGGGGGAGGCCGACGTCGACCGCGCCCTGGCTCAGGCGCACGCGATCTTCCCCGGGTGGCGGGACGCCGGCTTCGCCGAGCGGGCGCGGCTGATGCGCGCCGCCGCGGAGCGCCTGCGCGGTGACCGGGAGAGGCTCGCCCGGATCATCACCGCCGAGATGGGCAAGGTGATCGCCGAGGCCGAGGCCGAGGTGGAGAAGTGCGCCTTCGCCTGCGACTACTACGCGGAGAACGCCGCCCGCTTCCTCGCCGACGAGCCCTTCCCCAGCGATGTGCCCGGCAGTTTCGTCGCCTTCGAGCCCCTCGGCGCCGTGCTGGCGGTGATGCCGTGGAACTTCCCCCTCTGGCAGGTGTTCCGTTTTGCCGCCCCCAATCTGATGGCGGGCAACACCGCGGTGCTGAAGCACGCCGCCAACGTCAGCCGCTGCGCTCTGGAGATCGAGGACGTCTTCCGCCACGCCGGATTTCCCGAGGGCGCGTTTCGCACCCTGCTCCTCCCCGGGGACCGGGTCGGCTCGGTGATCGCCGATCCGCGGGTGCGGGCCGTCACCCTGACCGGGAGCGACACCACCGGCAGCAAGGTGGCGGCCGTGGCCGGCGAGCATCTCAAGAAGACGGTGCTCGAGCTGGGCGGATCCGACGCCTTCATCGTGCTCGCCGATGCCGACCTCGACGCGGCGGCCACCACCGCGGTGCGGTCGCGATTCCAGAACGCCGGCCAGAGCTGCATCGCCGCCAAGCGCTTCATCGTGGTCGAGGCGGTGGCCGCGGAGTTCGAGTCGAAGATGGCAGCAACAGCGGCACGGCTGAAGGTGGGCGATCCCCGCGAGCCGGGGGTCGACATGGGACCGCTGGCCCGCGAGGACCTGCGCCAGACGCTGGAGAGGCAGCTCGAGCAGTCGCTGCAGGCGGGGGCGCGGCTGCTCACCGGTGGCGGGCGGGCGGGGCAGCGGGGCTGGTTCTTCGAGCCCACCGTGATCACCGATTGCACGCTGGAGATGCCCGCCGTCGCCGAGGAGACCTTCGGTCCCCTGGCGGCGGTGATCCGCGTCTCCGGCGAGGAAGAGGCGGTGGATGTCGCCAACCGGTCCCAGTACGGCCTCGGTGGCAACCTCTGGACCGCCGACGTCGAGCGGGGTGTCGCCCTGGCGCGACAGCTCGAGACCGGTGGGGTCTTCATCAACGGGATGACCCACTCCGACCCGCGTCTGCCGTTCGGCGGCGTCAAGCGCAGCGGCTACGGGCGGGAACTGTCCAGCTTCGGCATCCGCGAGTTCGTCAACGTGCAGACCATCTGGATTCCCGGCGAGCAGGACGGCCGGCGCCCGTCCGTCGCCGTCGAGTAGACGGTGGGGGAGATCGCCGAGGGGTCGGGAGTGGTGGTGGTGAGGCCGTGCCGCCGGGACGAGGTCGCGACCATCCTCGAACTCTGGCGCAACGCCGGCGCTCCCCCGAGCGTCACCGACGACTCCGCCGGCCTCAACCGTCTGCTCGACCGCGATCCCCAATGCCTGCTCGTCGCCGAGGTCGACGGCGAGGTCGGCGGGACGGTGATCGCCGGCTTCGACGGCTGGCGCGGCCACATGTACCGGCTCGCCGTGCTGCCGGCCCATCGGCGACGCGGAATCGCCCGCCGTCTGGTCGTCGAGGCCGAGCGGCGGTTGCAGCGCGTTGGTGCGGTGCGCGTCGGCGCGGTGGTCATCACCGCCAACCCGGAGGCGGTCGGCTTCTGGTCGGCGGCCGGCTACCGGCTCGACGGGACGATGCGGCGCTTCATCAAGGACTTCTGAGCGAGGCGAGGTCGTGCGCCACGCGCGGCGTCAGAGCCGTAGCGCGAGCTGTCGCGGCGCCGCCGGCGGCTCGCGCCGGGGCGCGGGCTGCTCACTGAAGCCCCAGCGTGCACGCAGCGATGCCATTGCCTCCAGGGCCGGCGCCGCCACCGCGGACGGAACGCTCGTCCTGCCGGCAAAGATCTGCTGGTAGCGCGGCACCAGTTCTGGCCAGTCGCGGGACAGCGCCTCGATGAAGTGCTCGCGCGTTCCCGGCTGCAGGCGCACCATGCTCGGCCAGACGAAGCTGGCTCCCGATCGGCGGGCGGCGGCGAGCACGGCGGCCAGGCTGTCGGCGCCGTCGCTGAGTCCTGGGAGGATGGGCGCCACCGCGACACCGGCGTTGACTCCGGCGGCGCGCAGCCGCTCCAGAGCCCGCAGCCGCGCCCGCGGAGGTGCGGTGCCGGGCTCGGTGGTGCGCCACACGGCGTCGTCAAGAGTCGGAACGCTGAAGATGACGGTGGCCCCGGCGTGCGCCGTCATCGTCGCCAGCACGTCGATGTCGCGCACCGCCATCGGTCCCCGGGTGATCAGCGCCGCCGGGGTGCGGAAGTCGTCGAGCGCCACGAGGCAGGCGCGCGTCAGGCGGTAGCTGCCCTCCGCGGGTTGGTAGGGATCGGTCGCGGTGCCGATGTGCACCGACTGCCGCTGCCATGACCGTCGCGACAGCTCCCAGCGCAGCCGTTCGGCGATGTTGACCTTGACCCGCACGGTTCGCCCGTAGCGTTCGTCGGAGGCCCGGTCGGCGCGGCGTTCGAAGGAGCGCACGTAGCAGAAGGTGCAGCGATGGGCGCAGCCGACGTACGGGTTGAGCGACCACTCGAACCCCATGCCGACCACGTGGTGGAGGGCGGCGCGGCACGGCTGCTCGAGGTAGGCGGTGGGCAGCCGGCGAGCGTTCACGGGACCGCCCATTGTAGAACATATGTTCGCGCCAGGTCGGGGCCCCGCTCCCGTCCCGCCTGGCCCCGTCCGAGCCGGCCGCGTCGCTCAGTTGGCGGTGGCGTAGACCCAGTCGGCGATCCGCCGCCGGTGCCAGTCGGCGTCGCCGTAGGCGATCTCGAGCGCCTTGCCCCGCTTCAGCCAGAGGTGGAGGTCGTGCTCCCAGGTGAAGCCGATGCCGCCGTGGAGCTGGAGGGCCTCGTAGTTGGCCCGGCGCTCGGCGTCGCTGGCGTAGGCCTTGGCCACCGACACCGCGATCGGGGCGTCGGGCAGCTCGTTGGCGAGGGCGTAGGCCGCGTAGTACACCGCGCTGCGGGCCGACTCCACCAGCAGCAGGGTCTCCGCCAGCTTGTGCTGCACCGCCTGGAAGGCGCCGATGCGGCGGCCGAACTGCTCGCGCTGCTGCACGTAGGCGACCGTCTGGTCGAGGAGCGCCGCGGCGACGCCGACCAGGACGGTCGCGGTGGCGGCGGCGGCGTGGTCGAAGGCCCAGTGGGCCGGTTCGCGGCCGCCCGCCAGGCGGGTGTCGTCACCGGTCTCCGCCGCGGTCACCTCGAAGAGCCGGCGGGTGCCGTCCCAGCTGCGCAGCGGGGTCAGGGTCAGCCGGTCCTGGGTGAGCGCGTGCAGCTCGCCGTCACGCTCGAGAACGACCAGGTCGGCGGTGGCGTCGGCGACGAACGGGGAGGAGGCCAGTCCGATGCTGGCGGTCGCCTCACCGGACGAGAGCCGTGGCAACCACTCGCGTCGCTGCGCCTCGCTGCCGGCGTGCGCCAGCAGCGGCGCCGCCACCGCGGTGTGCTCGAGCAGCGGCTCCGGCAGCAGGCTGCGTCCCGCCTCCTCGAGCAGCAGCACCAGGTCGACCTCGTTCATCCCCGAGCCGCCGTACTCCTCGGGGACGGTGAGGCCGACGACTCCCAGCTCGGCGAGCTTGCGCCAGCGTTCCGGTGAGCGACCGCCGGGATCGTCGTAGAGCGCGCGGATGTGCTTGGGGGTGCATTCCCGCCGCAACAGGTCGCGCACCGTGTCGCGGAGCAGGTACTGCTCCTCCGAGAAGTCGAAGTCCACGGCTCAGCAGCCCGTTATTCGCGGGGGAGGCCGAGCACGCGCTGGGCGATCACGTTCTTCTGCACCTCGCTGGTGCCGGCGAAGATCATGCTGGCGCGGGCGTAGAGGTACTCGCTGTACCAGTCGCCGTTGCGTTCGGCGCCGGGTGATCCCTTGGCCAGCTCGGCCCGCGGACCGAGCACGTCCATGGCGAGCTCCTCGAGGCGTGCCTCCATCTCCGACCAGTACAGCTTGGTCAGCGACGCCTCGGGGCCGAGGGTGCCTCCCTTGGCCAGGCGGGTGAGCGTCCGCTGCGAGCTCAGTTCGAAGATGCGGGTCTCGATATACGCCTGCGCCACCCGGCGGCGGATGTCGGGGTCGTCGGCGGCGACGCCGCCGTCGCGGGGCGAGCGGCGGGTCAGGTCGACGACCTCGTCGAGGATGCGGTTGAAGACGGCCGGGCTGCCGAGACCGGTGCCGCGCTCGAACCCGAGGGTGGTCATCGCCACCCTCCAGCCCTCGTCGACGGCTCCCACCACGTTGCTTGCCGGGGTCCGAGCCTCGGTGAAGAAGATCTCGGCGAAGCGGGCGTCACCGTTGATCTGCACCAACGGGCGCACCTCCACCCCGGGGGCGTGCATGTCACAGAGGATGAAGCTGATGCCCTTGTGCTTGGGGGCATCGGGATTGGTCCGGCAGAGCACGAAGATCCAGTCGCCGAAGACCCCCAGGGAGGTCCAGATCTTCTGGCCGGTGATGACGAAATCATCACCGTCACGGACGGCGCGGGTGCGCAGCGAGGCCAGGTCGCTGCCGGCGTTGGGTTCGGAGAACCCCTGGCACCAGATCTCGTCGCAGCGCGCGATCTTGGAGAGGTGAGCCTCCCGCTGCTCCGCGGTGCCGTGCAGCATCAGCGTCGGTGCCAGCAGGTTCAGTCCCAGCCGGTTGATGCGGTCTGGGCCCTTGGCTCGCACGTACTCGTCGGTGAAAAGCGCCTGCTGCACCAGGCTGGCGCCGCGGCCGCCGTACTCCTTGGGCCAGGTCACCGCCCCCCAGCCGGCATCGAAGAGGATGCGTTCCCACTCCCGGTAGCGCTCGAAGCGCTCCCCCCCGTCCTCCCAGTTGACCGCGCGCACGTGCTCGATCTGGTCGCGGTTCTCCGCCAACCAGCCACGCACCTCGTCGCGGAAGGCGGCATCCTCGGGGCTGAGCTCGAAGTCCACCGGTCTGTCCTCCTGACCTCCCCTCCGGTCCCCACGGCAGCGCCGCCGAGTGCGGCCGATGATGGCACGACCGCGGTCACGCACGGAGCGGCACCCGACCCGATCGACGTCGAATCCTGGGGCGGCTCAGCGGTACGCTGCCGCCATGCGGGGAGCACCGCGACCACGTGCTCGGCGCGGGCTGGTGCTGGCGGTGGCCGCCGTATCGCTCGGCATCTCCGCCTGCGGCAGCGCCGCGTCGAGCCCGGCGACCTCGACCGAGGCAACCGCCTTCGTGCTGCCGCGGCTCAACGGGAGCGGCGAGGTCCGCCTCGCCGACCTGCGCGGCCACCCGGTGGTGGTGAACTTCTTCGCCTCGTGGTGCACCGCCTGCCGGGGGGAGCTTCCCATCCTCGCCGACGTCTCGCGCCGGCTCCGCGGCCGGGTGACCTTCGCCGGCGTCAACGCCTACGAGAGCGGTGACGGGATGGCGATGGCCCGCAGCTTCGGCATCGACTGGTGGCCGCTGGCCCGCGATGTCGACGGCGCCCAGGACAGCGGGCTCCACGACAACCTCTTCGCCGGCAAGGCGATGCCCATCACCGCCTTCTACGACGCCACCGGGCGCCTGCTGTACGTCAACCCGGGAGCCCTCACCGCGGACGCTCTCCGCGCTGCCCTCGAGCAGTACGCGGGGGTGGCCGTCCAGGCCGACACCACCCTTTAAGTGATCGTCGCGCTCCGTTGCGCGACCGCGACCGGGCCCGAACGGGGCGACCCGTAGGCTCGCCAGGATGGGTGTGTCCGTCGATCTCGAGGGGGGCGGCGGCCGCCTGCCCGCGCCCGGCGGCGCCGCGGTTCGGACGGCGCTGCGCGAGCTCTCCGCCAGCCGGTACCCGGAGCGTCCCGAGGCGGTTGCCGGTCGCGAGCGCAGCGCCTCTCCCCTGGCCTTCGCCCTGATGCTTGCCGCCGCGGTCAGCGCGTCGGTCGTCCTCGGCCGCCCCCATCTCTCCGCCGAGGTCTGGCCGCGGCTGGTGCCGGATGCGGTCGCCGTGATGGTGGCCACCGTTCTGCTGATGCCGCGAACCGTGCAGCTGCGGGTTCGATTCTGGCTCTGCGGCATCACCGGCACGATCGCCGCCACCGTCGGTGTCTACCTGGCCGTGGTGCCGCTGCGCGGCTCGGGCAACGTGACCTCCGATGTGGTGGTGCTCGGCGTCGCCACCGGTATGATCGCCATCCTGCTGACCAAGTGGCTCGTCGAGGAGCTGCGCTTCCGGGTTGCCCAGCTGGCGACGCTGGCGGGAACCGACCAGCTGACCGGACTGGCCAACCGGCGGGCCTGGGACGACGAGCTGCAGCGCGAGCTGCTGCGCGCCCGGCGTGACACCTCTCCACTGTGCATCGCCGTCCTCGACCTCGACCACTTCAAGGCGTTCAACGACATGCGCGGACACCCGGAGGGCGACCGCCTGCTCGCCGCCACCGCCGCCGCCTGGCTGGAGGTGCTGCGAGGCGGCGACTTCCTGGCCCGCTACGGGGGCGAGGAGTTCGCCGCGGTCTTCCGGCGCTGCACCCTCGACGACGCGCTGATCGCCGTCGAGCGCCTGCGGATGGCGGTGCCCGACGAGCAGACCTGCTCGGTGGGCCTCGCCCGATGGGATGGTGAGGAGACCGCTGACCAGCTGGTGGCCCGCGCCGACGAAGCGCTGTACATGGCGAAGGTCGGCGGCCGCAACCGCGTCAAGTGTGCGGAGTGGGTCACCGAGACCGGCGGCCGTCTCGGGGTCACCAACTGGGCTGCCCTCGTGCCCAAGATCATCGCGGACGAGGGACTCGTCTCCGCCTACCAGCCGATCGTCGACCTCGGCAGCGGCACCGTGGTGGCCCACGAGGCATTGGCGCGGCCCGGCGTGGAGTACGACGGCAGTGTCGAGGGACTCTTCACCGCCGCCCACAAGATGGGCATGGGCTGCGACCTCGACTGGCTCTGCCGGCGCGCTGCGCTGGTGGGCTCGGAGTGGATCCCGCAGGGCGTGCCCCTGTTCATCAACGTCAACGTCTCGACGCTGCTCGACACCAACCTGCGGGTCGACCACATGCTGCTGCTGCTGGAGGGCTACAGCGGCCGGAGCCCGGAGGAGGTGGTGCTGGAGATCACCGAGCGCGAGGTGTTCAGCGACCTGGTGCGGTTGCGCCTGGTGGTCGGGCTGTACCGGCAGCGCGGTTTCCGCTTCGCCATCGACGACGTCGGTGAGGGCCACTCGACCCTCGAGGTGCTTGCCGCGGTCACCCCCGAATACATCAAGATCGCCCGTCCCATGGTTGTCGACGCGCTCAGCGTCGGACCGCGGGCCGCGGTCGCGGCGGTGGTCGCCTTCGCTCAGGCGAGCGGTTCGACCGTCATCGCCGAGGGAATCGAGTCGGAGCTGACCGCCAGCTTCATGCGGCGCATGGGCGTCCATCTGGGCCAGGGATTCCACTTCGGCCGTCCGCTGGTACCGGCCGGCACGGCGCTGAACCTGTCGGTGCCGCTGCTGCGTCCGCCCAGCGGCGGAAGCACAGGCCTGCTAGCCGGCGGCGCCCAGGTGGCCTGAGCCCCCGGCCGGGGCGAGCGCATCCTCTCCCGCGGTCGCCAGCGCCCGGCTGACGTCGGGGCGGCCCGACCAGCTGAGCACCGTCTCGAGGAAGCGATCGGGGTCCTCGATCTGCGGCGTGTGGCCGAGACCGTCGAGCATGCGGAGGGTCCAGTCGGGATGACGGGCAGCGAGCGCCCGGGCTGACACCGGCGACACCAGGCGGTCACGCTCGCCCTGGATGAGCAGGGTGGGGGAGCGGACCGCGCCGGTCAGGCGAAAGAAGCGCCGGCGGACCAGCAGCATGCGGGTCAGCGAGCGCCCCGCCGCCCGGGTGGCAGGGACGCTCCAGGGCATGGCCGCGCGGTCGCGCGCCGCGGCCGCGAATGCCTGCACCACCTCGTCGGACAGGCGGCTGGGATCGCCGAAGCACATCGTCAGCGTCTCGCGGACCAGCCGTTCGGCGGCCACCGTGCGCATCCGCCGCTGCATCAGCCGCAGGCCCAGCAGTGGGATGCCGTACACCACTCCCATCCGCACCACCTGGGGGTCGAGCCTGGCACCGCGCGCATGGGGAACGGCCGGGTCGACGAGGACCAGGGCGGCCACGTGCTCGGGACGCAGCGCGGCCTCCAGCAGAGAGATCAGCCCACCCATCGAGTTGCCGACAAGAATGGCAGGTACACCGGAGACCTCGAGCAGGAAGCGGTCGAGAAGGGCGCGGTTGGCGGGGATGGTGGCCCGGGTCGGCGGTATCGCCGGCGTATGCCCGAAGCCGGCCAGGTCGAGCGCGAAGACTCGGAAGTCCCGGGTCAGTGCTGGGGCGACGTACATCCAGTCGGCGTGCGAGCCACCGAGTCCGTGGACCAGCACCAGGCGTGGTCCCTGCCCGCCGTGATCGACGGCGTGGACCTCGACACCCAGGTCGACGGTGAAGCTGCGCATCATCCGGTGGCGACGTCGACGGCGGGGACGTGGCCGGCGAGGGTGCCGTCCGCCGCCGATCGCAGCTCACCGATGGTCACCGGACCCTCGAAGCGGTCGGCGACGACCCCCTGGGCGTTGACGAAGTAGACCCACGGCTCACTCTGGAACCCGAAGGCAGTGAACACCGGGTTCTCCGGCGCCTTGCCGGTGGGGCCGGCGGGGAAGTTGACCTCGATGTGCTCGAAGAGCAGCTTGTCGCAGTACTGGGCGCAGAGCTTCTCCAGCACCTGCACGGTGGGCCCGCAGGTCTGCGTCTGGCAGAAACCCGGTTGACCGAAGTAGAGAACCATCGGGCGGTGTTGCGCCAGCCCATCGGCGATGGTGGCGGTGTGCCAGTCGTCGGGCTTGGGGACCCCGCTGTCGAGCTGGGCCAGGGTCACGCCGGGCTCACCGAGGATGTGCTGGCGTGCCGCGGGGACCTGGAAGCCGACGGGGAGGCTGGGCGACTTGGTGGTGACATCGACGTTGGCCTGGCCGGTGGCGTGGACCCCGCCGGGCAGCGTCGCGTCGATGACGTAGCGGTAGCGTCCCGCGGCGGGGAATCGCGCCGTGCCCAGATAGACGGGAATGGAGCCGTACTCGGGGCCGATGTACTCGAGCGGCCGCTGCTCGGGCACCGCCGCGCCGGGTCCGTCGATGGTCAGGGTGACCCCGGTGGCACCGTTCACTGCCTTGCGGTCGGAGCTGAAGAGGGCGACGCCGACGCGGTCGAGACCGACCAGCAGCATCGAGTTCTGCGCCTCGACCACGAGGAAGCCCGGCACCGCCGACGCGGTGGACGACGAGGCGATGTTGCTCTCGCCACACGCGACCGCGGCCAGGGCGGCGGCGGCGAGGACGGCTGTCAGAGTGGCGCGGACGCGCATTGTGTCGGGTGTCCTTCCGGGCTGAACCGGCGGCGAGTATAGCGACGGGCTTGGCGGCGGCCTCGATGCCCGCCACCTGTGACTCAGTACCCCGGGGGGTGACACCGCCGCTCGGCGCCGCTCGTCATGCCGCTGCTCAGCCCTGCTCGCGGCGGCTATGCCAGCTCCCCTGTTGTGGCCAATGCTTTCCGCAACGTCGGCGCCGGGACGCCGAGCCGGCCGGCTGATCGCTGATTTCGAGGGGCGTCAGCCGGCCGGGCTCGGCGTTTAGCTACCGCTTGGCGTAGTCGGCGATGCCCTGCCAGTCGACGACGACGCAGCGGTCGCCGCCAACCACCCAGGCATCGTGGCCCGGGGGCACGATCATCAGGTCGCCGGTACCGAACTCCTCCTGCGACCCGTCGTCCATCACCACCTTCATCCGCCCGGAGACGACGTACCCCATGTGGGCGCCCTGACAGCTGTTGGTCTTGGCGATGGGCTTGACGTGCTCGGACCAGCGCCATCCTGGCTCGAAGGTGGCCCGGCCGACCGGCCCGGTATCGGCGTTCACCAGCTCGAGCTTGCCTTTGCCCTGCTCGAAGGGCCGGGTCTCCTCGGGAGAGTCGAAGCTCTTGCGAACCATCTTGACTGCTGCGGCCATGACTGCCCTCCTCGCGAACCGGCGATCGAGGGGCGCGCCCCCTCGGCCGCATGGTAGCCGCCCGGGACGTCCCGCTCAATGGCCCCGGCGTTCGAGACGGACCTGGCCGGAACGCCGGGCCACGGACGCTGCCAGCTGCACCCGCGAGCTGACGCCGAGCTTGGTGAAGACGTGGGAGAGGTGGGTCTCCACGGTGCGGCGGGAGACGAAGAGGCGCGCTCCGATCTCGGGGTTGGTGAGCCCCTGGGCGGCGAGCCGTACCACCTCGCGCTCGGCGGGGGTCAGGCTCTCCCAGCCGTGCGCGGCGCGGGCATGGCGGCCGCGCGGCCCCGGATGGGCGCCCAGCTCTCGCAGCATCGCCGCCGCCTCCGCCTCGTCGCGACGTGCCCCGATGCGTCCGAAGATCGACCGCGCCTCCTCGGCCATGGCGACGGCTTCGTCGCGCCGGTCCCTGGCCGCGAGCACCGTGGCGGCGTCGCGACAGGTGGCCGCCAGGTCCACCCGGCGCGGGGTGCTCAGGTACGCGTCCACCGCGCGTTGCATCAGTGACGGGTCGCGCTCGGCCAGGCCGCGGCAGCGCAGCGCCGCCGCCCGGGCGCTCGGGATCATGGCGCGGGCCGCCGTGCGGTCGACGGCGGTCAGCACCCGCCCGACCAGGGCCCGGTCCGCGGTCGACCCCGAGAGCCGGATCAGCGGCGGCCCCAGCATCAGCTGGACCGAGAGGGCCTCCAGCGCCGTGGCGCACAACCACCCCCTCTGCACGATCTCCAGGGCCCGGTCGCGCTCGCCTCGCGCCTCCGCGAGCGCAGCCTGGGCCATCGCCAGCCACTCCCACCCGAATTCACGGGGCTCGTCGGTGCCGAAGGCGCGCTCGGCGTGGCGGAGGTGGGCGGTGGCGCCGTCGAGCTCGTCGCGGTGGACGGCGATCAGTGCGAGCCGGGCGAGGATGTGGGGCACCGACCAGCGCGTTTCCACCTGCTCAGCGACGAGCAGGCCGGCCTCGAGCTCGGCGACGGCATCGTCCCACGCCCCCACGAGGAAGTCGGCGTGGGCCTGGACCGGGTCGTGGAGGGCGAGATGCCAGCTTCGCTCGCCCTGGTTTGCGGTTCGACGGCTCGCCGCCAGCGCCTGGCGGGCCTCGTCGATGCGGCCCGCCTCCGCCAGCAGCCATCCGTGCCAGACGTGCGGGGTGCGGCCGAGCGTCTCGTCCCCGCCCGCCTGGGCGAGGGCCACGGCCCGGGCGGAGAGCTCGACCGCCTTGGCCGTGTAGCCGCGGCCGGCGGCGGTGATCGACAGCGCCAGCAGGCCGGTGGACACCGCCCGGGCGTCGCGGACCCCCGCCCCGATGAGCACCGCCGTCTCGGCGGCGCGAGAGGCGCCGGGCAGATCGCAGCCCAGGGCAAGCACCAGAGCGGCCTGGGCCAGCAGCTGGGCCCGTCGCGGCTCCGGGGTCTCGTCGCGCGCCGCGATCAGCGAGAACTGCTCTGCCGCCTCCTGCCAGCGCCCCAGGAAGGCCAGGGCGCGGGCCAGCACCAGCCGGGCCCTTTCCTCGGGGCCGCCCGGTGCCGCTCCCTCCAGCAGGGCGCGCGCCGCCAGCTCGCCCTCGCGGGGCCTGCCCGCCCAGACCAGGACGTCGGCCTCGTCGAGCCGCAGCGCCCGCTGGTCGCGGTAGCCGGTGCCGGCCAGCCGTGAGGCGCTGGCGATCAGCTCGCGGGCGGCCGCGGGTGCCTGGGCCGACGCCTCAAGTGCCGCCTGGCGCAGCCAGCCGACGGTCTCCTCGTCACCCGGCTCGGCTCCCAAGGCCAGCTGGGTCGCAACCCGCCAGGCCGGGGCGTGGCGGGCAGCCAGGGCACGCCCCGCTTGGAGGTGGAGGGCGGTGCGCAACGGGGGTGGCTGCTCCAGGTAGACGAGCTCGCGGACCACCGGGTGCCGGAAGGCATAGCGTTCGCCCTTCTCGACGATCAGGCCGAGACGGGCCGCCTCCTCGAGCGCCGGGGCCAGCTCGACGGCAGGCGTGGCGAGCACCGCCGCCAGGTCATCGACGGGGAAGCTCGAACCCAGCAGCGAGGCCGCCTTGAGAACCGCGAGATGCTGGCGATCGAGGGTTCGCAGCCGCCGGCGCATCAGCCCGCGAAGGCGTCGAGGCAGCGTGGGCCTGCCCATCAGCTCGGCAACCCCGTCGGCGACCTCGACGGCACCGTCGTCGCGCAGGCCGTTGACCAGCTCGGTGACCAGCAGCGGGTCGCCGCCGGCGCCCAAAACCTGTTCCAGCAGGCGAGGACCCGGCTCGGTGCCGACCATCACCCGCACCAGGTCCACCACCGCGGCCGCGTCGAGTGGCGCCAGCTCGATGATCGTCGCCCCCGCGCTGCCGGCGGCGGCCGCGAACGCGGCCAGCTCCGGGGACGGCGCCGAGGCTCGGAAGGCAGCGAGGATGAGAAGCCGCCTGGCCTCCGCCCGTCTCCCCAAGCGGTCCAGCGCCAGCAGGGTGCCGGGGTCGGCCCGGTCGAGGTCGTCGAGGGCGATGGCCACCGCGGCGCGACCCGCCAGGCGGTCGACGTGAGCGATCAGGCCGTTGATGAGCCGGGCGCGCCCGGCCTCCGACCCCGGGGACCGATCGGCGAGCCCGGCGAGGGTCGGGTCGCCGGCTGCGTCCGCGACGCCCAGGGCGTCGAGCAGCGCCCCACAGGGGCGGCCCGCCTCGGCCACGCCGGCGCCGGCGGAGAAGACCTGGCAGCCGCATCGCCTGGCCTCGGCGACGCCCTCCTCGAGCAGGCGGGTCTTGCCCACGCCGGGCTCTCCCTCGATGAGCACCATCTGGCCGCGCCCGGTGCCGGCGTCGGCGACCGCGCCGCGGAGAATGGCCATCTCGCGGTCACGGCCCAGCAAGGCCTGCATGCGAACCCCTTCCGTGGCGGTCCAAGCGATCCCGTCGAGCCGCCTGGGATCCGCCCAGCATATCCGGTAGGTCCCTGATGTCTGAAACGGTGAGAAGCGCGACCATCAACGTCGAGCGACGCACCGAGGCGGGGTGGCACTCGAGGCGGGGCAGCCAGGCCCCCGGGCGGGGGGGGAATCGACGCCCCGGGAGGGGTCTGTTCGCCCGCCTATGTCGACGGCGGGCGATGTGGCAGAATGGTGGTCTTCCCCGTCCCCCATTCCGCGGTCTCATTCATGGATCTCGAGACGGGCGCCGCCCTCGAGGGCGAAGAGCCCCGCGATGCCACCGCTCGCGATGTCGAGTACTGGCTCAGCATCTATGACGGCCTGCTCTCCTTCACCGAGGAGATGCTGCAGCGCACGCGCGACTTCATGCGAGAAGCGCCGATGCCGGCTCGCCGGCACCTCGAGACGACCAACGTTCGGATCATGGAGGAGGAGCTGGCCCAGTTCCGGGCGCGCCTCGACTACTGGCGGCAGCAGCGCGACGAGGCTCGGGGCCAGGCTCAATCCTGACGACCCGACGACGGTCAGCGATGGCCGCCGGCGGGTGGCTCCCTGACCTTGTTCTTCCAGTACTCGAGGCGCGCGCGATAGCGGAGCAACTGGTTGCGCAGCAGCCGCTCGTCCGCAGACATCGCTCGCCCGCCGGCGGCCGGCATCACCTTCAGCGCCCTTCCCGACCCGAGCAGGACCTCGTTCTTGTAGGCGATGCGGTCGCGATAGCTGGAGACCCAGTGCTCGGCTTGGGATGCGCCCGCGATGACAAACGCATCGCTGCTCCTGCCAGCCGGTGGGCGCCGCGACGTGGAGTCGTCGCCGCCCATGACGTACGGTCGTCGAACCACGCTTCCGTTCCCTCGCAGCCGCAGCCGGCGCTACTCGAACCGGCAAGCACTCCCCCGTCCTTCGATCATACCCTCATGCCGCCGCGAGATACGAGAGAACCGCGGGGTTCATCGCTCCGGTGACCAACCATGCTCGTGCCGGCTGCGCGACCGCGCTGGTGCTCGCGACCGGCATCGTCGCCGGCTGCGGCGGTTCGGCGGGCGCGCTGTCAGCGCCACCAGCACAACCGCCGTCGGCCTCGCCCTCCGGGCCGGCTCCGTCGGGCGTCCCCGCGACCGCTGAACCATCAAGCGCGTCGTTCACCGTCGCCGTCCGTCCCTTTCACGAGCCGGGCGATTTCGCCCACCGCAACTACTGCGGATCGGGCGCCACCGAGGTGCTGCTGTCGGCGTGGATCGCCGAGCTCCCCGACCTCGAGACCGTGGCCCGGCGCGCCCACCTGGATCCGCGGAGCGGCCAGACCGGCGCCGACACCACCGCCGGCATCAACTCGTTCATCGACCCGCTTGTCACCCCCGCCCTCGGACGCAGCTGGTACCGGCCCGACCATGTCACCGGCATCGCCGCGCTGGAGGCACGGCTGCGCGCCGACCTCGGCAGCACCCAGGCGCGGCGCCTCTTCGGCCATGCCGTGCCGGTGATGGTGCAGACCATGACCAAGACCATGCCCGGCTGGCGCGGCTGGCAGGCGACCCACATGATCACCGTCTCGGCCGCCGACCTCGGTCCCGGCGACCCTGGCCTGGACACCGTGACCTACGCCGAGACGCCGTCGGCGCTGGCGGGGTACCGGGGCCCCGACTTCCAGACGATGACGGTGGCGGCCCTCTGGCAGGCGATGCACGCCTTCCTGGCCGACGACCCCTCAGATCCGGTCAACGTCATCTGGTGACGTTACCGACGAGTTGGTGGAGTTTGGCTTCTGAGGTAGTACATTCCCCCCGTTGACCGTCCGGCGGCCGCTGGGGGGAGCGCCGCCGACACTGGGCGCCGCCCACGAGGGGACCATGCCGACTGCTACGTCGCCGCCAGACACCTTGGACGCCCGGGTACTCCTGGGCGTCCTCACCAAGCTCAAGAAGGGCGACTTCACCGCCCGCATGCCGGAGGACTGGACCGGCATCGCGGGCAAGGTCGCCGACACCCTCAACGAAGTCATCGAGACCAACCAGCGCCTCGGCCGAGAGCTCGATCGGGTGGGGCGGACGGTCGGCAAGCAGGGCAAGACCTCGCAGCGGCTCAACCTCGGTGAGGTGGGCGGCGGATGGGCCACCGCCGTCGACACGGTCAACGAGCTGATCGAGGACCTGGTCCGGCCCACCAGCGACATGGCCCGGGTCATCGGCGCGGTCGCCAACGGCGACCTCAGCCAGACCATCCCACTCGAGGTCGACGGGCGGCCGCTCGAGGGACAGTTCCTGCGCACCGCGAAGACGGTCAACACCATGGTGTCGCAGCTGGACTCCTTCGCGGCCGAGGTCACCCGGGTGGCGGGCGAGGTGGGCACCGAGGGGAAGCTGGGTGGCCAGGCGCGCGTCCGCGGCGTCGGCGGCGTCTGGAAGGACCTGACCGACAACGTCAACTCGATGGCCGGCAACCTCACCGCCCAGGTGCGCAACATCGCCGAGGTCACCACCGCGGTGGCGCGAGGCGATCTCTCCAAGAAGATCACCGTCGACGTGCGCGGTGAGATCCTCGAGCTGAAGAACACCATCAACGTGATGGTCGACCAGCTCAACGGCTTCGCCTCGGAGGTCACCCGCGTGGCCCGCGAGGTCGGCAGCGAAGGCAAGCTCGGCGGCCAGGCCAAGGTCGAGGGCGTGGGCGGCGTCTGGAAGGACCTGACCGACAACGTCAACATGATGGCCGGCAACCTGACCGGACAGGTGCGCAACATCGCCGAGGTCACCACCGCGGTGGCCAACGGCGACCTCTCCAAGAAGATCACCGTCGACGTGCGTGGTGAGATCCTCGAGCTGAAGAACACCGTCAACGTCATGGTCGACCAGCTCAACGCCTTCGCCTCCGAGGTCACCCGCGTCGCCCGCGAGGTCGGCAGCGAGGGCAAGCTGGGCGGCCAGGCGGACGTCCGTGGCGTTGCCGGCGTCTGGAAGGACCTGACCGACAACGTCAACATGATGGCCGGCAACCTGACCGGCCAGGTGCGCAACATCGCCGAGGTCACCACCGCGGTGGCCAACGGCGACCTCTCCAAGAAGATCACCGTCGACGTGCGTGGTGAGATCCTCGAGCTCAAGGACACCATCAACGTGATGGTCGACCAGCTCAACGACTTCGCCTCCGAGGTCACCCGCGTGGCCCGCGAGGTCGGCAGCGAGGGCAAGCTGGGCGGACAGGCGGAGGTGCGCGGCGTCGGCGGCGTCTGGAAGGACCTCACCGACAACGTCAACTTCATGGCGTCCAACCTCACCGGCCAGGTGCGCAACATCGCCGATGTGACCACCGCGGTGGCCAACGGCGACCTGTCCAAGAAGATCACCGTCGACGTGCGCGGCGAGATCCTCGAGCTGAAGAACACCATCAACACCATGCTCGACCAGCTCAACGCCTTCGCCTCCGAGGTCACCCGCGTCGCCCGCGAGGTCGGCAGCGAGGGCAAGCTGGGCGGACAGGCGGAAGTCCGCGGCGTCGGCGGCGTCTGGAAGGACCTCACCGACAACGTCAACTTCATGGCGTCCAACCTCACCGGCCAGGTGCGCAACATCGCCGAGGTCACCACCGCGGTGGCCAACGGCGACCTCTCCAAGAAGATCACCGTCGACGTGCGTGGCGAGATCCTCGAGCTCAAGGACACCATCAACGTGATGGTCGACCAGCTCAACGACTTCGCCTCGGAGGTCACCCGCGTGGCCCGCGAGGTCGGCAGCGAGGGCAACCTGGGCGGACAGGCGGAGGTCCGCGGCGTCGGCGGCGTCTGGAAGGACCTCACCGACAACGTCAACTTCATGGCGTCCAACCTCACCGGCCAGGTGCGCAACATCGCCGACGTGACCACCGCGGTGGCCAACGGCGACCTCTCCAAGAAGATCACCGTCGACGTGCGCGGTGAGATCCTCGAGCTCAAGAACACCATCAACGTGATGGTCGATCAACTCAACGCCTTCGCCTCCGAGGTCACCCGCGTCGCCCGCGAGGTCGGCACCGACGGCAAGCTGGGCGGCCAGGCCCAGGTGCGCGGCGTCGGCGGCGTCTGGAAGGACCTGACCGACAACGTCAACTTCATGGCATCGAACCTGACGGGCCAGGTGCGCAACATCGCCGAGGTGACCACCGCGGTGGCCAACGGCGACCTGTCCAAGAAGATCACCGTCGATGTGCGCGGTGAGCTGCTGGAGCTCAAGAACACCATCAACGTGATGGTCGATCAGCTCAACAACTTCGCCTCGGAGGTGACCCGCGTCGCCCGCGAGGTCGGCAGCGACGGCAAGCTGGGCGGCCAGGCCCAGGTGCGCGGCGTGGCCGGCGTCTGGAAGGACCTGACCGACAACGTCAACATGATGGCCGGCAACCTCACCGACCAGGTGCGAGGCATCGCCCGGGTCGTGACCGCGGTGGCCGACGGCGATCTGAAGCGCAAGCTCATCGTCGAGGCCAAGGGCGAGGTCGCCGCGCTCGCCGACACCATCAACAACATGACCGACACCCTGGCCACCTTCGCCGATCAGGTGACCACGGTGGCCCGCGAGGTCGGTGTTGAAGGCAAGCTGGGCGGTCAGGCGAACGTGCCCGGCGCCGCCGGCACCTGGCGCGACCTCACCGACAACGTCAACCAGCTGGCGGCCAATCTCACCACCCAGGTGCGGGCGATCGCCGACGTCGCCATCGCCGTCACCGAAGGCGACCTCACCCGGTCGATCGCGGTCGTGGCGAGCGGCGAGGTCGCCGTCCTCAAGGACAACGTCAACGCGATGATCCGCAACCTGCGTGAAACCACGCAGCGCAACACCGAGCAGGACTGGTTGAAGACCAACCTGGCTCGCTTCACCCGCATGCTCCAGGGCCAGCGCGACCTGCTGACGGTTTCGCGCCTCATCCTCTCCGAGCTGGCCCCCCTGGTCGGCGCCCAGCACGGCGTCTTCTACACCATCGACGGCCAGAACGGGAGCGCGAGTCTTCGCTTCATGGCCGGCTACGGGTACAAGGAGCGCAAGCACCTCGCCAACGAGTTCAGACTGGGCGAGGGCCTGATCGGCCAGTGTGCGCTCGAGAAGGAGCGCATCCTGCTCACCAACGTCCCCGACGACTACATCAGAATCAGTTCCGGGCTCGGCGAGGCCAAGCCCCTCAACATCGTCACCCTTCCCGTCGTCTTCGAGGGTTCGGTGCGTGCGGTGGTGGAGCTGGCCTCGTTCGAGCGTTTCAGCGTGGCCCATCTCGACTTCCTCGACCAGCTGACCGAGAGCATCGGCATCGTCATCAATACCATCGAGGCGACGATGCGCACCGAGTCGCTGCTCGAGCAGTCGCAGCGGCTCGCCCAGGAGCTGCAGAGCCAGCAGGACGAGCTGCAGCAGACCAATGACGAGCTCGCCGAGAAGGCGCGGCTGCTGGCGGAGCAGAACGCCGAGGTCGAGCGCAAGAACGCCGAGGTCGAGGCCGCCAAGCTTTCACTGGAGGAGAAGGCCGCCCAGCTGGCGCTCACCTCCAAGTACAAGTCCGAGTTCCTGGCCAACATGTCGCACGAGCTACGGACGCCGCTGAACAGCCTGCTCATCCTGGCCGAGCAACTCGCCCAGAACCCGCAGGAGAACCTGTCGCCCGAGCAGGTGGAGTACGCGACCATCATCCGCTCGTCGGGCAACGACCTGCTCAACCTGATCAATGACATCCTCGACCTGTCCAAGATCGAGTCGGGCACGGTGGCGCTCGACGTCACCCGGGAACGCTTCACCGACCTGCGTGACTTCTGCGAGCGCGCCTTCCGTCATGTCGCCGAGGCTCAGGCACTCGACTTCGCCGTCGAGGTCGATGCGCGGCTACCCGAGGCCATCCTCACCGATCCCAAGCGCTTGCAGCAGATCCTCCGCAACCTGCTCTCCAACGCCTTCAAGTTCACCGAGAAGGGATCGGTGAAGACACGCTTCCGCCTGGCGGACGGTGGCTGGAGCCCCGACGAGACCGTGCTCACCCGAGCGGGGCAGGTGGTGGCGGTCGACGTGGTCGACACCGGCATCGGCATTCCCAAGGATCGCCAGCGCCACATCTTCGAGGCGTTCCAGCAGGCGGATGGCACCACCAGCCGCCGCTATGGCGGCACCGGACTAGGACTGTCCATCAGCCGCGAGCTGGCGCGGTTGCTCGAGGGCGAGATCATCGTCGACAGCGAACCGGGCCGGGGAAGCACCTTCACGGTCTATCTCCCCATCAGCCGGATGGTGTCGATCACCGGTCCCGTCCCCCACACCATCGAGAGCACCGTGCCGGCGCCGGTGGTCGAGGCTCTCACCGACGGTGACGGCGCCGCCGCGACCCGTCCGGGAATCGTGGCGATACGCGATGACCGCTACGCGATCGAACCGGGCGATCGGGTGGTGCTGATCGTCGAGGACGACGCCAACTTCGCCCGGGTGCTAGCCGACCTCGCTCACGAACGCGGTTTGCGAGCGGTGGTGGCGACTCACGGAGGTGAGGCGCTCCAGCTCGCCAAGGAGTTCGGCGCCGACGCCATCACCCTGGACCTGCTGCTCCAGGACGTCAGCGGCTGGACGGTGCTCGACCAGCTCCAGCACGATCCCGTCACCAAGCACATTCCCGTCCACATCGTCAGCGTCCAGGACGAGGGCGACCGGGGGGTGGTCGAGGGCGCCTCGACGGTGCTCACCAAGCCCGCCCACCGCGACGAGCTGCAGGCTCTCTTCGCCCGCATCGAGGAGGCCATCGAGAAGCGCGTCAAGCACCTGCTTGTGATCGAGGACGATTCCGTGCAGCGGCAGACCATCGTCGACCTGCTGTACAACGGCCACACCACCGTCCGTGGTGCCGGCAGCGGTGAGAACGCCTTGCAGGCGATGCGCGAGCAGCACTTCGACTGCGTGGTCCTCGATCTCGGTCTTCCCGACACCAACGGCTTCGACCTGCTCGAGAAGATGAAGGGGGAGCCGAGCCTGCGCAGTGTGCCGGTGGTCGTCTACACGGCGGGCGATCTCGCTCGCAAGGACGAGACGCGCCTGCGCCGCCTGGCCCGCAGCATCGTGCTGAAGGAGGTCCGATCTCCGGAGCGGCTGCTCGAGGAGGTGAACCGGCTGCTGCAGCGGGTCGCGGTCCCGGTTCCGGTGGGAGCCGACGGCGGCGAGCCTGAGGAGGCGGGCACCGATGCCAAGCTGGCCGGCAGGAAGGTGCTCATCGTCGATGACGACGTGCGCAACATCTTTGCCCTCACCGCTGCCCTGGAGCGTCACGGGCTCGAGGTGGTGGCGGCGGAGAGTGGGCGCGATGCCGTCGAGCTGATCCGCTCGGACCGGACCATCGACATCGCCCTGATCGACGTGATGATGCCGGAATTCGACGGCTACGAGACGATGCGCGCCGTGCGAGAGGTCACGGACCTCAAGGACTTCCCGATGCTGGCGGTCACCGCCAAGGCGATGAAGGGTGACCGTGACAAGTGCCTGGAGGCCGGTGCCAACGACTACATCCCCAAACCAGTCGACACCAGCACCCTGCTCTCGATGCTGCGGGTATGGCTGCGTCGCTGACCGCGGGGGCCGCGAGCGCGGCGCCGCCGCAGACGGCGGAGACGCTCCTCGAGCTGGAGACCGACCTGCTCTTCGAGGGCATCCGCCGGCGCTACGGCTACGACTTTGGCGCCTACTCCCGCGAGTCGTTGCAGCGGCGGTTGCAGGCGAGGATGAAGGCGGAAGGAGTGCTCACCCTCTCGGCGCTGCAAGAGGCGGTGCTCCACGACAGCGCCTGCATGCACCGCCTGCTGCGCGCCATCTCGGTGCCCGCGACGGCGCTCTTCCGCGATCCCGGGCTCTTCGCGAGCATCCGGGAGGACGTGATCCCGCTGCTGCGGACGTGGCCCTGGTTGCGTATCTGGCATGCCGGCTGCGCCAGCGGCGAGGAGCCCTACTCGATGGCCATCCTGCTGGCCGAGGAAGGGCTGCTGGCGCGGACATCGATCTATGCCACCGATGTCAATGACGAGCTGCTGACCCGGGCAGCGTCGGGCAGGCTGACGGCGAGCAAGCTGGCCGCTTCGCGGCAGGCGCATCACGACGCCGGCGGCGCGCGCCCGCTCGACGAGCACCTGATCGTCGACGGCACCGGCGCACGACTGAGACCGGAATTGCTGGAGCGCATCACCTGGGCCCAGCACGACCTGGTGAGCGACACCGGCTTCAACGATTTCCACCTGATCATCTGCGCCAACGTGCTGATCTACTTCACCCCGCCCTTCCGCGAGCGGATCCACCGGCTGCTCTATGAGAGCCTGGTGCCGTTCGGGTTTCTCGGCCTCGGTGAGCGCGAGTTGATCGCCGCGCACCCGCCGACACCGCGGTACCGCCCGGTGCCGCAGGCCAACCGGCTGTACAAGAAGGTGGCCTGATGCCTCGCGACGCCCGCGCCAGCATCCTGGTGGTGGACGACAATCCCAACAAGCTGTTTGCCCTGGAGACGGTGCTGGCCCCGCTCGGCCAGCGGGTGGTGCGTGCCTCGTCAGGGCGCGAAGCGCTGCGTCGCCTGCTCCACGAGGACTACGCCGTCGTCCTGCTCGACGTGCGGATGACGGAGATGGATGGTTTCGAGACCGCCGAGCTGATCCGCCAGCGGCAGCGTTCGGAGCGCACCCCGATCATCTTCGTCACCGCCTTCGCCCAGGCGGAGGCCGATATGGCTCGTGGCTACTCGCTGGGCGCGGTGGACTTCGTCTTCTCTCCGATCGTGCCCGAGGTGCTCCGCAACAAGGTCTCGGTCTTCGTCGACCTGCACAAGAAGTCCGAGGAGGTCAGGCGGCAGAGCGATCGTCTGCGACGCCTCGAGGAGCTGGAGCATCAGCGCCGCCTGGAGCGGGCGGAGAGCGGTCGCCGCCAGGCGGAAGCCCGCTTCGCCACCATGCTGGACATCGCCGGTGACGCCATCATCGCGGTCGAGGACGACTGGCGGATCGTCCTCTTCAACAAGGCGGCAGAGCGCACCTTCGGGCAGAGTGCGGAGGCCACCATCGGCCATCGGCTCGACGAGCTGATCGTGCACGGCTTGGAGGGGATGCTGCCGGTCGGGGTCGAGCATCCCGTCAACGGCGTCCGTCACGAGGTGCGGGGCCGGCGGCCCGACGGGAGCGAATTCCCCGCCGAGGTCAGCGTGGCACGCACCGACGCCGGCGACAGGGCCGTGTTCACCGTGATCCTGCGCGACATCACCGAGCGTCGCGACGCGGAGGAGAACGTCCGCCGGCTGAACGCGGCGCTCGACCAGCGACTGCGAACCGGCGTCGACATGGTCGCCGATCTCGCCGCCACCCTGGAGCCGAGCGAGGTCCTCGGCCGGCTGCTGTTGCGGGCGGCGGCGGCGGTCACCGCCGACCGGGGAACGCTGCTGCGCCTCGATCCGCTGCGCCTGGTGATCGAGGACAGCCACGAGTTCAACCACGCCAAGAAGTTCGACCTCAAGGCCGGGCTCAGCGGGCAGCCGCTGCTGCAGCAGGCGGTACGGGAGCGCCGGCCGATCATCGCCGCACCGTTCGAACCCGCGTTGCTACCCGAGGTGCTCAGGTCGTGGGGCGATGTTCCTCTGCATGTCGCGGTGCTGCCGCTCACCGTCGGCGAGGAGATCGCCGCCATCCTGCTGCTCGGTCGGCAGCGTGACATGCCCTTCAGCACCGACGACCTCGACATGCTGCAGCTGATCGGCAACGTCGCCGCGGTGGCGCTGCGCAACGCCCAGCTCTACAGCCAGGCGCAGGAGTCGAGCCTCAGCAAGAGCGAATTTCTCAACCTGGCCGCCCACGAGCTGCGGACTCCGCTGTCGGTGGTGCGCGGGTATGCGTCGATGCTCATCGACGGCACCCTCGGACCGGGGCCGCGCCAGTGGGAACGTCCCCTCGAGGTGCTCGAGGACAAGTTGCGCGAGTTGAACAACCTGGTCGACGACCTGCTCACCGCCGCCCGGACGGAGGCGGGCGAGATCAGCGCCGAGCCTGCCCTCGTCGATCTCGGTGAGGTGGTGCGGCGGGCCGTCGAGCGTGCCGAAGCCCGAGCCGCACTGCTCACCGGGAACATCACCGTCGACCACCCCACCACTCCGGTGGTGGCCCACGCCGATCCCGACCATGTGGGCCGCATCCTCGACAACCTCATCAACAACGCGCTCACCTACAGCGTCACGCCTCCGGTGGTGCGGCTGAGGGTGACCGAGCCGGCGGACGTTGCCATCGACGACGGCGGCGCCGGCATCGCGCTCGAGATGCACGAGCGGATCTTCGAGCGTTTCTTCCGCGTCAACGACGAGAACCTGGGACCGAAGCCGGGCACCGGGTTGGGCCTGTACATCAGCCGGGCGCTGGCAGAGCGGCAGGGTGGTTCGCTCCGGCTCGAGCGATCGACACCGGGGATGGGCAGCACCTTCGTGCTCTCGCTGCCGCCGGCGCCGGCCCAGGTGGCTCGCAGCCCCCAGCGGCCCAAGGTGGCGACCAAGCCGGACACGGCCGAGCGCGATCGCGTCAGCGCCTGACGAGGGGAGCGGCCCCGCGGATCGGGCCGGGCAGGGGCGGACGCCGGTCCTGCAAGACGCCTCACCCCGGCCCCGTCCTTGTCTGTGTGAGGCCGTTCCCCTCGAGATCGCGCGGGTCGCGCCGGCGGTCCGCCGCGCTGGGCACCGCGGGCGCCGCCCTGGTCCTCGGACTGCTTCCGCTCCGGGCCGCCGCCGCGCAACCGGTGTCGGTGCTGCGCGGGAGCACTCTGGATACCGCCGTCTTCCCCAACGACACCTGGACGGTCACCGACCACGGCCAGCTCACCGGCCGCCGCGTCGCCCTGCCCATGCCCAGCTGCAACCCGACCAACTACTCGCTCTGCGACGACGTGGCCATGATCAACACCCTCGACGGTTTCGATCTCCAGCCCCGCGTCGCGGTTCCCTTCTCCGGCCCGATCGACGTGGCGTCGGTCAACGATCAGAGCATCTACCTACAGGGATCCGACGGCTCGCGCACCGGCTTGCGTCAGCTGGTCTTCGACCCCTCGACCAACATTCTCGCCGGCATCTCCGCCGACCTCCTCAAGGAGACGACCACCTACACGGTCGTGGTCACCTCGCAGATCCAGGACAGCAGCGGCACCTCGATCGATGCCTGCGGTGGTTCCTGTGAGACGCGCTTCACCACCCGCAGCGCGTCGGCCGAGCTCGACCACATCCGGCGTGCCCTCGACGACGGGTCGGCGTATGCAGAGGCGGGGATCGCCGACCGCGGCCCGAGCATGATGCAGAACGGCAGCGCCGACGTCTTTCCCGCGGCGTCGGTGCTGACCATGACGCGGCTGAACCAGACGACGACCGACTGCGCGCACCTGGAAGGCGACTCGCAGTCGACGTTGATCTCGCTGGCACCGGTCGCCAACCGGGGCGGCAGCACCTACGCCTTCGGCAGCGTCGAGGTGCCGCGCTACCTGGTGTCGCTCGACGATGCCGCCGCCCACGCTCCGTGGGAGCCGGCAGTGATTCCGCCGGTCCCCTCGCGGCAGACGCCGGCGGCGCTCGGCAAGCAGCGCATCGGCTTCGTTCTGGTCGTTCCCGGTGGCACCCCGCCTGCGGGCGGCTGGCCCGTCGCCGTCTATGGTCCCGGCTTCACCAGGAGCAAGTTCGATCTCTTCGTGTCCGCCGACCTCAACGCCGCCGCCGGCGTCGCCACCATCGCCACCGATCCGCAGGGACACGGCTTCGGGCCCTGCAGCGAGCTCTCGGTCCAGCAGGCGAGCGGGACTACGACCTTCCTCAGCTGGGGACAGGGTCGCGACCTCGACGGCGACAGCAAGATCGGCGACGGCCTCAAGGATGGCGTCGGTCCCACCGACCACAAGACCCTCGACAGCTCGGGGAAGGTGATCGCCGACCTTCCCTCGCACGACGCGACCGACGGGCTGCGCAGCGGGCTCATCCAGACCACCGTCAACGACATGGCGCTGGTGCGCATGATCGAGCGCGGGGTCAGCGTGCCCGGGGTCGGTGACGTGCTGCGCCACGGTGAGGTGCGCTACTACGGCATCAGCTTCGGCGGCATCTACGGGACCATGCTGATGGGGGTCGATTCCCATGTGCACGCCGGTCTGCTCAGCGTGCCGGGCGGCCCCATCGCCGACATCGCCCGGCTCAGCAGCTTTCGCGGCGACCTCGCCGACGTGCTCCGGGTGACCCGCCCCAACCTGCTCAACGGCGGGCCGGGACTCGACGGGTTCACCGAATCGCTGCCGCTGCGCAACGATCCCCCGGTCACTCATCCGGTTCCCGGCGCCATCACCCTCCAGCACAGCTTCGAGCACAGCAACTGGTACGACCGGGCCGGGAGCCCGGAGACCTTCGCCCCGCTGGTCAGGCTGCGGCCCCTGGCGGGTTCGCCCGAGAAGTCGGTCCTCTTCCAGACCGCCTGGGGGGACCAGACGACCACCGATCCCGCCGCCGCCACCATCTACCGCGCCGGAAAGCTGTTCGACCGCCTGACCTTCTACCGCAACGACCGCACACCCACCTACGCCAGTGACCCGCACGGCTTCCTCGCCGATCCCACCATCTTCGGTCGCGAGTTCGCCGAGGCGCAGATGACCGCCTTCTTACAGTCGAATGGGGCGACGGTGCTGCCACTCCCCGCGCCGTTCTTCGAGGTGCCGATCGCCAACCCGAACAACGTCGAGTGCCTCCACTACCCCGATCCGCAGACCGGGCAGCATCCGAATCCCACTCCGTTCCAGGCCGACTGTCCCGCGCCGGCGCCGGCGCACACCCGCAGCGGCGGAGGCGGCGCTCCGGGCGGGGGCGGCGCCGGCGGGCCTGCCGGACAGACGGCGGCGACGGACCTGCCCTCGACGCTGGCCTCGACCGCGACCGCTCCGTGGTGGGCGGTGGCGGCTCTGGTGGGCTGCCTCGCTGCGGGAGCGAGGCGGCGACGATCAGCGCGGCTGCGGCGGCCGTCGTCGGGCTGAGAGCCGGCGAGGCGCCACCGGTTCCCGGGTCACCGGGTCACCGGCCGCCGGTGGGCGACCCTGCGGCGCTCAGTTGTGGTTGTGGTTCAGTCCCCGCCGGCCAAGGGTGTCGACCAGCTCGACCGCGGCGTCGTACTGCCGGTCGACCAGCCGGGTGGCCGCCGAGAAGGTGCGGGTCACGAGGTCGTCGGCCGTCGCGATCAGGCGATCGCTGCCGGGCAGCACCGCCACCGGCAGGGGGATCACCAGTGCGGCCACATCGCGGACGACATCGAGAGCCGCGACCTGAACCTCCTGGGCCTGGCGGAGCCCGGCGACCAGATCCTCCTGGGCCTGGCCGAGCCCGTCGGCGAGATCCTTCTGCCGCTGGCTGAGCCCGGTGGTGAGCGCCTTCTGCCGCTGGCTGGCGAACTCGGAGATGTCGGACTGAAGGGACACTGCGATGCTTCTCCTCTCGAATCTGAGCCCGGTCGGGGCTCCCCGGATGGGCCGCTTAGCCTACCAAGCGCACGGACTGTCGGTCAAGCAGAGTGGTTGGCTCGCCAAGCTGTTGCTAGACTGACCGCATGGCCGCCGAGGCAGCCTGGCAGGAGCTGGGCAACTTTATCCGGGCGCAGCGCCGGATGGCTCGCCTCTCCCTTCGGCAGCTGTCCGAGCTGTCCTCGGTCTCCAACCCCTATCTCAGCCAGGTCGAACGCGGCCTCTACCGGCCCTCGGCGCAGGTGCTCATGGGGATCGCCCGGGCGCTGCACCTCTCGGCCGAGACGCTCTACGCGCGAGCGGGCCTGCTCGACGAGGAGCTGGACGAGAGCGCCGAGCTGGACGTCGAGGACGCCATCCGCCTCGACCGGCAGCTGTCCGATGACCAGAAGCAGGCGCTGATCGCCGTGTATCGAGGCTTCGTCGGCGGCGGCTGACCAATAATGGTCGGCGTGGTCAAGCAGCCCGCCGCCGACCGGCTCAGCGACACGCTGGGGCGTCCGCTGCGCGATCTGCGCATCTCGGTCACCGACCGCTGCAACTTCCGCTGTCCCTACTGCATGCCGGCGGAGGTGTTCGGTCGCGACTTCCGTTTCCTCGAGCGCAGCCAGCTGCTGACCTTCGAGGAGGTGGCCCGGGTGGTGCGAGTCGCCGCCGGTCTCGGAGTCCGGAAGGTCCGGCTCACCGGCGGCGAACCGCTCCTCCGTCGCAACCTGGAGAGGTTGGTGGCGATGATCGCGGAGGTCGAGGGCGTCGACGACGTCGCCCTGACCACCAACGGTGTGCTGCTCGCCGGCAAGGCGAAGGCGCTACGAGGCGCCGGGCTGTCTCGGGTCACGGTCAGCCTCGACTCGCTCGACGACGCGACCTTTCGGACCATGAACGGCGTCGACTTCTCGCCGGCGCCGGTGCTCGAGGGCATCGCCGCCGCGCAGCGCGCCGGGCTGTCGCCGATCAAGCTCAACACGGTGGTCAAGCGCGGGGTCAACGAGGACTCGGTCATCGAGCTGGCCCGTTATGCTCGCCGCAACGGTTGCGTTCTCCGGGTGATCGAGTACATGGATGTCGGAGCCAGCAACGGCTGGCGGCTCGATGACGTCGTCCCCGCCGCCGAGGTGATGAGCCGGATCGACGCGCAGATGCCGCTCGAGCCCCTCGATCCGCAGTACCGGGGCGAGGTCGCGCGGCGCTACCGCTACCGCGACGGTGGCGGAGAGGTGGGCTTCATCGCCTCGGTGACGCAGCCGTTCTGCGGTGACTGCACTCGTGCGCGGCTTGCGGCCGACGGTGTGCTGCACACCTGCCTCTTCGCCACCGCCGGCCACGATCTACGCCCGCTGCTCCGCGGCGACGGCTCCGACGCGGAGCTGGAGCAGGCGCTGCGCGGGATCTGGTCGGCGCGCGGTGACCGCTACTCGGAGCTGCGCTCGGCCGCCACCGCGGGTCTGCGCAAGGTGGAGATGTCCTACATCGGCGGCTGACCACGTCAGGCGCCGACCTCGAACAGCTGCCAGCTGCCGGGAAGTCCCTTCAGCGTGCGCACCCCAAGCTCGTTGAACTCGATGCCGGAGCCGGCGACCAGGTCGCGCACGGTGCCGGAGACGAGGACCGAGCCGGGTCCGGCTGACGCTGCCACCCGTGCCGCGGTGTGCACCGCGACCCCGGTGAGCTTGTCGCCGAGGATCTCGCACTCACCGGTGTGGATCCCTGCCCTCACCTCCAGCCCCAGCCGCTGGACACCGCCGCGGATGGATGCCGCGCAGCGGATCGCCCGTGCCGGTCCGTCGAAGGCCGCGCAGAAGCCGTCGCCGGCGTTGTCGAGCTCGCGGCCACGGAAGCGCTCCAGCTCCTTGCGCACCACCCGGTGGTGAAGCTCCATCAGGTCACGCCAGGCGGCGTCGCCGAGCTCTGTGGCGCGGCGGGTCGAGTCCACGATGTCGGTGAACAGGATGGTGGCCAGCACCCGGTCGGGCCCGGGTCCACGGCGCACACCGGTCAGGAACTCCTCCACCTCGTCGAGGATTGCATCGGCATCACCCACCCACGGAAGGTGGTCGTCGCCGGCCAGCTCGACGTACCTCGCCCCGGGGATCTGCGTCGCCATCCAGCGACTGCCGCCGACGTCCATGTCGAGGTCGCCACGGCGGTGGAGGATGAGCGTTGGCGAGGTGATCGCAGGAAGGACGGCACGGACGTCGATGGCGGTGTTCATCCGGGCGAAGGCCAGCGCCGAAGCCGGGCTCGTACTGGCGCGGAGATAGGTCCCCCACCACTCGGCGAAGCGCGGATCGGCCGCCGCGCTCGGAGCCATGACCGCCACGTCGACAACCCCTCCCCAGCTGTGCTCGATGAGCTCGAAGAACTTCTGCCTCTGCTCGGGTGCGGGCGCCCACGGATAGTCGGGATCCCAGACGCGCTTGGCATAGCTTCCGTACATCACCAACGCCGACGTCCGCTCGGGGTAGGTCGCCGCGAACAGGACGCTCATCGGCCCGCCTTCTGACACGCCCATCAGAGCGGCTCGCTCCGATCCGACCGCGTCCATCACCGCCCGCACGTCGTCCATGCGCTGTTCCAACGTGGGCAGCTCGGTGATGGAGACCCGGTCGGAGAGTCCCGTCCCCCGCTTGTCGAAGAGGATCAGCCGCGAGAACGAGGCCAGGCGGCGAAGGAATCGGGCATACGAGGGCTCCTGCCACGTCAGATCGAGGTTGGTCACCCAACCCATCACGTAGACCAGGTCGAGGGGGCCCTCGCCCAGGACCTGGTAGGCGATGTTGACCTCGCCGCTGCGGGCGTAGCGGGTCTGCGGCTGCTGCATGGCGAGACGATAGCGTGCCCTCCCCGGGCGGAACGTTCCCGGCGTCGCACCGTTCCACTGTCACAACTGGCCGGTCGAGCGCACCAGAGTGGCTGCGACCCGGCAGGGGGTGTCCCATGGGCGCGGCACGACATGTCGCCTGGTCGCTTCCTGCCATCCTTGTCATCGTGGGCTGTGGCAGCAGCCCGACCGGCAGCTCCGCGGTCACGAGGCGGTCGTCGACCACCACCGCGGAGGCGGTGACCTCGTCTTCTGAGACGGCGACGACCTCTGCGTCCAGCGGCGTTCCCGCGGTCACCGCGGGCGGGGTGACCGCCGACCAGGCCGCCTTCGCCTGCGCCTCGCACAGCGGTGGCGATGCGTCGGTGGCGGCTCAGCTGGTGGCGGTGCGCACCGCGCATCAGGGTGGCTTCGACCGCGTCACCTTCGAATTCGCATTCCCGGCGGCGGGGCCGGTTCGGCCGGGTGTTCCCGCCTACCGGGTCACGTCGCAGGGGTCGCCGAGGATGGTCCGGGATCCCAGCGGCCAGCCGGTGACTCTCCAGGGGTCGGCCGCCCTGCGGGTGGTGGTGCAGAACGCCAGCGGCTTCGACATGACGGCGTCACCGGCCCGCGCCACGTACAGCGGCAGCCGCGACCTTCGCCCCGCCCTTCCCGCGGTTCGCGAGGTCGAGCAGCTGGGCGACTTCGAGCGGGTGCTCAGCTGGGGGATCGGCCTGGCCTCGCCGGCGTGCTCGCGCGTGGTGGTGCTGAGCGATCCCACCCGGATCGCCGTCGACGTCCAGTCGTCCTGAGCCGTCAGAGCGCCAGTGGGCGCACCGGCGCGAGGACCGCCGCCGGGTCCCTCCAGTCGACGCCCGGCACGTCGATGTAGAGCTCGATCTCGTTGTCGTCGGGATCGAGGATGTAGACGCTGTGGGTCGCGGTGTGGTCGCTCATGCCGACCACCTCCACGCCCGCGGACCTGATCCGGTCGAGTCCCTCACGCAGCTCGTCGTCGGACGTTCCGATCTTGAGCCCGAAGTGATAGAGACCCACCCGCCGCCCTTTCGGCTGCGGCTGGGCGTCGGGACCGACCTCGATGAGCAGCAGCTCGTGGTGGGTGCGCCCGCTGGTGAAGGCGGCCATGGGAATGCCGGCCAGGGCTCCCGCCGGCTCGATCTGACGCCAGCCGAGGATGTCGCGGTAGAAGGCTGACGACCGCTCGAGGTTGCGGACATAGAGCACCAGGTGCCCCAGTTCCTTCACTTCCATGTGCCGGGTCCTCCGCTACCGCTTGCGCCGCGACGCGGTGATGGTACCCGGACCCTCGCAACCGGCGGTGAGCCGCGGGTGTGCCAAGCTCTGAGGTGATGGCGGCAACACATTCGGATGCGGCGGCCTTGCCCCGGCCGCGGGGGCACGTGCGGCTCAGCCGCTACCGGCGCGTCCTGCGCATCGGGCATGTGCTGGAGCTCCCGTGGCTGAAGACGGCGGTACCGATGGCCATCGGCGTGGCCGCGCTCACCGCCCTGGTGCTGGCGGTCGACCCCGCGTCCTTTGGCCGGGCGATCGACCACTTCCAGCTGTCGCTGTTGCCCGCGATCCTGGTCGTGTCCATCGGCTATTACGTGCTGCAGGGCATCCGCTGGGACGCACTGCTGCGCGCCGTGGGCATCCGCCTGCGGCGGCGCGACACGGTGCTGCTCAATGTTGCCGGCCAGGCCACGGCGCTGCTTCCCCTGGGTGAGCTGACCCGCGCTGTCCTGGTGTCGGAGGCGGCCGGCGCCGAGTTCGGCTCGGTGGTCGCCACGGTCACCGTCCAGGAGCTGATCTACACCATGGTGCTGATCGTCTTCGCGGTGCCCGGGCTGCTCACCGTGCAGCACGCCCTCGGCGGAGTGATCGCTGCCCTGGTGATCACGCTGGCCATCTTCGTGGCCCTGACCTGGTGCCCGGCGTATCGCTGGTTGCGGTTGATGGTGGCCCACACGCCGTTGCTGCGCCGCTTCCTTCACGAGGTGGACGAGCTTCACAACGACACCGTGGTGCTGCTGCGCAAGCGAGGCACGCTGACCGGCTCGTGGATCAGCGCGGTGCAGGCGGCGGCCACCATCTCCGTTTTCTGGATGGTGGCTCAGGCATTGGCGCCGGGTCAGCTGAGCTGGCGCGATGCCGCCTTCGTCTACGCCCTCTCCAACCTGGCGGGCGCGCTGAGCCTGATCCCGGGTGGCATCGGTGCCTACGAGGCCAGCGTCGTCGGCCTTCTCGTCGGAGTTGGCATGAACCCGGGGGTGGCCGCGGCGGTGGCGATCGTCCAGCGCGTGGCTGACAAGGGATTGGCGACCCTGATGGGCTTCGCGGGATACGCGGTGGTGCGACGGCGTCTGCACGTCACCGGTCTGGGGACGCTTCCACTGCGGCAGCCACCGGCGGTGCGTCTGGATACCGCCGCCGCCGGCGGCTAGCGCTCGCCGGTTCCCTCGCGCGGATGCATCCCCGCAGAGGATGTCACCGACGCGGCCAGGCGGTAGCGTTGCCGGTGTGGAATCGCGGCCCGGAGTGGCGCCTGCGCCAAGGCTGACAACTCCCAGCCTCGCGGACATCGCCCTCACCCTGGTCGCCGCCGCCAGCTCGATCGGTCCCCAGGAAGGGCATGCCGGAGGCTTCGGCAAGCTCAACCTGTTCCTCGCCCTGGCGGGCAGCCTGCCGGTGCTGCTTCGTCGGAGCTTCCCGCTCGCGGTGCTCGCCGTGGTCGAGACGGCACAGATCCTGATCTTCGTCACCGTCGGGATCAATGTCCGTGGTGTCGGGCTGGGCTTGGCGGTGGCGATCTACACGGTGGCGCGGACCTACGACCGCCGGACCTCGCTGCGCCTTGCTCTCGCCGTCGCTGCGCTCAACACCGTGGTGATGCTGGTGGCGGCGGCGGCGGGACGGCCCGGTGATCCCGCCAACGTCATCCCCGGCGCCCTCGTCCTTGCCGGCAGCTGGGGCATCGGTGACAACATCCGCACCCGGCGCGCGTATCTGGCATCCGTCGAAGAACGGGCGTCGCGAGCCGAGCGGGAGCGCGAGGCCAGCGCGCAGCGCGCGGTTCTCGACGAGCGCACCCGCATCGCCCGTGAGCTTCACGACGTCGTCGCCCACCACGTCAGCGCCATCGCCGTCACCGCCGGGGCGGCGGCCGAGGTGGCAACGGAACAGCCGGATCGCGCCGAGGAGGCGCTCCGCACCATCCAGGCGACCAGTCGCCAGGCCCTCGGTGAGATGCGCGCGATGGTGGGCGTCCTCGAAGGAGGTGCCGAGAGCGCTGGCGAGCTCACCCCGCAACCGGGACTGGCCCAGGTCGAGCGGCTGCTGGCCCAGACTCGCGCCGCCGGGCTCGAGGTGAGCCTGCGAGTCGAGGGGAGGCCGCGCGAGCTACCGGCCGCCCTCGACCTCACCGCATATCGCATCGTGCAGGAAGCGCTGACCAACACCTTGAGACACGCCGGGTCGGCGCGGGCCGAGGTGACCATCCGCTACGGCGACGAGGCATTGGAGCTGGCCATCAGCGACGACGGGCGCGGTGAGGCGCCGGCGGCGTTCGCGGCGGACGGGAGCGGGCGAGGGCTGGTCGGCATGCGCGAGCGGGTGGCCCTGTTCCACGGTGAGATGTCGGCGGGACCCAGCCCGCGCGGCGGATACCTGATCAGCGCGCGGCTGCCGCTCACGGGGATGGAGGCGTGACCATCCGCGTGCTCATCGCCGACGACCAGGAGCTGGTCCGCGCCGGCTTCCGCATGGTCATCGATGCCCGCGAGGACCTCGAGGTCGTCGGTGAGGTGGGAACCGGGGAGGAGGCGGTGGGGCGCGCCCGGGACCTGCATCCCGATGTCGTGCTGATGGACATCCGCATGCCGGTGATGGACGGGCTGCAGGCGACCCGCGAGCTGCTCGGCTCTGCACCCGACGCCGAGGACGCGGTCCCGCGAGTGATCATCCTCACCACCTTCGACCTCGACCAGTACGTCTACGAGGCGCTGCGCGCCGGAGCCAGCGGCTTTCTTCTCAAGGACACCCCGCCGGCGGACCTGGCTGCGGCGATCCGGGTCGTTGCCGCCGGCGAGGCGATGCTGGCTCCCTCGATCACCCGCCGCCTGATCGAGCGCTTCTCCGGTCTACCCAGTCCGACGGCGAGCGATCCCACCGCGCTCAACGAGTTGACGGCACGCGAGGCCGAGGTGCTGCGGCTGATCGCCCGCGGCCTGTCCAACGCCGACATCGCCGCCCGGCTGCATCTCGGCGAGACGACGGTGAAGAGCCACGTCGCGCGGGTGCTGATGAAGCTCGGACTGCACGACCGCGTCCAGGCGGTGGTGCTCGCCTACGAGTCCGGCTTCGTGACTCCAGGCAGCGCCGCCGCCGCCGACTGAAGCGGGCCCTCGCGGCCGGTGTGGCTCCTCCTCGAAATTCGTCCTGCAGGAGGAGCGGATTCGTCCTCGCGGCGGTTTCCGTGAACGCCGCCCGCGGCGACCATGACTGCATGGCAACCGTCTCGGAGACCACACGATGACCTCCTCGTCCCCGGCGCCGGTCGAGAGCAGCGCCACAGCGTCCCGGCCGATGCCGGCGCCGGGCCCGCGGAGACCGGCGATCCGCTCCACCGGGCTGACCAAGCACTACGGCGCCCGCGCCGCGGTCGACGGCATCGACCTGGAGATCCCCGACGGCGTCATCGCCGGCTTCGTTGGACCCAACGGTTCGGGCAAGACCACCACCATCCGGATGCTGCTGGCCCTGGTGTCGCCGTCCGCGGGTGAGGCCGAGGTTCTAGGCACCTCCATCCGCAATCCCGGCGACTATCTGCCGCGGGTGGGAGCGCTCATCGAGGGGCCGGCCTTCTATCCGACCCTCAGCGGCCGGCGCAATCTCGAGGTCCTGACCACGCTCGGCGGCATCCCGCGCTCGCGGGTGGAGGAGGTTCTGGATCTGGTCGAGCTGCGGGAGCGCGCCGGTGACCACGTGCGCACCTACTCGATGGGCATGAAGCAGCGGCTCGGCATCGCCGCCGCGATGCTCCCCAACCCCGAGGTGCTCATCCTCGACGAGCCCGCCAACGGTCTCGACCCGGCCGGGATTCTCGAGATGCGGCGGCTGCTCTCCCGGCTGCGCGATCAGGGCATCACCATCTTCATCAGCAGCCACCTCCTCAGCGAGGTCGAGCAGGTGGCCGACTGGATCCTCGTCCTCAAGGACGGCCGCCTGCTCTTCCAGGGTCCGACCGCGGACCTGCTCTCCCGCCGGCACGGCCGGCTGCTCGTGGCGGCCGAGCACGAGGCCGGGCTGACCACCGTCGCCACCATCGCCGAAGTGGCGGGATTCAAGGTCGCCCGGGTCAACGGACACCTCGAGGTCGATGCCCCGGCGTCCTTCGCCGCTCAGCTGAACCGGCAGGCGATGGCCGCCGGCGTCACCCTGGTCGAGATCAGTCGCAGCCACGCCAGCCTGGAGGAGACCTTCCTCGACCTGACCAACGGAGAGACCCGATGATCCGCAGTTTTCGCAGTGAATGGCTCAAACTCCGCCGGCCGGGCGTGCTGCTGAGCGCCCTGGGTGGCACCGTCGGCTTCTCCGTCCTCGGCATCGTGCTGGGCCTGCGCCGGATCGGCAGGACCGGTGAGTTCACCGCCCTCGCTCTGTCGCAGCACGGCGGGTTCATCACCATCATGTCGCGCGGTTCCGAGTTCATCGGCATCGTCGCCCTGGGCATCGCCGCCTTCGCCGTCTCCTCGGAGTTCACCCACGGCACGCTTCGCAACCTGCTGGTCCGCGAGCCCCATCGCCTGCGCCTGCTGGCCGGCAAGTCGCTGGCCCTGGCCACCCTGATCGCCGGCACCGTCGCCCTCGCCTACGCCGTCGCCTTCCCGGTGGCGCTGGCCGTGGCGCCCGGTCACGGCATCGACACCTCGTCGTGGACCAGTGGCGCGGGGATCGGCTCGCTGCTCTCCGGCACCGGCGACATGATCATCACCGCGCTCGGGTTCGGCCTGCTCGGCGTCCTGTTGGGCATGGTGTTCCGCAGCCCGGCGCCGGCGATCATCGCCGGCTTCGCCTACACCCTGCCGATCGAGGCGTTGCTGGTCGGGTCGCTGGGCTCGTCGCGGAACGTCCTCTTCGCGCAGCAGCTCGACGCCATCGCGTCGGGGGGCACGTCGCAGATCGCCTACGGAGCGGCGCTCGCCGTGGCGGCCGCGTGGGCGGTTGGCGCGGTGATCGCCACCGGCGCGCTCTTCCGCTGGCGCGATGTGGCGGTGTGAAGCGGTCATGGAACCGAAAGGTGGCGCGATTATCCTCGGGTCATGCGAGGGTGGCTCAACGCTCCGATGCATCTCTGGTCGTTGCTGGCCGACGACGCGGTGACCATGGCGGGCGTGCTCGGGCTGGTGTGGGTCGTTCCCCTGATCGCTCTGCGCATCATCCGCCTCGCCCTGGTCAGGGCCAGGTCGCCGGTCGCCGCCGTCGTGGTCGCGAGCGCCGCATCAGCGATGTTCGTCGCCGCAGCGGCAACCTCGCATCGCTGATGCGCGCGGCGGCATCGCCGTCGCGTCATGCAGTTGAAAGGAAGGGCTGCAAGCATGTGGCCCGCAATGAGACGCCTTCTACGCCGGCGGGTGCTCGCGCCGCTCGCCGCCGTCGCAGTCCTGGGTGGAACCGGCGGTTTCGTCTGGGTCCGGCATGACCCCGGGTCGACCCAGTACCGCACCGCGGCCGCGACCCTGGGGACGGTCACCCAGACCATCGCCCTCTCGGGCAATCTCACGCCGGTCAACGAGACCGATCTCGACTTCGGTGCCGCCGGTCGGGTTCAGACCGTCGGTGTGCAGCCGGGTCAGACGGTCAAGGCCGGGGAGGCCCTGGCCGCGCTGGACACCACCAGCCTGCAGGGCGCCCTCACTCAGGCGCAGGCCACCCTGCAGTCCGCCCAGGCCAGGCTCTCGCTCGACCAGGCCGGGCCGACGGCGCAGTCCCTCGCCTCGTCCCAGGCCCAGGTCAGCGGCGCCCAGGTTCAGCTGCAGAACGCCCGGACCAGCCTCGGCGACACCCAGGCGGTCAACCAGCAGTCGATCTCCCAGGCGCAGAACGCGGTCACCGCCGCGCAGAACACGGTCAACGCCGACCAGAACGTCCTCAATGCCGACAGCGCCAGGATGCAGAGCGATCAGAGCCGGGAGTCGAGCGACTGCAACGCCCAGCCGCAGGGCCAGGCGTGCAGCCAGGACCAGCAGGCGACCGCCGCCGACAACCAGAAGGTCGCCGCCGATCAGCAGACCCTCGCCCGCGATCAGGGCGCGTTCGACTCCGCGCAGAGCTCGCTGGCGGCGACGCAGGTGCGGGCGCAGCAGAGCGTCGACCAGGCGCAGGGACAGGTGAACTCGGCCCAGGTCCAGCTGCAAAACGCAGAGCAGGCCCTCGCCGCGCTGCGACAGGGAACCACGCCGCAGCAGATCCAGATGGATCAGAGCCAGGTCCAGATCGCCCAGGTCGGTGTCGACAACGCCCAGCGCGCCCTGAGTCAGGCGACGCTGGCGGCCCCGGTCGACGGAGTCGTCGGTCAGGTGAACATCGCGGTCGCCCAGTCGGTGTCCGGCTCGGGCGCGAGCAGCTCCGCGTCGAGCTCGTCGGGGGGCGGCAACGCGACCGGCAGCACCTCCAGCAGCAGCAGTACCTCGTCCAGCAGCTCGCACGCGGTGGTCATCCTGACCCCGGGCGCCTTCCAGGTGACCGGTACGGTGAGCGATGCCCAGGTTGGTCAGGTCGCCGTCGGGCAGCGCGCCCGGGTGATCACCGCCGGGTCGACCGAGGCCGTCACCGGCCAGGTGACCGGGGTGTCGCAGCAGGCGACGGTGACCTCCGGGGTCGCCAGCTTCGCGGTCACCGTCACCCTCAGCGGCAGCAATCCCTCGCTCCGCGCCGGCACCTCGGCCTCGATCAGCGTCATCGTCAATCAGGTGATCCAGGTCCTCACCGTGCCCACCAGTGCGGTGCACAGCAGCGGTGGGGCCAGCACCGTCGAGGTCCTGGTCGGCGGTCAGCCGCAGACGAGGCCGGTCACGGTCGGCGCCTCCGACGCGCTGCGCACCGAGGTCCTCTCGGGCTTGCGTGAGGGAGACCAGCTCGTCATCGCCAGCGTGACCGGCACCGTGCCCACCACCACCACCCGCGGCGGGGGCGGTCTCTTTGGTGGCGGTGGTGGCGCTGGTGGTGCCGGCGGCGGCGGGCGCGCCGTCGGCGGCGGCTGAGCCGATGAGGGCCGAGGTCCTGCGCCTCGAATCGGTCTCCAAGGTGTACGGCACCGGTGCCGCCACCGTCCGTGCCCTCGACGCGGTCGGCTTCACCGTCGACCAGGGGGAGTTCGTCGCGGTGATGGGTCCGTCCGGCTCGGGCAAGTCGACCCTGATGAACATCATCGGCTGCCTCGACGCTCCCACCGACGGCCGCTACTGGTTCGGCGGCGAGGACGTGAGCCGGATGGGCGAGCGCCAGCTCGCCCACGTCCGCAACCGACGCATCGGATTCGTCTTCCAGCAGTTCCACCTGCTGCCGGCGATGCCGGCGTGGCGCAACGTCGAGTTGCCGCTGCTCTATCGCACCGCCCGCGACCGCAAGGGGGCGGCGCTGCGGGCGCTGGCGCAGGTCGGGCTGGCGGACCGCGTCGATCACCGCCCCTCCGAGCTCTCCGGCGGCCAGCAGCAGCGGGTGGCGATCGCTCGCGCCCTGGTGACCGACCCCGACCTCATCCTCGCCGACGAGCCGACCGGCAACCTCGATTCCGCCTCCAGCCGTGAGGTGCTCGGCATCCTGCGACAGCTCAACGTGGGCGGTCGCACCGTGGTGCTGATCACCCACGACCCCAACGTCGCCGCGGTGCCGAGGCGGGTGGTCACCATGGCCGACGGCAGGCTTCGCGCCGAGGCCGCATGAGCCCGCTCCGCACCTTCGAGACCGGGCTGCGCGGCATCCTCTCGCACCGGTTGCGCTCCATCCTCACCACTCTCGGCATCCTGTTCGGAGTGGCGGCGGTGATCTGCACGGTTGGCATCGGCAAGGCGTCCTCCGACTCCGTCAACGCACGCATCGCCGCGCTCGGCACCAACCTGCTCACCGTCACCCCAGGGAGCACCGCGGTCGGCGGTGTCTTCGGCGGCACCGGCAGCGCCAACACGCTGACGATGAGCGACGCGCAGGGTCTCAAGAGCAAGGACAACGCCCCCGACATCGAGGCCGTCGCCCCGGTGGTGCAGGTCCGCGAGTCGCTGGTCAGCTCGTCGACCAACTGGAGCACCCAGGTCCAGGGCAGCACCCCGGACTGGCTGGTGACCAATGCGCGCACGGTGCAGAGCGGACGCTTCTTCACCGACGGCGACGTTCAGTCCCACGCCCAGGGCGTCGTTCTCGGGCCCACCACCGCGCAGAACCTCGGCGCCGGCATCGGCGACACGGTGACCATCGCCCACGTCCCGTTCCAGGTGATCGCCATCCTCGGCTCCAGCGGCGGTCAGGGCTTCCAGAACGGCGACGATCTCGCCGTCGTCCCCCTCACCACCGCCCAGGACGTGCTCACCGGCGGCACCCCCAACTCGGTGCAGCGCATCCTGCTCAGTGCCACCAGCAGCGACACCGTCGGCTCCGCCTATCAGGAGGCCGACCAGCTGCTGCTGGCAACCCACCACGTCGCCAGCCCCGCAGCCGCGGACTTCACCATCCAGGCGCAGAGCCAGTTCCTCAGCACGGCGCAGTCGGTGACGACGACGCTCACCATCCTGCTGGCCAGCGTCGCCGCCATCTCCCTGCTGGTGGGCGGCATCGGGGTGATGAACATCATGCTGGTGTCGGTGACCGAGCGCACCAGCGAGATCGGTCTGCGCAAGGCGTTGGGGGCGACGCCGGCCGACCTGCTACGGCAGTTCCTGGTGGAGGCCGCCACCCTGAGCGTGGTCGGTGGCGTCCTCGGCGTCGGCGGCGGGCTGCTGGCGGGGGTGCTGATCCCCCGGTTCACCACCATCGGCGTCTCCATCAACGCCACCCCGATCCTCATCGCCGTCGGCGTCGCCGCCGGTGTCGGCCTGATCTTCGGCGTCTTTCCGGCGGCGCGCGCCGCGCGCCTCGCACCCATCGAAGCGCTACGGGCGCAGTGAGGTCCCCAGGAGAGTCCGCATGAACCGAATCGTGATGTCCGCCGCTGCGGTGGCGATGCTCGCCCTCGCCGCCTGCGGCAGCTCCAGCGCCGCCGGCCCGGCATCGACCTCGGCCTCATCGAGTGCGAACACCCAGAGCGGTCGCGGGCCCGGTCGCAACGGTGCCTCGGGCGAGCTGGTGAAGCTCAGCGGGACGACGCTGATTCTCAACGCCCAGAGCGGTGACGTGACCGTCGTCTACAACGGCTCGACGCGGATCCAGAAGACCAGCACCGGCACGGTGGCCGACATCGTCACCGGCAGCTGCATCGTCGCCGCCGGCCAGAAGGACTCGAGTGGAGCGGTCACCGCCTCGGTGGTTCGCGTCAGCTCCAAGGTGAACGGCAGCTGCGCGCTGGGCGGCCCCGGAGCTGGTGGCGGCCCCCGGCCCACTCCCCGCGGCACGCCCCGGGCGGACCAGGCGAACGCCGGCTTCGCCGCCGGCGAGGTGACCGCGGTCTCCGGCACGTCGGTCACGGTGCTCGACGCCACCGGCGCCTCCCGGCCGGTCACCGTGCCCACCACGGTTCGGGTGAGCACGTCGTCCTCGGCCTCGGCATCCGACCTCGCCGTCGGCGACTGCGTGCTGGCCACCGGCTCCAAGGACGCCTCGGGCACGGTCACCGCGCGGTCGCTCTCGATCGTTCCCGCCGGCCCCTCCGGCTGCTTCACCGGCGCCGGCGGCCGTGGCTTCGGTGGCGGCTTCGGTGGTGGTGGTGGTGGTGGTGCTGGCGCGGGCGGTGGGGCTCCACCGGCCGACTGACGCGAGATGCGCGCTGAGCGATCATGCCGTCAGCGATGCGGATCCTGGTGGCCGAAGACGACGGCGGGCTTCGCGAGGTCCTGGTCCAGGGGCTCGAGGAAGCCGGTTTCTTCGTCGACGCCGTGGCCCGGGGGGACGACGCCATCGAGCAGCTTCGCTTCTACGATTACGACGTCGCCGTTCTCGACTGGCGGATGCCGGGCGCTCCCGGCGTCGAGGTGGTCGCCTGGGCGCGTCAGCACCGCCGGCCGACGGCGATCCTGATGCTCACCGCGCGCGACACCGCATCCGACCGCATCCAGGGACTCGACGCCGGCGCCGACGACTACCTGGTCAAGCCCTTCGACTTCGGCGAGCTCCTCGCCCGCATCCGGGCGCTGCAGCGGCGTCCTCGCAGTGTCGACGGGCCGGTGATCGTCCGCGGGTCGCTGGCGCTGGACCCGGCGCGCCGCGAGGTGACCGTCGAGGGCGGCAGGCTCAACCTCACCACCACCGAGTACCGCATCCTCGAGCTGCTGATGCGCCGGTCACCCGCGGTCGTCGACCGCAAGGCGATCGCCGAGCACGGCTGGCGCGACGAGACCGACCCGCTCGGCTCGAACGCGATCGACGTCCAGCTCAGCAGGTTGCGGGCCAAGGTGCCCAACGCCGGCATCCGCATCGTCACCGTGCGCGGCGCCGGCTATCGACTGGAGGAGGCGTGAGCCGCCGGCCGCCGGAACGGGTCCACGCGGCCGCGGCGCGCGTTGCTCTGGCGACGGCGGCGATCGTGGCGGTGGTGTACACGATCATCGCGGTGGTGGTCGCCTTGATCGTCACCAGCCATCTGACCTCGGATATCGACGGCCGCCTCAGCTCCAGCATCAGGCGGATCTCCGCCGAGCCGCTTCGGCCGTTGCTCCGAGGTGGCTACCCGGTGCTGCCCGGAGGTTCGCGTTTCGGTCCACCGCTGATCATCTGGACCATCAGTCCGATCGGCGAGGTCACCAGCACCGACACCAGCGCGATCCTTCCGGATGGGGACCGCGGCGTCAAAGGGCCGACCACCATCTCGGTGGGAGGCACCGACGTCCGGGTCGCCGGCGCTCCCGTCGGGGACAACTACGTGGTCGTGGGACAGACCACCGAGAGCGTCGCCCAGGCCCGGTCGACGGTGGTGCTGGCGGAGCTGATCGTCGGTCCCATCCTGCTCGGCATCGTGTTCCTCGGTGCGCTGAGCATCGGCCGCCGCGTCGGCACCCCGATCGAGCAGGCGCGGCAGCGGCAGATGGAGTTCACCGCCGACGCATCGCACGAGCTGCGCACACCGCTGTCGGTGATCGAGGCGCAGACGTCGCTGGCGCTCGCCCAGGACCGTGACGCGGCCTGGTATCGAACCGCCTTCCGGCGCATCGACGTCGAGAGCAAGCGCATCCGGCGCCTGGTCGAGGACCTCCTCTGGCTTGCCCGTTTCGACGCCACCAGCGCCCAGCCCAACGCGGAACACGTCGATGTGGCCGTCCTCGCAGCGCAGGCGGTCGATCGCTTCGCCGGCGTCGCCGAGTCCCGGCGCATCCGGCTCGGCGTCACCTCCGGCGGCGGCATGCACATCGTCACCGCGCCACCGGAATGGCTCGACCGGCTGCTCGGGGTGCTGCTCGACAACGCCTGCAAGTACTCGCCCGAGGGCGGGCGCGTCGATGTGGTGGTGGCGGAGGAGGGCAACCGGGTGCGGCTGGCGGTGGAGGACTCCGGTCCCGGGATTCCCGACGAGGAGCGATCGCGCATCTTCGACCGCTTCCACCGGGCCACCGATCGCGCCGGCGGCGCCGGCCTGGGTCTCGCCATCGGCGACGCCGTGGTCAGGGCCAGCGGTGGTCGATGGGACATCGGCACCTCGTCGGCCGGTGGCGCGAGCATGGCGGTGATGTGGCCGCGGGCTCTGCCGGGTGCTCGAGAGACCCCGCGACGGGCAGCGGCGTCCTCGCCGCAGTAGCAAATAGCGGACTGCCGGCACCGGGCTCAGGCGGCTTGCGGGTCGCTCGCCCTTGCGGTGAAGGAGTCCGCCCGCCGCTCACGCGCGATGGCGAGCCGCTGCAGGAGCAGCAGGCAGACGGTGCCGGCAAGACCCAGCAGCAGGCCGGCGACCGCGTCGGCGAGGTAGTGCTCGCCGAGGTAGACCACCGCGAAGCTCACCGTGAGCGGGTAGAGCGGCAGCAGCCGGGCCGCGACGCCGCGCATCCGCGGCACCGCCATGCCGACGCCGGCCACCAGGGCGGGGATGGCGACGTGGAGCGAGGGCATCGCCGCGCTCGGCTGGGGATCGGCGCCGGCATAGTCAGCGCCGAAGCCGCCGAGGTGTTGCAGCGCGGTCACCACCAGCCGGTCGACGTGGGGGAGCACGCCGTTCTGCGCCGCCAGCCAGGGTGGACTCTCGGGAAAGCGAAGGTAGACGAGGAATCCCACCCCCATCACCAGGGTGTAGCCGGCGACGTAGGGCGAGAACCAGCGCCGGTGCCACTTCCACAACCAGAGGGCGACGACCAGCGGTACCGCGAAATGGGCCAGGTACTCGGCCACCATCAGCGGGGACAGCACCGCGTCGACGAGCAATCCCTGGAGGTGTGCCTGCAGCCAGACGGTCGCGGTGGTGCCGTGCAGCAACCACTGCTCGAACGCGGCGGGACCGGCGACGTGCGGAGGTCCCGCGATGCGGGCCGAGATCGAGGTCACGTCTTCGAAGAGCACCGCCACGAAGAGAAACGGCAGCCAGTCCCAGAGAGCGCGCCTCGCCAGCGGTGTCAGGGCCGCGGCGGCGGCGATGAGGAGCATCACGTGCTCCGAGGTGATGCCGCCGTCGGCGACGATGACCACCACCATCGAGGCAGCGGCGTAGGCGACGATGCCGCCACGAACCAGGAGACGGGCGGGACTGCCGGCGGACCGTCGCACGAAGGCCCGCCGCCGGTGCCCATGCCGGTGCCACGGCACCCCATCCAGAACGGTGTCGTTGTCGGTGCCGCCTGCCGCGAGCTCTCTCAGCATGGCTTGACGAGGTGAGCCCGGACCCCCCGGGAGCACGTCGGTGGACACGGGCTAGGGCCCACATCCCCCCGCCCGGCTCACGCCGGCGGCGGAGGTCCAGGCGGTGCACCCGGCGGACGCGGCGGCGAACCCGGCAGCCGCGCCGTCCGGTCGATCAGGTCCGCCCGCCGTTGCAAATACTCGGCGCGATCGATCTCTCCGCGTGCGTACCGAAGGTCGAGCTCGTCCACGGCGGGGTGCCGCCTCGGCCACGCCGTGGGCGTCCAGTGGTGGAGAACCATCCGCACGATGATCACCGTGCCCGCGACCAGCACGGCGACGATGAGCAGGGCGAAGAGTAGGTGCAGCCACTCCGGGCCGTGGTGGCGCTCAACGCCTTCGGGGGGCACGAAGAACCGAGGGTTCATGCTGTCACCGTAGTCCCGGTTTCCTTTCCATCAGATGACGGCGGCCGGTCGCGCTCCGGTCGGGGTGGGGCATAGTTGGCCGCCGTGGACACGATCACCGGCCGCCTGGCCGCGTGGGTGGCCGGACTCTCGGCCGGGGACATCCCGGAGCGCATCCGGGACGTCGCCGCCTCGCAGCTGCTGGCCCATCTCGGCGCGCTGGCAGCCGGCGCGGGCCACCAGCTCGGCGGCCGGGTCATCGAGGCGTTCGGGCCACCGTTCCGCGGCGATGCCGAGCAGACCGCCTACGTGAGCGCCGCCCTGACCATGCTGCTCGACTTCGACGACACGATGTACGCGGGCCACGTCAGCCATTCGTCGGTCGGAGTCCCCCTCGCCTACGCGGAGCCGCTCCGGCTCGACGGACCATCGCTGCTCACCGCGGTGGTGGCCGCCAACGAGACGGCGGCCCGGGTGACCGCGGCGGCGACCCTGGGGCCACACCGCGGCCAGACCGCCGCCCACACCCACCTGGTGGGAGCGGTGGCGGGCCGCGGCAGCGCCGAAGGGGCCGAGGCTCGGCAGCTGGTCGACGCCTGGGGTATCGCCCTGACCATGCCGCCATGGGTTCTCGAGCGCGGCTTCTTCGGTAGCGACGCCAAGGCGCTCACCGCCGCGACGCCGGTGCGCACCGCGCTCGACGCCTACGCCGCCGCCGCCGCCGGCATGCACGGCGCGCCCGACATCCTCGAGCATCGCGACGGTTTTCTGGCGCGCTTCGCCATCCTGCCGCTGCCGCAAGCGGCGGGCCATCTGGGAGATCTGTGGCACACTGAGACGCTGTCGATCAAGCTTCATCCCGGTTGCGCCTACATCGACGGAGCGGTGGAGGCTGCGATTGCCCTGCACCACCGGGTTGCCGACAGCATCGACCAGATCGACAAGGTGGTGGTTGAGGCACCGATCTTCACGGTGGGCATGGAGGCCCACTCCGCCGCCCATCTCGACGGGCCCCGCTCAGGGGTCGCCGCGATCACCTTTTCGATCCCCTACAACGTCGCCACCGCGCTGATTCGGGGGCGGCTCACCGCCGGCGACCTCTCGGCGGCGGCGATCGCCGATGAGCGGACCTGGGGACTCGCCCGCCGCGTCGAGGTGCGCGAGGCCCGCGATCTCTCGCTGCGGGCGCTGCTGGCGACCTCGCCGGTGGGCGCGGCGCTGCGCCTCGCGGGGGAGCCGGCCGCCGCCTGGCTCGCCGCGCTGCTCGGTGGCGACGCGTCCGACTACGCGGCGCAGCTGGTCCGCGGTCCGGAATCGAGCTTCGAGGACGCCGAGAAGGCGATGGGCGCCCGGCTGACGGTGAGCATGAGCACCGGCGAGCAGCTCACCGCTGGAGTTGACATTCCCTTGGGGTTCGCCGGACCCGACCTGCGCCGTCGCCACCGCGACCTCGCCCGCATGAAGTTTCTCCAGGCGGCCGAGCCATGGATGGGTGAGGAGGCGGCGTCGGAGGTCTGCCGCCTGCTCGAGGGCCTGCCGTCCGCCGGGCGGGACGAGGTGGCGCGCCTGTGTCTGCTGCTGCGCGACGCCTTCAGCCGTCGACGGGAACGGCGACAGGGAGCGCGGCCGCAACCATCGTCAGGGTGATCGTCCGGTCCTGACCGCTCCACCGCTCACCGTCGTGCTCGAAGGGAAGCGGGCCGTCCGATGCGGCGAGCACGACACGGCGGCCCTGGGCGTAGGCGACGCCCGCCGCGCCGATGTGTGAGCCTTCGAGCACCCGGGTCATCAGCGGCAGGAAGCTCTCCGCATCCGGCGTCTCGAGCACGCAGACGTCGATCAGCCCGTCATCCAGGCGCGATCGGGGGAGGATGGCGACGGTGCCGCTGCGGTGGACCGCACCGCCCGCCGCCACCAGGGCCAGCCCGCCGTCGGCCACCAGGGCGCCGTCGACCTCGACCCGACCGCGATACGGGGTCAGACCGGCGGCCGCGGCCAGGCCTGCCGCCATGTACCGCTCGCGGCCGCTGAGGTGGGACATCTGCTCGGCAGCATCGAGCGACCAGCGGAAGAAACCGGTGGACGCGCCCAGCAGGACTGCCACATCACCCTCGGCGATGCGCATCAGGTCGATGTCGAGCCGTCGCATCGCGCCGCGCATGATCGCGGCGACCAGCGCCTGCCATGGTCGATCGCCATAGAGGGCGGTGTACACGGAGTTTCCGGTGCCGCCCGGGAGCACCAGCAGCGACGGTGCCGACGCGGGGGCAGGACCACCATCGGGCCATGTCTGCAGCCCGCGAGCCATGCCCTCCGCCACCTCGCGCACCGTCCCGTCCCCGCCGGAGGACAGCACAGCGGAGGTTCCTGGGACGGACACCGCCCCGGCGGCGAGGTCGACCGCGCCGGCGCGGGAGGAGGTCTCGAGGATGTCGACCTCAACGTCGCCGGCGCCGAGCAACGCCGCCGCCTCCGCCGCCAGCGGCCCGCTTCCCCCTCGCGCCGCCGGGTTGACGATGAGGACGACCCTCCTCACGCGAGCGAGCCGGCGAGCCGGCGCGCGCCGCGCATCGCCAGCGACATGATCGTCACCTGGGGGTTGACGACCGTCGACGACGGCATGATCGAAGCGTCCAGCACCCACAATCCCGGCACGTCGTGGCACTGCCCGTAGGCGTCGACGACGGATCGGTGCGGGTCGACACCCATGCGACACGTGCCCATCGGGTGATAGGCGGAGAGCTTGAGCTCACCCGGTGCCCAGCGGCCGTGGCGGATCTGCTCCACCTGGGCCCGGGTGGTCACCTCGCGCAGACCGGGGAGCATGGCGAAGACCCGCCGCGCTCCCGCGGCGAGATAGATGTCGCAGGCGAGCGCGATCCCTTTAAGCACCTTGCGCGCATCCTCGGCTGCCAGGGTGTAGCGGATGCCGGCGCCGAGGCCGGGCATGAGACGAACGCGCCCGGAGGGGGCATCGGAGATCACCGAGCCGCACGCCGCCATCCGAGGGAACGCCGCGAAGAGCTCCTTGAACTCCCGTCCGACTCCGGGAATCGCACCGGCGGAATAGCCGAGTCCCGGCGGTGGGAAGGTGGACTCGAGCAGCACGCCGTCGTCGATGAGCTGATCGCAGTGATATCCCTGCATCACTCCCTTCCATGCCCACAGCTCCTCGTCGAACTCGGCCGTGGTGCCGACCCCGGGATGGATCACGAGGTTGCGCCCCACCTGGCGGGAGGAGTTGGCGAGCCGCTGACGGAGCAGGAGGGTGGGGGTGAACACGGCGCCGGCGGCGAGCACCACCGCGCGCGCATGGATGCGCAGGCTGCCGCGGCGTCGATTCGTCTGCGGATCGAGGACGTCGGCGGTCACCCCGGTGGCGCGGCCGGCCTCGACCTGGACCGACCTGACCCGGCATCCGGCGATGACGCGCGCCCCGGCGGCGACGGCGTCGGGAAGCACCGAGACGTGCATCGCCTGCTTGGCGTCGATGGGGCAGATGAAGGCGCAGGCGCCGTGGCCGTGACAGCCTCGAGCGTTGCGACGGATGGGACCGTGCGAATAGCCGAGGGCCTCGGCGCCGTCGCGAAGAATGCGTCCGTTGGGACCCAGGGTGGCCTCGGGCACCGGCGCGACGCCGATCAACTCCTCGACGGCATCGAAGAGCGGCGCCATCGACTCGGGGTCGATGTCGGGAATGCCGGTCGCCGCCCATTCGCCGAGCACCCGCTCGGGAGTGCGGAAGCAGGTCCCGGAGTTGACGACGGTGGTGCCGCCGACGGCGCGACCCATAGGAAGCGAGATCACCGGGGTGCCGAGGGTGCTGGTCAGCCCCTGGTCGCGGTAGGCGGCGAAGAGTCGCTCGACCGGCCGCTTCCCGCGGACGTCCTCCCGACCGACCAGCGGACCTTCCTCGACCACCACCACCTCGAGGCCGGCGCGGGCCAGCTCGAGCGCGACGATCGACCCTCCCGCGCCCGAGCCGGCGATCACCACGTCGCAGCCGAGCTCCTCGCCGGCGATGTCGGGGTAGGTGGTGACCGGCAGCGCACGCGGCCCGCCGAGCGCCGCCCAGTCGACCGGGATCACCGGGGAGCCGTCGTAGCCGATGCGAGCACTCACCTCGGGGGTCGAGGTGAAGGCGATGGTGACCAGGGTACGCAGACCGGTGAGCGCGTCCTTGCGCAGTCGCAGCCGTGACGCGTCGGTGGCGGCCAGCCAGCGCTCCCGGCCGGCGGCGTCGAGACCGCCGAAGAGTCTTGGGTGCCGCGAGCCGAGAGGGGTCAGCGCGTGGCCCACCAGCATCAATCGAACCAGCCGCCGAGCGGCTGGGCTGAAGCCGTCGAGCCAGGACTCGATGCGGCCGGGGACGCCGACGTCGAGAGCCCCTTCGGGCAGTGGACCGCCGCTGGGGATCAGCGCGTCGCAGATGGCTTCGAGCTGACCACGCTCGAAGCGAGTGAGCACCGGCCCGGCCGTCACCGCGACACCATAGCGTTCCCCCTGCCGGACCCGGCCGCGCCGAACGCATGCCCGGGCCACCCCGGCAACACGTCAGACGCGTCAGCTCTCAACTCGCCGCCGCGGCGAGGTCGGCGAGCCTTGCATCGCGCGGACGGGCTCGGTAGCATCTCCGTCTCTGGTTGGTCGGAGGGGAACCCTGGCGATCGCCACGACCGCCGTGGGATTGTCGGCAAGTCTCGGACGTCCACTGATCGTCCAAGGGGGTGTGCCCGTGACGTCTGACACTCTGCATGCAATCGACGCCACCTTTCTCCGGGTTGAGCATGATGGAGCGCACATGCACGTCGGCGGCGTGCTGCTCTGCGGTGGTGAACCGCCGACCTGCAGCGAGCTGGCGAGGGCGGTCGAGGGGCGCCTCGACCAGATCCCCCGGTTCCGGCAGCGACTGCTCATCGACCGGCTCGGTATCGCGTATCCGCGGTGGGTCGACGACACCAACTTCGACATCGGCTACCACGTGCGCGTGACCGCCCTTCCCTCACCCGGTGGTGAGCCGGAGCTGAGAACGCTCGTCGGCCGGCTGTTCTCGCAACCACTCGACCGGTCGCGCCCGCTCTGGGAGCTGTGGCTGGTCGAGGGATGCAGCGGCGGTGGATTCGCCCTGGTGAGCAAGATGCACCACTGCCTGGTCGACGGCATCGCCAGCGCCAACGTCGCCACCGTGCTCTTCGACGCCCAGCCGGTCCCCGCCGACGACGAGCGTCCGCGTCGCGCCTGGCGTGCGCGGCCGGCGCCGGCCCGGCGGATGACGGCGCTGGAGACGGCCGGCGAGCTCATCGGTGGGCCACTGTCGCTGGTGCGGAAGACATTGCCGGCGCTGAGACAACCACGGGAGTTCCTCAGCCGGAGCCGGACCGTCGCCGGCGGCCTGGGCGACTTCCTGGTTGCCGGCCTCACCCCGGCGCCGCCCAGCCGCTACAACGTGCCGCTGACCTCCCATCGACGCTTCACCTGGGTGGGATGCGACCTCGACGAGGTCAAGACGATCAAGAACGCCTTCGGGGTCACCCTCAACGACGTCGTTCTCGCCGCCGTCGCCGGAGCGTTGCGCCGGCATCTGCGGCGATCCGGAGAGGAGGTCGCGGGGCGGCAGCTCAAGGCGATGGTGCCGGTGAACGTCCGCACCGAGCTGGACGGCGCCGACAGCGGCAACCGCATCACCACGCTGTTCACGACTCTGCCGATCGGCATGGCGCACCCGGTCGATCGAGTCGAGGCCGTGGCCGCATCGATGCGACGGCTGAAGGCGAGCAACCAGGTGCTCGGCGCCAACACCCTGGCCACCGTGATGGACGCAGTCACTCCCCGGGCGGTGGGACCGATCGCGGATCTGCTCTCCAGCCCCCGCACCTTCAACATCACCATCACCAACATCCCGGGGCCGCAGTTCGGCCTGTACGTGCTGGGCCGCGAGCTGCGCGAGATCGTTCCCATGGTGCCGCTGGCCGGGGGTCACGCTCTCGGCATCGCGGTGTTCAGCTACAAGGGACGGCTGAGCTTCGGCCTGCTGGCCGACTATCTCGCCGTGCCGGACCTGGAGCTCCTCGCCGACGACCTGCGTGCTGCCCTCGGTGAGCTGGCGACGGCCGCGGCCGGCTGGCGTGAGGACGAGGTCACCCTGCGTGGTGAGGCGATCCGGCCCCGGGCTGCGCGCGCGCCCGCGTTCAAGGGTGCGTCGGGGCGCGGCGGACGTCGCACCAGGAGCCGCGGAGGTTCGAGCAAGCAGCCGGCGGCGGTCAGTCACCCTCGCTGAGCGGCCGAAAGCCGAGCAGGACGGTGCCCTCGACCTCCACCAGGTCGAGGGTGACCGGTATACCGATGGCAAGCTCGCCGACGGCGGCGTTGAGCACTCCGAACAGCCGGCCGCCGCCGTCGAGGTCGATCAGACCGATCACCTGCGGCTCGGCAAAGCGGAAGGCTCCCGCCTGGGTGGTGAAGGCGTGGACGCGACCCCCGCCCGTGCGCCGCTCCCACTGCTGACTTTGTGATCCGCAGGCGCAATGGCGCCGCGGTGGCAGATTGAGCTTGCCGCAATGCCGGCAGCGGAGCCCGAAGATCGCGCGCTCTTCGCCCAGCCGCCGGTAGAACTCGCGGCTGGTGGGCTCCATGTCCCGGTCGACGTAGCGGAGAAGGTCCATGACCGGGCAACGGCTCTCAGTTGTTGCCGGCCTCGAGGACCATCACACAGCAACCGTTCATCATGCCGTGCTCGGCCTGGACAAGACCGACCCGTGCCCTGGCGCGCTGCCGGCTGCCTGCCCGCCCGGTGAGCTGATCGAAGACCTCACCGACTTCGAGGAGGGGCGTCGCCGGCGGCGGATGTCCGACTCCCAGACGGCCGCCCGACGGATTGAGACCGATGTGCCCCGCGGGCGCCGTCAGCCCCGCGCGCACCGCGCGCGCCGCCTCCCCGTCTGCGAAGAAGCCCATCTCCTCATAGGTCATGAGCTCTTGGGGCGCGAAGGCTCCGTAGATCTCGGCGACGTCGACCTGCCCCAGAGTGCGCCCGGCCCGCACAAGGGCGCGCTGAGTCGCCTCACGGATCCAGGGGAAGCGATCGATGTCGCCGCTGAACGGGAGGAAGTTGGAGGACGAGTGGGCCGCGGCAAACCCGGTGACGGGAGCGAACGGCATCGCCCGCGCTCGCGCCCAGTCCTCGCCAGCGAGCAGAACGGCGGCCGCTCCGTCCGACCAGGGCGCGCAGTGGAGCAGCCGCAGAGGGGGAGCGACCATTCGCGAGGTCATCACCTCGTCGAGGGTGACTGGGCGGTCGCGGAACTCGGCATGGGGATTACCTGCCGCGCTCTCGCGCAGGCGAACCGTCACCCATGACACGTCTTCGTCCGAGAGGTCATGCCGGTGCATGTATCGCTGCGCCGACAGCGCATAGATGGGCACAGCCTGGACGACGCCATACGGGGCCAGGAAGTCGCCATACATCGAGGCCAGAAGGGCCAGCCGATCGAGGTATGGGGGTCCGGCCTGGCCACGTTCGAGCTGGGCGGCACTGATGACGACGGCGTCGGCGTCGCCGTCCTCGACAGCGGACAGCGCGACGTGCAGAGCGTAGAGCGAGGAGCCGCCGCCGATGTCCACCTCGAGGAGCAGGCGAGTCGAGATTCCGAGTCGCTCGGCCAGGCGCTGTCCGCGGATCGGAGCGCCTGCGTGCAGGTAGCCGTGCGGCACCGTGACCCAGCCATCGATCTCGCCGGTGCTCACTCCGGCTGTGTCCAGGAGTGAAGCGACGGTGTCGACCTCCAACTCGATCGGGGCTCGGGGGGCGAGCCGGCCGACCTCGCTCGAGGTGTAGGCCACGACGCCGGCGCGACGCGTCACGAGGGCGGCAGTGGCGGGTGCGCGTCCGGCTCTCGGTTCGCCGGCCGCCCCCTGCGGCGCACCCGCCATTGATGTCCGAGGACGACCGCCGAGGCTGCGCCTGCTGCCGCCATCGGTCCTGCCCCGCTGCCGCCCGCGTTGGTGGTCGGCAGTGCCGCCAGGCTGGTGCGCGACCCGTTGGATCCGGCTCCGCCCGGATTGAGAATGGCGGTGAAGTCACGGACGTCGTCGAACGACTCCAGCGCGGAGACAGCCGCCAGGATCTGCTCGATGCGCGCCGGGCTCTCCACCTCCGATGCTCCGACGTCGAGCTTCTCGCGCACGGGGAAACTGCCGATACAGGGCACGTGCTGCTCGAAGCTGCGACCGTCGCGCAGCTCGACCCGGGCGGTGGCGGCGAACACGCCCATGGTGAGGTCGGGAATCTCCTCCACTCGATCGGTGAGGGCGCGGATGACCGGGTCGCGCAGCCTGTCCTCGCGATACTGCCGGTAGGTGAGCTCGCCGTCTGCCAGCGCAGCAGCGACGGGCCAGGTCCCATCGAAGAGCAGAGCGATGTAGGTCCAGTCGGGATGACGGGGGTCGGCGACACGCTCGAGCAGAGCCCGCGTCCCGCCGAGGCCGCCCGAGAACATGGTGGCGCTCGACGCCATCACCAGGGGGATGCGCATCTCGATCCGAGCGATCAGCCCGGGCAGCTGTTCGCGTCGGATCCCAGCCAGCGGGCCACGGCGCAGCCGCACGACGGCGTCGACGCTGGTCAGCTGGAAGCCGTCGGTGGGGTATCGCTTGGTGAAGAGCTCATGTCGAGCTGCGTCGAAGCGCCAGACATGGCCGAGGTCGCGCACCATGCGTTCCAGTTCGCGCGGCGTGGCGATGTCGGCGACGCGGTAGCTGTACCCGAGGGGGTTCTCCAAGGCGGTGCGGCTGCCGGTGATGCCGGCGCGAGCCAGCAGTGCCGCGGTGACGCCGGTGGCCGCCGGCCATGCGGTCAGCATGCCCTTTGCCTCTGCCGTCCAGGCGTTGATCGATGTGAGCTGTGGCTGGGCGCAGGCGATGCCGAGGGCGTCCTGCAGCTGGTCGGCGCGAAGCCCGAACAGCTTCCCCGCGATCAGGGTGGTCTCGATCTGGTGCACCGCGAGGGCGTTGCCGGTATTGACCGCGTCGGTGAGCACCTCGCCCGCCCGGGCAAGGATCTCGTTGGCGCCGACAATGGCGGTGAGCAGTTGCCGGCCCGACACCCGGGCCTGCTCACCGACCGCCAGGGCAACGGGAATGATCGAGGCGCCCGAGTGCGCCAGGAAGGTCCAGTCCTCCCATTCGAGGATCTGGGCGAGGAAGGAGTTGACCATGGCCGCATTGCGCGCCGTGGTCCGGTAGCGTGCCTTGCCGATGACGGTGCATGGCCCGCCCTCGTCCCATCCACGGACTGCTGCGGCCAGTTTCCGGCCGGGAGTCATGACCGAGCCTGCGTAGGTGGCGCCCAGGATCGAGACAAGCTGGTCCTTGGCGTTGGCGATCGCTCCAGGCGGGATGTCCTGGTAGCGAAGTCCGGCCATCCATTCGGCGAGGACGCGGGTGACATCGACGGCACGCGCGTCGGGAGTGACGGCTTCGCGCGCCTGACCTCGGGGATCGGCCAGGAGGTCGTCGAGGACCTGCAGCTCCGCCGGCTCGCCGGTGCAGTGAGGGATTCCACCCTGCCCGACGGCGCCGGCGATGATGCGCACCAGCAGCTCGGGATCAGGATGAGCGCCCGCCGGGACGTGGGCGAAGATGAACATCACGATGCCCAGCAGCACGGTGCTGTTGGCGGAGTCGCGGCTCGGAAAAGAGCGGCCGGCGAGTACCGGCGCCAGCCCGGTGTAGTCTCCGAAGAGCACCCCGAGCCAGTCGCGCTCCTCGAGGACGAGGTCGGCATGCGCGTATGGGTCGACGCCAGGGGTCAGGGTCGCCCCGGCGACACCGAGATTGAGGACATAGGAACGCGGCTGGCCGGCCACGCGGCAGTTGAAGACCCGATTGGTGAGGAACCGGGCGAAACGGGTGAGGGCGATCACCGGTCCCGCCCCGGTCCACTTACCGGCGAAAGCGGCGAGCCCGCCCTCGACGGTGCGTGCTGCTGCGGGAACGGCGACGGGAGCTCCCAGGGCCGACGTCGTCCTGGCCGCCACCTGGGCGGCGACACCCAATCCCGTCAGGGCTGCCGAGCCCTTGAGAAACGTGCGGCGCGAGATGGGCTCGGCGGCCGTCCCTTCCCCGGTCGCCATGGCGCCGGATTATGCGCCGCGGCCCAGGCCAGGCAAACTGTCGGTCTGGTGAGCTGCCGTCAACTTCGGATCGTGCTGCCCCTGATGTTGGCTGCCGGGGTGACCGCCTCCGCCTGCGGCGGGGGTGCACCCTCGCCGCCGACAACCAGCAGGACGACGACCACGCGGAGTTCATCGGCGTCTGCGAGCAGCACAACGGTGCCCTCGACCACGTCCGCGTCCCCGTGTGCACTCGGACGGCAAACGCCACCAGCCGCCACCATCCCCGCGAACTTCGCAACCGCGCTCGCCTTCGCTTCCGACGGACGCCTCTTCTACGCCGAGCGTTCGGGAACGGTCCGCGTCTGGCAGGACGGTACGGCGCACGCCTTCGCCTCGGTGTCGACGGTGACCAGCGAGCGCGGCGGGGGCTACAGCGAGCGTGGCCTGCTCGGGCTGGCGATCAGCCCGAGCTTCACCCGGGACCATTTTGTCTTCGCCTTCTACTCCGACGCCGACTACACCACCCAGCACGTGATCCGCTGGACCGACTGCGCCGGCACGGCGAGCAACGCCACGGTCATCATCACCCTCCCCGCCGGCCCCGACTGCTGCCACAAGGGCGGCCGGCTCGCGTTCGGGAGCGACGGCATGCTCTACGTCACCCTGGGGGAGGAGCACACCGCGGCCGCGGCGCAGAACACCGCCGATGTGCGCGGCAAGGTGCTCCGCTACCGGCCCGACGGCAGCGTCGCTCCCGACAACCCCTTCGGCGCCGGCAATCCCGTCTGGGCGTACGGGCTGCGGAACCCGTTCGGCATCGCCTTCTCCTCCTCGGGACAGATGGCGATCATCAACAACGGTCCCAGTGGGGACGCCGGGAGCCCGTCAACCGGCTACGACACGGCGATCCTCAACGTGGGTCGCGGTGGCGGATACCAGTGGCCCAACTGCTACGGCTATAGCCATCCGATCGGATCGCGCAGCTCATGCGGCGCTGGCCAGATCGCTCCCGACTGGAGCAGTGAGGGGAGCACCGTCGTTCCCGCGGGTGCGACCTTCGTCGACTCCTCGGGCCCGGCTGCCTTCGCGGGCCACCTGGTCCTGTGCACCTACGCGGCCGGGATGCTGGTGCTCAGCCCGGGCATTCCGCACGCGAGCGCGACCCGTGGTCCATCCAACTGCCGGTTGGATGTGAAGGAGGGCCCGGACCACGCCCTCTATTACTCGGACACCGGCCACATCTACCGACAGGGGTGAAGACCTGAGCTCGCGATGACCTCAGGGCCGACAGAGGGCCCATCCGAGCCGGACCCTGACGGTGGCGTCCTCTCATATCCTGTGGCGATGACGTCCGAGCGTGGCGCTGTGGACGTGCGCGCAGCTTCGCGGGTCCTACCCCGGCTCGGTTCGGTCGCGTCACGCGATGCCAGTGCCATCGTCGCCCTGACCCTCGCGATCCTGGCCACCTACGTCGTCGCCGCCCTCGCCTTCCATCCCACCATCGCGCCTGGCGCTGCCCGTTTTGTCGTGCCGAGCCGCCTCGACCCGCTCATCCACTGGGACGCCGGGTGGTACACGCGCATCACCAGGTGGGGGTACACGCATGTCCCCAACGATCCACAGCAGCCCACCGCCTACTGGCCGCTGTTCCCCGGCCTCACCGTCGGACTCCAGCGTCTCGTTCCTGTGCTGTCGATCTTCCTGTCGGGAATTGTCGTCAACATCGTCGCCACCTGTGGCGCCATGCTGCTGGTCGCTGCGCTGTTCCCGCACTGGCTCCTTCGCCATCGCCTGCTGCTGATCGCCTTTCTGTGCACGCTGCCGTCTGCCTTCTTCTACGTGACCTACTTCTCCGAGGCGGTGTTCACGTTCTCGGTGGCGCTGACCATGTGGGGGTTGAACCGTCCCGGACGCGCCTGGTGGGTCGTGCTGGGCGTCGTTCTCGCGACTCTCGATCGGCCGATCGGGGCCTTGCTCATCATCCCCGTGGCGGTGGTATTGCTGCGCGGTGACCAGGCGGGTCGCGGCTTCCCTCACCGCGCCTTGCTCGCCGCCGTCGCGTGCAGTGGCGTGGCCATGCTCGCCGTCCTCTCGCTGGCGGTCACGGGATCTGCCGACGGAATGATTCGCGCGCACGCGGCGTGGAACGACTTCAACAACTCCGGCTATCTGATCAACGCCCTTCATGCCGGCCGCCGCGCAACCGGTGAATTCTTCCTACGGCACCTGCTCTGGCAGGGCACCGGCGACCCGGCCGACCGCGTGTACAGCCTCGGTGCCGTCGAGGACATCCTGGTTCTCGTCGGGACGCTGGCGGCATGGGTGTGGCGGCGCTCATACGCGGTGATCGCTCTGCTCCTGTTCGCGGGAGCCGTGGCGATCGGTGGGGTCGACTCGCAAGCCCGCTATATGGTCACCGTGATTCCTGCCTGGGTTGCGCTGGTCGTGGTCATCCGCCGCTGGGCGCCGTGGTGGGCGGTGCTCACCGCTGTGGCAGTCGCCGGATGGGTGGTCAATCTCGTCCTGCTCCACCGCTACCTCGCCTGGGAGTGGGCCGGCTGACCGGCGCCGGCCGGCTACTTGGCGATCGGCGTGTCGCGATGCAGCCAGGAGTGGCGGCGACCCATGAGACGGGCGATGGCGGGACGCCGGCGGCGCCTCATCGCCACCAGGCCGGCAGCACCGCCGGCAACCACCAGGCCCAGCGCCGTCCACCATAGAGGCGACACGCCCCCGGGGGCGGTGCGGGACGACGCCTGGTTGACGGCCGACGGCGCCGAGCGAGCTGCGCCGGAGTCGGCGGTCGGCAATCCAGCTGCCCCGCCGCCGGCGTCAGGTGCAGCGGCGGTGGGGACCGCCTGGGCGCCGACCGGCGGCGCGCTCGCCGCGACCGGCGGGGCGGCCCGCGCGGCGGCGGCCGCGCCGCCGGCTCGCGATGCGGCCGGTGGCTTCGCCCCCGGCGCCCCGGGGGCGAGGACGTTCTGCAGCCCGATCAGCGACTCCGCCGGCAGCCCCCGCATCGAGTAGCCGCCCGCATTCCACGCGTACCAGCTGACCCCCGCCCACCACGACTGGCCACGAAAGGTCTCGAGCAGAGCCTGGTACGCATTCGCCTGGAGTTGCGACGCAGGCTGAGTATCGCTGGGCGCCCCACAGCACGGCGCGCGACCGACGTAGGTGTACGGCACGTATCCGACTTCGCCGAAGATCAACGGCTTTCCCCACTGGGACCGCAGCTGGCTGAGCGATGCTAACCAGTACTGCGTGGTCGTGTAGTTGGGGGGCAAGAACGAATGCCATCCAGCCTCGAGGTCGCCGACGCTGGGGTACTGGGCGTTGGAGAGCGGGAAGTACGCCGACACCGAGATGAGGTCGAGGGCATCCCAGAAATGCACCTTCAGATAGGTGTCAAAGTTCACGTTGTATGCAAGCTGGCCGCTGAAGTTCTGCCGCGCCTGGACGATCACCTGGCGAAAGAGATCTGTGTAGTTCTGACCCTCGTTCATCTCGCTGCCGACATAGAGCAGCGACATGCCGCTACTCTGGGCCAGCTGGGCGTAGTGGTTGATCATGTTGCTGTAGTTGGCGAAGAACGACGGTGGATCGCTGGGGTTGTACTCGCCACGCCAGTGGTCGTTGCTGGTGTCGACGATGAACATCGGCATGATCGCGACCTGCAGGCCATTCGCCTCCGCTTGCTGTGCCGTCGTGGTGAGGTCGGCGTCGGTGTCGGTCATGCCGGGTGCCGGAGCAAGGGTCCCGGTGGAACTCTGGAGGAGCCAGTACACGTCGAAGGTCACACCGTTGACGCCATCGGCATGCAGCCGGGGAAAGTCCTGAGCCTGGGGAAGCAGCTGCTGGTTGAGGCTGCTGAGGGCGACCCCGGAGAGCCGGCTGTGGGGGTTGACCGAGGCCGTCGCGTGGATGGCGCTCGGGGTCGAGCCGGCCAGGGCGACAGCGGTCAGTGCCAGGACGCCGCCGCCGACCAGGGCCGCCCGGAGGCGCGCCGGCACCGCCGGCTCCCGTCTCTCGCCGGTCAAAGCGCGGCCACGGCGGTGGCGCATCCTCGCTCCTCGTGGTCGATGGTGCGTCCCCCCACTTGACTAGACGGGTGGGCGCCCCCCGCCCTTGCGGTCCGGTGGGGGCGCGAATCCCTGGGGACCCGGCTCGGGCCTGCCGGCGTCACGCGGGGCAGCGAGCTACGGCTGAGGTTCATCCGGATGGGGCTGTCCGATGTGTGATCCTGGGAAGGCCACCCCGAGCGGCGTTGCCGATCGGGCTCCTCCCGGTGGGGCGCTCACCGAAATAGGGTAAGGGCTTCGCCGACCAACAACTCGCCCATCCAGCGCGAGGATGTCGATCCGGGCAACCATGGGCCTTGACCGCGGGTGTCGGGCTGCACTCATGCAACCGACATCTCGCAGTCCAGGAGGCGGCCCAGCGTGACCTTGAGGCGACGGGTGGTGAACGGCTCAGTTGTCGCTGGGACCGCCACAGTCATCCTGGCGTGTGGCTCGACCCCGGTCCCGCCGACGCCAAAGAGGTCCGGTGTCTCCACGCCAAGCCTGACCCTCACCCAAAAGTACCTGCTCGCGGTGGCTGAGACGAACGCGGCTAGTTACACATTTCTCAGGCAGGCCAAGTCTCTCAGTCCGACTGCCACGAGCGCCGATCTCGAGAAGCTCGCCGCCCCATTCGTCTCAACGCTGGAGCAGACGGATTCCGCCATTCTTCGCCTGCCATTCCCGCCCAAGATCGCGGGGAGGTTCGAGCCGCGGTCAACGCCAATCTCGCCATCACAAGCGATCTCAACGGCGCCGCGGCACTCGATGGCCGCAGCGTTTCCTCATGGGTGCAACAAGTCGCATCCGACAGCGCGAAGGCCGTCGCCATGTTCAATATCGTACGGGCCGACCTTGGACTGCCGCCGTACTCGCCGCCGCCTTTATAGCAGGCACCACGGGACATGCCAGACGCAGCGAGCCTCGCCGTCTCCATCGCGTGCCTTGCGGTGGCACGCGGAGTCGCCGTCCAATAGCCTCCGTGAGTGCCACCCAGTTGGCACTCACGGCGATGCTGAACGGTGTCCGCCCGGCGCGACGCTTTGCATTCAGGAGCTGGAGCCGACGGGGAGATTCGAACTCCCGGCCAGCGGTTTACGAAACCGCTGCTCTACCACTGAGCTACGTCGGCTTGAGCGTTGCTGCGTATGAGAATTTCGCCGCGAGGCCCCGCCTAGGCCGCCGGTTGCGTGCCAGTTTGCGTGCCAGTTGCCGGATCGCCTAGGGCCTCCTCCATCTTAGCCATCGCGCCGGCCAGGAGTGGGGGCGTGACGTGGCCGTAGAACTTGGCCGTGATGGCGGGTGAGGCGTGCCCCAGGATTCGGCTGATCGTAACCTCGTCCACCCCTCTTTCCTTCAGGATCGTCCCGGCTGAGTGCCGAAGGTCATGGAAAGGCATATCGGGCAGCCCGGCCTTGCGGGTGATCGGTCGAAAGTACCGTTTGAGGAAGTCCGGCCCTGGCAGGACTGCTCCGGTCGGTGACGGGAACAGCAGCCGGGTTGGCTCAGTGCCCGGCATCGCTGCCAGGTGCTCGCTGAGTACTTCGACCGCGGCAAACGATAGGTCTACCGTGCGCCGAGAGCTATCAGTCTTTGGCTCTCCGAGAGCGGGGCAGCCGTCGTAATCAACATTGCCTGTCCGCTCGATGCGGAGCTGGTTACGCTCTAGCAGGACGTCACAGCGTCGCAGTCCGAGAATTTCGCCCTCCCGCATGCCGGTAGCGATACCGAGGAAGACAGCGGCGCCTAACGGCTCGCCACGGGCCGCGCTGATGAGGCGTCGCGCCTTGGCGCTGTCGAGGATAACCTTGTCGCGGTGCCGCATCGGCGGCGCCTTGACCAGGCGTGCGACGTTGTGTTCGACCAGTCCTTCGACTACAGCTTGCTCTAAGGCGGTGTGTAAGACGGCATGGACGTGATGTTGCGACGTCGTGCTGAGCCGGCCATGCAGCGAGCGAAAGAGTCCGGTGACGTCAGCTCTAGTGAGCCCCGCCAGTGGCACATGGCCGATAAGTGGCTCAAGGTGGATTGTGATGATGGACTCATAGCGTCGATAGGTGCGCGGCCTGACTGCCTGAGTGTCCTTTAGGTCGGTGACCCACCGCCGCAGGTAGTCGGCGGCGGTGAGCGCCGCGCTAGCGCGCGCTAGTTGTGTCTTGTGTTCCTGTATCTTCGCCTTGAGGTTCTTACGGGCCTCTTGGGGCGTGAGCCCACTAGCGCCGATCCTCACGCCGTCGATACGCGCTTGTGCGCGGTGGCTGGCGCGGTCTCGGTAGACCGTGCCCTCACCGTGGGTACGGCGGGTCATTGGAACAATGCCAGTAGGTCGGCAAGCTGCGACCTGAACCGCAGCGGGTCATGGTACTCGTGGAAGGCGACTCGTAGTTTTTCCGAGTCAGTCAGCGTCATCGCGCGATTGATGGCGTCAGCCAGTTTGGCGACAAGCAACTTCGGATCGCCGGCTATGGACCGCTCAAGCCTGCGAACGGCGTCCTCGGTCAGCACGAAAGTTCCAGCAGCGCCGCGAGCTGCGACCGCATCCGGTCCAAATGCCGGGAATTGAGCGCGGCAGCCTGTAGCCCTCCTCGGTCTGCCAGTGTCGCGCGGTGCGCGAGGCGGGCCAGGTTGGCAATGAGTAACGCGGGATCGCGGTCGACGCGCTGCTTCAACCAGCGCGCGATAGCGCGTGAGCTTGCCATGTCGTCGCCGGGGGCCTTGGCCTCAGCGGCCCTCATCATCGCGACTAGATCGCCCTGGGGCATCACCGTCATTGTCTCCGCGGCAGCGGTTTCGCGCTCACGCGGGGTCGGCCTACCTGAACCAGTGCTGCCGGAAGTCAAGCGCGGCGAGCGCCCGATCGACGCTCGCCTGCTCGACCGCGTCGAGGAGTGCCTCGTCGCCCTCTGAGCCCCACTTCATGCCGGCGGCGATGATCGCCTGACGGACCTCGGCGTGTGTCCCGGTGCGGGCGTAAGCCCTCAGGCGGCGTTCGTGAGCGGTCATAGCCAACCCTACGTCCGGTGGTACCGTTGCTCACGGCGCCGGGCATCGCCGCGCGGTTCTGCAAGGTCCCCGTGGCGGTCCCGCACCACGGGCCGGGCCGGGCTGATCCGGCCTGGCCTTCGGAATCTAGCCGAGCCCTGGCCCCCGCGGCAAGGGGTACGGTCGCCCGCGAATACGGCTAGGCGCCGACCCACGCGCCGGGGCAGCATTCGCGGCAGGAGCCCAGCCGGAGCGGCACGGCCTGGCCGCATTGGTCGCAGCAGACGGCCGGGCCGCGCTCAGGATCGACGCTATGACGTCCTGGGGCACCTTCCTGACCTATAAGCGTTTTCGGCGGGTCCTGCATCACCCACCAGCGCAGTATCGAGAAAACAGATCGCCGGGGAATGCCCAGCCGGGCAGCGATCGCCGTCGCGGAGTCGCCGGCATCGCGAAGCCTTTTGACCCGACCTAGTAGGGCTTCCCGCCCGGTGGGCGGCCGCCGCCCGGCGGGCATTTAGCCGGCTCGCCGCGGCGACGCCATACGCTGATCCGCGAAGACCTTGCAGCGGACGCACCAAGAACGCCCCCACAGCTCATACCAGCCGCCGCAGTTGCGGCAGAAGCCTACGCCCTCGCGAGGCGTGTACTTGCCAAAGCCTGGCGCCTTCTTATGGCGCGACGGCTTCGCGCTCATGCCGTGTTGAGCCGCTTGATCGTCGTGACCGCGGCCGCTTCGAGCCTCGCGGCCTTACGGCTATAACGGTCCCGCGCTTGGCAGGTCCCACACAGGCCGCCCGCGACGTGACAGTCGAACCGGCAGCGTCGGCATTGAGGCTTCGGCCTCATGGCCGTAGATGGCGTGGGCGGCGTGTAGGGAATGCTCGGCACTCATGTCGTCCTCAACACCCACGCGACCTCGCGGGCGATCCAATGCGGGTCGGCCTGCGAGGTCGCGTTGACGATGACCGTCGTGCCGTCGCCGCGGCCGGCCGGCGGCGCAGCCGTCACCTTCTCGCCGGCTTGCAGCAGCGCCAGCACTTCCTGGCCCGGAAAGCCGGGCACGGTGCCGCCGCCGTGGAACGTCGGTATCTTCGGCATCGAGAAGCTGTCGCCGCCGATCACCGGCACCCAACCAGGGATACTGAAGCTCAGACTCCCGACCGTCTTATTCCAGATGTTCGCAATGCCGTTGAATGCCCATTTGAGCGGCGTTAGAATCGCGTTGCCTACGTCGGCAAAGACGCCGCGCACGCGGTCTACCGTGCCGGCAAAGAAGCCTAGCAGCTTCTCGAATGCATCCCTGATTGCACTAAAGTGGGTCGCAATTTCCGCGACCGCAATGCCGAACGGGCCGGCCAGGATGCCGAGCAGCAGCGGCCAATTGTCCTTGCACCATTGGAAGATGCCATGAATGACGGTCATCACGGCCTCAAAGGCGGCCTGTAGGCCACGCCACGCTACGGCCATCGCGGCCGTGACCTCGCCGGCCACTACCTCGATCCAATGGAACTTGGCCTCTAGGATCACCAGCGCCGCGACGATAGCGACGACGGCGGCGATGATAAGGACGATCGGATTAGTGGCTAGGAAGTCCAGTGCCCCACCGAGGGCAATAACCGCCGTCTGAACCGCCTTTATGACGTCCACAATCATCATTGCGGTTTTCCACACGACGAAGGCCGTGGTGACAATGACGATCGCCGGCAGCAGCACATTCATATGGTCAGTCAGAAAGCCCACCACGCCGATGATCGCCTGTATGGCCGGCATCAGGCCCGTCATGAATTGCACGCCGGCACCTTCGGCCTCGGTGGTCATCACGTGGAGCTTGCCGCTCATCGTCTCGCTGGCCGCGCTCGCCTGCCCGCCGACCTTCTCTTTGAGAATGTCCATGACTTCATTCAGGCTGTGCGTGCGGTCGCCTGCGCTGTTCGTCTTGTCCGCCAGGTCAGCCTGAGCGGTCGTCAGCTTCTTGCTGGCGCCCTCTAATGCCTGATGCGCCGCGACTGCCTGCGCGCTCGTCGGGCCATGCGCCTTGACGGCGGCGGTATAGGTGAGCTGCGCCTTTTCCACGGCCAGCGTGGACGTCTCGACTAGCTTTTGTGCAGTCGCCACCTGAGCGGCCGTCGCAATGTGCGGCGGCATGACAATGTTTAGGTCTTTCAGCGCCTTACCCTGGCCCTGCATCCCCTTGACGACGGCATCCGCAGCGGCGCCGAGGTCGATATGCTTGGCGCGGGCCAGGTCCATGATGGGCGCCAACGACTCGAAGCCGCGGCCCGTGTCCACGCCGGCCAGTCGCAGCTTGGCGATTGCGTCGGTCGTGTCGGCCGAGCTGAATCCGAGATGCTCGCCGGCCTTTTGCGCGTCCTCGAGTCCCTGACGGAATGCCGGCGTGTCCTTTTCGCCGGCATCCTTCATCGCCTGAGCGAGCTTGCTAGTGCTCTGCTGCAAGGCATCGAACTCGCCGACGATCTTGCCCGCTATCTCCACGCCGGCAAGCGCGCCCACCATCTTCGCGACGCCACCAGCGCCGGACATAAAGCCGCCGCCGCTCTCCGTCGCCTTCTTGCCGGCGCTGTCAATCTTGCCGCCGGCCTCGTCGGCGTGCTTGCCGATCGCGCCGAAACTGCCGGCTACCGCAGTCTCAGCGCCCGCGAGTGTCTTTGTCAGGCCAGCGGCATCGCCGATGACCTGAACTACGATGGTGGAGGAGCCGGGCATGCGCGACCCTTTAGAGGCGCGCGGCTTGGAGCGTGTCTAACGCACCCAGGGAAGCGTCGAGGCTCAACAGCAGACGCGGTAAGTCAGCCGCCATCCGCGCGCGAAAGTCCTCTGGCAAGATGTTGTCGTACTTGCCCATTTCCAGCTCGACCAGCATGGCGCGGTAGCGTTCCTGCGCGCCGAGCGCATCCGACCTAGCCGATGCGGACAACTGGCCGATAAGGTCGCCGGTCGAAGGGCTGGGACGGTGACGAGTCGGCAGACAACGGCGAAAGCGCGCGCCGCGTTTGCGGCTCATGTCGCGCTGTGCTTCAAACTTTTTACGGCCTGAGTGTCATCGACGTTGCCATCGCTGCGGAGGAATGCCAAAAACTGCGACTGAAGTAGCTCGGCACGCCGCTCATTGAGACGGATGACGCGCAGGCCGCCGGCGGCATCCCTCACGATGTATCCGCGGCGCCAGTCGCCCCAGTACACGCTGGCGGCATTGGCCGCGGGCACCGGAATGCTGTTATTGATGTAGACCGGATAACCGAGCAGCGTATGAGGCTCGCCCGGCGTCGTGGACGGAACCCACAACGGCCGAGTGCCGTCCGTCATCTTCTGAATCGCGGTCCATGCCGCGTCGCTCATCATCCAGCTCGCATTGCGGCGGTACGCCTCGTCCACGCTGGCCGTCAGATCAATCAAGCCGTTGAGCGAAAATGTCGTGGTGAATCCGGTAGGCAGAGTGACGCCCGTTGTGAACACAGACGTAAAGCCCACGGGCTGACCGCTGCCGGTGCCGGTCGTAAAATGCGCGACCTGGGCTCGGGCTAGGCGTTGGGCGGACCGCTCTGCGAGCAAGCCCTCCAAGTCAAACGCTGCATCCTTGAGTAACTGCCAGGACACATTGCCGAGCGGCGCGGAATACTCGAACGAGTGCAGAGTCCGTTGGTTCAACACAAGGTCGGTATTGCCCGTCGCGACGTTTTCACCGAGAATTGCAGCGGAGTTGCCAGTGTCATCGTTGGCCGGCCAAGTGAGGTCACTGCCCGAAGTGGTCGTAATGACATTGGCGACAGCTCGAACGCTGTCCGCGTAAACCTGCCGACTCGTGAATTTGGCCAGGAATGATGCCGGGACCAGGTAAGCCCCGGCTGCACCGGTCGCAACGCCAAGGTCGCGGCTTTCATGGGCCCTTAGGTAGTTTTCCTCTAGCTCGCCGGCCTCGCCCTTCAGGTACGACGTGAAAGCCGCGCGGTACTCAACTTCTGCCAGCCCAGTGGTGGCCTGCTCGCGCTTGTACTGATCTACCACGGCGCGCGAGCTGCCGTGCAGCATCGCTAGCGCAGCCCGTTCCTTCTTGTTCGGAACGTCGAGGTTCGCGGCGGAGCGGATCGTCGGACCAGGGCGGCCCTGGCCCCGCAGTACGCGGTCGCTCCATGCCCGCTGCTCCGGGGTCAGCTCTCTGATATGCCTGTCCCAGCGCGCCTGCTGTTCCGGGGTCCACTGTCTAGGGGTCATCGGACAACCGCCGGAGAGCGCACCGCGTGGGCGGCCTCTAGTTCGCGCTCGACAGTCGGCTTTTGCTGCTCGACGTCGTAGACGCGGGTTGCCGCTTTAGCCTCTGCCTCGTCGCGGGCACGGATCAGCTCGGCCAGCCGGCCATCGCCCTGCTTCCGACTCGCCTGGCGGTCGTTGAATTCAGCCCGGCGCTTGTCGGTGGCGATGTTCTCGCGCCGTGTCGCCTCAGCGGCGCCGGCCAGCGCGGCCGTCTCCTCGTTGACGTCTGCAATAGCCCAGCCCTGTCCCGCCGCAACAGCGATATGGCGCAGGAGGTCTTGCGAAAGGATTAGCACTCGCCGACCAGCGTAAATGGCTGGAATTTGACCCTCTCGGATCAGCTTTCGGACGTGCTGCTCGCTGAGCTGCATCCCTTTGGCAACCTGAGCAACGGTGAGAAAGAACGCAGAGTCATCGTTTGTCATGCTATCGAGTGTTACCAGTTAGCAGAGCGGCGAAACTCCACAGCACTCAATCAGCCGGTGGACGCCCGCCAAGTAGCTTCGCTAGCGCGCTCTGCTCTGGCTTCTGCTTCGGTGGGAGTACCCGGCGCATGTCCTGAACCAGCTTTAGCGCCCGGAGGTTGTAGATGTCGGCTTTGGCGTCGCCTGTTAGTGCCTCCGAGTACTGCTTGGCCTTCTCGTCCAGCCGCTCAGCGACACCGATCGACACGTCATCGGTAAGCGCGATTGGCGCCTGTCGGCCGTATTTGACGGCGTTCGCTGCCGCGCGGGCCGAATTGCGGTGCTGTAGGGTCTTGATTGGGTCCGCTTTCGGACCAGGCTTGCCACGCATGTCGGTTCTCCTTAGTTGCGTCTGACGCGTCTGTTAGGGAATCGCGCTTCGGATGTCTGCGCGAGGCTGAAGCTGGGTAATTCCGGCAGGGCGCCGTACACTTTGCCGGCGGGGCCCTGCCGGCTGCTCACGTCCACGTCATGACCACAGGACGCGATCTAAGACCTATAGCCGGTCGGCGTGACCGATGGGTCGCTGGCGTCGCCGAGCAGCAGCGAGAGAGACAGACGACGCCGCCTGCCCCTGCCTGTCCGCGTTGGCCGGCGCGGTGGTGGGAACGTGGGGCCAGGGTGTCGGTAGGCCGGTGCATCTTGGGTACGCCCACCACCAACACCCGTACGTTCTAGACCTGACTGATAGCGCGCCCAACGCTCGCCTTGCCTGCCGCATCCGCCAGCGAGGGATGCCAACCTCCCGACCGCGATCATATGCCAGCAGGATTGGGAACCGCCCCGTCTGCTGCCATAAGTCCGGCCAGGAATGCTTGATCCCTGCCCCGTCGCTTAGCTGCCTCCCGTCGAGAAATCATGCCGCCCCCCTATGTTCTTGCCTGCCCGCGAATCCAGACAGCCGGGGTATGTGCGCTGGTAAGAGTCGGACCAGTGGGTGTGATCCTGGCCCGGAGGACGGGCGACGTAAGGCGCCCGGTCCTACCGGGCCTAACGTCCGTAGGACGGGCTTGCTGTGGGTGTCGGAGTGAATACGACTCGGGGCAATCGAGCAACGCACTCGAATACACCGAGGGAAATTCAGCAACGCACTGTATTCGCTTCAAGGCAACTCTGCCCACTGGCGTAACGGCATGAATCGGTAGCGATTGGCGCCCCGCTGCCATCGGTACCCGCGCCTTCGAGTCGCCGTCTTAGTGATGAAGCCGGCTCCCTCGAGTCCTGCAATGACGTTGGTCAAGCTCTTGTTGCCAAGCCGAGCCGCCTTACAGATGGCTCTGTAGGAGACGGTGGCCTGGCGTTTACTGTTCACGCGCCAGGCAAGCGCAAGTAGCACGTGCTTGTACTCCGCGGGTAGCGCTGGCCCGTTCAGAAACCGCGCACTGAGGTCGGCAGCGACCTTCTCGCGTTGCCGCCGTGCGGCTTCACTAGGCCCCCTGCGCCGCTTCGCCGGCCGAGCTGGCTTGTCGGCCTTCGCCGCCGGCTTGTCTACAGCGGGAGCTGAGCCGACCTCCGCGGGGTCTGGAAAGTCGTCCAGAGAATAGTCGCACCCATTTTGGCAGTCGAGATACACGCTATTTTCGTCGTGGTCAACGTACAGCGTCCATAGGCCGCATTTGTGGCACCGTGCTACGCGGCCGTTGCCGCAGGGCCGAGAGCCCGCCAGTTGCGTGACGATGCGGTCGTACCTGGCGCGCGGCGTGAGTGCCGACTCGGCGGTTGTGGTATATACCATCTTGCAAAGTACCTCGGTGAAAACCCGTTCTCCGGCGAAAGTGCACCCTTAGCCGGCAGGGCGGGTTTTCGCTTATCTAGGCCACTGCGGCCTCTAGCTCGTTGCCGACAGGTGCGGCCAAGATTCGGCCGACAGTGGGCTGGCTCAGGCCGAGGACACGAGCGATGTCGCGTTGGCTCAGGCCGCGTTCATGCAGCCAAAACGCCTTAGCGCGATGGCCGGGCGTGACTTTATATGGACTGCGAGGGCGCACAGGCAAGTCTCCCTAACGATGCTGGTATCAGACTGAATGTACCCGGCCGTTTGGCGGGGCGAAACACGAGTGATACGTTACGGCAGCTCGGCTTTCGGCGCTCACGCGCCCGCGTGCCATTCTGCGTGCCATTTGCTTGCGGACGGGTGCAGCGCGGTGCAGCTAGGTGCAGCTATTCGTATTGCGAACCGTTTTCGGGGGTTGCGCCAAGCTCACTTGGAGACATTTACGAAACCGCTGCTCTACCACTGAGCTACGTCGGCTTGCTGAGTTCGGAACAGCCGCCTCTTGGGGCTCCGGCGGGGCTTGCAACCCCAATGACCCCATCGCGGGAGGCCTTCGACGAGGCACCCATCTTAGCAACGGTGGATGGGCCGAGCGCGACCCAGCGACCGTTGGCGACTACGACAATGACGCTGCCGAAGCCGACGCGATCAGTCCCAGGTGCTCCACGCCTCGCGGAGGACGTGTCGGGCCTCGGTGACCCGCGACCGGGCATTGGCCAGCGTCGTTGCGATGGCGAGCAGCAGGAGAGCGGCTGCGCCGAAGACCGCATAGAGGGGCACCACCTGCGCCACGGTCACCAGTGCACGGACCGCCGCCACGGCGATGGCGGCGCTGCCCAGGACGCCGAGGAGGCGTTGTCTCGCGGCAACCGCCCCGCAGATCATGGCGATTCCCTCGAGGAGAAGCCATGCCGTGTATCCAGACGTGTCGCCTGCGCCGATCACCTGGACGAGAGTGGTGGCGAGCGCGCCGCCGGCGCCGATTGCGACGAGGCCGCTCGCGACCGCGGGTGGGAATGTGAGCCGCTGATCGTGGCGCAGGAGCACTCCACAGGCGGCCAAGGTGACGCCTGGAATCAGGACGTAGGCCTGTGGCTCATGCGTTCCCAGCAACACGGAGATCCAGTCTGCTGCGAACCCAGCCATAAGGACCCCGGCGTACCGGTCCACCATCAGATGTCCTGGCGACACACCTCCCCACACCATCAGCGCCAGTGACATGCTCGTCGCGAACTCGACCATCGTTGCGGAGTTGTGCGCCGAGGCAAACTCCAGATGGGCCACGGGGGCGAGCGCGGCGAGCGCGGCCACGACTAGGGCCGCTTGTAGATGCGCCTGCCGCCACCCGAGCGCGTCGGCTTCCGCCGGAGCGGTCCGGCCGAGCGAGCGGACCGCCCAGGCGATGCTGGCGATGCCAAGCGGGTAGACCACGATGTCGGCGGCGACCGCGATCAGCAGCGCGAAGAGACCACCCACCACGCAGGCGGCCGCGGCGTACACCAGCCGCGGAATGCGGAGAGCCCGCGCGCCCAGGTAGATGGCTGCGGCGTCCAGAAAGAGCGACCACGCGAGCAGTGTCCAAGCGCCGGACGCGATCGCGCCGCCGTCGACGGCGATTGCCGTGAGCACTGCGAACAGCGCCAGCGGGGTGGCCCAGCCGAGCGATCGAGGGCGTGAGAGTGTTGCCCACACGGTGGCGACCGCGGCCGTGAACACGACTGGTACGGCACTGAAGGCGGTGGCAAGCCATTCGGTGCCGGGCGCGAGCCCGCCGACTGTCGCCGACGCCCAGTACCAGCCCCACTCGAAGAGCGCGCCGGCGAGGTACAACCACTCCGGACGGCGAGAGGTGATCGCCAGGTGCACCACGCCCGCGGTTGCCGCAGCGATCAGGGCGGCCTCGGCCCAGGCTGGGCCAGCCACAACGAGGGCACCAGCGGCGAATCGCGCGCCGGCACCGACGCTGAGCAGAAGCCGCGGACCCCGCGCCGGGATCAGGCGCGCGCTGAGCGTGGCGAACCAGCCGAGCACCACCAGCTCGATGGCATAGCCCCGCACCCCGGCACCGAATGCGCTGTTGGCGGTGATGGCAGTTGCGGTGAGGCAGAGATTGACCGGTGCGACGAGCCTCCAGTCACGCTGGACAAGTGCCGCGGCGACGCTCGCCACCATGACCACGCCCAGTGTGACCGGCACGTACACGGGAAGGTGGCCCGTGGCCGCAATCGCGTCGGCATGCAGCCCCGCCTGCGTCCCCAGCGCCGCCACGCCGATCAGCAGCCACCACGGCGCCTCGGTGACGAGCGCGCACACCAATCCACACAGAGTGGCTACTGCCAGCACGGTGAGCTGGATCCGGGGCTGGGACATCGCGAGGGCACCGGCACCGGTGGCCTCCAAGGCGGCGATCCAGGCCAACGGGTTGGCGAGGCCCAACCGCCCGAGCGAGACTTCGGCCAGGGTCCAGCGGTCCGATGGGATCAGCCGCGCGGCGACGGCGGCGGAAAGAGCCACGCCGACGGTGGCGAGGGCCTCCGCGTCAACGCTCCAGCCCAGCGTGCTGCCGGCGGCGATCGTCGCCAGCATGAGCGTGAGGTTGGTTGCAACCGTCAGCCAGCGGTTGCGCTGCACGATGGTGGTCACGACGAGAGTCGCGAGAACCGCTCCGAGTGTGAATGGCACATAGGCCGGAGCGTGGGTTGCTGTCGCGATGCTGCTTGCGTGGACCGAAGCCTGCGCGGCGAGCGCGACACCTCCGGTCACCAGCCACCAAGGGCACCTTGTTCTCAGGGCCAGCAGCAGACCGCAGCCGGTCGCGGCACCGAGAAGCGCAAACTGGAGCGAGGGATCAGACACCCGGACAAGGGCGGCTCCGGCTGCCTCCAAGGCGGCGAGCCACGCCACGGCGCTGTCGAGACCGCGCAGCCGAGCGGCCAGATGGCGCGGCAACCCAACCCGCACCGGCAGGACGCAGGCCGCCAGCGCGGTCGCAGCCGCCACCCCCATCAACGCCATGCCCTCGCCCTCGAGGCTCCAGCCCAGCGCGCTGCTCGCTGTCTGCGTCGCCACCATCAGCACCATCGTTGCCGGAACCATGAGCCAGCGCGGTCGATGCACGATGGCGCAGACGATGAGAGCGACCAGGCTGCCGCCGAGCGATGCGGGGACGTACGCGGGCGCATGCGCCGCCGCCGCGATGTCGGTGGCGTGGACTGTGGTCTGCGCGGCGAGCGCCAGGCCTCCGGTCAGCAGCCAGGACGGCGACCGTGCTGAGAGAGCCAGCAGCAGACCGCAGGCGATCGTGCCACCGAGCAGCGACAACTGCAGGGATGGATCGGACATCGGGACCAGCGCGGCACCGATTGCTTCCAGCGCCGCGAGCCATGCCAGCGCGTTGTTGAGGCCGCGCCAGCGGGCAACCCCTCCCGCCGCCCCTGCGATGGGCACCGGGAGGAGCCAGGCGCCCAGAGCGGTGAACCCGGCCACCCCCAGCAGCGCCATGCCGTAGCCGTCAACACCCCAGCCGATGGCGCTGCCGGCCGTCAAGGTTGCTGCGACCAGGGCCAGGGTCGCCGGAACCGCGAGTCGCCGATCCCGCCGAGCGAGACCCACGATGGCGACCGCCATCAGTTCCGCGCCGAGGGCGATCGGCATATAGGCGGGTGCGCTGGTTACGGTTGAGTCGCCACTGAAGGCGGGCGAGAGGTTGCTGTAGGCGGTCATGACCAGCGCCGCCAGACCGGTGGCGAGCCACCAGGCGGTCCGGGTACGTCCCACGAGCACGAGCCCGGTGGCCGCCGCGGCGACGAGCACGGCGTCATGTACCTCAGCAGCCTGTGTCCGCATCATGCCTGCGGACACCACCTCGATGGCTGCGACCCAAGCCACCGTGGTGGCCACGTCTGCGGCATGGATTCTCGCTCTCACCAGTCGCAGCGCGCGGAATGCAGTCTGCGACAGGGCTGCGGTCACCAGGCCGACGACGACCAACGCGGCGGCCACGCCCTCGGGACCCGATCCAACGCTCTGGCTGGCTATCACCGGGGCGGCACTCAGCAGTAAGGCGGCGACCACGGCGTCGAGGTCCTGGTGAGCGAGCCGGTACCGCAGTGCGTACGCCGCAGAGATGGTGAGCAGGGTCAGCGGCAGATAGGCGAAATGGGGCGCACTGCCTCCCAGGCCTGCCGTGGCCGCCCATGCGATCGCTGCACCGACGGCGGCGACAGAGCTGGAATGGCCCGCGACCACCGCCGGGAGCGCAAAGGGGCTGGCGGGCCGGCGGGCCAGCAGCCACATGAGGCTGGCGAGCACCGCCGCGTATGGCAGCGCCGACGGTCCCGTCCCCAGCGCGAGGCACGACGACACACTGGAGGCGGCCAGCCCGCCGAGCGCCAGCGATGCGTAGGCGCGCGAATCCAGCGCACGGGCGACGAGACCGTACGCGACGGCGCACGCCGCCGTCGCCAGTGCCACCCCGGTGACCGGCGTGAGATGAGTGGCGTCGCGCAGGATGTACTGGTAGGCGGCGATCAGCGTCAGCGGCCACATCAGGGCAGCGATGACGGTGTACGAGGCCGCGACGAGCCGCAACGCGGCGCGGTGCCAGCAGATCACCGCTGCCACAGCAAAGGCCAGGTTGAGACCGGCCACCGCGGCGAGTCGCAGCCCATTGGGCATGTCCGCCGGCCCGTACAGCTGGAACAGCAGGGTCGCGACGATGAGAAGGAAGGCACCCGCGTACGAGATGAGAAGGATGCCGTGTTCGGTGACGAATCGACGGCCCACCTCGGCGAGGGTGGGCCGAGGTGCGCGCCTTACGGGCGGTGGCTCTTCCTTCGCCGTGCGTGTCGTGGCAGAGGCGGCGGACGTTGCTGGAGCTGCGGAAGGTGCAGGCGACAGTCTGGGCGCCGCTGATTCGGTGAGGTACGATCCTGTCACGGGCGTATCAGTGAGATACGACTGCCATGTCGGGTCCTTGGCCGGCGGCCTCGGCTCGACCGCGGCCGCTGGCCGTGTGAGCGCGATGTACCGCTCGTAGCACTCCCGGTAGCGCTGGTCATAGCGAGAGGCCAGCTCGTTCAATCCCCAGGGACGGCCATATGGAGGAGGTACCTGGGTCAACTGGTGCAGGTCACGGAGCACGTAACGCAACGCGTCCATCTCGCCCCAGAGGGCGGCGAGCTCGGGTTTGGTCTTTTGAGTCGACATAAGCGACATCCTGGCAAGCACCAGGAGACTCGTCATCGGGATCAACCCTGAACCCGGCTTAGGGTTAACCCCGGAATCTACGCTCGCAGATACGCGAGAACGGAGAGTACGCGCCGGTTGTCGTCCGTGGCCTCTTCGATGCCCAGTTTGGAGAAGATGTTCCGGACGTGCGCCTCGACCGTCTTCGGACTGAGGAAGAGCCGCTCGCAGATGGCGTGGTTGGAGCGGCCCTCGGCTATCAGCGAGAGGACATCTCGCTCTCGTTGGGACAGGGTGACGAGGGGACTCTGCTCACGCGGGCGTTCGACAAGCTTCGACACCACCAGCGGATCGATCACCGAACGGCCCGATCCGACTCGGCGGATGGCGTCGATGAACTCCGCGATGTCAGCGACCCGGTCCTTCAAGAGGTAGCCGACCCCAGTCGCGCCCGATGCCACCAGCTGCATGGCGTAGTGCGTCTCGATGTGTTGGCTGAGCACGAGGACGCCGATGTTCGGGTCCTCCGCTCTGATGGCGAGGGCTGCTTCCAAGCCCTCAGTGGTGTAGGTGGGCGGCATGCGGATGTCGATGATTGCCACGTCCGGCCGCTCCGTCCGCACCGAGCGGAGCAACGTGTCTGGGTCGCCGGCTTGCCCGGTGACGGTGAAGCCCGCCTCCGACAGCAGGCGCACCAGCCCCTCGCGCAAGAGGACCGAGTCGTCGGCAACCACTACCCGCATGGGATCGTCACCACGATGCGAGTTCCCTGGCCGGGTGGGCTGACGACGTCGATCCGACCGTTCAGTGCGGCGACTCGGTCGGCGAGACCCCGCAGCCCCGAACCGTGCGACGGATCGGCACCTCCAACGCCGTCGTCAGCCACCTCGACGAGAAGACGCCCGTCCAGCCGGCGCGCGGAAACCGTGGCCGAGTGGGCGTCGGCGTGCTTGCAGATGTTGGCGACCGCCTCACAGACGACGAAGTAGGCGGCGGCCTCGACCGGCCGCGGCAATCGGTCCGTCGGGACGGTGAGCGCTACCGGCAAGGGCGCGCGCTCCGCGACCGACTGCAGGGCCGGCCCCAGACCCGCCTCGGTGAGGATGGCGGGGTGGATCCCCGACGCCAGTTCGCGAAGCTCGGCGATGGCCAGCCGAAGCTGGTCAGCGGCTGCGTTCAGCGTCTCGCGCACCAGTGGCTCGGGAGCGTTCCCGAGCTGGTCGCCCGCCAGTCGAAGAGCCAGCGACAGACTGACGAGGCGCTGCTGCGCCCCGTCGTGAAGATCCCGCTCCAGGCGGCGTCGCTCGGCATCGCTGGCCTCGACGATGCGCGCCCTGGATGCTCTCACCTCTTTGAGCTGCGCGCTGATGTCGGCATGCAAGCGCTCGTTCTCGAGAGCCAGACCGGCGGCGGCCGCCACGGCGTCGATCAGCCAAGGATCGTTCTTGAGTGAAGGGTCGTGCAAGAGAGCGGCCACCGGTTCACCGGCGCGTTCGATGAAGGTCGCTGCTCGCTGGTTCTGCTCGGTTGGCAGGTCGACGCGCCGGCCATCCGTGTCGACATAGGCGCGGAAGTCCGGCATCCAATAGGCGACCATCAGGGAGGGGTCACCCAATGCCCGTGCCAGCGTGTCACGTAGGCGACCGCGGGGTGGCGCTCCTCCGAGCTCGATCACAAGGTGGCCGACGGCCAGGTGACTGAGGCGGCTGTGCACAAAGCCTGCTAGAAAGCCGAAGGGAAGACTCATCAGAGCAAGGGGAGTCAGGTAGGCCAGGGCAGCATCGAGTCCCTTGAGGGACCCGAAGGCGCCGACCGCCTGCAAGGCGATGACCGCCAACAGGATCGGCCCACTCGCCCAAAAGACCGGCGCCAGTGCACGCCGGCCGGGTGGCGTCGCCTTCGACCAGTGATCGAGGACGATCCGGAGTACCACGAATGCCAGCACGACGTTGATCGCTTGCTGGACATTGCCGACGATCCCGTGGAGGTGGGCGTCGCGGTGAACCACGATCAGGTTGCGAACACAGTCACACCTGGAATCAGCAGGCGCCCAGAAGACATCCTGGGCAAGGTTCTCGAGGATGAGCCAGCCGTAAGCAATCACTACAACCGCGCGCTCGGAGCGTGAGCGCAATCGACCACTCGGGAACGCCACGGCGAGGTGCGCGAGGACCGCGTATGCAAGGGGGGCGCCGACCAGGTCGGCGACCGTGAATGCCACCGACGATGGGAGGTAGCGGACGTCGGTGACAAACCAGGCCAAGCCGACCGCGGCGGTCAGGAGACCGGTGCGATTGGCGGGCTCGCGCGACCAGACCACCACCCCCACGCCGATGAAGGAGAGGCCCGCCGCGACATGGAGAGCCGTTGCCCCAGGCGCTGGTCGGGCATTGGTCGTCGTCAGCGCGCCAACGGCAGCCGCCGACGCCACGGCGATGCCGAGCAGGAGAACCAAGGCCTGCGGTCGGCGGATCACAAGCACATCCCGAGCAGCGCAAGCAACCGGGCGGCCGAGAGCTCCGCCTTGGGGATGAACCCTCTGGCTCCGCTCTGCTCGATCCGTGCACCGTAGTCTCCGGCATCACGACTCGAAACGAGGACCACAGCGGGCCTGGCGGAGGTTTCGCCCAGCTGTCGGGCGATGTCGAGGCCCTCGGCGTCCGGGAGCTTGATGTCGAGGACGATGAGCTGCGGGCCGAGGTCTTGCGCCGCGCTGAGTGCGGAGGCGGCGTCACCGGCCTCACCGACCACCTTCAATCCCCCAGCCTCGAGCAGCCTTCGGGCAAAGGCTCGAAAGTCCTCATGGTCATCGACGATGAGGACGGTCGGAGTCATGGGCCCGATTGTCACACCGCCAGCGCAGACCGACCAGAGGGTTAACCCTGATTGGCAGGGAGTGACCGGGTTAACCCTGACGCAGATTTCGGGGGTGGTCCTGATGACAGACGCCCCCATGGTGGCCAGCATCCAGCCTGGCAGTCCGCGCGGGTTTGATCTCCAATCAGCGGGGGGCGGCCACCTCCATAGGAGGAGCGGAGCCATGAACAGTCAGCGGAGTTCGCAGACGGCGGCCATCATCGTCGGTGACCCGTCTTGCAGAGACTGCGTCAGGGCAGACGAGGCTGAGGCGAGGGCTCTCCGACGCTATGCCGCATGCCGTGCGCTCGCGGAAGCGGTAGCCGACGCGGTTCTCCGCGCCGACGCCACGCTGCGGCTCGAGGCCCAACTGCGTGCCCAAGCGTGAGCGATGTGCAAAACGGGGCTAGCCCTGATGCATGTGCAGGGAAGTCCCCGATGACGGTCGACAACGGCTGTGACATCGTCGCCACCAGTACGAGAGGGGCGCAAACCAATGCAGCCCTCACCACATCAGGAGAGTCCCATGAGATTCAACCGCTTGGCCACCGCATTGGTCGCCGGCATCGCAGCGGTCGTGCCGATCACGCACGCAGCCGCCGCGTCCAGTGACAACCAGCCCAAGAAGTACTACCTGGCGCTTGGCGATTCGCTGGCATTCGGCTTTCACCAGGCGCAGTTCCTCCAGGAGCTGGCAACCAACTCCTACGATCCGGCCAGCTTCAACACCGGATACGTCGACGATTTCGCCACCAGGCTCCGGACCATCCGCCCCAACATCCAGACGGTCAATCTCAGCTGCCCGGGAGAGACGAGCACCTCGCTGGTCAATGGCGGCTGCCCGTTCCACAACCCGGCCAACCCCCTGCCGCTGCACGCCAACTACCCCGTGACCACTCCGCAGCTGACGGCCGCGGTGGCATTCCTTCACGCACATCCCGGCAAGGTGTCGCCGATCACGGTCGACATCGGGGGCAACGACCTGCTGAACCTCCAGTCTTCCTGTGGCGGAGCGCCCGGCTGCATCCAGGCGGGTCTGCCCGGAGTGCTTGGGTCGGTGGGCTCCAACCTGGACGCGACGCTCCGGGCACTGCATGGCGCCTCGCCGTCGAGTGAGATCATCGTGGTGAACTACGCCGATCCCTACGAGTACGTGAGTCCAGCGACCATTCCTGTGTTCGGGGCCCTGAACTCGGTGATCGGTGCTGTTGCCACCTCCGACAACGCCCGCCTTGCCGATGTCTTCACCCCAGCTCTGGGGTTCTCAGCGGCGCAGTTCTGCACCCTGGACGCCATCTGCGCGCCGCCGCTGTACGACATCCATCCCACCGATGCCGGCTACGCGGTGATGGCCGACATCGTCTGGCAGGCTTCCGGCTACGCGGATGGCCAGGACCCGCAGGTGGACGGGTCCGAGTAGCGCCGCACCAGCGCTGCAGAGACGTCGACGTGGGGTCCGTCACGCGGCCGCCTGGCGGACCCTGCCCGCGCCCGGTCGTTCAGCCCGCGGCCGACGATCCCGAGGCGTGAGCCGAGCGCCGGGCCGCCGGCCGCCGGGGGCTGACCCGGCGCGGCGCCCAGCACTCGTCGAGGAAGGTGGCGATCTCCCCGGTGAGGCGTTGCGGGGTCAGGCGCAGCTCGAGCACCGTGCTCGCCTCGGCCAGGCGCGCATTGCGCAGCTCTTCGGCCAGCATGCCTGCGTCCGAGAAGGGATGGATGGGATCGCGGTGGTGGCCGATGATCAGTGCTGGCTGCGTCAACCGCCGCCGCTCGCGCCGGTGGGGCGCGACGCGACCGAAGAGGACACCCTGGACGACGGCGGCGCTCGGCCCCGGATCCTGCCGGAGGATGTCGAGGCCGACGTCGAGCCAGAACGGCACCCCGCGATGGGGGAGGCGTCGCACCAGACCCGCCAGGCCGAGCATGACCGGCTCGGCGAAGGTGAACGCGACCATGATCGGAGTGAACGCGAGCGCGCCGGCCACCAGGGCGTTGTCGAGAACGGGCATCTCGACGACCATCCCCCGGACGCGCGATGGAGCGAGAAAGGCGACCTCGAGGGTGACGTTGGCGCCCAGTGACGTCCCGCCGATGACGGCGGAGTCGATGTCGAGATGGTCGAGAACGGCCACCACCTGCTCGGCGAACAGGGTCATCGAGTAGCGCCACATGTCACGCGGGCGATCGGAGGCGCCGTGGCCGAGAAGATCGAGAGTGATGACGCGGTTGCCCCTCGCGGCCAGGGCTCTGGCCAGCGGCTCGTGCATGCGTTGCGACAGGAGCAGGCCGTGGGTGAGCACCAGGACCCGCTCCCCACGCCCGTACTCGGTGTAGGCGAGCCGGTTGCCGCTGTGGACGAAGCTGCCCTTGCGCACGATGGGACGCATCCTGCCAGAGGTGTCGTGGCTTGGGGGTGCCGGTGGTCGGCGACAATCGTGACAGCAGCGCTATCACGCTCAGTCAGGAGGACCTCGCGTGTGCGCGGCGCCGCCGGCGTGAGAGCACAACCCCGGCGACGAGCAGGAGCAATGCCGCCAGGCCGACCGCCCTTGGTGCCGCCAGCTGTGCGCTGGTGTTCGGGATCGAGGTCGCCGCGGGCGCGGTGGTAGCGGCGGCCGCTCCTGCACCGGCTGACGTTCCGGAGCCGGCCCCGGCCGTCCAGCTCAGCTCGTTGGCGTTGCTGTTGCCGAACCGGTCCCGCGCGGCTCCGGGTCGCACGCCGACCACGTCTCCGGGGTGCAGGCGGAGGCGGAAGCGGCCATCGGCGCTCGCGCCCACGGTGGTCGGCTGTCCGTTGACGAGCAGCGCCGCCTCACCGCCGGCGGCGTGGTCGGGCCGAGCTGTCAGGTCGGCGTTGACCACCGGGGCCGGATAGGTGAGCTCGAACGCGCTGGGCTCCGGCGTGCCGTCGAGGAGTCGCGCGCTGAGCGCCGGCGACGGTTGCACCGTGAACGGATCCGACTGCAGCCGGTAGCGGTTGGCGTCGATCGCGAACCGGTAGCCTCCGGTCGCGGCGTCGAGCGGCACCTCCCACCGCGCGCGGTAGACACCATGGTCGTCGACGTCCCACAGAATATTGAGGCCCAGGTCGCTGTCCACCGTGCTCCACTGACCGCGCGCGTCGAGGTGCTGGATGCTGACGAGGGCACGGTCGAGCGGGCGGTCCTCGCCCCGCGGACCGCCCTGCCAGCTGAACGCGGCACGCTCGAGCCGGTGCACCCCGGCGGGCTGCGACCCGATGGTCGCGTTCGCGGCACCGGGTGGGAACGGCGCCGCAGTCGCCATCACGCTGTTGCTGGCGTCGTACGGATACGACGGGGGACTCGGTCTTCCGCTGACCAGCCGCTGGGTCAGGTCGACCAGTCCCTGCTGCAGCAGCAGGGACGAAGCCAGCCCATACACGGTGGCTCCGCCCTCGTAATGCTGGGCCTGGAACTCCTCCGGGGTGGTGAAGTAATCGAGGTACTCGTTGGCCAGCCCCGAGATCACCACCCGCTGAACGCCGCTGCCGGAGGCGGCGGCCAGGACAGCGCTGCGCAACCGCCGGCCCATGGCGACCGTCATCTCGCCGGGAATCGAGACGATGACGCGGTCGCCGATTCGCAGTGCCATCAGCGGGACCGCTCGCGGCACCGACTCGCCCCACTCGGTGACCGGGATCTTGTCTCCCTGCGGTCCGGCGGACGCCGGCAGGTGCGAACCCTCGAACGGAACCTGGGTGATGTCGTAGAGCGGACCGCGCCCCTCCTCCGAACCGGTGAACTCGGACAGGCCGAAGACGGCCCGGGTGTCGACCGGCCCGGCCGCTGTCTGCTGGCCGCAGTAACAGATCCGGGTCCAGCGCTCGTCCAGCATCGGGGTCGCGGTCAGGTGCTTCCCGGCCTGGCGCCAGGCGTCGAGGAACGCCGAGGTCTCCACCTGGCCGACCTGCTCTGCTGCCGCCGGGCCGGAGCGGATCAGGCCCGACGAGACGTCACCCTCGTCGGTGTTGCCGTACACGTTGACCACGCCCTGATCACCCGGTACCTGACCGATCTCGCGCATTGCCGCCTCGACGTTGCGGGTGGCGGCACCGTGGTGGTCGGCGTTGTAGTAATGAAAGGTGGACTTGTTGACCGTGCCGTGGTTGGCGAAGGTGGCCCACATCCCGATCGGGACCATGCGGCCGCCAACCAGGTGGTCGATGCGGAGCACGTTGACCTCGGGGTCGATGGTGTCGGCGTACCCATAGGGATCCTGGGCGACGCTGCCCTTGCCGTACGGCTCGTTGATGCCGTAGTTGGCGAGGTGAGCCTCGAGCGAACGGTTCTGGGTGAGTCCGAGGATCTGGGTCGATCCCCAGCCGACCGACGCCGGCGCGATGTCGGCGTTGGCGCGGCGGATGGCGAGGGCGAGCTGGCGGACCTCGAAGCCGTAGAGCTGCGGATCGATCGACCCCTGGAGGTTGAACGCCGTCGGCGTGTCCTTGGTCGGCGCCACCGTGTTGTAGGTCGAGAAGTTGTAGAAGCCGGACGGCGCCGCGTGGGTGTGCGACGCCGAGTCCAGCACGTTCTCCTGGGAGAAGCCGATGTCGTGATCGAGGTCGGCCGCGGCGGCGAGCATGCCGCCGGGAATGCCATTGAGGTCCTCGGCCACCAGCGCGATCTTGCGGCCGCCGGCCTGCAGCACGATGGCGCGGGCGTACAGGCGTGTGTGCTGGCCGGTGACCACGGCGTCCGATCGCACCCATCCCATCATGTAGTAGCCGGTCGGCGGGGTGATGTCGGCGCGACCCACACCAGCGAGAAGCGGCGCGCCCGACGGCGGCGCGGTGGTGCTCGCGCCGGCGGCGGGGGCGGTGACCACCGCGGCGATGGCAGCTGCCGCCAGGCCGGTCGCGGCGCACCACCTGGCGCCGGCGAGTTCGAGCCCTGGTCCCATCGCTCTCACCTGACCGTCGGAGAGCGGCCGGTGTTGCGCTACCGGGGGCGGCTCACTCGGTGGGGTGGGCCCATTCGGTGGCTTCGTCCATGGTCAGCGGTCGCAGCTTCACCGAGTCCGGGCTGGGGGAGGGGCGGCGGCCGGAGCGGTCTGCCACCGTATAGATGCCTGGGGCGGTCGTCGCCGTTTGCCGCCGGGCCTGTGCCAGCGCATCGCTGAGATCGCGTTCGCGGGCGTCTGCCTGCGTTTGCCACCGCGCATGGCGATGCGCCCAGAGCAGGATGATCGCCGCCTCCGCGAGGGCGACGATGGCGAGGCCGGCGATGGCGAGGTCCCGCCCGCCGGCGACCAGCGACTCCAGCCCTGCAATCAGATTGTCCATGCCCGCGGCAATCAAACCGGCTCGACGCGCGGCGATCGCGGGCTGCGGCGCGGGTGTGTCGGAATTGTGTCTGCGGCGCAACACCTGGCATATTGGCGCCCATGAGCATCTCCACCCGAACGCTCGGCAGGGCCGGGCTCACCGTCAGTGCCCAGGGTCTCGGCTGCATGGGCATGAGCGCCTTCTACGACAACGCCGAGCAGCGCGACGACGCCGAGTCGACCGCCACCATCCACCGTGCCCTCGACCTCGGGATCACCTTCCTGGACACGTCGGACGTGTACGGGCCGCACACCAACGAGGAGCTGGTCGGGCGAGCGATCCGCAGTCGCCGTGACGGGGTCCAGCTGGCCACCAAGTTCGGGATCATCCGCCGCCCGGGTGGTGACGAACGCGCCTTCCGCGGTGACCCGCCGTATGTCCATCAGGCGTGCGCGGCGTCGCTGCGCCGTCTCGGGGTCGATCACATCGACCTCTATTACCTCCACCGCGTCGATCCGACCGTCCCGATCGAGGAGACGGTGGGAGCCATGGCCGAGCTGGTTGCCGAGGGCAAGGTGCGCCATCTCGGGCTCAGCGAGGTCGCCGCCGCCACCCTGCGCCGCGCCAACGCCGTGCATCCCATCACCGCGCTGCAGAGCGAGTGGTCGTTGTGGAGCCGCGACATCGAGGACGAGGTGCTGCCGGCCGCGCGCGAGCTCGGCATCGGCATCGTCGCTTACAGCCCACTGGGACGCGGCTTTCTCACCGGGCGGTTCACCTCGCCGCAGGACCTCCCGGCCGGCGACTTTCGCAGCACCAATCCGCGATTCGTCGGCGAGAACTTTCGGCGCAACCTCGACGTGGTGAACCAGGTTCGCAGCCTCGCCGGTGAGAAGGGCTGCACCCCGGCGCAGCTGGCGCTCGCCTGGGTCCAGGCCAGAGGCGAGGATGTCGTCCCCATTCCCGGAACCAAGCGCCGGGAGCGCCTCGAGGAGAACGCCGCCGCCCTTGAGGTGACGCTGAGCGCCGCCGACCTGGCCCGGATCGAGGAGGTGGCGCCGCGCGGCGGGTTCAGCGGCGACCGTTACGAGGACATGCGGTTCGTCGGCGGGGTGACCCCTGAACGAGCCGAGGTCTGACGCCTCGGGTTGCGGCGCGCGGATCGGCGAATGCGCCGCTCAGCCGTTGCCGAAGAAGGCGGCGTCGCCGAAGGCGTCGACATGCCCGTCCGACCCCAGCATCCAGTAGCCGCCGTTGTCCGGGGTGGTGGCGATCTGCACCACGTCGCTGGGGGGAGGGTTGTCGCCGCGACTGCCGTAGAACGGTGCCTGACCGAAGCTGAAGATGCCGCCGTCGCCGGCCACCAGACGGTAGCCCGACCCCCCCGGCGCCAGCGACATGCCGACCACCGGGGCGTTGAGGTGCATGGCGCCGGTGCTCCCGTAGAAGGCCGCGTCGCCGAAACAGAACACGCCACCGTCGGCGGCGATCAGCCAGTACCCATGTCCTGACGGGGTCGCCTGCAGCGCCACCATCGGCGCGTTGAGGTGCATCGCCCCGGTGCTCCCGTAGAAGGCGGCGTCGCCGAAGCTGAAGACACCGCCGTCCGCGGCCACCAGCCAGTACCCCTTGCTGCCGGCGGTGGCGGCCATGCCCACCACCGGGGCGTTGAGGTGCTGGGCGCCGGTGCTTCCGTAGAAGGCGGCGTCGCCGAAGCTGAAGATGCCGCCGTCGTCAGCCACCAACCAGTACCCCGTGAAATCGGTGGTCCGCTCGATGCCCAACACCGGACCGTTGAGGTGCTGGGCGGCGGTGTCGCCGTGCGACGTGGCGTCGCCGAAGGTCGACACGGTGCCGGCGCTGGTGGCGATCAGGTATCCCTTGCCGTCCGGTGACGGGCTCAGTCCCACCGATCCGGGGATGCCGACGGCGACCGCCATGTTCTGCAACGTCAGCCATGACGCCTCGAAGCGCGGCATCGGAGTCCAGTAGGTCGTCCCGGTGTGCGGATCGGCGATCAGCACCTGCCCGGCGTCGGTGTCGACACCCACCAGGGTGACGGCGTGCTCGGCGACGACGTAGGGCACCTGGCGTCCGTCCCAGGCCGTCCAGGTTCGGGTGCCCCCGGTCGCCAGCCCGACCTGGACCCAGGCGATCACCGGATAGCCCCGCTGCACCGCCGCATAGGCGGCCGCCGGGCTCCAACGCAGATGGGCGGCGGCGGGGACGCCGGCGATCTGCGAGGCGCGGGCAATCGGCGGGGCGTAGACGCCGTAGCCGGTGAAGTCCTTCTCGGCGGCGTTGATGTCGCCGACGAAGGTCACGTACGGGTCACCCCACTGGGTCACACCGCCGCCCGCGACGGCGGCGCGCCGGAGGTCGGCGCCGACCTGTCCGATCACCCAGTCCTGCGAGGCAGCAACTCCGCGGGCAGCGAGCGCGATCTGCAGCGCCGTCGCCTCGCAGTCGAGGCCGTGCGCCTGCCGGATCGACGGCGCGGCCATCACCGCCGGGGCGGCGTGCACGGAGGTGGCGGGCACGGTGATCGCGAGCCCCGACAGGAGGGCGGCGGCGACCGCGGTGCACGCGATCCGCCCCTTGGTCATGCGCTCTCCTTGTGGCCGGGCCGATGGGGAAGCCCGGCCTGGTGCGCACGGTTAACCCGAAGTCGCCCGGAGCGGTCGCCCTGGAACACCCTGGTGACCACTCGGTCGCACCGTCGCGACCGCCGTCCGCCCCGGCAGATCTTCGCCGATCAAGGGCTGGAGGGTGTCCGGATCGCGTCGCGCAACCGCTGCGCCGCCTCCCGCGCCGCCGGAGTCAGCGGCAGCGGCAGGCGGACGTCGACCTCGGCGAAAAGGTCGCCGTGACCTCCGCCGCGAAGGTGTGGCATCCCCTGTCCCCGGAGGCGAAGCCGGGTTCCGTTCTGGGTCTCCGCCGGGACCCGGAGCGACACCTGCGAGCCTTTCGGGGTCGGCACCGTGACCTCGCCGCCCAGCAGGGCGATGTCGACAGGGACCGGCACGCGCGCCCGCAGGTCGTCGCCCTCACGGATGAAGATCGGATGGGTGAGGACGCGCACCCGCATGTAGAGGTCGCCGGCGCCGCCGCCCTGCTGGCCGGGACCCCCCTGTCCCGCGGCCCGGACCCGGGCGCCGTCGCCGATCCCGGCGGGAATCCGCACCTCGACGCGGCGGGTCCCCCGGCCACCGCTCATCTCGACGGTTCGGGTGGCACCGCGGTAGGCCTCCTCGAGGGTGACCTCGATCTCGCCCTCGACGTCCTGGCCTCGCCGCGGCCGGAGGGCACGCCGACTCGAGGTTCCGCCCGGGCGGCCGAACATGTCGTAGAAGAAGTCGGAGAAGGGGCTGTCGGAGCCGAAGAGCTCCTCGAACTCCTCAGGGTTGACGGTGCGGTACTCGACCTGGCCGCCGCCGAAGGGAGCCCCGCCGAAGGGCGAGCCGCCGGGCCGCCCCGCCTTCTCCCAGGCCTCGTACTCCCGCCATTGGGAGCCGAACTCGTCGTACTTCCTGCGCTTCTCCGGGTCGCCGAGGACCTCGTGGGCCTCGTTGATCTCCTTGAAGCGGGTCACGGCGTCCGGGTTGTCGGGGTTGACGTCGGGGTGGTACTTGCGCGCCAGCTTGCGGAAGGCCGAATGGATCTCCTTCTCGGTCGCGCTGCGGGCGACGCCCAGCACCTCGTAGTAGTCGCGCACACCTGTCGGCATACCGTTCACGTACCGCCTCCGCCCCCTCGCGAAACCTTGCCAAACGCCCCCGCCGTGCTAGCGTCGGGTGATGGCCAGCCAACGCCCGGGAGCGCCCAACCCCCCCGGTTCCGGCGACGGCCGCCAGCCGGGCGCACCCTCCGGCGGCGGCCTGCTGGGGCCGATGCGCTCGCGGCGCTTCCTGATCATCGTGGCCGTCCTGTTCGCCCTCAACATCATCATCGGCAACGTTCTCTTTCCAGCCGACCAGACCAAGCGGGTGACCATCCCCTACAGCCCCACCTTCATCGCCCAGGTGAAGGCCGGCAACGTCACCGACATCACCAGCAAGGGTGACTCGATCCAGGGGACCACAAAGAAGCCGGTCGCCGCACCCGGCAGCAAAGACACCGCCACCCACTTCGACACCACCCTGCCGACGTTCATCAGCGGCTCGTCGCTGGAGACGTTGCTTACGGCCAACCATGTCACGATCAATGCACAGCCGAACACCGACTCCCGGTCGCTGCTGGCGACCATCCTGATCAGCTTCGGGCCGACCATCCTGCTCATCCTCGGCTTCATCTGGCTCACCCGCCGCGCCGCGTCGGCGGCGGGAGGCCTCGGAGGCCTCGGTCTGGGGCGGAGCACCGCTCGGCTCTACGACGCTGAACGACCCGGCACCACCTTCGCCGACGTCGCCGGTATCGAGGAGGCCAAGGAGGAGCTGGAGGAGATCGTCGACTTCCTCCGTGAGCCGGCCAAGTACCAGAGGCTGGGTGGGACCGTGCCCAAGGGCGTCCTGCTGGTGGGTGCTCCCGGCACCGGCAAGACGCTGCTGGCACGCGCTGTCGCCGGTGAGGCTCGGGTGCCCTTCTTCAGCATCAGCGCCTCCGAGTTCGTGGAGATGATCGTCGGCGTCGGCGCCGCTCGGGTGCGCGACCTGTTCCAGAAGGCGCGCGCCGCGGCCCCGGCGATCATCTTCATCGACGAGCTCGACGCCATCGGTCGCAGCCGTGGCGGCGCGATCCGCATCGGCGGCCATGACGAGCAGGAGCAGACGCTCAACCAGATCCTCACCGAGATGGACGGCTTCGACTCGCGCGAAGGCGTCATCGTCATCGCCGCCACCAACCGAGCCGATGTCCTCGACCAGGCGCTGCTGCGTCCCGGACGCTTCGATCGTCGGGTCATGGTGCTGCCGCCCGACCGCGCCGGCCGGGTCGCCATTCTCAAGATCCACACCCGCAACGTCCCCCTTGCCGATGACCTCGATCTCGACAGCCTCGGCTCGCAGACGGCAGGTCTGGTCGGGGCCGAGCTTCGCAACCTGGTCAACGAGGCGGCGCTGCTGGCCGCCCGCAGGGGTCATCCCGCGGTGAGCATGGCCGACTTCAGCGACGCCCTCGAGAAGGTGATGCTCGGCGCCGAGCGCCGCATCGTGCTCTCCCAGAAGGACCGCGAGCGCACCGCCTACCACGAGTCCGGGCATGCCCTGCTCGGCCTGCTGCTGCCGGGCGCCGACCCGGTGCGCAAGGTGTCGATCGTCCCCCGCGGTCGCGCCCTCGGGGTCACCGTGCAGAGTCCCGTCGACGACCGGCAGAACTACCCCGAGGACTACCTGCGGGGCCGGATCACCGGTGCGCTCGGCGGCCGCGCGGCCGAGGAGCTGGTGTACGGCGTGGTCACCACCGGAGCCGAGAACGACCTGAAGCAGGTGACCCAGATCGCCCACGAGATGGTGGTGCGCTGGGGGATGAGCCCGAAGGTGGGCCCGCTCAACCTCGACGAGGGCGAGGATGGCGTCGCCCTCGGCCGCCCGCGCCCGTACAGCGAGGCGACCGCCAAGGTGATCGACGACGAGGTCAGGCGGATCGTCGAGGAATGTTTCGCCCAGGCCCAGTCGCTGCTCGCCGAGCACCGCGGGCAGCTCGATGCGCTCACCCAGGCGCTGCTGCGCGAGGACTCGCTCGGCGAGCGCGAGATTCTGGAGGTGACCGGGTTGTCCGCGCGCGACGGTGCGGCCCCGCCGGCCGCAGACGGCACGCGCTCAGCCGCCGACACGCCGCAGGTCGCAGCGGCCAGCCGGACCACCTAGCGTTCTCTTCGCCGGCCGCTCAGTCGCGCTCGAGCGGGCGCAGCTCCTCCATCCAGTACTGCGCGTTGGCCGCGTAGTTCTCGGACACGGTGCGATGGGCTGACGCCTTCGCCTCGGCGGCGTCGGGGGAGTCCGCAGGGCTGATCCGGGCGGGAACGCCGGATGCCAGCGCTCCCGGTGGCACCTCGGTCCGCGGGGTGACCACCGCTCCGGCGGCCACCAGTGCGCCGCTGCCGATCCGCGCCTGGTGCAGCACGATGGCCCCCATGCCGATCAGGGCGGCGTCCTCCACGACGCAACCCTCCAGCCGGGCTCCGTGCCCCACCACCACGTCGGCGCCCAGCACCGTGGCCAGCGTGGCGGTGGCATGGATCACGGTGCCGTCCTGGATGTTGGTGCGGGCGCCGACGGCGATCCGCCCGTAGTCGCCGCGGAGGACGCATCCCGGCCAGACGCTGACCTGCTCGCCGAGCTCGACGTCACCGGCGACGACCGCACCGGGGGCGATGTAGGCGGTGGGATGAATGCGGGGACGGCGCTCGCCGAGCCGGAAGACGCCGCCGCGAGGGGAAGCAGTGGGGGAGGTGGGCACGGCGGGGACACGGTACCCTGTCCCGCCGATGAGACGTTCTCCGAGCTTGCACGTCGCCGCCGCGGGGACAGGACGATGACCGCCCGTGGCGAGGTCGCGCCCTACGACCACGCCACCGTCGAGGCCAAGTGGCGGCGTCGATGGGACGAGACCGGTGCCCACCGCACTCCGCTCGACGACGCGCAGCGCCCCTTCTACAACCTGATGATGTTTCCCTATCCCTCGGCCGAGGGGCTGCACATCGGGCACGTCTTCGCCTTCACCGGGGCCGATGCGCACGGTCGCTACCGGCGGATGCGCGGCGACACCGTATTCGAGCCGATGGGGTTCGATGCCTTCGGCATCCACAGCGAGAACTACGCGCTCAAGGTCGGCGAGCATCCGGCCCGCCTCGTGCCGCGCACCATCGCCAACTTCCGGCGGCAGCTGGGCCGTATCGGCGCCATGTTCGACTGGCCCCGGCAGGTGGTCACCACCGACCCCGACTACTACCGCTGGACGCAGTGGATCTTCGTCCAGCTGTTCAAGGCGGGACTCGCCGAGCACCGTGAGGGGCCGGTCAACTGGTGTCCCTCATGCCTCACCGTGCTGGCCGACGAGCAGGTGATCGACGGCCACTGCGAACGATGCGGCACCGCGGTTGAGCCGCGTGTCCTCAAGCAGTGGTTCCTGCGGATCACCGAGTACGCGCAGCCGCTGCTCGATGCGCTGGACGAGCTGGACTGGTCAGAGGTGGTGGTCACCGCCCAGCGCAACTGGATTGGTCGCAGCGAAGGGACGATGATCCGCTTCGAGCTGGTGGGATGCACTCAGCCCGAGGTGAGCGTGTTCACGACCAGGCCAGACACCCTCTTCGGAGCGACCTTTCTGGTGGTCGGCGCCGATCATCCGCGTCTGCTCGACTTCGCCGCTCCCGACCGTCGCGCCGAGGTCGACGGGTGGCGCGTCAGCTTGCCCGCCGCCGCCGCCGATCCGGATTTCTCGGTGGGCATCGACCTCGGATCGCAGGGGGTTCATCCGCTCACCGGTGAGCGGATCCCGGTGTGGGCCGCGCCCTACGTGCTGGGCAGCTACGGCACCGGTGCGATCATGGCCGTCCCCGCCCACGACGAACGTGACTGGCAGTTCGCGCGCGCTCACGGTCTTCGCATCGTCGAGGTGATCAGCGGCGGCAACGTCGCGCGCGAGGCGTGGACCGGCGATGGCGTGATGGTCAACAGCGGTGACTTCGACGGCCGGCCCTCGGACGATGGCAAGCCCCGCGTCGTCGAGGCGCTGCGGGCGCAGGGACGCGGTGAGGCCACCGTCCAGTACCGGCTGCGCGACTGGCTGATCTCGCGGCAGCGGTACTGGGGTCCGCCGATCCCCATCATTCACTGTCCCGATGACGGTCCCGTCCCGGTGCCCGAAGACCAGCTGCCGGTGCTGCTTCCCGAGGTCGAGGACTACCGGCCGATTGGCACCGGACGATCACCGCTGGCGTCGGCGGAGGACTGGGTCAACGTGCCCTGTCCCCGGTGCGGCAAGCCGGCGCGTCGCGAGACCGACGTCTCGGACACCTTCCTCGACTCCAGCTGGTACTACCTGCGCTATCCGTCGACCGAGTTTGACGACCGTCCCTTCGACCGCGAACGCACCTGGCGCTGGCTGCCGGTGAGCATCTACATCGGCGGGAAGGAGCACTCGGTGCTCCACCTGATGTACTCGCGCTTCATCATGCGCGCCCTACACGACCTCGGCTTGGTGCCGGCGCCGGAGCCGTTCCCGGTGTTCCGTGCTCATGGCCTGCTGATCAAGGACGGTGCCAAGATGTCGAAGAGCCGGGGCAACGTGGTCAACCCCGACGAGTATCTCGACCGCTACGGCGCGGACACCATCCGGCTCTACCTGATGTTCCTCGGTCCCTACTCACAGGGTGGCGACTTCCGCGACGACGGAGTGTCCGGCATCACCCGCTTCCTCGCCCGTGTCTGGCGCTCGGCCCTGCTCGCCGCCGGGGACGGGACCGACGAGAGTCGCGAGCGCCGCCGTCACCGCCTCATCGCCGGTGTCCAGGAGCGCTATGAGCAGCTGCGCTACAACACCGCCATCGCCCTGATGATGGAGTTTGCCGACGCGCTCGACGAGGAGGCAGCCGCGGGCACCGCGCGGCGGCGCGACGCGGAGACCCTGATGCAGTTGCTTGCTCCGCTGGCACCGCACATCACCGAGGAGCTGTGGGAGCGCACCGGGCACCGCGGATCGATCCACGACGGCCACTGGCCGGAACACGATCCCGAGCTCGCCGCCGCGGCCGAGGTGACCATCGCCGTCCAGATCAACGGCAAGCTGCGCACCACCATGCGGGTGCCCGCCGGCACCCCCGCCGACGAGCTCGAACAGCGTGCCCTGGCATTGCCGCGAATCACCGAGCTTCTCGACGGGCGTCAGCCTCGGAAGGTGATCGTAGTGGTCGACCGGATCGTCAACGTGGTCGCCCCGACGTCCTGACTCGGCGGATGCTGCGTCGGCTTCTGCGCGCGCTCAGTCACGCATTACCGATGCGCTCCTTCACGTGCTCGGCGCCTCCTTGCCTGCACCGGCCAGCACATCGGGGTCCCGTGAGCTCCTAGCGGCGGACGGCGATGAAGGGGACCAGCTGCTCCTCCGGGGTGAACGAGCCGTGATGACCGCGCATCGATGCCTGTCGCGGATCGAGCGAGCGCTGCACGATGCCGATCGGCGCGAAGGCCGCCGCGACCACGTCGCCGATGCGGTCGCGCACCCGGTCGGAGACGGTGGGCCCGAACCAGCCGGCGCCGATCGCCTCCTCGCGGGTGGCGATCCACATGCTGGCGCCCAGGCGGTCACGCCAGGCGGCGAGCACATCGTCAGCGGCGCCGGGGCGTGCGTAGACATGCCGTGCCCGCGCCTCGCCGGCGACCAGGCGGACGCCATGGAGGAGCACTGGTTCGCGGTCGACGTCGACCAGCTGATCGGGGGCGAGGTCGATCATGCCGTGGTCTCCGGTGACCACCAGCAGGGTGTCCTTGGGCAGCCGCTCCGCAAGCCCGGCGGCGAGCCGGTCGACGTGGACCAGATGGGCGCTCCAGCCCGCCGAGCCGGCCCCCCGGGCGTGGCCGATCAGGTCGAGGTCGGGGTGGTAGGCGTACACGAGGCTGCGCTGTGAGGTGCGCGCGGTCGACGATGCCTCGATCGCGAGGTCGCCGAGGCCGAAGACGGGCGCATAGCGGGCACCGCGCAGCACCGCGCGGGTCATCCCCGAATGGGCGTGGGCGGCGGGACCCATCGCGGTCACCGTGATCCCGGCCGCGGCCGCGCACTCGAAGGCGGTCGGCTGGGGCTGCACCTCCTCGGGGCGGAGCACCTCGCGCAGGTCCTGTGGGCCGCCGCCGTACGAGCCCCAGAGGAGCACGTTGAGGGCGCGGTCGTGGCCCGGGATGCCGATGGTGTAGCCGACCAGGCCGTGCTCGCCGGGGGGACGGCCGGTGCCGATCGAGCTGAGGCTGGCGGCGGTGGTGGCGGGAAAGCCGGTGGTCAGCGGCTGACCGGCGGCTGCGGCCAGGAACGGGGCGTCGGCGCGGTGCTCCCGGAGCAGCTCCGCCCCGAGGCCGTCGATCACCAGCAGACACACGTGGGCGACGGGCTCGATGCCCAGGGGGTTGGGGGCGCCCGGCACCTTCAGCCCGGCGAGGAGGGACGGCACCAGATCGGAGAGCGAGCGCTCACCGTACCGGGGAAGAGGGGGCGGGGCACCGGCCATGGCTGGCCGACTCTACCGGCCGTTAGGGAGCCCCGCCCCTTCCGGGCGCGTCAGGCCGCGGTGTCGGCTCCGGCGATCGTCACCGGCTGGTGGAGGATCGCCCGGGTGGCTGCCACGCGCACGGCGAGCATCTCCAGAACGTCATCGAGCTGGCTGCGGACCTGCGCTGCCAGCTCGATGGGATGGTTGTCGATCTCCCGCAGCAGCGCCGACAACCGAAGCGCCTTCTGCTCGATCTTGGCAACGACCTCGCGCGGGTCCGTGGCCGTTGCACCCAGGTGCTCTGGCTCCATCCACTCACCTCCGTGTACACGGGGCGCAGCCACCAGCGACTGGGTCCCGCAGGTGTTGCCAGGACGCGCTCGCGACCGTCGTCGGGCCGGGCCGCCTGGAGTGATCGTAGGCTCCCGGAGCAGCCCTGACAACCACGAACTGTTGACCGCCCGGGAACGGCCTGGCAGCGGCCGTTCGACGCCGCTAGAGGTCGCCGACCAGGCGCTTGGCCTGGTCCGCGGGCACCGCCTTGCTGACCACGATGAAGCGAGGATCCTTGTCGCCCGAGAAGTTGCAGGTCTGCAGGGTCAGGCGGTTGTCGCCGCTCGGTCGCAGCCACGCGAAGTCGTTCCAGGCGACCTGCCCGTGGATCTCGGTCACCTGGTAGTAGAGCTTGCGGTCGGCAGCCAGCGCCACCACCAGGATGTCCCCGATGGCGGCGTTGTGGAGGCCGTAGAACATCCCCGGCCGGTCGTGCGCATACAGATAGGTGTTGCCGGGCTGCCCGAGATCGGCGGTGTGGGGGTACTGGAAGGCGATCGGGGCGATCGGTGGGGTGCGCCCGTCGCCCGGCCGGACGGCGAGGTCGATGTTGAGCTTGACACTGTAGATGCGCGGGTACCCCTTGACGATGCTGTCGGTGGCGGACGAGCCGCGCAGGTTCGAGATCACCGCCCCCGGCGCACCGAAGAGCGCGCCGCGCGGTCCCGGCAGGAGCAGCACCACCAGGGCGATGCCGGCGGCGACGATGGCCACCGTCCCCGCGGTGTTGCGGGTCCGCGCCGCGGTGCGCAGGAACGGGATCCGGCGCAGGGCGGCGGCCGCCTGGAGGGTACGGAGACGCTCGGGGAATGGGTGATTCATCGCGGACCGGGGGGGTGGGCGCCGGGCGACGCGCCCTACCCGCTAGGACGCCGAGCCGCCGGCCGATATTGCGGTGCCCGATGCGTCAAGGGTTCTCCGACCCCCTGCTAGAGTGAGGCCGCGGGGTCCCGGGCGCGGATGGCGGAACCGGTAGACGCGCGGGACTTAGGATCCCGTGGGGCAACCCGTCCGAGTTCGACTCTCGGTCCGCGCAGTCCCGGGGCTGCGGTATCCGTCGTCCCTCGCAGCAGGAGCATCCGTGACGTCCGGTCAAGCCCCCACCGCCGATGATCTCACCGTGCGGGTCGAGCCCAAGCCCGGCTCGCGGGTGGAGCTCCAGGTCGAGGCGCCGGCCGCCGAGGTCGACGCCGCCGTCGAGGCGGCCCTGCGCCGCCTGTCGGGGAGGGTGAGGCTACCCGGCTTCCGTCCCGGCAAGGCGCCCGGTGCGGTGGTGGAGCGCGCGCTCGGCTGGGCGGCGGTCCGCCAGGAGGCGATCGACCAGCTGCTCCCTCGCCTCTACACCCGCGCCCTGGCCCAGGCGGGCGTCGACCCTGTCGGCGATCCCGAGGTGGGCTCGGTGGGTGACCTCGAGCGCAACCGGCCGCTCATCTTCGTCGCCACCGTGACCGTCCGTCCCGAGGTCGAGCTGGGCGACTACCTCGGCCTGCGGGTGGCGCCGGAGCAACCCGAGGTCACCGAGGAGCAGGTGGACGGGGTGATCGACGAGGTGCGCCGGCGTCACTCCGCGCTGGTCGAGGTCGCCCGCCCCGCGCAGGCGGGCGATGTGCTGCGCGCCACCCTGGTGATGCGCCGGGGGGACGAGGTGGTCGGGGGTGAGGGTGAGGAGCGGGACGTCGAGCTCGATCGCGACCGGCTCCTGACCGGGCTGGCCGACGCGCTGATCGGGCTTGGTCCGGGCACCGCCACCTCGGTCGAGGTCACCCTTCCCGACGACTACCCGCGCGAGGAGCTGCGTGGCGTTCCGGTGACGGTGGAGGTCGGCGTCGCCGCGGTGCGCGAACGCAAGCTGCCCCCCCTCGATGACAGCCTGGCGGCGCTCGACGGGCACGGCTCGAATCTCTCCGAACTTCGCGATCACTACCGCAAGGCTCTCGAGGAACACGCCGCCCACGAGGCGCAGACCCGCTTCGAGAACGCCGCCCTCGAGCAGCTTCGCGATCAGGCCGCCGTCGACATTCCCGAGGCGATGATCGACGCCGAGATCGACCGCGAGCTCCGCGAGATGGAGGTACAGCTGGCGCAGGCGGGGCTGCGCCTCGACAGCTACCTGCAGTACTCGGGACAGACGCTCGAGCAGGTGCGGGGGGAGCGGCGCGAGACCGCGGTGCAGCGCGTCAAGCTGCAGCTTGCCCTGGAGGCCCTGGTGGCAGCCGAGGGTCTGGAGGTCGACGAGGCCGACGTCGAGCGCGAGGAACGCCGCCTCGCCGGGGATCGCAAGCTGAGCGCCGAGCAGCGGCAGCGGCTCCATCGAGCCACCCATCGCGACCTGCTGCTGCGGGGCGCGGTCGAGCGTGCCCTGGAGATCGCACGCGGCGAGGTGTAGGCCCGGATCCACCGACCGGAGGCCATCACCGCACCGCGACGGGCACTTCGCAGGGCCATCCCTATAATGAGCCCAGCATGGCCCCGTACGACTTGATCCCCATGGTCGTCGAATCGACGAACCGCGGTGAGCGGGCTTTCGACATCTATTCGCGCCTGCTCAAGGAACGCATCATCTTCATCGGCACGCCCATCGACGACCAGATCGCCAACGTCGTCATGGCGCAGCTGCTCTTCCTCGAGGGCGAGGACCCCGAGAAGGACATCAACATCTACATCAACTCCCCCGGGGGATCGGTGTATGCCGGTCTCGCCATCTACGACACCATGCAGTACGTTCGTCCACGTATCACCACCATCTGCATGGGACTGGCAGCGTCGATGGCCTCGGTGCTGCTCGCCGGCGGCACCAAGGGAATGCGTTACAGCCTTCCCAACACCCGCATCCTGATCCACCAGCCTTCCGGCGGTTTCTCCGGGCAGGCCACCGACATCCAGATCCACGCCCAGGAGATCCTCCGAGTGCGCCGCCGCATCGACGAGATCCTCGCCTTCCACACCGGCCGGCCGATCGAGGTCGTCAATCGCGACATGGAGCGTGATTTCTTCATGAGTGCCGAGGAAGCCAAGGAGTACGGCATCATCGACGAGATCATCACCGGTCAGAGCCGCGGCCTCGGGGGGCCCGGGTCGACCACCGACGGTGGGGTCGCGGTCGGCGAGCGCACCGGCGATGACGGCCCGTCCACCGACGGCGGCAGCTCGACGTCGCGCGGCTGAGGCCAAGGGCGTTCAGGGCGCGTGGTGAACGAGCGAGACGACCGCCGGCGCCATACCCGGTGCTCCTTCTGCGGCAAGGGACAGGAGCAGGTTCGCAAGCTGGTCGCCGGACCGGGCGTCTACATCTGCGACCAGTGCATCGATCTCTGCCAGGAGGTCCTCGAGGAGGACAACCGCAGCACCGCCCAGAAGCGCAACAAGGGCGGTTTGATCCCCAGCCCCCAGGTGATCTGCGCCGCGCTCGACCAGTATGTCGTCGGCCAGGAGCACGCCAAGAAGGTGCTCTCGGTGGCGGTCTACAACCACTACAAGCGCATCGCCCATGCCAAGGCGGCGGGCGACGTGGAGCTGCAGAAGTCCAACGTGCTGCTGATCGGCCCCACCGGCTGTGGCAAGACGCTGCTCGCTCAGACCCTGGCGAAGATCATCGACGTCCCCTTCAGCATCGCCGACGCGACCTCACTCACCGAGGCGGGATACGTCGGTGAGGACGTCGAGAACATCCTGCTGCGGCTGATCCAGGCCGCCGACTTCGACATCTCCCGCGCCGAGCGGGGGATCATCTACATCGACGAGATCGACAAGATCGCGCGCAAGTCGGACAACCCCAGCATCACCCGCGACGTGTCCGGCGAGGGCGTGCAGCAGGCGTTGCTGAAGATCCTCGAGGGCACCGTCGCCAACGTTCCACCCCAGGGCGGTCGCAAGCATCCGCACCAGGACTTCATCCAGATCAACACCACCAACATCCTCTTCGTCTGTGGCGGCGCCTTCGACGGCCTCGAGAAGATCATCGAGCATCGCATCGGTCGTCGCGCCATCGGCTTCGGCAGCTCGCCGCAGTCATCGCGCAACAAAGACACCACCAAGATGCTGCGCGAGGTGCAGTCTCAGGACCTGCTCAAGTATGGCCTGATCCCCGAGTTCATCGGCCGCCTGCCGATCACCGTCGCCCTCGACTACCTCGATGAGGCCGATATCATCCGTATCCTCACCGAGCCCAAGAACGCTTTCGTCAAGCAGTACCAGAAGTTCTTCTCGCTTGACGACGTGGAGCTTGTCTTCCACGAGGACGCGCTGCGCGCCATCGCCCGTAAGGCGCTGCAGCGCGGCACCGGCGCCCGCGGTCTCAAGTCGATCATCGAGCAGGTCCTGCTGAACAGCATGTTCGAGGTGCCCAGCCGTCCCGATATCAAGCGGTGCGTGATCACCGAGCAGTCGATCCTGGACGGCGTCGAGCCGCTGATGCTCACCGAGGAGCCGGCGGCGGAGTTGGAAGACAAGCCCGCCTAGGCCGGCGGATCTGCGCCACCCAGGCTCGCCGGTGGGGCTAGCCGTGCAGCAGGCCGATGGCCTCGGCGCTATGAGCCACCCGCAGCGCGCTGCCGTCGGGGGCGACCAGATAGGTACCGACCTCGCCGCCGGCGACTCCGGGGCGGCGGACGGCCAGCAGCCTGCCGTCGGGGAGCCAGCTGACCGGGGTGATCCCGTCGGGTCCGAGGGTGTGGCGCTGGCCGGTGCGGGCGTCGACCAGGTCGCATTCCACCTCGTCGCCACTCTCACCGAGCGCGGGTGAGAGCGCCAGGGTCAGCGTCGCGCCGTCGCCGCGAAACAGCGCGGCGCCGGCCTGGTTGATCGAGCGCGGGAGAGGAACGTTGATTTCCGGGCCGCTCCGCGGCAGCAGCCGCAGCGTCACCGCTCCGTCGCCGTGGGGCCCTTCGCGCCCGTCCTTGACGCAGGCGAGGGTGGCCTGGGCCGAGAGGTCGCTGAAGGCGCAGTCCGCGCCGGCGAGCGAGGTGAGCAGCCCGGTCTGCACGTCCAGACGCAAGGTCGGCCCGAAGGAGCGCCGGAAGAGGATGTAGCCGCCGATGCCGATCGGCTCGTCGCCGAGCACGGGCCCGGCGGCGGTCCAGGCCACCGGTTGCAGTGCACTACCGGTCTCGGTGCGCGTCAGCAGGGAGACCGGCGCGCGATGATCGCCGGCCAGCCAGACGGTGCTGACCACCGTCCCGTCCCCCTGCTGCCGCACCGAGGCCCACATCCAGCTGTGACCGTCGGGGCTGGCCACCAGCCCGCGGACCAGCTCGTCGGGTGTGTCGCCGGCGAGATCGCCGAGCGATGTCGCGCGCCCCGAGCTCTCGATCGACTCGAGCCGGCCACCGCCGCCGACCAGCAGGCGGTTGCCGGCCAAGGCGATCGCCTCGGCATCGGCGGGTAGCGAAAGGTGCGCCGCCCCGGTCCCGTCGCTTCGCACCAGCATCACGCCGTTGGGATCGGAGCCGAAGGGTGCGTCGAGGACCGCGATGCGGTCGCCCGCGACCCGAGGTCCCGGTGACGCCGTGGTCGACTGCCCGCCACACCCGGCGGTCGCGCCAAGGAGGGCAGCCACCACGGGGGCCCATCCCGTCCTCCGCGCCACCACCCAGTCCTCCTCTCAACCCGGTCCGACCCTTCTCGGCACACGCTAACGTGCGGGGACCTCGCGAAGGTACGCACCAGATGGAACTGCTCCGCCGCCATCCGATGGTCGCTCTCAGCGGTCTGGCCGTCATCGCCGCCGCGGTCGCACTGGCGGTGGCGGCGGGGCGCTCGGCCGGCTCGCCCTGCGCGCTCGCCCCGCCCCGGCCGCAGGTCGTCCCCCAGCTGCTGGCACTCGGCGACTTCGACCAGCCCTACGACGCCTCGCAGCCACGCACCCTCGAGGATGCGGCCCAGCGGGTCGCGGCCGCGCTCGCTCCCGACCTGGTGGGGACCGCGGCCGCCGACCCGGTGGCGGTGGCGGCGCTGTCGTCCCGCAACCACGACGCGATCGTCGTTCCTCTCACCGAGGGCAGACCCAGCAGGGTGGCGGCATTGGTCAGCTTTCTGCGCGACTGCAGCGGCCACGCCTATTACTCGCAGCTCGACGACCTGCTCCACGATCCCGCCACCGCGTCGGCGGTGCCGGTATCGTTCCCGTCGCTGAGCGCCGCCGATGCCGCGCAATCGCTCGGAAGCGCATCGCCGCAACTCGCGTACGCGTCCTCACCCTTCCGTCCCGTCTGGCGTGCTCCCGGCGGCGGCCGCACCATTCCTGCGTTTCCGCCCTCCTGAGGAGGCGTCCGTATACTCGGCCTCTCTCATGGAGCCCTCGTTCTCTCCGGCCACGGTCGAGCCCCGCTGGCGGGAGCGCTGGCAGGAGATCGGGCTCGGCATCGCCGACGTGAACAGCCGGCGGCCGCCCTTCGTCATCGCTCTGCCACCCCCGAACATCACCGGCGCGCTGCATCTCGGCCATGCGGTGCAGCAGTCGGTGCAGGACATCATGGTGCGTCACCGGCGGATGAGCGGCTTCGAGGTGGAGTGGTGTCCCGGCACCGACCACGCCGCCATCGCCACTCAGAACGTGATCGAGCGCCAGCTCGACGCCGAGGGCACCACCAAGGAGGCACTCGGACGCGAGGCGTTTCAACGCCGGGTCGACGCGTGGTACCGCGAGTACGGCGGCCGCATCTACGATCAGATGCGCCGCCTCGGATTCACCTGCGACTGGTCTCGGGCGCGGTTCACTCTCGACCCTGCCTACGTGCGCGCGATCCGGGTCGTCTTCAAGGCGCTGTACGACGAGGGCTTGATCTATCGCGGTCCGCGGATCGTCAACTGGTGTCCGCGCAACCTCTCGGCGATCAGCGACGAGGAGGTCGACTGGCAGGAGCACACCGACACCCTGGTGCAACTGCGCTATCCGATCGAGGATGACGGGGAGATCGTCATCGCCACGGTGCGGCCGGAGACGATGCTCGCCGACACCGCGGTCGCGGTGGCGCCCGGCGATCCCCGCTACGCGGGACTTGCCGGCCGCACCGTGGTGCTGCCGCTGACCGGCCGGCGGGTGCCGATCATCGAGGATGCGGCGGTGCAACCGGAGTTCGGCACCGGGGCCCTCAAGGTCACCCCCGGCCATGATCTCACCGACTACGAGATCGGTCAGCGGCACCGTCTTCCCCTGATCAGCGTCGTCGCCCCGGACGGGACCATGGACGTCGCCGACCTGCCCCGCTTCCACGGTCTGACGGTCAGCGCCGCCCGCGCCGCGGTTCTCGAGGCGCTGCGCGAGGCCGGCGCGGTGGTGAAGGAGGAGCCCTATGTCCACCAGGTCGGTCATTGCGACCGCTGTGGCGAGGTGCTGGAACCGCTGATCAGCGAGCAATGGTGGGTTCGCATGCGCACCCTCGCCGAGCCCGCGATCGCGGTGGTCGACAGCGGCCAGCTGAGCTTCCATCCGCAGCGCTTCACCAACGTCTATCTCGACTGGATGCGCAACCTGCGCGACTGGTGCATCAGCCGCCAGCTCTGGCTCGGCCACGCCATCCCGGTGTCGACCTGCGGCAACGGGCACCGCTTCGCCTGGATCGAGCAGCCGTCGGGATGCCCGCAGTGCGGTGACAGCAGGCTGACCCACGACCCCGACGTTCTCGACACCTGGTTCAGCAGTGCTCTCTGGCCCTTCGCGATCTTCGGGTGGCCGGAGCAGACGCCCGACCTCGAGCGCTTCTACCCGACCGACGCCATGGTCACCGGGAGGGAGATCATCTTTCTCTGGGTGGCGCGGATGATCATGACCGGGCTGCGCTTCACCGGCGCCAAGCCCTTCGCCGAGGTGATCATCAACAGCACCATCCAGGCCCCCGACGGGTCGCGGATGAGCAAGTCGAAGGGCAACACCGTCGATCCGCTGGTGATGGTCGACCGCTATGGCGCGGACGCGGTGCGTGCCTGGGCCGGTGCGGTCGGGACCTCCGGTCAGGACATGCGCTTCGACGAGGACCGCATCGCCTCGTACCAGCGCTTCGCCAACAAGCTCTGGAATGTCACCCGTCTGCTGGTGATGCGGCTCTCGCCGGACGGCGAGCGCATCGGCGAGCTGCCCTCAGCGCCGGTGTCGGACCTGCTTCCCGAGGACCGCTGGATGCTGGCGCGCATGGCGGAGCTGGTGCGCATCTGCGATGCCTCGATCACCGCGTATCGATTCCACGAGGCGATGGAACGGCTCTACGAGCTGACCTGGCACGGCTTCTGCGACTGGTATGCAGAGATCGTCAACCGGCGGCTTCGCACCGAGGCGTCGCCCGCCTCACGGGCGGCGGCGGCGGCCACCGCGGTGCGCGTCCTCGACGGCCTGCTCCGCCTGCTCAACCCCTTCATGCCGTTCATCACCGAGGAGTGTGCTGAGCGACTCCCTGGGGCGGCACCGACGCTGCAGCAGCGTTCCTGGCCACGGCCACAGGAGTACGACGCCGGCGACGGTGCCGGCACCGCGGTCGCCGCCGTCGATCAGGTCTTCGAGCTGGTCCAGGCGCTCCGGGCCGCGCTCCAGGAGGCCGGCATCGGCAGCGGCAGCCGCGACCGCTTCCCGGTGCTCATCCGGGCGGCGGAGATCGCCCTGCCCGCCGGCGAGGTGCAGCGCCTGGTGGAGATGCTCGCTCCGGTGATCGCGGTCGACGAGCCGCCACCCGGGCGGCGACCGGTCGGGGTGGTCTCCCGGGGGGCCGAGGCCGAGCTGTTCATCGGTGGCGGGACCGCCGACCGCGCCCGGCTGGAGCGCCAGCTCCGCAGCACCGAGGAGCGGCTCCGCTCCCAGGAGACCCGGCTGGCCAACCCCGATTTCAGCCAGCGTGCTCCGGAGGCGGTCGTCGCCGAGGCTCGCCGACGCCTCGCCGAGGATCAAGCCACAATCGACAGTCTGCGTCGCATGCTCGAAGAGTCCCCGTGATGCTCGCTCTCGACGCGGCCGCCGGCGTCGTCGTCGGCGTCTTCGCCGTCGTCGCCTTCTTTGCCGTGCTCTGGGTGGCCCTCGTCTTCTCGATGGTCCGCGACGCCCGCCGCCGCAGCGAGTCCCAGGTCTTCGCCCTGTTCACCGGGGCACTCGGACTGCTGCCCTACCTGGGAATCCTGATCTACCTCGTGGTGCGCCCGCCGCGCACCCTCGACGAGGAGCGGGTGCTGGCGCTCGAGGAGCAGGCGCTCGCGCTCAGCGAGGCCCAGGACACGGCGATGAGCGACACCCGTGCCTGCCCCAACTGCGGGCGGGAGATCGAGAACGAGTTCGTCATCTGTCCGTACTGCCGCACCCAGTTCGCCCGCCGCTGCGGTTCCTGCCAACGTTGGCTGAGACTCGGCTGGCAGGTGTGTCCCTACTGCGCCGAGGAGGTGGGGGTGCGCGCCTTCGGCGGGGGACGCGCCGCCTCCTCGTGAGCCCGGGTCCGGGCTGAGCCGGCGCGGTGTCTCCCGGTCTTCGCCTGCTGCTGGCCGTCGCCGTGCCGCTGGTCGGTGCCTTCGGCTGCTACCTGCTGCCCCAGCGGGCGGGGGGCTGGGCGAGGGTGCTCGCCCTCGTCACCGTCGGGCTCGCCGGCGGCCTGCTGATCAGCGACGCCGGTCTGGTGGTGCCGAGTGGGCGGGTGGAGCGGTCGCTCGGCGACCTGGTCCCGGGGGTGGCGCTGCTGGCCCGGCTCGATCCCGCCGGCCTGGCCGTCGGCCTGCTCGCCTGCGGCGCGGCGGCGGTCGCGCTGGCCGAGGGCGGACGCCGCCCCCTCGAACGCTCCGCCCTGCTCCTCTGTCTTGCCGGCACCCTGACCTGCGCGACCGCCGGCAACGCCGTACTCCTCTTCGGCGGCCTGGAGCTGGGGAACATCGGCACCCTGATCCTGGCGGCGGCGGGCTCGCCATGGTTGCGATTCAGCGACCGGGCCGCCTTCGCCCTGCAGCACGGCAGCGCGCTGGGACTGCTGGCGGCCGCGATCCAGATGCAGGTCACCTTCCAGACCTCCGATCTCGGCTCGGTCCCGCTGGCCGCAGCCGGCGCCGGGATCGCCGGTCCCTGGGCCCTCGCCGGAGCCATCCGCCTGGTCGCCCCGGTCGGGTTGCCGTCGCGGCCCGGACGCAGCGCCAGCTCGGCCTGGGCCGCGGTGGCCGCCGCCCCCAGCGGGCTGCTGGTGCTGATCCGGCTGGTCGAGGTGTCGAACGGGCACATCACCCGCGAGGTCAGCGGCGGGCTCATCGCCGCTGGGTTGGTGGTGGCGCTGGGAGCGGCCGCCCTGGCGCTGATCGACCGCCACCAGCCCGCCGCCTGCGGCCGAGCGCTCTGCCTCGCGCTCGCCGGCCCGATCATGGTGCTGGCCGGGGAGGGATCCTCGGCCGCCCTCGCCGGGGTGGGGGCCGCGGGTCTGGCCCTGGTGCTCGCCCTCGCGGCCGCCCCGGCCTGGGGGGCGGGTGGGGGAGAGGGGGCGGGAGACGGGGCTCGCTGGCTGCGGGCGCTGGCCCTGGCGAGCGCGGGCGGACTGCCGCTCGGCTACGGAACCGCCGCGCTGCTCCAGGCGACCGCGGCACCCGCCGCCGCCGGGCCTCCGGGATCGGCGATCGCCGCGGTGCTGGCCACGGCCGGTGTCGGCGCCGCGGTGGCTGCCGTCCTGGCGGCCGGCGCGGTGCTGGGGGTCCCGGCACCGCCGGGCGAAGGCTCGCGGATTCGCGTCGACGCCGCCGCCGCGTGCGCGGTCTCGTTCATCGCCGGGGTCGTTCCCGGCCTCTCCCTCACCACCTTCGTCAACCAGGTGGCCTCGATGGGTGGGGGCGGGGTGGTGGTCGGCATCGACGCCGGGGCGACTCAGGGTCCCGGTGGGAGCTGGTCGGGCGGCTACCTGCTGGTCGCCGGGTTGCTCGTCGCCGGGGCGGCAGTGGCCGCGAGCACCCTGGCCGGCGCCGCCTTTCCTGCCAGCCGCCGCGCTGCCCTGGAGGGTGCCGCCTCGGCCGCCGTCGATGAGGCTCCGGTAGCAGAGGACAGATGGCGGGAGCGCGCCATCCGGGTCCTGCCGCTGGTCGTCCGCCGCATCGACGGCGGCCTGGCCACGGCGGACGGCTGGCTGGCGGGCCAGCCGGGCCTGCTGATCGTGGTCGCCGGAGCGGTCGCCTGCCTGTTCGTCTTCCGATGACCGGGGGCACCCCGTGAGCCAGACGTTGATCGCCGCCATCGGCTTTCTGGGGGGGATGGTCGTCGCCGTCGTCGACGGCCCCCGGGCGATCGCCGTCGCCAGCCTGGCGGCCGGACTGGGTCTGGCCGGCGCGGCAGCCAGCACCGGCGGGGTGGGCGCAGCCCTGCTGCCGCTGGTGGGGGGAACCGCTGCCGTGCTCGCCGCGGCGCTGGCTCGGCGCAGCGGTGAGCGGCTGCGCGGGGTGGCCGGGCTCAGTCCGGAGGTTCCGGTGGTGGCGGCCCGCGCCGCTCTCTTCGGTCCGCGCAGCGTCCGGGTGGTGGCGGCGGCGCTGGCCCTTCCGGCGGCCTCCTGGGTCAGCCTCAACGTGTCGGTGGGCGGCGCCGCCTCCGACCAGGGGGCCATCTTCGCCGCCGCCTACGTGTGGCTCGCCGGCGCCGCCCGTCTGCTTCGCGCCCGCGCCCTGGAGGATCTCGGGGTCGGGGCAGCGGCCGTGGCTCTGGCCGGGGCGACCGCCTGGATCCTCGAGGCGGGGACGGGATCCTTTGCCGAGGCCTCGGCGGTGGCGGCGTTCGCCGCGGTCAGCGCGGCGGCGGCCGGGTGGTTGACCGGGCGGCACCGCCGCCCATCGGCGCCGGTCGAGGAGTCGGGATGAGCCCCCTGGGGCTGGCGCTCACCTGGGCGGGAGCCGGGGTTCTCGGCGGCGCGATGCTGCCCCGTCTGCACCGCCGCCGCCTGGCCTGGATCGTCGTTCTCGGGGCCGCCCTCGCCGGGCTCGCGGCCGCTCCCGCGGCGACCTGGCCCGGGCCCGCCGCCTCGCACGCCTACGGCGCATCGCTGGTCCTCGGGCGCCCCGCGCTCGGCCTGCTGGTGGCCGGTGGCATCGCGCTTGCCGCCACCCTGGCCATCGCCCCTCATCTCGAGGGGGCCGAGAGCCTGGCTGCCTGCCTGGTGGTCTCCGCCTGCGTGGTGGTGTTGGGAGCGACGGTGCCGATCATCTGGGGGCTGGCGGTGGCGCTCGCCGCCGCGGTGCTCGCCCTGCGCTGGATCGCCGCCGCACCGGGCCGCGCCACCCTCGCCGCCGGCCGGGTGATGGGGCTCGGCGGGGCGGTGCTGGTGGGGGCCGCGGTCTTCGTCCCCGCGGCCGGACCTGCGGTCGACAACCGCACCGCCCTGGCCGGGGGGTTGCTGGCCGGAGGGGTCTGCGCCCAGCTCGCGCTGGTGCCTCTGGGCGGTTGGGCGCCCTCCGTCGCCCGTGCCGTCAGCGGCGCCGACCTCGCCCCCTGGGTGATGCTGCTGGCGCCGTCGGTGCTGCTCACCGCCGGCGTGCTGCTGCCGGCCCTTCCTGGTGGGGCGCGAGTTCCCCTCGCGAACGTGCTGCTGGTGCTCGGCCTGGCCAGCGCCGTGTTCGGCGCGGTCCAGGCCGCACGAGCCTCGCCGGCGGTTCGCTACAGCCGGGTGGTGATCGCCGACCTGGCGCTGGTGGCGGCGGGGCTGGGGACCGGCCACACGGCAGGCCGCCTCGGCGGCCTGGTGCTGATCCTCGCCCAACTCTGCGCCGGCCCACTCCTCGTCCACCCGGCGCGGCCGGGTCTCGGCCGCCAGCGGGCGCTCGCCTGGCTATCCCTGACCGGCCTGCCCCCGACCCCGGCCTTCTGGGGACGGTTCCTGGTGCTCGAGGGATGCGCGGCCGCGTCCGGGACCGCCCTCGCCGCCGGCATGGTCGCCTCCGCGGGACTGCTCATCGCCGCGGTGCGGGCGCTCACCCTGCCGGGCGACGCCGCCGAGGGGACCCCGCCGGGACGCCTCGTCCGCGCCGTCACCTGGGCGGTGGCTCTGGCGTCCATCAGCCTGGGATTCGCACCCGACGCGATCACCACCGGCGTCTTCGGGGCGATCATGTGATCGCGCGGCAGGCGGTCTAGATGGACCCGGTCGGCGTGCTCGCCGCGGTGGTGGCGCTCGCCGTCTACCCCGGCGGGCTCTTCCTCGGGCTGGTGGCGGCCGCGGTGGCTTCCCCGGCCCAGCGCTGGCGGCCGCGCGGCTGGACACCGACCGCGGTGGCCGGGATCGTGGGTGCCGGGCTCGCCGCCGCGCTGCTGCCGCTGGCGGGTGCTCCAGCCACCGCACTTCCCGGGAGTGGCGGCGGGGCGCAGACCAACCTGCTGGCGGTCGAGCTCCTCCTCGCCGTGGCGGTGGTGATCGCCGTCCCCGGGTCGTGGACGCGCCTCCGCCTGGCGACCGCGGCCGCCGCCGGCGCCGCCCCGCTCGCACTGGCCGCCGCCTCGTCGACGTTCGCCCTGCCGGCCGTCCTGGCGGCGTCGCGGCCGGGCCTGGGCGCGGCGCGCACTCTCGCCGGAGCGGCGCTGCTGCTGGCCGCTCCGTACGTGGTCGCCCCCGCCGAGGACACCGCCGCCAGCGCCCCGATGCTGGGGGTCTTCGCGCTGATGGCAGCGGTGCTGCTGGTGCCCCCGGCGGTGCTCGCGCGACCACCGGTGGTGGTCGAGGCGCTTGCCGTGCTCGCCGGGTGCCTCGTCTACGGTCTCGCCGGCCGGGTGGTCGCTCGCTCCCGGCTCCGCATCCTCATCCCGTTCCTGGCGCTCGGCCTCGCTGGCGCTTCCGTGGCGATGGCCGCGTTCGCCGCGCGCGCCTGACGCGCGCGTCGCGAATTGCTACGATGGCCTCGCAGAGGCCGCCGTCACCATTTCGGGGGCATGCGCGGGCCATCGTCGGGCCCGCATCACCGTCGGCCTTTCATCGAGGACATTCATGAGCGGTCCCTGCCCGATGCGCGGATGACGCGGATCGTCCTGGCGTCGACCAGCCCCCGGCGGCGTGAGCTGCTCACCCGAGCCGGGGTTCGTTTCAGCGTCGCCGACCCGCCGGACGACGTGCCCGTTCCTCCCGGAATGTGTTCCGACCTCGCGGTGCAACTGGTGGCACGGCACAAGGCGATGACGGTGGCCACCACCCGCCCCCCGGGCAGCTTCGTGATCGGCGCCGACACCATGGTGATCGGTCCCAAGGGCCCGTTGGGAAAGCCGCAGACGCCTCAGCGCGCACGCGAGATGCTGTGCTCGCTTCGCGGGCTGCGTCACACCGTGCTCACCGGTGTCTGCGCCATCGCCGCTCCCGGCGGCCCGGAGGTGCTCGGGGTCAGCCGTTCGGCGGTTCGCATGCGCGACTTCTCGGACGCCGAGCTCGACGCCTACATCGCGTCGGGCGAGCCGCTGGACAAGGCGGGAGCGTATGCCGTGCAGGGTGCCGGAGGTGACCTGATCGAAGCCGTCGGTGGGCGCATCGACACCGTGGTCGGGCTCGACGTCGCCCTGGCGCTGCGGCTGCTCACCGAGGTCGGCTACCCGCTGCCGCTCCCGGCGGCCGCCGACCTCCCGCCGGCTCCGCACCGCTCCCACCGTCCCCTCTCGCCGATGCGCACCGCAGGGCGCATCTGACCTCGATCCTGCCCCGCCGGCACCGGGGGACGCGGCTGCTCTGCCTGCTCCTCCTGGTGTCTCCGTCGCTGCTCCTGCTGAGCTGCGGCGGCGGCGCGAGTCAGCTGAGCGTCAGTGTTCGCGCTCTCAGCGGCAGCAGCATCAAGGGCGGCAAGAGTCCCAGCTACGCCGTCGACGTGGTCAACCAGGGACCTGGTGAGGTGAGCGGCGTGGGTGTGCGCGTCGATCTCCCGGCGGATTTCCGCTACCAGTCGACCAACTCCATCGAGATCGACCGCGGGGTGCGCACCGAGGCGACCGATCCCGAGGTGCGCAGCCCCGCTCCCCAGTGGGCGCTGTGGACCCTGTCCGCACCCGCGACCACCGCGGACGGAAGCGTGCACCGCTCGGTGGTGCGCATCACCTTCACCGCGCTCGCCGCCGGCAAGCCGGGCGACTACAACGTGGTCGCGCATGCGGGGAGCGAGACCGGGAGCAGCGACGTCAGCAGCACCCCGCTGGCGGTCCACCTGTCTCCAGCCTCGAGCCTCTCGTCGGTGGTGGTCGCGATCCAGAACAGCGCCCACCCTGGCGACACCGTCACCTACCGCGTCACCGTTCTCAATGACGGCACCGGGCCGGCTTCGGGAGTCAACGTGTTGCTCAGCCTGGCGTCACCGCTCGCCTTCAGCCGCACCGCCAGCCTGCAGGGAAACTTCTCGCGAACCGGCAGCGGCGACCCGACCGCGGGCTCACTGCTCGTCTACTACTCGGGCTTCACCATTCCCGCCCGCGGTGATGGCGGTCCGGGACGGCTCGCCATCGTCTTCGATGCCCGCGTCGCCACCGGTGCCAGTAGCGGGCGCTACACGCTGACCGGCCAGCTGACCGACAGCGACGGCGAGGTGGTCGCCATCGACAACGCCGCTCCGATCACCGTGCTCGGACCGACACCCCCGCCGTCGCCGTCGACGGCCGCGGGCGGCGCCGGCGGGTCGCCTCCGCCGGCGACTCCGGGATACTGACGCGGGCGCTCGCGACGGGCCTGGTCGCGCGATTGAGTGCTATTCTGCCGGCTCGCGTCCGAGTTCGCGGCCACTCGCACCTTCTGCCGGCTGCGCGCGCCAATCCTCTTGCGGAGCTCCATGTACGCCATCGTTCAGCAGGGTGGCCACCAGTACCGGGTCGCACCGGGCGACCGCCTGATGGTCGACCAGCTCGACGCGCCGGTCGGCAGCGTCGTCGCCCTCGCGCCGGTGCTGGTGGTCCAGGATGACAACCGTTTCCAGGCCGGCGCTCCCGCGGTCGAAGGCGCCCGCGTCGCTGCCCGGGTGGTGGCGCATCGCTTCGCCAAGAAGATCCGCGTGTTCACCTTCAAGCCGAAGAAGCGCCACCGCCGCACCCAGGGCTACCGCAGCCACGTCACCGAGCTGCAGATCGAGGCGCTGCTGGCTGCGGGTGAACCGCTGCCGGTGAACGGGGCCGCCGCCAGCGAGACCGCGCCCGCGCCCGCCCGGCGCCCGCGGACGAGGCGAGCCGCGGCCGGCCCCGCGACGCGGGCCGCGGAGCAGGAGGCCGTGCCAGCGGCGGCGGCCGCTGCCGAGCCGAATGCGGCAGCAGCCCCGGAGCCCGCCGCCGATGCCGCCGCCGCCCGTCCGGCGCGGCGCCGCCCCCGGCGCCCGGCCGGGGAGCCGCAGGACGAGGCCGGCGGCCCGCAGCCAGAGGAGAGCTAGGACATGGCCCACAAGAAGGGAGGCGGGAGTTCCCGCAACGGGCGCGACAGCGACGGTCGCCGCCTCGGCGTCAAGCGGGGCAGCGGTCAGGTGGTGCTGGCGGGGACCATCCTGGTGCGGCAGCGGGGCACCCGGATCCTGGCCGGCGAGAACGTCGGCGTCGGCCGCGACCACACGCTGTTCGCACTGCGCGCCGGCACCGTGGCCTTCGATCGGACCGGGCACGACCGGACCCGGGTGAACGTCACCGCGCTCCCGATCGTGCGGCTGGCGGCCATGGCTGGCAGGGCTTCCCCGGCCGCGGTGCCCGCGGAGACCCCTGGCTAACCCCTTTCTCGACCAGGTCACCCTCGACCTCGCCGCCGGCGACGGTGGCCGGGGGATGGTCAGCTTCCGGCGCGAGAAGTTCGTCCCTCAGGGCGGCCCCGACGGCGGTGACGGCGGGCGTGGCGGCGACATCGTGCTGATCGCCGACGCCGGTGTCGCCACCCTCGGCGCCTACCGCCGGCGGCGCCGGTTCCGAGCCGAGAACGGCCGCCCCGGAGAGGGGGGACTGCGCGCCGGAAGGCGTGGATCCTCGGTGGAGCTCCGCGTGCCGACCGGCACGCAGGTCCGCGACACGGCGAGCGGGGAGTTGCTCGCGGACCTCGTCGAGCACTTCGCTCGCCTGGCCGTCGCGGGCGGCGGGCGGGGTGGGCGGGGCAATGCCCGCTTCACCTCGGCTGTGCGGCAGGCACCGCGCCTGGGGGAGCTCGGCGAACCGGGCGAGAAACGCCGCGTCGACCTCGAGCTCAAGTTGATCGCCGACATCGGCCTGGTCGGCCTCCCCAACGCCGGGAAGTCGACCCTCCTGGCGGCGCTGACCCGTGCCCGTCCCAAGATCGCCGATTACCCCTTCACCACCCTGCACCCCAACCTCGGTGTTGCCGAGCTCGAGGGTGGGCGCACCGTGGTGCTCGCAGACGTGCCCGGGCTGATCGCGGGAGCCCACCGCGGCGCCGGGCTGGGCCTCGACTTCCTCCGCCACCTGGAGCGGACCCGGGTGCTGATCCACGTCGTCGACGCATCCCAGGGGGTCGAGGCCGCGCGACGCGCGCTGGCTCAGGTCACCTCGGAGCTGGACGCCTTCAGCCCCGGCCTGGCCGCGCGACCGGCGGTGGTGGCGCTCAACAAGGTGGACGTCCCCGAGGGTCGCGCCGCCGCCGAGGCGCTGACCGGCGGCTTGGCCGGCGCCCACGCGATCGCGGCGGCGACCGGGGAGGGATGTCGCGACCTCCTGCGGGCAGCGGCGACGGCCGCGTTCGCGGCCCGGGTCCGCACCGCGGTGCCGGCTGAGGCGGCCGCGGTGGGCGGGATGGCCCAGCCGGGTGGCGGCCACCGGGTCTATCGACGCCAGCCGTCCCGGCTGGCCGACATCACCGTGGAGCGCGAGGACGGCGCCTTCCGGGTGCGCGGAGCGGCGGTCGAACGCGCCGTGGCGATGACCGACCTCGACAGCGAGGAGGCGGTCGGCCACCTCCAGCGACGGCTGCGCGGTGCCGGCATCGACGACGCCCTCGCCGCCGCCGGCTGCGCCGAGGGTGACACGGTGCGGATCGGCCCCGCGGAGTTCACCTTTCTCCAGGACTCCGGGACATGAGCTCCGAGGCGGTGGCGGCGGTGCTCGGCGGCACCTTCGACCCGTTCCATCGCGGCCATCTCGCCGTCGTCGACCAGGTTCACGACCGGCTGGGGGACGAGGTGTGGGTGGTACCGGCCCGGCTGCCGCCGCACCGGCGTCCCGCGGTGGCGCCGCCCGAGCAACGGCTGGCGTTGGCGCGGGCCGCGACCGCGGGGCGCCCGTGGGTGCGCGTCCTCGACATCGAGATGCGCCGGGCCGGTCCCTCCTACACCATCGACACGATGGAGGAGCTGGGTAGGCTGCACCCTGCCACCGAGCTCTGGGTGGTGTTGGGTGCCGACATCGCCGCCGCCGTCAGCGGCTGGCACCGCCACGGCGAGCTTCTCGCCGGCGGCAGGTTCCTGGTGGTGAACCGCAGCGGCGGCCCGGTGCTGACCCCGCCCGAGCTCAAGCGGCTCGGCTTTCCCGCCGACCGCACCCGTCTGCTGCGCATCGACTCGCCGGCGGTGAGCGCCTCCGAGGTGCGGCGCCGTGCCGCGGTCGGCGCCCCGCTCGACGACCTCGTTCCCGCGCCGGTCGCCGAGCTCATCTCCGCCACCGGCGTCTACCGCAGCCCGATGTGATAATGGGCTGCGCATGACGCCCCTGCAGCTGGCCGAGCTGATCGCCATGGCCGCCGCCGACAAGAGGGCGCGTGAGGTCGCCACCATCGATGTCCGTGGCAAGACCACCGTCGCCGACTTCTTCGTCATCTGCGAGGGTGACACCGACCGGCAGGTTCGTGCCATCGTTGACAATATCGAGGACGTCTGTCGGGAGAGCGGGATCCGTCCGCTCAACGTCGCCGGGGTGCGCGACGCCTCATGGGCGTGTCTCGATTTCGACTCGGTGATCGCCCATGTCTTCCTCCCCGGTGAGCGCATCTTCTACGACCTCGAGGGGCTCTGGGCCGAGGCGCGCCGCCGGCGGCGCAATGTCGGCTGAGCAACGGCGGCCGCCGCCTGCCCGCTGACGGCAGGGGGACCGGCGTCGTACCCTTCGGCAGGCAAGGGAGGCCCTGAGAAAGGACCTCCCCCGGTTGGAGGGGAAGAACAGGGGGAAGTCCCCGGCCGGGGCTGCCGCGATCGGCGCCCGCACGGCGGTGGTGACGGCCCCCTGTATAGCAGCGTACAACGCACTGTGTCAAGTTGCGTCATGAGGCTGGCTGTCAGCCGTTGAGCACCCCCGGCTGCGCGCTCGGCGGCTGGCTGAGCACCGAGGCGAGGTGCTGTCCGGCGATGCCCAGCGCGATCACGGCGGCGACCACCGCGGCGGCGAGGACCGCCTGTTCGATGCGTCGCAGAGCGCGTCCGCCGACGTCGCGGCGAGGGGCCAGCAGCAGTCCCAGCGCTGCGCCGGCGAGGAAGCCGCCGACGTGCACGTAGTTGTTGACGTGGGGGAAGACGAAACCGAAGACGAGGTTGAGGGCGGCGATGGTGATCGCGTACTGGCGGATCGAGGCGGTCACCCCAACCGGGACGTCCCGTCCCTGGACGCGGCCGAGCATCACCAGCATGCCGATCAGTCCGAAGACCCCACCCGACGCGCCGATGGCGGCGATGTCGGCGTGCGCCGACGACACGCCGACCACCGTGCAGGCAACCCAGAAGGCGCTGCCCAGACCAGCGGTGAGCACGAAGGTGCCGAGCAGGACCAGGCGACCATAGAGCTGCTCGACCAGCCGGCCGATGAAGAAGAGCGCGAAGCCGTTGCCGAGGATGTGGTAGGCGCTGCGGTCGTCGTGCAGGAAGGCACTGCTCAGGTACCGCCACCAGTCGTGCGCGGCGGCTCCGCTGTTCGCCAGGGCGCCGAAGTCGAACAGCGGGCTGCGCCCGGGCGCCTCGCGCGCGATCACGTCTCCCCGCAGCGTCTGCTCGACGATCCAGATGCCGACGAGCAGAGCGATCAGCCCATAGGTGACCAGGGGCGCGCTGATCATGGCGCGACGCGTGGGCTGGGCGTATCCGCCGGCGACCACCTGACGCTCGGCCAGATCGACCTGGGCAAGGGTCGGCACCGGTCGCCCCTCGCGCACCGCCCGCAGGTGGGCGCGCAGCTCTCCGAGCCCGGGGAGCCCGGGGGGCAGCGGAGTGAGTGCCTGCGCACCGCCGTCAGGGTCGAGGGCGACGGCACCGACGCTGACGGCGGGACTGCCGGCGAGCTCCGGCTGGATGCGCGGCGGCGGCCCCAGGGCGACGAGCAGCACGTCGCAGCGCTCGGCACCCTGGACGGCGAGACGCTCACCGGCCCACTGCTCGGCCACCCGCAGGCGTTGCTCCAGGTCGCGCGCGGCCGCGTCGGGGTCGGCCGGAGGTTCGTAGAAGCCCACGAAGGCACCGCGCCGTCCCGTCCATGCGGCGGCGCCGAGCAGGTATTGACCGGAGAGTGGGCCGAGACGTCCGTCGCGGTCGTCGGTCAGGCGCAGCCGGTAGCGGGTGACCAGGTCGAATGCCACCGCCAGCACGAGCGGTGGCGGCCCCGGGGGCAGTTCCTCCCCTGGCGGGGCCGTCTGTGACATCTGCGGCCAGTCTAGCGACGGGCGGAGCGCCGCCCGGCGGCCGCGGTCAGCGGTGCGCTGGCCGAGTCGGGATCGGACGCGGCGTGGGCGGCGGTGTCGGCGCCGGCTTGGGCGGCAGGGGCGGTGGGGGCGGCTGCGGCGCCGCCGATGGCGTCGGCGAGGGCGCGCGTGCCGGCGGTGTGGTCCCGATATAGGTGCACTGCCGGTTGGGATCGGCAGCGGGAGCGTAGTAGAAGCAGGAGCTGCCGCTTCCCGACGTCCCCCTCAGGAAGAAGTTGGCGTCGTCGCTGCCGCCTTCACCGATGATGTCGCTGGGCTTCTGATACCAGTCCTTCGGCGTCCCCGCGAGGGCGTGGCTCATGTAGTCGTTCCAGATCGGCGCCGCGCCGGTGATGCCGGTCGAACCCTCGAGGTGGCCGCAGTGGTCGTTCTTGGGCTGCAGGCCGAAACGGCGCAGATCCTGCGGGCTCCATGGCTGATCGATGCTCTCGCCGCGGCCGAGGCGCGCCGCCACGACCTTGCTGTCCTCGGGCCGCAGGCAGGAGAGGTCGGGGTTTCCCACCCAGACGGTGCTGACCAGTTGGGGTGTCCAGCCCACCGTCCAGTTGGCGGAGAAGAACTCGGTGGTTCCGGTCTTGGCGCTCACCCGCCGGTCGGACAGCGTCAGCTTGCTGTGATAGCCGAACTCCATCTGACGGTTGCCGTCGTTGCTGGTGATCTCGTTGATGATGAAGGCGACGCCGGCGTCGACCACCCGCCGTCCCGTGGCGGCGGCGTCGTGGGAATAGAGGGTCCGTCCGGTGCTCCGCTGGACCACCCGCAGCACCGGGGCCGGGTCATGCTGGACACCGAGATTGGCGACGGTGCTGACGCCGTCGGCCATCTCCAGCGGGCTGATGCCGTGACTCAGGCCGCCCAGGGTCGCGGCGTAGCTCAGCGGCCCCGGACGGTTGCCGGGCGCGGCCAGCGACCGCAGTCCCGACGCGATCTCGACGTCGGTGATCAGGGGGATGCCGACACGCGCCTCCACCTTGACCGCGGGAATGTTGAGCGAGTTGCCCAGGCACTTGGCGAGGGTGCAGACGCCGTGCAGCCTCCCGTCATAGTTGTGGGGCGAGTAGCCGGTGGTCGAACCGTCCTTGAGGGTGATGTAGGAGTCTTCGACCGGGCTGGTCATCGTGTATAGCCGTGAGGCGATCGCGCTGGTGTAGGTGAAGAGCTTGATCGTCGACCCCGGCTGCAGCGGCCGGGTGGCCATGTTGAGCTGGCCGAATCCGGGATCGCTGTAGTTGGCGGTGCCGACCATCGCCAGGACCTCGCCGCTCCGTGGATCCATGCTGACCATCGCACCGTCGTGTGCGTTGAAGGTCTTGGCGATGCCAGCAACGCCGTCCTGCAGTGCCCGCTCGGCGAGGTGCTGCTTGCCGAGGTCGAGCGAGCTGATGATCGTCATGCCGCCGCTCTCGACCGTGCTGGCGCCGAACTTCGCGGCCAGCTGCGGGGTGAGGGTCTTGTCGAGATAGTTGCGCAGGTAGTCGACGAAGTCGGGGGCGTTCGCCGGCTCGGACTCGTACCACGGATGAAAGGCGAGGGGCTCGGTGTAGGCGGCGTCCGCGATCAACTGGGTGATGTCACCGTTGTTGACCATCGCCTGCAGCACGACGTGCTGCCGCTGCTTGGCCAGCGGGTTCACCGTGGCACCGGGATCGTGGTTGAGAGGGTTGTAGATGGTCGGCGCGTTGGGGATGCCGGCCAGCATCGAGGCCTCTGCGAGGTTGAGATCGTGGGCGCCCTTGTGGAAGTAGAGCTCCGCGGCGCTCTCGATCCCGACGGCGTGGTTTCCGAAGGAGATGCGGTTGAGATACATCTCCAGGATCTGGTCCTTCGAGAAGTTGCTCTCGATGTCGGCGCCCAGGATGAACTGCTTGACCTTGCGGGTGTACGACTGCTGACAGTCGCTGCCGGTGCAGAGGAAGCTGATCTTGGCGAGCTGTTCGGTGATCGTCGAAGCGCCCTGGGTGGTGCCCTGGTGCCGGACGTTGCTCCACGCCGCCTTGACGATTCGTGGCAGATCCCAGGAGCCGTTCTCGTAGAAGTGGCGGTCCTCCACGTCGATGGTCGCCAGCCGCACCCAGCGGGACATGGACTTCAAGTCGATGTGCTGATGGCGGTAGTCGGGGTTGTGGAGGACGGCCAGCAGGGTGGTGCCGTCGCGGGCATAGACCGGGGAGTCGGAGACCGGCTCCATGGCGGCGATGGTGGCGGTGCTGGGCAGGTCGCTCTTCAGGCTCTGGTACTCGGCGAAGACCACCGCCGCGCCGGCCACCAGGAGCAGGGAGACGATCGCCAGCACCACCAGGGTGATGCGCACACCCCGACGATGGGTGAGGACACCCTGACGGCTGCGGCGGCCGTGCAGGCTGCTGCGGCGCCGCCTGCCGTTGGCGGTGGTGGCACGACCGATCGGTCGAGACGTGGAACGCTGGCTCATGAGATGTGGCCGGCGGGTGCCGGCGGGCCGTGACCGTGCAACGGCGGCGGTCGGGGGCCGTTACGGGTCAGTGCGGTCGGAGAACGACGGCCAGACCGTAGAGGCCGGCCACCACCAGCAGCATAGCGGCGCCGACCAGCACCAGGCCGATCCCCTCCTCGATCCAGAAGGGCCCGACCCGCCGCCGGCTGCGGGGCCCCTCGTCGATGGGGACTACGGACATTCCCGGGACGGTAGCACGGCGTCCGGGCCACCGACCCCGGGCCAGCAGGTCCAGGCTACCGTCCCATGCCGCGGTCGCGCCACGGCTGTATGACGGAAGCGTCGTCGCCTCGCCATATTCGACGGGGGGCTGAGAGACTGCCTCCCGATGTCCGTCGACACCATGTCTCCGCCGGTCAGCACGCCCGCGCCCATCGCCTTTCCGCCGGTGCCCCGGACCATCGAGGACACCGGGCTCCCCTTCACCTTCATCGGCGACTTGGTTCTCAAGGTCCTCTACTTCAACGGGGGCATGCTGGGGCGCGACCTCGCCAACCACACCTGCCTGCCCTTCCCGCTGATCGAGTCGACCCTGAAGTTCCTGTCCGACGAGGGGTACTGCTCCTCGACCGGGATTCGCGCCCTCACCGACGACGGGCCGGTGACGGCGTCGATGCAGTGGCTGATCTCCTCCGCCGGACGTCAGCGGGCCCGCGAGCTGATCGACCTCAACCAGTACGCCGGGCCGGCCCCGGTGCCGATCGAGGTCTACAACGCCGTCGCCCACCACCAGGCGCGCTCGACGCTGGTGATCGACCGCCCTCGGTTGCGCGCCACCTTCTCCCACCTGGTGCTCCCGGACGAGCTGCTCGACCGCGTCGGTCCGGCGCTGCGCGCCCGCCAGGCGATCTTCATCTACGGCCCGCCCGGCAACGGCAAGACCACCCTCGCCGAGGCCTGCGCCTCACTGCTCGGAGCCCCCTTCTTCCTCCCCCGCGCCCTCTATGTGCACGGCGAGGTGGTCCGACTCTTCGACCCCATCCACCACCGGCCGGTCGAGGGCGAGCTGCCACCCCACGACCGCCGCTGGCAGCTGTCCGAGCGCCCGGTGGTCAAGGTCGGCGGCGAGCTGCGCAGCAGCATGCTCGACCTCGGCTTCGACACCACCCTCGGTTTCTACGAGGCGTCGCTGCAGCTCAAGGCCAACGGGGGCCTGTTCCTGGTCGACGACTTCGGCCGTCAGCAGCACCTCTCACCGCGCGACCTGCTCAATCGGCTGATCGTCCCGCTGGAGAAGGGGGTCGACTACCTCAACATCGCCCGTGCCGGCACCAGCGTCGCGGTGCCCTTCACCACCCTGCTCATCCTCTCGACGAATCTGCGCCCCCACGACCTCATCGACGAGGCCTTCCTGCGCCGGGTGCGATTCAAGGTGCTGGTGCCCAATCCCACCGAGGACGAGTACAAGGAGATCTGGCAGCGCCTCTGCGAGCAACACAACGTCGAGTTCAGTGAAGCCGCCATCGACGACCTGGTGGCGCGCAACTACCGGCAGATGGGACGTGCTCTCCACGGTGTGCACCCCCGCGACCTGCTCAACCACATCGTCCACGCCTGCGGGTACGCGGGCAGGCCGGTGCAGCTGTCGCGCGAGATGCTCGACCTGGCGTGCGCCACCTACTTCGTCGACAGCTCCGCCGAGGACTGGTAGGCCGGCGGACCGCCAGACCTATACTGCCTGGGCCTCGCGGACTGGGCACCTCGGGGCGGTAGCTCAGCTGGGAGAGCGCTGCCCTCGCACGGCAGAGGTCAGGGGTTCGAATCCCCTCCGCTCCACGCCTGTCCCCTGAGGCTCGCTAGCGGTGGCTCTCGATGCGCTCGCCGAAGCTCGGCTCGGGCGCCGGGCTCACCGGCCACGGCCTCTCCCACCACCGCGGCGGCTCGCTGCGCCGCAGCCCGAGGCCCACCAGGACACCGCCCACGAACGTCGCCATCCATGTCGCCAGGATCATCGCCATCGGTGCATTCACTCCCGCGCCCCCTCTCGCGGTCAGCCCTTGATGCCCGCCGCGAACACCATGAGCGTAATCGATGGGGCCGATGGCGGCAATCGGGCCGATCTCGACAGGGCCCTGCGAGCCATGCCATCCTCGCCGGAGCGGCCATCCCCGCGGGCCGCCAGGAGGAGCGTGATGTCCAACCTCGTGCTCTCCCGCGAGGTCTACTGCCCCCTCGACCAGACGTTTGCGTACCACACCGATCTGACCCGTGCGCCCCAGTGGTGGCCCAATCTCATGGAGATGTCGCCGGTCGAGGGCGGTGGCGGCCCTGCCGCGGTGGGTGACCGTTACCGCTGGAGCTACAACATGCTGGGACGCACCTTCAGCGGTGAGATCGTGGTCACCGATGCGGTGCCGGGTGAGCGATTCGCCTTCGAGACCACCGGTGGCATCCACGCCACCTTTCGCAACGAGTACCGGGCGACCGCCAGGACCCGCACCCGGATCACCGCCTTCATCAACTACGAGGTTCCGGGCATCCTCGGCAAGGCCCTCGACAAGCTCTTCGTCGAACGGCGCAACGCCGCCGACGCCGAGCACGCGATGGACCAGCTCAAGCTGCATCTCGAGGCGGAGGTGATGGCGCGGATCGATTCCGGAGTGGTCTGAACAGCCCAGCAGCAGCTGAGCTCAATCACCCAGCCGCGCCCGCCCGCGTGGCTATACTCCCGGCGGCATGACCCCCACGCCGCTGTCGCTGGCGCTCTTCTGGGTGGCGGTGGGTTGCTACACCGCGGCCCTGCTCGGATTCGTGCTGTACCTGCCGATCCGGCGCCGGCTGCTCGCCGACGCCGCGCTGGCGGCGGTGCTGCTCGGCTGGCCGTTCCATGGCGCGTCGATCGTCACCCGGGCCCTCGAGGCGGGCCACTGGCCACTCGGCAACATGTACGAGTACAGCACCGCCATCGCCTTCGTCATCGTCACCACCTTTGCCGTCCTCGCCCTGCGGGCGCGCCTGCGTCTCGCCGGCATCCCGGCGATGGTGGGGGCGGTGGCGCTGATGGGGGTGGCCTACATGCTGTACGTGCCACCGGGCCAGCTGGTGCCGGCGCTGCACAGTTACTGGCTCACCATCCACGTCACCGCGATGGCGTCGTCCTCCGGAATCCTCGTCTTCTCCTTCGTCTTCGGGATGTTCTACCTGGCTCGTCGCTGGGCCGATGAGCGCCTGCTCGCCGGCGGCACCGGCCAGGGCGGGTCGCGGGTCGCGGTGATGGCGACCACCAGCCAGGGAACGCCGATCTCGGTCGGCGGCGGAGCCACCGGCGGCTCCCCTCCGCTCGCCCTTGCCCGCACCGTCACCCGGGTGCTGCCCCCGGCGCGGGTGCTGGACGAGCTGAGCTACCGCTTCGTGATGCTCGGTTTTCCGATCTGGTCGTTCGGGGTCATCTGCGGCGCCATCTGGGGCGAGCACGCCTGGGGACGGTACTGGGGCTGGGATCCCAAGGAGACCTTCGCCTTCATCACCTGGGTGATCTTCGCCATCTACCTGCATGCTCGCGTCACCTACGGATGGCGGGAGAAGCGGGCGGCGATGATCACCGCGGCGGGCTTCGTCTCCATCCTGTTCACCCTCTACGCCGTCAACCTCTGGATCGCCGGACTGCATTCGTACGCCCGGGCATGAACCGGTCGGGCCGCGCCGGCCCGCGGGTGCCGGTGCTGCTCGGCGCGGCGATGATCGCGCTGCTCTGCGGCTGCGGACTGCAGAGCGAGACGGCGGGATGCGGGACGGGCGCCGGGCAGGAGGCGCCGCCATTGCGGGGAGAGACGCTGCAGGGTGGCCGCTTCGATCTGGCAGCGCAACACGGTCATCCGGCGGTGGTCAACTTCTGGGCCTCCTGGTGCGGTCCCTGCCGGGTCGAGCAGCCACACCTCAACGCACTGGCCCAGCGCTACCGCGGCCGGGCGGTCTTCGTGGGCGTCGACATCCGCGACGACCGGGCAGCCGCCGGCGGGTACCTGCGCGACCAGGCGGTGGCGTATCCCAGCCTCTTCGACCCCGAGTCGCAGCAGGCGGCCGGCTACAACGTCTCCGCCCCACCAACCACCGTGGTCGTCGACGCCTCGGGGCGGGTGGTGCAGTGTCTGCTCGGCAACCCCGGCGACACCGAGCTGACCGCGGTCCTCGACCGCCTGCTGCCCGGCTAGTGGTGACCCCGCGCCGGCTATCCTCGACGCTGCCAGCGCGTCTTCTTGAGCATCTTCTTGTGCTTGTGCTTGCGCATCTTCTTGCGCCGCTTCTTGATGACCGAGCCCACGGGGTCTCCTGCGTCTGGCTGGCGTCGGGTGCAATCGGTGCCGCCCTGGGCTCACATCGCCCGGCAACTCGACCCGCTGCGCTCGTCGCGAGGATCTGAGCTCAGCGAGCGCGGACTATACCGCACCCGGCCCGCCGTCGCCTCAGCCGGTCGGCGACCCTGCTGCATAGGCCTGGCGCAGCTTGGCGGTGGTGGCCTCGAGGTGCTCCGGGAGCACCTTGACGTCGGCCAGCACCGGCATGAAGTTGGTGTCGCCCTCCCAGCGGGGAACGACGTGCAGATGGACGTGGTCGGTGATGCCTGCCCCCGCGGCGTGACCGTGGTTGATCCCGAGGTTGAAGCCGTCCGGAGCGAGGGCGCTGCTCAGCGCCCGCACTGCCCGCTGGGTGGCGCGGAAGAGCTCGGTCCCCTCGACGTCGTCGAGCGCGAGGATGTCAGGAAGGTGTCGCAGGGGCACCACCATCAGGTGCCCACTGCTGTAGGGGAAGCGATTGAGCACCGTGAAAGTGCATTCGGCTCGCTCCACCACGTGGATCGACTGCTCGTCGTCGCCGGCGGCGATGGCACAGAGTACACAGCCTTTCGCGGGCGTCGTGTCGCCGACGTATGCCATCCGCCACGGGGCCCACAGCTGTCGCACATCGCGAGGATACAAGGGCGTCGAGCCCCGTCCGTGTGAGCTCGGCATTCGGTCGCCGTCGGCTAGGATACCGGCGGGGCCATAGCTCAGCTGGGAGAGCGCTTGCATGGCATGCAAGAGGTCGGGGGTTCGAGCCCCCCTGGCTCCACCAGCAGGCCCCTTTCCGCATCGCTGAGGCGCCGGCTGCGCAGGCACACCTCCGGGGCTTTGTGTCAGCTGTCTGCCGACGCGCTCAGCCCAGACAGGTGGGGGCGACTGTGCTGTTTGCTGTTGGGCCGCGCTTTCCCTGACAATGGGCGGCGCGCCCGGTTCGCGTCGTACGTGGAGCCACGGGTGTCTGCGTCCGCCGAGGGGTATGGCCATGTCCCGGTCCGCTCGAATCGCGTCGATCAGCCGTGTCGGTCACGATGGCCGGGGCGCGCAGCTGGCGGAGGTCGCCGACCGCATGGTCCGGCAGATCGAGGACCTGGTGTCGGAGCTGGCGACACTGCGGGCCGAGAACGGCGTGCTGCGCACCGAGGTCCGCGAGGCGGTGTCGATGATGGAGCGTGTCAGCTCCTCGCTGGCGGGTCGCCGGCCGGGCCCGGCCAAGGTGGGCGGGCGTCCTGCATCCGGCAATGGCCGTCGCGCCGGGCGCGGTCGCGCCCGGGGCCGGGCCACTCCCGCAGGCGTCACCGTCGACGTGGTGAAGGCGGTCCTGGCCAAGCTCGGTGAGGCCACCGCGGCGGAGGTCGCCGCCGAGATCACCCGCGCCGGCGCACCGGTGTCGGGCCGGGCGGTGCGGTTCCTCGCCGAACGGGCAGGGGCGCAGACCAGCGTCGGCCAGGACGGGCAGCGCCGCTACCGCCTCGGCTGACCCGAGCTCTCCGCGGGGGCACCTGCGGCAACACCTCCCCGCGCGCGCGGCGGCTGTCGGTTTGCGCGGGCGGGCCCCTTGATCCAGGGCTGATCCCCGGCTACCCTACGCAGCAGGATGTTCGTCGATGACGATACACTGCTGAGTAGGACCAGGCGACGGGCCCTCTGGGGGCTTCCGGTGGTGCTCGCTCTGGGCCTCATCACCGTTGGCGGCTGGCTGACGTGGCACGCCCTGCGGCTGGCGCCCGACGTCGCCGGCCGTCCCGTCCCGCTCAGCAACGCGCTCGACCCACCGGCACCCGCCGAGGCGTTGATCTTCGTCAGCGGGGCGGTGGCCGACCCGGGCATGTACCGGCTCCCCGCCGGCGCCCGGATCGCCGATGCCATCGCCGCCGCCGGCGGCGTGACCGCGGACGCAGACCCCGGCCACCTGCCCAACCTGGCTGCGCGCATCCACGACGGGCGCCAGGTCAACGTCCCATTCCGTCGCAGCCGCACCGGAGGAACCGCCGCCCAACTGGACATCAACACCGCGACGCTCGAGGAGCTGAGCGCGGTGACGGGGATGCCGGCCGGGCTGCCCGAGGCCATCGTCGAGTATCGAGACAGGTGGGGTGGCTTCGTGTCGCTCACCGACCTGCGCACCGCGCTCGGCGTCGACAGCGCAACCGTGCAGGGGCTGCGGCAGTACCTGCGGGTCGCGCCGCCTCGGTGAGCCTGGGCGAGCGACTTCCCACCCCGGCAGGCGGGCTGGTTGTTCTCGCCGCTGCGGTGTTCACCGCCGCCGCCGCCGGCGCCGCGGTGCTTCCGGCAACGGTCGGCCTTGCCGCCGCTCTGATCCCCGTGGTTGCCGGCGCGGCGCTTTTGTCATCGGTTGTGCGTTCTCGGACGGCGGTCGCGTTGCTCATCGTCGTCGCCGCGGCTGCCACCGGGATCGCCCGTGGCGCGCTTGCAGCCAGCCCGCCGGCCGACCTCTCGAGAGTCACCGCGGGCGCCGTGGCCCTGTCGGGAACGGTGCACACCGTGCAGCCGGCGCGGATCGGCGACGAGGTCGTCGTCGACGTCGATAACCTCGCCGGCGCCGACGGCGAGCACGCGGTGCGCGGCGCGGTGCTGGTGCCCACTCGCGACCACGATCACGTGCAGATCGGCGACGGTGTGCGGGTGGCGGCGGCTGCCCTGCACGCGCCATCGGCGCGACGGCGCGGGGCGTTGGGTGCGGCGGTGCTGGCGCGACTCGGGGTCAGCGCCGAAGCGGTGTCGCCGACGGTGACCCCGGTGAACGGCGGCACCCCGGGCGCGCTGCCGGTCCGCTTGCTCGACGCGATCCGCGGGCGCGTCGCCGGTGCGGCGCATTCGATGCTCCCCGAGCCCATCGCCACGCTCCTCTCCGCGATCGCCTTCGGAGTCCGCGGTCCGCTGCCTCGAACCACAACCGTCGCGCTGCAGCGATCGGGGCTGATCCACCTGATCGCGGTCAGTGGATTGAAGGTCGCCATCGTTGCCGGGCTGGCGGCGCGCGCCGCCGGCATCTGGGCACTGCCGCGACGGAGCCGGCCCTTGCTGATCGCCGCCGTGGTCGGCGGCTATGTCGTGGTCGCCGGCGCCGGTCCGGCGGCGACGCGCAGCGCGGTGATGGCGATCACCGCGCTGGCGCTGCGAGAGGTCGGTCGCCGTCCGGCGGTGATTCCCCTGATGGCGGCGACCGCGGCGCTGATGGTGGCGGTCGACCCGAGCGTCGCCACCGAGACCGGCTTTCAGCTGAGCTTTCTTGGCACCCTGGGCATCGTTCTCGGTGCCGAGTCGCTGGCGCGGCGCATCCCCGGTCCCCGCCTTCTGGTGGAGCCGTTCGCGGTGACGGTGGCGGCCCAGGTCGCGACCATCCCGGTGACCGCTTCCGCATTCGGGTCGCTCTCGCTGGTCGGCCCCCTGGCCAACTCGATCACCCTGCCGCTGCTCCCGGTGCTGCTGATCACCGCCTGGTCGGGTGCGGTCCTGGCCGCGGTGGCCGGACCCCTGGCCTGGCTGCCGGTTCAGGCGGCGGGACTGCTGACCGGGTGGGTGGCGGCCGTCGCCAACTTCAGCGCATCGGTTCCCGGCGCGGCCTTCGACGTGGGTGGCTGGCCGCGGAGCTGGAGCTGGGCCGCCTTCGCCGGCGCCGTCGTCGGCAGCGCGGCCTGGGTGGCGGCTCTCCGGTCCCCGCCGCGGGCATCGCCGCCGGCGCGATCGCAGCTTCTCCCGCTCCCCCGGTTGCCGCTGTCAGGGTCGCGCCGCCGTGGCGTGGCCCTGGGCGCCGCCGCCACCGCCGCCTGCCTGGCGGGCGCCGCCGTCGTCGTGGCCGCGGGTCGGCCCGACGGGCGTCTCCATGTCGCCGTGCTCGACGTCGGCGGGGGCACCGCGGTGCTCGTCGACACCAGTGCCGGCGGGCGTGTTCTGGTCGATGCCGGCTCCGATCCCGACCGGCTGCAACAGGCCCTCGGGCCCCACTTCGCGCCGCTGTCCGGCGGCGTCGATCTGGTGGTGCTGACCGGCGGCGAGCGCACCGTGGTGGCGGGACTGGACGGCCTCAGCGGCCGTTACCTCCCCCAGCGCCTGATGCTGCCGGATGTCCCCCTCGGCAGCGGCGCGCGTGCCGCCGTCGATCGGCTGCGTGGTCGCGGCACCGATGTCGTGCCCGTCGCGGTGGACTCGCCGTGGACCTGGGGAGGCGCCGAATGGCGATGTCTGGCCCCGGCTCCGCCCGATGTCGACGGTCCCGCGCAACCGGTCTGCGCGTTGCAGGTGGTCGACGCCGGCACACCGGTGCTGATCGCAGGCGACCTCGCGCCTCTGGCGCAGGAGGAGCTGGCAGCTCTCCACTCCTCGACGCTGCGCAGCCGGCTGCTCGTGGCACCGGCGGGCGGCGCCCTGGCACCTGCCCTGCTCGACGCGGTGCGGCCGCGGATGGTCGCCGTCCCGGGCCGGCTGCCGCGCGGACCGGTCGCCGGTTCCGGTCCGCCGATGCGCTCCACCGACAAGGCGGGCACCCTCACCTATGCCGGCGCAGCCGGCGAGCTGGCTGCGCAATGACCGCGGAGGTGGGTGCGAAATGACGGCGGCTGCAATAATCCCGCCGATGACGTCGACGGGCGGCGACACGCTCCTCGCGGCGCTGCGCCGTCACTTCGGCCACCATGACTTCCGCACCGGTCAGCGTGAGGTGGTCGAGGCGGTGGTGGCCGGCCGCGACACCGTGGTGGTGATGCCCACCGGCGGTGGCAAATCGCTGTGCTATCAGCTGCCCGCGCTGCTCTCTCCCGGCACCACGGTGGTGATCTCGCCGCTGATCGCCCTGATGCAGGACCAGGTGCTGGCGCTGCGTGCCCGCGGCATCGCCGCCGCCGCCCTCCACTCCAACCTCGATGGTGGCGAGCAGCGTCGCGCCCAGCTCGCCTACCGCCAGGGCGGCCTGAGCCTGCTCTATGTCGCCCCCGAACGTCTGGTGCGCCCCGACTTTCAGACGATGCTGGCAGAATCTCGACCGCCGCGGCTGGTGGTCGACGAGGCCCACTGCATCTCGGAGTGGGGACACGACTTCCGTCGCGACTACCTTCGCATCGGCGAGGTCGCGGCGGCCCTGGAACCGGTGCAGCTGGTCGCCTGCACTGCCACCGCCACCCCAGAGGTCCGGCAGGACGTGGTGGCGCGCCTGGGCATGCGTGAGCCGGTCGCCTACGTGCACGGCTTCGCCCGCCCCAACCTCCACCTGGCGGCGCTGCGGGTGCGCAGCGAGGCGGAGAAGCTCGCTCGCCTCGACGAGGTGATCGATCCCGCCGGCGGCCACGCCATCGTCTACGCCGGCACCCGGGCCCGGGCGGCCGCCCTGGCGGCCCGGCTCGGCGCCCGGTTCCCCACCATGCTCTACCACGGCGATCTGGCCGCCCGGGAGCGAGTGCGCGCCCAGGCTGACTTCGGCTCCGGACGGGTGCGGGTGGCGGTGACCACCAGCGCCTTCGGCATGGGGGTGGATGTGCCGACGGTGCGCCAGGTGATCCACGTCGCCCTGCCGTCGTCGCTCGAGGAGTACTACCAGCAGGCGGGACGGGCCGGGCGCGACGGGATGCCGGCAAGCTGTCTGATCATCCACGCCCCTGGGGATCGCCGTCTCCAGGAGTTCTTCATCGAGTCGGCGCATCCGCAACCTGCCGTCGTCGCCGGGGTGCACCGTTCGCTGCTGCTCTGCGGGCACGATCCGGGTGCGTGGCGCCTGGTGGCGCCGCGCGACCCGGCGGTGCAGACGCTCAGCGACGCCGGCGGCGACGCTGCTCGCGACCTCCTCCGCGATGCCGGCGCCATCGGTGCCGAGGGTCGCGTGGACAGCAGACCCGCCACCGTCGACCACGCCCGCGTCGCCGCCGTGCGCCGGCATGCCTATCACCGGCTCGAGCGTCTCATCGCCTATCTGCAGCCAAACGGCTGCCGTCATCGGCGCATCCAGGAGCACTTCGGCGAGGCGGTCATCGCGGCGGGGTGCGCCAGTGGATGCGATGTGTGCGCGGCGACGGACACGATGCCGGCCGAGGCGCCGGTCGAGGACCGGGTGGTCCTCCAGGCGCTGAGCGCCGTCGCCCGGCTCAACGACCGGCTGGGGACGGTGCGCATCGCCGGGGTGCTGACCGGCTCGCGGAGTCGCAGCGTCGTGTCCGTTCCCGGAGTGGTGGAGCTCGGCGTCTACGGTGCGCTGGCCGGGTGGCGCGAGAGCGACGTGGTCGAGCTGCTCCGTCGCCTGTTCGATGCCGGCGCGGTACGGCAGGGCGCACCCCCGTACGCCACGGTGGCGTTGACCGCGCTCGGGACGCAGGTGCTGCGTGGCGAGACTTGCCTGTCGATCGGCGATCCGCGCTCGGCGTCACGCGCGTCTCGACCCGGTGCCGCGGCCGCACCCGCAGCCCCGCTCAGCGAACCCGAGGTGGCGCGGTTCGAGCACCTCCGCGTTTGGCGCAGGAAGGAGGCGAGCCGGCGGGGGGTCCCCGCCTACGTCGTCCTCTCCGATCGCACGCTCACCGAGATCGCCCGGCGGCTTCCCGGAGACGAGGCCGGGCTGCTCACCGTGCCCGGGGTCGGTCCCGCCAAGCTTGCCCTGTACGGGGCGGCGTTGCTGCACCTCGTCGGCGAGCTGCGCGACAGGGCCGACGGACGCCCGGCGGCGGCTCCGGCGTGACCGCGCCTCCGGGCCTTCTCCTGATCCATGGCGAGGACCGCTTCAGCATCGACGGCGAGGCGCGGTCGTGGCTGGCGGCGGCGCGTTCGCAGTGCTCCAGCGAGCTCAACGTCGAGGTCTTCGACGCCCCGGCACGGCTCGACCAGGTGCGCCGCAGCCTCGGCGAGGTCCCGTTCCTCGACCCCGAGCGGTACGTGCTGATCCGCGACGCGCCGCAGCTAGGCGAACGCTCCCGCCGCGGCAGCGACGGTCCCGAGGTTCTCGCTGGCGCGATCGCGCAGCGCTCACCCACCACCAGCGTGTGCCTGGCCGCTCATCACCGCGTCGCCCCCGCGCACCCCGTGCTGCGCGCGGTGCGTGAGGGCGGCGGAGTGGTGGTGCAACGCGACGTGCTCCGCGGACGCGAGCTGCGGGCATGGTTGGAGCGGCGGCTCGTCGAGCGAGGCCTTCGGCTTCCCCGCACCGCCGTCGACCATCTGCTGCGGGTCGGCGGTGCCGACCTGGGCGTCCTCGAGGGGGAGGTGGAGAAGCTCGCCGCCTACGCGGCCGGTGGCGGCGCGCTCACGGCGGAGGCGGTGACGCGGCTGGCGGCCGGGGACGAGCAGGTGGCGATCTGGGAGGTGGTGGAGCGTCTGCTCTCGCCGCCGCCCGGACGGGGAGCGGCCGCCCTCGAGGGCCTGCTCGCCGACGGCGTCTCCAGCCAGTACCTGATCACCACTCTCGCCGGCCAGCTGCGTGACCTGCTCGTCGCCCAGGACCTGCTCGCCCAGAAGGGCGGAGGACCGGCGGCCTTGTCCCGGGACCTGGGGCTGCCGCCCTGGAGGGCGGAGCGGCTGGCGCGTCAGGCCGGGGCGGTCCCGACGGTGGTGGTGGAGGAGTGGCTGCGGACCCTGCAGCGGCTCGACGCCGACGTCAAGGGTGGCCGCGCCAACGACGCGGACGGCCTGGTCGGCTTCGGGCTTCGTGCCGCCCGATCCGTGGCCCGGCCGGGGGAGCCTGGCCGCCGCTGACGGCCCGACCGTCCCGCCTCACGCGAATCCGGCGACCGCCGGCCCGCGGGCTCAGCTCTTCTTCGTCCGGCTCCTGGTGGCGGTCTTGCGGGGCGCAGGTGCCTCGGTCTCGCCCGCCTTGGGCTTGGCGGTGGCGGTGCCCTTGGCGGCGGCGACCCGAGCCGCGGCTGCCTTGGCGGCGGGGGTGCTCGCGCTCTTCGCGGCGGGCTTGGCTGCCGCCTTGGCGCCGGTCTTCGCCCGGCCGGCTCCGGCGCGTGTCGTGCGTCCCTTGGCCCCGCCCGCTGCGGTGGCGCGGGCGGCGGTCTGCTCGGCGCCACCGGCGGCGCCCAGCAGCCGGTTGGCCATGATCACCAGCCGCGACTTGCGGCGGGCGGCGTTCTTGCGATGAAGGATCCCCTTCTCCGCGGCGCGATCGAGCGCGCTGATGGCGCTGCGCAGCCGCTCCTCGACGTCGACCTCGACGTCGGCGCCGAGCAATGCTCGCCGCGCCCCGGTGATCCTGGTGCGCACCGCGGAGCGGACGGCGCGGTTGCGGATGTGTTTGCGCTCGTTGGAGCGGATGCGCTTGCGCGCGGAACGGGTGTTGGCCACTGTGCTCCCGGAAATATGACAAGGCGCGAGCGCTGATCGCCCGACCGCAGGACCGCGGCAGTATAGCAGCGGCTCGAATTCGCCAAGCCGCGACCGGGGCCTGACCACCATCGCGTCCGGCGGCCGGCCGGGTACCGTCACCTCATGCTGGTGGTGCCTGCCTACGCGAAGGTCAACCTCGCCCTGGAGGTGCTGGGACGCGGTGCCGACGGCTGGCACGAGATCTCGACGGTGATCGTCGGCATCGACTGGCACGACCTGGTGGGCGTCACCCTCCGGCGGCGAGACGGTGTTCCGGTGCGCCTCCACCTGTGCGGCGAGGCGGCGACGGCGGTGCCGGCGGACGAGCACAACCTTGCCGCCCGCGCCGCCGCTGGCCTGCTGGAGACAACCGGCGGGGACGGTCCCGGCCTGGACGTCTGGCTGTGCAAGCGGATCCCCGCGGCTGCCGGACTGGGCGGAGGATCCGCCGATGCCGCCGCCGTGCTCCGGGCCGGAGGGGCGGCGCTGGCGGCGTCGGGACTGCCCGTCCCGCCCGCCAGGCTGATGGAGACCGCCGCCTGTCTGGGCAGTGACGTGCCGGCGCTCCTCGCCGGAGGCGCGGTGCTCGCCCGGGGTCGAGGCACCCGCCTCGAGCGGCTGGGCGACGCCCCGCTTCATCTCGCGGTCGCGATGGCGGGGGAGTGCAGCACCGCCGGCGCCTACCGGGCTCTCGAGGACCGCGAGCGTCACGGCGACGGCCGGGTCGAGCGGCTGGTCGCCGCCCTCGGCTCCGGAGTCGCGCCCGTCGATGAGGACTGCGGCAGCGCCCTGGAAGCCGGTGCCCGCCGATCCTCGCCCTCGCTGGCGTCGTCGCTGGACCACCTCCGGTCCGCGGTCTCGCAGCGCCGGTGGCACCTGACCGGGAGCGGCGGGGCCGCCTTCGCGCTCGCCGCCGATGCCGCCGAGTGCGCCCGCCTGGCCGGCGCCGCGGCGAGCGCCGGCTTCCCCTCGCGCGCGTGCCGCACGGTGGCGGCGGAGAGTGCGCCCCCGTGAGTCCCGACCTGCGCCTGCGCAGCGCGGTGCTCGCCGGCAAGGCGGCGGCGACGGCGAGCCGCATGCTGCGCCGCGGCGGCGGCACCACCATCCCCGGGGACGTTGCCCTGGCCGTCGACCCGCGCGCGCTCGGCAAGCTGGCCGCCGGCCTCCCCGGCGGCGTGGTGCTGGTCACCGGTACCAACGGCAAGACGACCACGGCCGGCCTGATCACCACCGCCCTCCGGAGCAACGGCGAGCAGGTCCTCAACAACTCCAGCGGCGCCAACCTTCTCTTCGGGCTCTGCGCCGCCGCCGTCGCCGACGCCGATGGCGCCGGGCGGATGCGCTCGCGGCTCGCCGTCTTCGAGGTCGACGAGCTCTGGCTGGAGCAGGCGGTCGCCGAGCTGCGGCCGCGGGTGGTGGTGCTGCTCAACCTGCTGCGCGACCAGCTCGATCGCAGCGGCGAGCTGGAGACCACCGCGGCCCAGGTGGGACGGGCGCTGCGGCGACTTCCGCCGCATGCCGCGATCGTCGCCAACGTCGACGATCCGCTGGTCACCGCGCAATGCCTGGATCTGCCCGGGCTGGTTCCCGTCGGCATCGACGCCGACGACTTCCTGCTCCCGGGCCTGCCGCATGCCGCCGACGCGCGCGCCTGTCCCCGCTGCGGCACAGCCCTGCTCTTCGAGCGGGTGGTGCTCGCTCACTGCGGCACCTACGCGTGCCCCACCGGTGACTTCGTCCGGCCCCAGCCGGCCACCGCGGTCACCGCAATCGGCGCGCCCGCGATCGACGCGCTCCGCCTCCAGCTGTCCGACGGTGCGGTGGTCAGCGCGGCGGTCGGCGGCGTGTACAACGCCTACAACGTTCTCGCCGCCTACGCTGCCGTCCGGGCCCTCGGCATCGACCCCACCCGCGCCGCCGCCGGCATCGGTGGGTTCCGTCCCCGCTTCGGGCGCCAGGAGCGACTGCGCCTCTTCGGCCGCGAGATGCGATTTCTCCTGGCCAAGAACCCGGCGGGCTTCGACGAGGTGCTGCGCACCGCGGACGAGCTCGGTGACGCGGCCGCCTACCTGATCGCCATCAACGACCGCATCGCCGATGGTCGCGACGTCTCGTGGTTGTGGGACGTCGACTTCGAGCGGCTGGCACGCTCGCGCCGCCGGCCGAAGGTGGTCGCCGCCGGCTCGCGTGCTCACGACCTGGCGGTGCGGTTGAAGTACGCCGGCGTCGATCAGCAACGGGTGACGGTCGAGACCGATCCCGAGCGGGCGCTGCGCCGGCTCGCCACCACCGGAGATCCCGCCAGCGAGGCGGTGGTGGTGCCCACCTACACCGCGATGCTCGAGCTCCGCCGCGTCGCCGAGCGCAGCGGTGCGGCCAGCGCCTTCTGGTCGGAGCCGGTGGGGACCCCGTCATGAGCCGGCCCCTGCGCATCGGGCACCTCTACCCCGACGCCATGAACATCTACGGCGACGTCGGCAACGTCCGCACCCTGGTGCAGCGGGCCCGATGGCGCGGCATCGATGTCGAGGTGCTGGCCATCGGCCCCGGTCCGGCCGAGCTGGCCGAGTACGACCTGCTCTTCATGGGCGGCGGGCAGGACCGCGACCAGTCGCGCATCTTCGGCGACTTCACCGAGCACAAGGGCTCCGCCATGGAACACGCGCTCGAGGACGGCGTGGCAGTTCTGGCCGTTTGTGGCGGATATCAGCTGCTCGGAGAGAGCTACGTCGACGCCGACGGCCACGAGCTCACCGGCCTCGGGCTGCTCGACCTGCGCAGCAGCGCGGGCCATGACCGCTGGATCGGCAACGTGGTGATCGAGGCGGACGCCTCCCTGCAGCTGCAGCCGCGCACCGTGGTGGGCTTCGAGAACCACGGGGGACGCACCCGGCTGGGAGCCGGGCTCCACCCGCTCGGGCGGGTGGTCGTCGGTGGTGGCAACAACGGCGAGGATGGCGGCGAGGGGGTGGTGCGCGGACGGTTGATCGGCACCTACCTGCACGGCTCGCTGCTGCCCAAGAATCCGCACCTCGCCGACTGGCTGCTGGCGACGGCCCTAGCTCACCGCGACGCCGCCGGCCTCGTCGCCGCGCTCTCGCCGCTCGACGACTCGGTGGAGATGGCTGCGCATTCGCGGGCGCTGGAGCTGGCAATGGCGGAGCGCGGACGCAGAGCGGTGCCCCTGCGCGGCCGCGGTGCGCCCGCCGCTGACGGGCGGCGTGGTTGGCTGCCCTACAATCCGCACCCGTGACGGTCGTCGACGCCCGCGCCCCCGCATCGCCGCCGACCCCCGAGGAGTGCGAGCATCCGGCACCGGTGCGCGGGGTGATGGCGCACGAGTTCGCCACCTACCAGGGGGCGATGGGCCCTGAGGGCAAACGCCGCACCGTGACCCACTACGGGCCGGTGCTCGGGGGTCTTCCCATTGAGGCCTGGCACTGTGAGCTGTGCGGCCTGTTGCGACTCACCTTCCCCGATGGTCGCGTCGAGGAGCGTCGCCTGTTCCCCGGGCCGCAGCCGGGGTTGCTGGCGGTGCCCTCCGCCTACGATCCCGACGCCGTCGGCTATGGGATGCAGGCGCGCGTGTCGGGGCTCAGCGCGCCGGCGGAGCTGATGGCCGCGCTGCTCCCGCCGCCGGCGCCGGCGGGTCCCAACGTGATCGAGCGCGTCGCCGCAGCGCTTCCGCCGCTGGGCGCAGTCACGTGGGCGACGGTGATCCTGCTCGCGGCCACCTGCATCGGACTGCTGCTGGCCGGCTACCTGGCGGTCTACGACTATCAGACCTCGTCGGTGGAGGGACCGCTGGTCATCGCAGTCGGGTGCTGTTTCGCCGCCGCAGTGGGCGTCCAGATCCTCTCGGTGGTGCAGCGTCACTACTTCCCAATGCCGCCGCTTCGGCCAAGCGTCGCCGTGACCATGCGCGAGCGGCCGCGACTCGATCCGGCGACTCGCATCATGGTGGCGCTGATGGGACTGGTGGCGACCGGGCTGCTGCTCGCCGGCATTCTCGCGGTGTACACGTACTCGACCCCGGCGGCCGAACATCCCCTGGTGATCGGCATCATCGTCTGCTTCGGTGCCGCCATGGTGGTGAAGATCGTCGACGCCACCACGCGACACTTTCTGCGTTAGCCGGCGCTGTCCGGGGCGCGGCGAATGAACCCGTGTCGTTGACGCCTCCCCCCGACCAGGACATCGTCATCTTCGGCGTCTCCGGTGACCTCGCCGCGCGCAAGCTCTTGCCGGCCCTCTACAACCTCTCCGCCGAGGGGTTGCTGCCTCGCCAGGGCGACATCATCGGCGCCGCCCCGGTCGCCTGGTCGGACGACCAGCTGCGCGAGGGCGCGCGCAGCGCCATCAGCCAGTTCTCACGCACCGGGCTCGACGAGGCAGCCTTCACCGCGTTCGCCGCGCGGCTGCGCTTCGTCCGGCCCGGTGACGAGGGTGGCCTCGCGAGCCTTCGAGAGGCGCTGACGCGCCCGCGGCGGCTCATCTATCTGGCGGTGCCGCCCTCGGCGTTCACCAGCGTCATCGACGCGCTGCACGCGGCGGACCTGGCCGCGGGCACCTCGGTGATCATCGAGAAGCCGTTCGGACACGACCTGGAGTCGGCCCGCGCCCTGAACGCCGCGCTCCACGCGGTCTTCCCGGAGGAGCGCATCTTCCGCATCGATCACTACCTGGGCAAGGAGACGGTGCAGAACATCATGGTCCTCCGCTTCGGCAACACCGTGCTCGAGCGGGTGTGGAACCGCGACTGCGTCGCCCACGTCGAGATCACCGTCGCCGAGTCGCTCGGGGTCGAGCACCGCGGCGCCTTCTACGAGGAGACCGGCGCCATCCGCGACATCGTGCAGAACCACCTCTTCCAGCTCCTGGCGATGGTGGCGATGGACCCGCCGGTGGGCTTCGACGCACTGTCGCTGCGCAACGAGAAGATCAAGGTGCTACGGGCCGTCCGGCCTATCCGTCCCGACCAGGTGGTGCGGGGTCAGTACACCGCCGGTGAGATCGACGGCCAGCCGGTCCCCGGCTATCGCGAGGAGCCCGGGGTGTCCTCCGGTTCGACCACCGAGACCTACGCGGCGCTGCGCCTGCGGATCGACAGCTGGCGCTGGGCGCGGGTGCCGTTCACGCTGCGCACCGGCAAGCGGCTGCGGCAGCGGGACAGCCGGGTGGTGGTCGTTTTCCACGACGTGCCCCTGCATCTGTTCAGCGGCACCGGCATCGAGAGCATCGACCACAATCGGCTCGAGGTCCGGGTGCAGCCCGACGAGGGTATCGATCTCACCTTCGTCGCCAAGCGACCGGGCCCGGATCTCGAGACCCAGACGGTGAGCATGGACTTCAGCTACGGCGATTCGTTCAAGACCAGCCCTCCCGAGGCGTACGAGCGGCTGCTGCACGACGCGCTCTGCGCCGACCACACCCTGTTCATCCGTGAGGACGAGGTCGAACGGGGCTGGGAGATCGTCGAACCGATCCTGCGATCGCCGCCGGCTCCCGTCTTCTATCCGGCCGGCAGCTGGGGCCCGGCCGAGGCCGACGCGCTGGCGGTCCACGGTCGCTGGCACGACCCGTCCGGCACATGAGCGGAGCGCTGGTCGGAGTCGACCTCGGCGGCACGCTGATCCGCGCCGCGGTTGCCACCGGCGCCACCACTCACGGTCCCCTGGTCCGCCACCCCACCCCGGCGACCGGCGGTCCCGAGGCGGTGCTCGACGCGGTTGCCGCGGCGGTGCGCGAGGCCACCGGCGGCGAGACGCCGGGCGGAGTGGCCATCGGCATTCCCGGTCCGCTCGATCCCGCCACCGGGATGGTGTACACCGCTCCCAATCTCGCCGGCTGGCACGACGTCGCCGCCGGCGGGATGCTGCGGGAGCGCGTCGGCAGTGACATCGCGGTCCAGAACGACGCCAGGCTGGCGGGGTTTGCGGAGTGGACCGCGGGCGCTGGACGCGGGACCCGCCACTTCATCTTCATGACCGCGAGCACCGGCATCGGCGGTGGCCTGGTGATCGGCGGCGAGCTGCACGCCGGAACTGCCGGGACCGCGGGCGAGTTGGGACACATGATCGCCGACCCCAACGGGCCCGGCTGCACGCAGGGCCATCGCGGCTGCCTCGAGGGGATCGCCTCGGGGACCGGCATGGTTCACCGGGCGCGTCTGCTGCTGGAGGGCGGAGCCACGTCGAGTCTCAGCGCGGTCCCCGCCGATGGCCTCGACGCCCGCGCTATCGAGGACCACGCCAACGCGGGGGACGCCCTGGCGCGGCAGCTGTTCGACGACGCCGGCCGCGCCCTGGGGTTGGCGATCGGCGGCCTGATCAACGAGCTCAGCCCGGAGGTCGTCGCCATCGGCGGCGGGCTCAGCCAGGCCGGTGACCTGCTCTTCGCACCACTGCTCGCCGCGGTGCCGGACATGGCCTTCGCGGTACCACTGTCGCGCTGCCGCATCGTGCCGGCACAGCTCGGCACCGACGCCGGGATGGTCGGCGCCATCGCCTGGGCGGGGCGCTGCTTCGGACCGCCGCCAACGGCGGCGTCACCGCCGTGACCGGTGCCCGCGGACCTGTACCCTGCGGCGGTTGAAGATCCACGACCTCACCACGCCGGCGCTGGTGGTGGACGCAGACGCACTCGAGCACAACCTGCGGGTGATGGCGGAAGCGCTGCCAGGACCGCGTCTGCGCCCCCATGTCAAGGCGCACAAGTGCACCGCGCTCGCCGCTCGCCAGGCAGCCTTGGGTCACCGTGGCTTCACCTGCGCCACCATCCGCGAGGTCGAGGGCATGGCCGCCGCCGGCCTGGGAGACGATCTGCTCCTCGCCAACGAGGTGCTCGACGCGCGCCGGCTCGGCGCCGTCGCCGGCCGGGTGACGGTGGCGGTGGACTCCGAGGCCACCATCGCCGCCGCGCTGAGCGGTGGCGTTGGCGAGGTGGTGATCGACGTCAATGTCGGCCTGCCGCGCTGCGGGTGCCCGCCCGAGGAGGCGGGGCGGCTGGCCGAGCTGGCGCGCATCAGCGGGCTGAACGTTCGCGGGGTGATGGGATACGAGGGTCACGTCGTGGGACTCGAGGATCGCGTCAGGCGGGTGGAGATGACCGCCCAGTGCATGGAGCTGCTGCTGCAAGCCCATGGCGATGTCGGCGGCGAGCTCATCTCTGCGGGTGGCACCGGTACCTTCGACGTCAACACCTGGGCGAACGAGATCCAGGCGGGCTCGTACGCGCTGATGGACACCGCCTACGCGAAGCTCGACCTTCCCTTTCAGCCGGCGCTGCGCGCCGTCGCCACCGTGATCTCGGTGTCGCCGTCGGGGTATGCCGTGGCCGACTGCGGACTCAAGGCAATGGGGATGGACCACGGCAACCCGAGCATGGAAGCCGGCCACAACGTGTGGTTCCTGTCGGACGAGCACACCACCTTCGGACCCTCCTCGCCGGTCGCCATCGGCGACCGGGTCTCGATCCGTCCAGCCCATGTCGATCCAACCGTCGCGTACCACGAGAGGATGCACCTGGTCCGCGGCGACGAGGTGGTGGAGACGTGGCCGGTCGACCTGAGGGGATGGTGAGGATGGCGGTGGCGATGCGACCGCGGTGGAGCAACTGGGCGGGAACCTATGCCTGCGAACCGGTGAGCATCGAATCCCCCGCCAGCGAGGATGAGATCGTCGCCGTCGTCAACGCCGCACGGGCTGCCGGTCAGCGGGTCAAGGTGGCGGGCGTCGGGCACTCCTTCACCGACATCGCCTGCACCGACGGCCGCATGATCCGGCTCGATCGGTACGATCGGGTGCTCGACGTCGACACCGCCGCCGCGACCGCGACGGTGCAGGCGGGGATCACCATCGAGAAGCTGGGGGTCGAGCTGGCCCGCCACGGGCTCGCCCAGGAGAACGCGGGCGACATCGCCTACCAGTCGATCGCGGGAGCGATCTCGACCGCCACCCACGGCACCGGGGCGACGCTGGGCAACATCGCCACCCAGATTGTCGGGCTCTCGATGGTGCTCGCCGACGGCAGCCTGCTGACCTGTTCGGCGGACACCGATCCCGACCTGCTGGCGGCCTGCCGGGTCGGCCTCGGGGCACTGGGGGTGATCTCGACCGTCACCCTGCGCTGCCTGCCGCTCTTCAACCTTCATTCCGTCGAGCAGCCGCGCGACCTCGACGAGGTGCTCGAGCAGATCGACGCGCTGGTCGACGGCAACCGCCACTTCGAGTTCTTCTGGTTCCCCCACACCGATCGCGTGCAGTCGATCACCAACAACCCGACGGCCGAGCCGATCCGGACGCGAGGGCGGGCGAGCACCTACCTCAACGACATCCTGCTCGAGAACAGCGCCTTCGGCCTGGTCTGCCGGATCGGCCGTGCCCGCGAGCGGTGGATCCCCGCTCTCAACCGCTTCAGCGTGCGGCTGCTCAGCCGCAGCGAGGTGGTCGACACCAGCGCCCGGGTCTTCGCCAACCCGCGGCTGGTGCGGTTCTCGGAGATGGAGTACGCGATCCCTCGCGCCGCCGCGGTCGAGACCATCGGTGAGCTGCGAGCGATGATCGCGCGCCGCGAGCATCTCGTCGGCTTTCCGGTCGAGGTCCGCTTCGTCGCCGCCGACGACATCATGCTGAGCCCGGCGCACGGCCGCGACACCTGCTACATCGCGGTGCACATCTTTCAGGGGATGTCCTACGAGCCGTACTTCCGTGACGTCGAGGCGATCACGAGCGCCGTCGGAGGCCGTCCCCATTGGGGCAAGCTCCACTTCCAGAGCGCCGACACGCTTCGGCCCCGCTATCCGCGCTTCGACGACTTCCTCGCGGTGCGCAACCGGGTCGATCCCGAGCGGCGCTTCGGCAACGCCTACCTCGACCAGGTCCTCGGGCGCAGCTAGCGCCGCGAGGCGCGCCGCCGGCCCGCGCCAAGGAGGTGGCGCCGACCCCACAACCGGGCTGACGCCCGGCTACCGCATCACGACCCGATGTGGTCGGCGGGGATGGTGCCCATGCGGCCCGCCCGGAAGTCGTCGAGCGCCTGGGCGATCTCGGAGTCGCTGTTCATCACGAAGGGGCCGTACCAGGCCACCGGCTCGCGGATGGGGCGGCCGCCGAGGATCAGCACGTCGAGATTCGGTGCCCGACCCTCCTGCACGGCGTCGGCGCCGACGGTGATGGCATCGCCGTCGCCGAAGACGGCCAGCTGTCCCGTGCCGAAGGCACGCGCCGCGGCACCGACCGTTCCCCGTCCCGACAGCGCGTAGACCAGCGCGTTGAAATCGCGCGGCCAGGGAAGGTTGAGCCGCGCCCCGGGGCTGAGGGTCGCGTGCAGGAAGGTGATCGGTGTGTGGGTCCGGCCGGGCCCGGCGTTGCCGCCGGGGTCGCCGGCGATCACCCGCACCAGCGTGCCTCCGTCGTCAGAGGAGAGCAACGCGACCTGGCCGGCACGGATGTCCTGGTAGCGCGGGGCCACCCACTTCTCCGCGGCCGGAAGGTTGACCCACAGCTGGATGCCGTGGAACAGACCCCCGCTCATCACCAGCGCCTCTGGTGGCGTCTCGATGTGGAGGATGCCGGCGCCCGCCGTCATCCACTGCGTGTCACCGTTGGTGATCAGTCCGCCACCGCCCGTCGAGTCCTGGTGCTGGAAGGTGCCGTCGATCATGTAGGTGACGGTCTCGAACCCGCGGTGGGGATGCCATGGCGTGCCCTTGGGCTCACCGGGCGCGTACTCGACCTCGCCCATCTGATCCATGTGCACGAAGGGATCGAGGTAACTCTGGTTGACCCCGGCAAAGGCGCGGCGAACGGGAAAGCCCTCTCCCTCGACACCGCGCGGCGCGGTGGTCACCGCGAGCACCTCGCGCTGGCTGGTGGTGGTCGGGTCGGGGGCGGTGAGGCGCGGCAGCGCCAGCGGGTTGTCGACGGTCACAGCGGGCATCGGTGCGCTCCTGTCTCAGGCGTGTAGCTTGGCCCAGTACCGGAGCAGCGTCTCCTCCTCGGCCTTCTGCGCGACGCCGAGCCAGGCTCGCCACTCACGCTCGAACCCCTCGGGAGGAGCGAACAACGCCCGCCACTTCCACATCTCCTGGGGAATCTCTTCTCTGGTTGGTTCCATCTCCGTCGTCCGTAACCGGCGCCGGCGTCCTCGCCTGCCACCGTTGACAGTGTTCCTACCCTCGGGGCGTGCCAAACCAGCCTCGGGCGCGCGTCCGCACCGCGGTCGTCCGGTGCCGGGCCGGCCGGTCGGCCCGCCGGCCGAACGTTGCCTGGAGGTGGCCCTGTAGCATGGGTGGCGGACGTGGGCGGCGATCCCCCCAGACCTCTGCGCCGGCTCACCCAGGTACCCATCCATGCGCGTCGACTTCTTCTTCGACCCCGCCTGCCCCTGGTGCTGGATCACCTCGCGCTGGCTGGTGGAAGTCGCCCCCCAGCGTGACCTCGATCTCCACTTCCGGCCCTTCAGCCTGCTGCTCAAGAACGGCGACAACATCGATGAACGCTTCCGCGAGCCGCTGGCGCGGACCCACGCCACGCTCCGTCTGGCGACCGCGATCGCCGAGCGCCACGGCGACGAGGCGGTCGGGCAGCTCTACACCGCCCTCGGTGCGCGCATCCACCACGACAGGGTGCTGGACATCGACCTCGGTGACCTGCTCGAGCGGCTGGGCCTGGACCGCAGCCTGGCGCGGGCCGCCGACGACGCCGGTCGCGACAGCCTGATCCGCGCCGTCATGGACGAGGGGCTCGCGCTCGGCGGGGAGGACGTGGGCGTTCCGCTGATCACCTTCGACGGCCGGGCGGCGTTCTTCGGGCCAGTGATGGCCCCGGCACCGACCGGCGAGGAGGCGGTGCGGCTGTGGGACAGGCTGTCGGCGCTGGCGACCATGCCCGGGTTCTTCGAGCTGAAGCGGACCCGCGATGTCGGTCCCCTTTTCGGGCCGCGCCCGGAGGAGCCGGAGGTGGCCATCGTCGGCCGGCGGGTCAGGGAACCAGCGCCAGCGCCGCGGCGGCGGCCGGATCCAGGTCTGGCCGCAGCCGGTAGAAGGCCCAGATCCCGCGGCGGAAGCTGCTGACCAGCCCCGCCTCGCGGAGCCTGCCGAGGTGGTGGCTCACGGTCGGCTGGCTCAGCTCGAAGGCCGCGGTGAAGTCGCACACGCAGATCGGCTGGCTCGCCGCCTTGAGCATGTGCAGCATCTGGATGCGGGTTGGATCGGAGAGCGCCCGGTGCAGGGTCGCCAGCCGCTCGGCCTGGGGCTCGGGGATGGGGCGGGCCACCGGCTGGCAGCATCCCTTCATCCGGTCGCCGGAGAGGGTCGCTTCCGCAGCCGGGGCGGTGGTGGTCTGGGCCATCGCCACAGTGTACCCATTGACATCGATCTATGGGATGGGCTAGCCTGTTACATAGACGTTCTTCTATGAGGAGGTGCGACCGGATGTCCTGTGACTGCCCCTGCGGCTCCTGCCCGTGTCCGTGCGGCTGCTGACATGTCCCGTGTCCAGCTGGCCCTCAACGTCGGCGACCTCGACGCCGCGGTCGCCTTCTACCGCCGGCTCTTCAATGCCGAGCCGGCCAAGCTCCGCCCCGGGTATGCGAACTTCGCCATCGCCGAGCCACCGCTCAAGCTCGTGCTCATCGCCGGGGAGAGCGCTCCGGGAACCCTGAACCACCTCGGGGTGGAGGTCTCGTCGCCCGACGAGGTCGTCGCCCACACGCGGCGGCTCGCCGCGGCCGGAATGGCAACCGCGACCGAGGAGAGCGTGGATTGCTGCTACGCGAGGCAGGACAAGGTGTGGGTCGACGATCCCGACGGCGCCCCCTGGGAGATCTACACCGTGCTCGTGGATGTGGAGATGCCGGCGGGAGCGCTGCGCCCCGCCGACGCGTCCGCGGCGGACCGCGGCGGATCAGCGTCGTCGAGCGGGTGCTGCTGATCCGCGAGGTCGCCACCGACGTGGTCGTTCCGCACCGCGCTTCGGTGCTGGCCGGATGACGGACCGCCTGCCGCACGCCCTCTTCGTCTGCGTCCACAACGCCGGCCGGTCGCAGATGGCCCAGGCGTTCTGGGAGCAGCTCGGCGGTCAGGCGCGATCGGCAGGATCCGACCCGGCGGCCGAGGTGAACCGGGTGGTCGTCGACGCCATGGCCGAGCTCGGCATCGACATCTCCGGACGCACCACCCGGTGTCTCGAGAATGCCGATGGCGAGTGGGCCGAGGTGGTGGTCACCATGGGTTGTGGCGACGCCTGTCCGTACATCCCAGGCAAGCGGTACCTCGACTGGGAGCTCGAGGATCCGGCCGGCCGCAACCCCGACGCCATTCGCCGGCTCCGCGACGAGATCCGCCGCCGGATCGCCGACCTCGCCGCCGCCACGCCGCCGATCTCCACGGCTCCGTAGCAGGCAAGGCCCAGCCCGAGACCCACCAGGGCATCGGCGACGTAGTGCTCGCCGAGGTACACGACGCCGAAGGAGATGGTCAGCGGGTAGAGCATCCACAGCCAGGCGATCCGGCGCCGCTTCGAGCCTCCCACCACCGTGCAGGCGATCAGCATGGGGACGGCGACGTGCAGCGAGGGCATGGCGGCGTTGGGTTCGGGATCCGCGCCCGAATAGACCTGGCCGAAGCCAGCGACCTGCTGCAGGGACTCGACGACGATGCGGTGCACCGGCGGGAGCAGCCCGCTGCGTGCCGCCAGCCAGGGCGGCATCTCCGGAAACAGCAGGTAGATGAGGAAACCGGTGGTCATCAGGATCATGTAGGCGCTGACGAAGCGGCCGAAGCGCTCGCGGTGGCGAAGCCACAGCCACAGCCCCGCCGCCAGCGGAGCGCCGAAGTGGAAGAGGTACTCACCGGTCAGCACCGCGTTGAGGACCGGTACCAGGTGGCTGGTCCCGATGTGCGCCTGCAACCACGTCGTCGCCACCGCACCACCCAGCAGCGAGCGCTCCATCGCGATGGGTCCGATGGTGTGGACGCTCGCCGCCAGCGCAGCGCCCACCGAGGTGAGGTCTTCGAACATCACCGCCACGAACAGGAAGGGCAGCCAGTCCCAGACGAAGGGACGCGCCCTGCCGACCACGGCGAAGGCGACGATGCCGATGAGGATGACGTGCTCGGAGGTGAGGCCGACGCTGTGCGTTGCCATCAGGCCGATCGACAGGAAGGTGTAGACGACCATGGCCCCATAGACCACCGGGCGCCGCTGGAACGCCTGCAGTCGCGGCCGGCGCTGACGTCGCCGGACGCCGGGCCAGGGCGCGACCAGGGCGCTCATGGCGCCGGTGCGGCGACCGCGCTTGTGGTTGTCGGCAGATTGGCTGGAATCGCAGCCGTGCGGGTCGAGGCGATCAACGCGCGCAGGCCGCGGGCACCGGTGAGATGCATGCTCCGCCGCACCCCGAGGTAGGCGGCGACACCGCCCACGGTGGCGATCCCGGACAGCGCGAGGCGTTGCAGGATTGCGGCCGCCGCGGCGCTCGCCGGGTCGACACCGAGCAGGACCAGCACGCCGACGACGCTGGCCTCGTTGGCACCGACCCCGCCCGGCAGCAGGCTGATCGCGCCGCCGACGTACGAGACGGCCAGCACCATCGCCGCGCCCCACCAGCTCACCGATCCGACCCCCAGGCCGCGCAGGACGATGTAGATGCTCGCGGTGGCGACGATCACCCGGCCGAGGTCGAACGCCGACCCGGCGAGGACGTCGGGACGCCGCAGCAGCTGCCGCACCTCGCGTTGCAGCGCCTCGATCTGAGGGAGCAGGCGACGCAGGCCGGGCGTCAGCGATGAAGCGCGGTCCACAACCGCGAACACCCTCGGCACCGTCAGGATGACCAGGATCCCGGCGACCCCGGCCACGGTCGCGATCATCCAGCCGATGCCTCCGGGCAGGAGCGTCAGCCCCGGAGTCGCGGCCAGCACCAGCAGCAGGGTGAAGGTGAGCTCCTGCACGGTAACCGTCGCCGCGGTGGCACCGAACTCGACCCCCGACGACTCGCTGGCGAGCAGGGCGCGAGTGAGGTCGCCGAGTGGGAGCACCGCGGTGGTCGCCTGGCCGGCGAGGTTGATGAGCTCGGTGTCCCGGACCCGCTGGTGGACCCCGATGTCGCGCAGGAGAAGATGCCACCGCAGACCCTGGAGCGCGTAGAAGAGAATTCCCAGTGCCAGCAGAGGAACCACCAGCCGGCCGTCGAACCGGCTCATCGCACCGCCGACCGGGCGAGGATCGACGGCGAGCAGCAGACCTGCGATCGCACCCACAACCAGGGTGACCGGGATCGCGGCGCGAAATAATCGCCGGGCTGCAAACTCATGCTGACGTCCGTGGCGCCGAGCGCCGACGGCGGTGAACCGCCGGCCGGCGCCCGCCGCGATCACGGGCGGGCCTCTCCCGCCGATGGCGCAACCGGCTTGGCTTCGGGGTGCGGCTTCGGGGTGCGAAGGACCGCCGCGGCGACGACGACGGCGAGTAGGACGCAGCCCGAGGCGATGGCAAAGCCCAGGTGGTAGCCGCTGGTCAGCGCCGAGGCTCGAGACGCGCCGTGGGCGAGCAGGTCGTTGGTGCGCGCGTTGGAGATGCTGGCGAGCACTGCGACGCCGAGGGCCGCCCCCATCTGCAGCGCGACATTGGCCACGCCCGACGCCAGGCCCGAGTCGCGCGTACCGCTACCGGCCATGGCCAGCGAGACGCTCGGCATGAAGACCAGCCCCGCGCCCGCTCCCATCAGCAGCATCGCGGGCAGGACATCGGTGAGGTAGCTGCCGTCGACCGGTGCGCGCGCGTAGAGAGCGAGTCCGGCGGCGACCAGGGTGAGGCCGGGAACCAGCAGCCGCTTGGCTCCGAATCGCGACACCAACCGGGCCGTCAGGAAGAGGGAGAAGAGCGACACGCAGAGGTTCATCGGCAGGAAGGCGAGGCCGGTCCCCAGCGCGCTGTAGCCGAGCACGTGCTGGAGGTACAGCGCCCCCATGAAGAAGGAGCCGAAGAGGCCGATGGGGAAGAGGGCGCGGACCGCGTTGGCGCCCACCACGTTGCGCGCCCGGAAGATGCGCAACGGCACCAGCGGGTTGCGCAGGCGCGACTCGAGCACGACGAAGGCGGCGGCGAGGGCGACTGCGGCCGCTGCCAACCCGATGGTGCGGACGGAGTACCAGCCGCCGTCGCTGGCCTGCAGGATGGTGTACACGGCGAGCGCCGGCGCGGCGGTCACCAGCAGGGCTCCGCCGACGTCGAGCTCCCCGCGCCGGCCGATGCCCTGGTGATCTGGGATCAGCAGCGCGGCCAGCACTACGGCGACGGCGCCGATGGGAAGGTTGACGAAGAAGATCCAGTGCCAGTTGAGCGCCTGGGTGAGCGCGCCGCCGACGAGCAGACCGATCGACCCGCCCGCCGAGGCGACGAACGCGTAGATGCTCATCGCGGTCGCCGTCTGCTGTGGGCGCGGGAAGAGCGTCACCAGGATGCCGAGCACCATCGACGCGACCACCGCGGCTCCGATTCCCTGCAGGAAGCGGGCGCCGATCAGCAGGCCCTCGGTCGGGGCCAGGCCGCAGAGCAGCGACGCAACCGTGAAGACAACGAGACCGGCGAGGAAGACGCGCCTGCGTCCCAGCAGGTCGCCGAGCCGGCCGGCCAGCAGCAGCAGGCCGCCGAAGGTGATCAGGTAGCCGTTGATCACCCACGCCAGCGACGCCTGCGAGAAGTGGAGGTCACGCTGGATCGACGGCAGCGCGACGTTCACGACGGTGGCGTCGAGGACGATCATCAACTGCCCGACGCAGAGCACCACCAGCGCGATCCAGCGGCGCGCCCCATCCAGCGGGGCGGGCAGGTCCCACCCTCCGGCAATCGCGGGGGCCGGCGTGGCGTCGACGACGGCCTGGTGGTCCTCGCGCTCGAGGGTGGCGGTGGCGCCGCCACCTTGCTCGCGCTCGGGGCCGACGCGCACCCTCACGCGCCCCCGCTGGCGAGCCGGTCGTCCTCTCCAGGGCGGGCAGCACGGATGACCTGGTCCCGCTCGTGGTGGCGGCGCCAGGTCCGCGTCAGGCGGTCGAAGTGCAGGTGTTCGGACGGGTCGCCGTCCCGGTCCGGGCCCAACCAGGCCCGGCCACGAAGCTCGACTGTCGGCGTCATTCCAGGCCCTCCGTTGTGGTATTGTTCGATCGATATCGTACCAGCTAGTTGGATGGCTGTCAAACAATGGGCGCAGTGACGGAAGGGGGAGACGATCTCTGCGGAGGGGATCTCGGGTCCCACCCGGTCGCTGGGCTGACCACCGTTCTCCAGGCCCTGGCCGACCCCGTCCGGCTCGCGATCATCCGGGCAGTCGCCGCCGAGCCCCGCACCTGTGGCGGCTTCGACGTGCCGGTGACCAAGTCCACGCTCAGCCACCACTTCCGGGTGCTGCGCGAGGCGGGGATCATCGAGCAGCGGTGTGAGGGGACGCGCAAGCTGACCAGCGTGCGGCGCGCCGAGCTCGAGGCCGCCTATCCGGGGCTGCTCGAGAGCATCCTCAGCGCTCCCGTCGAGGAAGCTGCAGCGCGCTGAGATCGCGCCGTTTCCGGTCGGCCTTCACGCCAGGCCGGACCGCGACCCGGGCAGGCTGCCGGTCGGCCTGACTTGCCGCGCGGTGAGCGGCTGCTATCCTCGGATCGCATCGACCGCCGTGCACCGGCGGGTCGGGGAAGGGAGTTGAGGACGCTCAGCCGGTCGTTGGTGGCGGGGTGCTCAGGCGCAGCGTCGCTCGCGCTGCTGTCGTCGCCTGGTCAGGCGGCACGGCCGTCAGGCATCCACGCCATCCAGCACGTCGTCATGATCATGCAGGAGAACCGGTCGTTCGACAGCATGTTCGGCACCTATCCCGGAGTCGACGGCATCCCCCGCGACGCGAACGGCACCGCAACGAGGTGCTCGCCGGACCCGTGGAGCAAGCAGTGCGTGCGTCCGTATCACGACAGCAACGATGTCAACCGCGGCGGCCCTCACCAGCATCAGAACGCGGTCAACGACATCGACGCTGGGAAGATGGACGGCTTCATCGGCGAGGCCGAGAAATCCATCGCCGGACAGTTCCAGGTCCCGGGCTCACCGGCGCTCCCGGTTCCGCAGTGCCCGGTCGCGGGCGCTCCGACGTGCGCGGCGCAGACCACCGACGTCATGGGCTACCACGACCGTCGCGAGGTGCCGGTCTACTGGGACCTGGCGGACAGCTACGTGCTGCAGGACCACATGTTCGAGTCGGTGCCGTCGTGGAGTCTTCCCGCCCATCTGGCGATGGTGTCGGGATGGTCGGCCTCCTGCGCCGATCCGACCAAGCCGATGAGCTGCACCACCAACCTGGACTTCGGTGATGGCGACGGCACCGCAAAGTTGCCCGGCAACGGCGGCCTCGGCGTCGCCATCGGCGATCAGCTTCCCTCCGACGGTGACGACAGCGACCCGCCAGCCACCCCGCCCGACTTCGGCTGGACCGACCTCACCTACCTGATGCACCAGAACCACGTGAGCTGGGCCTACTACGTGAAGCCGGGCCTGCAACCCGACTGTCCCGACGGCGGGATGACGTGCCCGCCCGCGCAGCAGGACCAGATCACCCCGGAGATCTGGAACCCGCTGCCCGATTTTCAGACCGTCCACGCCGATCACGAGCTGGGCAACATCCAGGACGTCGCCAGCTTCTACAAGGCGGCGACCGCGGGCACGCTGCCGGCGGTGTCGTGGGTGGTTCCCAGCCAGAACGTCAGCGACCATCCGCCGGCCGCGCTCAGCGACGGCCAGCAGTACGTCAAGGGACTCCTCGACGCGGTGATGCACGGCCCCGACTGGTCGAGCACCGCCGTCTTCCTCAGCTGGGACGACTGGGGCGGCTTCTATGACCACGTCGATCCCCCGGTGGTCGGTGGCGCCGCCTACGGGTTTCGGGTTCCCGGCCTGGTGATCAGTCCCTACGCCAGACGGCACTACGTCGACCATCAGCCGCTGAGCTTCGACGCCTACCTGCGTTTCATCGAGGACGACTTCCTCGGCGGGCGGCGGCTCGATCCGCGCACCGATGGACGGCCCGATGCGCGCCCGCGGGTGGTCGAGACGGCGGCCGGGATGGGCGATCTCGCCCGCGACTTCGACTTCACCCAACGGGTGGCGCTGCACAGCGCCGCCGGAGAGGTGGCACAGCGCGGGCTGCCGAACACCGCCGCCGTCGGTGGGGCCGCCGGACTCGCCGCGCTGATCGCCGTCGCCGGCGCCGATCGCGTCGCGCGCCGGCGACGCCGCGGGACCGCACGCTCGACGACGGCGCCACCCGGACGCGCGGCGCGGTTCCGCTGAGGTCGGCTCCGATGACTGTCGCGGTGGAGGCGCAGGATGTTTCTGCATACTCGGCGCCGTGGCGATGTACGTGCTCATCCCCGGTGCCGACGGCCGCGCCTGGTACTGGCATCGCCTCGCACCGCTGCTCCGGCAGCGCGGACATGAGGTGGTCGCCGTCGATCTTCCTGCCAGCGATCCCGCGGCTGGGCTCGAGGAATATGCCGCGGCCATCCTGACGGCGATCGGTGACCGGCGTTCCGATCTCATCCTCGTCGCCCAGTCCCTGGCAGGTTTCACCGCGCCGCTCGCCGCCGAGCGGGTACCGGTGACTCAGATGATCCTGCTGAACGCGATGGTGCCCAGGCCCGGGGAGTCGGCCGGTGAGTGGTGGGACAGCACCGGCCAGGCCGCGGCGCGAGCCCAGCACTACGCCCGTCAGGGGCGGGAGCTGCCCGCCGACTTCGATGTCCTCGAAGCGTTCTTCCACGACGTGCCGACCGACCTGGTCGAGCAGGCGCTGGCGATGGGTGAGCAAGCCCTGCGCTTCGACACGCTGTTCAGCCAGCCGTGGCCGCTGCCCGCGTGGCCCGATGTCCCCACGCGCTTCCTTCAGGCCCGCGATGACCGGTTCTTCCCGCTCGAGTTTCAGCGCCGGGTCGTTGCCGACCGGAGGAGCTTTCGCAGCGCCTCGAGGCCCTCCGCGTCTCGTAGCTCGAACAGGTTGACCCCGTCGTCGCCCGTTGGGATCGCCAGTCTCGCGACACCCGGCTCGCGGTCAGCTGATCGCATCAAATCGCGAATCCTCCCAGGTTCCCCCAACGCGAGCAGCGACCCGGCTCATGTCGTCGTACTCGTCGCCGAACTGATGCCGGGCGATCCATCGGGAAGCGATGACAAGCCAGTCCCTTCCGTCCTCGTCGGACTCCACATGAGTCTGGTACCCGAGCGCGAGGAGATCAGCGCAGGCCTGCTCGGCAAGCGCCTGGCTTGGAACACGGATGACATCTCTCTTGCGCACATCCCCGAGGCCAGGACCCGCGTTCTCCTCGCCGCGCGGCGGCTCCGACCGAGGAGTGTCCTCCTTTCGACGACCGAATCCGATCCTCACCACTCGACCAGTGTTCGGCTGCTCGCTTCGCTGCTGAAGGACGAGACTGACGCGCGTGTGACCGGCTGTCAACCGGCGCGCAGCTCTACCAGGCTCGGCGCGTCGAGCCGTAGCATTGATGGCGATGGTCGCTCGCGATCCCAATCGGCACATCAGGCTCATGGCCGACTACCGCTGCTTCCCGCTGTGGTATTCGGGTGGCGACAAGGTCGGTGAGCTCGCGCCTGAGGACGTTCCCCTGAGCCCGGACACCAGGCAGGGGCTCGAGCGCTGGGCGGACTGGTTCGACTCGACCTTGAACTTTGATGATCCCGCGGCATCCCCGCGCTGGCCCGCTGCCGACCGCGAGGCCTTTGACCAGGAGGGCTTCCGTCTGTGGCGAAGCGTCCGGACGGAATTGGGCGAGTCCTGGCGTGTCGACTACCACGTCTGCAACAGCTGGGATCTGTGGACGGTCGACGAGAACGGTCAGGAGCGTGCGGTGGAGCGCCGACCGACTCGAGCCGAGGTCGACGAGGCGATCGAGCAGGCCCGCCGGATACCAGACCAACGGTGACCGTCGCGTCGGGGTGTGATACGGAAGGCTGGGGAGGGAGGATTCGAACCTCCGAATACCGGATCCAAAGTCCGGTGCCTTACCGCTTGGCTACTCCCCAATTCGTGGCGAGCCCGGCAACAGTAGCGCAGCGATCGCCCGCTCTCGTACCCGAAGCCGAGCGGTGAGCTCGGCTATGCTGCGGACCATGCTCGCTCGGAGCAGGCTCCGCCCCGGGGCGTCCGTCGGGGTGCTCCTGGCGTTCGTCGGCCTCTGGGTCGGTCACACCGCGGAGTACGCGCGCGTCTACGGGACGGCGGGGCTTCGCCAGGTTCTTGCCGGTTCGGTCCACGCCTACATGGTGCCGCTCGGGCTGTTGCTGGTCGTGCTGGCGGCGGCGGGCGGCGCGCGCTGCTGGCAGCTGTGGACCGAGTTGGGGCTCCGGCTCGACCGGGCTCGCGCGGCGGTGTCAGCGGCGTGGCGCGGTCGCCACCCGAGCCGGCTGACGGCGCCCGCCACCACGGTGCCGTCGGCTCCCGCTCGCATGGCCGCGCTCTGGCTGCCGGTCGCACTGCTGCAGATCGGTCTCTACCTGGTCCAGGAGAACGTGGAGGCGGTCGTCGCCGGATCATCGGCGCCGGGACTCGGCGCCGTCTCCGGAGCTCACTGGGCGGCTCCCCTGGTTCACTCGGGAGTCGCCCTGCTTCTCGCCGTCCTCACCGTGGGGCTGTTCCGGCTGGTGCGCCGGCGTGCGGGACGCGTCGCCGCCTGCGAATCGCTGCTGCGCGTGGTGCTCCGGCGAGTCCACCGCGCAGTGTCTGCAACGGTCGCCGTCGCCGTCTGGATGGCGGCGCCGCTGGAGCTCTTCGGCCGCCAGCTGTGGCGCCGGCCACCACCGCAACTCCTCTCGGTCTGACGGCCGGTTTCAGCGGGCACGCACACCCGCCGGCTGTGCCTCGGCGCGCTGTCATCCGTCGCCTGTGTAGAGGAGTAATCGTTGGTATCCAGAGCCGTTCGCATCACCGCCGCCATGGCGGGGGGCCTGATCAGCATCGCTGCCGTTCATGGCGTGTCCGCCCACGACGTGCACCCCTTCGGCAAGTACACCATCGCTCTCGGCTGGGTCCATGAGCCGGCGTACGTCGGCTTCGACAACGCCGTCCAGGTGCTGGTCAAGGACGACAAGGGAAATCTATTCACCGGTATCAGCGACAAGGACCTGACCGTCGAGGTCAGCCTCGGCCAGCAGAAGATGGGTGCCCAGCCACTCGTCCCGACCGCCGATCCCGACACCCGCCTGGGTATGCCCGGCGAGTACGATATGCACTTCATTCCCACCGTTGCAGGCGCCTACACGTTTCACATCAGGGGAACCGTCGGTGGCCAGGCGGTCGACGAGACCGTCACCGCGGGGCCCAAGACCTTCAACGAGGTGGCCGGTGCCAGCGACGTGGAGTTCCCGGCCAAGGTGCCGAGCCTCTCAGATGTGTCCACCCGTCTCGACCGTACCCTCCCGCGCGTCGACGCCGCACGGAGCTCGGCAAGCTCGGCGAGTGGCACCGCCGACCACGCGCTGATCATCGGGATCATCGGGCTGGCTCTGGCGGTTGTCCTCGGTGGTGCAAACCTGGTGCTCGCGCTGCGGAGGCGGGCAGCCGGCTGACGGATGATCAGGCGTCTCGCCGCAGGCACCGTCATGGTCGCCGCCTTGTGGGGAGCCATCGGGCTCCCCCTCGAGGCGTTTGCGCACGCGCTCCTGCAGACGTCGGAGCCTGCGGCCAGTGCAGAGGTGAGCACCGCGCCGAAGGTCGTCACCATCACCTTCGGTGAGGAGCCGGATGTGCGGCTGTCGACGATCACCGTGCTCGACAGCTCCAGCCAGTCGGTGACCGCCGGTCGCACCACGGCGGTGCCCGGCCAGCCGAGAGAGCTGCAGGTGGCGCTACGGCCGCTCTCGCGGGGGGTCTACACGGTCGCCTGGCGAACCGTGTCGTCGGTGGACGGCCACTACGCCACCGGCGCGTACGCCTTCGGCGTGGGCGTGTCGCCGGGATCGGAGGTGGTGGGCCAGAACGCCCAGATCGGTACCCCACCGCCCTCGGCGCTGGCCGTCGCCGGCCGGTGGCTGCTCTTCGCCGGGCTGATCGCCCTGCTTGGTGCAGCGGTGGTGGGGGCGGTGACCTTCGCGGTCCCGCCTCGCGCAGTGATCGGGCTTCTCCCCATCGCCTGGGTGGTCGCGGCGATCGGAACGGCGCTCGTGGCCGAGGCGCAGCGCGCCGACGCGGGTGTCTCTCTGTCCGGGCTCTTCTCCTCCTCGCTGGGAACCAGCCTCACCAGGCGGATGGTGACGATCGTCATCGCGGCGGCGGCGGTGGCGGCGGTGATGGTCACGAGAGGCGCGATGCGGCGATCGATGCTGCTGCTCACCGCCGCGGCGGCGGCGGGCGCGATGCTGGCGGACGTGACCGCGAGTCACGCAGCGGCGCAGTCGCCGGTCTTCTTCAATGACGTCGCCCAGTGGCTGCACATCCTCGCCGTCGGGGTCTGGATCGGAGGCCTGGCGGCGCTGCTCGTCGGTGTGCGCGGCAGTCCCTCCGACGAGAAGGCGCGCGCCGTCCGCCGCTTCTCCGCGGTTGCCGGCGTGGCCCTGGTGGTCGTCGCCCTCAGCGGGATCGCGCGGGCGATCATCGAGGTCGGCGCCTGGGACCGGCTGACCGCGACGGCCTTCGGCAAGCTGATCATCCTCAAGCTCGCGCTCATCACCATCCTGGCGGTGCTCGGGGCGATCAACCGGTATCGCAACGTGCCCAGCGCGCCGCGCGCGCTCCGCGGACTGCGGCGGATCGGTGGCACCGAGCTCATGGCTGCCGGAGCCGCGATCCTGGTCGCTTCCTCACTGGTCAACGTCGCGCCGCCGATCTCCGCGGCGGCCTCGCCGTCCCCACCCGGTCAGGCGGCGCCGCTGGTGGTGAGCGGCAGCGACTACGGCACCACGGTTCGCGTCCGGCTCGAGGTCTCGCCCGGGATGGCGGGGTTCAACACCTTCGTCGCCCGGGTCACCGACTACGACAGCGGGCAGCCGGTGCAGGCCGACGGCGTCAGCCTCAGCTTCTCGATCCCGGCCCGGCCCGACCTCGGCAGCTCCACCCTGAGCCTGAGCCGATCGGCGTCCGGCACCTACACCGCGCGGGGGGCGAACATGTCCCTCGACGGCGAGTGGCGGGTCACGGTGCTCGTCGCCAGGGGCGCGGCCTCGGCGGAGGTCGCGCTGCGGATCACCCCCAGACCGGTGCCACCGAAGGTCGACAAGGTGCGCCTGGCCAACGGACTGACGCTCTACACCATCCATCTGTCGGGAGGCCGAACGGTGCAGGACTATCTGGACCCGAATCGTGCCGGCGCCGACGAGTTCCACGCCACCTTCTTCGACGCGAAGGGCAACGAGCTTCCGGTGACCAGCGCCTCCATCGCCGTCACCGCGCCGCGCGGCGGTGCTCACGCGCTACCCATCCGCCGGCTCGAGCCCGGCCACTTCGTCGCCGACGTGACGGTCGGCCAGGGGACGTACCGCTTCGACATCGCCGGCAGCACCGACTCCGGTGA